>CAVWRV010000018.1:0-330099 GCA_963757515.1 uncultured Acidobacteriaceae bacterium | reverse complement strand
AGGTAGCAGAGCAGCGGACGATTTCGATGGGATGTGTGAAGGACTCCCGCTCAAGAAGAACCTCATCATTATCGGGACTGCCCAGCATCAGACGAACGGTATCGCCTTCATTGCATGGAATGAGTCCGAGGCGTTTGCCGAAGAGATCGAAGAGCACGATGTGAGTGTTTGTGCCTCGCAGGTACGAAGCGACGATCCGATTTGCGGTAACGAGCCAATTGCGAATGAGCGTATCCGTTTCGGGAACAAGGTCGAAGTACAGCAGATTCTGGTTTTCACTCGGTCGCACCTCGACGATCCTGCGATTCGGTGCATTCTGATCGACAATTGCAAGAACGCGCCCTGGAAGTAGTCGAGGTGCGAAGCTGTAATCTGCGTCGCGAAGAACGGGAATCGCACGGCCCCCGCTTCCGATACGCCACAGGTAAAAATCCGTGCGGGTTTTGTCGAGGAAGCGACAGACCAAGAAGCCAAGCGTATGCGTGCCGGAGATCAAAATTAGTCGACATTTCTCCTCTTGGCCGGCAAAGAAAATCTCTTTGTCTCGCGCAGGATCGGTTCCGAGGACGTGAAGGAATGCAGCACGATAGAAGGGTCTTATCTCTACTGTGGGCTCGTGAACGTAGTAGAAGCTTTTTCCGTCCGGTGCAAATGCAAAGCCACGCAAATAGCCGTGAGGCAGGGTATCGGGAAGTGCTCTGCGACTGGCGACGTCCAGAATTTCAAATGTACCCGTGCGTTCGCCGCCCTGTTGCACCTCACAGAGAAGCAGCGATCCATCGGGGGAAACGCGAAGCGGTTTGACAGCAGTGTAATTTCCGGTGCCACGAGCGGCAGGGTCGACAAGCAGTTGGTCCTCGCCCTCTGCTCCTTCTCGAAAATAGATGGAGGGCTGTTCCTGCCCGGGAAGGCGCTTGCGAAAGAAATAGCGGCTCCCACTCTTCAAGAAGGAATCATACGTTTCGACATCGACCAGTTCTCGAACGCGCTCGCGAATGCGGTCGCGCCCCGGAATGCTATCGAGGTACGAGCGTGCGTAACCGGTTTGCTCTTCGATCCATTTGCGTGTTTGTGGCGAGTTTTGGTCTTCGAGCCAGCGGTACGGATCGGTGATCGTGACACCGTGAAGAATGTCGGTGACGGGCTCCATAACGGAAAAGGGAGGTGGCATCACGGGACACATAGCAGCCTCCGTTCCCCAAGGGTGTCCGCTTCGCGCTTCATCCGTCGGACGAGGCTGCGAAGGTACGCGGCGGTCTCGGGGCGAAGGGACTCCGCGCTCCGCATGGCGAGGCCGCTCGTGGCATACGCGAAGGCAGCGAGAAGCGGGGTCAGCTCGAAAGTTCTCGCAATTTGTTCCGTTGTGGAAAATCGGGTCCAATGTTTCGCGTAGTAGGTGAGCGGCGAACTCTCTTTGCGCGAATCTTCTTTGTGCAGCCGGCGCCAGTGCTCCAGCAGATACTGGAAACTGAAAAAAGGAGGACCGACATAGGCTTCAGCCCAATCGAGAAATACGCAACGCGTATCCGAAACCAGGACGTTGCCGGCGTTTAGGTCGAGATGTCCCAACGTATTCGGAACGCCGGCATCTTCGAGCTCTTCCAATGCGGACGTGGTCTCACGCGCGAGAGCGAGAAGATCGTGCCGCGAAAGAGGCGCCGGAGAGAGCTTCGTTTGCCGTTCCATGAGTTGTGTCATGAAATCGAAGAAGGGACGGACGAGATCCCGAAGCATACAGGGCCTCAGGTCTTTGCATCCTGCTTCGATCAACTCGAATCTTCGGCCAAAGGTCGAGATCTGGAGGAGCGCGAGATTTTCGGCGGCCGATTCCCAAGCGGCTCCGGTCGAATCTGTATCCAGTGGAGAGCCTTGGGATTCCGGTGAAAGCCAGGCGTTCCATTCGGGACGAGAGGCGAGAATGCGCGGCAGGAATTCCGGAAAGGCCGACGCGAGTTTTAGAGTCACGCGATGTTCGTGGACATTGGGTTTGCCCACAGCCTTGAACCATAAGGCCGGGCCATCGGTCTCGAAGCGAATGAGACTGAACGTCGGACTCGCATTCAATTGACGGAAGCGGCCCGTCAGGCGTAAGCCGGCAGCCGCTGCTTGCGTGAGGGTCCATTCCATAACCATGCGGAGCGAGCCGGGTCTCCCGAAGACACCCGGCAGCTCTCCGCGGCGGTATTGGTCCAACGCCTTCCGCGATGTGCAGACGGCGGCAAGGTCGGTAGGATCTTCAAAAGCCTGGGAGACCGGAGAATCGAGTGGCATCCAAGACATTCCGGTTGGGTGCCCTGCGTCCGGTTGGCGAGTTTCGAGAAGCGCATAACCGGTCCTGTCGGCCGGCAAGGTAAACAGGCAGTACGTTTCGAGGTCCCACGACATCTTGATCGCGGCTGTGAGTTCCTCAGCTACCCTCGTGCACCGCGGAATGGCCATAGCCGGGAGATGAAAGGCGCCGGGCGTTTTCTGTATGAGCAATTCCGTTGCATCGTTCCGAAAGAGAAGGATGCGAAGAGGGTCGTGGTCGCATTGTCGGCGCGTGTTCATCGGAGATCTTCCTCATCGTGCGGGATGACTCTCCCGTTCACGCCGTTCGAGTAAGCGATGCCTTTCAAGGTGCGCGACAAATTCCTTCAGGTCCGCCAAGACGGTTTCCGGATCCGCGCCGAATTCCTTGCTCAACTCATCGGCAATTTGGCCTTCCGTGCGGTCCTGCTTTAGGAGCTCAAGCATTCGCGAGCCTACGAGGTTCAACCGAAACATTTGGCCATGGAGGACGTCGAGAACGACGGCACCGTCCTGGTTGTGGATCGACCGAACTTGTGCCGATACCTTCACGAGAAAGGCTCCCAGTTTCAACCTTCAAACGATGGTCACGAACGGGCCGAGCGTGTCAGAAACGCGAGAAGGAAGCCACGAACTTGAAGAAATATTCGCGAATCGACACTACTCCACAGAAGCACTGTCGTGTCAACGCGACGGAATTGTCTCTCCGTCACTCGCACGGAGCCGGCCGTTCGCGATTCGACTCTAATCGGCATAAAAGAGAAATCCAAACAACGTTCGGTCAAGGCCGCGATGGCAGCGATCGGATAACGGCTACGATCTGCCCGACAACATCAGCGTCGACACCGTTGATAAGGCGTTCGGGCCGCACGAAGTCTTCAGTATACGGATGCACGACGATCCTGCCGTCTTCGAGGCTGCAGCTCGCCGAAAGATAGGATCCATCTCGCTTTCGCAGAAGGTAGAGCGGCTGGCTCCACAGAGACTTCCTGCGAAATGCGATGGGTGTTTTTCGGAGATGATTCACGATGAGGAAGAGGGCGCCTGCGAGCGAAGGATGGAGCGGCTGCGTTTGTCCAGTCCAGAACACATCGTGCACCGAGATCCGGGACAGTCCAGCGAGAGTAGGAATCGCGTCTCGCAAAAAGAAGGGAATTTCTTCGAAACGTTCGGCAAGACCTTGGAGGAATGATTTCGTCAGGGTGGTGACCGCTAAAGCTGGACGATGCGTTACGGAGCGCTTCCGCTCATTCCGGCCGCCCATCCATATCGCTGCGATGGGATCGCGTTGGGTCAGCGGAAATCCGAACGAGCTCATAAGTTCCGCGAAAGCAATGGAATAGAGGATGCACAGCGTGAAGAGTTTGTGGATGTCCCGAGGCGGGTTATCGCTGGCCTCGCAATCCGAGAGCGCGCCCGGAGACATGAAGTAGCGCCGGTCGCCAAAAGCTTCCACCGCTACGCGGCTCAGTTCCGACGCCTCCCGGAACGATAGAGCGGCCCGGAGGCGCGCGTTGCGGAGCAGCGAACTTGGCCGCTCGGCACCGAGCAAAGAACGAAGAGCGGAAGGCTTCGAGAGCTTTGCCAGTTCTGGCGCCACTTCGGGAAGCACACCGGACGGCCGTCCCGGATGCTTCTTGTTTCGCAGTGGGCGGAATTCGAGGTCCACGACTCCCAGGATTCTGGCTTCTGAGCCAAGTTCGAATTCAACCTGGGCGAAGGGAAGCTGCGTGGGAGCGAGCGTGATGCGATTCTTTGCCGACGGATGCAGACGGCAGCAGCAAAGGCCGCGCGCGTGTTCGACGAGAAAAAGAGTTTCGGTGGGTTGGCCGCCCGATTTTGGAAGAAGGCGATCGACCTCGCGGGGATCTGCGCGAACGATGCTCGACGGAACTAGGTCGGGATAAGCGAGAGCGTCTTCGCAACCGATTCGCGCATACACGAAGCCGTCGGGATGGGAGGAAACGAGCGACGAGAGCCTCTGTGGCCCAGCGGCTTCGAGCAACAGGCCGAGAGGCGCCACCGGCGGAATGGGAGTCGTGCGCGGGCGATCGCGAAACCAAGGAATCTCGACGGAGGCATCGTAAATGCCGGTGTCGAGAAGCGTGGTGCGCCGACGCGGGAGGTTGTTGCCGACGCGCGCAATTTCATCCAGGCGGAAGCCAAAAACATCGAGCCAGTCCGCAAGCCGGTACGCGGACGATCGAGCGAGCGCGGCCAACTGATAGATGGTCGGGCTCAATCCGGAAGTACGCAATCGAAAATAGAAGTTCCGGGGAATGCGGTAGCGGCGATCCCCACCCCGTGTTTCCTCCGAGACGTCGTACAAAGTCAGGTTGCGCGTGTCGAGAATCCGGCGGATGCGCTCCGGCAGTGCGAGGCGCGCCTCTTCTGCGCCGCTGGCGCATAGAGTGTGCCCGGCGGGCGGAACGGCAGCACGAGTTCGAGGCTTCGATGGGGAAGAGCCGCGCTTTTCCTTCATGAGGTGTCCCAGGTCTGCGCCGCTTCCTGCCGGAAGCTGCGGAGACACCCCTGGGGACATGGGCCTAGAGTGGAGGAGGGAGTACGATCTTGTGCGGAATTTCTAAAATCGTCCGGGATTCAGGACGAACTCCGGATGGGTTTCGGGACGAAAGGTGCGTCGTTTCGCGCGAGGTAAATAATATTTACGTTAATACGCTCGACAGCTATTCACGTTTGGTCTATCATCCGCGTCGATGAAGCGGCAGGAACTGGCTGCACGGGGTGGCGCGAAGTTGCGAAGGATACGCGTGCGTCTCGGCTTCAGCATTCGCGAGGTCGAGCGGCGTAGTCACGAGCTCGCCAAGAAACGGCGGAACCGGGACTTCTTTCTCTCGCGCGGCTGGATCGCGGACATCGAAAACGGCAAGTTCATTCCGGGTGTTTTCAAGATGGCGAGCTTGAGCGTCCTCTACCGGCTGAGTATCGAGGAGGTCCACGCTCTGTTTGGCATTCAGGCGGCCGTCCTTAATAAGGAACGGGCGCTGTCGCGCCCGCCGAAAACCTACCTCTTGCCGCCGAGCGAAGCGCCGGTTCCCGGATTTACTGCGGCTCCTCCCCCCGCTTCCGACCCCGCGCAGCTCGAAAAAACCGACTTGCTGTCGCGGCTCGTCGACGTGTGGGGCGACATTCCCGTCCCGCTGCTCCGCCATCTCGATCTGCGGCGATACCTCTACGGGTACATCGGTCTTCTGGACCGCCGGATGGCGCCCCTGATTCCTCCCGGCTCCTTCGTGCAAATCGATGCGAAACAAACCCGCGTCAAGAAGGGCGTCCTCCGTAGAAGCCGCGGCCAGTCGCAGTTCCGGCGGCCGATCTATTTCGTCGATCTCCGCGACGGCTACGCCTGCGGGTGGTGTCAGATCGAAGATGGCGTCCTGACGCTGGTTCCCCATCCCGAGTCGCCCGAGAAAGTGCAGACCTTCCGGCATCCCGCGGAAGCGGAAATTGTGGGGCGGGTCACGGGAATCGCCATGCGAATTGCGGGAGGGCGTCTCGTGACGCTCAAAGGATCGTTCGGGCGGCGAGAGCGGCCGAGGGAATAGAAATCCGCCCGCTAGGACCGGTCTAGACTGCCCGTATCTCGGGCAGGCTCCGGTCTTCCAAAATTCTATCGAGAATCCTACCTGCTGCCAGCCGGATGTAATTGAGGCTCTCGAGCAAGAGCCTCGAATCTCCGCGATGCAACTGGATATAATCCGCCGCCGCAGTTCCCGTTTCGAGGCCGATGGCCTGGCAGACGACGTAGGCCACCGCTTCGGCTTCGGTTTCGCGCACGGTTTTCGTGGTCGCTCCGCGGCGCGGCTGGTGATGAAGAATTTCGTGCGCGAGCACGGCAGCGTGCTCCGCGGAGTCGAGGTCCGGGAGCAGGATGATCTTCCCGCCTTCGGAAATGCCGCGCGCGGGGCGAATCGCTTCCGAGTACTCGAGCCGGATGCCGAGCGAAAGCGTGTAGGCGGCGAGCCGGTCACCGTAATGGCGGGCGTCGCCTTGGACTTTTGCGATGGACGCCAGCGGTTTTCCTTCGGTCTGGCCGACATCGAAAACCGCGCACGTCCGGTAGCCGACGAGGACTTCTTCCGCGCTCACTTCCATTCCATGCCCCGCCTCTTTTTTCCGCAAGAGAACCGGCGCAAAGATGGTGATGCCTTTTTCGCCTTGGCGCACGTGCCGTCCGAGCTTGTGCCAAGTGTGGAATCCCGCGACAAACGTTGCGGCGAGTTTTTGCGAGACGATGAGCATCGCGTTGTGCAGCGAGTATTTGTGAAAGCGTCGGATGGCCGCGAGGTACTGCGCGAGCGTCTCGCTGTGCCCGGCCTCGAGTGCGCTGGCCAATTCTTCGATGGCTTTGGTCGTGAGTTCTGCGATCTCTTGGGAATTCATTTCTCTGGCTTCTTTTTGCAGGGTTTTGTTTTTTTGCCCTCCTTGGCAGCGCGGTCCGCTGCCAAGAAGAACAATTGCCCTTCTTGAGAGGTCCCCGGTGACTAGCCGCCCGCGCTGTCAAGGGCGCGTGGTTTTCGCGTTCACGGGAGCGCAACGGACGCCCTTGACAGGTGAAGCGGGCGGTCTAGGAGCAGTCTTCTCGCAGGAAGGGCAGGGAGGAGAAATACAGCTCGGGGGGAACTTACGGGGGAGCTCGATTTCGTGGATCGAGAGAGACGTGTGAGGATCGCGGGCTAGAGTATAGTGTGGTTACTTCTCTGACTAAGTATGCACGCAGGAGCGCATCATGTCCTATATGGCAGACGTCTGGAAGGTGATGATCGCCTCTCCCAAGGATGTTTTGCGCGAACGGGAAGTCATCCGCAGAGTGATCGACGAGTGGAACGCAGTAAACTCCGAACAAAGTGAGGACATCGGCATTGTGCTACTCCCCGTTTCTTCGGACACACACGCCACTCCGGAAATGGGTGACAGGCCGCAAGCCATTCTCAACCGTCAGCTTCTAAAGGAATGTGACCTCTTGGTCGCGGTTTTTTGGACACGCCTCGGAACGCCAACGGGCGAGGCGCGGAGTGGCACCGTTGAAGAGATTCAACAACATATGAGATCGGGAAAGCACGCCATGATCTACTTCTCAAACGCTCCTGTCTCGCCGGACGCTATTGACTCAGACCAATACCGTGCGTTGACCGACTTTAGAAGGGAATGTTTTGCGCGGGGTCTATGCGACAGCTACGATTCGGTCTCTGAGTTCCAAGGCAAGTTCTCGCGCCAGCTAGCGAAAATCATGAATACGCATCTAAGGGACAGTCGAGCAGTGTCACGCAGAATGGACGACGAGAGGGATTCAGCCGGTGTTTTTGGCCAGATGGATAACCTGGAAGAGGAACCGAACGATGCTGACGGTTCCGATGACGGCCGGTAGCCGCACTACGGTTGTCATTGGGTTCGAGTCTTGGCTAAATGAATTCGCTCGCTACATACTGGAGGACCGATTCCTGGAACGCGGCATGAATCCCAATCGCATCGCGGCGCTTGAGCGCGCCTGACGCAGGGACTCGGCTACGAACGCGTTGGGACGCAGGCGACGACGAGGGACCAGCGGTGTGGCCGCGTACGTGCCGAAAGAACTTAGCTGGTTGCCTTCTTGGCTTGCGCTTTGAACTTGGCCCACCTTTTTTTTGCGGCCTTGGAAATTTTCGCGCGGCTGGCCGCGGACATGACGCGTTTCTTGACTCCCGCGAATTCGCGGCTCGTCGAATCTCCGAGGGCTTTCGCGGCGGCCTGCAAGCCGTTCAACTCGCGCTGCAGTTTGCCCAGTTGCATCGCGACCTTCTTCTCTTGGCGCTTAATGGTGGCTAGGACGTTCACGAATCCTCCGGCGATAGTCTACCGCACCATGAGGCGATGGATCACGGTTTGTGTGCCTGCGCAAGGTTAAACGGAGAATCTGGCGTATCTATGAGAGGTCGAAAACGTCCCTCCACCGCGCGGGAACTGCATAGCTTGAGGATTGCAGCGGAGATTATGGGTTGGAAAAAGTATGCCCGCGAAACTTACGCAATTGGCCATCGTGAACGAAAAATAAATTTTGGCATTTGAGATGCCTTGCTCTCTCTTCCGTGTTATACGGAGGAGCGCTGGTGCAGCTCCCGGGCGCTGCTTCTGCGCCGAACCGCTTGTGTGCGCCCCCAGCGCTTTCGCGATGGGGCGGGAAGTGGCTGGAATCGTCGGCATGAACCTCGTCCGCCCCACTGAACCCTTGCCCTCCGAAGACCTTACTACGCTCACCGAGGAGCAATTGATCCGGCGCGTGGTTTCCGGTGTTCAAGAGGCTCGTGCGGTTCTGTTTGATCGCTATCATCGGCTTGTGTTTGTCCTTCCAGTTCTGGCCGTTCGACAAGCTGCACATGTCCGCAAGCTCTTCCTGCGAGACGCCGAGTGAACTTGAAAGGCACTGCTTGAATTGCATTCAGGCCCAGTTTAGGCTTCAATTTGTTTATCGATATGGTAATCGGAAATCTTGAGGCGGGTGTGTGGCGAAATCCTTAAACAATTTGGAACACATCGTCGTGGTGATGATGAGGAGCCGGTCCTTCGATCACATGCTCGGCGGCCTAGCGTTTGCTTATCCACAGATCAATGGATTGACCGGCAATGAGTCGAATCCAGACACGAACGGTGCCCGCGTCAAAGTCCAACGATGCGGCCGAGATCCGGCATCGCGTCTACCAAGAGGTGTTTTCTCGCTTTTTCGCGAAGCTGCTTCCCTTGTTGTGGGCTTATGCCGCAGGTCCAGGTATTGCTCTCGCCATTGCGGTGATAGGGCATTTGCGAAATTGGGAGCGGTGGGAGAGTGGGGGCTGGCTTGGGCTGTTCCTAGCTCTTGGTGGGGATCTCTTCGCGGCGTGGAAACAGCTTAAGAACGTCAACGCCGAGGTTGAGAAAAATCCTGCCGAACTGACATTGGGGGACCTGGTGGCGGCACCGGACTATAAAGCTAATCTTGGCTTTGTACACGAGGTGACGGAAGACCTGAAGCGGGTGTTTGAGACGATTCCCAGAAAGTATCTTCCCATGGTCATCTTCATCGATGACTTGGATCGCTGTTCGCCGGGGAAGGTAGCCGCGGTCGTCGAGGCGATCAACTTGTTTCTCGCCGGTGAATTTCCGGATTGCATGTTTGTGTTGGGAATCGATGACGAAATGGTCGCTGCCGCGCTCGATCAAGCGCACAGTGACGTCATTGCTAAGCTGCCCGGCTATGCCAAGGCAACTTCCCTCGGATGGCGATTTATGGACAAGTTTGTCCAACTCCCGTTCATTGTTCCGCCGTCAAGCCCGGAAGAATTGACTCGATATGTGGACTCCCTGTTTTCGGAAGACAGCGCGGTAGACGATATCGACATGCAAGCGCGAGACCGTGCCGCCCGGGTTGTCGAAGAGAGCGAGTCGCATTCCGCGACGGCAGAAGAGGTGATTCAGCAGGTTGCCGCCGAGACGCCCTTGGCTCCTCGCCAGCAGGAGACCCTGAAACGAGATGTCGAAGCGATTCATGCCATGAACGAAAACATCAAGAATTTCGGTGACCAGGAAAAAAACATGCGGAATTTGATCTCCTCGCTTACAGCACAGTATTTCACCAATCCGCGGGACGTAAAACGGTTCGTGAACCTATTTCGTTTTTATTACTTCCTCAGGGCGGCGCGTGAAGCGCGCAAGGAGCAGGTCCCTTCACTCGAACAAATGTGCCGCTGGCTGGTGTTCTCCTTGAAATGGCCCGAGGTGGTGCGCTGGCTCAGAAGGTACCCGTCAGCCCAGGGCGCGCCGGGCGAAAGCAAGCTCGAACGCGAGTTCGAAGCGCCGCTATTCGACCGCTCAAAACGATACGAATACCGTCTGACGCAGGCCGGAGAAGCGCTCTACCGACATGCCACGCGGATGCTCGGCTTGCGCACCGAAACGGTCTCGGCGGTCGGGGATATTCGCGATTTGCGGCTGGGGCGTCTCCGGATCGGGGCCAACGAGAGCATCAGCCTGCATCTTCTTCCGAGACTCGCTCAGTTATTTTTAACCGAGCATGCAGGCATCCGGATGGAAGTGAAATGCGAGCGGTCGAAAAGCCTGCTTGAGGACTTGAAAGATCGTAAGCTCGATCTCGCGCTGCTCTCGTTCCGGCCCGAGGATAACGAGCTCGACGCGAAATTCGTCATCGAGGACGAATTGGTTTTGATTACGAGTCCCACCCACGCATTGGCGGCTAAAGGCCGTGTCCATATCAAGGATCTCGGCGACGAGTCCTTGATGGTGATGGACGTTTCGGAGCCTTCGCCCTGGCATCGGAAGATCGCCGAGGCGTTCCTTCAGGTGAAAGCGCCGCTGCACCTGGCGGTCGAAAATGCGCCGATCGAAATGATCAAGAAACTGGTGGCCGTCGGCGTGGGTATAGGATTCGTTCCGTTGCTGTCGGTCCGAGAAGAAAAGGAGAGCGGAGAGTTGGCGGTTATCGAAGTCGACGGATTTCACTTAGAACGTTCGGTCTGGCTGGTTCGCCGCCGCGCGGTGCAATCGCCCGCGGCGAAGGCGTTCACAGACACCGTGATCTCCTTCGGAGACAAATTGCGTGGAAGAGTGCCTGCGGTCATGCCCAAGTCGGTGCCGTCTCCCTCGCCGACACTTCCGAGGCGAGAGAAGGTGCTGCTCGCTAAGAGCCAGGTCTGAGCATCGATTTGTTCCCGAGAAGCGTTCGCCCTTCGCATTTGGAGTTGTCGCTGGTCGACGCGAAAACGCCGGGAGTGTTCTTTCGGAGATGAGCTCGCCATGACCGGTGACGAGGCGGACGTGCGGGAGAAGTACGTGGCTCCCAAGATGAAACGGACCGCTCTAAATGACTTGCCTTCCGAGATGCAGGGAGAGCTCGTGCGGTTGGTATCGGAAATGACTGCCGGAATGGAGCCCGCCGGCGATTGCCGAGTGGTGCTAAGAGGTCTCGAAGGAATTCTGCGGCCTTGTCGGGCATCAGCAGCGTGAATTGCTCGGCAAGCGGATCGACGATATCACTGCGTCGCGCACGGTCGACATCCCAGGGTATCTCGGTGCCGTCGTGAACTTCGGGCAATTCCGCAGTCTTTGGATGTTCGCGGCGCACGAAGGGCGAGCGATTCTCGCGCGCGGCGATTGAAAGCTGCCTCCCCGACATGTCGATGGAGGTTCGTTTCGAGGCCTTCTTGAGCTGACATCATTAGGTGCAGACTGATGATCAGCCTCACTTAAAGGTGTTCAGCTCGTGCGGGTTTAACTCGGTGCACGCTTGGTGCCTCGATTGCAAAAAGCCACGAATAGGTCAATTTCTTCGCACTGAGAGGGCGAATTGGTACGGACGAGATCGCGCGCGCTGCAATCGCGGAGGTCGTCACTAGGACAGGTAGACAGCTCCAAAATGTTCAGCCAAAGCCTTGAGCGAGAGATGATGTTCAGCAGGCAACCCGCTTCGCCGGATGAAAAATAAGGCGGAGGGATTTGGGCGGGTCTCGGTGGTATCGAGCAGCACATCAAAAAGATGGCCTTCTTTGGCAGTGATCTCGATGACGCCGATAAAGCGTGGCAAAACGGACTCGCAGCAGAATCTCCGGAGTCCCGCGCTGCTGAGCCCGAAATCCAAAGCCTCCTCACGATAGCTGACGCCCAATTTGTAATAAGCATTGAGAATGACGCGCCGTTCAAAACCTTTAAAAAACATCCCCGCGAGTTCCGCCATGACCGAACCGGAGGCTAAAACACGGCTGATGGGCATGCGAATCTTGTCGGGCACAGGAACAATGAAGGCTTTTACGACGGAGATGTCGGCTTGCGTCTTGTCGGGCCATTGAATCTGCAGACCCGTTGAAATGTGGCTTTTGCCCGCGACCTGACCGGTCAAAGGAGTTATTTCGGCGGAGGCGTACGGTCCAAGACGGTCATCGTGAACATAAATGGCCTCCAAGGCGTCGGCAAGAACGGAGTAATTAGGATGGGTGGCCGGTGGTATCAGGGCGGACAGGTCGCCCAGTTTGACGCCCACACAGCAAACCGCGTGTCCCAACCCGCCGGCGGGCGCTTGCAATGCCAACACCGGAGGAAATCCGGATGCAACGTAGGCAAGCAGTTGCTTCTTGTCCTCTTCCAGAGAGACCGACTTGACGACAAGCGGTTGCAATCCGCTCCCTCGTATGGCCTCGCTAATTTGCTGCAAGTTGAGGCCTTCGGAAGGAAGCGAACGGCCATCGGCCAGAAGGTATCGGGAAGCGGCTTCCGTTATTTGTGCGGGCGCCGGGACGAGGACGCGTTCGTCGTGGGCGACCTTGTGCAACGAACTCCAGAGCGCAGTGGTCGCGCAAGCGCTGACTCCTTGATCTTGTTGTTGAAACGCCAGCCCCTCAATGTGGAATTCGTGTCCCGCGAGATGACAGGTATATTTCCGCAGACCACCAAAGGAGCGCTTCTTCCCTTTGGCCGATGTTGCCGGATAGGTGCGAAGAATGGTTCTTCCCACGGGGGTTCCCGGGAGAGGTTTTACCACGGTAAATCCAAGATAGTTTCTTTGGATCTCGTGAATTACCGAGTCGCGGTGCGCCCGGCTGGCCGCCGGATCGAAGAGAAGATTCCATTTTTCCTCTTCGAGATCGGTGCTTAGAAAATGAAACCGCGAGCAGAAATTGGGATAGTTTCGCAAACTTCGTGCGTAGAAAGCCGAGAGGTCGAGGATGTAGTCGCGATCGATGTAGTGCGACTCTTTGAGAATCGTCTTGCAACCCAGGTTGCCGAGGTACAGCCCGAGATAAAGCACCTGACGCGGGGGCCAGATGCTGTCGAGTAGTCCGGCCGGGCGAGGAAACAGGCTTCCTAAATCCGCCGGGAACTGGATGAGGTCGATGGTTTGCGTCGGATAGTTAGTGTTTTCGGAGGTCATCTGTCGCAGACTTCCCGAGACGCATGCTCAGAAGTTCATTGCTCACAGACTCAGACTCCATTAGGCGTTTTACGGTGGGTTTTGCATTCTCACGCGCAACTTCGAGCGCATTGAGCAGACGTTGCTGCTCGTCGGCGGTAAGTGTCTGTGGCTGAGTTTGGGCGGTGCTCAAGTCGGGATTTTTTGAGTTCTTATTATTCATTAGCGTCGGTACTTCGACGGCAGTACTTTACTTGGAATTACTGAGCAAAGCCAGCATGATTCGACGGGCGGTTTCTAGTGTGTGGGAATCGGCCTTGGAGGCCCTCAGAAAGACCGGGTCGATCTGCGAGGAGGAGTCGATGGCTGCCCGCCCCAGTAAGACATCGACCGATACGCTCAGCGCATCGGCCAGCTTAACCAAAGATTCGAGCGCGGGAGAACGCTGCCCGGTTTCAAAGTGCGAAATTGACGCAGCAGCGATCCCGGCACGGCTGCCGAGCTCCGCTTGCGTGAGTCCCCGCATCTCCCGGAGATTTTGTAGATGACGTGAAAAATCTTGCTGAATGGCCATTGACGCCGCCTATGCCATATGCTATAGTTAAGCTATACGATGTCGTATACTTCTAGTCTAGATGTTAACATCGTTTGCCGATCTGGATCAAGTGATCCGCATCTCCGTAGGAGGATAAAAAGTGGAAAGCCAAGCTGAATTTCATGAGGAACTGCACATTTTCGTGAATCGTAGGCGCTTCGGCCGAAACGATGGTGTAAAGGACGTTATGACCGGTGGGGGAGATTGCGGCTCTTGTCGATGTCCCTCCGGAAAACGCGGTCATCCGCGTGGACGATGGACACGAGAAACCGGAAATCGGTGTGGATCAGAAAGTGGAGATTCGAAACGGGCAACATTTTCTGGTCACTCGGAAACGTGTGGAGGGTGGCTGTGTCTCGTGAGCGGATCCTTCGCGAGTTGGCCTCGTTGCGTGACGGTGAGCAGCTCGCGGAGCTGCTCACTGCGGATCGTGACTACGTTATCTATCGTGGTTTACCGACCAGTGGCGCCAGATTCTCGCTGCCAGCTTCGACCGATGTCATCGTGCCGGTCCCGGGCGGTTATCCGGCCGCGCCTATCGATCTCGCGGGATTGCCTGTTGGTTCGCCCCTGCTTGCGCGGGTAAAAGGCGGACAAAACAACCAGGGGATCGTTCAAGTCGGTGGGCAGGCCTGGCAGTTGGCCAGTTACCATCCGCACCAGAACGGCGGCGCTGGCCCATGGAACCAGATGGCCCATGGGTTCCATACCTATTTTGATCATTTGCTGAGTTGGCTCGAGCGCCTGGACTGAGGTGAACTTGTGAAGGTAATTGTCAGAGTCGCGACACCGGAATGGATGGAGTTGAGCCGGACGATCTTCGCGCGATATCCCGATCGAGAGTGGGCCAGCTTCGCACGTTTTGGCTGGAGAGAGTATGACGGCGGTTTGGTTCTGACCATGGCGGGCATCGATCCTCCGAGTCCGGGGGAGTTGGACGAGCAAGTCGAGCATGTGCTTATCCGCGAACCGTACAGCTTAAGAATTGCGCTGACGGCGGAGCAGCACGATCTTGCTGTCGCCGTGGTGCACTCTCATCCCCGCGACTACCGCCCCGTTGCGAGCGTGATTGATGACGACATGGATTCCTACTACGCGGAATACTTCGGAGGTTTTGCCGCCCACCGGCCATACGTCAGTCTTATCGCCTCAATCATGGACGGAGAGATCGCTCTCTCCGGACGAGTTCACTGGAACGATCGATGGTTTGCCGTGGACCATTTTGCCGTGGAACGGACGCCCACGGTCACTTGGACGGACGGGAGGGTTGCACCAAAAGAATTCGAAAAACGCACGAGGGAGCGTTTCACGGAAGCGTTTGGAGAGATCGCCTTGACAAGACTTCGGCATAGTAGTGTTGCGGTCATCGGAGCTGGAGGCAGCGGCTCGGCGGCCATCGAAGTCTTGGCGCGTGCCGGCGTGGGCCGGCTCATCGTGGTGGACTCGGACGAGGTCTCGGCATCGAATCTGGAAAGGATTCACGGCAGCCGACGGAATCACGTCGTTGCGGGAGTCTCAAAAGTAGCGGTTGCCAAAGAGCACGTTCAATCGATTGATCCTTACTGTGTTTTTGAAGGATACATCGGCTCGCTGCCTCGAGAGAGATCGTCGATGTAGTGGTCACCGCGGACGTGGCCATGTGCTGCACGGACAGTCAGCATTCTCGCCTCGCTCTCAGTGACCTGGCACTTCGCTACCTGGTGCCCAGCATAGATTGCGGTGCAATGCTTGAAGGAAAGAACGGCACGGTAACCGGGCAGATCTTGCAGTTGGTCCGCATGCTGCCGGAGGATCCTTGCGCGCTCTGTCGCGGGATGATCGACGCATCGATCATAGCCCAAGAATTGATGCCGGAAGAGGAGCGTGCTCGCCGACGCGGAGAGTTGGAACGCGCAGCTCTCCTCGGTGAAGACGGCGGTCCTTACTGGCGGGCAATGCCGCAAATCAACACGGTGGGTTACCTCACCACCGTGTCGGGTGCATTGGCAGCGGGTTACGTCATCGGTTGGCTTACCGGAAGGTTCTCAGCCCCTTTCGAAAGACTGCAACTGAATCTCGTGGCGCCGGAGTTTGACGTGGTAGACCAGAAGCAAAAACCGAGGCCGGGTTGCGTTTGTCGAACGGCGAGGGGCCGGGCCGACCAAGGAGCCGCCGATGCGATGATCTCCGCACCAGCTCACTGGCAGCGCGTCAGGAGCGTTTAGTTGTCGAGACGGTGAATCCGCTAGGGCGCCTGGATTCATAGGAAGCTGGCGCTCGGGCGCAGGGGGGAATATGGAACATGGCAAAGAAAGTGTGCTTCGTGCCGAAGTCCATTTCTATGCCGGCATGCTGCAGAAATTGATGCAGTGGGGCCTCACCGTGATGGTCAGCGTGCAGACGGCAATATTCTTTGTTCGCCGCGAACTTGTCGCGACCTATGTCGACGCCGGAATCCTTCGGAGGGGACAGGAACTGCCCTACTATCGCTACTTAATCGGGACGATCTTCCTGCTCGCTTGCGCTGTAGTTTTGGAGAAATTTACGAGACGTCTAACGGAGCAATACCGATACTACAAGGAGCAACTCAGAGCCAACTGCGAGTCCGGCGTTAAAGATCAGGCGACGACGGGAGTGACGAAATGGATCTACTATCTTTATTTTGCGTTCCCGGCTTTCGATATTCTGACGAGGTTGTGGGTTGAGTTTTCATTACGAGTGGCTTTTCGTTGAACTTGGAGTGCAGCTGTTCTTCGACGTTCATCGCTCTCTAAAGTCTGTTGCGACTGAGGATGAGTTCGAAGGGAAAACAGAGTAGATCACCCGTGGGTATTCTTTAAAAAGAGGTTCTTCGGTCCAAACAAACCGACCCCGCTCGCGATCCTTCCGAACGCGGCCGACGGGAAAGACCTGTCCGTGGATGACGAGGTAGATTCCCGGCGAAAGCAGCCGAACGGCGAGAGACTCTCTGTCTGATTTTGCAAGCCGTCGCTCCCCTCGAACCCGAGCGGGGTCATCGCGCCGGTAAAGACGATGGTAACCGTTAGTTCGGTGAGCGCCCGCTCGAAGTACAGTCCGGTCTCGACGATCGTGTCGGTTCCATGGGTGACCACGATGGGGGCCTTTTCCGCCAGGGCTCCGCGAACGATCCCGAGGATGAGCGCGCGGTCGTCGTCGGTCATTTCGAGGCTGTCCTTGTTCATGATCGAAACTACGTGAATATAGGCGTCGGGAAGCCGCAAAGCTTGCAGGTAGCGGTCGATCTTGCTTTCGAGGTGGGCGACCGAGCCGGTCCGCTCGGATACCCTCTTTCGAACGGGCCTTCGCCTTGCGGGCAAGATCCTGCTCTATCCGAACGGCGTGTTTGGATAACCCACGAGAAGAGGGAGGTGACGCGTCGCGGTACCCATTGTCGATGGCTGTTTCGGGGGGCTTCCCTCTCCTGTGGTCAGATCTCTTTCGTCTTCGTTTCGGGCCGTCGCTCCCCGCCCCGCTCGGTGCGTGCGACTATATATAGGGATGGGCGATAAACCCCAGATTCTTCGCTGTTTCTTCGCCTCACTTCGGGCAAGCCGCCAGGGCGCGAAGAAGCGATGTGGACGACGAATTCGCCACACCGAAATCGATGGCTTCGCCGTTCTCTCTTTCCCCCTTGTGGCGCAGCATTGCGTGGTTGCGCTCCTCTCGGGCCGTAACCGCCCGGCCGCTGGTCGCTAATGTCTCCATCATCAAAGCGGCCAGTTGTCAGTCGGTGAAAGATATGCCTCTCATATAGTATTTGAGGACGGCGATCGGGCAAGAACCCGCAACCGGACGTCTCGACGGTCAACACGGTCCACATTTCTTGAGCGTGGACTCCCAGGCTGCCGCTGACGCTGGCCAGCCCGTCGGGACTCAAAGCAAAAGCCGTTCCTTGAAATGGCGTAGTTTCGGGCATGTCATTTTCGCTGGCAATAGAACCTGACATCGGGCATTCACGGTTTTGCCGATCGTCGTTAAAAGCGTTTCGGATACGGTCTAACTCTTCGACGGTTCTTCCTGACTCTTTTCGTGCGGCTTGACGGTTGAACGGATGACGATGAACTTGTTCAGCATGTCGAACCAGAATGGCGCTCCCAGGGAAACCGCGAAAGCGGTAATCAGCCAGCCGAGCAGCGACCATAGGCCAAAGCGAGCCCAAGCAAAAGGGTCTTGCGGCAGTGGAATATTCCAGCCTATTGGCAGTCCGTATCTTTCGATCCCTTCCACGTTGGCTTTGAGCGACGAGTCCTGGCCGGTTGGCGCGCCGTCTTTGACAGGATGTCTCGCCAGGTAACCCTGAGCCGCCGAAACGATCGCATCCCGCTCGGCCTTGTGAATCCAGAGGTTGTTCGCAATGGTGATGGAGTTGATGTTGATGACTGCGGCGGCCGATAGTCCCAGCAGAAAAATAATCAATTGGGAGCGGCGCTTGTACCAACCCGAGACCCGATCCATAGTGCTGTTAAACCAGTTCTCCACGTTGTCCCGGAATTTCTGCACGTCGTTTCCGGCCACGTCCAACATGGCCGTCAGTGCATTCTTGACCTTGGTGCTTTCTATTTTGGCTATCGCGCTCTGAATGTTTCCCGCGGGGTCTTTCGACGCAACGATAGACATGATCGCGAGAGCAAAATTCCGGGATGGAATGTAGGATGGCAGGTTCGATTTGTCCTTGGCGTCGTAGTCGCCTATAAAAAGTCCGTTGACCATCCCATGCTGGTACACATCCGTAACCAGTCCCGCCCCGGTTCTATCGTCGAGAAGTTCGCGAAGCCCTCGTTCGAGATCTGCGGCGCGGTTCTTCAACTGGCGCTCGATGAGTTCGTTGACGGAGGAACAGATCAGGCTGAGCAGCAGATAGACGAAAATCATGCCTATGGCGATGTCCAGCATCTCGGAACCGAACATAGGTTGCTCCTTTAGAACAACGACGGACGCGACGTACCACCCAGGAGGGACGTGTTCACGTTTGCGCTCGTGTGTGTGCCTTCTTTGCCGCCCCACGAAAACAGCAAAGATACCTGAGGGAATCCCCCGGCCCGCAGCGTAAGGCCCGTGGAAAAACTATGAATCCACGGGCTCGAACCCAGTCCGCCCCTGGTCAGCGCCACTTTTCCTTGATCGGCCGCGATCACAAACCCGATGGGAAGATCCCAGATGGAGTGTTCGAAGTTCTCGCGAAGGAACATCACATCGGGAGCGCGAAAGCGATAGTCCTGGTAGCTTGCCAGGGAAGTATTGCCGTTGATGTCCGAGCCGCCGAGCGTCGGCTGGTAATAAAACGGCACACTATTCCCGCCGGGGGTCATCGAAAGCGTGGTAAAAAATCGAAATCCGATACTTCCCTCGAAATTTCGGGAGTAGGGTTTCGGACATGGGGCATGGGCATCTGTGCCATTGGCACAGGCATCGGGCCCGTTATTTAGTCTCGGCTCGTTTACGAAGGTTTTGGTGTGGAGGATAAACTCGTGGCCGAAATCGATGTTCACCCGCTGGAAGGTGAAATTGTCGGTAGCGAAATACTGCTGGTAGGTTGCGCTATAGTTCAGGCGAAAAAGGTCAGCGGCGAAAGTGGGTCGAATCCTTATCCCTTCGCCAAGCTGGAAAGTTCCCGGCTGAGAAATTAATCCGGCGCGCTCGCCTCGTCATAGACCTGACTGATCGAAGGGCTGTTCTGCCCGTTGCTCTCGCGAATACTTACAAAGCGTCCGTTCATTTCCCCAAAGAGCGATGTATGCAGGCGACCGGAAAACGGTTTAACAACATCGCCGCCAATAATCGTTTCGGTTATTCCGAAAAAGGTTCGACCCGCTTCCGTGGTGTTCGGTCCTAAGCCGAAAAACGTGATTTTGTTGAGCGATATCGCCTGAGCGTATAGACCGAAGATCGTGTGTTCGGTGAGATCGATTGAGCTCCTCTTCCCTGGCTGAGGCGGTCCTTCCGTAACGGTTACCGGCTCATTCGGCGTATGAACGAATTTCACGTAAAGGCCCGCGCGCCAGGACCCGTTGCCGCTGGCTATAGCATCGGCGTTCCAGTTGTTTCTCCAGTTATCCGCGGTGTGGTGCCCGACGTAAGCCACACCTGCGCCGAATCCATTCTGCGGCGCGATGCTCCCTACGGCTATGTGCAACGGCACACCGGTAAAGAGTTCTTCGGCGCATCCGCCAAGCCCGGAGAATGTGAAATTTAGGCAGCTCTGCCCTAGCTTGGCCCACTCGCCTGGGGGATCGGGGGGAGGCGGTGTCTGCTGCGCATGAACGGTTCTTGCGGAAAAGAGAATCAGGACGAGCAGAGCGCGGCGCAAGTTAGGTCACCGGCTTTCCCGAACGCTTCGCAGCGTAGGTATGAAGAATTGCGGTGGCCTTCTGAACGTAAGCACTGACTTCGCCTTCGGTTTTGAGGCTCCGAGGATCGATCGCGAGAACTTCGTCGATTTCCTTTTTGTGTCTCAGCAGCGCCTCGTGCAGATGCAATGTTTGCGATCTAAGAAGAGTGCCTGGTGGCCGTTTGTGGTTGAAAGAACCCGGCTCCGGATCGGGAACCTTGATGACAATCGAAGGCATTAGTGACCCCCCATGGTGAAGAACGGAATATCGGCGTCCGGTCGTTTCACATCGCCGAGCAGTTCGAGAAATGTTCGAGCGGCAGCTTCGCGTTTGGTCCGCTTGGCATCGCCATTGAGAAAGTGCTCGGTTACCGTTGCGGGAATGCTCGCGTGCTCGAAGATTTTGGCGCCAGCGCCAGCCTCAGGGCCCGGAACGATTATTCCCCGCTGCACGTAGGGCGATATGAGGATTGCCGGCACGCGAATACCCAAATAGTCGAAATTGAAAGGCGCGCCGGTCTCGGTGGCGGCGGCATTTGCCTGAAAGTCGTCGGGCATGCAGTCGGGCGGAGCTACGTGATCGTAGATTCCACCGTGCTCGTCGTAAACCACGAGAAGCGCGGTGCTGTCCCAGACGTCGGGATTTTGTTGGATGGCCATGTACGTTTTGGCGATAAATTTCTCGCCTTCCTGAACGTTGTGGTCAGGGTGCTGATCGGAAGCCAGAATTTCTCCGCCTCCGGGGCCTTCGTGGTCGTTGTAGCAGGGCTCAATGAAGCTATATTCGGGGAGAGTATTTCCTGCACAATCGGCAAGGAACTGGTCATAGGTTGCGAAAATCTGGGGCTGGTTCTTCAGAAGATTGACGATTTCCATCGTCGAACTCGGCTGGTCGAAGTAGTAGATTTTTGCGGTCTTTCCAGCAGCTAACATTCTTTCGTAGGAACTCTTGATCGGAGCAAGGAGGTCGAAAATGTTCATCCCGACCTGCCCAAACGATGTTCCATAGTGCGCGAACGCGCGGTTGCAGATGGTTGGGCCAGGAATGGACGAGAACCAGCCGTTGAACAAAGCGAATTCGGTAGCCAGAGCAGTCAGCACCGGGAGCTTGTCAGGGGTGAAGTAAGACATGATGTTGTGGGACTTGTTTACGTTGTTGGTTTGCGTGAAGTAGTCCTTCACAAACCCCTGCATGCTGCGAACCCGTCCCGCGCCCTGCGGAGCCCCGTTGAAAATCTGCATGTCCACCCCCGGAAAATGGTGGTCGGGGTCGGGATCGAGCTGGCTTTGGAATTTAGCGTTGGGTTGGACGGGGACGGGAGTTCCGTTGGTGTCGGGATTCGATTCCTTTCCGGTCAGTCCGTTGATACCGGGATATTTCTTTTGCCCGTTCTCCATCACCAAACTCAGTCCACCGAGCATATGGTCGAACGAGCGGTTCTCCATCATGAGAACAACAATGTGTTTAAGATGGTCCAATCCGGCTGGCACAGACACCCCCATGCATTTGCGAACGACCGACTGAATCTATCGGAGTAGTGATCCTCAGGTGTCAATCGTTTCAATCTAGACGCTCAAGTCGAAGGGAAACTCAAAGATTGCCAGGAAACTCTAGGTTCATAATTTGGGTTCGGAGGCAGATTTCCGGGTTTGTATTTCGGATCGTCGGCGGTTTTTTGCCTGACGGTTTCATGGAGTACCGAGCCGTCAGGAATCTGCCGGCTCGATGCGAGCGGCAGACGCCATTTGGCTTTCTTGAGGACCGGATCGTAGTAAGAACGCAGAAGAATCTCCGCGGGCCACCACCGGAACGTTAGCGAATTGTGCATCGGCTCTTGTTCATTGGGCGGCACGGGCGGTGGCGGCGGAGTCCTGCCAAGAACGCGTTTGGCTTTGTCGGGGTCGGTCAACAAGCCGCACGAATGCGCTTCGCAAAGCATCCATTCAAGAGTGATCTGCGATAGGCCGCTTTCCGAGGGCAGATAAGAACCGCCAATGTCGGAGTGTACTCCGGCGAACCACACTTGTTTAATATTCTGGCCTACCAGTGCCGTACCCCAGAGATTGTTCTGAAAAAAACAACGGCGTTCGTCAATGGAAACCGCGTGCCGACCGTTGACCATATCGGGGTTCTGAGCGGTATAAGGCAATTTCAATGGATTCCAAATCCAACCTACGGAACTCACGGTGTCCCAAACTCCAACGAAGTGCAACGGGCACGGGCGACAGAAAGTCGCCTTGAAGTCCTCAGCAACAGCGAACGTATGGGTCATTCCGGCAGCTTTCCGCGTTTTCTTTGCGTATATCCGCGTAATGTAAGGGATCAGTTCGTCGTTGCCCGGACAAAGGAGCCCGAACATGTGCAGTACGCCAGCCAGCGCGCGGACGGTGTACGCCCCGCGACTGAAACCAAACAGAAATATATTGTCGTCCTTCTCAAAAACATTCATTAGGTAACGGTAGGCATCATCGACATTCGCGACAAACCCGACTCCAAACGCCAAGCCCATCACCGTGGACCACAACCTACTGATACCGTTTCTGGCACTAAGAGCGGCCATCGTGCCAACACCCGGATGGTAGTAGGCAACCTGGGTTCGACCGTCGACGATCAAGGTTCTATAGAGTTGAACGACGTTGGAATTACGGTCGCCGAACTCGTTTCCCGTTCCATCGCAACAAATCACGATATTCTTCGCCATGTGGACTCCGAAAAGAGCGTTCGCGTGCGTTCCGTGAATGCTCGGTGATCTTGAGGCCTTGTCGTCGCTCTCATCGCCACCCTATTGCTTGCTCTACTTGAGGGACGAGATCCCGGGCTGCAGCCAGGAGAAGACAAAGTCCGTTATACCCGGGAATACTCTCGTCAGCAGTCCAATCAGAGGAGCAAGACCGAAGCCAATGATCTTGAACCAGAATTCGGTCCCCAACTCTCCAGGCTTGGTGTTGGTGACGTGGCTTAAGCGTGGCATCGCGATGCATATCCGCATACACCTTCACGATCACCACACCTATAATAACGAACAGGGCGATCAAAATTGCGCTCAGCGCCTGTCGCGGGTCAAATGGATAAGTGGACATCGCAATGGTGGACGCCAGGAACAGCACTACGATGGTCATGGCCATCGTCCTCAATCGACCGAGAACATTCTGGACGAAACCCAGATAATTTAAGGCACACAAACTCCTCGGCATTCCGTATATGCTCCTCCTTGGCCTGTGGAGGCGGATCGGGAGCAGCTTCTTCTTTCTCGTCTTTTGCCGAAGCCACAAGTAAGGACCCTTTCTCTTTCCTCCACGCTGGCACGAGCAACTGTGTCAGCAGGGTGCCACTCGCCGCCGCAACACTTTTCTGAAATTTGCGAAACTCGTCAAATCCCCCGCGCGGGAGATTGTGTAGTTGGTCGAATACCATTCGGCAAATTTCACTCCCGCCTTACGCATCATCGGAGGGCATCCAAGGGAACTCTGGGCAGGTCGGAGGGTCCGCTCGGATTCGAAGGGTTCCCGATGATTTCCTCTAGAGTGGCAATCGTATGGTTCATGCATTCCATTTGCCGGGAAATTACCTTGTAGCGCACTTCCAGCACATTTCCGCTCATCTTCCATACGCTTCCCCAGGAAAAACCGTGCAGTGACCGCCAGAGTCCGCCTCAGAGGCAGACGGTCGAGAAATGTCAGCAGCCGTCTTAGCTCATCCCATGCTTCGTACATTCGCCAGGCTTCCACAATCGCCAGACTGCAGCAAACGTCCAGCCCCACGAGGAAAATAATTGAGTAGCTCTCGCGCACCCAAACTGCGCACCGGGACCCCTCCTGCGATTTCCGCAGGCAACGACGAGAAACAGCACAAAGAGAACCGCAGCCAACTGCAGCGATCTTCCAGTTCAGTCGGCATCGCAGCCTGCTCAATCCTTTCTGCAGCATCTTCTTGACTGAACATCCTCAGAAAATCTTGCGGTTTTTCCCTCGTGTCTCAGATGCCAACCGCTCTTTTAAGCGGAAGACGCGGACGATCCGGGCCAAATAACGCCAATCCATGCAACGTGAACCAAAACGACAGGTAGAGCCCTACCAGAATTGAAAAGATCGGCACAATGGGAGAAACGCCGCTAGCCAGATGCATCGCACGCCAATAGGTCAATACGCGATTTTCCGGCAAAGTACGTGTTCAATGGAACCACGAAAAGAAAATAAAATATGCCCGCTAACGAAGCGAAAAAGCGAAGATGCCAGTAATTCCACGTACTGAAATCTTTGTGCGTCATTCTTGGCAAATCCGACGCGGCGGGCAAGGTCCTTAGACAGCTTTCCATGCGGTGCGGCTGTTGGCGAGGATTGCCCCATGCCATCAGACAAACGAGAGCATGCAGCAAAGGGCAAACCAGGGATAGGCCAGTCCAGCAGCGGGGATAGAAAACACTCCGCAACCCCATCCCGCGACGATCGCTAGGAACGCGACACAGCAACTCCCGCTAACACCAACAACGAGTGACGCCATCTCTCCCGTACTGGCGAAATGCGCCCGGAACGCAGGTTTGGCGTGTACGACCCGGACCAGCAGCAGCACGCGTGAAACAGCGAGAATCCCACAGGACAAGCAAGAACACTTTCATTCCCAGTGGCATTTCTGGCCGTCCGCCAGGGTCCTTTTCCTGCTCCTCTTCATCCGACTCGTTTCGGTCTCGCGCTCGCTACCACAGTGGGGTTCTTCGGCGTGGGTATTTGGGGTTTCTCCGCGGAACGTGGTGGCAGAGAGAGGCCATGGGCCAGAACCTGTTGACGCCGATGACGGACAACCAAGTCGCAGGCCCGGGGTAAGGACAATGTCGCCCGGTCCTGTATATCGCTGAAGTCTTGAATTCACCGCACTGATTAGAAAGAGTCCAGAATGGCGGGGAATAGTCAGGGATGGGCGGATCCGTCCACGCAGGAAACAGGCGGAAGGAATATCGTTCCCTCTGTCTTCTCTACGCACATGACATCGAGGAATCGTCCAACCACTGCCCCTATTGAGGCTCTGATCATTGAGCAACAGCCGGAACGCAACATATGTGCCTTCGGCGCGTTCCGCACTGAATACCCGGTCGGCCGCGGGGAGCGATTGATGCTCGTCCATCGCGTTCCAGGGGAAAAGCGGATACGTGCTCAGGGTCATGGCGCCGCTTAGTCCGGTTGCGCCGCGTTCCCGGATGAACATCAGGTCGGAACCGAAGAATCACGATCCGCCCATCGGGATAGCTTCGGCGAAGAAAGTCTGCTCAGGAATAGCTGGTCAAGAGTATTGCTGCTGCGCAAAAGAATGTATCGAGCGTGAAGTTCGCGCAAGCGCCGCCACGATCTCCATCAAGAACGCTTCTTGGTCAGAGGGGTTTGATTTCCGCCATAGCTGCGGATGGAATCGTGTACTTTGCCGGTCGGATCGGCCAGATCGGTGGGAAGATTTCTTCTTTGTGTGTCCGCCGATTGCGGAGAGGTTCCCGCGTCGAAGAGCGACTTTGTTTGATAAGCATCCACGTAATGCGGAGATGTCCCGCGGATAGTAGAGCTTCAGAGCCCCTTCACGACAGTCGTTTCCGTCGTCTCTGTAGGATTTGTCACTTTGTCGTTCTTGACCGTGTCGATTCACTCCGGATCCGCCATACGCGGTTTCATCTTCGGAAATCATTGCAACTCGGCCAGCGTCGAATCCGGGCTGCTCCGATCTTATGTACCTGCAAAATCGCCCGAGAATCTCGTCGTCATTTTGTACGAAGCTATGGAATGCGACATGGGACGCGAACGGGTTTTGAAATTCTGCGCAGCGTCTTTGCTGCTCACGCTGCCGCTGAAGATGGCCAACGGTTGAGCTTCGGGCGACTCATGCGAGCCGGCTTGTCCGGTTGTTTTTCCGGAAGGCCCGGAAAAGCTACAGGAAGGCGTTATGCTTCCATCAGTGGTGTAGTAAATGGAAGCTCCAGGAGTGGTATCGACAATCGACACGCTCAAGGTCGAAGAGAAACTGGTTCCGCCGGCCGGGGTAAACGTCGGAGTTGCCGCGGGAGAGGCTGTAGCCTGGATCTGATAGTTGCCCACGACAATCGGGCTATCCTGATACCCGGTCGCGGACGCAAATGCCCGAATGGTGAGTGATCCTCCACTCACCACGACGATCGGCGCACTGTACACACTCGAGGAGTGGGTTGGCGTTGAGCCGTCTACCGTGTAGTAGATGGTTGCCCCTGGAGTCGTACTGGTCAGGGCGACGTTTTGTGCCGAAGCGTACGTGCCTGGCAAAGGATTGAATATCGGATCGGCGGCAACCTGTGTGGTCCCTGAAGTAAACGTCCAGCTCTGGATTTTCTGGATTGCGGTATATCCTCCGGTACCGCCAGTGAAGCCGACGTAAGCACTGGTTCCGCCGATCGTAGTAGGTATGTTGACCGTGAACGCGTGACTGAAAGTATTATTTGTAACTGTATCGGTAAGATTCAGCGTCAATGTCGTGCCGTTATAGACAAGTTGCGCGGATATGGTATCGCCGCTTGCAAGTACAATTCCGGAAGAAGTGAGGTCAACTGCGGGAATGGTCGGAGAGACCCCGTTGGCAAATATCCCCGTAGAATCTGTGCCCTCGCCGGAGTTGTTATAAATGTCAAATTTGATGGCGATACTTTTTGCTATCCCGGCAGGTGTCCCGGTGTCCGGATCCGGTCCATAACCAAGGCCTCCGCCAAGCCCTCCGATCGCAGTCGGGCCGGCATTCTGGATCGTGAAGGTAAATCCATCGGCGCCCGCACTGGAGAGCTGAAATGTAAAGTTGGTAGTGAAAGCCTGGATATTGACCGGCGTGGTCCAGAAGGCGCTTCCCGCCTCATTTTGACCTGTGTCGGTCAGCTGAAGAACATTGCTCAGTACTTTAGTCGCGCCATTCAGCTGCAGTCCTGTAGCGTTGGGGAACCCGCCGGCAAAATTGATGCCGTTGGCCCCGCCGGTTTGAATCACATACGCCGCGCTGGCGACAGCACTCTGAGCGAAACCGGGAGCCACCGCCAAAGCCTCGATCGTGGTATTGGCTGTGACGGAAATGGGCGAGCTGTAGACCGCGGACGCGGTGGTGGGCGTGGAGCCGTTGGTGGTGTAGTAGATCGTCGATCCCGGAGTGCTGTCGGAGATCGTGACTGACTGCGCCGAAGTATAAGTTCCTGTACCGGGCGAAAAGGTGGGCGTGGCCGCGGCCGTCGGCTGTATGGAGTAAGCGGCGGTGCCGACGTTGCTCACCGAAAGACCGGTCACAACCGCGATGGCCTTGATGGTGGTACTGCTGCTGATCGGGATCGGGGCGGTATAGTGCGTAGAGGAAGTGGTTGGCGTTGTCCCGTCGAGGGTGTAATAAATCTGTGTGCCGGAAGTAGGATCTGAGATAGTTACGGATTGGGTAGTGGTATAGCTGCCCGCGGCAGGTGAAAACTGGGGGAGAGAAGTCTGGGTGGTGAAGTTAAAGTTTGCGCTGGCTACGGCGCTTTGCAAATAGCCGTTGACGCTGGCAATTGCCTGCACCGTGGCATCCGTCGAGACGGTGAAGGCTGCGCTGTAGCTGGTCGAGGCGGCAGTCGGTGTCGATCCATCGGTGGTGTAGTAAATTGTGGCGTTGCTGAGAGTATCGGTGAGCATAATTTGCTGCGGTCCGACGAAAGAGCCTCCGGCGGGCGAAATCACCGGCCGCGGCGCCTGATTTACGGAGCTGAGAAGACCATACACGTCGACCTGGTACCCGGCTCCCACATAGACCTTGCCGTTGGTGATGACGGGAACAGTGAACTTGATTGCCGGTCCGGCATCGTCACGGCTGGAATTTTGATCGCTGCCATAAAGCTCCGAGCCGATATTCAGGGCGTCGAATGCGTACAACATTGAGGATCCGTTCGAGCTGTAAAGGTCGGTGACCAGCGTCCACACGATGCCGTTCTGGGTGCCATTGGATGAGACTACCGGCGTTGCTCCGGGAAACGACGACGACATCGAGGATCGGGCAGTGGCCCTCGTGGCCAGAACGCCATTGGTGATAGGGAACATCTTGAGCACGTCGTTCTCGGCCCAGAGGTAGACATTTCCATTCCAGTAGGCGGGTGTGCTCCACAACCCTGAATTCGATCCCAATGCGCCGGTAATATCTTGCACCGCGTTGGTGTTGTAACTGCCTCCGGGAGCGTAACCGTTGAGTTTGTCGCGATTAAGAACAAGAATCCGCCCGGCCTTGCCTGCCTGTATCAGCAGATGCGGATAGGTTCCCGGCTGATCAGGAAGCATGAGAATACCGCCCGACCCCTGATCAAGATCGGCGCCTGTTAACGAGGCTTGATCGAAGTCAGTGAACGCGTCACTGGGGGCGAAGCCGCCGTTCGATAAATCGTAGCGCAGGATGCTCTCGCCGTAGTCCACGTTGGTGGTGAGGGGAGGATACGAGGTCAGGTCACCGTTGCCTGTCGCTAGAAAGGCCCGGCCGTTCGTACTCACGGTGTCAATTGGCATTGCGGCGCCCGCCATCCAGACACCATCACCGGCACCATTGGGTGAAGTGCAGACCGCAGCCGTTTGCTTCAGCGTAGTCTCGTTGTAAACCAAGATCCAGCCATGCCACGGGCCATCATCGCCATGAGAGCCAAAACCGAGATAGATATTGCCGTTGAAGAGCCCCATGGCCATGCGATTGTGCTGCCACAGCGAGCTGAAGGTGAGCGTGCCGCCTGCACTACCGTTGCCATTGCCCGGAACCGCTGCTGAAAGCACTACCGGACTGCCTGAACGCTCGCTGCCGTCCAGGATATTCAAGGCGTGCAGCCTCTGCACGTAGTTGCCATTCTCTTTACTCTTAGCGACGACGAACAGGGTCCCGGCATTGAGGTCGATGGCCGGTGTGGAGCTGATACCGATCTCGGGGGTGATGTCTCCCGGAGCGGACTGGACGTCCCCGGTGGGCACGGTAGTCGCCCCGGCTGCTGCGCCGTGCGCCGTGCTGATCAGACTCACCTGCCACAGCGGTCCGCTATTCGCTCCGCCGTTGGTGTCGGCATCGAAGGCGTACACCGAATCATGCTGGTCGGCAATGAAGATGACGTTGTGAGTGGTGTTGTTGGGCAGGGTTAGATTCGCGACGTAGAGCGGCTGCGCGTAGACCTGGCCATCGACCGTATGACTGAATAGCTTGCCGAATGTATTGGTGTTTACATTGGCCGGGGTGAGGATCGTCTCCTGCGTGTTTTGCCCCTGGTGCGTGTTGTCGTAGCGCCATGTGAGTACATTGGGACCCTGCGCCCAAAGGGCTCCTACTGGCGACAAGATTAAAAGTCCAAGGAGCGCGAGCCCGGTGAAAGGATTGCTCGATCTGCTGCAGGCCTGAACACGAACGGATCCCCAACGCTGAAGAATGACGCCCTCCTACCCCACTGCGGCTAAACGAAATATTCCCGGGGGGAGGAGGTAAAAAAACTGGTTGTCGGGGGAGTAGGACAGGGGGAGGGGGAGGCGCAGGGGAGAGAACGCGGAGCTACCGAGCCCACCCAGATTGTACAGCAATAGGAGCATTCTCGAGGGTGTTTTCGAGCAGGTTGTTGGCTAAACTCAAGGACGTGAGACTTGCGGGTTTGCTCTTAGCATCGTTGGTGCTGTTGGGTGCCCTCTCCACGGCGGTCGGGAGCGCGGCGCCAGGCTCCGATTTTTCCGGAATGGTTTGGACAAAGCATGGGGATTGGCACCTGAATGGCAGCTCCAACGTGCTCCGGCTAGGAGAGGCAATGCCACCTGGTGGCTTGGTTACGGCGGGGGAGGGCTCGGGAGCTCATTCGATTGTGATTCTTCTCCCGGATGGGCAGCGGATGCTGTGCGAATGCTATGAGGCGCAGACGTGTGCGCAGGGCTTCCGCATCCCGGCAATTACTCCGCTGCCTGGGCCCGATGTTTGGGAAATGTTCGTAGGGGTAAGGAACGCCTTGTTGTTGTGGCCGGCAACGGCCGACAGGGCATTTCCCGCGGCAGCGGGTCGGGCAGCGATGGCGGCTAACTTCGAGATGGTAGCAGCCGTAACTCCGCAGGGCGAGATTTCGATCGCTCCAGTGCTGCGTGTTCTGCCTCCAGGTAAATACTCCCTTAACGTAACCGTGGATGGGCTAAAAGCTGCTGCTTTTACCGGTCCAGCCGTGCAGCCCCTGGACTGGACGGCCGGGCAGCCTGCAGCGCGAGTGGGGGTGGGTGCACCCGGCCTTTACAGGATTCGCGTGTCCGATCAAACCCACGTGCCGCGGATGGAGATCGAGGTCTTGGCCACCGCGTCCGCTTCGTTGGCAGCCGAAGCCGCGCGTCTGAAACAGGCGCGCGAGACTATTCTGAAGTGGAACCGCACCCATGGTGGATGGGGCATGCACGACTTCCTTCGAGTGTATCTTGAATCGCGCATGAGCCCACCCTCGTGAGGATCTGCGCTTCAGTGATGGCTGATAGCCCAAACGTACGCAGCCAGAGCGGACACCTGGTCAGGAGTTAGTTGCGCCCCTCCCATAATCGGATTCCTTCCCGCGGGCTCAGCGTGAGATCAGCTGCGGAGTTCCTGCGGGCGGGGTTTTGGCTGGTCCTACCTGCACCACGGTCATAATACCGTCAGTCACGATTTCATCTCCGGTTGCGTTCTCTGCAGTTCGGGGCGCCGCCGGGCGGTTCACATCCGCGTAACCCGTAGCGGTTCCGGCGAAAAGCAGATCGCTCTCGATCCAGTCTCTTTCCCGGTCAATGTGTGGATCGATGCGATGCGTCCACTTAGTCATGGTCTTGGTGTGTTCTACGGCGATGTCGTGCGTGGCCGCGCCCACCCAAACCTCCCGCCCGTTGTAAGTAGAAGCCAGCTTCCAGATGCGTATGTGATGCCGCTTGGCAAAGGTGTCGAGCGACTTTTGGAATACCAGGTCGGGCAGGCGGCCATTGATCATCAACGATGAAACCGGGGCTTCCGAGTAACCCGTTTGCCGCAAGGTGGCCTGCACCACCTTCATGTTGTTGCCGAAGCTGGAAGGAACAGCCTCAAACCATCCCGCCTCGTTGAAAGCCGAAATGATTTCCTCTCGCGTGCCAAGAAACATCAGGTTGGTCACATCCGAAAGGGTTCCGTTTGCAGTCTTTGTGCGTAACGGCGCATGCTCGACCAGGGTGCTCAGCTTGGGGGTAACGGGCAGCGTCGGCCACGCATCCCACGGTTCTCTTTGCTTCAGCGTCGAAGGGCGCACGACCTGTATTTGGACATCCGTACCGGAGGGAAACAGAATTTCCCTCCGGATGGACAACCCATACACGGCTCGGGCGCCATTGATGGTATAACCGACGATCGGATTGACGGCCCCGAGGGCGGCGAATGCAATTGAGACCTTGCCGCTCACGTGCGGCTGGATGATGCCCAAAACCTCGTTGTTACGAACTGTCTCGCGTGCATTGTCAACGTCGATGACACGCGAGTAGAGTGGCGAGGTCGTTCCGTCTTTGTGCACCACGTTGGAGAAATCGAGCACCAGGCGGGGGCGCCAGTATTTGTCCGGCGCTCGCTGCGCAAACAGCACCGTGCCGTTGATCCTGGTTCCCGGGGGGATCAACAGTTCACCCGGCTTGCATGCCAGCGACTCGCCATTGGTACAAAGTGGATAAGTAACGACGCCTTCCACCGGATCACCCGTGCGTGAGCGATCGCTAGCGGCCGGCGTGATCAGCCGGATGCTCATCGTCTGTCCGGGCGTGAGATCGGCTTTCATGTACGCAGCAATTCTCACCGATTGCAGGGACTGCGGTTGCGAAGATTGGGTTGCCGCCATCGCTTCCGGATCCTGGGCGATGGAAACGGCGGCAGGAAAGCTTTTCCCTCCCACACGAGGGCGGCCACTCTGGCCCGCCGCGGTGTTGCAGATGTCTAACTGGTTGAGGAAGTTAAACGAGGCCGCCAGAAATCCGCTGGTGGCGCCATTTTCGATTAGCAGCGTTTGCATTTCGAAGTTCGGGGAGTAAAGCAGGTAGTCAAGCGCGGTGTCGTTGTAGGTATCTTCGTGGTTGATATCAACGCCACGCTTGATCAAAGCGTCGGCGATGCCTTCGTAAGCAACAATCAGTTCCTGCTTGCTGGCATAGCTCGATCCGAAGATCGCCCAGTGGAGCGCAGTCCGTCCCAGCGAGTCCGTTGCCTTTAGATCCGCGCCGCTGTCGATCAAGCTCTTTGCTTGTGCCAGATGGTCCAGGGTGGGTGGGATTTTGGTCTCACGGGTTGCGGCATAGAGCGCTTGAATCAGGGGGGAAGCCTTGGATTCATCGAGCTGAACCGCTGCCGGCGCCAGCTCTCCTTCCGGTGGCTCGGCATCCTGATCGGAGGCGTCGGTGGTTTCCTGGGAGCTGCTGGAAGCTTTAACTTGATTGGCAGTTGCGGGTGAGTTCTGCGCCCAAACCGGCACGGAAGCCACGCTCAAGAAACCGAGGAGCAGCCATCGTGCTGCTCTGCATCCGGGCAGGACAACGTTGAAGATAGACACCTCGCTCGGCAACGGGCAACCTGGTTGGAATTGATGCGTCGATAGTGTAATACACGCTCGGAAGCTGCTTGATTACGACATCCGCCACTAATGTCTGCCCAGATATTCAGCCAGCGCGGCATCCACAGGACGTGACCGCCCGGCCTCAGCCGCCTCATCGATGCGTAAAAACGCGCCCTGCATGTAGCGCACAACCAGCCAGCGCAGTGGTTCGATCTCCCAGTTCGCGGAGCGCCTCTGCGCCAGCGGAAGCGTTTCCAGGCCAGTTTGCCGATTCGTGATCAAGCCGGCAAGCAAGCGTCCCGCCAGGTTGCTGGTGGAAACACCCTGTCCGGTGTAACCCAAAATCGCTCCGATTCGCGAGCTGGCGTCAAAGCGTACAGCCGGCATCCAGTCGCGCGGCATCCCCACCGGCCCGCCCCATGCATGGGTGAAACGAATGCCCGCGAGGGATGGAAACCACTCCACGAATGAGCGCCGGATCATCTTCACCGTCGCTTCATGAGTATCCTGCTGATCGGTGATTTTCGAACCAAAGGCGTAGGGTGCGCCCCGGCTGCCAAAGAGGATGCGGCCATCCGAAGTTCGGGTGAGATAGACAACCGTGTACCGGGTTGAGGAGACGCTTTCTCCACCTTGCCATCCGATCTGGGACCATTGCCCGGCGGTCAAGGGTTCGGTCAGAGAGATCAGGGAATAGACCGGCAGCAGTGCCCGGTGCAGGCGCGGGAGGCGCGTCAGATAGGCCTCTCCCGCGAGCACGATGGCCCGTTTAGCACGCAGCTCTCCCCCAGGAGTGATGAGGCTGCCAGGCTGGAACGCAGTCACCGGCGTCTGCTCGTAGATGACCCCGCCGCGTGCCTCGACCGCTCGCGCCAGGCCGCGCACCAGGCGCGCCGGATGCAGGCTTGCGCCGTCAGGCGTATATAGTCCGCCATGCACATCGGTGACGCGAATGCGTTCCCTGGCTTCTTCGCCGCTGAGTAGCTGGTGACGGTCGGCAAGCCCCAGCCGCTGATAGGTCGCGTAGGCAGAGCGAATGCCCGGTAACTGATGCTGCCCCCGCGCCAGGGTCAGGACGCCGCCCTTATGGAACCGCGCGTCGATTTTTTCGTCGCTGCAGACGCGGCCGACCTCGTCGACCGAGGCGCGCATAGCCAGCAGCAGGTTGCGCGCCGCTTCCGCCCCGAATCGCTTCTCCAACCCACCCGCCGTCAGAGGAAAGTTTGGCGAACACCAGCCCCCATTGCGGCCCGAGGCGCCAAAGCCCGCGATCTCCTTATCGACCACGGCAACCCGTAATGCGGGCTCATGCAGGAGGAGGTAGTAGGCAGTCCACAGGCCGGAGTAGCCACCGCCCAGGATTGCCACATCCACGTCCGTTGACCTGGCCAGTGGCGGGCGCGGCGTCAATGCCTCGCCTGAGTCCTCAAGCCAGAAGCTGTAGGCTGCATAATCGCGCATCACCCCGCCAACAGGAGACCGGCCAGCAAAGCACACGCAATGCCGAGGCCTTCACGCGAAGTGATCTTCTCCTGCAGAAAAAGAACACTCAAGACGATCGTGACCACCGGGTAGAGGGACGACATGGCGATCACGGTTGAGACTTTACCTTTTTCGATGGCCGCAAAGAAAGCCAGGAAACCAATGAAATTGACAAAGCCTGCCGCGGCCGACCAGCCAAATCCCTGCGGAGACCACTCGATGTGGAAGCGCTCCATCGTCAGCACCACCAGTCCAAAGGCCATTACGCCGACCGCCTGGAAAAGCAGTGTCTGCCGGGGGCGTGTATAGCCTGACGCCAGCTTACTGAAGACTCCCCACACGCCCCACGCCACCAGGGTCATGCCTGCATACAGTATCCAGGGCTTCATCAGTGATGGCTCAGGGCCCAGACATAGGCGGCCAGAGCGTTGACCTGGTCAGGCGTCAGTTGAGCCCCGCCCATGGGCGGCATGGGGCTGCGATATTCTTTCGGCTGCATCACGCCGTCGGTGATCGTTTTGGCGATTCCGGGATAGCTGCCATCGCTCCACAACCATTTGGTGTCGGTCAGATCGGGACCCAGGGGACTGCCTTTCCCGCTTGAGCCGTGGCAACCCGCGCAGGAGGCTCCGCCCACCTGGCCGTGGTAGATGCGATCACCCAGCGCCACCATGTCCTGCGTCGCTCCCGGGGGAACGGAAAGGCCGGCATCCGGGTTTGTGCCTTCTGGCGGTTTGGCCTCGGCTTCGACGATCGGGCCGGCCGGAGCCGTTGCGCTGGGGCATGGCGTGACGCCCCCCGAAACGAGACCCGCCGACATAGACGACCTTATAGATCCGCCCGGTTATATCGTCGGAAATGTAGAGCGATCCATCCGGTCCGACAGCCAGGCCGCTGGGACGATGCGCGGCTTTCTCCGGGGTCTCGACCGCCCCGGCAAAACCGTCGGCGAATACTTCACACGGGCCCGAAGCCCGGCCGGCGGACAGCGGCTGAAAGATCACGTTATAGCCCGCCTGCGCATAGGGAGCCCGATTCCATGAACCGTGGAAGGCGATAAAGACCCCGTTGCGGTAATGGGCCGGAAACTGCTTCTGGTCGTAGAACACCGCGCCATTGGGTCCCCAATGCGCAGGATAGGCCGCAACCGGAGGCGATCTTGTTGGCGCACACGCCCACCTTGTTGCCACCGTCCCCGCCGTATTCCGGCGCCAGGACCAGCTTCTGCTGGAACGGGTCGTAATAGCACTCCGGCCAGCCATAGTCGCCGCCCTGCTTCAACAGCAGCAACTCTTCCGCCGGCAGCGTGGCTTCCTGGTCGGGCTTGTACAGGTCGGGCCAATTCGAATGCAGCTGGTCTCGTCCGTGTTGGGTTACGTATACGCGCTTGCCGGCAGCGTCGACGGCATAGCCTTCGCCGTTGCGAATTCCAGTGGCGTAGCGGTCGGCCGGGGTAAACGGTTGGTTGGTCTTGTTGGCGTCAAAGCGCCAGGTGCCGCCCCGGGTCTCGAGTTCCGTGCAGGGGTCGGCGCCGGGGGACTTGAGGGTTCGATTCTTCAGCTGGCAGGAGTTGGTCGCGGTGCCGACATCGACGTACATGGACCCATCGGCAGTGATGGCGAACGGATGCATGGGGTGATCGCCCCCCAGGGGCAATCCGGAAACCACGGTAGTGGCCGAACCCTGGGGCACGATGGACCCGGCAGACAGCGCATAGCGCACGATCCGATCATTGATCTCGGCGTAGATCGACCCCTTGTAAAGGCCGATGCCCGTACCGCCCGCTCCGCCGGTCGCGCTCGGTTTCGCCAAAGCGCTCGATTACGTCGGCCTTGCCCGTGCCCGCCTTGTCCTGGAGCGCTACCAGAAACCCGCCTGCGGGCGGCTTGTCTCCGGGAGGATAGTAATCGCCGGACCAGGTGTTGACGTAAACGACTCCATTCGGCGCCACCACCAGGTGCCGGGCGTGACCAATGTTGTCGGCGAAGATGGTCGCGCAAAAGCCGGCGGGTAATTTCAACCCGCTATCGTGTGCTCGCGCAGGTTTGGCTCTTGGTTTGGGCAGTCGATGGATCCGGTCGCCAACGAGCTGCATACGCACAATGCGCCGAGCGCGACGATGGCGGCAGCAGATTTCTGAACAGACCGGAAAATCGCATGAACCACCTCCAGGCATTATGGTGCTCACAACCGGCCGAACTTCTTTACCGCTTCTTCGATGGATTTTGTGTTTTCGATGTACGCGTACATGCTGTGTTCTTTAAAGTCCAGTTGCTGTGACAATACCAGAACCTTGGCAGCGATCTCCCGGGGCACGACCACCACCCCGTCGCTATCTGCTGCGACGATGTCGCCGGCATTCACTTTGACTCCGTCACACACCACCGGTACGCCTGTGCCGGCGACACGATAGTGTCCAGCCGAAGTTGCCGGATTGATGCCGCTGGCGTAGACGGGAAATCCAATCTTACGCAGATAGGCGACGTCACGCACGCCGCCGTCGATCACCGCGCCCGAGAATTCCCGGGCAGACATAGCCGTTCCCATCAGGCCGCCCATCCCGGCAATATCCGCTCCATCCTGAAGGGTCATGACATAGACCGAATCCTTGGCTCCCTGGTCGATCGCGGTCAGCATGCCGGTCAGCGCGTTGGGATCGTGGTTTTCTTCCTTCACCAGTTTTACGGTTATGGCATAGCCGGCAAACTTGGTGGTGAAGATGGGCTGCATGTGGTGCGTCATATACATGCGCTGCCCGGTAAGCTGCTCAATCGCATCGGAGACCGAAGAGACCTCGACGTGCCGGTATCCCGCAATCATGGCCGCGGGGTCATTTGCGTACACCGATGGATCGGGAAAGGTCTGCCCGCGCAGGAGCAAGGCAACCAGCAGGCAGGGAACGATAAGGGCCCCTGCCAGAAAGAATCTGCGATTCCGCTTCACCGTGGCTCCTTTATACCTGCTTCTACCAGTCCAGAATGGCGCCGTCTGCCGCACGCGCTACCGAGGTCGCGAAGGTTTCCTGCTGGAACGGATGTTTCGCCGCCTCGACTTCATTCACTTCAATCCCCAGGCCCGGTGATTCTGTCTTTACCCAGTAGCCATTCACCATTTTCAAGTTATGTTTCACTACGTCCCATCGCCAGGGCACGTCCGTCAGCATATCTTCCTGGATCAGGAAATTCGGTGTCGATAGAGCAAAGTGGAGTGCGGCAGCATTGGCAACCGGCCCCAGAGGATTATGAGGCGCCACTCCCATATAGTAAGTCTCCGCGGCCGCGGCGATCTTTTTTGCCTCGAAGAGGCCGCCGCAATGGCACAGATCGGGCTGAACAATGTGGCACGCTTGCTGCTCCAGGAGCTCGCGAAACTGGTAGCGAGTCACCAATCGTTCTCCCGTCGCGATGGGAACGCGTACCGCTTCCCGAACCTGGCGCATGGCAGGGACATTTTCCGGCGGAACCGGCTCTTCGCAGAAGTATGGGCTGAATTCCTCAATCGCATGAATATACTGGATCGCCATGGCGGGCGAGGTTCGGCCATGGAAATCAATCATAATGTCGATGTTGTCTCCCACGGCCATCCGCAGTTTCTCAAACATGGATGAAAACTGGCGTATGTACTGCCTGCCCATCAACGGCTCGGAATAGGGCACGAAGACGACTTTCAGCGCGGTATAGCCACGCGCGACCACCTCGTGGGCAAGGTCGATCAGCGGCTGGGGATCGAACGTCTGGTAGACGGACTTCATATCTCCGCCGCCGAGGTGGGTATACATGCGCACCCGGTTCCGCACTTCGCCCCCGAGCAGTCGATAGACCGGGACTCCGAGCGACTTGCCGAAGATGTCCCAGCACGCCTGTTCCAGGCCGCTGATCGCGCTCATGCCAATCACGCCCTGCGAAAAAATGAATGGCGATAGAGCTTCTGATAGATATGCTCGATATTCCGAGGATCCTCGCCGACCAGCATAGGAGTGAAATCTTCGATCGCCCCGGCGACAGCTCGCGTCTTCCACTCGAGCGACGCCTCACCCCAACCGAAGAGACCCGACTGATCGGTAACGACCTTAACAAAGACCCAATTCCGCATCTCTGCGTTGACGACGATCGTCTTGACATCGGTGATCTTCATACAGGCTGCGGGGTAGAAAACAGCAGGTCCTTCCACTTCGCTGCGCTCTGGTAGTGCGTCACAGATGCAGGTTTATCCCGCGATGTAACCAAGCGTCCTCCGATTGACCTGCCACAAAGCCGGGTGCCCCATATCTCGCTGGTTTTTCGCGAGATGTGGGGGGCGACCGTTGGTCGCCCCTTTACAATCTGGACGGGTTCCAGTCGCAGTGCAGGGGAATCCCACATCTCGCGAAAAACGAGCGAGATATGGGGCACCCCGGGTTCGTGGCAGGGCAAGATCATTGCGCGATCCAGGCTAGTTCCTTAGAGGCCGTTATGACCGTCTTCTTGCAAATGAATTGTCATCCCGACCGGAGCGTAGCGTAGTGGAGGGACCTGCTGTTTTCTCTCTGCGCCCACGCTTTTCAATGAGCCTTTGCGACCGTATGCTTCGGCATGGCTGCGCCTTCCGGCAGAGCCCAGGCGAACAGAACACTGCCGCCGCTGGTCAGCAGGTATTGGCGCCCATCGAGCTCATAGGTGATCGGAGAACTTCCAATACGCGCCCCTGAACCGGCATGCCAAAGCGTCTTGCCGGTACTTGTATCCAGCACGAGAAAGTTTCCCGGCGCATCGCCGGTAAAGGTAAGCCCGGAATCCGTCGTCAACACGCCGGCGCCCGAGCCTCCCGGCCCGAGTTCATGGGTCCAGCGAATCTTGCCCGTCTTGTAATCAATTGCCTCCAGCACGCCCTTGCCCCAAAGTCCATAGTCCGCGCCCTGCCCAGCCATAGGTGCCATCCGCCGGTTTGTTGAAATAGAGGCTGTAGGCTGGGTGGGCGCTCACGATAAACAGGCCGGTCTTAGGGTCAAAGCTGGGCGAGCGATAGTTGGTCAGGCCACCCTCATCCGGCGCGATCAGAACGTCCGTCCGGCGCCGGTTCCTTGGCCGGATCGGGAATCGGCCGGCCTTCCTTGTCCACACCCTTGGTCCAGTTCACCGGTCCAAAAGGCACTGTCAGCAAGCTCTTGCCGTTGGTTCGATCGAGAACAAAAAAATAGCCGTTGCGCGAGGCCTGCAGCAGCATCTTGCGCGGCTGCCCGTGGAAAGTTCCGTCAACCAATACCGGTATCTCAACCGCATCCCAGTCGTGGGTATCGTGCGGCGAAGGCTGAAAGGCCCACACCAGCTTGCCTGTATCGGGATTCAGAGCCACGATGCTGCAGGTGTAAAGGTCGTCGCCCGGCCGTGCGTTGCCGTCCAGTACCGGCGTCGGATTCCCGGTTCCCCAGTAGATCAGGTTGAGGGCGGGATCGTAGGTCCCGGCCATCCAGGTTGTGCCCCCGGTAGTCACGCCCGGGCCCGGGCGGAGGAGTGACATTCCACTGCCATTGGGTCTGGCCGGTCTCGGGATCCACCGACTTCAGGAACATGGGGATGTTGTCCAGGTCGCCGCCGACGCCCACGATGACGTGGTTGCCCACGATGAAAGGCGCTTCAGTCGCCCAGTAACCCTTCTCCACGTCGGCAAGCTCGATAATCCAGCGCACCTTGCCGTCCTTGGCATTGAGCGAGATCAAGTGCGCGTCTGGAGAGATGAAGAAGATCCAGTCCTTATATATGGCAACGCCGCGCTGGCCGATGTGGTCGCCTTTGTTCGGCGGATAAGTGTAGTGCCACAGCGTGTGGCCCGAGCGGGCGTCGATCGCCCAGACATTGTCCGGCACGGTGAAGTACAAGACGCCGTCGACCAGGATCGGCGTCGATTTGATTTCTGCCGGCTGATTGGTCTGAAAGGCCCACGCCAGGCTCAGATTGGCTACATTTGCCGGCGTAATCTGCGTCAGGTGGCTATGGCGTTGCCCGGAGTAGTCGCCCTGGTATCCGGGCCAGCTATCCGCAGGCGGGTGCAAGAGCATCTGCGCATCGACATTCTGAGCCCTTAGCGAAGGGGAAAACCCAATCGCCGCCACTGCGCTCACGGCAAGAAGCAAAGCCCTTTTCAAACTTCATGATGAACCTCTAGCGCAGTGTTTGGATATAAGCCATCAGGTTATGGATGTCGGCATCGGTATATTTGCGGGAACAGTGCCACGTGGGCGTCCACCGGCGAATCGACTTTGACCTTCACATCGCTTACGCGCCAGGACCGATACGTCCCCGTAGCATCCCGCAATCCCACCGTGAATTCGTCCAGATACTCCAGGGTCCCGGCAACCGTTTCTCCCGCAGGGAGCGTCACCGTCACCTTGCTCTTCACATCCTTGGGGTACAGCATCCGCTCCTCCAGCTGCAGCCCTTCGTACTTGGAGGCAATGCCGGCCAGGTCGCCGGTAGGCGAATGGCAGGTCGCGCAGCCGCCCGGACCGTTGAAGTAGGCCTTTCCGGCCTCCACGTTCCCGGTCTGGAGATCGGACACATCCACCCCTTTCCGCTTGCCGCTTTGCGCCATGGCCTTGGTCTGCTGCGGCGTGGATGAAGGCGGCGAGGCCGGTAATCTGCTCACTGGAGAATTGGAAGGCGGGCATTCCCTTGTCGGGTCGTCCATGCAGCACCACGTCCCCGATCTTGTCCCCGCCCACATCCGCGGTAACCAGCTTGGACCGGGTCAGGTCGGGACCGGTTTCTCCGCCACCGGCATCGCGGCCGTGACAGAAGGCGCAATTCTGCTGGAAAAGGGAACCGCCGGCGGCAGCCGCCGCAGGAAGGCGGAGCGTATCCCGCCATGGGTAGGTCCCGCGTTTTGCGTGGTGGCCGGCGCCTGGCCGGTCGCCGCATAGATGTGCAATTGCCTGCCCTGGTAGGCGGCCAACCCTGCGGTCGCCGCCAGAAATGCGAAATCCCGAAACTTCTTCATCCTTATGACACCGCCCTTATGGATCATCGGGACGCAGCCGGCCGCGGGTGAGATGTTGTGCTCCCCTCGGTCATCCCCATGGACCACTTAATCGCCTCAAAGTACATCTTCCGAATGTCCGGATCTTCCCAGGACTCCTCGGTATGGCCAAGCGTGGAATAGAACACCCTTCCTTTACCGTACATCTTGCTCCAGGCCACCGCGAAATCGTGATCCTCCCGATGGATACGGGGATTGTTCTCATAGTTCAGTTTGCTTGAATCCAGGCTGAGAAGCACGTTGCCCTTGCTGCGAGACCAATCTTTAGGCTGATAGATTTCGTCATATTTCACGAACGCCTTGGGGAAGTGGCGCACCGCCGGGAAGTCGGGGTCTTCATTGATAATCGGCGCGTTGAAGGTCATCCACGGGTGCTGATCGAACCAGCCGCCGATCATCTCGCCATACTCGGGCCAGGTGTAATTCGTGTCCAGCGCAGCGTGAATGCCCACAAAACCCTTGCCATCTTCCTTGATGAACGACAGGAAATCCTGTTTCTGGCTGGCGTCCATGTCCAGTTCGCCGGTGGTGCTGGCGAAAACGACGGCGTCGAAGTAGTTAAGGTTTTTCGCGTTGCTCTTCAAATCCTTCTTGGTGAGCAGCTCAGTGTCGGTGCGTATCATCGTGTCCCAGAGGCCGCTCTCTTTGCCCATGTCGTAGATGGCGGCCATGGCAGCCGAGACTGAGTTGTGCTCGAAACCTTTGGTCTGACCGATCACCAGAACGTGCTTGAGGTAAATCTGCTTGGCGTGCGGCGGAGGCGCCGGCATGCCGGTTGCTTGCTGGGCTTGCATCTTGCTACCGGGGACAGCCAGCGAAAGGAAAAGGAACAACCGGAAAAGGCGCACGCAGTCTCCTGACAAGCTTTGAAAAACCACATTTTAGCTCGCAGAGAAGTCTATTGAGGATTGCCCACAGACGCAATTGGCCACTTCTGCCGGCTTTGACCCGGGGGGATCAAATGCACTAGAGTTTCGGTTCATGAGACGAGCTCTATTGCTGGCGTTGGTGATCGCCAACTTCGCCCCACTGCGGGCGCAGACGGCCAAGCGTCCCGAGATCACGGGAATTGCATTTGCGCGCTTCTATACCACCCAACCGGACGCAGCGCAGAAATTCTATGGAGACACCCTCGGGTATCAGCGTCTGGAGGCCGGCAGGGTGTGGATATATCCCGTAAATCATTCTCAATGGATCGAGATATTGACTTCGCCGGCGCCCCCGCAGCCTGACGTTCGTATGGCCGCGGTCGGGTTCACCACCCGCGATGCGGCGGGGTTGGAGCGTTACCTGGCGGCACACGGTGTCAAAGCGGAGATGCCGTTGAAGGCGGGCGAATTCGCGGTCCGCGATCCGGAGGGTAACCTGGTTATTTTCGTGCAGGCCGGTTCCAACAAATTGGTCGCCAAGGCGCCGCTTTCCCCCAATGCGGCCAGCAGGCGCATGATCCATGCCGGCTTTATCGTTCGCGACGCCGCAAAAGAGGATGCGTTCTGGCGAGACGTGCTGGGCTTTCGCCCCTACTGGCATGGCGGCATGACCGACAGCCGCACTGACTGGCAGAGCGCCCAGGTGCCCGATGGCGCCGATTGGGTGGAATACATGCTGAATGCATCTCCCACACCGACTCTGAAGCAGGCCGGCGTGATGGACCACATTTCGCTCGGGGTGGTGCATATGGCCGATGCGATCGCCCAGTTGCAGAAGAACAAGTGTGAGGGAACGGCGTGCACCGGGTCAAAGGTTGGCCGCGATGGCAAGGTGCAGTTGAACCTTTACGACCCGGATCTCACCCGGGTGGAGTTCATGGAATTCACTCCCGCCCAGGAACCCTGCTGCTCGCCCTTTGCCGGCAAGCACCCGGGGCCGGACGAAGACAGATAGCTGCACCGGGTCTATATGAAAAAGTGTATGGACGATTTGCGCCGATATTTATATAGCGGATTCTAAGAATAGATTGAACAAAAACGTTGGAGGGCCACGGCCCTCCATTTCTTTTGTGTGCCGAGCATGCTCGACAGATCCTCTACTCGGGCTGATGGAGGAGAAGAATTAGCGAATCTTTAGGCGTGGTCTGAAAGAGGCCGCCACCGTCGAGGGCGCCCCATCTGTTGCCCCCATCTTCTGTTGATGCCACAGGTCACCTGCAATTTCAACGAGTTTGCCTGGATATCAAGGTCTCCGTCGCATCTCCAGCCCGTCTCCGGCAGCCTACTCACGGTGGACATACAAGTTAGTCCGGGTGAATTGAGGTACCCATCACCCGGATCGAGCATGGCCTTGCGATGAGGTGAGGCCAATGCGCAGCCGCAATTATTGCTGGTTGAGTCTTCTGACCGTTCTGCTGGCGGCAGGTGAGCCGGTTGCAAGAGGATATGTGCATGGACAACAGGTCAGCTTCGATCTCTATTACAACTATTTGATTGTGGCCCGAGGTTCAGCGGGTCCGCTGAAAGGCCTCAATTTCCTCTTGGATACGGGGGCGAGCCCGAGCGTTCTGGATCGACGGCTGGCGCAAAAGCTTCATTTGGAGGTACAGCCCACCAACGTAGCCGTACTGAACGGCAGCGTGACAGCCGGACGGGCTATCGTGCCCAGCCTGGAGCTCGGACCAATACGAAGAGACAACTTCAACGTCCTGACCGAAGATTTGTGGTTCATTCAGAAAGCCCTGCCCGTCCACATCGACGCCATCGTTGGCCTGGACGTGTTGGGCCAGATCCCCTTCGAAATCGATTACACGTCGCGTGAGATTCGCTTCGGTCCGCTTCCAACCCTCGCGAGTTCTCTTCCCTTCCGAATCAGGGCAGGGCTACCGATCGTCGAGGCGGAGCTCAATAATCTTTCGATACATCTGATGGTGGATACCGGGGCATCTTCGCTCATCCTCTTCAAGGCAAGGACGCCAAGCCCGGTTTCGCCCGTGAAAACCGGCTCCGTCCAACAGTCGGCCAATACGATCGGCGAGGTCGATCGGAAACAAGTGCAGCTACAAAGCGTAAGACTGGGCGAAGCGGAGTTTGGCAAGAAACCATTCTTTATGGCCCCCAGCCGTACCGACGAGTTCCAGGATGATTTCGACGGGCTGATGAGCCCCGTAGCGCTGGGCATCACCAAAGTAGCGGTCGATCTGGAGCGAGGCCTGCTGACATTCAGCCGCTGAACGTCGCCCGCAGCTCTCCGTTTGTCGGTAAGCACCCCTGCCCTGAATAAGATAAAAACTTAAGTTTCAAGCGGATGGGTGGCGAGTAGGCGCATCTGCGTTGCCCGCAAGGCGGCCGATCTTGACCTACCCTGGACTCGTGACCGGTCGGGATATGAGCTGGCAAAAAAATAATACAGTTTCCTGTATTCCCCAATTGGGATTGCCCTCCCCTGGAGAGCCAAAATTTACGTATTTCAGCCTGTCTTTTCAACTGATTACCAACGGATGAGGCTAAACGTGGTTCTTTGGTACTAAAGTTGCACTCGCCAACACTAAAGGTCCACGTAGATCCTCGAAGTCTGCACACCACGTTTTCCCTGTAGAATCCCGAGCCGTCGAAACTGACATATTTGGAGGTCATTTTATGAGAGTTTTTGTCCGAATTTTTTCCTTTCTTGTTGTTTGCTCTTCGCTGGTCTTATCCAGCGCGCACGGCCAACAGGGATCTGCTGTGACCGGCAGCCTCACCGGATCAGTGACAGATGCGAGCGGTGCCTTGGTTTCAGGAGCTACTGTGACCGTAATCGGCCCCCAGGGCTCGCGCAGCGTTAAATCTGACGAGCTCGGTCGATACGCTCTCGACAACCTGGTTCCAGGTTTCTACGACGTCACTGCAGAGGCTTCGGGGTTTAAGAAGGTCGAATCCAAGCACAACGAAGTGGTGGTGAACGTATCTTCCACCCTGACGCTTAAGCTCGCGGTCGGCAGCACGGCGGAATTGGTGGAAGTAAACGCATCCGCCATCCCGATTAACACCGAGTCGAACGCCATCGATGCGAACCTGACCGACACCTTCTATAACAGCATTCCCATGGCGCGGAACGTATCCAGCATCTTCTATGCGGCGCCAGGGGTGGTAACCGGTCAATCGAGCAGTGCAGCCATTGTCGGCGGCGTAGGCAACAATGGGCCGGGAGCTTCAAACCCCTCCATCGGTGGCGCCTCGGGGCTTGAAAATCTATATATCGTGGATGGCGTGACCATCACGGACCAAGCCTTCGGTAGCCTCGGTACCTTCAACCGCTATCACGGCGCACTGGGTAGTGGCGTTAACCTTGCCTTCATTAAGGAAGTCGACATCAAGGGCGGTGGGTTCGAACCGCAGTACGGCAAGGCCCAGGGCGGCGTCGTGCAGATCGTGACCAAGTCGGGCTCCAATCACTACCATGGCGCGCTGGCAGCGTACTTTGGTCCCGGCTCATGGAATGCAAATAGGTATCCGTTCTACCAATTCGGTTTTATCCAAACCACGCCCGGCAACACACTCAGCCGCCCGTCGTACGATGCCAGCGCCGAAATTGGAGGATATGTCCCTCACCTTCAGGACAGGATGTTCTTCTTCGGCGCATTCAACCCAGGCCTCAACCAATACATCAATATTGCAAATCCAGCCGCCCCTCTCTACGCCCACGGGCCGTTCGCCTACAGCACTACCGTTCTCAATTGGGCAGGAAAACTCACCTATAAGATGGGCGACTCAAGCCAGATTGAGGGCTCGACCTTTGCCGATCCTTCGCGGCACAACCAGGTGCCCAACACACTGTCGGCAGTCAGCGCCCCTTCGGTCACGAGTGCCTACAATTACGGCTCCAGGGATTCGGTGCTGCGGTTGAACACGGCTTTCTCGCCGACTTTGTTGTTCACCGCCTCGTATACCTATAACTACAACCACTTCAATGAGATACCTTCACAGAACTTCTACCAGGTTACAGACCAGAGCGGTCTTGCTCTGCCCACTCCGATCCCAACCAGAGTAACCGGCTTCGGGGCCTTGGAGCCATCAAACAACAACACTTATAGCCTCTCGATTGGGACGCAGAAGATTGCGCACTTCCACGGGGAGCACACCTTCTCAATCGGCTTCACCTACGACCACACCAACTTCTTGGACCATTACAACGATAGATCGGGCCCTCTGTTCCCGATTCCGCACAATAATGCCCTCGGTGTGCCTCTTACCAGCCTGTTCAGCAACATTCCGGCCAAGGCCCCAGGCTCACTTACCAACGCGCTGTTCCAGTTGGCCGCGGCGAACTCCAGCAACTATCAGGATATGACCTGTACTCAGTGCCCCACTTACCGGGGTGAAAAGGTGTATCTTACGATGACTCGCGGCACGTACTCGGCCGCAGAAATTCTGGCGAAAGGGATTTATAAAACCGCCTACGCGAACGACAATTGGCAGCTCAACCGATACATTACGCTGCTAGGCGGTGTCCGTTTTGAACAGCAGCGTACCGCGGGAAGTTTCATCAGCTACGTCTTCACGGGAAACTGGTCGCCTCGCGTTGGCATCAGCATCGACCCCTTCGGCGATCGCAAAACTAAGGTCTTCTTCAACTACGGTACCTACGTCTGGGCCATGCCGTTGGATGCGGCGATCCGCCAGCTCGGGAACGAGCAGGACGATACCAGTTATGCCTTTGCGCCGGAGGCGGATTCTGCCGGAAACATGGTGATTGGGCCGAATGGCGGCCCGGTTCCCATCCTCGATGACGCCCATGTGCTCAACGGTCTTCCCCGGAAGACCGTGAGTGGCAAGGTCTCAAAATTCGGCGCTCCGAATTTCGCCTCCTCGACCGGGGAAGGCATCATTCCGGGCACCAAGTCCGAGTATGAGACGGAATACCTGATCGGCGTCGAACGCGAACTTACCCCAGGTCTCGTGGTCAAGGCCCGCTACACCGACCGGCGCCTTCCACGCGTCATCGAAGATATCGGGTCCCAATCGCCTGAGGGGTCGACCATTGGCAGCAACTATAACGGCGGCATTTCAAACCCCAAGGCCTCAACGGACTACTGGGTCAATGAAGATGAAATCACCTACACTCCGGCTCAATATGCTGCTGCCAACCCGGCCGGTTCCACAACTTATACTCCTCCAATTCCGGGCTGCACATCGAAGAATGACACATCTGTCGTGAACGGCGGTTTATTTACGAACGCAATGAACGTGCCGGTGGGAGGGGCTTGCTTCCTCAACCTCGCGACCATGGATAATCCTCCGCCGGATGGCAAACCGGACGGCTTTGTCAACCCGATCCGCCATTACCAGGCGCTGGAACTCGAGGCCGACAAGCGTTTCAGCAATCACTGGATGGCTGTGATCAATTACCGGTTCGGAAAACTTTGGGGCAACTACGAAGGGGCTTACCGCAACGACAATGGTCAATCTGACCCTGGCATTAGCTCGCTTTTCGATTTTACGGCGGGCAAACTCGGCCTGTTGGGGGACCAATTCAAGGCCGGCTACCTGAACACCGACCGGCGCAATGTGGGCAATATGTACTTGAGCTATAACGTCGGCCCTGGGGATGGTTTCGCGGGACTCTTCCATGGACTGACGGGCGGCCTTGGTCTTCGCGGGCAGTCGGGCAACCCTCTGAGCAAGTATGGCGACCATCCCATCTACCTGAACCAGGGTGAAGTTCCCATCGGCGGTCGCGGGACTGCCGGGCGCCTGCCTTCGACGTTGCAGCTCGATCTGCACACCGACTACCCCATCAGCATCAAAGAAAAGTACAGCGTGAAGTTGGCGTTTGACGCGTTTAACGTAACCAACAGTCAGTTCACCACCGGCAAGGTCCAGTATCTGCAGCAGCCTGCTGCTGCTGTAGGTGTGGCGCCGCCCCTCAATCTGGATTACGGAAGACCGTCAGCTTTCCAAGGTCCGTTCTACGCCCGGGGCAGTGTCCGCTTCGAGTTTTAATCTTGTTACACTTCAAAGCAGCGGGGGAAAGCGCAAAGCCGCTTTCCCCCGCTGTCCTCATTTGAAGGAGAAAGTTGTTTTGCCATTGCTGTACCGGCTCAGGACGTCTGTTGTCGCCGCGCTTTGCCTCTTGGCCCTCTGGGGAATCACTCTCCATACTGCAAACGCCGCGGTTTCTGCCCGCAATCTAGCTCCTCAATACCGTCACTGGGTCAATGAGGAGGTCAACTACATCATCTCTACCGATGAGCGGAAGGCCTTTCTCAGCTTGAAGACCGACGAAGAGCGGGACCAGTTCATCAAAAACTTTTGGGATCTGCGCAACCCGGATCCCCATTCCGACAGCAATAGCTACCGCGACGAGCATTACCGCCGGCTTGCTTATGCCAACCAGATGTTTGGCCATCCCATGCTCGGCGATGGATGGCGCACGGACATGGGGCAGATATACATCACCCTCGGTGCGCCTAAGCAGAAGGCCGACTATCAGACCGGGCAGAATGTCCGGCAGATGCAGATCTGGTTCTATCAATCCGAGACGCCGGCGCTTCCGCCCTACTTCTACCTCCTCTTCTATAAGCAAAGCCCAATCGACGACTATACGCTCTACTCGCCCTATCAGGATGGTCCGGTACGCCTGGTCACGACGCTCGAAAACATGAATGACCAGAAGAAGAGTCTCGATATCATCCGCAAGTCTATGGGCGATGAAGTTGCGCGCACTACCCTCTCGCTTATTCCCAACGAGCCGGTGGATTTCTCGACCTACAGTCCCAGCCTGACATCCGACGTCTTGTTGAGCAACATCAGAGGATTGGCCGATAACCCAATCACCCTCCAGAAGATCAACGAGCGGCGGATGAACGAGCAGGTCACTACGCGACTTCTCTTCGGAAGCGGCCCGACGGAGCTGGAGACCGCCGTCTTCCGTGGAGACGGCCATCGTAGCACCGTTCATTATTTGCTTCGCTTTCGCGAGCCTGAATCGACGCTCATTGGACCCATCGGCAAAGACACGGGTTACAAGTTAATGCTCGAAACCACCGTGATCACCGCGGCCGGCAAGCCCGTTTATCGTGACCAGTCGACTTTGAACGCCGTAGTCAGCGACGCTCAGGCAGAAGTTGCTCGGCATCAGCCTTTCGCGGCTGCAGGCAGACTGCCGCTCGTGCCCGGAAAATATAAGCTCCTGGTTACACTGACAAATCAGCTCAACCATGCGGCGTACCGTCAGCAGGAAGACGTGATTGTACCTGAGCCGAGCGGCATCGGCCTGCAGCTAAGTAGCATTGTGGCGTTCTCGTCTGCGCCGCCGGTCGCTGATGCGGACGGTCACGTTCCGTTCGATGTTTCCGGCATTCGCTTTGAACCGATCGGTATTGGAAGCGCGACGATTCACCAAGGGGAGCCCCTCCGCGTTTTCACCCAGGTCTGGAACGATCTTTCCCAGGACCCGGCGCGTGCGGGACGGAAGCTCAATTTTCGCTATGCCTACGGCAGTCTCTCCGGCGGAAACGCGGACACCGAGGTCGACGCCGTGGATGAGGGCTCCTTCGATTCGAACGGGTGCTTGCTGACGGGGAAAAAACTTGCCACCGATCGCTTACTGCCGGGCAATTACCGGCTAGTGGTCTCAGCAGTGGAAGAGGGCGGCGAGCGCCACGCGTATGCCTCACTTAATTTTCAGGTGGTGACATCGAACATGCCTGCCGGCCTCTGGACGGCACAGGATCCAGGCCTGGTTCAGCTCGCCGGTTATGGACAGGACGACTACAAACGCGGCCTGAGCGCGGCGGCGCAAGGGAATTCGGCAGACGCTGCTGCGTGGTTCGGGCTTGCGGTCAATGCGGCGCCCCCGTATGAGCAAGGGCTGCCACGACTCGTCAGCTTGCTTTCTCAGCAACAGAAGTACGCCGAGTTGGCGCAACTGGGACAGCGCTTTGAGAAATCGCGGGCGCTCGATAATAAGACCGCCGTTTTACTAGCCAGAGGTATTGCTAAATCAGGCGACATCAAGCTGGCTACCCAGGTTCTCGAAAGCGCGTTGAGTTGGCAGGCCCCGACTGCGGAAATGTTCTCGACGCTGGCCGGTTTCTACAGACAGTCCGGAGACAACGCCCGTGCCGCCGAATTTGAAGCGCGCTCCAAAACCCTCTGAGATCGAAATAGTGATATTTCACTTCAGATTATCCTGACAGGGCTGGGGGCACTTGGAGATGATTGCGGTCTCAAACGGCAACGAGCGAAGCTTCGGTGATCACTTCGCCGCCCTTGGTGTGCAGCTGCAGTTATCTCATCCGGGAGCCCTGCTGTTCTCCGTTCGTCGGAGCCCAGGCATTTGGGGGAGACAAGTGACGTAGGTGCTGTCTGTTTGTCAACGGCGGGAAGGCCGCGTGTCCAAAAAATCGAAAGGCGGAGAGTTTCCTCTCCGCCTTTTGCGTGCTTTAGTGAATTTAAAACTCCAGGCGAAGTGCGAGCTGTAGAACTCGCGCACCGTTGTTGAGGTTTCCGGGTGGGACTACGGTGGTGCTGATCTGCCCGAAGGTGCTACTGGTGATGTCTTGCTGGTCCAGGCCGTTGAATACATTATTCGCGGGCAGGCTAAAGTTTGGATGGTTCAACGCATTGAACGCGTCGGCACGAAACTTCAGGTTTACACGGTCACCGACAATTGGGAATGTCTTCGCCAAGCCAAGATCCTGATTGAAGAACTTTGGGCCTCGTAAGCCGTTACGGGGCCCGATCTGAAATCCAATCGGGCCTTCATAAGCACCCTGAGCTGCAGCTTGGTCGGCGAAAATGTTGACGCCGCCAGCAGAAAACTTATGCAACTTCGTTTGCGTTGCCGATTTGGCGCCAATGATGATACCAGGGGCGTCGTTCGAGTAGCTGGCAACAAAGGCATTGGAAACTGTTCCCCAAGCCTGTCCGGTATGAAAACTGGAGATGCCGCTGATTCCCCATCCACCGATGGCCTCGTCCGCCCAACGAGGAAGGTTGCCCAGGAAAGCCTTTCCCTTGCCGAACGGCAGCTGATAGGAGTAGTCCGACGTGATGGTATGGGTCTGATCGAAGTCGGAGTTTGCGCGGCACTCGCGGGGACGAACCACGTCGCAAACCAAGCCTAGACCACCGATACCAGTGTTGCCCGCGGCGTTCGCAAATAACGAGACATTATCAATGGAGTGTGCCCAGGTGTAGTTGAAATCGAACTGTAGACCGTTGGAGTAGTTTTTCTGCAGTGACATCAGTAGTGCTGTATAGGTGGAAAATCCTTTATTCGTATAGAAGGTGTTTTGCGAGAACTGGGCGGCAGAGCCTACGTTCAGCGCAGTAAAGTTCGAAATCGCTTGAACAAAGTCGCCAAAGTCGCCTCTGGTAACCAGGCCGGTCAAGTTAGCGGCCAGGAATTCCGTGTTGTTGGCATATCCATTGGCTGCGCCAATACCTGAAGTAACCAGGTTCTCGAACCATGGCTCGGCCGCAAGCGTATTCGGGTCGGCCCCTGCCCTGACCTGCGTGGTGATTGACGCAAACGCATTCGAGAGTAACTGACCGGAAGCAGGATCAGCGAAGTCAAGAATTTGATTCGCATCCGCCTGTGCAAGAAGGCGACGACCCAGACGACCCGCATAGTTGAGTTTCATAATCAGGCCGGCTGGGAATTCGTGCTGCATGCCGGCGTTCAACATGATGGAATATGGGGTCTTGAGTTTGGGATCGATCGTCGTATTGAACGCTAAACCATTCTGCAGACCAAAGGGGATGCCGTTAGCTACGAAGGGTTGATAGGGGGGCTTGGGTGTGGCGGGCGGGGTGATCGGGACATTAGATATCCCGTTGTTTGCGTCAAGCCGCGGGTCCGTCTTGACAGAAGTATACGGGTCACCTGCAATTCCTGAAGAAGTCGACTTGGTCTGCTGGAAAAGATACGAGTATTGATCCTGAGAGGATTGGACCGCGTTGATGATGGTGCGGTCGTACACAATGCCAGCGCTGCCATTGAAAACAGTCTTGCGATCGAACGACGGATTGTAGGCGAAGGCAAAGCGAGGGGCGAACTTCTTGTATTCCGACGGATACAGCGCAGGTCCATTATTCGCCTTTCCTCCCAGGACGTACGAGATCAAAGGTACGGCGTCCGGGCCGGTCAGCCCGGCCGCACTCTGCTTTTCGCGAGCTGCAAAGTAATCGTTGAAGCTCATCGTCTCGGTAGTTTCCAGGCCGCGAGTCTCATAGGGCACCGAGAATAACTGGTAGTTCACTCCGTAGGACAGGGTCAGGCTAGGCGATACCTTCCATGTGTCGGCAGCGTACAGCTGCGTCTGGTAGTACCTATAGATACGTTGATCGCCCGAGAGTTGAGGCAGCGGCGTGCCGGCCGCATTGTAATTGAAGTCGGACTGCACGTTCGCGATCCGCCCCAGCATAAAGGTGAAAGCCTGATCGTAAGTAGCGGAAGCTGAATTCGCAAAATTCGGGTTGGTGTTGATATCTGTCGGTCGCATGCTCGGCGCGCCGTTCGGACACGAAGTACAAAGGTTAAAAGTCTGGCCGCCGAGGCCAATCTCGGTCGTATTGTAGTCAAGTACGGTGGTGTTCCGAGCCTTGATGTCCTTGAAGGTGCCGCCGAATTGCCAGGTGTGACTCCCCTTTGACCAGGTAAAGTCGTCTCCTAACACAGGGATTGGAACACGACGACTCTGAGAGTTGGGATTCAGGTAAAGAGAGGAAGCGAGGGCTGCCTGCGTACCATCTGAAAAGGTGAAGAAGGTCGAACCGGTGGGATTAAAAGTATTGGGGAAGCTGTATTTCTGAACCACCTCACCGAGGATAACCTGGTTGGATTTGTTAGCGCCGATAACCCAGGTATGACCGATGACGAAAGCATAGGATCGGTCGATGAAAGGATTCGAAGGCGGGTCACCGGCAAATTGGTTCGGATTCTCCGTACTGTTCTGGCGGGAGATTGTGAACCTTGCGAACATCTTCATTGCCGAGGTCAGATTGAAATCGACCCTGCCAATGTAGTTGGTGGCGAAGTTGTTATCAGGAGCATTAAAGCTGTAGCCGCCTGAATTGATGCCGTCACCGGTGGAGAAATTATTGGAGTGAGGAAAGCGTTTGTTAGTGTAGGCAAGCCAGTTTTGATCGATCCCGATACCGGCCGGGTCCAGCGCCTGAACCTGCGCGGGGCTCAAATATCCAATCGACATTCCATCTCCACCCGCGCCGCCGTTCAGATAGCCAACATTGCCGTTGCGCAGGGAGTCGAGCGGTACGGTTCTTTGCACCAGCGTCGAACTGATGATGCGGGAGTTGTCGTAGTTGAAAAAGAAGAAAGCCCTGTTCTTTAGGATGGGGCCACCGATGTTTCCGCCAAACTGGTTTTGGATCAGGTGATTACGCGGAACAATCGGCGATGCATTGTTGCTGTACCAGCTGTTGGCCACCAGCGATGGATCGCGATGGTATTCATTGATGTTGCCATGGAACTGGTTGGTACCGCTCTTTGTGACCAGCTGAAACTGGCCCCCTCCTGCGGGACCACCGGATGCGCCTAGACCGCCGACCGTCGCGCGAAACTCCTGCACCGCGTCGACCGGTGCGTGTCCCACGATACTGTTCTCAAACCCGGATGTAATTCCAGCTCCAGTGTTGTTTTGGACCGCGTTACCGGTGGCGAAATCGTTAACATCCAGACCGTCTACAGTGATGTTGTTCTGGTCGACCCGAGCGCCCGTCGTCGAGCCGGTGTCAGTAACGCCTGGCTGGAGAGTGAAGAGCGCGGTGGGATCATTTCTTTGCTGCACGGGTAGGTCGTTCAGCAACTTCACATCAAAGTTGTTACCGATGGAAGCGTCGGTGGTGTTGATCGTGACCTCCGAGCTTGAGGCCGTCACCACAACCTCCTGCAGATTCGCGCCGATGGTCAGCGTTGCATTCTGGGTGCGCGTCGTCGCAACGGTTAAATAGATGTCATCCACGTTCAGGTTGGCGAAGCCGGGGTGCGTGAAGAGCGCGGCATATCCGGGACCGGGAGGAATATCAGAAAATCGGTAGGAACCGCTACTGTTCGTCGTCTGGCTGAACTTTGCGCCAGTGGTCTTGTTCGTCAGCGTGACAACGGCATCGGGAACGGTTGCCCCGGTCGAATCCGTCACTACGCCTGTCATGGAGGAAACATCCTGCGCGAACAGGAGTTTCTGCGCACAAAGCGCGACCACTAAGAGGAAAAAGGAAAATAGGATTTTTTTCATGACGCCGAGAGGCTCCTGACACTGATCTAGGGCCCGGGATTCTAACTGGTAGCTGCGAACCAGCCCGCACGGCGCCGACGGCACCGGTTGACTGAAGTACATGCGGAATCGCGTCTCGCGATCCCGGTTCAGGTTACGGACTACTTCTCGCTCGGCGTGGCGTACATGACCGATGCGGTTGAACGGCCTCTTTGGCCCGGTACGACAACTTTCTCGCAATCACCAAATCCAAGGGCCTACATGGTGAGTACCGTCGGAATCCAGTTCCAAACGCACAGCACCTGTGATTCCTTAAGCGATAGCAATTGGGTAGCCTAAGTAACACGAAAGTGGAGCATTCTCGGGGATTTTCGCTAAAACGCATCGAATCAGTAAATTAGTCCCGTTAACCGGGCTCAGGCAAGTCGGGTCTAGAGTGTCAATATTTCATAAATCATAGGCTTACCCGAATTGGTCCGGTTTTTCGTACAACTTTCATGCAATGCGGCGTCGCTTTGGGCGATGGAAGCTTGCTGAATACCGTTTGGAACTGTCCAGCACGGACGGCAAGCTCCCGGGGCTATCCTATGTCTCCTGCAAATCTCCTCGTTTCTGCGATGGAAGGCTTTTGCTGGAGAGGATTATGGAAATTCGTAGACCTTCCTCAAGAGTTGTCCGCGATGTGAGAGATTTTCAGCTTCCGGTTGCCGGAATTTCGCGACTTCAGTGGGAGAGATAGCTAATCAGTAGCTCTCCAAACGATCTCTACCCAGTCTCCTGATGGTCTCCCTCCACAACTTAGTTCTCCATTATTTAACCAGGCCACAACCTCGTTAACTTTTCCTAAAACCCCACAGAATTTTGGCACTCTGTTTGCGAATTGCTGAGGAGAGTAGCGCTTCGGAGCATCCGGGAATTATATCCGCTACGGAAAGTAGTTTGCGCAGTCTGAGTGGTCTCGTTGAGATCTGCTCAAGTAGCTATCGCTGCTTGAAGCTTTTGCAGTGAACCCGTGAACAACAGGACTGATGTTGGGAGCGGCTCATGGTCATCCCATGAGCGCGCGCCCTTCAAAGACGAGCAGTGATCAAGCGAGGCGGCTTTGGTTTCGAGCGCCTTCCCATCCGACGATTAACGTTTGCAACCGGGACGGCAGTTACACAGTACAGATTTCCCTTTCACCTGGATCTGCCTTGAGTAGTCCCGGGTGAATACGCATCACGAATTTGGCGGTTTATAAGCGCACCTCGCGAAATGGAGGATTCAAAATGCTGGACTCTCGTAGGCTTTCTCTCGTTGCTATGGCAGTGCGTCGTCTGGGCGCGCTTCTCGCGACCCTCGTGTTTTGCGTGTTCTGCCAAAACACAGTCTTCGCACAAAACGCTACAACCGGCAGCATCAACGGCACAGTGGTGGATTCCAGTGGAGCGATCGTCCCCGGGGCCATCGTGACTATCACGGATCTGGCGACCGGAGATCAGCGTGCATTGACCTCCAATGGGGAAGGCCGGTTTACGGCCCCGTTCCTGAAGCCGGACAATTTCGAAGTTTCCGCAACGGCTCAGGGGCTGCAATCGACCAGGACCACGGTGCAGGTTTTAACCGGTCAGCAGTCGGCCGTCAATCTGACACTCGCACCCAACGGAACCACGCAGACCGTAGAGGTGAATGCGAACAATGCGCAATTAATAGATACTCAGACCTCTAATACCACAACGACGTTTACTACCGAACAGTTCCAGAACCTTCCGGCGCCGGGCGGCGACATTACTACCATCGCGTATACCGTGCCCGGGGTGGTTGTCGGTGCAGGCACTCAGGGCTTCGGCTCTATTGTTTCCGACGGACTTCCCGGCCTTTCGAACCTGGCTGTTATCAACGGCGCCGACTATTCCGTTTCGCTTTACAACATCGCGAACTCCGGTTCTTCCAACCTGACCCTTGGCCAGCAGGAGATTGCTCAGGCCGCCGTGGTGCAAAACGGCTACAGCACGCAGTACGGGCGCCAGGCCGGCATCATCGAAACCTACGCTACCAAATCCGGAGCCAACCGGGTGCATGGATTGGCGCAGTGGGACTATAACAGCGCTGGCCTGAACGCGAATGACTTCTTCAATAACCAGGCAGGCATTCCCCGCTCCAAGGCGGTGTCCAATCAATACGCGGCGCAGATCGGCGGCCCCATCAAGCGAGACAAGCTGTTCTTTTTTGTCGACACGGAAGGGATTCGCTACGTTCAACCCAGCACCGGCTTTGTGAATCTGCCTTCCAAGACGATGCAAGCCAGTATTTTGGCCAATCCCAATCTTTCCGCCGGCAGCAAAGCTTTATACGGTGGGATGTTCGCGGGAACTAACACATCTTCGGCTTACGCAAAGGCGATTCCGGTGGTCACAGGACCAGGCTCGCAGCAGGATGCCTCGGGAAGCTACGGCTGCGGAAGCCTGGCCGGGACACCGGATTATGCGACCGGTGGGACCCTGGGCACGAGCGCCGCTGAAAGCTGCATCGATTCAGCTTTCGTGAATGTTGGAGCACTCAACCGGGAGTGGCTGGCGGCAGGACGGCTGGATTGGAATATCAGTGAAAGGCATCGAATCTTCTTTCGCGTAACCGACGATCAAGGGCAACAGCCCTCGTTCGTAAGCCTGATCAATCCGGCCTGGGACATGGTCAGCATTCAGCCAAATTACACCGGACAACTCAACGACACCTACAGCTTCAGTCCAAGCCTGACCAATCAATTTCTTGCCTCCTCGCTGTACACCGCCGGGGTTTTTGGCCCGGCAAATCTGCCCGCCGCACTTGCCGCTTCGCCCACAGAATTCAACCAAAGCAATGACGGGGGAACCAATGCACTGGCGGGTGTCGGACAATACTCCTTCTTTGCCAACGCCACCACGCTGGGAGCGGTGTGGGACGATTTTCCGGGAGGAACCAACACTTCTCAATACCAGTTCGTCGACGGCCTTTCCTGGCTCAAAGGAAACCATAGTATTAAAGTGGGATTCGACTTCAAAAGGTATAACTTTACCGACGTCAGCTTACAGACCGCCTCTTATGGTGGTTTCTACAGCTTCGGCAGTATCGCCGATGAAGCGGGCGGTTCCCTGCCTGGAAACACCGGTTCCACCTTTACCCAGGGCTTTCCCCGGTTTGCCAACATTCACAACGCCGTCTATAACCTCGGAATTTATGCCCAGGACGAGTGGCGGGCGCTCCCAAACCTCGCCATCGACTACGGCATCCGTATCGATCGCAACGGCAATCCCATTTGCCACGACGGTTGCTATTCGCAATATCTTGGAGGGTTTCCCAACAGTTCGGCAACTCTCGATACTCCCTACAACGCAACCCTATCCGCCGGGCACGACAGCTTTGCCCCAGCGATAGAAAAGGCAGTCGTGCAACCGCGCGCCGGGTTCAATTTGGACCTCCGCGGAAACGGAAAAACCGTGGTGCGCGGCGGCGTTGGACTTTTTTCCGACAGTTTTCCTGGCCTGGTCCTGGAGCAAACTTTTCTTTCCTTTCCCAACCGGTATTTTTCCTTTGTGAACTCGGGCACTGTCGCACAGGGTTCGGGCAGTGCACAAGCGGTCGCAGCCGGTTCGGCCAACGCTGTGCTGAACGGATTTTCGCAAGGAGCTACCTACAACCAGATCGCGAACGCCCTGGCGCCGCAGGGAATTGCGTTCGCACCGCCAAACTATGTAACCACTCCGCATACCTTCCGCAGCGCGCGATATACGGAATTCAGCTTGCAACTTCAGCAGCAGATCACCCCAACCGACGCTCTGGTTCTTTCCTATGCCGGCAATCATGGTTATAACCTGTTCATCGCCAACAACCACCTCAATCAAAATGTCGGCACCTCTCTCTACGGCGGTTATGGAGACGGAACCTTTGACAATGTTCCAGCCGTATCGCCGGATCCGCGCTTCGCGCAGGTTCAAAGCTTCACCAACAATGCAATCTCCAACTACCAGGGGATTTCGGTGCAATACAAACATTTCGACCGCCGAGGTCTGACGGCCAACGTTTCGTACACCTACGCTCATTCACTGGATGACATCTCCAATGGAGGCAACTCACAGCTCCCTTACAACGGCAACACCTCCATCGGTCTTCAAATTACGCCGGATCTTCCGTCCAGACTGATGTATTCAAACTCCGACTACGACATCCGTAACAACTTCTTGCTCGACCTCGTGTACGTGGAACCCTACCACTTTGGCAATAAATTCGTTGCCTTAGCGGCCGGGGGTTGGACTGTCGGCAGCAAGGCATACTGGCGTTCCGGACAACCCTTTAGCGTATTTAATGTCAATGCAGAGAGTGCCCTCGGGTCCAATGGGACCGGTGGAGCTAACACCGTGCTTGCTCAGGTGCTGAATAATAATTTCAACCACAAATGCAATTCCTATTCCAGTCCGTGCTTCCAGGCTCCAGGTATCTTTAATGGTCAGGCCTTGACGACCGCAAATTCTGGGGCGATCGTGCCCTTTGGACCGGGGCCCTACCCGCAAACAAACTATGGCAACGTGCCGCGGAATGCTTTCTATGGCCCGCATTATGCGGATGTCGACGTGAATCTCTATAAAGATGTCTTCAAACGAGAATCGGTGACTTTCCAGATTGGCGCGCAGGCCTATAACGCATTGAACCATGTGAACTTCGCGGCGCCTGCAAGCAATGCGTCCAACCTGAGTACTCTGGGCCATATTTCGACGGATGTGAACGCACCCACCAGCCCGTATGGGTCAAGTCAGGAGCCGACGGTTTCTGGCCGTGTACTGGTGGTACAGGGACGGTTCCTCTTTTAGGTGTGGAGGTAGCTCGCCCCCGACCTCTCTATGTGCAAACGGACCCTGGGTGCCCCACATCTCGCTCGTTTTTCGCGAGATGTGGGATACCACGGACCTTAACCTTCAAGTGCCTGTTGGGAGCCGAAAGTTTGGGGTTCAAAGCCTTGGTATCCCACATCTCGCGAAAAACGAGCGAGATGTGGGGTACCCTTCGGCCTGCGGTTGGGACAGAGTCTTTCCATTACGGTTTTGCGCCTCTGCTCATCGCTTTGCGCATCTGTGCCTCTGCATCGTCGCTCCAGTATTTGCAATTCAGCTGCAGGAAGACAGAGGTATAGGGAACTGTCATAGTTGTCTTTAGAACCACGATGTGGAAAGTCTTTCCCACCTCGTCGACTTTGGCGATGATCTGCTCGTGGGGCAGAGACGTTATCTTCTGTCCCGCGAGCGCGGTCTTGATTCCTTCGCGGTATGCCGTCACTCCGGGAGCGTCTTTCTCGGGCACGAACGGAAGCTCTGCATCCATGTAGACAATCGGCCTCACGTGGATCGAGCTGTCGATTGCGCTCAGCACCTTGCGGATCACTTCCATCTGGTCGCTGTTGGTTTCCAGCGTTTCCACCCCGGCGGAGCTCTGCAGGGGTACGCCGAATCCACGATCATGATCCAGTTGCGATGTCCCAGCAGTGGCAAAACGTGTGCCAGCCTTGTCTGCCAATCCGGCTGCTTGCGCTGACGGCAGCAAGACCGGTCATCATGAGCAGCAACGCCGCGAGCGAGAAGATCGCCTTGCTTGCTCTCATGTTAGTTTGCCTCTCTGCGCTTCATGCGCACTCCAACAAAGGAGTAAAGAGCGATACCGCAGTAGCAGAAGAGCGGGACCATGTAGGCCTTCGCGATGCTGTGCTGCGTCTGTGAAATCCAGCCCATGAGCGGCGTGAGCACGGCGCCGCCCGACAATCGCCATCACGATCAGCGATCCACCAATCTTCGTATTCCGATCCAGGCCATCGATGCCCAGGGCGAAAATAGTAGGGAACATCACCGACATGAAGAAGCTGGTGACGAAGATCGCCCAAAGTCCGACCCAGCCGGGAAAGGCAACCCCCACCGCCACCAGGGCAATATTGACCAGGCTGTAAACGCCCATCAGGTAGCGCCGGCTTGACGTACCGCATCAGGGCAGCGGAGCTAAACCTGCCCAGACCAAAAGCAACCAGCGTGCCGGTAAGAAAATATCCGGCGATCTTCTCCGGCTCATGCGTCCCGTCCTGCACGTACTGAATAAAGTAGCTCCAGGTACCGACCTGGGCGCCCACGTACAGAAATTGGGCGACGATGGCAAAGAGAAAATTCGGGTAACGCAACAGCTCCTTGAAGCTGCCGTGCTCCTCCTGCTGCATTCTCGTGCTCCCGGGCAATGGTAGGAAACTTGGTTCGAGCGATCATGACGGCCCAGATAAGAGCCACCAGCCCAACCACGAGGTAGGGCACCACCACCCGCATCGTCTCATGCTTCAGGTAAGCATCGTAGGTATTCGCGGCCTGCATGGCGGCCACCTGCTGCGGGGTGAGCTCAATCCCGGAGAAGATGAAGACCGTGCCGAGGAGTACGCCGGAAATGGCACCCAAAGGATTGAAGGCCTGGGAGAAATTCAGGCGGCGCGCAGCACTTTCGGGAGAGCCCAATTGGGCGATAAAGGGGTTGGAGGCTGTCTCCAGGAAAGAAAGCCCGCTGGCAATGACAAACAGCGCAAACAGGAAAAAACCGTAGCGCCCGAGCAGAGCGGCCGGCCAGAAGAGAAAAGCCCCGCTGGCAAACAGAAGCAGCCCCACGACGATGCCGAATTTGTACCCCATTTTGCGCATCAACAGCGCAGCGGGAATAGCCAGCAGGAAATAACCCATGTAGAACGCCGACTGCACCAACCCGGCCTCGAAAACGGGAAATGGCGAACGACTTCATGAACTGGCGAATGAGAACGTCGTTCAGATTGCTGGGAACTCCCCAAAGAAAAAACAGTGCGGTCACCAGAAAGAAGGGCACGGCCATGCCCTTCGGAACCAGTGGCTGTGGCGTATGCTTCGTTTCCTTTGAATCTGTAGAAAGAGGCACAAGCATCGTCAATCTCCACAAAGGTGCACGCAGGATGCCCAACTCCGCCATCATCGCCGCCTTGGCTGCCAGCGCCTGGTCGGCTACCTGGCTGGTCGGAGCGTAGGCCACGTTGAGGTGGTTGGCCCGATGCCTGGCCATAAACTGATCGCGGGTGACGCCGTGCAGCAGGGTATGCATGATCGGCCACTGCGGGGTGACCGACTTCAGCCGGCGCGCGGTCTCCTCCGCGGGCAGTTCGATCGCGGTGGCCCGGCCCAGGTCGACATGCAGCGCACCGCCTTCCACAAAAACCCGGCTCCATACCACGTGTCCGGGCTTGCAGACTCCGTTGAGGGTGCCCCCGCCCAGGCGGAAGTACATCGGCGGCTGCCGTTCGCTGCGCGCCTTGGCATAACCGCCCGCGATATGCGAAGCGGGAACGGCGCCCGAGATCTGAAAGACCCAGACGAATTCGTCGATATCGCCTCCGCTGTAATGTTCTCCCCAGCGAACGTCATGCAGCGTTGTGGCCGGGTCAAGCTGCATCGCACTCCAGACGCGGTTGGTGATCAGCGCGTCCAAGCCCCGCGCACTCATCCACTTCGTTGAAGTGGGGCAGCGGCCTGCCGGCATACAGTTCCCGGCCATTGGCGTCGAAGACCGGCGGCCGTTCCACGTTATTGAGCAGCCCCTCGACCAGATCGGAGGCCGGAGCCAGGTCTTTCAATCCTTGCTGGTATTGGATCCCGATGGCATCGCAGCCGAATTCGTCGGCAATCCGCATGGCGGCGATGTACATCTTGCACTGCTCCAGGATCTGCCGGTCGGTCAGATCGGTCTCCTCCTTGGCTGCCGGTGACGAAGGTGAATCCGCGGCTCGTCCAGCCAGTTACGAACTGCCTGCGCTTCCGCGTCGGTTACCGCGGCCATGGCGGCCACCAGCGCCGACTGGCTGAGCCGTTCCTTATAAACCCCCGTGGGATTGAGAAGATAGTCCTCGATGATGGCGTTATACATTCCCATGCAGCCCTCATCGAAGACGCCCAGGATTGCCTTGCGCGTCTTGAGATCGCGCGCCAGCGTCGCGCCCAACTCCCTTTCCGCTCGCGGCAAAGCAGAGAGATCGAGTTCGTGCACGTGGCTCAAATCCTGCTCGATCGTATGTTCCTTTAGCCATTGCCGCAGACCACGGCGGAAGAATTCGTCCTTGAAGTCCTTGCTCCACAGGGTGCTGAAGGTCACTCCGCCCTTGTGCAGGCAGCCATTCAGATTCAGCATGCCTACCAGGCCGGGCCACTGGCCCGACCAGTTGGCCACGGTGAGAATGGGTCCGCGATGATGTTCCAGCCCGGAGAAAACGTTGTGGCTGTATTGCCAGACGGCTTCGGCGACAATGATCGGCGCGTCGGGATGGATCTTCATGAAAACATCCATGCCCATGCGCTGGTTATAGATGAAGCCGTGCTGCAGATCTTCGCGGTAAGGGTGCGCGCGGCGCAGGGTGAAGCCCTCGGCCCGCAAGGCTTCGGTCAGTTGCTTTTCCATCTCGGCCTGGGCCGCCCAGCAGACCTTATTTGCGGATTGGCGCAGGTCGCCGCTGGCGACGAGCAGAACTTCGTCGGGGGCAACGGGTGGGGGCGATTCCAGAACCGGGACAGCATAGGATGACATCTGCAATTCTCCTGAGGCTATTCGCAACGGCCCACGATAACAGTTGCCCTCGCATGTGGCAAAATGGTGAATCTAGCGTCAACGGACCCAACGATAACAGTTGCACTGCGCTTGTGGCAAAATGGTGACTCTTGAGTGGGCCAGCGCATGCGCACCAGGCCGTGGGTGGTGCTGGTGGGAGGATTTCTCGGATCCGGCAAAACCACGTTGATCCTAGCCGCGGCGCGCGAGTTGCAGCGGCGGGGTCTGCGCAGCGCCATGGTATGGAATGATCAGGGGAAGGACCTGGTCGACAGCCGCTATGCTGCCCTGTCGGGCGTGCACTCGGGAGAGGTTACCGGCGGATGCTTTTGCTGCCGTCTTTCCGAGTTGATCGATGCCATCGGCGCTCTCCGCGCGCATGCGCCGGACGTAATCTTTGCCGAGCCGGTAGGGAGCTGTACCGATCTTTCGGCTACCGTGCTCCGGCCGCTGCTCGAATACAGCGACACGTATCAGCTTTCCCCGCTCACGGTCCTGGTAGATCCGCTCCGCGCCCGGACCATGCTTGAAGAGGACGCCGATGCCGATATGCGCTTCCTGTTCGACAAGCAAGTACAGGAAGCCGACCTGGTCTGTTTTACCAAGTCGGACCTTTACCCGGACTATCCCGAGACTGGCGCCGCACATGTTCGCCAGCTGAGCGCGAAGTCAGGTCAGGGCGTGGTGGCGTGGCTGGATGAGGTCCTCTCCGGCGCCATCGCCACCGCTGAACAGAGGCTGGAAATCGATTATTCGGAGTATGCGCGGGCCGAGGCGGCACTTGCCTGGTTGAACCTGCGAGCGGTCTTCGAACCGGCTGGAGCGCTCTCTCCGGCGATGCTGCTGGGCCCTTTGCTCGACAACCTCGATGCCGCCCTCACCGCGGAGCAGATCCCGATCGCCCACTTGAAAGGCATCGTTACTTCGCCCACCGGGTGGATCAAGGCTGCGATCTGCGCCAATGGCCAGGAACCTATTGTCGAAGGGGATCTTGATGCCTCCCCGGCCGGCAGGCTGGAGTTATTGCTCAATCTGCGTGCAGTGGGAGAACCGGCCAAGGTGCGGGACCTCGTGGAGCGCGAACTTCATCAGCATGGTATCGGCCTGACGCAGTGTGCGGTGGACTGCTTTAGTCCTGCAGCGCCAGTCCCGGAACGGCGCATTCCTGCCTGACAACGAGGTTTTTTCCGGGGGAGAGTGGGAACAGCAGGTCCCTCCACTACGCTACGCTCCGGTCGGGATGACAATTCTGTTGGAGGAACGAGCAGCCATTACCCAAACAAGATTGTTGGAGGAACGAGCAGCCATTACTCAAACAAAATTGATGGAGGAACGAATAGCCATTACTCAAACAAAATTGTTGTAGGGACGAGGAGCGGTTGCTCAAACAAAATTGTCATCCCGACCGGAGCGTAGCGTAGTGGAGGGACCTGCTGTTTCCACTTCTCCCCACTTATCGTCCGACCTCAACTACTGCCAACCCCTCTGCAGGCACTTCCAAGGTGAACGAGCCGCCGTGCAGGTGCTCGACTTGCGGATTACCAGGCTGCTCCACCTCTCGCAACTGTCGCAGTTGCTCTTGGCTTGGATAGGCGGGTGCACCCATCTTGTCATAGGCCGCCAGCGCATCCCCGTGTGCCTTATCGACACGGCTAACGCTCACGGCAGCATTGGACTTGACTCCCTGAAACGTGAACGTGATGGATTTAGCCGGCGCACTCACACCAGGCTCCGCCAGGTTCCAGGCCGCTAAAATCAGCGTGCCGTCCTTCTTCCGGGTGACCAGCACATCGTTGGCCTGATCCGGAATTCGCTGGTCGCCAAGAGTATGCAGCAGCCGGAATGCGTTGAATGACGGTTTCGGCAGGTGATCGACCGCGATCAGCCCGAAGCCTCCAAAGAAGGGTGTTCGGATAACGCCCTGCTCTTCGAAGACGTCGGAAAATGTCCAGTAGGACATCAGGGTTACCTTGCCGTCGCACTCACTGATTGTTTTTGCCAACCAGGGCCCCATGTAAACCGAATCGGTGATCTCCCGTTCGCTCATGTATGTGGCGTTGAACTCACTCCAGATGAGCGGGATATCCGGCCGCGCCGAAGCCGCAATTTGACTATGAACCTTGTCGACGGCCGCGGTAAGCATCTGGTGTGGCGGTATGTCCGCCGCATGCCCAAGGATGTCCATTGCCGTGTCGTTGCCGTAGGCATGAGTGGAGACGAAATCGAGCGGGACCTTTTCCTTCGTGGTATGGGTGATGATGGCGTCGACCCAGGCTGCCTGGGCGGTGGCCGGGCCGCCGACGCGGAGCCGTTGGTTCACTCGCTTGAGCGAGCGCGCGGTGTTGTCATAAAGCGCGAAATAGGTTTCCTGCGCCGGCCGCCCAGTCCAGAAATCGATGTTCGGCTCATTCCAAACTTCAAAGTACCAGCTGGCCACCTCATCGATTCCGTAGCGATCGATCAAGTGCTGGGCGAAGGCGCTGATCATCGCGTTCCACTTTGCGTAATCGGCCGGTGGGGAAACGATCGGCTTATACCAGAAGGGATGGTAGTCGAGCCGCGCCGCCAGCAGCTTAGGCATGAAGCTCAGCTCCACGAAAGGCTTCACCCCATTGGCCAGCAAGCCGTCGTAAATCTGGTCTACATAGTCGAAGTTGTAGATCGGGCTGCCTTGCTTGTCTTCGCCGTAAACTCCCACCTCGTCGTGGAAAATCGCGTGGAAGCGAACGTAGCGGAAATCTGTGATCTGCTTTACCTGGCGCAGGTCTTCGCGATAGCTCTCGCGCAGGCTGAGCACTGCCCGGCCGGAACCGAACATCTGTTCCCAGAAATGAGGAAAGGGCTTCGCGGCCCCACGGGCGTCAATCGTGATCGTTTCCGGGGTGGTGGCCTGAGCAGGGGCATGGAAATCGACCGCGAGCAAGCACAGGCCGGCGGCCAGGCAGGGAAGGGAAAACTTGCGCATGGAAAACCTCAGAACGTCAGATGCCGCATCAAACGCGCTTGGCGTTGACTTTAGTCGCGAGACCCATTTTTTCGCAGCATCCATATTCCCAGGTAGTTCACGTCCAGCTCGTACCAGGCCATCCCGTGGCGAGCCGAAACCGGGTAGGCGTGGTGGTTGTTATGCCATCCCTCACCGCCAGTCAGTAGAGCGACCCACCAGTTATTACGGCGATCGTCCCGGGTTTCAAACCGCCGCGAACCCCAGATGTGGGTCGCGGAGTTGACCAGCCAGGTGACATGCAGGCCAACCGTGACCCGGAAGAAAATACCCCAAAGCGCCCAAGGCCAGCCACCCACGGCCAGCAGCGCAAAGCCCAATACGGTCACCGGCAGCCAGTGAAACCGATTCAGCCAGCGGTAGAAACCCTGTTTCATCAGGTCGGGAGCATAGCGCTTGAGAATAGCGCTGTCGTTATGCAGCGAGCCGTTCAGGATCCAGCCCATGTGCGACCACCATTTGCCATCTCGCGGCGAATGGGGGTCACCCGGCTTATCGGTGAATTGATGGTGCAGCCGATGCACGGCGACCCAATATACGGGGCTGCCCTGCAAAGCCATCGTGCCCAGGATCGGCCATGGTGTACTCCAGCCACTTGGGCACCACGTAGCCGCGATGGGTCAGCAAACGATGGTAAGACAGGCCGATGCCCACATTTTGGGTCAAAACCCAGGTCACGGCAAAAACCGCCAGCGCGGACCACCGAAACTCGAACAAAGCCGCCAACGCACCCAGGTGGAAGGCGCCAATGATGAGCGCAAAACTCCAGTGAAAATGACCCTTCTCCGGCTCCAGCGCCGCCTGTAATTCGGCTGCTTCGGTCGCTGCGCCTGCCGGATTAGTGACTGTCGCCATCATTTGTGCTCCGCATCGCTCAGTAGGCTAGTTGGCGCAAGCCACCGGCGGTGTAAGAGTTGCGTAATACCTGAGGGAGAGTTTGCCGGCGGCAAGTTGTGATTGTCAGGAAATCGGTCGTATACTGAATATGCGACCAGCTCGGTCGCAATTGCATCTCAAGGTAAAGCGGGAATGCTAAGGCTAACCAAGAAGGCGGATTACGGTTTAATGGCGCTGAAGTTCCTCGCCGAACGGGCCGACATGCCTTCCCTGAGTGCAAAGGATATTGCCGAGGCCTACGGGATCCCGCCCCAGCTGCTGGCCAAGATTCTGCAGCGGCTTACCAAGGCAGGGCTGTTGCGCTCCCACGCCGGCACCAATGGCGGATACGCGCTTTCCCGGCCGCCCGAGGAGATTACGGCTTTTGAGGTGATCGGCGCCATCGATGGGCCGCTTTTTATCACCTCTTGCGAGACCGGCCCGCATGGATGTGACCTGACCGACAGCTGCACCAGTCCGGGAGCCCTTGCGCAAGGTAAACGAAAGCATTTCCGATGTGTTGAAGGCGATTCGGGTGTCCGACCTGTGTGAGCCCGAGCCCACCCGCAAGTACCACGGCAAGCCGGTAGAATCCATGCTGGTAAGCCTGGGCCGCTAAGAAGAATTTCGAGATCGATTTAAGAGCAGGAGAGTTAAATGAGCACCGTTGAGAACGCAGTCGAGGCGCCGGCAAACGTGAAGCTGCCAATTTACATGGATGACCACGCAACTACGCCGATGGATCCCCGCGTGCTTGAGGCGATGATGCCCTACTTCACCGCCAAATTCGGCAATGCAGCCAGCCGCAACCACTCCTTCGGGTGGGAAGCTGAGCAGGCCGTCGAGCAGGCTCGTGAGCAGGTAGCAAAGCTGATTGGCGCCACCGCCAAGGAGATCATCTTTACCTCCGGCGCGACCGAGAGCAACAACCTTGCCATCAAGGGCATCGCCGAGATGTACCGCGAGCGCGGCAATCACATCATCACCCAGGTAACCGAGCACAAAGCGGTGCTCGATCCTGCAAGCGGCTGGAAAAGTATGGCTATCGCATCACCTATCTGCCGGTAAAGGCCGATGGCCTGATCGATCTGGAAGACTTGAAGCGGGCCATCGACGACAAGACCATCCTGGTCACCATCATGTTTGCCAACAACGAGATAGGCGTGTTGCAGCCGGTAGCCGAGATCGGCAAAATCTGTCACCAGCACAACGTCATCTTCCACACCGACGCGGTGCAGGCGGTGGGCAAGATTCCGGTCGACGTCAACGCCATGAACATCGACTGCCTGTCCCTGACCGGGCACAAGATTTACGGTCCCAAGGGATGTGGCGCGTTATATGTCCGGCGGCGCAATCCCCGGGTACAGATTTCCGGACAGATCGACGGTGGCGGCCACGAACGCGGTATGCGCTCGGGAACGCTCAACGTTCCCGGCATTGTCGGCCTGGGCAAGGCCTGCGAGATTGCCGGCGAGGAAATGGCCGCAGAGGCGGAGCGCCTGGGCAAACTCCGCGACAAGCTGAAGAGCAAGCTGCTGGCGAACCTGGATTATGTCCACGTCAACGGCTCCATGGAACATCGTCTGCCGGCGAACCTGAATGTCAGCTTTGTCTACGTCGAGGGTGAGTCGTTGCTGATGGGCATTAACGATGTCGCAGTTTCCAGCGGCTCGGCCTGCACCTCGGCGTCGCTTGAGCCATCTTATGTATTGAAGGCCCTGGGACTGGGCGACGATGTGGCTCACAGTTCGATCCGATTCGGTTTGGGCCGCTTCAACACCGAAGCTGAAGTCGATTATGTTGCGGACAAAGTGATCGACGTAGTGCAGAAACTTCGCGAACTTTCACCGCTCTATGAAATGGTGAAAGAAGGCATCGACATTTCGAAGATCGAGTGGCAGGCGCACTAAAACGCAGTTCACGCAGATGAATTGGATACAAGAAGGAGATACAAATGGCATACAGCGACAAGGTAATCGACCACTACAACAATCCGCGGAACGTGGGCCAGATGGACAAGAGCCAGTCTGAGGTAGGTACAGGTCTGGTCGGTGCCCCGGAATGCGGCGACGTGATGCGCTTGCAGATCAGGGTCAATCCCGAGACCCAGGTGATTGAAGAGGCAAAGTTCAAGACCTTTGGCTGTGGCTCGGCCATCGCGTCCTCTTCGCTCGCAACCGAGTGGGTCAAGGGCAAGACGGTCGCGGAAGCGATGCAGATCAAGAACACCGACATTGTGAAGGAACTGGCTTTGCCGCCGGTCAAGATTCACTGCTCGGTGCTTGCCGAAGACGCGATCCGCGCCGCCATTGGCGATTGGAAGAAGAAGAACGGCGTGACCGAGACGGCGGAAGCCACAGCTTCGGTTGCGCACTAAACAGAAGGCAAGATGGAATTAGCCGTCCTCAATGCGGAAAACGCGGCGCCGAATCAGAAGGGCATCCAGGTCACGGAGCGCGCCCTGAAACGGATTCGCGTAGCCATGGCCAAAGAGGGGGTCTCCCCTGAAGAGGGGGGCCTCCGCCTGGGCATCCAGGGCGGCGGCTGCTCCGGTCTCTCCTACAACATTCGCTTCGACTCTCAACCGCGGGAACGCGACCGCGTTTACAACTTTGAAGATGTTCGCGTCTTCGTCGATCCCAAGTCGTTTATCTACCTGCACGGCATGATTCTCGACTACGAAGAGACGCTGATGCGGCAGGGATTCAACTTCATCAATCCCAACTCGACCAAGTCTTGCGGTTGCGGGTCATCGTTTTCGGCGTAGAACGCGCCGCGGTCCGTATTCGCCCTATGCAAATTGTTGAAAGAGTCAGTGCGCCGGCAAAGTGCTGGTCCTGCGGCCACGAGGTCACGGGCGGCCAGCCCTTCTGCGCCTCCTGCGGCAAGGTGCAAGCCGCTCGCGGCAGGCGGATTACTTTGCCATGTTTGGCTTGCCGCCGAAGCTCGATCTCGATGTGCAGGCGCTGGAAAAGCAGTTCTACCGCTACAGCCGTAAGCTGCACCCCGATGTGCATGCGCGGGCCTCGCAGCAGGAGCAGGAATGGAGCCTGGCGCAGGCTTCGCTGCTGAACGATGCCTACCGCACGCTGAAGAATCCGCTGGAGCGGACTAAGTACCTTCTGCGAGCTCGAAGGAGTGCAGTTCGAAGACCCACGCGGACCGGGCAATCTGAATCCGTCCAAGGTGCCGGCTGATCTATTGGAAGAGGTCTTCGAGCTGAACATGCAACTGGAGGAGCTGCGCCAGAACCAGAAGATGGGCGAAGACGATCCGCAATTGCGCCGCGATCTCGAGGCTGCGAAAAATCAATTTGCCGCGCAGCTCAGCTCGCTCGACGAGCAAGTGCGTTCCCGATGGTCGGCCTGGGATGCCGCCTGGGAGCAAAACGACGAAGCCAAGAAAACCGCAGCCAAAGAAGCAATGACCGCGCTGCTGCAGCGCCGCAGTTACCTGCAGAATCTGGTGCGCGACGTGGACGAGACCCTGGGAGGGTCGTAAGAATTATGGCGGATGAGCGCGTAGTCGGTATCGACCTGGGCACGACCAACTCGTTAGTCGCCTTCATGCAAGGGGAGAAGCCTGTCGTCATCCCGGGGAAGATGGTCTGAACCTGGTGCCCTCGGTGGTGGCGTTGGGCCCCGCTCGTGATGGCGGCCGGCCCGCCATGCTGGTGGGCAACGGAGCGCGACACCACGCTTCTTGCACGCGCCGGAGCGGGCCATCTACTCCGTGAAGCGGCTCATGGGCCGCGGCGTGGAAGATGTCGCCGAAGAACTGAAGTTCTTTCCCTTCCGGCTGGTCGAAGACATTCAGCCCGGCGAGGTGCTGCGGATTCGCCTCGGGGATATCGAGTTCACGCCGCCGGAAATTTCCGCGCACATCCTGCGTCAGCTCAAGCGGAACGCGGAGCGGTACTTTGGCGCGCCTGTGACCCAGGCGGTGATCACCGTGCCGGCCTACTTTAATGATGCCCAGCGGCAAGCGACCAAGGATGCGGGACGCATGGCCGGCCTTGAAGTCCTGCGCCTGGTCAATGAGCCTACAGCCGCCGCCCTGGCGTATGGTCTCGATCGGCAAAAAGAAGGCATCATCGCGGTCTACGATTTTGGCGGCGGAACTTTCGACGTCTCCATCCTCAAGCTGCATGAAGGCATCTTTGAGGTGATCGCCACCAATGGCGATACCCACCTGGGCGGCGATGACATTGACAACCTCCTGATTGCGATTGCCCTGGATGATATCGCCGGCGATGCGGGGACTGATCTGCGTCAGCAGCCGGAAGCCATTCAGGCCATACGTAAAGCGGTGATCGAGGCCAAGATCGCGCTTTCGTCGCAGCCACTGACGCAAATGGATATCAAGCTCCCGCAAGGGGGCCGCTACCGGCGGGAACTGTCTCGGCGAACAATTCGAACAGCTGATCCAACCCATCGTCGCCCGTACCATCGCCCCCTGCCGCGACGCGCTGCGCGATGCGCACCTTACCCCTGATCAGATCGACGAGGTGGTGCTGGTAGGCGGCTCAACCCGCATTCCTCTGGTGCAGCGGCTGGTCAGCGATGTCTTTGAGCTGCCCCGTCGCGGCAAGCAGCCGCGCACGGAGCTGAATCCGGATGAGGTCGTTGCCCTCGGCGCTGCGGTGCAGGCCAATATTCTGGGCGGCGGATCCAAGGCTACCGAGGATATGCTGCTGCTCGATGTGACTCCGCTCTCCCTGGGCATCGAGGCCCTGGGTGGAGTGGTCGCCAAGATCATCCAGCGCAACTCGACCATCCCCGCCTCCGCCTCCGAATCGTTCACCACCGGCGTCGATGGGCAAACCAATGTCGCCATCCACGTGCTGCAGGGTGAGCGCGAGATGGCCAAAGATTGCCGCTCGCTGGCGCGCTTCGATCTGAAAGGGATTCCGCCCATGAGCGCGGGATTGCCGCGCATCGAGGTCAAGTTCCTGATCGACGCCAACGGCATCCTTCATGTTTCCGCCCTGGAGCAGCGCAGCGGCAAGCAGGCGGAGGTTTCGGTAAAGCCGGCCTATGGCCTGACCGACGAGCAGGTGGAATCGATGATTCTTGAATCCTTCGACCACGCCGAGGAGGACATTCATCTGCGCCAGTTGGTCGAAGCCCGGAACGAAGCGGACACCATCCTGAATGCGTTGGAAAAGGCTCCTTCCAGCCCGGCATGGCAGCTGCTTGAACTGGAGGAGCGGGCGGAGATCAGCTCGCTCAGCGCAGAGCTAAGCGTACTCAAGCAGGGCGATGATCTGCAGGCGCTGCGGGCTGGGACCGAAGCGCTGGACAAAGCAACCCACCGCTTTGCCGAGCTGATGATGGACGCGGCTGTCTCGAGCGCGATCAAGGGCCAGACGATGCAGTCCGCGGATGACAAACTGGGCCAGGGTCCTGCTGCTCCGCACCCCATCGCACAGGCTGAGTTTCATTGATAGAAAGTAATGGCAAACGCATGAATGACAATATGGTCCGCGTCACATTTCTTCCCGAAGGCCGCACGGTTGAGTTCGAGTACGGCACCTTGCCCTACGGACACCATGGAAAGCCCATGTCGTTTCTCGACGTGGCGGAGCATTTCGACATTTTTCTCGATCACGCCTGTGGCGGCGTCTGTGCCTGCACCACCTGTCATCTGTGGACGAAAGAGGGCAGCGAAGCACTCACCCCGGCGGATGACGATGAACTCGACCGGCTGGATATGGCGGCGGATCAACAGCTCAACTCTCGCCTGGGCTGCCAGGCCGTGATCACCGGGCCCGGGAACTACGTGGTGGAGATTCCCAAGTGGAATCGCAACTATGTATCCGAGGGCAAGCCGCTGACCATGAGCGAAGGGAAGTGAGAGCGACGATGGCGCGTGAAATTACCTGGAATGACGCGGAAGAAATCGGAATCCAGCTGCAGGAAAAATTTCCCGACCTGGACCCGTTCACCGTGCGCTTCACCGATCTGCACAAATACGTAACCGAGCTTGAGGGCTTTGCGGATGACCCGGCAAAGTCCAATGAGCCCAAGCTCGAGGCCATTCAAATGGCCTGGCACGAAGAATACAAAGACGCCCAGTAGTGCAAGAGCTGGAAAAGGAAACAGCAGGTCCCTCCACTACGCTCCCCGGCGGGAGCGTAGTGGAGGGACCTGCTGTTTCCTTTTCCAGCTCCCAGGCGGATTTTAAAGCTCCGGACTCTTCAAGCACTGCGTTGCTCTAGGCGCCCACCGCGCGCGGCATGCGGGCGAGCTCGGCGTCGGTCGAAGCATCGGGAACCGAGCAGCCTGGGGTAATGATGTATTTACTTCCAGCCTGCTCCCGGGCCAGCGTCCATTGCTTGCGGATTTCTTCCGTCGTGAGCCGATCAAAGTCCACCTCATCCACTCCGCCGGCAATCGCCTGCGGGTAAACTTTGCGGACCTCTGCGATGGGAATGCCGCTCGTCTTGACCGAGTAGTTGATGACCGGCGCCGCGAAGTCATGGAACTGGTCCAGGTAGGGTCTCTCCAGCGTATGGAGATGAAGGAGCGTCAGCTTGGTATCTGCCAGCGCAGCGAGCACACGCTTGTCGTAGGGCCGGCTGTAACGCTCGTAATCGGATACAGATCCAAACTTGCTGGTGGCATTGAAAATGCTGACCAGGGTCCCGGAACAGCCAATCTCCTGGGAACGGCGAATATGGTTGATGGTTGATTGCGTGATGGCTTCCATCGCCTGCTCCCACCCCGCAGTGTTCTCCTTCTGGAAGGTCTGGATGCTGCTGATGACGTCACTGCGATCCTCGGAGCCTTTTTTCCCGGAAAACTCGGGCTCGGCCGCCAATAGCAACATTGCTGTCATATAGGGGCCATAGAGGGTGTCGATAAAATACGCGTCACCGTGCAAGCCGTCGCGAACCAGTTCCAGGGTATGCAGCTGCTCGGGATACGGCGTCTTCATCGGCTCCAACTCATACCACTTGCCGGTCGTCGATCGCGGGTAGTCAAAGTCATTCATGACTTTGACAAAGTCGGTGTCGTACCGGCGATGGAATTCAAGATGGTCCTGGGCCTCGAGCTGTGCGGTCGGACGCTTGTAATGATGCCACAGGCTGAAAGGGGGACGGTCCACATCCTCTCCCCGCAGCGCGCGGTCGACGCGTTCCTTGTGGGTCAGACGGGTGGAGGAAGCAAAGCAGAACGGGACTGTCGACATGGCTGTGGCTGCAGCCATTGCGGAAACAAATTGCCGGCGGTTCAACAAGTGCGGCTCCTTTCAGCGCCAATCGAACGCACCGCGGAAGAGTTGAATATCCGCGGGCTCTTAGCCTGGTAATAAATTGACAAGACGTCGAAGCGAACCTGATCCGGCGCCACGGGCAGCGCCAGAAGGTATTGACGCGCCATGCGGCGGAGCACCCGGGTTTTGTCGTCGTCGATGGCGGACTCTGCCGTAGCAACGTTCCGGCTGGTGCGTGTTTTCACTTCAATGAAACAGAGGGTGTCGCCTTCCCAGGCCACCAGGTCGAGATCGCCAGCGAGCTTTTGCACTACGCCAGCCGCGCGCCACCACCGTGTAGCCGCGGCGGCGCAGATAGAAAAAAGCTGCTTCTTCTCCACGACGCCCCAGCTCCAGGTGCGGCGCCCGCCCTCTCCCAAAGCGAGCAGCGAGATAGTCACTGGCATGAACAAATTCTCGAGCAGCCGCAGGGCAAGCATGGGCTCCATTGTCTCCGGTGCGCAGCTCTTTGCCAACTGGTTGCTTATTCCCGGTACCAACCGTTCACCAGCACGTCGGCAAATTGATCCCCATCCCAGTCCATGGGCTGGAACCGCGGCAGAGCAAAGCGATCGGAAGTCCGGGTCACGAGTCCGCCGAAGTTGGAGCACGCACAGACGAATCCATTGGCTTGCACCGTCTTGACCGTCTGCCGGGTGTAATGAATCTTCTTGCCATAGGGATAGGCGAAGCTGGTGATATTTTTCCCGGTCAGCGCCTCCAGGCGCCGCTTGCTGCCGCCGATCTCATGCTGTTGCTGGTCAGGCGGCAGTTGCGAGAGCACCGGGTGGGTCAGCGTATGCGCCCCGATCTCCACTAGGTCGCCGGAAGCCAGCTCCCGCAGTTCATCCTCGGTAAGGCAGCGATGTTGCCGGCGACCCGGGTAAGGGGTCGCGCCTCGGCGCAGTTGGTCGAGAGCCTTTTCGCGTTCAGCGTCTGACAACTTGACCAGCATTCCGTAGATCGCCAGGTAGGCATTCTGCCGCGGCCCCGGCGCAGTCTCCCAGGCTCTCCACTTGCTGTTTGGATCCGGGCCGCCCGGCTCTCCTGCCAGCGGCGGAAAAACATAGGCATAATGGTAGCCGTTCAAACTCAGGCTTACCTCCTCTTGCCTCGACGCGGGGTCGAGGATGAGCTTTGCCAGCTCATCCCACCATAAGTTTTCCGGGACACCGAGATATCCCGGCGTGATAAATACGGTCGCCGGTACGCGATATGCCTCAAGCGCAGGCTTGGCAGCGTACAAGTTGTCTGCGTAGCCATCATCGAAGGTGATACAGACAGGCCTGGGTGGAAGCTCGCGGTCCGATTTGGCGCTCACCAGCTCCTGCAGCGAAACCGGGTTGGCGATCGTATTGAGAACCTGCAAATGCTGGGCAAAGTGCGCCGGGCTGACACCGAGAGCCCATGGGTCCACGTTGGCTTCGGCCACGCGATGGTAAACCAGGATGATTGCCTTCTTGTGGAAGACAGTGCGCCAACGATGTAAGCGCTTTGCCGCCTGCTTGAGAGTGGCTCGGAACGGAATGTTCTGCGGAACGTTGATGTTCGTTTCCTCAGGCCGTTGATGGCGTCGGATGGTTGGTAACGGAGCGGCGGACTCCTTGGCAAGCCTTTGTGGCCGTGCGGTTTAGCCGACCTGCTTCGGGGAGTGAGGCTCGGTAGCATTTAACCACGCATGGACGCTTTGTGACAGCTGGCTTTCTTCCATCGTGCCCAGGCTGCAAACCCCGGCATTCCGCTTGTCCAACCATGGCATCAGCCGCAAAAGAAGAAGCAAAATCAATCCCTGTGGATAGTTGTCGACCAGGAGCCGAAGCTTTCGTCGAAGATGATCTGTGTGCAGAGTGCAGTAGGAACGTGCCAGCTCCGACGCCAGCTGGCGGCCGTACTGTTTGCGCCAGGTTCGAACTCCCTCAAGAAATGCGAACAGGCGGCGAGCATCCCGGCGAACATATCGCGCCTGGCTCCTCAACACCCGTAGGGTCATGCTCAGCATCAGCTCTGAATTATGGGAGGCATTCGCCTGGTGCATCCGGTATTCCGCCACCACCGTAGGGTGGCAGCAGATGGGATAGTCTCTGGCAATGCGCAGATAGAGGTCATAATCCTCGGCCACCCGAAGCCGGGTATCAAATCCCCCCACATCCTCAAGCACCCTGCGGCGAAAAAGCACCGAAGAGATCATTTCGATGAAGTTGCTTTTCAGCAAAGCTTCATAATGGGACTTGGCAAGGCATTCCTTGCGAGAATCCGCGAGATGGGAGCCGTCCTCGGCAACGAAAAGGTGATCCCCCACCGTTATAGAGCATTCCGGGTGCTGGGCCAGAACGCGCAGCCCGGCCTCGATCGCCTCCGGCTTCAGGAGGTCATCTGCATCCAAAAAGACAATGTAATTGCCCCTGCTTTCCCGAATCCCGCGATTGCGGCTTGCCGTTAGACCACGATTCTCCTGCCATATGTAGCGCACTGGAAACTTCTGCGCAATGGCGGAGCTACGGTCGGTCGAGCCGTCGTCCACAACAAGAATTTCCACCGGCCGGTAGCTTTGCGCCAAGGCGCTCTCGATGGCGGCTTGGAGATACGCCTCGCCGTTGTAGCAGGGAATGATAATCGAGACCAGAGGATCTTGACCCACTGCGGCCAAGGCGTCATCAGAAAGGGGCGGCCGTGCTTGTGGGTCAGAGATATTAAAGGCAACGAGGGCACTCACCATGGGCTCCAGGTACATCAGGACTTCAATCGGTTACGTTTCAGGGGGAATTTTGGGAAAATCCTTCATGGGGGGAGCAGAATGATTGCGCGGCCTTGCCGCCGATCTTCGTATTAGACAAGATCAATAAACCAAGACTCTTCCACACCGGGGAAGTGCGGTCGACAGATGCTGCAAGATGAAACCGAGCGCGAATCAATTACGCTTCTGGTTAATTACACTACACAATACGAGGAATACCATAGGCAAATTTCGATCGCGAATTACTTGCGGGTTCACCGCGGTAATGCGACCTTACCTGGATAACGTCTCTGTAGGACTGGTGGCAGCCACTTTCCTTCGCGCCGCGTCTTCTTGAACCGCAGCCAGATTGCTGACGGCCTGCCGAAAGCGGAGTGCGTCGAAGCGATTCGCCGGCGCCATGCGAACATCCTGGCGGGAGTACGGCGTGGGATGGCGTTGGCCCAGTGCCGGCAGAAGGCGCAACAGCATGAGCATCAACAATCCCTGGGGATAGTGATTGGCCAGCAGCCGTAGCTTGCGTTGAAGATGATTCATCTCCAGGGTAGAAAAAGAACGCGCCAGTTCCGCAGCCAGTTGGCGGCCATACTGTTTCCGCCAGGTTCGAAGACCCTCCCGGTATGCCTGCCGGCGGCCGGAATCATCGCCAATGTATTTCTCCTGGTCTTTCAACACCTGTAGAGTGATGGTCAACATCCTCTCCGAGTTGAGAGAGATATTCCCTTCGTGCCTCCGATATTCAGCCACCACCACTGGGTGGCAGCAGATCGGTCGCTCTCGGGCGATGCGCAGGTAAAGCTCGTAGTCCTCAGACACAGGAAGGGTGGTATCGAACCCCCCCAGCTCATCGAAAACCCGGCGCCGAAAGAGCACCGAGGAGATCATTTCAATGAAATTACTCTTCAACAGCGCTTCGTAGTGGGAGTGGAGCGGATCGACCTTGTTGGAGTGGCCTAAAAAGGAACCATCGCCCGAGATGAACACGTGATCGCCGACCGCAATGGCGCAATCCGGGCGAAGTTCGAGCGCCCGGACGCCGACTTCGATTCCCTCCGGCTTGAGACGGTCGTCTGCATCCAGAAACACAATGTAAGTGCCTCTACTCGCTCGAATGCCCGCATTGCGCGCCTCTGCCAGGCCGCGATTTCGCTGACGTATGTATCGGACGGGAAATCGCTGCGCAATTTCCGGGCTGCTATCCGTCGATCCGTCATCGATAACGACGACTTCCACCTCGGGATACGTTTGTGCCAATGCGCTTCTCAGCGTTGCTTCGAGGAAGGGGGCGCCGTTGTAACATGGCACAATGACGGAGACTAATGTGTCTTTATGATCACCACGGTTGATGCTGTCTTCAGGCACCCGGTCCGGCAGGGAATCGTCCAACCCCCGCGCTCCAGAAGAAGAGACGCGGGTAGTAAAAAGAGCGCTCACAGTGTCCTCCACGCGTCACGCTGTGGGTAAAGAGAACGAAAAACGGGTCAAATTGATCGTCTGTTTAATAGCTGAGGGGGACAGAGAGCGCGATCCAATCGCGCTTGAACTTTGTTGACTACACAGTTACAGCTTACTCCTTGTCTGGCTTCAGATCTATTGAGTTTCCACGCCGAGTGACAGCCAAGAATGGGCGAGTATAGCACGCGGAGATAAGCCCTCGATAGATCGAATTTCGTCGCATTTTCCACTCCATCCCTGTTCAGTTCTGCTGAACATTGTTTGCCCAAAAAGGAGAGCATGGCTTGACGAAGTTACTTGGCATTAACCTGGCATTACTCATAGGTACGCGATCGATGTACAACTTACTTTTAAATGTTTTGCAGATATCCTTCGCGACGCTCCCGTTTCAATGGCGTGAACAGGCTGGTCTCGCCAGCGCGCGATTTGCGCTCTCGCTCGGGGGGGAGCGCCCCTGGGGCGGCGCCCTGCATACGGGCTAAACTACTCCAGAGCGATTGATGTGAAGCCGCCCATCACCATCTCGAAGGAAGATTATCTGAAGGCCGTTCTTGAAGCGGAGAGCGAAGGGCAGGCGGTCATTCCGGCAACCTTGGCACACTGGCTTTCCGTGTCGCCTCCTGCGGTTACCATGGCGCTCAAGCGTTTGCGGCGGGATGGATATCTGGAAGTCAAGCCCGACGGAATTGTGCGACTGACCCCCAAGGGCAAGGAGACAGCTTACCGGACCGCATTGCGGCACCATCTGATCGAGCGCATGCTGGCGGAGATGTTTGGCATGGAATGGTATGAGGTTCACGATGAAGCCGAGCGTCTGGAGCACGCTGTATCTCCAGCCTTTGAGGCCAAGCTGTTGGAAAGGCTGGGCTCCAAAGGAACTTGCCCCCACGGCAATTGGGTGTTGCCAGAAAGTCCGGAGCAGCGCGCCAAGCGCGGGATGCTGTTGCTTTCCGAAGCCCGGGAGGATACCGGTTACACCGTGGTGAGTCTGTATGAGCGCGACCCAAAACTGCTCCTGTTTCTGCACCAGGCGGGCATTGCACCCGGCGGCCGGGTGAGTGTTCTGCAGAGGAACTACGACCGGACGATCTCGATCGAGACCAATGTGGGCCGCTCCACCCTGGGGCACCCGGCGGCCGAGAAGGTTTGGGTCAAGCGACGATCTTCTGCAAAAACATGAGCTCGAATTGGTTTTAGAATGTATTGCAGGCGGGTTGAAACCGAGGTTTCCGATGCGATTCCCAAAGTAACGGAATGTTAAGGAGTTGTCGCATTGTGAACCGGTGTGGTTGAGGTAGCCTCGATGCGAATGAGGAATCTTTCCTTTATCTGGTTCGTGGGCGCTGTGGTTTGGTGGATTGATGCAGCCGTAGCGGTCCATTATGGCAACAAGCCGCATGCCGTCCTCGCGCTGGCGGTCGCCTGTGTCTTCTTCGCCGCGGGAATCATGTGGGTGAAGAGCACCGAAAAGCGCTAGTGTAGTGCGTCACTCATAGCATCGTGTATGTAATGTGGCGGATCCAGCCAGAATCGCGCAAATGGGGTTAAGGATCTTCCCCGGGTTCGTAGTAGGGCAATCGCAGGACCCTTTGTGACGCACTCTGCTAGATATTCTGATAGCGCGCCTCGCTGAGGTCCAGTTCGCGCTCGATGGTTCTCAGTAACTCATCATTGATCTTGTCTTCATTGCGCAAGATGACCGCCGTTGAGCGTTCGAGTGCGCGCAGTTCCTGGCCAAGGTTGCGTTCATAGCGAGCCAGCGCGATCTCTCGTTCCGGCTTCATCTCTTCTCCCCCGGCTTCGACCAGGGTGGCGCGGGTCTGGTAGTGGCGGATCATGTCTTCATAAATCTCCGCGTGATCTGACTTTGCGTGCCGTGCCAGATCCTTGAGATAGTCCAGCACCGTGTTCAGTATGAGCAAACGGGCCTGCTGCTCTTCCAGGTTGCTGGAACCGACGGCAAGGCCCAGTTTCCTGATCATCGCCGGCAAAGTGAGACCCTGCAGCACCAGGGTGACGAAGATCACGCAAAAGGTAAGAAAGATGATGACGTTCCGCTGCGGGAAAGGTGCACCATTCTGCAGCACTGTAGGCAGAGAGATGGCGGCGGCCAGCGCCAGAACCCCACGCATTCCTGTCCAGGCCACGATAAACACCTGTTTGCCGCTGGGAAGGGCTTCCACTTGATGCAGCAGGTGACGGCGGATCCAGTAGGCGATCGCGGCGCCCGGATACACCCAGATAATCCTCAGCGCCACCACCAGGATCGCGAACGTTGCCCCGTACCGCGCCAGTTGGCCCGCGGAAAGGTTGTGGATACCGCTTAGGATCAGTCGAAGCTGCAGCCCCATGAGGATAAATACGAGGCCGTTGAGCCCGAACTCCAGCGTCTTCCACACCGCGGTACTCTCCAGCCGCGCGTTGATGGACAATACCTCGGAGTTTTTGCGACCCGATATACAGCCCGCAGACGACCGCTGAGAGCACGCCCGACGCGTGAATCCCCTCGGCCGCAAGATAAGCCAGGTAAGGGGTAGCGAGAGAAAGAGTTATTTCCACCGGCGAGTCGGTGATCTCGAGTGAGACCCGGTGAATGATGAAGGCGGCAAAAAGCCCAATCGACACTCCTCCGGCTATCAGCCACATCAGCTCCAGCACGGCTAATCCCGGACCGGGGCGCCGCCCGGCGACGACCAGGGCTACGGCAAACTGCAGAGCGAGCAGCCCGCTGGCATCGTTGACCAGGCTTTCGCCTTCCAGGATGTCGACGATCCGGCGGGGAAGGCCAAGGCGTTTGGCGATCGCGGTGGCGGCGATGGCATCGGTGGTAGAGACCACCGCTCCAAGAACGGCGCCCAGGCGATAGTCGAAGCCGGGAATCAGCCAAGCCGTGCCCAGCGCGATGCCCAACACCGTAAATCCAACCAGGCCAAAGGCCAGCATCAGAATGCTGACTATGTTGTGGTGAAAGTCGCGCCACGAAGTGTTAAAACCTCCGATGTAAAGCAGCGGGGGCAGAACAACCAGGAAGACAACATCGGGATTGAGCGCGATCTGGGGCAGATGGGGCAGCAGGGAGAGAACCACTCCACCGATGAAGAGCACGATGGGATAAGGAATTTTGAAACGTTGGGCGAGTGTGGTCAGCCCAGCGACCAGGAGCACAAGAAAGAGAAGTGTGAGCTCGAGGTGGTGAATGCCTGCGGCCTGCACGGGGCGCTCTCCAGAGACTCCAGCTTAATTCACCGGGTGCTCACCGCCGCAGAGGAATTTGCGGATCCCCCAAGTCGTGGCTGCAACAGAGAGCAGCCACGACATGGGGCGACGTTGGATTTTAGACGGTTGCGGAGGCAAAGCTGGCTGCTTGCGCATGCTCCTGCTCTGCCTGCGCCACGCACTGCTCGAGGATATCGAGACCAATGGTAGCTTCGTGCTGGTTGACGATCAGCGGAGGCGCCAGGCGAATGGAGGTTTCTCCGCACCCGAGAAGCAGAAGACCCTGCTCAAAGGCCAGGGAGACGATGCGGTCGCGCAGTGCCGGGGCGGGCTCGCGGGTAAGCTGGCTCTTGACGATCTCAATGCCGATCATCAGCCCTCTGCCCCGCACTTCGCCCACGATCGGATGCTTGGCCGGCCAGTCGCGCAAGCGGGAAAAGAAGGCCTCTCCCATGGCGGCCGCATTGGCGATGCCCTCGCGCTCCAGAACGTCCATGGTGGCCAGGGCTGCGGCGATGGCCACCGGGTTGCCGCCAAAGGTCGAGGCGTGGGAGCCGGGGATCCAGTCCATCAGCTCGGCGCGCGTCATGCAGATGCCCAGCGGCATGCCCGAGGCGATGCCTTTGGCGATACAAACCATGTCGGGCTGAACCCCGGAGTGCTCCACCGCCCACCATTTGCCGGTGCGGCCGGCTCCCGATTGCACCTCATCGACCACCAGCAGAATGCCGTGCTTGTCGCAGATCCGGCGCAGCTCCTGCATGAAGATGTCCGGCGCGACCACGTAACCGCCTTCGCCCTGGATGGGCTCCACGAAGATAGCGGCCACCTCTTCCGGGGGCAGTGTGGTCTTGAAGAGCTTTTCTTCGATGTAGCGGGCGCAACCGAGCGCAAAGCGCTCCTCCTCCTGAGGGCCGCCGCTGCAGCCACGATAGGCATAGGGATAGCGCACGTGCGTGACCCCGGGAACCAGCGGGGCAAAACGGCGGCGTTGCTGGGGCTTCGAAGCGGTGAGCGAAAGAGCGCCCATGGTGCGTCCGTGGAAGGCTCCGAAGAAGGCGATAATGTTCTGCCGGCCGGTGTGATACCGGGCGAGCTTCAGTGCGCACTCGATGGCTTCCGCCCCGGAATTGCCATAGTAGAAGCGGTGCGGTCCGGGCATCGGCGCGATGGCCGAGAGCCGCTCGGCAAGTGTCACCATGTGTTCGTAATAGAAATCGGTGCCGGAGATGTGGATCAGCTCCGCAGCCTGTTTCTGAATGGCGGCGACCACCTCGGGATGGCAGTGTCCGGTCGAAACGACGGCGATGCCGGCGGCAAAATCGAGAAATTCGTTTCCGTCTACATCTTCTACGCGCACCCCGCGGCCGCGCTTGGCCACCATGGGATAGGAACGGGTGTAGCTGGGGGAGACGTAGCGTTCGTCGCCGGCGACGATCGCGCTGGGCTTTCGGACCCGGCAGCGGACCGAGGAGTTTCGGGCCGTACTGGGCAAGAATTGTGCTGCTTTGCTGACCATTGTTCTGCATGATGCTTTCTCTGCTTTCTCGGCGTTCTTAAAAGGCGAGTCAATCGACCACGGGAGCGGTCGGAGGCAGGGCAGAGCTTCGGCGGAGGAAAGCTAGTCGCCGCCGAAGAGACTAGGTCGGGTGCCGGCGGGGATCACGCTAAGACGCAGGCGTGGCATGGGGGAGGAGCCGGTATACGGACGGCGCGGTCTTTGGTCTTCCACCCGCATATTTAGATCCCCTTGCACCCCAAGGTTACCACGGCCCGGTTCGGCAGATTCTCCATTACGCACGGGGTCCGGGGTACCGCGGATTTAACTGTTCGCCGCAGCTAGAAGCTGTGGGCCTATTTCCGTTTCCAGCGGGCGCCGTCTTTGGAATCCTCGATCAGGATCCCCAGCGCGGCCAGCTCGTTGCGGATGCTGTCGCTGCGGGCAAAATTTCGGGTTCGACGAGCCTGCTCTCGCTCCGCCAGCAGGGCGTCGATCTGCTCGTCGCTAAGCGAGTACGCAGCCACCAGTTCGGGCGCCGCCTGGTCGCTCCGCCCTTCGTCCTGCGCCCATTGCAGGGCGCCACGCGCTATCTCCGCATCGCGATCATCGAGGACGGCAAATACCTCATCGAAACGCCGCAGTGCCTCCATGATGGCGGCCACGTTGCCGGCATAGAGCTTGCCCGAGTCGGCGGCGATATTCCCGGTGCGGACCAGGTCAAAAATCGCTGCCCGGGCCTCCGAGGTATTCAGGTCGTCCGCCAGCGCCGCGCAGAAGTTCTGCTGCGCTTTCGCCGTCTGGGCTTCCAGCTCGGCATTTAGCCCTGCCGGCCAGGCTCCCCCACGAATTCTCTGGGCGAAGGTGCGCACCCGCTCTACCGCGCTGGCCGATTCTGTCAAACCTTCCAGGGTGAAGTTCAACGGGTGCCGGTAGGGAACCGAGATCAGCAGAAAACGGATCGCCGAAGGTTTGTATCCCTTCAGCAACAAGTCACGCAAAGTGAAGAAATTGCCCTCGGACTTCGACATCTTGCGCCCATCCACCAGCAGAAAACGCACGTGCATCCAGTGGTAGGCCAGGGTCTTTCCGGTGGCCGATTCGGACTGCGCAATCTCGTTCTCGTGGTGGGGGAACATCAGGTCCTCCCCCCCGGCATGAAGGTCGAAGCTCTCGCCCAGGTATCTGAGCGCCATGGCGGAACACTCGATATGCCAGCCCGGCCGGCCGGAGCCAAGCACGGTATCCCAGTGTTTTTCCCCGGGCTTGGCGGCTTTCCACAGGGCGAAATCGCGGGCCGAATCCTTGTCGTATTCGTCCAGATCCACCCGGGCGCCGTCGCTGATGGCGGAGAAATCCTTCTTGGACAGCTTGCCGTATTCCGGAAACCCGGCAATCCGGAAATACCAGGAGCCGTCCGGGGCCTGATAGGCAAGGTTCTTTGCCGCCAGCCGCTCGATCAGCGCCACCATCTGCGGGATGTTCTCCGTGGCCCGGGCCACGATCTCCGGACGTTCGCAGCCCAGCGCGTCCAGATCCTGGAAAAACGCCAGCTCGATACTTTTCGGTGTATTCCTTGATGGGCAGATGGGCGGCGGCGGCGTTGCGGATGATCTTGTCGTCGACATCCGTTATGTTCATGACCTGCTTGATCTTACGCCCCTGCTGCTTGAGAAAGCGGCGCAACACGTCCATCTGCAGGAAGGTGCGAAAGTTGCCGATGTGCCCGTAATCGTAGACCGTGGGCCCGCAAACATAAATGCGCAGCGTCTCACCATCAGATGGTTCGAGATCTTCGACAGTATTAGTGAGTGTGTTGAAGAGGCGGATGGTCATCCGGGCTGCGGGAATTACCTGATCCTCATGGTAACTTCTCGAGCCAACAGCGTCCACCAGGAGCGGGCGGGCTGGAACCCAGGTGGGTATGCCGCTAGCGCAGCAGCCGCCGCACCTCGGAAATGGACTTTCCTTTCCAATGGCGGGTGAAGTTCTCGAGCGAGCAAAGACTGACGCTGCGCATGCGGTCCACGTAGAGCGCGCCAGACAGATGATCGATCTCGTGCTGCAGGATCCGGGCGTGCCAGCCGGAAGCCCGGATCACTTTCGGCTGGCCCTGAGCATCGAGACACTCGACCTTCACCTTGCGCGCGCGGGGAACCAGGGCCACCAGGCCCGGCAGGCTCAGGCAGCCCTCGAAAAACTCGATCTCCGGGGCTGATTCAAACGTCAGCACCGGATTGATGATGACCTCGAAAGCCACCGGCTTGCGCTCCCGCTCGGCCAGCATCTCCCGGGCTCAGGTCTTTCATGATATTCTTCGCGGTCTTCGATCACCGCCAGCTGCAACGGCACCCCTACCTGCGGCGCAGCCAGGCCGACTCCCGGCGCATCGCGCATGGTCTCGCGCATGGCGGCGATCAGTTCCTGGGTGCTGGGGAGCAGGATCTCCTCCGGGCGCAGAGGCCTGGCACGCCCTCGCAGGACAGGGTCACCGACGGCTCTGATTTTCAGGATCATTTCTTCCCCAGGGCCAAGGAGGCGTCGGCGGTCAGATCCAGGGGCGCGAATCCTCCCGCCAGGAACCTCGGCCAGGCGGCGGCCGCGATCATGGCCGCGTTGTCGGTGGAGAGCGCAACCGACGGGAAGGCGATCGGCAGTCCACGCCTTTCGGCTTCCTCGGTAAAGCGCGCCCGCAGTTCACGGTTAGCCGCGACGCCACCCGAGACCAGGATACTTTCCGCGCCCAGCGACTCGGCTGCCTGAAAGGTCTTTCGCTTGAGATCGTCGACTACGGCACGCTGGAAGGACGCAATCAGCCCCAGCGTCCTGGCATCGCACAGGGGCAGCGCATCGGCGGGTCCGGCCAGGGGAATGGCGAGCCAAGGCTTCACGGCGCCGCTCGATCGAGGGGTAGAGGTCGTGAATCTGGACATAACGAAGCACAGCAGTCTTGATGCCGCTGAAGGAGAAGGCAAATCGAGCGACCGGAGAATCCGGGCGATGAGCCTTTTGTTTGACCTGGGTGAGGGTAAAGGCGACGGACGGAGGGATCCCCATGAGCGGCCAGCGCATCGATCCAGGGACCGCCCGGGTAGCCCAGTCCCAGCAGCTTGGCGACCTTGTCGAAGGCCTCGCCGGCTGCATCGTCGAGCGTGGCGCCCACGTTGCGGTAGACTCCCGCCCTCGTAGTTAGATATAGGTGGGTGTGGCCGCCGGAAACGACCAGGGCCAGAGAGCGGGTCGCTCAGGGTCCAGGCGTTTCGCTATGCGCCAACAGAACGGCGTGAATGTGACCTTCGAGATGGTTGACGGCGATCAGCGGCTTGTCCAGGGCGAAGGCCAGGACTTGGCATAAGCGACCCCGACCAGCAGTGCGCCTGCCAGCCCGGGGCCCTCGGTGACCGCGATCGCATCGAGATCGGAGAAGCTGACGCCGGCTTTGGCCAGCGCCGCGCGGACAACGGGAACGATATTGCGCAGATGTTCGCGGGAGGCGAGTTCCGGAACCACTCCACCATAAGGCGCATGGATGGCGATCTGCGAAGCCACGATGCTTGAGAGGATGCGACGCCCGCGCTCCACCACCGCTGCTGCAGTCTCATCACAGGAGCTTTCGATGGCCAGAATCAGGCCGCTCGCCTGGAGCTGGGTTGACTCACGTTTCTATAGTAGTAGGAATGGCAGGCAACGCAGCACGGGACGCGGCAGCGGAGATCGTGGCCCGGCTGCGCGCCGCCGGGCATCAGGCTTACTTCGTCGGCGGTTGCGTGCGTGACCTGCTGTTGGGCCGTGCGCCCGAAGGACTTCGACGTCGCCACCAGCGCGCCGCCGGATCAGGTGCTCACCCTGTTCGAGAAGACCTTTGCCGTAGGCGCGCACTTCGGCGTTGTCCTGGTCTGCAGCGGCGAAATTGTGACCGAGGTCGCAACCTTTCGCAGCGATGGCGCCTATTCCGATGGCAGGCACCCGGATGCGGTGCGATTCTCCACCAGCCCGGAAGAGGATGTGAAGCGCCGGGACTTCACTATCAACGGCATGATGCTGGACCCCGCCAACGACTCTGTTCTGGACCTGGTGGGCGGCATGCAAGACCTGAATGCCGGCCTGATACGCGCGATCGGGGACCCCGGCGAGCGCTTCACCGAAGACAAACTGCGTATGTTGCGGGGTGTACGCTTTGCGGCGCGCTTCGCCTTTGAGTCTGGAGCCGGCGACCGCGAGGGCAATTGAGCGGCTGGCGCCGGCCGTCGAACCAGGTTAGCCGCGAACGGGTGCGGGATGAATTGACCCGGATGCTCACCGAGGGCCAGGCGCGTCGCGCCTTCGAGTTGCTGGATGCGACCGGGCTGCTGGTCCAGGTGCTGCCGGAAGTGGTCAGGATGAAGGGCGTAGCGCAGCCTCCGCAGTACCATCCCGAGGGCGATGTCTGGGTGCACACGCTGTTGTTGCTGGAAGGGCTGCCTGCCGGCTGCCCGGCTGGCCCTGGCTTGGGCCGCTTTGCTGCACGACATTGGCAAACCGGCCACTTTTCGCGTGGCGCCGGACCGCATACGTTTCGACGGGCATGTGGAGGCGGGGATGCGTATCGCCGAAGAGATTTGCCGCCGTCTGCGATTTCCCAATCACGAAACGGAGCAGATCCTGTCCCTGATCGCCAACCACATGCGCTTTGCCGATGTGCACAAGATGAAGGAGTCGACGCTGAAGCGGTTCTTCCGCCTGGAGCATTTTGATCAGCACCTGGCGCTGCACCGGCTAGACTGCCTTGCCAGCCATGGATCTCTCGAGTTGTACGATTTTGCCCGGGAACGATTTGAGACGTTGCCGCAGGAGCAGGTTCGGCCGCCTCTGTTGCTGAGCGGCAAGGATCTGATCGAAGCTGGCTATCAGCCGGGGCCACAATTCTCAAAGATGCTGGCCATGGCAGAGGATGCGCAGCTCGAAGGAGCAGTGCACACCCGGAATCAAGCCCTAGCGCCTGATTCGAGAACGCTGGCCCCAATCCCTGAGACCTAGATGAAACAGCAGGTCCCCTCTGTCGAAAAACACTTCCACGAGAGGTTCAGCGAACCTCTCGTGGAAATGTTTTTCGATGATGCCACCCAGCCCGTGTTTGTCAAGGCTGGCTGCCAACCGACTTTACTTCTGCGCGTGCTCGAAGCGCTTGTTGACCTCGTCCCAGTTCACCGTCCCCCACCAGGCAGCAAGATAATCCGGCCGCTTGTTCTGGTACTTGAGGTAGTAGGCGTGCTCCCAGACATCGTTGCCGAGAATGGGAAAGTGCCCCTGAGAAATCGGATTGTCCTGGTTCGGCGTAGTGACGACCTTCAGTTTCCCGCCCTCAAAAACCAGCCAGCCCCAACCGGAGCCAAACTGCTTGGCGGTGGTCTCGTTGAAGAGCTTCTTGAAATCCGCGAAGCTGCCGAAATCCTTCTTGATCTGCTCTGCAATTTTGCCGGTGGGCTCACCGCCCCCGTTGGGCTTCATGATGGCCCAGAACATGGTGTGGTTCACATGGCCGCCGCCATTGTTGCGCACTACTTGCGCGGATGTCCTCGGGAACGGTGCTCAGGTTGCGCAGCAGATCCTCTGGCGAGTGCTTGCCCAGCTCCGGATGCTTTTCAATAGCGCCGTTAAGGTTGTTGACGTAGGCAGCGTGATGTTTGTCGTGATGAAGCTTCATTGTTTCGGTATCGATGTGCGGTTCAAGCGCAGCGTAGTCGTAGGGAAGTGGTGGCAGTTCGTAAGCCAAAATATCCTCCTGGATTGGTCCCGGATCGGGCGTGGTGCGGTTAGGGAAACCATTGGCGGGCAAAAGCGTCTGGGCGCAACGGCTGCGCCTGATTGCCCACTCCAATATTGCGTCTCCATGCTATCGGATGCAACTCGGGCCAAACGGGTTCGGGAATAGAGCCCGTTACCAGCCAGCCGCCCCACTCCTTATGGGTGATATCGATCCGGAACCGCGGGTTTACACTCAAAAATAGGGTGCTTGCCGCGCTGAGCATTACTGCTGGTAATTTGGCTTTGAGAATAAATTTGCATTGACCCGGACACGAATAACCCGCAGGCAGCTCTTGCGTCAGGCGGGCGCCACCGGAGCGCTTGGCCTTTGGCGCGCCAGGTCTGGCCGCCGGCGAAGGACTGCAGGACCGGCCCGCCGCCCCTTCTAACCGCCGCCGCCGCTACCCCCAAAACCGAGAGCCAGGCGGCAGAAAAGTACGCTCATCCTCCGGGCGTCTTCATCAACCGGCCGCTTACCCAGGTTTCCCGGATGGCGGAGGCCCTGCTGGACGACATGATGGGCCGGAACTGCGATTTCTTCTTTAACGAGGCCAGTCCCAGGAGCGGCTTGGTGCGTGACCGGGCGCCGGTAGTCGGCCGGTCTCTGAGCCGGGTTTCCAGCATCGCAGCCACCGGCTTTGGCTTGAGCGCTTTGTGCATCGCCGCTAAATATAACTATCTCCGCCCCCTGGATTGCGAGCAGCGGGTGGAGAAGACCCTGGCTTTTCTGCTGGAAGAATGTCCGCACGAGCACGGTTTCCTCTACCACTTCATTGACATCGATAGCGGACAGCGGCTGTTCGGCAGCGAGTTGTCGTCCATTGATACAGCGCTCTTGCTTTGCGGAGTGCTGCACTGCCGCCAGTTCTTTACCGGCAACGCTCGCATTGAAGCGTTGGCGACCACGTTTTACCGCCGCATCGACTGGCAAGTGGATGATGAACGGGGGCGACACGCTTTCCATGGGCTGGCTGCCCGACCAGGGTTTCCTCAAGAACCGGTGGGATATCTATTCCGAGCTGACCACCATGTACCTGCTGGCGATCGGCTCGCCCACCCACCCCGTTCCTCCCGAGGCATGGGAATCGGTGCAGCGGCCGGTTGTGTCCTATGGCGGAATCGACTACATCAGCGGCGCGGCCCCGCTCTTCATCCACCAGTACCCGCAAGCCTGGGTCGACTACCGCAATCAGCGGGACCGGCACGCGAACTACTTCACCAACTCGATTGCCGCCACCCGGGCGCACCAGCTTTGGTGCCTGGTGCAGGGGCAGAAATTTTCCTGGATCGATCAGGATATGTGGGGCATCTCAGCCTCCGATTCTCGCCAGGGATATCGTGTATGGGGTGGGCCGCCTTCGATCGGACCCCTCGACGGAACCCTGGTGCCCTGTGCTGCTGCAGGTTCGCTGGTCTTTCTGCCCGCGGAATGTTCTCACGTGTTGTTAACGATGCGCGAACGATATGGCGATAAGCTTTGGGGACGCTATGGATTCGCCGATGCCTTCCAGCCAAAAGCCGGCTGGTATGGCGAGGACGTGATCGGGATCGACGTGGGGATCGGTATGCTGATGGCAGAAAACCTGCGCAGCGGTTTTGTGTGGGAGTGCTTCATGAAGAATCGCGAGATTGCCCACGCCATGCGGGAGGTCGCCTTCCATCCTGATCCCGACGCCAACACCCAGGTGCTCTAAGCTGTGTCGTTCTCTGGGCTGGTTATTTTCAAGTCCTTTGTAACTTCGCGCGCATCCATCCGTCAGGTACTCTGCAAGCTCGGGGGAAAGCAAGACGATGACGGATCAGGCTTCCAGCTATCGCTGGATTGAGGGGCAGGGCACGGCCTTTGGCTGGCCCGGAGTGGAACCACGTTGGACCTCCAGTAGAAAAGACTGCGTGGGCATGGCATACTCCGCCTCCAGCCGCATCTGGTACACGGTCTCGCATGGCATCCTGAACGAAATCTACTATCCCACCATCGACCGGCCGCAGACCCGGGACATGGAATTCCTGCTCACCGATGGGGAGACGTTTGTCCACGAAGAGAAGCGCGATCTGGAACGGACCTTTGAATACATCGACGGCTGTTCATCGGCCGTGCGGCTCACCAACGCCGATCCCCAGGGCCGCTACAAGATCATCAAGGAGATCATTGCCGATCCCCACCATCCCGTGGTGCTGATGCGGGTGCGGCTCGAAGGCGACGAGCGGCTTGCTGTCGCGGATGAAAGCCTACGCGCTGCTGGCGCCGCATCTGGATGTCGGCGGAGCCGACAATTCCGGCTCGGTGCTGGACCTGTCAGGCAAGCTGGCGCTGCTGGCCTCGAAGAATGGCCTCTCCTTAGTCATGGCGGCAAGCTGCGGATTCAGCCGCGCCAGTTGTGGTTTTGTGGGCCGGAGCGACGGCTGGCAGGACCTGATGGACAACTTCCACATGGATTGGCAGTTCGGCTCGGCATTCCATGGAAATATTGCCCTGACCGGCGAGATCGACATCAGCCTGCACCGCGAATTTGTGGTGGCGATCTCTCTCGGCGAAGGGCACCACTCTGCGTTAACCGCAGCTTTGGGTGCAGTGACCACGCCCTTCGAGCAAAACCTGAAGCGCTTTAACGAGCAATGGCATCGGGCCGCCACGCCGGCAGGCTTGAAGGGCGCCGCCCTGGATGCGGGGCGGCTGCTGCAGATGAGTCAGAACGTGATCCTCTCCCACGAGGACAAGTACTACTCCGGCGCATTCATCGCCTCGGCCTCCATTCCCTGGGGCCAGCACAAAGGCGATGACGATGTGGGCGGCTACCACCTGGTCTGGACCCGCGACATGGTGCAAAGCGCCACCGCGCTGCTGGCCTGCGGCCGGGTAGATACGGCCCGGCGGGCCCTGGTGTACCTGGCCTGCACGCAGAAGCCGGATGGCAGCTTTGCGCAAAACTTCTGGATCGACGGAACACCTTACTGGACGGGCATTCAACTCGACGAGGTCGCTTTTCCCATGATCCTGGCGTGGCGGCTTTGGAAGCTGGAGGGCCTGGGAGATTTCGACGTTTTCCCGTTTGTCGAGCGCGCCGCCGGCTTTCTGGTGCGTCATGCCCCGGTCACCCAGCAGGAGCGCTGGGAAGAGGCTGCCGGTTACTCCCCCTCCACTCTGGCGGCGGTGATTTCGAGTTTGATTTGCGCCGCCGATATCGTGCGCGCCAACGGAGCGGCGGAGCTGGCCCTCTTCCTCGAAGAGCATGCGGACTGGATTGAAGCCCACCTGGAAGACTGGACGGTGACCAACAACGGCGACTTTATTGCCCGGCGTACCGCGGCATTACATGCGCATTCGTCCGCCCCAGTGCGGAGATCCTTATGCCTCACGACGGCTGCGGCACGGAGACTGTCCGCATCAACAACCGGGGCCCGGGAGAAAGGGCCGACTTCGAGGCCCGCAATGTGGTCGACGCGGGCTTTCTGGAACTGGTCAGGTACGGAGTGCGGCGCGCGGATGATCCGGTGATCGTCGATTCGCTGAAAGTGATCGACCACATCGCTCAAGGTGGAAACCCCCGTGGGCCCGTGCTGGAGACGCTACAACCATGACGGCTATGGACAGCGCCACGACGGGGGTCCGTTCCTGGGCTGGGGTCAGGGCCGGGCGTGGCCGCTCCTGACCGGAGAGCGCGCGCACTATGAATTGGCGGCGGGCCACGATGTGATGCCCTACATCCAGACCCTCGAAGGCTTCAGTTCTCAGGGCGGCATGCTGCCGGAACAGATATGGGATGCACCCGACATGCCCGAGATGGGGCTGAAGCTGGGCAAACCTACCGGAGCGGCCATGCCGCTGGTGTGGGCGCACGCGGAATATGTCAAGCTGCTACGGTCGGTGACCGACGGCAAGGTATTCGATCGGATCTCGGTCAGTTGCCGAGCGCTATGGCCGGGGTAAACGGTCCGTCTCCCGATCGAGGTTTTCCGGCTCGACCGGCAACTGGAGACCATCCCTGCGGGCAGCAAGCTGCGCCTGCTGGCCGATGATCACTTTTTCCTGGTGTGGACGGTGGATGACTGGAAGACCGTGCGCAACATGGAGAGCCGCCGCGTAGGTTGTGCCGGCCATTTCGCCGATATGGAGACCGAAGCCCGGGCAAGCCGGCCAGGTGATCTTTACTATGAAATGGCGTCTGAACGATCGCTGGGAGGGCCGCAATTTCGAAGTCCGGCTGGATCCGGTCAGAGAAATGGCTGCACGCCGAGACCGCCGTCGCGCACGCGTCATCTTAAGAAGAAAAAGGATCGTCGCCACGTGCACAGGAAACCGAAGTATTCTCGAAAGGAAGAGTGAGGTTGCTATGAGCGAACTGGATCAGTTGTCGATCAATGCGCTGCGGTTTCTTGCCGTGGATGCCGTAGAGAAGGCGAAGAGCGGGCACCCGGGGGCGCCGCTGGGCGATTCCCCCACGGTGTATCTGCTCTTTCATGAGTTCATGCGCCACAACCCGGCGAACTCCAAGTGGAGCAATCGCGATCGCTTCGTGCTGTCCAATGGCCATGCGTCGGCCATGCTGTACGCGGTGCTGCACCTGACCGGCTACAAAGTCAGCATTGAAGATCTGCAGCAGTTTCGCCAGTACGGCTCGATCACCCCCGGCCATCCGGAGTATGGCGAGACAGACGGCGTGGAAGTGACCACCGGGCCGCTGGGCCAGGGTTTCGCCATGGGCGTGGGCATGGCGATCGCCGAGAAGCATCTCGCTGCGATCTACAACCGGCCCGGATACGACATCGTCGATCACTACACCTACGTCATGTGCGGGGATGGCGACTTGATGGAAGGGGTGTCGCACGAAGCGGCTTCGCTCGCCGGCACGCTTGGCCTGGGCAAGATGATTTACTTCTACGACGACAACCTCATCTCGCTCGACGGACCGACGGCGCTTTCCTTCACCGAAGATGTGACCGAGCGCTTTCGCGGCCTATCACTGGCACGTGCAGATGGTGGACGACGGCAACGATCTGGAGGCGATCTCGCTGGCCATCAAAGCCGCGCAGGCGGTGAAGGATCAGCCTTCGCTGATCCGGGTGCGCACGGTCATTGGCTATGGCAGCCCCAAGGCCGGCACCAACAAAGCGCACGGCGAGGCCCTGGGCCCGGAAGCGACCAAGGAAACCAAGAAGAAGCTGGGCTGGCCGGAGGATAAGAGCTTCTATGTCCCGGAAGAAGCCAAGCAGAATTGGCTCCAGGCCGTGGACAAGGGAAAGAAATACGAGCAGGAGTGGAACGATCTCTTCGCGCGCTACAAGAAGGAGTATCCCGGATCTGGCGGCCGAGTTCGAGCGCACGCAGTCCGGCGAGTTGGCCAGCTGGCTGGGAGAAGAGCCTGCCTGTCTTCGCCGCGGATGCCAAGCCGATCGCGACCCGCAGCGCGGGCGGCGAGGTCATGGACGCCATCGCCAAGGCGGTGCCCGAGTTGATCGGGGGTGCGGCCGACCTGACCACCTCGACCAGGACGATCTTCAAAGACGAGCGGGAACTTCCATCTCGATCCGCAAGGGCCGCAATATCTTTTTCGGCGTGCGCGAGTTTGGCATGTGCGCGGCGGTCAACGGGATGGCCGTTCACGGCGGCCTGATTCCTTACGGGTCGACGTTCTTCAGCTTCAGCGACTACTGCAAGCCGGCGCTTCGTCTGGCCGCGCTGATGCACTGCCCATTCCCTCTTTGTCTTCACTCATGATTCGATTGCGCTGGGTGAAGACGGACCGACGCACCAGCCGATCGAGCACCTCAGCATGCTGCGGGCAGTGCCCCATCTGACGGATTTTCGTCCTGCGGATGCCAATGAGACGGTTGCTGTCTGGCGGCTGGCTCTGGAACGGAAAGAGGCCGGCGTTCATGGCTCTTTCGCGGCAAAACCTGCCTGTTTTGGACCCGGAGAAATACAAAGTCGCCGAAGGCGTGCGCAAAGGCGCCTACATTCTGCAGGACGGCGGCGCCTCGCCGGATGTGCTGATGGTGGCCGCGGGCGCCGAGGTCTGGCCGGTTCTGCAGGCTGCGGCGGATTTGAAAAAGGAAGGGATTTCCGCGCGCGTGGTCTCGATGCCCAGCTTCCGCATCTTCGAAGAACAGCCCGATGCCTACAAGCAGCACATCTTTCCCGATCATCTTCCCAAGCTGGCGGTCGAGGCCGGCGCCCCCATGTGCTGGTGGAAATATGTCGGGCGGCACGGAGACGTGATCGGCCTGGAGCGCTTTGGCGCTTCCTCGCCGGGGCGCCAAAGTGCTGGAAGAACTCGGCTTCAGTCCGGCCAACATCACCAAACGGGCCAAGCAATTGCTGGAGCGGGTACGGCCTGCCGCAACGGCGGGCAAGGCTTAAGCTCTGTCCTGACCACCAACCAGATGGGGAGTCCCACATCTCGCATGAATTTACGAGCGAGATGTGCGGTTACCCTGCCCGTTCGCAGGTTGAAGGCCTCCAGTCCACCCGTTAGGGAGACGCAGACATGGCAGAGATCAGCACAATTCTTTGGGATGTGGGCGGCGTTCTGCTGACCAATGGGTGGGATCATCTCGAGCGCGCCGCCGTCCTGGAGCAATTCGCACTGGATAGCGCCTCCTTCGAGCAGCGGCATGAGCTCGCCAATGACCCGTGGGAAAAAGGCTTGATGACCGCGGAGCAATATCTTCTGCAGACCGTCTTCTATGAGCCGCGTCCCTTCACCCCCGCGGCTTTCCTCCAGGCCATGAAGGAGCGGTCCGTGTTGCTGCCCCACGGCGCAATGCGAATCCTTCAGGAGCTGGCGGCATCAGAGGAAGTGGAGCTGGCCATGCTCAACAACGAAGCCCGGGAGCTGAACGATTACCGGATCGAGCGCTTCGAGCTGGGCAGGTACTTCGATGTTTTCCTCAGTTCCTGCTATGTGGGTTTGCGCAAGCCGGACCCCAAATTCTTTGAGCTGGCGCTGGACGTGCTGCAGCGCGATGCCGAGGAAGTGGCTTTTATCGACGACCGGCAGGGAAACTGCGAGGCGGCGGAAGCTTTGGGAATTCACGCAATCCGCTATCAGGATGAAGCACAATGCGTGCAGGCGCTGGAGCGGCTGGGTCTTGACGCCGGCGTAAGGACGTAAACATCACAGTTTTGAGCAAGGAGCAAGTCCCATGGCAACCATGGAAGTGAAGTTCTCTCCCGAAGATTTGAAAGCGGCGCAGAGTGCCGAACGTATTCCTGAGCCTACGGTCGTGGTCATTTTCGGCGCGTCCGGTGACTTGACCAAGCGCAAGCTGCTTGCCCGCTCTCTTCCACCTGGAGCAATCCGGACCTCCTGCCGGCGGACTTCGCGGTGGTGGGCGTGGCGCGGCGGCCGCTGCAGGATGAGTTTGCAAAAGACATGCGCGAAGGCATTCTGCAGTTCGGCGGAGTGAAGGAAGGCGAGAAAAAGCTGGACGAGTTCATGCAGAAGGTCAGCTATCACGCCATGAACTTCGACGACCCGGAAGGCTACGGAAAATTGAAGACCTTGCTCGAGAGTATCGACGAGAAGCAGGGCACCAAGGGGAACCGGCTGTTTTATCTGGCGACGGCGCCGGAATACTTTGCCGACATTATCGAGCAGCTGGGCGGGCATGGAATGGCGAAACCCGCAGAAGGGCAAGGTGCACACCATCATCGAGAAGCCCTTTGGCCACGACCTGGATTCGGCGCGGGAATTGAACGACGAAGTAAATCGGGTTTTTGCCGAAGACCAGATCTTCCGCATCGATCACTACCTGGGCAAGGAGACGGTGCAGAACATCCTGGTCTTTCGCTTTGCCAACGGGATCTTCGAGCCGGTCTGGAATCGTAACTATGTCGATCACGTACAGATCACGGCGGCGGAGGATATCGGCATCGAGGGGCGCGGGCCGTTCTACGAGAAGGCCGGCGCGCTCCGCGATGTAGTGCAAAACCACGTGATGGAGCTGCTGTCGTTCGTCGCCCTGGAGCCGCCGGTCTCTTTTGAAGCCGAGTCCATGCGCCGGGAAAAGGTCAAGGTGTGGCGCTCGATCCAGCCCATCCACCTGATGGACGCAGTGCGCGGCCAGTATGGTCCGGGCATGGTCGACGGTAAAGACGGTCAAGGGCTACAGGCAGGAGGATCGGGTCGATCCAAACTCCGCCACCGAGACCTACGCCGCGCTGAAAATCGGCATAGAAAACTGGCGTTGGGCGGGGTGCCGTTTTATCTGCGAGCGGGCAAGCGGCTGGCAAAGCGGGCGACCGAGATCACCATTCAGTTCAAGCAACCTCCGCAGTTGCTATTCAAGCAACAATCGGGCGCGTGCAAGGAACTGCAGCCCAATCTGATCACCATGCGTATTCAGCCGGATGAAGGCATTTCCCTGCGCTTCGGCGCCAAGGTGCCCAGCCCGAATATGGAAGTCTGCCCGGTCAACATGAATTTCAGCTATGCGGACGCATTCGGCAAGTCATCGGCAAACGGCTACGAAAGGCTGCTGCTGGATGCGATGCTGGGCGATGCTACTCTGTTTGCTCACCGTGATGGGGTGGAGGCCACGTGGTCGCTGCTGACTCCGATTCTCGACCAGTGGGCCAGCAACAAGCCCAAGGCTTCCCCAACTATGCCAGCGGCACCTGGGGACCGGAATCCGGCGACGAATTGCTGGCGCGTGATGGGCGCGCCTGGCACAAGCTTTAAAATAATCGAGTTGCATGGCTGAGACAATCGAAGTCATCTATTACGTGGATGCGAGCGCGGACGCGGTAACCCGGCGCGCGGCGCAGTACTTTGTGGACGGCATTCGTGCCGCTGCCGGGGCGCGGGGCAAGGCGCGGATCGCCATCTCCGGGGGCCACACTCCGAAGAATACCTTTGAGCTCCTGGCCGACCCCAGCGCGCAATACCGCGAGCAAATTCCCTGGGAGAACCTCGAGCTCTACTGGGTCGACGAACGCTGTGTGCCGCCCGACCATCCGGACAGCAATTACCGCATGACCCGGGAGGCGCTGCTGGACAAAGTGCCCCTGAGCAAAACGCAGATCTTTCGCATTCAGGGGAGCTCGATCCGGAAGAAGCCGCGGCCAAATATGAGTTTGACATCCGGCAAAGCTTTCGCCTGGAAGGCGCGGAGATGCCAGTCTTTGATATGGTCGAGTTGGGGATGGGCCCCGATGGACACACGGCGTCCCTTTTCCCCCACACCGAAGGCCTGCACGAACTGATGCGCATTGCCATCGCCAATCACGTTCCGCAACAAAAGGAAACGTGGCGGGTCACGCTCACCTGGCCGGTGATCAACCGGGCGCGGGATGTCTTTTTTCTGATTGAAGGCGCCGACAAAGTCGCCGCGCTCAAGCAGGTATTTACCGGCCCCTACGATCCGGAAACCTATCCATCGCAGTTGATCCGGCCTGCCAGCCACCGCATCACCCTGCTGCTCGATTCCGCCGCTGCCGCCGCGTTGCCCCCGCCCGGAGCCAATGGAGAAGGCAGACTGGAGATCGCGCGATGATCCTGGCAGGAGACGTGGGCGGCACCAAAGTCGACTTGGCCTTATGCAAATTCGACCGTGGACAACTGCTGACCGTGCACGACCACAAGTTTCATGCCAGGGACTTCCCCGGCCTGGTGCAGGTGGTGGAAGCGTTCCTGGACGAATGCAGGCAAACCCTGGGGCAGCCTGTCGACGTGCTGGCGGCCTGCTTTGGTGTGCCCGGTCCGGTGCGCCATGGCCGTCTGAAGCTGACCAATCTTCCCTGGGTACTGGACTCCAGCCAGCTTGCAGTCGATCTGAAGATCGAACATGTCTTTTTGATCAACGATCTTGAGGCCAATGGATATGGTATTGCCGAGCTGACGCCGGAGCAGATTCTGGTTCTCAGCAAGGGCGACCCGGCGGCGGAAGGGAATCGCGGCTTGATTGCCGCAGGCACGGGCCTGGGAGAGGCCATTCTGGTGTGGAATGGTCACTCCTATCTGCCCATGGCCTCCGAAGGCGGGCACAGCGACTTTGCGGCTCGTAACGAAGAAGAGATTGATCTGTTGCGCTACCTGCAAAAGACCCTGGGTGGACGCGTGAGCTCGGAGCGGGTCATCTCCGGCATCGGATTGGCCAATGTCTACGCCTACTGCCGCGATGTGAAAGGCCTGCCGGAACCGCAATGGTTGAAGGATCGTATGCGCACCGAAGATCCCAACGCGGTGATCGGCGAGTTGGGCGAGTCGGGCGCCAGTGAGCTTTGTGTGGAGGCTCTGAACATCTTCGTCTCCGCCTACGGGGCAGAAGCCGGCAACCTGGCATTGAAGATCCTGGCCGTCGGCGGCATGTATGTGGGCGGAGGGATTGCTCCCAAGCTGCTCAAGAAAATGCAGGATGGTACCTTCATGAAGGCGTTTACCGACAAAGGCCGCCTGAGTGATTTGCTGGTGCAGACGCCGGTGCGCCTCATTCTGGAAAGCCGCGCTGCCTTGATGGGTGCCGCTGCCTATGCTGAAGCCCGTGCGGCTGAGATCGGCGGGCACTCCGAGCGCGCGCAGTCGGTACAAATGGCGCCGTCCTAGCTGGGAATGCATCTAGTGCTCGAGAGATCATTGGAATTATGCAAGCAATTCGCCGCGATGGTTCGCAGGCGCCGTAGTTCTTTTACTTGTAGTGTTGATGGCCGCCAGCCCGCGTACGGCGCTGGCCCATGCCGTGCTGGTAAGTTCCACGCCGCAGAAGAACGCTGCGGTGAGCTGGCCCCGACATTACGATCAATCTCAAGTACAATTCGCGCGTGGATGGAGCTCGCTCCACCCTGAGCCTGCTCAAACCGGATGGCACGGTGGAAAAAATCGGCACCCCGTGCACAGCCTGCTCCCGATGTGTTGTCGGCGACCGGCCATGGGCTGACGAAAGGAGCCTACGTGCTTCGCTGGCAGGTTCTGGCCAGTGACGGTCACATTACGCGGGGCGAAGTTCCTTTCCAGGTGCAGTAAAACAAAGGCGGGGTGCCCCATATCAAATTGAGGTACAGCAGGTCCCTCCACTACGCTTCGCTCCGGTCGGAATGATAATTCTGCTTGGGGGACGGGAAGTGGTTCCTGCGACAGAATTGTCATCCCGACCGGAGCGAAGCGTAGTGGAGGGACCTGCTGTACCTCAATTTGATATGGGGCACCCGCGTTTTGTGTTGCCAATTCAGGTTCTAGAGAACAACTTGAGATGATGGTTTGATCTGGCTGCTGCGGGATATCGATCTTCTGGGCACATTGCTGCGTGCGGCAAATCTCTCCTTTGAGGCCTTGCTGCTGGGCGGCATCGTCTATTTGCTGGCGGTTGCGCGCCCCGCCAGAGCGACCGCGACCGTCCAGTCCTTTTGCTTCCGCGGTATCCGCTGGGCCGCCCTCTCCCTGGCCGTGGCTGAGCTGGTGACCGTCACCCTCTCCAGCGCATCGTTGCTCGGCGATAGCGATCTGCATTTCCGCGATCTGCATCGAGCGCCAAATTTTTTCGTAGCGGGTCCTAGCGCTGCTCTGCTCGCGATGCTGTTGTGGGTCTGCGCACGAATAAAACCGGCAAAGCAATCGCCGCCACGATTCCGCTAGGCCTGCTGCTGCTGATTGCCACTGTTTCGACCAGCCACGCCGCAGCGCGCATGGATCACCGTTTGTTGCTGGCGTTAGCCACCGCGGCCCATCATCTGGGCACGGCGGCATGGATCGGGGCCATGCCCTTCCTGCTGATTTCCTTAGGCCGCGCCGAGAGCGTGAGGAAGCCCGCGCCATGGCCAGGCGCTACTCGTCCATGGCTCTGCTCAGCGTCGCGGTACTGGTGCTGGCGGGAATCTACATGGCCTGGTTTTATGTAGGCACCTGGAAGGGGCTCTATGGAACCAGCTATGGCGTGCTGTTGCTGGCCAAGATTTATCTGCTGCTGGTGATGCTGTCTGATGGGCACGGGGAACTGGATGATGGTGCGGCGGCTCGACACCGATCCCCAGCCCCTGCTGGCGCGGCTCCGGCGTTTTGCCGAGGCTGAGGTTGGATTGGGATTCACCGTCATTCTGGCGGCTGCTTCGATGTCCGCGCAACCGCCTGCGGTCGATGTGCCTGACCAGGTTTCGCTGCCGGCGATTGTGGCCCGCATGCATCCCGAACTTCCACGCATGACGAGCCCAGCCACGTCGCAGCTTACCCCGCCCACTTCTATCGAAACCGCGGTGCGGGAGAACGAGTTCCAGGCCAACGGGGGCAGCGATGCCACGGACCGGGAATGGTCGGAGTATAACCATCATTGGGCGGGCCTGATCGTGTTGGTCGCAGGACTGCTGGCGTTTGCCAGCCACTTTGCCGGCATGCGCTGGGCGCGTTTCTGGCCCCTCTCCTTCGCCGGTCTATCGGTTTTCATTTTGCTTCGCGCCGACCCCGAAAACTGGCCTCTGGGTCCACGTCCCTTCTGGGCCAGTTTTTCTGCTCCCGACGTGTTGCAGCATCGCGCGGCCGCCCTGCTCATCCTGTGCTTTGCGGCCTTCGAGTGCGCGGTGCAGGCGGGCAAATTACGCGCCCGATGGGCGACCCTGATTTTTCCCGCCATGTGTGCTTTGGGCGCCGCCATTCTGCTCACCCATAACCACGCTCCCAGCGATATGAAAGAAGACCTGCTGGCTTCGCTGAGCCATACCCCCATCGCTTTGCTGGGCGCGACCGCCGGCTGGGGCCGTTGGCTGGAGTTGCGGTTGCCTCCGGGCCGTGCCTCTAAAATCGCAGGATACGTCTGGCCGCTGTTCCTCTCCGCTGCCGGCCTGGTGCTGCTCAATTACCGGGAGGCCTGATCAGCTGCAAGTATAGGACACAGGGGTGAAGGAAGGAAACAGCAGCTCCCTCCACTTCGCTACGCTTCGGTCGGGATGACAATTCTATTGGGAACATGGACAGTGGTTTCCACAACAGATTTGTCGTCCCGACGTCGTGGAAACCACACTCCATGTTCCCAGCAGAATTGTCATCCCGACCGAAGCGTAGCGAAGTGGAGGGAGCTGCTGTTTCCTTCCTTTACCCACACTGTTCAATGAATCTTTTCCCGGGTTCTTGGCATTGCCGATCCTGGCGGGAGCAACACCATCCTAGATTTGGCGTGTGCCTTTCCAAAACTCCTCGTGCAGGCGTGCGCGGTCCGCGCCATGCAGGTCCAGCATCCTTTGCGCGGCCTGTTCGCTCGAGAGACTCTCGACCTTGACCTCAATCGTCTTCACCTGATGCCACGGATAGACAAATCTCTCCCAAATCAAAAATCCAGAAGAAGCCCAGCCCTCGAGCAGTCCCGACAATTCCTTTTTAACGTCCGTCTCGTGCCGCACGGGAAGCAGGTCTACCGTTTCGCCGGTCACCAGATGCGCTTTTAGGTGAGCTATGAGCATGGGATGTTTTCTCCTCTCAACGTAGGATGCAGCTCTGGACGGGTCCTGGGACGGGCCCAAACCCCTTCAACGTTACAATTGCGTGTACAAAACGACCCAATATTGCACAAAGGTTGTACGGCAAAACGCAATCTGTCACTTGAGCGGATACATTGCATCTGCTTCAATCGTGGAGTGAACCCTGAGCCGCACTCCCCGACTTCCAGGTCGCCGCAACCGGTCACCGGCAAGTTGGTTGAATTCGCCAACCTTCGCTTGTCCACACCGATGACAGGCCAGCCCGTTGTGCTGCTGGAGTATGAAGATCGCCGGGGCATTCGATCGGTCCACCAGGTGGCGTTAACCTGTACCGGTAAGGGTCGCGGTGGCCTAATCTATTTTGGCGGCTACGACAAGGGCAAGTTCAGCATCTTTCGTGCGGATTGCATTCACCGGGTTGTTGCCCTTTAGGGTTTTTGCCCAGCGATTCTGCACCAAATCGCCTCTCTGCACCACTACCCGCTAAATCCAAAGAGTACACTTTCGTGCTTTCTTCGCAAAGTCGCGCAAACCCTTGATTGGAAAGGGCAAGTAACCCGCACTTGCGGCTCGGGAGGGTTCGTTTCCTGGTTCGGCAGCCAGCAAATGCCTACCTTCTTCCCCCCGCTATTGCCTATGGCTGTAGCATTCTGCGACAACGAAGTGTACCCTCTTCTTCACTCCCCTCAGTAAAACTGCAACTCCCGTGTTAGGGAGATGACCGGCCCTAACGGCAACTCTGTGTGCATTTATTGCCAAGCAAAAGGGTTGCAAGTTAACAGCCTCCCCGTAGACTAGGGGTGACCGAACAAAAGTTGTACAGGAGTCCTGTCGCCATGTCTGTTATAGAGTCACAGTTCCCACCAAAGTACTCAGCCTCGAAGTGGAAATTTTTCTGCTTCCCCGTTCTGGCACTCCTCCTTTGCGGTTCCAGCGCATGGGCAGCAGCGCCCTCGGTCGTTATCGACACCCAGCAGATTCTGGCCACCGGATTCAACAACGCGCAATCCATCGCTGTGAACAACACCAATCAGGGCGCAATCTTCATCGCGGATACGGCCAACAACCAACTCGTGATTGTGTTCCAGGGATTTACCTTCGGCTTTCAACCACCCGGCTTTACGTTGTCGATGCCCCAGGCGGTGGTCCTGGATGCCAAAGGCGATCTCTTCATCGCCGACAGCCCCGCCAATAATGGGACGACTTACGGCCGGATCATTGAAATGCCTGCCGATCCTGCCGGTAATTTGCTCGGCACCGCTCAGTTGGTCTTCTCCGGGGCGCCCCTCGTTAACCCGATCTCTCTCGCCATCGACAGTGCAGGCACTTTGTTCATTGGCGATTACCCGCAAGCGACGGAAATTGGAGTCATTTATTCTCTGGCTTCGGGTGCCGCCGCTCCACAGTTGCTGACTTTCACCGGCCTCAATGCACTGTTCACGCCCGCGGCTTTGCTGAGGGACTCCGCGAACCATCTATACATTGCAGACAATGGTAACTACCTCGGCAGCACAGGTGGGGTGTACATCGCGCCCGATACCGGCGGAGCCGCCACGCAAGTGGCCACGCAATCTTTTGCCATCAGTCAGCCTTCAGGTCTCGGTCTGGATTCGGCGGGCAATCTGCTGATTCTGTCGGCGCTCGGGACCGGCACTGGCTACAATGCCGGGCAACAGCTGGTGGTGGTGCCTGCCGCTTCGCCTACGAACCCTTACCTCCTCCCGATTAACGGCATCGGAATCAGCAACAGCATGGGACTCGATGCTAATGGCAATCTCGATGTGCTTGAGGGGGCAGGGAGGCTCTTTCAGGTTAATTATGTCAACCCGACCAATATGGGCAGTATCAACGTGGGCAGTACGGGCTCGCCAATTCAGTTCAATTTTGAATTTAACTCACCCTTCACGCTCAACGGATTTCGCATCGTCAGTCAGGGCGACGTGAGCACCGATCTCATGGCGGCGTCCGGGGGCACGTGCACCAACGGCGCTCATAATCATTTGCCCAACGGCGGCCCTGCCATTTCTCCCTACTACCCCTATACCTGCCTGGGAAATTACGAAGGCTCCCCGACCTATCCGGGTCTTCGCAGCTCCTCCATCCTGGTTAGGGGTGCGGGTAAGATCCTGGCTTCCACCAACGTTTACGAGATTGGCCAAGCCGCCGCGGAAATTACTTATCCGCTGAATGCCACCATCACCGCAACCAATCTGCAGCAGCCCCAGGGACTGGCGATTTCGGGTCTGAACCATAAGGTCTACATTGCCGACACCCAGGCGGGCAAAGTATATTCCACCAACAATCTGGGCGGGAGCACATTGACTACGGTTTCGACCGGAGCCATCACCCTCCAGGCGCCCAGTGCGCTGGCTCTGGACGGGGCCGGCAATCTGTTCGTCGCCGACTTTAACCTGGGCGAAGTCATCGAGGTGCCTACGGCCACAGGCTTGGCGCCTTCCGTGGTCATCGCTCCGGGCGGTCTGCTGCAGCATCCGATTGCATTGACCCTGGACTACCTGGGAAACCTGTATGTGGGAGACGCAGGCCCCGGAGGCATCGGTGCGGGGACCGGGAATCCCGGGTATGTGGTCAAGCTGCCTGCCGGTGGCAAGCCGGCCAAGATGCCAATCCCTGCCGGGATTTCCATCATCTTTCCCCAGGCGCTGGCGACCGATTTCTATAACGCCGACCTCTTTATCGGGGACGGCGGCGACCCGTCAGGCGTCGGCCAGGTGTACGCGGTTACTCCGGATGGAAGCCTTGGCGGCCCGGTCGCGCTGCCCAACGTGACCAATCCGACTGGGCTGGCCTTCGACCCTGCCGGGGCTCTGTATGTGCTGGACGGGCTAGCCAACACCATCACGGTCGAGCAGCTCTATTCGAACGTGCCCCCTTACGTGGTGAACTTCGACAATACTTCGCTCGCCGCTGCCAGCGCTCTCGCTATCTCCGCCGGGGGACAGAGCTTTGTCGTGGCCAACATCGGCACCGGCAGCACCAATAATCTGGTGTACTTGAACGGCAATCGTTCCACGTTGGCGTTTGGAGGCGTCACGGTGGGCCAAAGTTCGACCAAGACTGCTACTGAATACAACATTGGCAATTTGCCTTTGACGCTGGCGTCGCCTTTCTACACCACCAATGGGCCGAACAATTCGTTCAGCTTTAGTAACAGTTCTACCTGCGGCAATAACCTGTCGTTGTCTGTCGGAGGTTCGTGCAGCATCGATGTCGTATTCAAGCCGGTAGCCACAGGTCAAACCACGCAACAAATCATGGTCGACAGCAATGCCTACAACACCGGCGTTCCCATCCTCACCGTTCGGGGAACCGGCCGTTAAGGAGGCGATACCGTGGGGCTTTTCAACGGAAAGCCCCGCTGCGCTTCTTAGCGGACTGTAACAGCTGTTTTCTCTCCGCTCCACTGGAAATCGGGGATGAGTCGACGCACTGCACTAGCGCGGCCAGCTTAGTTTAGGGAAGTAAGTCAGCTGTACCGAGCCGGTGAAATCGTGTTGCTGTCCGGAGGCCAGGGCCGGGACCTTCCAGAACTCTGCCTGGCCAAAAGCATTTAGCTCCAGGTTGTCTTTCAGGCGAAGCACAGCTTTGATATTGAAGTCGTTCTGCGTGGTGCCCCCGGGGATGAAGTTCTTGGAGACCTTGGCGTTGCGATAGCCTAGTTGTATGTACTCTTTGGGGCTGATCCAGTCGGTTAGCCAGGCTTGGCCCCCTTTGCCTTCCCGCCCTATCCAACTTCCGAACAGGTTGTTCTTGTTCGTATAGCCGTCAGGGATATTCGAACTCGTAATAGATGAATTGCCCACCCTGTCCCTGATTAGCGGAGACCGGATCTGTCGATACCGCCTCGGCGCGCAGATCGACATGCGGAAGTTTGGGCAGGTGCGACAGGTATAGGCCGGGGTTCACGGCGGCGCGGCGCGGTGCGGCGAGCGGGCTGATGTCATCGTGAACGATGGAATCGCAGTAGAGGGTCAGCCATTTCTGCATCCACGGAAGCCGCCAGGTAAAGTCGAAGCTGGAACTGCGGAAGCCAGGGTCATTTCTGCTTTCTTTCTCCGCCAGGCTCACGTTGCTGAAGCTGGTGAAGCTGTGCCAGAACGATCCAAAGGTGAGCGGCACGTGGTCCTTCGCCGGCGAAGATGACCACCCGGGAAAAGCCGAATTCCACGTCCCTGAGTCGGCTTGAAGCTGAATTTCTGGGCGTGAACCCAGGGAGCCTTGGGATAACGATGGCCCTTTCAGCGAGCCGAATAGAAACTCGTAGCGAATCGGCCCCAGAACATCGGAGACCCCCGGAATGCGCAGCGGCACCACGCGATTGATGCGCAGGGCATAGATAGGCTCCGCATTGTTGCTGAGCGCCATGCTCCCGGCTTGCGTCGGACCCCACCAGTCGTCCGCCTTGCCGACCGAGAACTCGTTGTTGGCCAGGGAAACCGCAAGATTGGCATTGATCAAGCGAAATACATTGGTCTGCGGTACGGGCTCAGGCGCCAGTAGGGGAGTGCTGTCAACTTGTGAAATCAGCTGCCTGAACGGATTCGGGATAAGCCGCGCGCCCTGGCGCGTGCTGATATTCCCCACGAACATCAAGGGAGAAATGGTAGCCCTGGCCCACGCCGTGAAACCGTCAAGCGCGTTGAAGCCTTGCTGATACGGGCGTCCGTAGTCATTGATGAGGGTCTGCCCAAAGTGGAAGGAGTCATTGATCGGGGGCCCCTTGATATACATATTCCGGGTGTACACATTCCGCAGCTCAGCGCTGGGCGTTGTTCGCCCGGCGTCCAGTCCGAATTCCAATGCCAGGGCTTGAAAAATGCTCCAGGCTTCTTCGTCCTGGGGCGCATCCTGCAGCTTGGGGTAGGTCTCCTGAAGAATCTGCAGGCAGCTGGTGCGCGTCCACGGCCGCATACCCAGGTACGCCGAGTCGGCGTAGCCAAGCGAGAACAGGCGCTCAAAGGCGGGATACACCCAGCTATCCAGGGGTACATAGACCAAACCGTAATTGCTGCTTTGGGCGGGCTCAAAGCCGGAGAAGACCGGCTCGAGACTTGCCGGCAATGCTGGCGGGGTGGCAGTTTGCTGGCACAGCAGAGGCAGCCATGGCACCCGTAAGGGCAAAAATCAGAGCAAATCGAACCAGCACCCCGGTGGCCCAACTTCTTTGCAGATTCAAAACGCTCTCCAAACTACGAGCATAGCGCAGTGAAGCCCTGAAGGGGGTGCAACAAATTTGAATCCCGCCGAAGAACATGGCACCCAAGTTTGTTGCGGGTTAAGTTTCCCTGGTGGCCGACCACTGGGCGTGGCCATATTCGCCCAGGGTCACCGTGCCGCTCATCGAATTCCCCGTTGCCGTGCCGCTGAACGAATATTCAATTTCGTTTCCTCCAACCGGCATGACGCTGCGAAAACTCACCTGTTGTGCGTGGACCTTCCCGGTTAGATTGCCGTTGTAAATCTCGCCTTGATGAACGCCAGTGACTGCGCCTTCCTGCTGCTCCAGCAGAAAGCGCTGCGAACCTTCGCCGCACAGGTACTTCATTTGCACGTTCCAGATTCCGGCGACATTCGCCGCCGGGCCTTGCGGAATCTCAGGCGCGGAAAACTTTGGCGGGTGGGAGAGCGTGGCGAAGATTGCGTCCGCCACGATCTTGTCATCTCCCGGCATCATCATGTAAGGCATGATGGTGAGCGAACTTTCCATCTGGTCCGGACGCGTTCCGCTCCACTCGTCAAATTGAATGCGGGGAGTGCCCTCGTCCAGGGTCTTCGCCAGCTCGTCGCCGGTGATCTTGAGTGTGTTGCCATCCCACTTGATCCGCAGCCTGGGTGAATGATTCGACAGATCCTCGGGCATGAGGTCTCGGTCGTTACCGAGGGCAGCGGCTTAACCTTAGCCTCGATCGTGCCCAGCCACTCTTTCCAGGTGTTCCATTCGGCATCGTGGTCGCGCTTGGTCCACATCTCGACCGCGGTCAGCATGCCCATGATTTCTTCCTTGCCAACCTTCATGGAGCGTCCCACATTGTGGTGCGGCGCAGCCTGGAACCAGGCCGCCTGCACCAGGTCCTTGCGTCCGAGCAGCAATCCCGCGCATTGCGGCCCGCGCAAGCATTTGCCGCCGCTATAGCCAACCAGGGTTGCGCCGGCAGCGAGATGGATATTGGGGATGGTGAGGTTTTCAGCCGCCGCGTCCACGAAGACGGGAATGTTTTTGGGTTTGGCTGCCTGACAGATGTTGGCGATGCTCAACGGTCCGCTGGCGGCAGCGGGCGAAGACAGGATATAGATCATCGCGGTCTGCGGACCCATAGACGCCTCGAGCTGCTCTGGCGTTTCCACTTCGACCACCTCGACGCCCAGCAGGCGCGTACCGATGTCGTAAGGATTGCGCGAGTGCCTGGGGATGATCACCTGGCTCTTGAGCCCGCCCTTGGCGAGGTAAGGCATCTTCTGCGACTTCTCCGGATCAGTCCCGGCAATGCAGGCCGCGGTCGCGCCCGCGATCGCGGCCGCGCAGCCTGCCGTGACGATGCCCCAATCCGCGCCGGTAATCTTTGCCAGCCGTGCGCCCACCGCTGCCATCAGCTCATCCATGTTGACGTAATGGCGCCCGGCCTCTTCCATCGCCTGTTTCACTTCCGGCAAAGAGAGCGAACCGCTGATGATGGTGTAGGTCCCCTTCGCATTGATGAGCGGACGCACTCCGATCTCCTCGTAGAGATTGGGGCCGGTGGGCACAGAAACAGAAGTCTTTGCGGCATGGCTTGCGGTTGGTAACAGCGAGCTGGCCGCTCCAGCCATCACCGAACGCTGCACGAATTTGCGCCTGCTCAATTTTGAGTCTTTAAAATTTTCCATGCTCACCTTTCTTTATCGCGAGATTCAAACAAAACGATGTGATTCCTAGACCGAGTGTCCCCGGTCCGCTTTACCACGTCAACCTGACCGCTTCCGCATGGCCTTACTTTCTTGACACCATGTGGGATCGCCAGTAACCTCATTTTTATCATCGTTTAGTTTTCTTTACCGTCGTTTGGTTTCGGGCCCCGTCACTATTTCTCCATCTGAGAGGCCAATTCCCATGAATCGAATCATTAGACCAGCGTCGTCCGCTGGCATAGCCATAGCTGTAATCTTCGCAACTCTCTCCGCGTGGGCAGCGATTACCGGTTCAATCTCCGGCGTAGTCACTGACCCCAGCGGCGCCGTGGTACCGGGCGTGACCGTCGTGGCCACTGCCGTATCGACGAATGTGCAAAGCACCGCAGTCACCGACGCCAAGGGCTTTTATAATCTGCCCACCCTCAGCGTTGACACCTATAACATCTCCGCCAGCCAGCCCGGATTCCGCGATTACCAGCAGACCGGGATAAAGATCGATGCCAATTCTGCTCTCCGCGTCGACGTGACGCTGCAGCTCGGCACCGTCACCAACACTGTCAGTGTGAAGAGCGACGCCCTCCAGGTGGAGACGCAGAGTACGCAGAATGGCGTGGTCATCGACGGCACCAAGATCACCTCCGTGCCCCTGAACGGACGTTCCTACATCGACCTCTTGAAGTTGCAACCAGGCGTGTCCCCTTACTCGCACAGCTCAAACAGCTCCAATGCTGAAGCCAGCAGCACTTCGGGTGTTGGCGCAACACAGGTATCGGGCGACCTGGACAATGGTCAGCAATCCGTCAATGGCGGCCGCACTGGGTCCAACGCATTCATGGTGAATGGGGCCAATGCTGAAGAAGGCGTGCATAACGGGGCCGCCATGATCCCCAATCTCGATTCCATCGCGCAGTTCCGTATCATCACCAACAACTTCGACGCAGAGTATGGAAACTACAGCGGGGGCCAGGTCAACGTGGTCACCAAGTCGGGGACCAATCAGTATCACGGAACGGTCTTCGACTTCTTGCGTAACACGGACCTTGATGCCAGAAACTACTACGCTCCGACGCGTGGCGTTTATATCCAGAACCAATTCGGCGGAACAGCCGGGGGGCCGATCCGCAAGAACAAAATCTTCTGGTTTGCCGACTATCAGGGAACCCGGCAGATTATAGGACAGACTCAGAACTATCCCGTGCCTTCAAATTCGGACCGAACGGGAGACCTGACCGACCAGGCGAGTTCGCTCACCGGCACAGTCGTCGGTGCCGGTTGGGCGAACACGCTTTCTCAGACCTTGGGTTATCACCGTGACGCAGGGGGAAAATTACTACACCCCAGGCTGCACGGACAACGCAACCTGCGTCTTCCCGAATGCGGTCATTCCCCAAAGCGCGTGGTCGCCGGTTGCGGCGAACACGCTGAAATATGTTCCTTCGGCCAACGGAATTGTCAACGGTGGACCCGGCTTTTCCACCTCTGCCTTTAACTCGAACTTAACCGACGATAAGGGGAGTGGCCGGATAGACATTCCTACGCGATTCGGGGCTGTGTTTGGTTATTACTTCTTTGATCGATACAATACCGTGAATCCGTATACCCAGGTCATGGTCCCGGGCTTTGCCGCAACCAATAAAGGCCAAACCCAAATGGTCAATTTAGGGTTGACGACCACGTTTAACTCATCGACGGTCAACGATCTTCGTCTCGCCTATTTGCGCGATGTAAACCTGACAGGCCAACCCTCCGCGGGACAAGGTTTGGGCGTCTCCCTGGCCTCGCAGGGGTTTGTCACTCCGTGGAGCCCCGCGGGCGGTATCTCTCCCGTCAACCCTGCGTACGAGGGTGTGACGAATCTCATTTTCAATAACTTCACCACTGGCATCCCGCAAGACGCATTGAGGCAATACAACAACACCTTTCAGATCATCGATAACGTCACCAAAATTTTTGGAACGCACACTCTGCAGTTTGGCACGAACCTCCACTACAACCAGATCAACGAGCGCAACTACGACTGTTACAACGGGTGCTTTGGTTTCAACGGTTCGGAGACCGGCTTGGACTTTGCTGATTTCCTGATCGGGGCGCCGAACAGTTTTGTGCAGGCCAGCCAGCAGCTCCTCGACTCGCGCAGTAAATACTACGGGTTCTATGCTCAGGATAGCTGGCGTGCGACCCGCAATCTCACTCTGAATTACGGTCTGCGCTGGGAAGCCGCTACTCCCTGGTACGACACCCAGAACAAGCTCGAAACGGTCGTTCCCGGCCTGCAGTCACTATCTTTTCCCGGTGCTCCCTTAGGTCTGGTTGTCCCCGGAGACCCGGGCATTCCTCGCACCCTGGGGCCCACTAAGTACACCAACTTCGCTCCTAGAATTGGCTTTGCTTATGCGCCGGAGGCGAGTGACGGCTTTCTCGGCAAAGTACTGGGTGGGGCTGGAAAAACCAGCATACGTGCCGGTTACGGCATCTTCTATAGCTCTATTGAGGACGCCACCGGATTCGTCGAGGTAGGCGACGCTCCCTACGGCAACTACTATTCTGTGTCATCGACTGAGCTGGCCACCCCGTTTGTCGATCGGCCCTCGGGAAATCCGGCGGGACAAAAGTTCCCCTTCGTCTTTCCTCCAACCAACGTGTCTCCCAAGAATCCCGATACGACCTTCAATTGGGCGGGAGCGACACCCATCGGTGGATCCGACTATTACTACTATAAGAACAAGGTGCCCTATGTTCAGGAATGGGAACTCTCTTTCCAGCGGCAATTGGGAACCGCAACCGTGCTCAGCGTGAACTACGTCGGCACCGTCGGCCGGCAGTTGCTGACGTTCGAGGAATCAAATCCAGGGGACCAGGCCCTCTGTCTGCAATTGAGTAATCCGGCCAATGTGGCGCCCGGTACAACGACTTGCGGGCCATTCGGCGAAGACACGGTCTACACCACTGCGAGCGGCCAGACAGTGAACGGAACCAGGCCGACCTTCGGGATTAACTTCAACAGCAATCCGTACATGAAGACCGCGGTCAGCTCCAGCTTCAACTCGCTGCAGCTGACCCTGGAGCACACTGAAAAATACCTCAACTTCCTGATCGGATACACCTTTGAGAAGTCGCTGGATAATGGTTCGGATTCCTTTGACGCGACCAATCCGTTGAATCCGAGCCAAACCCGCGCATTATCGAACTTTGATGTCCCGCATACCCTCGTCGCCAGCTACACCGTGCAGTTGCCCTTCGATCACTTTATCGGCGGAGGGGATATTGCGAAGCGGTTTACCGCGGGCTGGGAGCTTTCAGGTGTATCTACCTTTGCCAAGGGGGAGCCGGTCAGCCTAAATGAGAATGACGATAATTCACTGCTTGGCGCCTTTAATGCAAACGTAGATGTGCCAAGCTACGCCAACAACGGCAGCTCCCTCTATGTAAATAAAAACCCCCGAAAGGGGTTGCCATATTTCAACCCGAACTACTTCGTCCCGGAACCGATCGGGCAAGTAGGAAACGCAATGCGGCGATACTTCTCTGGTCCTGGCCTCGACAACTTATGATATGGCCCTGTTAAAGAGCACCGCCATCACCGAGAGCACCAAACTTCAGTTCCGGGCTGAAGCCTTCAACGTATTCAATCATGCCCAGTTTAGAAATCCGAATGGGCTCGTCAACAACACGGGTCAGGGCGGATTCGGTTATGTGACCCAGGCGCAAGATCCTCGCATCATGCAAGTGGCATTGAAGTTCTTGTTCTAAAGTGAGTAAAGAGGTCCTTTGACGGAGATGGTATGGGGGCGGGGCATCTTCGTCCGTGTCTTGGTATCTTGTCATGCTGTCAATGGCCACGCTGCACGCGCAGCAGCCCGGCGCCGCCATCTTCGCCGCCAACTGCGCCGGTTGTCACGGCGCGGATGGCCGTGGTGGGGAGCACGCACCGAACATCGCCACTGCCCCCGAAGTTCAGCACCTCATGGATCGCGAGCTGGCCGCGCATCATCCGCTATGGAATCTCGGGCGCAGGCATGCCGGCCTTCTCATCCCTGAAACAACAGGAAGTGGCGGACGTCGTCGCCTATTTGAGGATCCTCCAGGGGAGGGGCGATATCGTCAAGCTTCCCGGGGATCCCAAGCAAGGAGAAGCGCTCTTCTTCGGCAAAGCGCAATGCTCCGACTGTCACATGGTCAACGGCAAAGGGGGCTTTATTGGCAGCGAACTCTCTTTTTACGGGGCAGACGCCAAGCCAGACCAAATACGCGCCATCATTCTCGATCCCGGATAAGAATCTCCCCGCAGACAAGAAAGCCACCACCGTGGTGACGAATTGCGGGGCAGAAGATCACCGGGATGCTCAAGGTCAACGATAATTTTTCCCTCTCCCTGCAAACCCTCGATGGGACGTTTCATTTCCTTCCAAAATCAGAGCTTGCCCAGGTTGATTTTGGCTCTCGCTCCCTGATGCCCGCCTCGACCTTGAATAGCAAGGAAGTAGATGACCTGGTCAGCTACCTGCTGCGCACCGGAGACGAAAACTCCAAGCGCTCTCCGCACACTCCTCAAAATCTGGACGATGATGACAATTAAGACCGCTATCGCTTCTCTCACGCTGTTCGTCTCTATTCGGCTTGCAGGCCGACACCCGCCCGTTTTCACTGGAGGCTCTTTCCCCCGCGTTTTGGAACCTGTTCGACCGCAAAGCGCAAATGACGAAGGTGGCCTCCGGCTTTGGCTTTACGGAAGGCCCGGTGTGGGACCCGGCAGGCTATCTATGGGTGAGCGATGAAACCCTCAACAAGATATTCAAGGTAAACACCGTCACCGGTCAGAAGCAGGAGATCATCTCTCTCGGAGATCCCGACGGCAACACCTATGATCGGCAGCATCGGCTGCTGGATTGCGCCAGTGTTCTGCGAGCGATCATCCGCCTCTCGCCCGACGGCAAGACTTACGAAACAGTCGACGGATCACTATCAGGGCAATGCGGTTAAACAGCCCCAACGACGTGGTGCTTGGCCCGGATGGAGCCATTTACTTTACCGATCCAACCTCGGACCTGCCCAAGGATCAAAAGCAGGAAATTCCCTTTAAAGGAGTCTACCGAATTGCGTCCGATGGCCAGCTTCAACTGCTGACCAAAGATCTTGAGGAGCCCAATGGACTCGCCTTTTCCCCCAAGGCACAAAGTTCTACGTAGACGACTCGACCCAGAAGAACATCCGTGTCTATGACTTCCACGACGGCAAACTGAGCAACGGACGCATCTTTGGCGAAGAGCCAGGCGGACCGCACGAAGGAGTGCCGGATGGTATGAAGGTCGATCAGCCAGGGAAATCTGTATGTCGTCGGTCCCAAGGGAATATGGGTTTGGGATGCCGGCGGCCATCACCTGGGAACGATTGTCGTGCCCGAGCAGCCTGCCAATCTTGCCTGGGGAGACTCCGATTACTCCACCCTCTACATAACGGCGACAACCTCTGTGTACAAGATCTCGACCCGCGCGCACGGCTTTATCCCTTACCTGTAAAAGGACGAAATGATCCATCGATTCCATCGCGTCTTCGTTCTCCTGTTGGTTTCGGCATCCGCAGTATTTGCTCTCCGCCCAGACTCCGGGCTTTAAGGTCATTCAGCCGCCGGGTTCTGATTCCGCTTACAGTGCGGGCCTTCTGGCCAACGGCACTCTCTACGTATCCGGCCAGGGAAGCTCTGCCAGCGGATTTTCCCGGGCAAATGAAGCGATGCGATGCGCAAGGTGCAGGCAGTTCTGCGCGGCGCAGGAATGGATTTTGGCAATGTCGTTTGGATGAATATCTATGTCACGGATAGTCACAACCTGGCCGCCATGGATGACGTTTATTGGCAGATGATTGGATCAAGCCCTCCGGCACGGACCGTTTTGACAGTTGCCGCCCTGCCCGGCGGGAGAGATGGTGGAGATCAACTGCATTGCCGTCGCCGGCGAACGGAAAGCAATCTGGCCTGCAGGTTGGCCGCGAGGACCGCGCATCGATCCGCCTGCGATCCAGGCGGGTGAAATGCTATACCTGTCGGCGCAGGGTGGAAAAGCAGATGCTGATTTTTCGACGGAAACAAGGCAGGCTCTCGAAAATGTGAGCACCATTCTGAATGCCGCCCAGATGAGCATGAAGAATGTTCTCTGGGTGAATCCCTACATGAGCGTCAGCGGTCAGTATGACGTGATGGGCAAGGTCTATCGGACGCTACTTTGAATTTGGCAATACGCCGGGCCGCGGGACCATTCAAGTGGTCGGTCTTCCTAAAGGACAGCACATCGTCTTCAGTTGCATTGCCGGGGCGGATCTGAGTAAACGCAAAGCCGTGCGCCCGCGAAATATGCCTCCCAGCCCGACCGCGAGCCCCGGAATCCTCTATGGCGACACCTTGTATCTTTCCGCCAAGGACGGCTTCATCCCTGGTCAAGGCATGGTCACGCCGCTATTCGATTTGCAACTGCGACAGTCCATGCGCAATCTTCTGGACGGTTTGGAGGAGGTCGACATGGATTTCTCCAATGTCGTCTTCAGCACCGTCTACCTGCGGCAAATGAAGGATAGCGGCCAGATGAACGAGCTTTACAACAAGTTCTTCAAGCCCCCTTATCCTGCAAGAACGACGCTACAACAGAACTTCGAGGCTGGCGAGGAGGCTGCCGAGCAGATCTCCTTCATCGCCGTAAGACGCCAACCGGCAAGGACCGACGAGGCCTCACGATGAAACGCAGAACCTTCGTTAAATGGGCTGCAGCTTTTCCGCTGCTGGCACAGGTCGGCCTGGAACAGGCTATGGGAACCGGCTGGGCAGAAGTGGCCCGCAACTCAACCGACAATATCTACACCCGGCTCGGGGTGAAGCCCCTGATCAACGGGCGTGGCACCTGGACCTATCTCAGCGCCAGCCTGGAATTGCCCGAAGTGAGAGCCGCCCAAGTGGAAGCCGCGCAGCACTTCGTCAACATCTTCGAGCTGCAGCAAGCTGCCGGCAGGCGTCTGGCGGAGCTCACCGGTGCGGAGTCGGGCATGATCACTTCGGGCGCGGCCGGCGCCATGGCGGTCGCCACCGCGGGATGCATCGCCGGAACCGACCCGGACAAAGTCTGGCAATTGCCTAACACCGATGGCCTGAAGAACGAAGTGATCATGGTCGGGGGGCGGAGCGTGTTTGATAGTGCCATCCGCCTGGCCGGTGGCAAACTCGTCCTGGTTGACTCTGCAGAACAAATTTCCAACGCCGTCACTTCCAACACTGTCATGGTTTACACCTCGTCGTCTCCCGAGCAACTTTCCAAGGAGATCGCGGCTGCCAAGGATCATCACGTGCCCATCTTTATGGATGCGGCCGACGGCATCCCACCCGTCAACAAACTGCAGTTGTTCGCCAAGATGGGCTGTGACCTCTACACCTTCAGCGGAGGCAAAGGACTGTGCGGACCGCAATCCAGTGGCATTCTCCTGGGCCGCAAGGATCTCATCGAGGCCGCCCTGGCCAACAGCAATCCATGGGAGGGCGCCGTCTGCCGCCCGATGAAAGTAGGCAAAGAAGAGATCATGGGGTGCCTGGCCGCCGTCGAGGCGTGGTTGAAGATGGATGTGCCCAAGCTCAACAAGGAATGGGGAGCGCGCGTGAGCCGCATCGCGACCCTGGTGGAGACGGTTCCGGGAGTCGAGGCCAAAGTCTATATGCCGGAAGAAAACCAATGCCCCACGCTGATGATTACCTGGGATCAGAAAGCCTGGCGCTACACTACCGCAGACTGCGCAAAAGAATTGCTGGAGGGAACTCCTGCCATCGCCGTCTTGACCGAAGACAATCCGAGCGATGTCTTATCCCGCAATCCAGCGAATCAGGAAAGCCTCGACGAAAGAAGATAAGCTGCAGATCGTTTCCATGACCCTGCGGCCGGGTGAAGAAATTATCATCGGCCAGCGTATGCGGCAATTGCTGGCGCAGGCGCGCAACAGGGGCTTGAACGATGAAGATCGTCCGTTATCTTCTGCCTGCTGGCCTTTTCTACGGCGGCTAAACGCTGCCTGCACCGTCCAGCCGGTGGTCTACGAAGGTTGGCAAGCGCAGCAGGTTGCGAATGACTGGGTGCAGCTGACCTTTGTTCCCCAGTTGGGTGGCCGCCTGATGCAGGTCACTTTCAACGGACACCCCTATCTGTTCGTGAACCCGGTCTACAAAGGGAAATATATTTCTCCGGCCGAAGCGGCCGGCCGCTGGATTAACTACGGCGGTGACAAAATCTGGCCTTTGCCCGAGGGCAATGACGATGAGCAGCACTGGCAGGGAGCTTCCACTCCTCTGGACGATGGCGCCTATGCCTTCTCTGTTCTATCCCAGGGCGCGAAATGCACCGTCCGGCTGGAGGGCCCGCCCGATCCGCCCACGGGCCTGCAATATACCCGGGAGATCAGCATAGGCAGCGATTCGCCGCAGATCTCCTTCCATGCCATTACCAGGAACTTTACCGGTCACTCCATCACCTGGTCGGTGCAGTCCGTCTCCCAGTACAACCTGTCTGACGCCAAGGACGCCACGCAATACAATCACGAGTTCTGGGCGTTCACTCCACTTAACCCCCGCTCTTCGTATTTGCTCGGTTACCACGCGCGGGACGGGCTGGCGAACGATCCTGCGTACAGCGTCAAGGATGGCTTGTTCCGGCTGAACTGGAAGTATCTCGAAAGCGAAGTGTGGCTTGACTCGATCGCCGGTTGGGTCGCGCTGATCGATGGCGCAACGCAATATGCCATGGTGGAAAAAACCAAACACGTCCTGGGCGGCGATTATCCCGGCAAAGCGACGATCATCTTTTATAAGAACGGCCCGACGGTTGAGCTGGACGCAAAAGGGATGCCCTATCTCACATCCAGAAGCCTGGAAAAGACGCCGTATTACATGGAAGCAGAACTGAATAGCCCCATGGCGGTCCTCGGGCCGGGAGAAAGCTACGCCTTCGATACCACACTGGTTCCCCTCACGCCTCAGCGGCGATTTCACCACCGTGACCGACGCAGGTTTGGTGGGCAAGCCTCTGGCCGCCCGGCGCATAGGCGACAAGATCGAGCTCTCCGGCAGCCTTCGGCGTTTTCTTTCCTGGAGAGCTCAAGGCTTACCTCTACGACGAGGGAGGTGTAGAAGCAAGTGAAGTGGCCCTGCAGGCCGTTCAGCCCCAGGATCCGGTAGCACTGCACCAGGCCATTGCAGCGGCGAAGAACATAGCCCGGGTTTCTATTCACCTCATCGATAGCAATGGCGTCGACCGCGGGGCCTTGGGCGAAGTATTCGTTACCATCAACGATGAGGGCATTGATCGCATGAAGCTTGTTCGACTGTGGGTGATGGTTCTTCTCGCATGCACCTATGCGTCGGCGCAGATTAAGGACGATTGGCCTTCGTACAACGGCGACTACACCGGCAGGCGCTTTAGCGGTCTTACCCAGATCACTCCTCAGAATGTTGCCCACCTGCAGGCGCAGTGGGTCTTTCACACCAAGACGCCCGGCGTGCTGGAAGCGACGCCCGTCGTGGTGAACGGCATCATGTACTTCACCGGGTCGAACGATGCGTTTGCCCTCAATGCGCAGACGGGAGAAGTGCTCTGGCACTATTCGCGGCCGGTTTCGAGCGGCCTGATCGATGACGCCTCCGGCCATATCAATCGCGGCGTGGCCATATCGGGCAACCGCCTGTACATGGAAACAGACAATGCTCATTGCTCTGCCTGGATAACCGATCGGGCAACCTCATCTGGGACGTGGCCTACGCCGACTGGAATAAGAACTATGGGGCCACCGGCGCTCCGCTCATCCTCAAGGACAAGGTATTAGTTGCGACCTCTGGCGGAGACGACGGAGTGCGCGGTTTTCTCGCCGCCTTCGATGCCACGACCGGAAAATTAGCTTGGCGCTTGTGGACCATTCCGGCCCCGGGGGAACCCGGCTCTTCGAGCTGGCCGGGCGATACCTATCTTCACGGCGGTGGCACCGCATGGATGCCTGGCACCTATGATCAGGAGTCGAACACCCTCTACTGGGGTACCGGCAATGCTTCACCGGACTACGACGGAAGCGTTCGCCCCGGCGATGACCTGTACACATCCTGTCTGCTCGCCATTGATCCCGACACCGGCAAGCTGAAGTGGTACTTTCAATTCACTCCCCATGATTTATATGACTACGACGCCGTGGAGACCCCCGTCCTCGTCGACATGGAGTATCAGGGCCAGCCGAGGAAGCTTATCGTCGAGGCGAACCGTAACGGTTACGTTTACGTGCTTGATCGCACCAACGGAAAATTCCTGTCGGCCACGCAATTCGTCAAGCAACTGAATTGGGCGAAGGGAGTCGATGCGAGCGGCCGCCCGATGTCCGCGGATCCGCAGCCCACTGCAGATGGAACGCTCATTTGCCCCGGAGTCGAAGGAGCGACCAACTGGTACTCGCCCTCGTATAGCGAAACAACGCACTTGTTCTATTTCTTGTCTCTGGAGAGTTGCTCAGTATATTTTCGTAAGCCGGCGGCGTTTGAAGAAGGTAAGGAGTACTACTCGACCGGAACCAAGCGCGATCCAAACGCGAAGAGTGCGCAGGTGCTTCTTTCTTTCGATCCACAGACGAAGACGTTTGCCTGGCGTTATCCGCAGGCGGGTGAAGCTCACGGCTACGGCGGCGTAATGTCGACGACGACAGGCTTAGTATTTTTCGCCGATAACCAGGGCTTCTTCGAGGCCGCGGACGCAAGCACAGGAAAATCCTTGTGGCACTTCAACACCGGGCAGAGCCTGCACGCCTCGCCGATGAGCTACGCAGTGGGCGGCAACCAATATGTAGCCATCGCCTCCGGCAGCGACCTATTCAGTTTTGCCTTACCCCGATAGGCCAAGAGAACAGCAGATCCCTCCACTGCGCTACGCTCCGGTCAGGATGACAGTTCTGTTTGGGTACTAGCACTCTACCCTCAAAATGAATTGTCATCCCGACCGGAGCGTAGCGCAGTGGAGGGACCTGCTGTCACCTGTCCGAATAGCAAACCCTAAGGTGTGCAACCACCCTCGACTTGTCACCCCGACCGTAGTGGAGCGACTGTCTGGATTGTCATGGCTTTGGATCAGGGCACGACTTTAGTCGGGCCACTGAGGCCGCATAAATGATTCGGGCTTTAAAGTCGGGCCCTGATACAAAGCGCACCGTAGTGGAGGCATCTGCAGTTTCTCAACCGCTTACACCAACTCCAATCAATCTTCCTCGCATCCGGCTCCATCTTGCGCAATCCGGAAGCTGCGAATCTGCCCTGCGCTAATCAGCCTCGGGCTTCGCGGCGGCGCTGCTGGGGCCGCCCTTCCACCGCGCCTTCAACATCGAGCTAAGCGACGACAAGTCCACTTTACCCTCAACCGGCTGGCGCTTCCGCCGCGGGACTCTCCGTGCTCGATTCGGCACACACCCTCGATGCCCTCGCCCAGCTCCACCCTCGCCAATCCTTGCGCAACCTCAAGAATGCGGCCTGTGACCACACTGCCCACCGGATGCTCGGCAAGATATTCGTCCACCGTGACCGAGGTCCGTTGCTTCATGCTCAGCCGCACCTGACGCTTCGCCTTGTCCACCTCCAGCACCTGGGCCTTGACCACCTGACCCATCCGGAGCACGTCCTGCGGATGATGAATGTGCTTCTCGGCGCTGATCTCGCTCACGTGAACCATGCCCTCAACCCCGTCCGCAAGCTGCACGAACGCGCCGAATTTGGTGAAGCTGGTAACCGGTCCTTCGATCGCAGAGCCCGCCGGAAACTTTTGCTCGACCTCCGCCCACGGATCGCCCAACGTCTGTTTCAGGCCCAGGGAGAGACGGCGTTCGCCCATATTCACTCCCAGAACCACCGCTTCCACGGTGTCGCCCTGCTTGAGCACATCGCTCGGCTTCCGCACCTTCTTGGCCCAGGACATCTCCGACAGGTGGATCAAACCCTCAACCCCGGGCTCTATTTCGACGAAAGCTCCAAAATCGGCAACCCGCGTCACCACGCCGTGCACGCGATCTCCCGCCTTCAGCGCGATCGCATCCCACGGGTGCGGCAGAAGCTGCTTCATGCCCACCGAGATGCGCTGCTTTTCGGGGTCAACCTTGAGCACTTTGGCCTCGATCTGCTGGCCAACGGAAAGCACGTCTTCCGGCTTGTTGACCCGGCCCCAGGCGATATCGCCCACATGGAGCAACGCATCCACGCCGCCGATATCCACGAACGCTCCATAGCCGGTGAGGCTGCGCACCTCGCCATGCACCGTTTCGCCTTCTTTGAGCTCACCGTACCGGCGCTCTTTGGTGGAGCGATCTTCCTCTTCCGTGAGCACACGGCGGTCCACCACCACGTCTTCGTCGGCCACTTCCAGCTTGATAATGCGGCAGCGGATCTGCTGCCCCACCAGTTTTTCCAGCTCCGCGGCGTCGCGCGCGCCACTGCGCGAGGCAGGCATGAAAGCCCGCACGCCCACATCCACGCTCAATCCGCCCTTGACCACGCCGGTCACCGTGCCGGCGATCGGCGCCTTGTCGGCAAAGGCCCGTTCCAACGCGGACCAGTCCCGGGGCTGCTCCACCTTGAAGCGTGAAAGCTCGTAGTAGCCTTCGGGGTTGCGGCCCTTGACCGCCACCAGAAATTTATCGCCGGGCTTTACCGCTTCGTTCGCGCTCTGGAATGGCGCCAGCGGCAGCACGCCTTCAGTCTTGTAGCCGATGTCGAGGTACACCGAGTCGGCGGAGACGGCGACCACCGTGCTATCGATCTGTCTGCTGCCGCCTTCGGCCTGGCGCGCATGGCTCTGCTCATACTCGGAAAAAATTGCGTCGAACGATTCGCCGCTTTCCAAGTCCGTGTTGTCGGGGTGTGAACTACCGCTGGTAGGCATGGATCCTGATTTCGCTCAGGATACCACCTCAGTCCTCTTCCCGCTCCCGGGGCACGATCATGAGGTGCTTGAGCGCGGTGCCGCGCAGCAGGCTCACGTTCTGCGGTTTACCGGCGCGCTCCGTGGTCAGCAAACGATGCAGATCGTCGATGCCTCCCACCGGCTGAGCCGCAAAACCTACGATCACGTCGCCCTCCTCCATGCCCGCAATCGCAGCGGCTCCATTCGGCGCCACGGCCGTCGCCATCACGCCCGTAGGCATCGGCAGCTTGTATTCATAAGCCAAGCGCCGGGGAATGGGCACATTCTGCGCCGCAATCCCGATCGAGCTGCGGCGCACCCGGCCGTGCTGCAGAATCTGCGCCACCACGTACTTTGCCGTATCGATCCCCACCGCAAACGACAGGCCCTGGGCGCCAAGGATGGTCGCCGTGTTCACTCCGATTACGCAGCCGGCCGAGTCCAGCAGCGGCCCGCCGGAATTGCCCGGATTGAGCGGCGCATCGGTCTGGATAATCTCTTCCATCATGCGCCCCGAGGCGCGCGCGCATACTGCGGCCAAGCGCGCTGACCACCCCAGCCGTCACCGAGAACTGAAAGCCGAACGGATTGCCCACCGCAATCGCAATCTGCCCAATCTTTAATCGTTTCGAGCTGCCCAGCGCAGCCGGGGAGAAGACCGCATGCTCGGTTCTGAGCACAGCGATATCCGTATCCCGATCCTCGCCGATGAGCACCGCCCCGCTGCGGCTGCCATCGGTAAAGGTGAGCGAAATCTTCGCCGCCTGGTGAACCACGTGGCTGTTGGTCAGGATCAAGCCGTCGGGAGTAAAAACGAAACCGGAGCCCGATCCCTCCTGGCCCGGCCGATTCGCCCGGCGTGCACTTTGAACGTCGATTTTCACCAGCGATCCGCTCACTCGCTCGACCGCTTGCGTCACCGCGCGGGAGTAGTTGTCCAGCAGATCGGAGTCGTCCAGCCTGGCGCGAGACCACACCAGCATCGCCGGAGAGTACAGATTTGTGTTCCATTTGCTTCCTCCTCTAAATTGCAACCAGGCCGCGCGTCATGCCAATTGTCACCGCTTCTGTTCGCGTCCGGGCGCCGAGCTTGGCCAAAACGGAGCTGACGTGAAACTTCGCCGTATGCTCTGAAATCTTGAGCTGTGCAGCCACCTGCTTGTTTGTCTGCCCTCGCGCCATCAAACGCAAAACCTCCACCTCTCGCGCGGTCAGGTCTTCCGTAATGCGCATTGCGCTCTGCCGCGCGCGGCAGGTGGACGCGGAAGAGTCACCGCAAAGCCCGCCACAGTGGCGGCGATAGCGGTCACTAGTTGATGCGCGGTGACCTCCATAGGAAGCACGGAATGTATCTTCATACGCGCAGCGCTGCGCACCATTGCCGCGTTCGGCTCTGCCGCAAGCAGCACTGCCGGCGTTTCGGAAAACACTTCCTGCGAGTGCGCGCGCGGTTGCCCGCCCTGGCCAGGAAGGCCTCCCCCTCCGCAATCACGATCACGTCCGGGCTGTCACTTTGCACGCGAAACAACAGAGTCGAGGGCAGTGCGACCGCCAGCAAGTCCAACTCCCGCGCCGCGCGAAGAGCTGCGAATCGGCTGGCGTGGATCATAGAGTCCACGCAGGGCAACACCACGAGAAGCGGTCGTTGCCAGCCCGTCTTTCGGTTTGTGATCCTCAGCCACGATCCGCCAGAATTACCTTCAGATCCATTTTTACGCCGCCGCGGATCACCGCCACAGCAACCGGATCCCCAACCTTCAGGCTGGATAGCCGATGCTGAACATCGTGCACGTTATGAACCAGGTGGCCATCGACCGACAGCAACAGGTCGCCCACCAGGATCCCTGCCGTCAGCGGCCGGCGCATTGGGTTCCACGTGCAGCACCAGCAAAGCCTCATCGACCCCTTCGCCGAAGTGCGAACGCAGAGCTTCGGGTACAGGAACGGCCTGCATCGCAGCGCCGAGAAAGGGGCGAGGCACATGGCCCCGTTCGAGAATGGCGTCCACCACTCGATCGATGGTCGCTGCCGGCACGGTGATGACCGCGTTTCGCGCCAGCGCTGAGCTGTTGATGCCCAGCACGCGACGCCCTTCGTTCACCAGCGCGCTGCCCGACTGGCCTACGTAGAGCTGCAGATCCGGACGAATCAGCGAATCCATCTGCCCACCGCGCCAGGTACGCCAGGCGCTGCCCAGCCGGGCGATGATTCCCGCGCTGGCCGATATGTCGCCCAGCGCGGAACGGCCAACGGCCAGCACTACCTCGCCTACGCGAGCAGGCTGGGCGCTGGCCGTTTCCACGGGCTTGGCCTGCGCCTGCGTCAACGCGAAGCACAGCGAGATCGGTTCCCGCATCGGCGCCCGCAAGCGTGGCCTGAAATGGTTCACCGTGGTGAGCGACCTGGAGCGAGTCACTGCGGCGGAGTCCGTGACGCACCGTCACGATCACTCCGGGCCGCCAAACCACCCCGCTCGAGGTAGAACGGCCGCCTCCATGCACCGTCACGATGCTGTCCTGAACGGCTTCAATTGTTTCTGCTATTTGCTTGGAGAGCGCGCTCCAAACCCCTGTGCTCTGCGTTGCTGCTTCCATGATCTTCTCCATAAAGGACAAGATCATGGTGGCACTTGAGTGGGCTGCGCACATCGCCCAGATGACTAGGGTCTCTTCAGTCTTTTTGATGGAAAATCGAGTTGTTAATATCCGGCCATACTTCCTTGAAAGCAAAGGTGCAGCCATCAATGGCAAGATTCGTGATCCATCGCTGGTAGGTCTTGGTGAGCGTGCGTTCCTGGCTCGGATAGTAGAGATTCGCAACGCCCGAGAACGCGCCCGCTCCAACGATCTCGCTGAAATTGAAAGTTTCGTGGCCTGAATCCGAACGAGTGATGACGATGCGGGTGAATGCGTATCCCAATCGTTTGGCAAATGGCTCCCTTGCCCAGGGTGTAATACCTTGTGTCCTGATGCAGAATCGAGGGGACGATGAACTCGACCAAGTAGTTTTCGTTGATCGCATCCGCGAGTGTGTGCCAGTAATACCTGCCATATCCTTTGGCGCCCTGGCCAAACTCAGGGTAAGAGTTGTTCGCCTGTGCAACGCCAGCCTGACCGGCTACGAAAATGAAACTGGAGTAGTCCAGGCTATCAAGCGTTGCAGTCTTGAATTTCTCCTTGACCGATTGCGGAGGAAGTTGTTGATCTGCGCTCACCGCGCGAAAATTTGGAATGAGAAAAAGAATGCGCTTGGTCTGTCTCCCTTGCGCAAGCGGGTCTTGATTGCGACGAGCCCGAGCCCGAGCCCGACACCGGGGGCGCTCCAGACGCTACCTGGGTCTGCTGCTGCACTCCGGCGCCGGGGTCCTCGGGCAGAGCCGCATCCGCACTATCGAACGATACCTCCGTTAGATAAGCAACCGTCATGGGCTGGTCTGGCGCCTGTATCTCAAGGGTCAAGTCTTCGCGGTGAGTTTCGCTCCGCGCTTGCCTTACTCCGGGAGCACAAGACCTCCCAGCAGCAGCCCAAAAACAAGAAACAGACGATCTCTTGGAGAACCTCATACAAGCCCTTTGATTCCGGTAGTCTGAGTTTAGGTGCAAGCTACTCGTATTTTGCAGGATCTTGCTCTTCGCCGGAGCCATGGACTGGTGGCTGTTGGCCGGCGCACTACCGGGCGCAATCCAATTGCGCTCACTCACGATGACATTTCTCATACACGACGGTCTCATATTTGACGTGCGAATCGAAGCAGAAGTGTGCAACGGGGGACAAAAAGTTCCTTCCAAGGAACTCTTTTGCCTACAACCTTTAGGGTACGAGGTACTTTTTGAGTGCCGCTAAACCCTCTTCAATGGCCTGGGGATCGATGGCATAGCCGAAGCGGACGTGGCCCTCTCCCTGGCCGCCAAAGACCACCCCGGGAACGGTCGCGACGTGGGCTTTGCTGAGCAGCATCCGGGCCGCGGTGCGGCTGTCTTTGCTGATCCTTGTCACCCGGGGAAAAGCGTAGAAAGCCCCCTGCGGCATCTCGCATGGCAGGCCTACTTCGTTCAAGTCCGTTCACCAGCAGATCGCGTCTCTGCCGGTACTGTTCGCGCCGCGCATCGATCTCGCTGCGCGGAATGCGCAGGGCCTCCAGCGCGGCCCACTGGGTCATGGTTGAGACCCCATTGACGGAATACAGAACCAGCTTCCGCAACCCGGTCATGAAGGGTTCATTGGCTACCGCATAGCCGACACGCCATCCGGTCATCGCGTAGGTTTTTGAAAAGGTATAGGTCGAAATCGTGCGTTGCGCCATTCCCGGCAACGACGCAATCGAAAAATGCTCCCCCTCGTAAACCAAATCTTCATAAGCCTCGTCTGCAATCACAATCAGGTCGTGTTTCCGGGCGAAGGCTGCGACTTCTTCCGCTTCCCAGCGAGAGAAGACCGTGCCCGTGGGATTCTGCGGGGTGTTGTAGTAAATCGCGCGGGTGTGCGGGGTGGTAAAATCCTCGAGCGTCCGCGTCAGGCCCGCGCTGCGCGCCGTCGCTGTGGGTACCAGCAGCGCCCGCGCCTGGCAGCCGGTGATCATCTCCCGAATCGGCGTCCAATAGGGAGAGAAAAGCAGCACATCGTCGCCCGGGTCGAGCACTGCCTGGAAGGCCACATATAACGCATGCGCCCCTCCGGCGGTCACGATCACATTCTCCGCGGAAACCTCAAGCCCGTTGCGCTCCTTCAGCTTTGCGGCGATGGCCTGGCGCAGTGGTTCTATGCCCGAAGAGGGTGCATACCGGGTCTTGTTCTCGACCGCGGCGCTCAGCAGCGCATATTTCACCGCGTTGGGAGTTTCGAAGAAAGGCTCGCCGCCATGGAACGCGTGCACCTTTTGGCCGGCCGCGCGCAGCTCCATCACTTTGTTCCGGACCTGGACGATATCGGAAAAACCCACCTCATCCAGCCGCTTGGCCAATCGCATCGCGTCTGGCGCCATGATTGCCCTCTTTCCGCAGCATTGCTAACGTTCTAGCAATGAAGTCCAGATATCTCTACCTTGCGGCGTCCGTTGCTTTCCTGGTGGCTGCGGTGGTGGAATTCCGGCCCCACGCAACCTCACCGCCGCCGTTCTCGATGCGGCTGCAGGAGCCATCTTCCTCTTTCTCGGAGCTGGTCCGCAAAGACATGCAACTAAATTTTGATGAAGATTTTCTTCCGGTACAACAACAGGACCGGCAAGAAGCAGACAAGAACGAATGCAATGGCATAAAGCAGCGATCCGAACGACGGATTAATGACGGGGAAGAACCAGTGCAGGTAGATGTATTGCTGCAGATCCGTGATCCTGGCCGCCGTCATGCACCACGGATGGTCGAAAGCCCGGCGGACAAAAGCTCCGAGAAAACATACGCGGTGATGGCATTGGATCCGAACACCAGCCAGGGAAACGTCCAGCCGCGCGTCCACTTCTTGATCTCCACGGCGTAGAAACAGAGGGCAAGCAGCAACAAAGTGCAGCCCGCGGCGAACAGCACATAGGAGCTGGTCCACAGCTTCTTGTTGATGGGGAACCACACGTTCCATAGACTTCCCAGCAGCAATCCGCTGACCGAAGCAACCAGCAGGCCGGCTGCTTTGGCGGACAAAGATTTCGGCCGCCGCAGCCAAATGCCGGTGAGGACCCCGAGCAAAATGGTGCCCATCGCGGGAATATCGCTGAGCAGCCCTTCCGGATCGCGCACCCCCTCATAAAGGCGCCCGGGAAAGATCTTGCGGTCCAGATAAGCCACCCAATTCTGGTTGGGATCGAGCAGGGGCACGCTGTGGGTGGGAACGCCGATACCGGGAATGGGCACCCAGCGCATCAGGATCCAGTAGCCGAACAGCGCGACCACAGCGGTGGTGGCGGCGACCCAGGCCCGGCTGTTCCATAGATAGAGAAGGCTGGCGAAGAGAAAACAGATCGCAATGCGCTGCAGCACGCCGTAGATGCGCAGCGTGGACAGGTGAAATAACGGAAAGCCGTTGACCACCAGCCCCAGCAGAAACAGGATGACCGACCGCTTGAGTACGTGCAGACGCAGGGTGGCTTTTGACTCGCCGCGCGCCAGGCGCGACTCGTTTGAGAATACGATCGAAATACCGGCGATAAAGAGGAACGACGGGAATACCAGGTCCGTCAAGGTCCAACCGTTCCAGGCGCTATGTTCCAGCTGGCTGTAGCTGTATTTTCCGCTACCGCCGTTGTTCACCAGGATCATGAACGCGATGGTGATCCCGCGCGTCACGTCGAGCGAGACCAGCCGGCGCATGGGGTTGACCATGGTCTGCGGAGCGGTGCTCGGTATCCCCGCTTTCTTGGTAGCGGCGGTTGCCATGTTGGGAAGTGTATCTGCTGCGTTGAAGCAGTGTCGAGCTGGTAATCTCACTACCATGCGAGGCTCGTATCTGGTTAGCGCTGGCGGAGATCTGCGTTGCTGCGGCATAACTCGCTGCAACGCAAGGGCACGGCTTCAGCCGTGCTGTACAACGTCATAGGCGCTATGCGGCTTTAGCCGCTGAGGTACGCTTTTTGTCACTTGCGGTCTGAAATCTCCCTTTGTTGCAGCCTCCAACCAGAGTTGAACAACGGTTGTTGAAGCATAGCTCGATATGAGCCTGGGGAAAAATCGTACCTCAGCGGGCTGAAGCCCTCACCTCGCACGAACCCGGGGGCGGCACGGCTGAAGCCGTGCCCTTCGTTCAGCGACTTTTCCCCGGCCTGCTAAGCCGACTACGTGGCCAGGATCACCCGAGTACACCGCCATGCCGGCAACTGCATCCACCCCGATCGCGTCCAGGGCATCGATCTCCGCCTGTTCGCGGATGCCCCCAGCCACAATCAGCTGCCGCTGGGTCCTCTGCCGCAGGCGCTGCGCCACCTCGATAGGAAAGCCCTGCATGGTCCCTTCCCGGTCGATATGGGTATAAAGAAATGCGCCGCAATATGGCTCCAACTGAGGAATGGCTTCCTCCGGGGTTAGCTCCACCTGGTCCTTCCAGCCCTTGACCGCCACTCGCCCGTCTTTCGTATCCACGCTGAAGACCAGCTGCTCCACCCCCACCGCCTCAGCCAGGGTGCCGCGCAAACCCGGTATTCACCAGATCTGCTCCGCCGAAGAGCGCCGAGCCCACGATCACCCGCCGAGCCCCCGCCGCCAGCACCGCGGCAGCCTTCTCCACCGTGGCGATGCCGCCCCCCACCTGGCACGGCAACCGGCTGGCAATCCTGGTGATCAGTTCGCCATTGTCCCCCTGCCGCATAGCGGCGTCCAGGTCAATCAACTGCACCAGCGGATAGTGTTGAAACCGGCCAATCCAATATTCGAAATCGTCGAAGGCCAGTTTGAGCGTCTCGCCCCGCACCAGCTGGACGATCCGGCCGCCCATCAGATCGATCGATGGAATCAGCATGGCAGCCTCACCGGGACGCCCCGCAGCGCCAACTCCTGCTTGAGCGCCCGGACATCCGCGATGCCGAAGTGAAAGATGCTCGCCGCCAGCGCCGCGTGCGCCTTGCCCGCCTGGAATACCTGGGCAAAGTGCTCCGCCGACCCGGCGCCGCCGGAAGCGATCACCGGAATTTCTACCGCCTCGCTGACCCGCGCCGTCAGCTCGCAATCAAATCCCGCGCGGGTGCCATCGGCATCCATGGAAGTCAACAGAATCTCCCCTGCCCCGCGCGCTTCTGCTTCCCGCGCCCATTCGATCACCCGGCGCCCGGTGCGGGTGCGTCCACCGCTCACCAAGACCTCCGCCTGGCCAACCGGGCTTCCCGGGACACGCCTGGCATCGATGGCCACGATCACCGCCTGGGCGCCAAAGCTTCTCCCAATCGCGTCAATCAGGTGGGGATCGGCAATCGCCGCCGAGTTGACACTCACCTTGTCGGCGCCGGCATCGAAGACCGCCGCCGCCTCGTCCGCCGAGCGTATACCGCCGCCCACCGTGAACGGGATGAACAGCTCCTTTGCCGTTCGCCGCACGGTGTCGAGCAGCGTGCCGCGGCCCTCGTGGGTGGCCGTGATGTCGAGCAAAACGATCTCATCGGCGCCCGCCGCTGCATGCCGTCTGGCCAATTCCGCCGGATCTCCTGCGTCGACCAGGTCCACGAACTGCACCCCTTTCACCACCCGCCCGCTGCGCACGTCCAGGCAGGCGATGATCCGCTTGGTCAGCATGCCAGCTCCACAAAGTTCCGCAGCACACGCATGCCGGCTGTCCCGGATTTCTCCGGATGAAACTGCACCCCCATCACGTTGCCCGCGCTCCACGGCGCCGGAGAAAGGGACCGCCGTATTCGGTAACCGCAACGGTTCCGCTTATCAGCGGGAGCGCGGTAGGAGTGGGTGTAATAGACGAAAGCGCGTTCCTCGACGCCGGCATCAAGCCGCGAGTGGCGGATCGACACGCACCTGGTTCCAGCCCACATGCGGCACCTTCACTCCCGGGGTAAAGCGCTCGCATCGGCCCCTGAAATAGCCCAGCCCTTTGGTTGCCGGGGCCTTCTGTGCTGCCCTCGAACAGCCATTGCAGCCCCACGCAGATCCCCAGGAATGGGACGCCCCGCGCAATCGAATCACGCGACCGCGGCAGTCAAGCCGGTGTCTGCGAGTAACTGCGTAGCCTGAAAATGACCAACCCCGGGAAGGATGACCTTCTCGCGCGCCTCGCACCACCTCAGGATCCGCCGTGACCGTTGCCTGGCAACCAAGCGCGTCGAGCGCCTTCATCACCGAGGTCAGGTTGCCGGCCTTGTAGTCGATGACGTGCGATCACAGCAATCCCTTGGTGCTGGGCAACATCTCGCCCAGTTGCTTATCCCTGGAGCAGGCGACGCGCAGCGCCCGGGCAAAGGCTTTGAACAGCGCCTCGATCTTGTGATGGTTGGAGCGGCCGTACATGGTGGCGATGTGCACATTGGCCCGTGCCCCGCGCGCGAAGCCTTCAAAGAAGTCCTCCACCAGCTCACTTTGCAGATCGCCTACCAGGCGTTTCTTCACCTTGGTCTTGACCACGCAGGACACTCGTCCGCTCAGGTCGACGGCCGCGACCCCCAGGGTCTCATCCATCGGCATCAGGAAGTACCCCGCGCGCAGAATGCCCTTCTTGTCGCCCAGAGCCTGGTCGAAAGCCTCGCCCAGCGCAATGCCTACGTCTTCCACCGTGTGGTGCTGGTCCACATCCAGATCGCCGTCGCAGTGCGAGTTCGAGATCGAAGGCCCCGTGACGCGTAAACAGCTCCAGCATATGGTCGAAGAAGCGAATGCCGGTTTTGACCTTGTAGCGCCCGCTGCCTTCCACCACCAGCTTCAGCGAAATTTTGGTCTCGGTTGTCTTGCGCTCGATAGCGGCATGGCGCTTTTTCTGCGGGTTTGCCCTCATGCTTTCTCCCACCCGATCTCGTTCAGCGCTTCGGCCATGGCGGCCACGGCCTGCCTCATCTGATCGCGCGTGCCCACCGTGATGCGAACACACCCGTCGCAGCCCTGGTCTTTCGAGCGGTCGCGCGTGAGCACGCCGCGGCGGTGCATCGCCTGCACGAACTCGGCATGCAGGGGTCCGATCTTCACCAGGATGAAGTTGGCCTCGGCTGGGCCATTGGGGCACGCCGAGCTGGCGCAGGCTCTCCACCATCTCCGCTGCGCGCCGCCTTCACTTCTTCCACATACCATTGCAGGTACGCTTCATCGTCCAGTGCCGCCGGCAGGCAGGCCAGGGCCAGCGAGTTCACGCTGTAGGGGGAGATGACCGTCCGCAGCCACTGCTGCATGCCGGCGGGTGCGGCGAGCATTCCCAGCCGCAGCCCGGCCAGCCCGTACGCTTTGGAAAAGGTGCGCGCCACGATCAGGTTGGGCACCTGTCCCACCAGGTCCATCACCGTTTGGCCGCAGAAGTGGTAGTAGGCCTCATCCACCAGCACCACTGCCTGCGGGGCACGATGGAGAACCTCGAGGATCTGCTGCCCGGCTGGCCACCGTGCCGGTGGGGCTATTCGGGCTGGCGATGGCGATCAACCTGGTTTGTGGCGTAATGGCCGCCAGCAGGGGCTGCAGCGGGAAGGCAAAATCCTCGCCGAAGGCACTGTCTTGACCGTCGCATCGGTGCAGGAACCGTAGACCTCATACATGGAGTAGGTCGGGGTAGGGAAGAGAAACTCATCTCCGCGATCCAGATACGTCTGGCAAAGCACGTGGATCGCCTCATCCACTCCGTTGGTCAGCAGCACCTGCTCAGGCTCCAGCCCCAGGTGCTGGGCGACCTTGGCTTCCACCTGGCCCCGCTCGGGATACTTCGCCAAATCCGAGGCCGCAATTCTGCGCCAGCGCTTCCAGCACCCGTGGGGAGCAAGCGACGGTGTTTTCGTTAAAGTCCAGCCGCAGCCCCTGCCGCCCGCTCAGCGGAGGATGATACGCGCTGCATCCGCTGCACTGCGGCCCGCGGCGCCGGTGTTTGTTGCAACACGGTCTCAGCCATCGATCCCCCTTGCCCGCACCGCCTCGGCATGGCCGTGCAATCCCTCCGCATTGGCCAGCGTGATGGCCGCTGGTCCCAGCTTCTGCAAACCGGCCAGCGTATATTCCTGCACCGTGATCACCTTCAGGAAGTCCATCACGCTCAGCCCGCCCCGCACCTGCGCCACGCCACCGGTCGGCAGCGTGTGGTTGGGGCCGGAGACGTAGTCTCCCATGGGCTGCGGCGAGTATCGGCCGATAAACACGGAACCTGCATTGCGCACCCAGTCGAGGTCCTCGTTGGCATCGACGGTCAGATGCTCGGGGGCCAGCCGGTTGGTAATCTCGTGGGCCTCGTCCACAGAACCCGCGACCACCGCCAGACCATTCCGCTCGATCGCCTGCCGGCAACGGAATTCGTCTTGACCCGCTGCGCAACTTCCCTGACCACCTCGCGCGCCAGCGGCGCGTTGGTCGTGATCAGAATGGCCAGGGCCTCAGGATCATGCTCCGCCTGGGCTACCAGGTCTGCCGCAATGCCCACCGCATCGCCGCTTTCACTGGTCACGACAATCTCCGTCGGGCCGGCCAGCATGTCGATCGCGCAATCGAAGGCCACCATCTTCTTGGCCGCGGTCACATACCAGTTGCCGGGCCCACGATCTTGTCCACGCGGCGGATGCTTTCCGTGCCAAAGGCGAGCGCCGCGATCGCCTGGGCGCCGCCGATGCGATAAAACCCGCTTACGCCCAGCAGCGCAGCGGCCGCCAGTGTCTCCTTTGCCGGCTTAGGCGACACCACCACAATTCGCTCCACCCCGGCCACCTGCGCCGGGATCACCGTCATGAGCAAGGTAGAGGGCAGACGGATAGCGCCCGCTGGGCACGTAACACCCAACTGCGCCCAATGCCCGCACCTGTTGTCCGGTAGTAAGCCCGGCGGTCGTGGTGCTCCATTGTTTCGGCATCTGCCGTGCGGCGAATCGCCGGATATTGCCGGCCGCGGTCTGCATAGCCGCCTGCAGCGGCTTTGGGCGTCGCCTCCCAAGCCTGGTCCATCTCGGCGCGGCTTATTTCCAGCGGCTGTTGCGGCGCCAGGCCGTCCAGCTTAGCCGCGTAGCGGCGCAGAGCCTGGTCCCCGCCCTTGCGCACATCGGCGACAATGCGCTGCACCACCGGCATCGCGCGCGCCGTATTCCGGGCGCCTCGCAGCTCCAGCTCACTCAGCATCTGCCGCGTCTGTTTGCCGCCGCGGCCCTGTGTCTTCACCAGCCTCATGCAGACGCTCCTATGAACCAGCTTGTACAACGAACTCGGCCATATTGAGAACATCTGCACTGAGTGCCCGAAGGGACGGCTGACATGTAGCCCAGGACGATAGTCCGTGGGTGACCCGCCACGAATCTGGACCTAGTCCACGCCATGGGACGGCTGACCATTCTGGCCCGCATGTTCAGCTCATCCCTATCGGGACTCAGTGCAGAGTATCTGAGATTGGCCACCCCTTTGCTTAGCCAACCGCCCTAGAAAACAATCTTGTTCAGCGGATACTCGACGATCCCACTAGCCCCCGCACTCTTAAGCTTGGGAATTACGTCCCGCAGCACGCTCTCTTCGAGCACCGTATTCAACGCCGCCCAGCCCGCATCGCTCAGCGTGGAGATGGTCGGCGAATCCAGCGCCGGCAGCAGCGCCAACACCTGGTCCAGGTTCTTCTTCTCCACGTTCATCATCAATCCCACCCGGCCTTTCGCCGCGATCGCTCCATTGAGCATGAGCGAGATGTTGTCGATCTTCTGCTTCTTCCACGGATCGCCGTAAGCGGCCCGATTGGCAATCAGATGGGTTTCGCTTTCCATCACCGTATCGATGATGCGCAGCCGGTTGGCCCGCAGGGAGCTGCCTGTCTCCGTCACTTCCACAATCGCGTCGGCCAGCATGGGCGGCTTCACTTCCGTCGCCCCCCAACTGAATTCCACTTTTACGGGAACGTTCTTGCCCGCAAAGTAATTCTTGGTCACCTCCACCAGTTCGGTCGCGATCACTTTCCCGCTCAGCTCCTCGGCCCTCTGAAAAGGAGAATCCTCAGGCACCGCGAGCACCCAGCGCACCTTGGTCCGCGTCGCCTTGGAATAAGTCAGCGAAGTGACGCTGACCACATCCAGCCCGCTTTCCACCACCCAATCAATGCCGGTGAGGCCGGCATCCAAAACGCCCTTCTCCACATACCGCGCCATCTCCTGGGCGCGGATGAGCATGCACTCGATCTCGCTATCGTCGATGCCCGGGAAAGTACGAGCGGCCGTTGGCATAAATATGCCACCCGGCATTCTCAAACAGCGCAATGGTCGCATCCTGCAGGCTTCCCTTGGGAATCCCGAGCTTCAGCTTACCTGGCCATTCCGTGCCTCCATCTTCGCTGCAGCGGGCAATTCGATCGGCCTGGTAAAGCAGCTCACCGTTCCCTCGTGGCAGACCAGCCCGTCGCCTTCGACCGCCACGCGAAAGAGCAGCGTATCCTGGTCGCAGTCGGTCGCCGCCGACACCACCCGCAGCCGGTTTCCGCTGGTTTCGCCCTTCATCCACAATTTCTGCCGCGTCCGGCTCCAAAATGTCACAAAGCCTGTCTCCAGCGTCTTGGCGTAGCTGATCTCGTTCAGAAACCCCACCATCAGCACTTCGCCGCTCACCGCATCCTGCACGATTGCAGGCAGCAGGCCATCCATCTTTGCAAAATCGAGTTTCACTGCTTCGGTCATTGCCGGACTCTCTCCCTTTTCGTTCTCTCAGACCAAACGCAAAAAAGCCCGCTTGCGCATCTCGCGCCGGCGGGCTTTTCCTGATTCTGGCTTCCTGGCCTCTATCGCTGGCCGGAACCGTCCGCCGACACGCTCGTCACGTGATGATGGTGATGACGATGATGGTGGGTGCGGACTTGCATATCTATTAGAAAGCTAACCGTCTCTCCTCCCGATGTCAACCTGCGGTCTGCTACCATGCCGCCTGAAGCATTTACTATTGGCATAATCGAGAGACTACTCTGAACGCGGCTATTCCCCTAAAGCATGGCCGCACCTGGCGAATCCCGCCAGATCAGCGTAATAGTAAAAATGCTTTATCGGGTCCATGCAAACCAACCTCGCCAAACTTCCGTATCTGTTGCTGGCCATATTGGTTGTGGGTTCCGACGCTCTTTTATGCAGCCAGCACGGCTGCGATCTTCGACAGCTTCCTCAATCCCAATCGCGCGCGGCCGCCGCTTGAGTACTCCCACAACGCCCGTTTTCTGGTGCAACCACTCCCCGAGTCGAGACGCGCCGGCATGGCAGGCTGAGGACGAGGTCCATTTCCGTGAATGGAGTACCCTTCACCGGAATGGCCGGGCTGATTCAGCCAGACCTTTCACGCTCGTCCGGGGCAAATCTTCTCCATCGTTTATCGCAATCGGGCGGGTCGGCATCCATACGGCAGCAAGTGGAGCTGATGGCGCAGCGAAGAGCTCCTCCAACCTTCTCCGGCTGGCTGATCAACATCGTGCTGGTGCTCCTCTTTCCAGCATTCTGCCTCTTGCTCGGATATTGGGTGGTGCTGGCGAGGCCGCTCGACTGGAATGCCTGGTTTCTGCTGGGCATCATGAATGTGGTTCCGGCCTTCAGCGGCCGAACCGGATATTTTCCCGGCTTCCTTGCGCCCTTCACCATCTTCTGGCAAATCTTCGCCATTCAGTGGATGTTCATCTCGCTCATCCTGTTCAGCATCTACTTTCCCGTCCGCTCCCGTACCGACACCCGCCACCCGTGGATCAAGTGGCTCATCATTGTTCCCCAGATCCTGATCGTCCCCGCCCAGTTCGCTATCGCAGTACGGCCTGCTTTATCACCACCGCTTCATCCAACCCTATCTTTCCGCCACCGATCCGCTTGAAATCGCGGGAAATGTCTTCGCCGCGATTTCTCTTTGCATCTTCATCGCCGCGATCGTAGGCAAGCTCTTCGCCGTTCCCGCTCCCGGCGCCGGATGCCCGGCGGCGCCTGGGTGTGGTGGCCGCCGGTTCGCTGCTCGGCCTTGGGCCCGGTGCTCGTCCTGCTGGTGACCTCCACCCTTTCCGAAAAGCCGGTCATGGACGTGGCGCCTTCCTGGGCCCTCCTTACCGTGGCGGTCCTGTTCACCTTCTTTCCCCTCTCGCTCGCCTACACCGTCATCGTGCAGCGTGCCCTCGACCTGCGCATCATCCTCCGCCAGGGCACGCGCTACGCCTTTGCCCGCGGCACGCTATGGGTGCTGCAGGTGATCGTCTTTACCTTCCTCGGCTTTCCGGCTCTTCCACTTTGCCCATACCTCCGGCCGCGTGGCCCATCTCATCGCCCCGGCGGTATTCGTCGTCGTCGTCCTGTTTCTGCGTCTGCGCGTCGCGCGGCCTCTCTCCCTATGGATTGACCGGCGCTTCTTCCGCGAGGCCTACTCCGTCGATCAGATATTGGCGGACCTCTCCGAACAGGCGCGCAGCTTCACCGAAACCGAGCCTTTGCTGCGGACCATCACCGAGCGCATCAGCCAAACGCTGCACGTGGAGCGAATCTCCTTCCTCCTGCGCCAGGGAAAGCTCTTTCAACTGCAGTATGCGCAGGGAATTCCCAGCGCCATCGACGTTTCCCTGCCGGAAAACTCCTCCACCATGCGCGCCCTGGCCATTGACCGCAGTCCCAAGCGGGTCTTCCGCGAGCATCCCGACCCCTGGCTGGCATTGGCCGCTCCCGCCGAGGTTTCGGTTCTCGACCGGCTGGATGCGGAGTTGCTGTTGCCATTGCCTGGCCGCTCCAGCCTGATTGGGGTGATGGCTCTGGGACCCAAGCTGAGCGAAGAACCCTACTCCCGCTCCGACCGCCGATTGCTTTCTTCCGTAGCCTTGCAAACCGGGCTGGCCATCGAAAACAGCGCGCTCGTCCACCACCTGGCGGAGGAGTCGGCGCAACGCCAGCGCATCGATCGCGAAATCGAGATCGCACGCCAGGTGCAGGAGCGCCTCCTGCCGCAAATTTACCCCCTGGTGAAGGGCGTGGACTTCGCCGGCTTCAGCCGCACCGCGCAGGAGGTTGGCGGGGACTATTACGACTTTATCGCCCTCGAAAACGGCCGCCTGGGTATCGCCGTCGGCGACGTTTCCGGCAAAGGCATTTCCGCCGCCCTCTTGATGGCCTCGATCCGCGCCGCCCTGCATGGGCTTACCTTCAGCGGCACGCTCAGTCTTGCCCGGCTCATCGAGGGTCTCAACCGCATCATCTACGATTCCTCCACCAGCAATCGCTTTGTCACCTTTTTCTTCGGTGAATACGATCCTGCTACGCGCACCCTTGATTACGTAAATGCGGGGCACAACGCGCCCGTACTCTTGCGTCCCACGTCCCCGGGGCAGGATAGTTTCTGCAACCCGGAATCTCCTTGCACGGTGCAGCGCCTGGAAACCGGCGGTCCGGTGCTTGGCATCTTTACCGATGTTCAATATGAGCAAGGCCGGCTGCCAGCTGCAACCCTACGACGTCCTCATCGCCTTCACCGACGGGATCAGCGAAGCCATGACTGCCGACTACGAGGAATGGGGAGAAGAACGCCTGATCGCGGCAGCCAAAATGAGTACCCACCGCTCCGGCGCAGGATATCGTCACCGCGGTGGTCGCATGTGCAGACCGGTTCACCGCGGGCGCGGCGCAGAATGACGACCTCTCCCTGGTCGTCCTGAAGGTGCTCTAAGATGTTTTTTCGCCGGTTCATTGCGTGGACGTTCTTTTCTGCTTGGCCGCCGCCGCTCTGCATGCCCAAACGCTGCCGGTGGAGTATGCCACCTTCATGAGCCATGGCAAAGCCATCTCCTGTACGGTTTATCGACGCTCGTGACGCCATGGCGACGATGATCGTTTTGCGTGGTTCGGGCCCTTCCGATCTCGGTCTAGGCCGGTCGCAGGCGCGGTTCTTTGCCGAGCATGGTTTTCGGGTCTTGCTGGCGGACTATTTGAGCGCCACGCCCACGTCGGAACCCACCCCCGCAAACTATCGCCGTTGGGCCCAGGTGGTGGACGACATCGTCGCCGAACTACACGCGCGTCCTATTCCGCGGAACCGGAAAATCGCCCTTGTCGGACAGGGCCTGGGGGCCTCGGTTGCCCTGCTTGCCGGTTCCCGCAAGCTAGGCGTCGACGCCATCGCGGAATGGTCTGGTCTTCTCCCCAACGAATTTTTCTCCCAGGTGCAAAGTCTGCCTCCCCTCCTCATCATTCATGGCGAGCAGGACAAGCAGGTCCCGATCGTCAACGCCCGCCAGCTTGTCCGCCTCTGCGAGCTCAAAGACTTCACCTGCGAAGCCGGCATTTATCCCGACGAAGGCCACGTCTTTAGTAGCACTGCGATGGACTCCGCCAACCAGCGCACTCTGACCTTCTTCCGAACCTATCTGTGGGCAAGCCTCCCGAAGCGAGCCGAGTGACGAGCGAAGCGCAGTGGAGGGACCTGCTGTTTTCCTTCCACACTCGCGCCTCACAGTACCTGCAAAATGGTCTACAACAGCCCCGAGACGTTCTCAGCGGGATCCTTGAGCCCCAATCCCGTCATGTGCCGCCGCGACGATTCCTGCATGTAGTAGTGCAATCGGCTCGCCGCTGCCGCGTAGCCCAATCCCTCTTCCCGGATGTTCGAGATGCAATTCCGTTCCGCGTCTTTGCGCCCGCGCCGCGGCTCCCAGGTAATGTAGACGCCAAGAGAGTCGGGGAGCTCAATCCCGGCCGTTCCCCAATCATCACCACGGCCAAGGGCGCGTGCAGCGCCTCGCCAATCGCATCCCCTACGGCCACCCGGCCCTGCTCCACCACGCACACCGGCGCCGTCCGCCAGCCCGCGATGAGAGGCAATAGCTCCTGCATCAAATGCAGCGCGTGCCGCTCCACGGCCAGGGCCGAGAGCCCATCCGCAATAACGAAGACAACATCGTATTCCCCCGGGGTGAGCAGCGCCGCCGAATCCTCGCTCAATGCCCGGCCCAGGTCCGGCCGCCTCAGGTAGGTGGCCCTGTCCCCGGCCCTGCTTTGCAGCGCCAGCGCCGGCATTCCGCACCGGCGCAGTTCATCGCACAGCATACGCACGTCGATGGCCGCATGCACCGCATCCCGCGCCCGCGCGTGCGCCAGTTGAAAGTCGAGCAGAGGACGGGTCGCCAGGCTCACCCCGGTGCTTTCCAGGCCGATCCGCGCCGGGGTGTAACTGCGCAAGGCCTCGCGCGCCGCGTGAGACATCTCCGCCGGCGTCAGATCCAGAACGGGTTGGCCCTGGTTCGTCTTTCGATCCCGTTTATCAAACATTAATCTAGGCGAGAAACGCCGGTACACTTAACCGCAACCGGGCATCACTGTGCAGCCACGCCTCAAACTCCGGCGCCGGCCGCAGGCCCAGCACCCGCCGCAGATACAGCGCATCGTGAAACGATGTGCTTTGATAGTGGAGCATCACATCGTCCGCTCCGGGCACGCCCATAATGTAGTTCACCCCGGCGGCGCCGAGCAGTGTCAGCAGCACATCCATGTCGTCCTGGTCGGCTTCGGCGTGATTGGTGTAGCAAACATCACACCCCATGGGCAGCCCCAGCAGCTTGCCGCAAAAATGGTCCTCCAGCCCGGCGCGGATGATTTGCTTGCCGTCGTACAGATACTCCGGCCCGATAAAGCCCACCACGGTATTGACCAGCATCGGCTGGTAGCGCCGGGCGACTGCGTAGGCTCGTGCCTCACAGGTTTGCTGGTCGACCCCATGATGGGCATCCGCGGAAAGCGCGCTGCCTTGTCCGGTTTCGAAATACATCACGTTATCGCCCAGCGTGGGCTTGCCGCCGTTCTGCGGCTCAAAAACCGCCCCGCGCTTGAGCGCCCGTGCTGCCGCGCAGGCCTCATCCAGCAGCGCCAGGTTCACCCCGAACGACCGGTTGGCCGCTTCCGTGCCGGCGATGGATTGAAAGACCAGGTCGACCGGCGCGCCCTGTTCGAGCGCCGCCATGAGGGTCGAGACATGCGCCAGCACACAGCTCTGCACCGGGATGGCATACTTCTGCCGCACATGGTCGATCAACTTCAGCAGCGTCTTCACGCTGTTCACATTGTCCGAAGCGGGATTGATCCCGATCACCGCATCCCCGGAGCCCAGCAGCAGGCCATCGACCATGGCCGCGGCAATGCCTGCCGGATCGTCCACAGGATGGTTCGGCTGCAGCCGCGTGGAGAGCCTGCCCGGCAAGACCCACCGTGGTCCTGAAACGGGTCACCACGCGTATCTTGCGCGCCACCAGGATCAGGTCCTGCACCCGCATCAACTTGCTGACCGCCGCCACCATCTCCGGCGTTAGACCCGGTCCCAGCGCCGCCAGCGCGTCGCCGGTCGCGGCATCGGAAAGCAGCCAGTCGCGAAAATCTCCTACCGTAAGTGCCCCCACCGGAGCAAACGCAGCTGGATCGTGACTGTCGATGATCAGCCGGGTGACCTCGTCGCTCTCGTAGGGCACCAGCGGCTTGCTGCAGAAAGGCGCGCAGGGGAAGGTCGGCCAGCGTCATTTGCGCCGCGGCCCGCTGTTCGGCGCTCTCGGCGGCGATCCCAGCCAGCGCATCCCCCGAGCGGTAAGGGCTGGCCTTGGCCAATAGGTCGCGCAGATCTTCGAAGTTGTAGGTAACCTCGCGGATCTTTCTACGCAGCCGCATAGTTGGATCCAATACTAATACGCTTCCAGTGCACAGACCGGATCTGCTGATATTCTGCAAGCCATCTTGGCCATGCATAGTCCATCCAACCTCGTTGCCGTCGCGCCTGTTCTGCATCCTGCTTGGCTTTGCCGCCGGCTTGCCTGGCGCCCCGGCACAAGCTCCAGCGCCGCGCTCACCCGGTCATTCTCCATGCCGCGCGCCTGCTCGATATCGAGGGCGGCCGCATCCTTTCCCCCGGGGAGGTCCTGGTCGAAGGCGAGAAGATCGTTGCCGCCGGCTCTTCCGTCGCCCATCCCGCCGGGGCGGAGACCATCGATCTGGGCGATACGACGCTGATGCCCGGCCTGATCGATGCCCACGTGCATCTCTTCCTCCATCCCGGAGCGGAAGATCTTCAGACCGTGATCGAGTCCGTACCTCAGCGCGTGATCATGGCCACGCTGGCCGCCAAAGCCGACCTTATGGCCGGCTTCACCGCCGAACGGGACATGGGTACGGAAGGCGCGGGGCCGGCCGACACTGCCGTCCGCGAAGCCATTGACCAGGGACAGATCCCGGGACCGCGCTTGCGCGTCAGCGGCAACGCCATCAACATTCTCGGCGGCCACGAGGACGCCCTGCACTTCAACCCTGAGCAGCACGTGCTGCCCAACGCCACCTATGCCAATACCGGCGATGAATTGGTGACCGTCATTCGCCAGCAGATCAAGGACGGGGCGGACTTCATCAAGATTTACGAAACCGGCCGCGACTTCTTCAAGGATGGCCAGTTCCACACCATCCTCCAGTACTCCGAGCCCCAGCTGGCCCAGGCCGTCGCCGAGACCGCACGCCTGCAGTCGCGCGTTGCGGTGCATTGCGAAGGTGAGCCGGGCGCCCTGTACGCCGCCCAGGCGGGAGTAGCCTCCATCGACCATGCCTGACCAGCTCAGCGACGAAACCATGCGCCTGATGCGCGAGAAGCAGATCTACGCCGTCCCCACCTTTACCATCTCAGAGTATTTTGCCGCCCACGCCGCGACCCCCGAAGAGGCGGCGCAGGAGCATCAGCTGCTCGACTACCACGTGCAGCAGTTTCACCGCCAACTGGAGCACGGCGTGCCTATGGCGGTAGGTTCCGATGTGGGGCCCTTTCCCCACGGCACCCAGGCGCGCGAATTGGAGCTGATGGTGCAGTACGGAATGAAGCCGCTCGAGGTGCTGAAGGCCGATTTGCTCAACGGAGCCCGTCTGCTCGACTGGGAGCACGAACTCGGCGCGCTCAAGGCTGGCTACGATGCCGACATCATCGCCGTGCCCGGCAATCCCCTAGACGACATCCGCGTGCTCGAGCACGTCTCCTTCGTGATGAAGGGCGGCACCGTTTACCGCCGCTAAGAAAGCGTCCTACGATTGCCCTGCCACGAACCCGGGTGCCCCATACCCCCGATTTCCTGTAGAGCTTGTTGGGTTCCGCGGACTTCATTCGCCTTTCCTTAAAGAAAGGCGCACACGCAGTCATGTCCAGCGCCGCGTGCAGGAAATTCGGGGTATCTCGCTCGTTTTTCGCGAGATGTGGGAGGCGACCGTTGGTCGCCCCTTTACACCCGGACGGATACCAGTCGCAGTAAGGTGGAATCTCAGCGAAGCACTACGCTAGAGACTCGACCGCAGCTGGGGCGGCAGTTTCGTAGACCAGATCGGATTATCAACCCCCCGCAGTTGCGGTGCATCCAGGTCGGTAAAGTCGAACACCACGACCTGGTTTGCCCCCTTCTGCAGCCAGGGTGCGGGCAGAAACAGCGACTGTTGCGGGCCGATCCCCCAGGTGCGTCCGAGATTGTGACCATTGACCCATACAAAGCCCTTGTTCAGCCTGCTGATGTCAAGATAGGTATCGGCGACAGTTGCAATCGTGAACGTTCCGCGATGAAATGCTGGGCCCCGGGATGGCTTTTGTCTGCCAGCCCTTCAACTCCCCCGGGCCGGCCATTGGCAGGGAATAGACCTGCCAGCCCGACAACTCGTGACCAGCGAGGCTGACAGACCTGGTGATGCCTGCTTGACCCTCCTGCAGCAACGGCCCGTAGTTGACCCGGCCCGTATTCTCGACCAGGATGTCCAGCGTCACCGCTCCTGCCGGCACGGTGATAGCGAGTTGTGTTTGTTTGAGCCGGCGATCGATCGTGCCCTGTAGCTTCTGGTTCAGATATACGGCAGCGTAATATCGCAGGTCGTCGATAACCAGCGGGCCCGCGCCGGTCCACTCAGTTGCTTGCGGTAAAGAATGTAACCGTAACCCTGGCCAAAGGTTTCCATGGAATGGGGATGCTCTGTCGCCACCGGAGCTGGCAAATTGCTCCAGAGCGAAGCCGATTCGGTGAGCGAAAAAGCGCGCGATCGCATCGATTGGCAACGGGGCAGGCAACGGAGGTGGTGAGATCCCCGTCCGCCGCTGAATGACATCGCGGAACAGGTAAAACTTCCGCGTGGGCCTTCCGGCCTCATCCAGCGCAGCATCGTAGTCATAGCTTGTCACCTGGGGGATGTAAGTGCCGTCGCCAAAGTTGGCGCCATTCATAAACCCGAAGCTGGTGCCGCCATGAAACATGTACAGGTTGACCGAATACCCTTGACCCAGCATCCAGTCCACTTCCTTGGCCTGGAGCGCGGTGTCTGTCTGCGCATGCTCACCACCCCAGGCGTCATACCAACCAGCCCAGTATTCGCCCGTCATCCACGGCTGATCGAAGTGGAAGTCCCCCACGTGGATGCCAGATACAGCATCATCGACGAACCGCGCTGTGTAGGACCGCTGCGCCTTACCTTGGCCAAAATTAATCACCGGCAAAATCCCCGGCAAAGCATCGTGGGCCAGCTTTCCGGCGCCATCGGAGGTGAACAGAATGGAGTCCCCGAAGCCGGCGCGCACCAGCGACCGGTGAATTTCCTCCATGTACAGCCGATCGTTGCCGAACGTACCGTACTCGTTCTCAATTTGCACCGCGATAATCGGGCCGCCATGAGTGGCTTGTAGGGGAGCCAGCTCCTGGCCAAGCCGAACAAGGTACGCTCCGCCGCGGCTAAAAAACGGGCATCCCTGGTACGGACCTTTATGCTGGCATCGGCAAATAACCACGGCGGGAGTCCGCCGGCCTCCCATTCCGCGCAGATATATGGACCCGGCCGCACAATTACATTGAGCCCTTCCTCCTGCGCTGTGCGCACGAATGCTGCGACGTCGTTGTTACCGCTGAAATCGAAAATTCCAGGCCTGGGCTCATGCAGGTTCCAGAATGCATAGGTCTCCACCGTGTTCAAGCCCATCGCACGCGCCTTGCGCAACCGGTCACGCCAGTACTCGCGCGGCACTCGGGGATAGTGAATTGTCCCCGAGATGATCTGGTAGGGCCTGCCATTGCGCATAAATTGGCCGCCCGCAATGGTGACTGGTGAAGTTTTCACTGTTTGTGCCGGACCTCGCACTGCCATCGCCATACAAAGTCCGGCTAACAACCATATGCGGGCGCCTCTCCCACGGCCTGGCGACAAGGCGGATTTGGTCAAATTACGGAGTCGGGGGGAACTGCCCTTGGTGGTCGTGCTTAAGATGCAATCCTTCATCCTGGCCGTGGCGTGACCGGCCGCCCTTTGCGTTTTCGGGTCCTGCCACAGTCTTTGTGTTTAGGTCTAGGGGTTGTACCAGCCGGCCTCGTAACAAAGCAAGAGTTACCCGCGGCAATTGATGTAACAAACGCGAGTTACCGGCCGCAAATTGATTCTCAAAAGAAACTTGTATAGTATGCTCAACGGTTACCGGGGGAGTTACTCCGCATTCGTTCCCGGGCTCAGCCGCAGGCAATGTCGTTTTGCTGCAATGGTGTCGATATAATCTCAAGGAGAGAGCATGAAGAGAACAGTAGTGGCGCTAAGCCTCATGGGCCTGATGGTTCTGCCCGTTTTTGGACAGGACAAGGAAGCGGATCGAGTCAGAGCACGCGGGAAATGTAATTTCACGAAATCATGAACGTTCCCGACAACATTCCGCAGAGCGTGATCGACAAAGCAGATTGTGTGGTGGTTTTGCCGTCCGTTCTCAAAGCCGCCTTTGTTGTCGGCGGCAGCTACGGCCGCGGCGTGATGACTTGCCGCAGTGGCAAGAACTTTCACGGTCCCTGGAGTGCGCCAAGCATGATGGCTCTGGAGGGCGCGAGCTTCGGATTGCAATTGGGTGGCCAGGCCACGGATTTCGTGCTCCTGCTCATGAGTCCCCGCTCAGCCGCAGAACATTCTTAACAGCAAGGTCAAGCTCGGTGGCGACGCCTCTGCGGCAGCTGGCCCGGTTGGCCGCAATGCCTCCGCGGAAACCGATGCAACGCATGCGGGCAGAGATCCTCTCCTATTCCCGCGCTCGCGGACTCTTCGCCGGGATCTCACTGACCGGTTCCACTTTGCGTCCTGACAACGACGGCAACAAGAAGCTTTACGGCAAAGATGTGACCGCTTCAGGCGATTGTTTTCGACAAGGCGGTACCGGCCCCACCCTCCGCAGCCAGTTGTTGCGGACGCTGAACAGGAAGTCGCCCAAGAACCTGTCGAAGCCGAGTAGAGGCCGGTTGACCAAGGCCGAACTCTGCCGGTGATGGCCGCGCGCTGCGCCATTGCGCGCGGCTGTGCGCTGGTTTAGTGCCAGATCTTCCAGCCAAGCCAGGAGGGAAGTCATGTTCAGCCTGTTGTGGGAAGCAATCATTGGCCTTATCGTCGGGGCGCTGGCCAAGCTCATCATGCCGGGAAAAGATCCCGGCGGCATCTTCATCACCATGTTGATCGGGGTCGCCGGCTGCCTTGCTGGCTACTTTTATCGGCAGCCACGTGGGCCTGTACCAGGAGGGCCAGCGCGCCGGCTTCATCATGTCGCTGCTGGGCGCCATCGTGCTGCTTGCCATTTACCGCCTGATCAAGGGCAAAACGGCAACCACCTAGTCGAACCGCCGACATAGCCCGGCCACGGCCCGCCAGTTCTGTGTGTTGCTGTGCGAAGCCTGATCGCCACCTGAACGTTCTCCGTTATCCACGGGTTCCACAGCTCTCCTTCTGTCACCTCGCCCCACCGCCTTGTTCGATCCCCCGCCGGGCGTAGCCTGATTCAGCGTTTCAGGCCATCACCTGACTAGGTCAAAACCGCCCGCAGACGGCCTTCCGCGTTCTCCACAGTCGTTTGTTCGGTTTGGAATGCTAAATGGGGGGATATGCATATAAACTACTAGATGTAGTGGTTCTGGCTTGACACACGCCATGGAGAGCGGTACTTTCGCATCTCACGGCTTTACTTTTATCGTTTTGTTTCCGCCAAAGCCTGGTTAATTCAGTGTTTCCAGAAAGGCCGGTTTGACCTCCTGTTTTGAAGGCGCCGCTACGAGCGCCCGGGGGCGGCTTTTCTGTCATTCTTTAAAATCGTGAGGAGAATTATGGCCGAGGCCACCAATTCCGCAACTTCCGCCGCCGCGAACGGCTGGGCCGCCCACTATAGCCACTCCGTGCCAAAGCCTGAACCCACCACCGGCGTGCACTGCACCCGCTTCTTCTCCAAGCCCGGCATTTCGCCCTACAGCGAGGTTACGTGGGAGCGCCGCACCGCTTCCATCACCGACGCCACCGGAGGGATCGATCTTCGAGCAAAAAGACGTCGAGGTTCCTGCCGACTGGTCGATGACCGCGACCAACATCGTCGCCTCCAAGTACCTGCACGGCCACGTCGGCACCGCCCAGGGTGAGTTTGGCGCTCGCGAAACCGGTGTCCGCCAGCTGGTGGCCCGGGTCGCAGAGACCATCCGCGACTGGGGTATTGCGGGCGGCTATTTTGCCACCCCGGAAGACGCGGCGATCTTTCACGACGAGCTGGTCCACCTGCTGATTACCCAGAAAGCGGCCTTCAACTCGCCCGTCTGGTTCAACGTAGGCTGCGACCGGCTGGAGCCCAATTCGGATGCCCAGAACTGGCATTGGAATGCCCATAGCTGCGCGGTTGAGTTCTCCGTCACCGGCTACCGCAATCCGCAGTGCTCCGCCTGCTTCATCAACTCGGTGGACGATTCGCTCGATTCCATCCTGACCCTGGCCAAGACCGAGGGCATGCTCTTCAAGTGGGGATCGGGTACCGGGACCAATCTTTCCAGCATCCGCGGATCGATGGAAACCCTCTCCGGCGGCGGCACCGCCAGCGGCCCGCTCAGCTTTATGCGCGGCTTCGATGCCTTCGCCGGCGTCATCAAGTCCGGCGGCAAGACCCGCCGTGCGGCCAAGATGGTCATTCTCAACGTCGACCATCCCGATATTGCCGACTTCATCGAGTGCAAGGCCAAGGAAGAGGTCAAGGCCTGGACCTTGATGCAGGCCGGCTATGACGGCTCCGGTCCGGACTCAGAAGCCTATAGCTCCATCTTTTTCCAGAATGCCAACAACTCCGTTCGTGTGACCGATGAGTTCATGCGCGCGGTCGAGCGCGACCAGGAGTTCACCACCCGCACCGTGAAAGGCGGCGAGCCGGTCAAGACCTACAAGGCTCGCGACCTCATGCGGAAAATTGCCGAAGCCACCTGGCAATGCGGCGACCCCGGCATGCAGTACGACACCACCATCAACAAGTGGCACACCTCCAAGAATTCGGGCCGCATCAATGCCTCGAACCCCTGCTCCGAGTACATGTTCCTCGACGACTCGGCGTGCAACCTGGCCAGCTTCAACCTGCTCAAGTTCGTCACCCCGGCCGGCGCCTTTGACGTGGACGCGTATCGCCACGCCATCGACATCATGATCACCGCCATGGACATCCTGGTGGACAATTCCGGCTACCCGACCGAATCGATCGTGCGCAATTCCCACGACTACCGGCCGCTGGGGCTGGGTTATGCCAACCTCGGCGCGCTGCTCATGGCCATGGGCCTGCCTTACGACAGCGACGCCGGCAGAGACTTCGCTGCCGCGCTGACCGCCATCATGTGCGGCCAGGCTTATCTGCAGTCCTCGGTGCTGGCCGAAAAGGCTCCGGCGCTGGTCTCCGCCACCGCGCTTTGCCAGCAGGCGCAGTACGCGGACGGCGGCCTGGCGCAGCGCGGAGGCGCGTGCCCCGGCTTCTACGTCAACCGCGAGCCCTTCCTCGACGTCATCCGCATGCACCGCGCCGAAGTGAACAAGATCGGCCACGCCAACTCTGCCGAGCCCTTCACCACCCCCCAGCTCGCTGCGCTCATCGAGGCCAGCAAGGATTGCTGGGACCAGGCCCTCGCCCACGGCGAGCAGCACGGCTACCGCAATTCGCAGGTCACCGTGCTTGCCCCCACCGGCACCATCGGCTTCATGATGGACTGCGACACCACCGGCATCGAGCCCGATCTGGCGCTGGTCAAGTACAAGAAGCTGGTCGGCGGCGGCATGATCAAAATCGTCAACAACACCGTGCCCGCGGCCCTGTTCAAGCTCGGCTACACCAATCCCCAGGTCGATTCGATTGTCAGCTACATCGACTCCACCGGGACCATTGAAGGCGCGCCCGGCATCAAGCCGGAGCACCTCGCGGTGTTTGATTGCAGCTTCAAGCCCAGCAAAGGAACGCGCTCCATCCACTCATCGGGCCATATCAAGATGATGGCCGCGGCCCAGCCGTTCCTCTCCGGAGCCATCTCGAAGACCGTCAACCTGCCCCACGACGCGACCCTGGACGACATTATTCAGGCCTACACCGAGGCTTGGCGTCTGGGCCTCAAGGCGGTTGCCATCTACCGCGACGGATCCAAGGGCGCGCAACCGCTCAACGTCTCCGATGGCAACAAAGCCAAGGTCATTAAGAATGCGCTGGGTGCGGAAACCACTGCGGATGCGGCGGTCAGCGCAGCCGCAGACCGTGTGCTCGCCGCCATGGCGCAAGGCGACACCGCCTCGGTCACCGACGACCTGCGCCTGCTTGAGGACAAGGTTCCGCCCGGCTCGAGGTCACGGCCAACTCGGTGGTGACCGCTGCCAATGCCTTTTCCGCATCCATTGCCAACGCCGTCAGCCTGGGCCAGGCCGCTGCGCTGCGCGAAGATCCGGAGCTAACCCAGGGCCCGCCCCGCGCCGTCCGTCATCGCCTGCCCGAGGAGCGCCCCTCACTCACCCACAAGTTCTCCATCGCCGGGCACGAAGGCTACATCACGGTCGGCCTCTACCCCAACGGGCAACCGGGTGAAATCTTCATCAAGATGGCCAAGGAAGGGTCCACCGTTTCCGGGCTCATGGACTCCTTTGCCACCGCGGTCTCGCTCTCGCTCCAGCACGGTGTTCCGCTCAAGGTTCTGTGCGAAAAATTCGCCCACACTCGCTTTGAGCCCTCCGGCTGGACTGGCAACGAACACATCGGCTTCGCCAAGTCCATCATGGATTACATCTTCCGCTGGCTCCAGTTGCGCTTCCTTTCCGGGCATCAACTGAGCCTGTTCTCCGGCCTGGCCGCGGGCACGCAACAACCCGTGATGCCTGGCTTGGCGGATGAACCATCCGCAACCCCCGCAAACTTCGAGTCGAGGTATGAAACCAGGCCGCCGTTCAGCGGCATCGGGTCCGCCTCTGGTCAGGGCGGTGCCAGGCGGAAGCATGGAAGACCGGGGAATCTTCGGAGCGCCGGAAACCCGCAAGGGTGGCGGAGCCATCTTTCACGCAGCCGACGCCATGAAGGAGTATCTCGACATGGGTGACGCGCCCAGTTGCCATACCTGCGGAGCCATCATGGTCCGCAACGGTAGCTGTTACCGATGCATGAGCTGCGGCTCCACCAGCGGCTGCAGCTAGAGCCTCTCCTTAACAACAATTGTGGGTGTCCATAGCCCCGATTTTCTGTGAAGTTTCGTGGGTTCCATGACTGCATGCGCCTTTCCTTAAAGAAAGGCGCACACGCGGTCCGACCGGAGGAATCATGGGCTTGGGGCCCACCCACGGGGATGAAAAACTGCCCCTGTTTCCTTCTTCAGCAACTGCTCTCAATGGAAGCGCCACCCTCCCCTTTGGAACACGATCGTAAGCGTTACGAGGACTATCGCCGCGCACGAATGGCGGTATAAGTCGCGCACTACACAATCCCTCCCATCAAGGGATCACTAAAGCTTGCCCTTGCGGTTTCCACCCGGCCGGCAAACCGCGATTCCGCCTCTGAGCCCCTTACCTTGAACGTATAGTCATACCAACCGCGCATGAACTTGGGGACAGGAAGTTTACTGAACCGCGCCGACCTGACGCCGTATTCCGAGGTAAACTTCCGTCCCCAAGTTCACCCCTGAATTTAACGTCTTGGGAGCGAAGATGCTAAACGCATGAGGTAGGGGCTGTTGTCGGCTAACCGAGGGAGGCGATCCGTAGGATCGCCTCCCTCGCGGCTGTGGTTGCCGCCCCATCTGCCGCACGCCTCCTCTAACGCGCCTTGGAGGGGCCCCGTCACTCTCAGAGTGCAGCTCAGCCGCCATCTGCATCTTCAGCCGGATTTCGGCCAAAATCGTCGCGCCCATTGTCCTCAATGAACCGCTCTGCTTCAGAGGTTGCGACGAACCCAGGGACCCAAGTTGTAGCTTCTGCTCTCCGCGCAACCCACGGCAAAGCGATGCATTCGACGGCAAGTCGAGGCAGGGCTGCATTTCCGCGCTTTACCGCTTGAAGGCGCCCTCCAAGATGTCCGATTGTCTCCGAGTGCCTCAACTGAACCTCAGCTTTGGAGGAATTCTCATGGAGAACGAAGCTTTTAAGGAAGACAGCTCCCCTTGCCGCCTTCCCCCTGGTGGCCATGGCCTGCTTTTCATGGGAAAGCGTCGGCATAATCTCCGCCGGACGAGTCGAGCTGGGAAACACGGGCTGCTCTTGCGGGGGCGTGATAGCGTGGCATACTGCGCTCTTCTTTGTGTAGTCGTCGTCCTGCTCTCATTTGCCGCGCCACCCGGATCTGCAGAATCCTCACGCCCGGTGACCGTGTCCATGCGTCCCTACAAAGGTGCCCGTCCCGTTGTGGCGGTGAAACTAAACGGGGTTGGACCGTACGACTTCATGGTGGACACGGGAGCCACCATCACCGTGCTGGACACAGTCCTGTTCAAAGAGCTCGGACTGCGGGAGGAGGGTTCATCAAGGGTAACCAGCTCAGTGGGGATGACCAATGAGGTCCGGTCCGTTGTGAAAGAGGTATCGTTGGATTGTCTCTCGGCGCAAAACATCGCGGTGGTGAAAATGAAACCTCCATTGACAGGGTCTGACGATCGCGCGGTGCGGGGAATCCTCGGCGAAAACTTTCTGCGACATTTCGATATTTTGTTCGACAATCAGCATCGAACGATGACTTTGGACGCCGCGGATAGGCTGGCTGACTCCTTATCCGGCGAACGCATCCCCATTATCTTTCCACCTCTAGCCCGAGACGGCGAGAACAGGTATCGGCCTATGATATCGATGACGGTGCAGACCTTTGGCCACGCGATCGTGCTACTCGATAGCGGTGCAACTGACCTCATCCTGCTCCAGTGGGGAAATCAATGGAAGGGTTTTGGGGACACAAGATTGACCACGGTAAACGGATGGCACACATGTGAATCCGCGGTTGGGGGAGTGTATTTGGGCAAGGGGCCAGTGAATTATCTCCCGATGGTGCGTTGCCAAGATGCCACTGTGAAACTGAAGGACTGTGACGGGATTCTTCCGACGGCGATCTTCAAACAGATCTTTATCAGCCATGCGGGGTCCTATGCCATTATCAATCCCGCAAAACGTTCAAGTAACAACCCAGTGACAGGAAGGTGTGAAGAAATTGACAACAGCAAGGGGCTGTTTCTATATCGGTAACGCCGCTAGACTACAAGCGTGAGCGCACCTTCAGGTTCCCCTCGCCCCCGCCTTTCATCGATAGACCGTTCCCAGCTTGTCTTTCGTACCGTCGATGTAGAGAGAACGATCGACGATGACCACAGCGCACGGTCGATCTGGGAGATGATCGGCCGGCTGGATCTAAGTTTGTACGCTGCCAAGATTGCAGCTGTAGAGGGGCGCGCTGGCCGAGACCACACAGCTCCGCAGTTGCTCATCAGTTTATGATAACCCAGTGACAGACGGAACGTAACCGTTACAATTCGCCGGAGTATTGCTCCTTCGCTGACGAGTTGGCGACAATTCGGGAGTCTATTAGATCCGTTTAAGTCAGAGTCTATTCTCGCGTTGAGCCTTGACATCCGGTGACGGGACAGGCGTCGGGCAATTTACCCAAAGCCCCGTTTCAAGCAACTACGGCATGACTTCGGATTGCCGCGGCAGGATAGCTTCCGCATCGCCGACCACACACCAGCAGGCAACTTCCTCCGCCAGCTTCGGCTAAGGTAGAACAATTCTCGCCCAGTCTGTAAAGTAATTGAACTGCCCCTGCGAGGAGAAACCCTATTGAGGTCTCTGCACAGCAAACTCTGTTCGACAGTCGCCCTGCTGCCGACCCTGCTAGTTGGTCGAACTCTTCCCGCGCAAAGCTCGTCCGTCGACCTCATCTTGATTCACGGTCACATCCTCACCGTTGACTCGCAAGACTCGGTAGCCCAGGCCATTGCTATCCGCCACGGCCTAATTGTGAAGGTGGGCACCGATGCCGAAGTTCTGAAGTTGGCAGGCAATGCGCCCGGCATCCGCATCCTCGACCTCCACGGTTATACTGCGACCCCTGGCCTCATCGACACCCACGCCCACATCGCCGAAGGAGGCGTCGAAGAACTCTACGGCGTCAAGCTTTCCGATGCCACCTCGGTTGCTGACATCGTTGCCCGCGTGAAGGTTAAGGTCGCTCTCGCTAAGCCCGGGGAATGGGTCACCGGCTCTGGCTGGGACGAGGGAAAGCTCGACGAACACCGCTACGTCACAGCTGCCGATCTTGACACCGTCTCCCCTAACAATCCCGTCTGGCTCGTCCACACCACCGGGCATTACGGGGTGGCTAACTCTGTCGCACTCAAGCTGGCCCACATCACGGGCGCTACCGCCGACCCTCCAGCCGGCACTATCGACCGCGATCCCCACGGCAATCCCACTGGCGTCCTCAAAGAAGACTCCGCGATGGGCCCCGTTACCAGACTCATCCCGCCCCCAACCCTCGAGCAGATGCGCCAAGGCATCCTCTATATCCAGCAGGTGCTGCATAGCGAAGGAATGACAGCAGTCAAAGACCCTCTGATCGATCAGATCCACTGGAAAGCCTACAAGTCTCTCCTTGAGGAGGGCCAACTCAAGGAACGCATCTGCGTGCTCTGGCGCGCCGGATCGACGCTGGAGTCGGCCCGCAAGGCGCTGGCTGAAATCAACGCCGTTCCCCGTCTGCCCGCCACTCTCGGCGACGACCGCCTCATCTCCTGCGGAGCCAAAATCTTCATGGACGGCTCTGGCGGGGCCCGCACCGGCTGGGTCTATGACGATTGGCTCCGAAACGCTACGACTCCAGACACGACAAGTTCCGGCACAGGGAATCGCGGCTACCCGCAAGTCGATCCTGGGGTTTATCGAGAGATGGTGCGCCTCTTCCACCAGAATGGCGTCCCGGTCGGAACTCACGCCGTGGGCGACCGCGCCATGGATTGGGTTGTTGACACCTATGCTCTTGTCGAGCAGGAGCAGCCCCACTCCGGCCTCCGGCACAGCATCATACATGCCAATCTGCCCACTCCGCACGCGCTCGATGTGATGGTTAATCTGCAGAAGCAATACGACGCCGGCTACCCGGAGATGCAGCCCGAATTCCTCTGGTGGATCGGTGACATCTACGCAGCCAGTTATGGCCCCAATCGCGATCAGCGACTTGAGCCTTTCAAGACGCTGCAATCCCGGGGCATCCTATGGTCCGGAGGCTCGGACTACTTCGTCACTCCCGTCGCTGCCCGCTACGGTCTTTGGGCCTCCACAGCTCGCCAGACTGCCAAAGGTACCTATGGCCTGCACCCGTTCGGGATGGCCGAAGCCGTGGATATACACACCGCGCTCCGCAGCTATACCGCCTGGGGAGCGCGCCAGATGTTTCTAGAGCACAAGATCGGCACCATCGAGCCCGGTAAGAAAGCTGACATTGCCGTCTGGGATCGCGACCTCTACTCTGTGCCCACGGACCAGATCAAAAATATGAAGTGCCTGCTCACGCTGCTCGACGGCCAAGTCGTCTATACTTCGCCCGACTCGTCCTTAACCACAAGTTTGATAACTCCATCGCAAATCTTGGACCGGCGGCCATGAGCGTCATCCTCTCCTGGGGGTGCACCCAACATTGCTGTCACCAGGGGCAATCTGTCACCCCGTTTGCTGTTCACAGCGGAGCAGGAGCTGTGAAAACTTGATGCTGAATGCGACGAGTTCTGCCACCCCAGCATCATCCTCGCCGAACTCGTGCTGACGAGTTGGCGACGATTCAGCCAGAACTCCGAAGACCGCGCCGATTCAAGGTTGGAAACGCGCATTGGCCTGTTGGCGTCAACTGAGAACGGAAGCCGTTGTTGCCGCCGCCCCTGCTCATTCACGGACACCCTCCGGCGAAACCGGACACCCAATTCGGTTCCCATGTGCCTGCGAGATTCCGTAAGCCGCTTTGTTCTCATAAAGTTGCGTTTAAGACGCTTTGGCTCTCGAATTGCCCTTCCTTCCCTATAGACCTACCGTAACCCGGAGCCCGACCATGACCACCCTGCTGCAGGACCTGCGATTCGCCCTACGCCAACTGCGCAAGTCTCCCGGCTTCACCATCACTGCCGTTTTGACACTGACGCTGGCCATCGGCGCCAACGCAGTCGTCTTCGGCGTATTGAACGCGCTCATCCTGCGTCCGCTGAATGTGCCTCAGGCAGAGAGCCTTTTCATAGTCCAACATGGGAGCGGCGTCGGGGCCCACTCCTATCCCGATTATCTCGATCTTCGCCGGCGCAATCGCAGCTTCGACGATGTGGCTGCCTGGGCCATCTCTCAGGCAGGGCTGGACACGGGCAAAGATCCATCGAATGTCTGGGAATACGAAACCAGCGGAAACTACTTCGACGCATTGCGCATGCAACCGTACCTTGGCCGTTTCTTCCACGCTTCCGATGAGCATGGCCCAAACAGCGCGCCCTATGTCGTACTCTCCTACGCATATTGGCACAGCCATTTTCAGGATGATCGCGGCGTGGTGGGCCGCGTTGTTCGGCTAAACAAGCATCCAGTCACCATTCTTGGCGTGGCGCCTCCGGGGTTCCAGGGGACCGTCTTGTTTTTCGCGTCGGATATCTTCGTGCCCATCGTGAACCATGAGCAGTTATCCGGCGAGAATATCTTGAACGCGCGCGGGGACCATTGGATGTTTGAGCTGGTGGGACATCTGAAGCCGGGAGTCACTACGGCGCAGGCCACTGCCGATCTGAACTCCGTGGATTCGTATCTGAAAAGAAGCTATCCCAAAGAAGAAGGGAATGAGCCTTATACGCTGGCGCGGCCTGGTCTTCATGGCGACTATTTACGCCGGCCAATGCGGGCTTTTCTCGCCGGATTGATGCTTCTTTCGGGTTTGATACTGTTGGCGGCCTGTGCCAACCTGGGCAGCCTGTTTGCCGCGCGGGCCGCCGACCGTTCTCGCGAAGTGGCCTTGCGCCTGGCTCTTGGTTCGAGCCGCAATCGAATTTTGCGCCAGCTGTTCACCGAATCCGCGCTGCTTTCGCTCGCCGGAGGCGTAGCGGGACTCATGGCGAGCATTCTGCTTTTTCGCCGCTTGAGCGTGTGGCGGCCAGTTCCGCAATTCCCCCTCCATGTGCCGGTAAGTCCGGACGCTAACGTTTATTTGCTGGCTTTGGTCTTGGCGTTGGTCAGCGGAGTTCTGTTCGGAATTGTTCCCGTGCGGCAGATTCTCCGGGCCAATCCGTACGAGATCGTCAAAGCGGGATCGACTGGCGCGTTCGGGCGCCGAATTACCGTGCGAGACGTATTGCTTGTCGTCCAAATTGCGATCTGTGTCGTGCTGGTCACTTCATCGATGGTTGCTGTGCGTGGACTCATGCGCTCCATGCACAGCAACTTCGGTTTTGAGCCGCGGAACGCGATGTTGGTAGACACCGATCTGAAGGCAGCAGGCTACACCGGCGAAACAGTACCCGCAATGCAACGGCGCATGATCGATGCCATTCAAGCGATTCCTGGGGTAGATTCCGTAGGATCGGTGCAATATCCGCCGTTAGAACTTCCCGGTAGTTGGCAATCGCTTGTCTATACCGACACAACCGAGGATCTGAGCCCATCGAATGCCGCGGCCGATGCTTGTATGTACAACATATCTCCAGACTACTTCCGCGCATCCGGGACGTCTTTATTGGCGGGCAGAGCCTTCTCATGGCATGACGACACAAACGCCCCGCGCGTAGCAGTCGTGAACCGGGAGTTCGCAAGCAAGATACTGGGCTCCATACCGGACGCTGTCGGCCGGTATTTCAAGCTGCGGGATGGCACCCGCGTGCGGGTGGTGGGCCTGGTCGAAGACGGAAAATACGTGAACCTCACCGAAGACCAGCAGCCCGCGATGTTCCTCCCCCTCCTGCAATCGCCGGCCAGTTGGATATGGCTGGTGGTGCGGTCGAGCCGGGACCCGCAGCAACTTGCCGCGGCCATGCGAAGTGTGCTCCGGGACATCGACCCTGGGATGGTTCTGGCGATTCAACCGTGGAGCACAGAACTGGGGGGAACTTTGTTCCCTTCGCGCATGGCGACAGTGTCGCTGGGTGTGCTGGGCATGATGGGCGCGATGCTTTCGATCACTGGCATCTTCGGAATGGCTGCCTACTCGGTGAGCAAGCGGCTGCGGGAGTTGGGAATTCGCGTGGCTCTCGGCGCGCAACGCAAGGAAGTGTTGCAGGCCGCGCTGGGACGTGCGTTCAAACTGTTGGCGATTGGTTCGGGGGTTGGATTGGTTCTGGGTCTGCTTGCGACGAAGGTGCTGGCGTTCATCGTGTATCAGGCGACTCCCCGCGATCCGCTGGTCCTGGCCGGCGTGGTTCTGGCCATGGTGCTGTTCGGGCTGGTAGCTACGTGGATTCCAGCCCAACGCGCTCTGTCGGTCAATCCTTTGATCCTGCTGCGCGAGGAGTGAGTCGGGGCTCGCTTCTAACTTGCCTTACAACGGGCTTCTCGGCCCAGTGGCCATTCCATATGATCAGATTTACTGCATTCCGTTTCCCGTGTCATTGGCGGATGTCATCATTTGCGCTTCTTGTGCTTGCAGAATGCGCCACATCGTCCCGGAAAAAATCATCGTCTGCGCGCTTTGCGGCACCTGGCAGGCATCCAACATCGCGTGGTAGCGTGCCAGCGCAAGATCAAACTCTTGCACATCTCCGCCAAACACATCCGACCCAAAGACGAGTTTCTCAAAGGCGTCAGCACCGCTGGCCGGCGTATGAGGACTTGACACGCCTGTCCACCAGAAAACGGAGCGGAAGAAGCCATAGTCATCTTTCTTCTTGATGAGGGTAGTGCCCGACACATCGAAATAGAGATTCGGGTCCCATCTTCCAATTTCACCCGCCTCCGCATAGTCTGGATTTCCCAAATGCGCGCCGATAACAGTCAGCCTTGGCCAATGTCGGGCAATCAAGTCAAGCCGCGTGACCCGGCTTCGATCAAAGCTGATATCCGCGGGTTGTTCCGGGTGCACTCGATTCACGATGCCGGTATGAAAAAGCAGTATCATATGATACTTGTTGGCCCGATCGTAGATAGGCCAGTAGGCTCGATCGTCGTAGGCTTTCAGCGTTGAGCTGATCTCTCCCAAGCCTCGAAACCCCGCCGAATGGAAGCGATCGATCTCCTGTAACGCATTCGGATCATCCAGCTTGATATCGCCAAACCCGATAAATCGGTCGGGATGTTCGTGAATCAATTTACTCGCTTGGGGAAAACCCGCCGGAGTCGTCAAAAGGAAAGCTAACCCATCGGCCGCATCTAATTTAGCGAGGAGCTTTTCCAGGATCCCGGGCTCGCCGTCATAATGTATGTGAACGTCGATGAGCTTTGGAGTGTGATCCTGGGTCAACGCAGGGACGGACCCCAGGAGCAAAACCAAAACACTGAGCCATCGGGAATATTGCCTCATCGATCCTCCATCGCTAATTCTCCATGCGTGTCTGTGGAGCTATTGACCTATTGATTTGTGAGTAGCAGCCATTAGCCACCGCGCATGTTGGAAAGACCACTTCAGCTGCGCTTCACCCAATCGATAATAAGGCATTGCGGGACAGCAGACGGAACAACCACCATCGCGTCTGCGGCGCGTTAGGATTTAAAATTTGGATGGTGATTGCTCCGTCTGTCCCTTTAACTGCTCCTTTAACTGCTCATAGACTCGCCGGAGCCGTTTTCTTCTTGGAATCGTCTATTACTGTGTCATTTCACGCGTCGGCGACAAGGCGGTCATGCTCGAACAGGGCTTTCCAGGAGAAAAATGAATGACGCATAAGCTGTTTGGTCGCATGTTGACCGCGGAATCATTCGGTGCCGATCTGCGGCAGGCCATCCGCCAAATCGGTAAAGCGCCAGCCTTCAGTGCATCGGTGGTGCTCCTGTTGGCTGCTGGGTTCGGCATCAGCGTTGCCGTCTTTAGCGTTGTTCGCAATGTGCTGCTGAGCCCTCTCCCCTACAACGAGCCCCATCGGCTGATTCAGATTGTTAGTTGGTGGCCGAAAACAGGCGACCAGACGCACTGGAGCGCTCCGCTGCGCGATGCCGTCGATTGGAAATCGTCCGTGCCGGCTCTGCAGGACCTGGCCATCTATCGCTACAACCTCGCCAATCTCACGGGAAGCGGCCCGGCTGAGTCTTCGTATGGCTTACGCGTTTCCGCCAACCTGATGCCGCTGCTTGGCGTGCGCCCTCAGCTTGGAAGCTGGTTCTCCGCCGAGTACGATCGCCCCGGCAGTGCACACGTGATCATGCTCAGCGACGATCTCTGGCGCCGCCGTTTCCACGCTGATCGGGACATTGTGGGCAAGACGATCCATCTCGACTCGGAAGGCTACGAAGTGGTAGCGGTAATGCCCAAAGGCTTCAATTTCCCGCTCAAACTTGGAACCAACGCACTACTTCCCACCGATCAGATGCAATTTTGGGTGCCTTTGCCCATTGACCTCGAAAAAGAGGTGCGCGGCAACCCAAACGCCGGTGTGATTGCAAGACTCAAGCCGGGTGTTTCGCTCGCCGAAGCGCAAACCCAACTGGAGGCCGCGTGCCTTCGACTGCAGCAGGAGTTCCCGGCAACCAACCGCGGACTCAGTGCGCACCTGTCCTCCCTGCGCGAACAGACGGTCCGTCAAACGAACACACCTTTGCTCGCTCTCCTGGCGGCCGCCGGACTCATCGTCCTTCTAACTTGCGCGAACGTTGCCAGCCTTCTGCTCGCTCGGGGCGAGGCCAAAAGCGCTGAGCTGGCTATCCGGATGGCCCTCGGCGGAACTGCCTCACGCATCGCCCGGCTCCCGATTCTCCAAAGCATTTTGTTGTGCGGCTGCGGCGGTTTACTCGGCATCCCATTGGCCATTGCCAGCGTGCACGTCCTGCTTCGTCTTGCTCCGGTTGACGTTCCACGTCTGGCTAACACCAGCATCGATTGGAAAGCGGTGCTCTTTGCCGTGGCCCTGGCGCTTGGCAGCGGACTGTTCATCGGGGCTCTCAACGCGCTGCGGATTCTTCAGCGGTCCCCACGCAATATTCTCTCTGACGCATCGCGGACCCACGCAGGACGGCCACGCACCCGGTTGCGCAGCTCGCTCGTTGTCTCTCAGGTCGCACTTGCCGTGACCTTTCTCAGCGGGACAGGACTCATGCTGCGTACCTTCCTCAATCTTGTGTCCTCCAACACCGGTTATGAAACCAAGGATGTCTTCTACGGTGTCACGGTGCTTCCGCACACGCAATACGGCCAATTCGAGAAGCGAGAGTTGTTCTTCAATCGAGTTCTCGCCAGGCTCCGAAGCACGCCGCATGTAGAATCGGCGGCTGTATCGACCGGCTTTCCCTTCGTCGGCCAGTACGACGACGTAAAAGCCCAATCCACCGAGATGGCCGCCGGCAACCGTGATTCGGGCGTTAGCGCCGATTTCAACGCTGTCTCCGCGGGCTACCTCGAAGCCATGGGCGTTCGTTTGCTCCGCGGGCGCTTTGTGTCCGAAACCGACACCGCGAGCACGCCCAAAGTCGCGATCATCGACGAGAATATGGCCCACGCCTTGTGGCCTGGCAGCGATCCGCTCGGCCGATCGATCAACGCCAACGATCCTCAGCATCCGATCTGGCGCCAGGTCGTGGGAGTCGTGGCGCCCATGCGGAATGTGTCGCTCGATCTTGTTGCCCGCCCTGGGATCTTAGTTCCGCTCGATCAGACCACGGGCAATGTGAACTTTGTGGTCATCAAGACAACGTTGGCGCCGAACCAGGCTGCCGAATTGCTCAAAAATGCAGTCGCCAGCGTCGATCCCAACCAGGGAGTGTTCTTCTTTCAATCTCTGCAAAGCTTGGTTAGCGACACCATCGCCGTTCGTCGCTTCCTTCTCGTCATGCTCACGTTCTTCGCTGCGGCGGCCCTTGTGCTGTCGACTCTGGGAATCTACGGCCTGATTTCATTTATCGCCATCAGCCGCACGCGCGAAGTGGGTATTCGCATCGCCCTTGGTGCAACCAAGGCGAACATCGGCAGATTGATTGTTTCGGAGGGGCTGCGGCTCACTCTGCTCGGCGTTGGGTTTGGAACGCTGCTCTCAGCGGCTGTGGGGCGCCTACTGTCGAGCCTGCTCTTCGGCGTGCGGAGTTTCGATATGGAGACAGTCGCGCTTACCATTGCGGTTCTTGGTCTTGCGTCGACAATTGCCGCGTTGATCCCGGCGTTGCGAAGCGCTCTGGTGCAGCCAACGACGGCATTAAGAGCAGAATGACGGCCAGGTGATTTGAATGCGGTTCATCACCGCGTCGGAGCAGACTCGCGTCTGTTCAGCGGTTCTCACGCCGTCGCGCAACGATGGTCCGCTGCTTTTCGCGAACATCCCATCAAACCGGACGGCATCTTCTATCCCGCGCGACACGATGCAGCAAGAAACGCCTGCGCGATTTTACGAGTGTCTCCCTTCCGTCTTCAAACTGCATGCGAAGGGCTCGCTCCTTGAACATCAACACGTCGCTTTGCTCGGAGCAATCCTTGACTGTTACGGTTTCGCAATCACGCCATAGCGTGACGTTTCCAGATGGGACTGGCACTTTACAGAAATTCTTATAAAGCGCCGCGCGTTGCCGCGCCGGGTTATGTCCTGTCCACACTTACTCCTGTTCATTCTCGATCAGCGCACGCCACTGCCCAACCTATGATGCAAATCACAGCGAAACGCGACTATCTGGCGTATGCTTTGGGATATGCAGTGAACAGGAGACTATACCCATGGCAAACGAACCTGAAACGACAAACCCACCGCAGCAGGACCAGTCCAACACCGTGGAGACTCCAGAGCAAAATAGAATAGATCGCATCGCTGACCAAGCGGCGGCGAAAGCCCGAAAAAGGCAAACCCGCCAGGACCAGGAACACGGCACTTTCCCAAGGGGTGGACCTTCGGGAATGGCATGAGGAGAAAGGAGTGGACGAGAGGCGTGGACAGCCGGGACGTTCACCGGTCTTTGAGCAGTTGCGCCCCCTAAAGGCCCACGGAAAAGCAGGACAGACTGGACCCTAAAGCACCCCGCGCAGGGGTCGAGAATGTTACGGAGTTGCGCGAAGGCCGAGGGATTCCGCGACTCTGCCAAGAGGCCTGTCGATGGTCCAGATCTGCGTGCCATGCGAGGTGATGCACGAGGCAATCAGTTGAGCATCGATGAAGCCGATGCCTTTGGAAAACAAGCCGCGAGTTTCCAGCATGTATCGCACGTCCGCTGTGCGTATGGTTGGTAGTGCGGTGAGTCTGTCGAGCTCGAGGAGTGTTTGCTGCCGGTCTGGGAGATACCCGCACGCTAATTCCGCGACTACGAACGGATGGGTGCAGAGCTGGTCATTCCCGATTAAAGTTGCCAGCTCTGCTTTAAATCTTCCCCTCCGAAACATTTCAACCCAGATGGAAGTGTCGACCAGGATCATGGTTCATCCACCCGTCGCCTACGCACATCTTTGATTTTCGGAGCAGTCCCGGCCAGCGCCAGAAGCCTGCGTCCGGCTTCCCTCGCAATGATTGACTTCAGGGCTTCGCGAAGCAGTTCCGCCCTCTCCGTCAACCCGGTGTACTCGTGCGCCCTCTTCAGCAGATCGTCATCGAGCGTTACGGATGCTCTCATAGCTTTGCCCCTTTACACCAATAATAGCACCGCTATGCACTGCATTTTGGTGTATCAGGGGCTGGCCGCTCACAACCGGCTGGGAGCAGACGAAACGTACCCTGATCGAAACCGCGCAACTGCGAGGTTTAAGACAAAAGAGCAAACAGCGGGACTCTTCAAAAGGCCTAACCAGACAAAGGGCAACTTCATGTCCGCACATATCGTATCGGTCGCCCATTTCTATCCCGCTGCAAACGCGCATATCGAACCCAAGTGACTTTTGGGCTGGTACTCCCGTGCCGAAAAACGCATCTCGCCACTTACTGCAAATATAAAAAGAGCCTATCTCTTAGAGTAGACGACATCGGCATGCGACGGCCTCTCACGCGACCGCGCATGGCCGGCAGTTGCCGGTAGTTTCGGCCTTTAGCGCGAGCGAAGGATAGCGTCACCGCTGTCCGGTACCACACTCTATCCCTGTCACAAAATCACCAACAACAGCCATGGCTCTATGACTGGCCTACCGCGCCTCTCAACCCTTTTTTGTCGCTAGGGGGAAGCCAATCCCCCAATCTCCAGCAAACCGAGGAACGAGACGACCTATGCCCAAAAATACTGTCAGCGATCCCATCACCGATCAGGAAATGGCCTTTGCTCACCTGGTCCTCTCCGGAACCATGAATGACCGCCGCGCCGCAGAAGCCGTCGGTCTCAATCCCGAAACCGCCGCCTACACCAAAGCCAAGCCCCGCGTCCGCGCCTACATGATCGAGCACCGCGCCGCTGTCAGCCCCCCGAACGGAACTATGACCGGAACGATGACCGCGACCAGCCCAGCCTTCCCGGCCCCCTCATCCCGCAAGCGTTGAACCGGGTTCCCCTCGCGACAGACAGCGGCTTTAATGCTCTTCTGGACACCACCAGCTCATCCAGGCAGCCCTTTTCCGTAAACAGAGGCCCCTTTGCCCGGCGCCGCTGAAGTCGAAAAAAAGCCAAATTTTATCGAATTTTAGGAGTGATAAAGAGAGATAAAAGGTGGGCGCTACACGAAACCTCTGTCACTGCTAATCAGACAAAACCTGGAGATTGGATCGAGGCGCATGGCGCGCAGCGCCGGGATATAACTGGCCCCAAGCGCGACCGTGGCAAGTACAAGGGGCGCTTGGGTTGACATTCGACCCAAAGGCGCGGATACTTGGGTCGAATGGCTACCCAAGAGAATAACGACGATCGCATTGCCCTGTTGCAGGGCACCCTGGACCTGCTGATTCTGAAGACGCTGGTGCTGGGACCGTGCCATGGGCAGGGTGTGGCGCGGTTGATTCAGCGCCAGTCTGAAGAGGTGTTTCTGGTCGACCACGGCTCGCTCTATGTGGCCCTGCAGCGGCTGGAAGACAAGAAGTGGATCCGCGCCAAGTGGGGCGTGAGCGAGAACAACCGCAAGGCGCGGTTCTATTCGTTGACCTCCAAGGGCCGCGAGCAGCTGGTGGAGAAGACCGGCGAGTGGCGGCGGCTGACGCGGGCGATGGGTTTGATTCTCGATCCTGGCAACGGGCTGCAGACCGAGGAGGCATAGGCATGTTCGGACGCAAGCGAAGTGCGGAGGATTTTGCGGAAGAGATCAAGATGCATCTTGAACTCGAAGCCGACGAACTGCGGCGCGAGGGCTTGAGCGACGACGAGGCGCGATGGAAGGCGCGGCGCGAGTTCGGCAATGTGCGCGCGGCGCAGGAACGGTTCTACCTGAAAGACCGATGGGTGGGACTGGACAAGCTGTTGCGCGATATACGATTCGCCTTGCGCTCGCTGCGGCAGAGCCCGGGATTTGCGGCCACTGCGATTCTTACGCTTGCGCTGGGGATTGGCGCGAACACGGCGGTCTTCAGCGTAATGAACGCAGTGCTGCTGCGGTCCCTGCCGGTGTCCGATCCGGATCGCCTGGTGTACCTGAGGACTTCCAACCCTCCTCGCGGAACCGGCACCATCGATTCCAATGAGACCTTTTCCTATCCTGTGTACGATGCGCTTCGCCAGCAAAGCCAGGCGCTCTCGCCGGTGATGGCCTATGTGCCCCTGTCGGGCAGCAAGGTCGCGGTTCGTTACGGGGCGCAGCCGGAAGAGGCGGAAGGCGACATGGTGAGCGGCACGTTCTTCTCCGGGCTGGGCGTGAAGTCTGCTTCGCGGCCGCGGCTTCAGCGAACAGGACGAGACGAACCATGCGTCCATTGCTGTGATCAGCTACAACTACTGGACGCAGCGGTTTGCGCGAAATCCAGATGTACTGGGAACGACGCTGTATGTAAACGGCGTGGCCATCACGATTGTGGGAGTCGCCGCGGAAGGCTTTGAAGGCGTGGAGGGAGGCGGGTCGACGGATTTCTGGATTCCGTTGCAGAGCCGCCCGGAACTGAATGCCTGGGGCAATCCTCTGGAGGACGGGAAGACTTATCATTACAAATTCCACTTGGTGGTGCCTGCGGCTCATTGGGCGTCTTGCTCCCGGCGTCACTCGGGCGCAGGCGGTGGCACAGCTGCAGCCGGTTTTTCAGAGAGCGGCTTATGTCGGTCTAGGTGCGCCGATGGCAGGGCGAGAAGCCGCCGGTTCTGAGCGTGATCGACGCCAAAAGCTTTCCGGGATATAGCCAGCGATATGGCAATCCACTACGCATCTTGATGGCGATGGTAGGGCTGGTGCTGTTGATTGCGCATGACCAATGTGGTGATGCTGTTGATGGCGCGGAATGCGGCGCGGCAACGCGAGTTTTCTGTGCGCCAGGCGCTGGGTGCGGGACGCGGTGAGTTGCTGCGGCAACTGCTGGCGGAGAGTTTGATCCTGGTTTCGGCAGGCGGCGCACTGGCCTGGGGCTTTGCCGAGATGGCGACGCGGCTGCTGGGGAGCTGGGCGCAGATCGAGTCCAGCCTGGCCCCGGACAGGACGGTCTTGCTGTTCACGCTGGGCGTGCTGGTGGTGGCTGCGCTGCTGTTTGGGCTTGCGCCGCTGCGCGTGGCGCTGGCAGGCGGAGCGGAGCTGGCGCTGAAGACCTCAGCGGCAACGTCCAATGCGGACGCGGGCAAATCGCGCACCGGCAGAATCATTGTGGCTCTGCAGATGGCGCTGTGCCTGGTGCTGCTGGTGGGCGGAGGGCTGCTGATTCGTACCCTGCGCAATCTGCAAAACACTCCGCTGGGCATGCAGGTCGACGGGCTTGTCGTCTTCGGAGTGAAACCGAACATCACGTCGATTCCGGATGGCATTGCGTTTTATGTGAAAGTTGATGGAGAAGCTGCGTGCGCTGCCTGGCGTGGAGTCCGTGACGGTCATGGCAGAACGCCTCGGCTCCGGGTGGTCAGACAACAGCGACATGATGGTGGATGGGAAGCTGCCCGATGTGGCCAACGGATCGTCGAGGACGGTGCGCAGCAACGTGGTTGGGCCGGATTTCTTTCGCACGCTTGGCGTGCCGGTGCTTGCTGGCCGCGATTTTGCCGATTCCGATACTGCGACGTCGCCCCATGTCGGCATCATCAACGAGCAGTTTGCGCAACGCTTCTTCCCCAACCAGAATCCGCTGGGGCACAGCATTGGAACCGAAGATGGCCGCTATCAGATGACGGTTGTGGGGGTGGTGAAGGACCACAAGTATCGCAGCATCGACGAAGATCCCATTCCCATGGCGTGGTATCATGTATGCCCAGATTCCCATGACCGGGGGAATGGATGCGGAAATGCGGGTACGCGGCGAGCCGCTGGCCATTCTGCCTTCGGCGCGCAAGGCGTTGCAGCAGCTGAATCCTGAACCTGCCGCTGATAAAGCCGATGACCCAGCGTGCGCAATACGATATGACGATTTCCAATCAGCTGCTCTTTGCGCGGCTTGCCGGCTTCTTCGGGTTCCTGGCGGTGGTTCTGGTGGCGACGGGGCTCTATGGGACGCTGGCGTATCGGGTGAGCATGCGGACGGCCGAGATCGGCGTGCGCATGGCTGTGGGCGCGAGGCGCGGGCAAGTGGTGTGGATGATTCTGCAGGATAGTCTGCTGCTTATGACGGCGGGGATGGTGATAGGGGTTCCGCTGGCGATGCTGGTGGGGCACGCTTTGGCTTCTTCGCTGTATGGCATGAAGCCGCTGGATGCGGTGAGCTATCTCTTGGCGGTCTCAGGCGTGGCGGTGGTCGCACTGGCGGCGAGTGCCGTGCCTGCTGGGCGTGCGGCCAGTGTCGACCCCATGAAAGCTCTACGTTCGGAATAGAGAGTCCTGCTTCGGATGAGCCTCACCACCGGGACGTTCACACCACGACCGTTGGATAGGCTCGCAAGCCGCTCATGCTTTGAAGTAGTCTCCTTGGTCGAGATCGGACATTAAGCCGGGCTGAGTTGGACGCCATCCCAGCCGTTCCTGGGTCAACCTGCTGGATGTCGGGTTGTCGATGCTGACAAAGGGTCCGAGAAAACCAAACTGCTTGGCAGCCTCCGCAAGAGACTTGCTGACGGCGGGCACTTTGAGACGCCGGGCGATGAGGCCGGCGATGTCGCGGAACGGGATGCCTTCTTCGGCGACGCCGTGATAGGTTCCTCCCCCAGGTCCCTTCTCCAGAGCCAGCCGAAAGAGCCGCGCGGCGTCGCGCTGGTGCACCGAGGGCCATCGGTTGCCACCGTCTCCGATGTATGCCGATTCTTTCTTCTTCCGTGCGATCTCGATTAGCTGCGGGGCGAAGCCGTGATCGCCGGCGCCATGGACGATCGGCGAAAGGCGGATCGCTGAGGTGCGAATGCCCAGCGAAGCCAACTCCTGCAACGTATCTTCCGTCCTGGCGCGGGCAGCTCCGATGAAGTTGGGATCATACGCCTCGTCTTCGGTGGCGAGTTGTCCTGGTTTCATGGCAAGGGTTCCGAATGCAGCCACCAGGGGACGATCTGTGCCGGATAGCGATTGACTGATCGTCTCCAGCGCACGCCGGTCGGTGGCGACGGCTGCTGCGACGAACCTTTGGACAATGCCGCTGGGCGCACCGCCCAGCAACACGCGAAGTCGCATTCCTGGGGGTATGTGCGAGATCTTGTGATAGAAGGCCGTGTGAATGGCGCCGTCCGCAGCGGCTGCCCCGCGGCGCAGACAATCGAGGTCTTCAGCGAAACCTCGATGCACTCGTGCGCCAGCATCGATCAGCTTTTTGGCGGAAGCCTCCGAACGTGCAAGGCCCGTGACTTGATGACCCGCGTCGATGAGTTCTTTGACGATCGCAAATCCGATAAATCCTGTGGCGCCAGTTACAAAAACACGCATTGTTATCTCCTGGCCTTTCCGAGAGGCCGCATGTGCGTCCTGTCACATATCTAGATGGGCATGGGAGCGATACGATCTATACTGAGAGTCCGCATTCTTGGTTCGATCGTCCGGAGGTTGCATGGACCCACTCTCAGATGTGCTGTCGTTGCTGAAACCACGGAGTTATCTATCGGGTGGCTTCGAGGTGAGCGGCGACGTGGCCATTCAATTCCCGAAACCTCAAGGCATCAAGTGCTATGCCGTGTTCTCTGGTCAATGCTGGTTATCGGTGGAAGGCGTTCCCGACGCGGTGCTGCTCACGACCGGGGACTGTTACGTTTTGCCGCGTGGGCTGTCTTTCCGCCTCGCAACCGATCTCTCGCTCACGCCTGTCGACTTCAAAACGCTTCTCTCAACGCGGAGATTGGGTGGTGCGGACTCGAGCAAGGAAGGGAGCGGCTGCTATCTTGTCGGCGGCCAATTCGCCCTTACCGGCAGTCACGCCGACATCCTGCTGAGTTCTCTGCCGCCCATTGTGCATATCCGCAAAGAGTCGGATAAGGCTGCGATGCGTTGGTCGCTGGAGCGCATGAAGGAGGAGTTGCGCGATCCGCAGTCGGGCGGCTCTTTGATCGCACAGCAACTCGCCTACGTGATGCTCGTCCAGGCTCTTCGGCTGCACCTGGCGGATGGGGCTAGACAGGGCGTCGGCTGGCTCTTTGCGCTGGCGGATAAACAGATGAGCGCAGCGATCGCATCCATGCACGACGATCCAGGGCATCCATGGACGCTGCAGAAACTGGCGGGGCGGGTCGGTATGTCGCGATCGATCTTTGCTCTAAAGTTCAAAGACACGGTTGGGGCGACCCCCATGGAGTATCTGACCGCTGAGGGAACGATCCCACTGCAACTATACGGTTATGAAGCGGGCCTCCCGTGGTGCCGAAAAGATGGACAGGAGTTTCCTGAAGGACTCAGACATGAAAAAGGTCGCCAATACCGGGAAGGCATCAACGGACAACATCTATTACGTGAGTGCTGCCGATGTCGCAGACAAGATCATCGAGCACATGCGGCGCGGTTTGGACCCGCTGCTATTTTCGAGCTCCCGGTTGACTCTCCTCCCGGCCGGCCCAATGCTGAGGGCCCGATCGCGTGCAAAGCTCGATTGAGCACGCTTTACGCGAGCGGGTATCTAGTGGACTGTAACAACTAATTGAGTGGAAACCGCAGATCTCTCCACTACGCTACGCTCCGGTCGAGATGACAATTCTGCTTGAACCGACAAATTTGTCATCTCGACCGGAGCGTAGCGTAGTGGAGAGATCTGCGGTTTCCACTCAATTAGTTGTTACAGTCCACTAGGTGGATGTACTGAAAGTTCTTCTACAACCCAAGTAATTAGAAGCTTCAGCTCTTTGTCCCGATGAGTCCGTGAGGATAAAACGTCATGAAAATCAAGCATATCGAAGACCCGCTGGCTTGTCCGGCGTGCGCTGCGCGGCTCACTTTCCCCGGTCTCCAGCGATGTAACTCCTGTGGGATGGAATGCTACCTGGACACCGGCGAGACGATACGCATCGACGAGCAGATACGGCTGTTGCTGAGCCGGGACGCCGTGTTGAGAGAGATCGGGCCCAGCGCAGCAGGGGGCAGCCCATGGTAAGCCTGCAGAAAGATACGCCGAAGGACGGCTCCGTATTATCGCTAAATGCGAATCGGTTCCCGCTACCAGCACCGCACCAGGCCGCACCGCGCTCGTCACCCAAGCTCTGCCCCGCTTGCGGCAGCATAACGGTGCGTGCCAGGGATGGTCGTGACATGTGCGTCGTCTGCGGCTATCTGCAAACCCACGCATGATAGCGCCTTTCGTCATCCCGGAAATCTCATCCTGGTATCCAAGCTTATGAGACTGTTGATGTGACGGATCTACATCGGAACCAGCACTTGGATTTCTTTGTCAATCAGGGCCGCCTTGGCAAAGTTATCCAACTTAATGAGCAATGCGCTTGTGATCTCCTGGCCTTTCGCCACCAGCAACATACCTTCCTTGTTCCGGACATCCTGGTCCAGGACCATACCCGTTGCCAGTTTTAAAGTAGACACCTTGCGCGATTCCATCCCTCCGCCCACTGCTTTGACGCCGTTCAAAGCATCGACGAGCTCGCGATCAAACTCGGTTCTGCGCGTGACAAGGTTGGCGATTGCCGCTGAATCAGAGGCAAGCTTAATCCGGAGGTGATCGAAGGCCACCGCAAGTTTGAGAATCTTGGCGCCCAAGACCGTCTCTTTCACGCAGCCCACCGGCAGGCCGGGAACCTGCGTCGGAATCTCCGCAAGCAGTTGTTGACCAATGATCCACGCCGTCGGTTCCAACCTGGGGATGCCGGTGAGAAGCTGCATAGCTGCTTTGGGGTGAGTATCGAAGCGGGCTTGATCTTCCAGCGAAAGCTTCGCGCCGCCAACTGACTTCTGCACCAGTTCCGCGTCGAGTGTGATGCAGCCAAGCTGCGAGAGCGTAGCTGCTGCTTCTAAACGCCAACGGGAGGCGAAGGTAAACTTGTTGGCCACGTGGCGAACATACTGCGCGATCCGCAGCGACCTGCCAAATGCTTCCGGGTTGGAGGCGCCCAGGACGTCCGCGAGGACCTTGATGCTGCCAAGAAGAGTCTTCTCCAGAAGGTCCCTCTCCGATCGGATCAGTTCATACTGTTCCACTCCAGAGTTGATGGCCGCGACCAGAACCTCCTTCACACAGGGCTTGGTGAGAAAGCGAAAGATGTTCCCCTCGTTCACTGCTTCCATTGCGGCGCCCAGGTCCGTGTATCCGGTCAACAACATCCTCACTGTATCCGGGCTTGACTGTCGCGCCTTGGCCAGGAACTGTGAGCCGCTCATGCCGGGCATGCGCATGTCTGAGATGACCACCGCGTATGGACCGCTGCTGTTGATTGCTTTCAGCCCGAGTTCTCCTCCAGCGGCTGTCTCAACCTCGAATTCGCGATACAGCGTTCTATCGTAACCCGCCAGGACCGCGGGCTCGTCGTCTACTAAAAGGATCTTCGCAGGCATGTTTCTCCTGAACGAATCACCACTCTCAAGCCAGCCTAGCGCGATGCCGTCCTATAGTGCATCGGCAGAAGTCAACGTTCTCGCGAGTGCGGGTTCAGCCCTTTGACCGCACCAGCGCCGAGCAAAGAGATTGGATCCCGCGCTCTTTCCAATCTGCCGCATCGCAGGTTGGCGCGTGGATCTTGATCGCAAAGCTACACAAACCGCGTTTGGCGCCGATGTCTCTATAACCAGGACCAAAGGCACGAGTCAGTTCCAGCCGGGGGCCAGGAAGGTCGAGTGAGCAGTGCGCTACCGTACAAACCGGCGAATCCGGCTTGCTAGTCCAGCCAGAGTGCGCCACAAAGTCGGCATAAGCATGTGAATTCATTCGTCTAAGGACGAGCCCAAAAGAGGAATTTAGGGAATGCAAGGAATGCAAGGTGGTGCACCAAAGTTCCGGCCTTCACTTTCCGGATCGATGAAAACCAGCGTCATCGTTGTTGTGCTTGGCGTGCTCGGACTATTGACGATCATGGAGTGGACCGCGAGAACCGTGCTCAAACATGCGACGATTGTGTCGCGTTCTCTCTTCCCGGCAGCCCTCATGATCGACCGGGCCGGCACCGCGTTTCAGACCATGGACCGCGAATACACGGACGCCGTGGTGTCGCAGGAAAAGGCAACGTTCGAAAGTGCCGGCCGTGACGCTGCAGAAGTAGAGTCGCGGATGGACCTCGCTGGCAAGTTCATGCAGTTCAACTTCTCGCGGCATCAACAGATTGTCTCTCTGCGCCGTCAGATGAACGACCTGCAGTTGCAGGCCGAGGTATGTTATGCGGCGGCCGCGGACATCAGCGCCAATCCGCCTAAATCGTTAGCCGCGAACTTGAGGGACTTAGCGGCGGAACATAGCGAAGTTCAAACCGCATTGCAAGCGCTGCAGAGCGGCTTGGAGAGTGATTCCAGTGCCCAACTGGCTATGATTGGTTGGCGGTTAAGAATGCAGGCAGTACTTGGAGCTGTGCTGCTTGTTAGTGTGATCACCGCCCTGTTCTTTAGTGCGCGTGGGTTGATGGAAGCGGGAGCTCGAAGGCGGGAAGTTGAGCTCTTAGACCAGGCTCATAGGGATAGCCAAGTCCTCCTGAATTCCATTCCCTCGCTATTGATCGGATTGGACGCGAATGGCCGCATTCAGCAATGGAACAAAGCGGCGACCATGATTCTCGGGTGGCCGGAAGCCATCATAAACGGCAAGACTCTGGATGAGTGTGGAGTCAAGTGGCTCACGTCTGATATAAGCTCCCGAATCGTAGCTTGTGTTCAGGAGCCAGGTGTCCACAGTCTCGACGGCATCCGATTAGATAAGAACGGGACCATCCGGTCTCTCGGTCTTAAGGCGAATCAGCTCCACCAGGAGGGTGCCACGGGGATCCTCGTCGTCGGCGCCGATATTACGGAGCGAATGGCGCTTGAAGAGCAACTTCGCCAGGCGCAGAAACTTGAGTCAATAGGGCAACTCGCAGCCGGGATCGCGCACGAGATCAATACGCCGACGCAGTACATCGGAGACAATGTGCAGTTCCTGAAGGGCGCATTCGCAGACCTCGGGCTTCTGCTGGCAAAATACGAACTGCTGTGGGTGGCGGCCAAAGGCGGCGCCCCCTGCGGCGAAACCGTGGAAGAGGTCTCGGCAGCGGTGGAAGACGCCGACGTTGGCTACTTGCTCGCAGAGATCCCCAAGGCCATCGAGCAGACCCTGGAAGGCGTGACCCGGGTAGCTACTCTGGTGGGCGCGATGAAAGATTTTTCTCATCCGGGAACAAAAGAAAAGATCGACCTTGATTTGAATCGCGCCATTGAGAGCACACTGACTGTGGCCCGCAACGAGTGGAAGTACGTTGCCGACATGGAAACCGACTACGACCCTACCTTGCCCATGGTCTCCTGCCTGCCCGGTGAGTTTAATCAGGCAATCCTGATCTTGATCGTTAACGCCGCGCATGCCATTGCCGACGTTATCGCCAAAGGCGGTCCGGAGAAAGGAAAAATCAAGGTGCAGACTCTGAATTGCCCGGAGTGGGATGAGGTCCGCATTCAGGACACCGGCTCGGGGATCCCGCAAACCATACGGGCCAGAATCTTTGATCCTTTTTTCACCACCAAAGAAATCGGCAAGGGGACTGGGCAAGGACTGGCCATCGCCCGCTCAGTGATCGTTGACAAACACGGTGGAACCATTCACTTCGAAACTGAGGAGGGGCACGGTACTACCTTTATCATCCGTCTCCCCAGGGATGGCAAGTCCTTAACCCCCCATGGGGTGTCGCCTGCGACTGGGGGACCATGAACACCCGCGGAGAAAGCCCGGCGTTCACTGTTGGTTCAGCGCTTCAAGCGCATCGGCTCGAAACGACGGAAATTGGTGCAGAACTCCCAGCACCTCCAGGTCTTTCCGGTCTGCCGTGCGGAGCTCTTCTCCCAGTGGATCGTTGGGGTGAATCTCAAGCTCGTGGGCCAGCAGATCTGCCATATACACCGCGCCTGCACAATCCAGACCTGCCTCACTGACGCGGGTTGGATGATGATGATGAGCGATAGCCTCCACTACCATGTCGTTGATACCCCAAAGCCCCAGCAGGTAGGCTCCGATCTCGGCGTGGGATATACCCAGCAGTTCTTCCTCTGCTTCGGCCTGTGTAGATCCCTGGTCGTTCATCTTTGCCACCACGGCACAGAACACATCAGGCATGGTGCTCGCCAACACCAGCTTACCCACATCGTGGAGCAGCCCGGCGACGAATGCCGCTTCACGAAGCTCCGGGGCGAGAGCAAGCCCGCCGGCGATAATGGCCGTGCGTTGTGAGTGCTGCTGCGTGGTTCGGCCAAACGAGTCCGGTAAGCGCTCGTCAGGGACGAGGACCCTGAATGTCTCGGAATCGAGGGCCAGGGTTCTGATCTTGTCGAGTCCGAGATAGTTGACCGCGTGTTCCACCGTGGTGGCTTTATGCGGTAAGCCCAAAAAACCGCTGTTCACCAGTTGGAGAACCTTGGCTGACATCGCGACGTCTTGCTGAATGATCGTGACCACGTCTGCAATGGGGGTACACGGATCGCGCAGGGCCACGCTCAAGGCTGCGTGAGCGCTTGACCACGACGGAAGCTCAGTGATAGTGCCAATAATCTGTCGCAGCGCCGGCGTACAGAGTACGTCCTGAAGTGTGCAGACGCGTTCGATGGTGTCCGTAAGTTCCTTTACATTGCATGGCTTCCCCAGTACCCGATAGGCAACGGGGGCGGCTCGTGCGGCCAGCGCCGGCTCGGAATATCCGGACAGAATGATCCGCGCCGTACCCGGAAACTGCTGTCGGATCTGTCCCAGCAATTCGGCCCCATCCATGCCCGGCATCCGTAAATCGGTCACCACGACATCGAAAGCGCGCTCCTTCGAGGCCAGCAATGCCGCCTCTCCGCTGCTGAAAAACGCCATTTCCCAGCGATTCCGCGCAGAATGCAACATCCGTCGAACACCGTCAAGAATATTTTTTTCATCGTCGACAAATAAGATTCGCTTCATGCTAACGCCAGCTCCGGTGGAGACTGGACGGCCGGTAGACTGTGTGTCCCAATCGTGATCAGTGGCGATATCTCTCGCACGATGACAACTCCCCGGCGGGTGCGGGCGCCCGTCGCCCTCTTATCGGTCAAACGGGTTGTCTTGTTCACCGCAAGCGAAGATTTATTCTTTGGGCCGCGCCGGGCTACGCGGCCTTACAAAAATAGATCCTAAGGGGGAGGAGAATCGCTGCCGATAAACGACGTATCGGGAGGAACGTACGCCTTTATTGCCAACCTGCCCGAGCGACTGGATCCAGCGTTCAATCCGCAGAGCGCAATCAGCAGGTGTGACCAGAGAGAACGATGTTCACGGGACGACTGACTTGCACCGACCCGTCCGACATTGCGACCCAGTCGGCAGAGCGGGGTAATGTTGCCCAAGGCGATGACTCCGAGACCGCATTCGCGCTCTTGCTTAGAGAGACTCCTGGCCTGGCGAGCAGCGCTCTGAGACCGGGTGCCGGATGCTATCCAACATTGCTTTTCTCCGAACCGCGATGTGGCTGGTGCGTCTCCTCTCACAATTTATCGACGTACTTAAAGTCAATAGACGGGCGGGGGTAAATGTTTTCGATCGTTGGGATCTTACTTGTATTTGCCTGCGTCATCGGTGGTTTCCTCATGGAGAAGGGCAAACTTGCCGTCCTCGTCCAGCCCGCCGAGCTGGTTACCATTGGCGGCGCGGCCATTGGAACCGTGTTGGCGGCCAACCCGATGCACATCCTGAAGAAGCTGATCGCCGGCCTCATGGGTGTCATCAAAGGATCCCCATTTTCCAAACAGCGGTATGTCGACACCCTCAAGATGATGTTCGACCTGTTCGCCAAAGTCCCGGAAAGAGGGCGCGATTGCCATTGAAAGCGATGTGGAAGAACCGGAAAAGAGCCCCATATTTTCCCGCTACCCGGCGTTCCTGAAGGATCATCACGCCCGCGACTTCGTATGCGACACCATGCGCATGGCTATCACCGGCGGGGTGATCCCGTTTGATGTGGACCAGATGATGGAGCTTGATATGGAAGTCCATCATCATTCGGCCAACCAGCCAAACCAGGCGTTGAACCAGCGTGGCGGATGCATTGCCCGGGCTGGGCATCGTCGCCGCCGTGCTCGGCGTGGTGGTGACCATGGGTTCGCTCGGTGGTCCGCCAGAGGAAATCGGACACAAAGTGGCTGCGGCCCTGGTCGGCACATTCCTGGGAATTTTGCTCTGTTACGGAGTGTTTGGCCCGCTAGCCTCGAATATGTCGAAGACGGTGGACGAAGAACACAGCTTTTACGCTGTGCTCCGGGTCGTCATGCTCGCCTTTATCAAGGGGACCTCTCCCATTATGGCGGTTGAAATAGGGCGTCGCGCAATTCCCGGCCATGCGCGCCCCAGCTTCGCTGAAGTGGAGAAAGCATGCAGAGAGAAAGCTGGCGAGCCGGTAGCTGTACCCGGAGCCGCTTAGGTCGACAAAAACCATGGCAGAAGAACAACCGATCATCGTCATCAAGAAGAAAGGCGGCCACGCCGGCCACCACGGCGGAGCCTGGAAAGTGGCGTATGCCGACTTTGTCACTGCCATGATGGCGCTGTTTATCGTGCTGTGGCTGATGAACAGTAGCAAGCCCGTGCAGGAGGCCGTCGGCGGATACTTTCGCGACCCCAATGGCGTAGCCCAGAAGAAGGGAACTGGGTTGGGTGGCGCCGGCGAAGCCGTCCCCCGTGGTCAAAACAGAAGACATGGCAAAGTTGAAGGACAATCTCATCAAGGCCATGGAAAAACTTCCGAATTTCGACAAGCTCAAGAAGCAAATTGAGATAACCATCACCCAGGAAGGGTTGAAGATCGAGTTGCTGGAAGATCCGAAGGGAACCTTCTTCGAGAACGGGAAGGCGCAGCCAACTGCGACCCTGCAGAGTCTGCTGAAAATACTATCGACGGAAGTGGGCAAGCTACCAAACTCGCTTTCGATTGAGGGACACACCGACTCCAAGCCCTTTTCCGACTCCCAGACCTACGGAAATTGGGAGCTATCGACCGATCGTGCAAATATAGCCAGACGCCTGATGCAGAGCAACGGTTTGCGGCCAGATCAAGTCGTACAAGTGCGTGGTTACGCCGATCAGAGCCTGCGCAAGCCGCTCCAACCACAAGACGCTTCTAACCGCAGGATCACGCTGATTATTCAATACGTCGTCAAACCCGAGCAGCCGCTGCCCTTCACCAGCAATGGCTCCTTACCCTTGGCCAAGGAACTCAATGCAGCCCCCGCGCCGGCAGCCAGAGAAGCAGCACCAACTCCCAAGAAACCAGAGCCGGGAAAGTAGGATACCGTGAGCCAGCCATCCATCCCGGCTCCGCCAAACATGCGCGCCCGGCTATCGCAATCGAACCGCCGCGCTGGGGCCCGCGCCGTTTCCGATTGCAGCGATAAAATCAATGGTCGTTCTGCGTTCCCAGGGTGTTTGAAAAAGGAACAAAAGCCCCACCTGCCGTCTCTCGACATAGGCCACTTGGGCGCGGACCTCGAGCACCCCGGCTGGAGGGCGCAGGATGAGTAAGCCAGTCTCGCCGACGATGATGGGATCATCAAACTCGGCGCGTATGCCGGCGTCGCTGACATCCCTACATAACCCAAAGAAGGGTGGCCCTCCGGTAACAAAATTCACGTTGAAGCCCGTTGTCATGCGGGGTTCCCGGTACACGAATCGTCGGATGCTGTCCAAGTCTCTCATCCCCGTGGGTCCCTCTCGCTTATGGCGGCGGGACGAACATGTAGGTCAAATAGATCCTTCGTATCTATCGGCGAAAAAGCCTGCGATTTCAGTGCGCCGGCTTGATCTTCTTGCGGATCAGGTGCAGTGAATGACGGCGCAGCTCGGACCATCGAAGGTGCCGGTAAGCGATGCGAGTTCTGAAACTTCTTCGTCGGCCGCTGACACGCCTCTTCAGGATCGATCAAAGGTGTCGACCGGGGCGAGGATCCTGATTGTCGAAGATGATGTGCCCCTGGGCAAATTTCTCAGTCGCGCACTCAAGCTCAAGCTCTTTTCGGTCGAAGTCACCCTTGATGGCGAGACCGCCTGGGAAACGCTCCAGAAATCCACCTACGACCTCGTAATTCTCGATCTTAACTTGCCGGGAATCGACGGAATGGAGCTGCTGAAGCAAGTGCGTCTGACCCAGCCGGCACTGCGCATGCTGGTATTAACGGCCAGGAATCGCACCGAGGATATGGTGTTGGCGCTCGAGCAAGGAGCAGACGATTGCCTGATCAAGCCCTTCTCGTTCTTGGAGTTGCTCGCGCGGGTCCGGGGTTTGCTGCGGCGCGATTCCACCGCTGCCGTGAGTTCCTCGAAGGTCGGCGACTTGACCATCGACCGGGAGCAACACCGGGTTGTGCGCGGTGAGCGAACGATCGACTTGACGCCCCGCGAATTTGCCATTCTCGAGTGCCTGATGGACAACGCGGGCAAGGCCGTATCCCGCATGACGCTCATGCGAGAGGTGTGGAACATACCCTTCGATCCCACTACCAACATCGTTGACGTGTACATGAAGTATCTACGCGACAAAATTGATTTCGAGGGCGAAGTGAAACTGCTTCGCACCGTCCGTGGCATTGGGTACGTCTTAAGAAATGACTAGCAACGGCACATCCGCAGAGTCATCGCCGCCGAGAGCCGCATTGGAGATACTTTGCTCCAACTTGTCCCAGGGCATCCATGCCGCCGCGCAGCCGCTTACCGTTCTTCTGGCCAGCCTGAACAAAGAGCGTACGGATCGGATGAGCATCGGCGCCCTCCGGCAACTTGCGGCAAGCTCAGCTGTGGAGGTTCAGCGGGTGTGTACTCTCTTCGGTTGCCTGCAGCAGCTTGTCATTGCCGAGAGCATCAAACCCCGATTGTCCCCAACGCCGCTTCTGCCGCTACTTGAGTATGTGGCCGGCGGAGTCAACCTGTTGTTCCAAAAAGACGGCATGTCCCTTAGCTCAAAACTCCCCGATACTTGTCCCCCGGTCCTCATCGATCGTTCGCGAACTCTTCAGGCCTTATCGCGGGTGCTGCTGGTCGCCCATGCGGTTTCCGGTGCCGAACGACGTCGTGGAGCTGATTGCCTCTTCATCCGCCGATGCGGTGCAAATTGTAGTGCGAAATGTGAATTCGTCCGTCAACCCAATCAACGCGGAAGCGAGCCTCAGCATGGCCGTCGCCGAAGCGAACATGCGGAGCCAGCAAGCCGGCTTTTTTCTGAGCTTGAAGCCCTTCAATGTGCAAATCGACCTGCAGCCGGCGGCGTTTGCGTATTAGTACCAAAATCGGCCTCTTTTAAGAATCACCCGAAACCGATTGAATCCGCGGCCACACTGGAAAGTATTCTATGAGCGCGCCTCTACTGCCGAAGTTTCGTGTGGACGAGAGCAACACCATCGGCGTGCTGCTTGTGAGTCCCAACAGCAGGCTTCGCGTTCAGCTCCGGGAGAAGCTTCGTCAGCCCCGCTGGAATCTGACCGAAGCTGCCGGTGGCGCCGAAGCGCTGGAGTGTCTGCACGAAGGTGTCAGCGAGATTCTGCTGCTCGATCCTCTGCTCCCTGACCTTGAGTCCAGCGAATTCAGTGCCATGGTTCGTGAACAGTTCCCCAGTGTCCAGATCCTCACTGTGAACTCGCATACCGGCCAGCTGGTTCTGGGCGCTTCATCGCCCACGGCACTGTCTGCTCAACTGACCGAGGTGCTCTACTGTGGCGGCAATGCGCAGCCCAACTCGCTCTCTCCGGTACAACTACGCCGCGCGTTGGCAGGGAATGACAGCGGCATTCGGGGCATTCGCGGTATGGTCGGAGACACGGAGCCGATGCAGCGCGTTTATGAACTAACGAACATGGTTGCTCGCCGCGATACGACCGTCTTGGTGACCGGGGAAAGCGGCACCGGGAAAGACCTGATTGCGCAGGCCATCCATCTCATAAGTCCACGCCAGAAGCAACCACTGGTCGTGATTAATTGCGCTGCGATTCCTGAGCCGTTGCTCGAAGCCGAATTGTTTGGCTACGTGAAGGGTTCATTCACCGGTGCGGTGCAATCGCGTATAGGCCGCATCCATGCGGCCCATGGGGGTACGCTCTTCCTTGACGAGATTGGCGATATGCCCTTGTCTCTGCAGAGCAAAATACTGCGTTTTCTGGAGCAGGGCGAAGTGCAGAGGATTGGCGGCAACGACAATCTGAAGGTGGATGTTCGGGTAGTGGCTGCGACCAACGCCGATCTTCATGGCTTGGTCAAGCAGCACCTGTTTCGCGAGGATCTGTATTACCGCCTGGCCATTTTTCCCATCAAGTTACCGCCTTTGCGTGAGCGCCTGGGAGACGTTGAAAAGCTCGCTGAAGCATTTCTGGCCAAGTTCTATCCGGGTGCAACCCTGAGCGCGGGAGCGGTCGAAGCTCTTCGGCGCCACGACTGGCCAGGGAACGTCCGCGAACTGCGAAACGTAGTTGAGCGGGCCAGCATATTTGCCGGTGGTGAGCGCGAGATCCTTCCCCAGCACATTCTTCTCTAGTGTGGTGCGTCAGTTGCACGTTTATCCCGCGATGTAACAGAGCGTCCTGCGATTGATCTGCCACGAACCCGGGTGCCCCATATCTCGCTCGTTTTTCGCGAGATCTGGGGGGCGACCGTTGGTCGCCCCTTTACCACTTGGACAGATACCAGTAGCAGTGCAGTAGAATCCGCGATCCAGGCTGGATCCGCCACACCCGCATCAATTTGGGACGGAAGGTACTCCCTGCAGTATCCTCCGCAAATCCGATTGGCCACCGCCGTGCTTATGTATAGGCAGATGCTGCCTAGTTCTCATCTTGAACCAATAAACGCCCTGCTAGTGGTTGATCCCGGCAACGGGCAAATCCACGCCCAAGAGGCGAAGGACGAATCCGAGATGCAGGCAAAAAGTGCCGCGCTTCTCGCCGGTGCGTTCTCTGAGTTCATCTCCGCGTCCTCGCGATTAGAGAATTCCTACCGCCAACTGCAACAGGAAGTGTACGAGCTTCGTCAGGAATTGTCGGCCCGCAATGCGGCCCTGAGCACCAGTCTTGCAGAAAACGAACGTATGCGGCTGGATCTGCAGCAGATCGTGGACTCGATGCCTTGCGGAGTGCTGGTCCTCGGTCGCCAGGGAGAGATCTCGATGATCAACCCCGAGAGCGGACGGCTGCTTGGGCTCGATGGGGCGCATTTTCCCGAAGGTTCGCAAGCAACCTTGAGGCAGATTTCCATGTTTAGTGGCATCAATCTCGAATCCTCTTACGAAAACGCGTCCAGTTATGACACAGGGCAGGAGTTTTGCGTTCACCAAGCCTCAGGAAAGCGTTGGCTCGAGGTTCGTAACCGGCCGCTGTTTGACCAATCAAGCCGGGGACGCAAGCCTGACCGGACGATCCTGATTCTGCGCGACATAACCGCCCAGAGACGCGCTGAGCAGGAGCGCGAGGCTGCGCGGAGGCGATGGCGCTGGCGGAGATTACGACCATTCTTGCCCACGAAATTAGAAATCCATTAGCCAGTCTGGAACTGTTTGCTGAATTGATTGAGAACGACGGAGATCACCGCGCGCAATGGATTTCTAATCTGCGCGTTGGCATACGCACGCTCTCTCGAACGGTGAACAACGTGTTAACCTTCCATGGTTCCGGCTCACTGAAGCTCGCTTCCGTTTCTATTGTCTGCCGTGATTGCCAACGCGATTCAGTTTATTCAGCCTCTCGCTCAGCAGGCGGAGGTTTCCTTGGAATGGTTAGGGGATCACAACCAAAATCGGGTGATGGGCTAATGAAAGTGCGCTGCAGCAGGTCGTTCTGAACCTGGTTTCGAATGCCATTCGTCATACGCCCGCAGGCGGAAGCCTCACTGTTTCACTGCGCTGCGAACACAATACTGCAAAGGGTGCGAATCGCGGCGAGTATAGCGAGCGGGTGATCGTCGAATTCTCCGACACCGGCTGCGGCATCCGGCCTGACCAGATTGACCATATTTTCGAGCCGGGCTTCAGCGGCAGTGGCGATACCTCCGGGCTTAGGCCTGGCGGTTTGCGCGCGGATCATGAAGCAGCATGGGGGCGAGATTTGCGTCTCCAACCGGACCATGTGCGGGCGCCCGATTTACGCTCTCTCTCCCCCTGCTCCAACCGGAAGCTGGGCATGGACAGCATCCCTTTGCACGGCAGAACTCCTCCGTACTGGTGGTTGACGACGAGCCTGGTATGCGCACAGCGCTGCAGGCCAATTTCCTGCGTCACGGATGGCGTGTGGAAACTGCAGCGGGTGTTCGTGACGCCACGCGGGCTTTAGAGAACACAAGCTTCGATCTGGTAGTGAGTGACATTCGCATGCAGGATGGCGATGGGTTTGAAGTGATGTGCTCAGTACTTAAGAACTCGCCTGCGACCGCGGTGATTCTGCTGACCGCGTTTGCCAGGTTCCTGAAGCAGTGGAGTCGATGCGCAGCGGCGCATTTGACTACCTGACCAAACCAATCTCGTTTGAACAGCTCCAGGCCGCGGCTGCTCGGGTTATGCGGCGGGTAAGCGACAAAACCGCCTCCGATAAACTTCCCGGCAAAACCGACCGTCCGTCGCCGGGACAGGAATCGTCGGCCGTTCGCCCTTGCTGCTGCAGGCCCTGCAACGCGCCCGTGCTGCCGCCAGCACCGGCGCCGATGTACTGATCGAAGCCGAAAGTGGTACTGGAAAGGAGCTGCTGGCGAAGTTTATCCATGAAAGCAGCGACCGAAGCCGCAAACCTTTTGTGGCCGTAAACTGCGCGGCCCTGCCGGAGCATCTGCTTGAGAGCGAGCTGTTCGGGCACGCCAGGGGCGCCTTTACTGGCGCCAATGCAGCCAAAGCCGGGAAGTTCGAACTGGCGGACGGGGGCACGCTGCTGCTCGACGAAATTGGCGAGATGCCGCTGAACCTGCAACCCAAGCTCCTACGCGTACTTCAGGAGCGCGAGTTCGAGCGGCTTGGCGAGACCCGGTCGATCCATGTCAACATCCGCGTCATTGCCACCACCAACGCATCCCTCGGTTCGATGGTGGAGCAGGGCCACTTTCGCAGTGATCTTTACTACCGGTTGAACGTGATTCCTCTTTCTATCCCGGGTCTTCGCGAGCGCATCGAAGACATCCCGGCGCTGGCCACGTACTTTGCCGAAAGATTTTCTGCGGAAACAGGCACTCCCGCGCCGCTGCTGGATCCGAGCTTTATTGAGAGGCTCCAGGCGCATAGCTGGCCCGGCAACATACGGGAACTCGCCAATTTCATGCGCCGTGTGCTCTCCCTCCATCAGGGCGCCAGGATCGACGCGGCCTGTTTCTACAAGGAATTCCGGCCATTGGGCAAGACTCCGGCTGGTTCGCCCGCAATGCCCTCCCCGGGAACACCCATCTCCGTGCTGGAGAAGATTCATCTCGAGAACACGCTCGCCCTGGCCCATGGCAATCGCACTCACGCCGCTGAGATGTTAGGAATCAGCGTGCGCACCATGCGCAACAGGATCAAGGAATACGGACTACCACCAAGGAGATACGCATGACGCCGACCGTACCGTTGCTTTCTACGCTCGAGAGTTACCTCAAGCTGACCAATAACCGGGAACAGGCCATTTCCTCCAACATGGCCAACGTCGACACCCCCGGTTATCGCACCCGTGACATTAACTTCGAGGGTGAGCTGAACCGGGTCATGAGCGGACCCTCAATGCAAATGGCGGACGGAAGCGAAACCGCGCAACTGCAGCCGGTAGTTCGCCAGGTCCAGGGCTTGATGGAGCGCCCTGACGGCAACAACGTGAGCCTTGATCGCGAAGGACTTTTGCTGGCCAAGACACAATTGCAGTATCAACTTGCCATCCAGCTCGTTAAGGGCGAATTTCACCAGATGCTTAGCGCTATCAATGGAGTAAGTTAATTATGAATCTCTTCGACTCATTATCGATTAGCGGTTCTGCTTTGCTGGCTGAAAGGCAGCGCTCCGAGATCATCGCCACCAACATGGCCAACGCCGAGACGACACATACCGAAGCCGGCGGTCCCTATCGGCGCAGGGAGGTGGTCTTCGAGTCCCAAGGCTCTTCAGCCTTCCGGCTGGCCCTTGCCAGCAGCGGCGAGTTGAGAGGGCCGACCCCCGGCAGCGTGCATATCTCTGAGGTGGTCGACGATCCGGCGGCCCCGACCATGCGTTATCAGCCAGGCCATCCAGACGCAAACAAGGAGGGCTACGTCGCCTATCCGGCGATCAATCCCGCGGCTGAAATGGTAGACCTGATGGACTCCGTGCGGGCCTATCAACTGAATGCATCCGCCGTGGCCGCGACCAAGCAAATGATCCAGCAAACCATCGACATCCTAAAGAGCTAGGAAGGGAGGCAGCAGATGAGCGCTTTGATTTCCGTCCTTGGCAGCATCGGCAGCATCAGTGCCCTGCCTAAATTGCCGTCGCTGCAGCCTGCCGAAGAGCAGGGTGGGTTCGGCGCCGTGCTATCCACTGCGCTGCAACACGTAAACGAGCTGAGCAACGGCGCTGATCAACAGATCGGCAACCATGCTCAAGGGTGGCAACGCGGACATGAGCACGGTAATGATCGCGGTCGAGAAGGCAGACGTGGCCTTCCAGCTGATGATGCAGGTTCGCAATAAGATCGTCAGCGCTTACCAGGACATCGAGAAAATGCAGTTCTAGCCAATACCGCTTCCAAAATAAAAATTACCGGCGAGATCAACTACTTATGGCGGCCAAGAACCAAATAGCGGTTACCAAACAAGCAGCGGGCGGTGGCCCGATCGACCGCGTGAAGCTGTTTTGGGCCGGCCGCAACTCGCAGCAGCGCGTTTATCTCGGTGTGGGGCTCGCCATTACTCTGGCTGTCGCGGCTTTCTTTGTGAAGATGCTGGCCACGCCCGAGTACAAGCCGCTGATGTCGGGGATGGAAGCAGCCGATGCGCAAGCGATCACGGCCCAGCTGGCGGCGAAAAAGATACCGTATCTTGTCAGCCCTGACGGCACGTCCATCACCGTACCGGCGGATCAGGTCGACGCCGCCCGGCTCGAAGTGGCGTCCCATGATGCACCCCATAGCGGCCGCATTGGCTTTGAGATCTTCGACAAGGTCTCCTGGGGACAAACTGAGTTCGATGAGAAGGTGAACTATCAGCGCGCGCTCGAAGGCGAACTGGAGCGAACGATTCAGACCATGAGCAATGTCAAGAGCGCTCGGGTCCACCTGGTCATGGCGACCGACTCGGTCTTCATGGACCGGGAGCGCGGCGCAAAAGCTTCGGTCACATTGCGGCTCAAGGGTGGAACTCTCTCCAGAGCAGAGATCTCGGAAATTTCACGGCTGGTCGCGGGAGCGGTCGATGAACTCAAGCCGGCAGATGTGGTGATTATCGACGCCGATTCCAATAAAACGCTCGGATTGGTTAACGGGTCCGCCGATCAAAATGACGGCATCGAGCAGGAATTGACACGGCGGCTGATCTCAACCCTGGGACCCGTCGTCGGAGCCGACCGCATGCGCGCGACGGTCAACGTGGAATACGAAACCGGCAGCAGTGAAGAGAGCCAGGATAAGTACGATCCTGCCGTGAGCGCTACCCTGAATATGCAGCGCTCGGAAGAAAGTACAGGTCCGGGCGCGGCCATCGGTGGCGTGCCTGGAACCTCGAGCAATGTAGCCGCGGCCAAGCCGGTTGCTTCCGCGGCGCCAGGGGCCCCGCCCACGGCTGTCCCCTCGACCGTCGCCCGGGACCCGGGCAGTTCGTCAAAGACAGAAAGCGCCACCTACGGTGTCAACAGAACCACGCGCCATGTCATTGAACCGGCCGGGAGTATTCGCCGCGTTACCGCCGCGGTGCTGCTCGACGACGCTATCGAACGCAAGCAGGAGAAGGGCAAGTGGGTCGAGACTCATCACAAGAGAACGCCCGACGAGTTGAAGGTCATTAGCGAAATTGCGCAGGCAGCCATTGGGTTCAATGTCGCTCGCGGCGATGTGATCAGCGTACAAAACCTTAGTTTTGACCGCCCCGTGGCGGCCGACATTCCACCCGTCACGTTTGCCGATAAGGCCCGCAAGGGTTTGAATGACTATTCGGCTCATTGTTCGTTACGCCGGCCTGCTGGTCCTCTTCCTCCTGGTCTACATGCTGATGCTTCGGCCAATCCAGAAGCGCGCTCTTGCCGCCCCCAATCCATCGCTGGCTGCCCTAACCCGGACTGCTGCGATTGCGGAGCCTGAGGTTGCAGCGATCGCTGAATCCGTGGCCAGTCTCACCCAGCGTTCCGCGGTTCTGAGAAAGCAGCTGGCCGACTTTGTCAAGGCCGAGCCCGAGAGCAGCACCAACGCGGTGCGCGCGTGGCTGCGGGAAGAGGCTAAATGACAGCGCCGGTCGAAAAACTCGCCATCAGCGGCGCACGAAAGGCCGCAATCCTGCTGACGGTCCTGGGCGAGGATTCTGCCGCCACCGTATTCCGCAATCTGGACGAGAAAGACTTACAACGAGTTGCCGACGAGGTCGCAGGTCTGGGAACAGTACCAGTGGAAATATCGCTCCAGGTCTTTGAGGAGTACCAGCGCATCACCCAGGCGCAGGATTTCATCATCCAGGGCGGACACGACCTTGCCCGGCGCCTGCTGATCAAGGCCTTTGGGGAAGCCGATGCGGAAGGCATCATGCAGCGGCTGACCAAGTCACGCGAGCTCAATCCGCTCGAGTCCCTGCAGCGGGCTGAACCTCAGAAACTGGCAAGATTTCTCGAAGCCGAACATCCACAGACCATCGCACTCATCCTTGGCCAACTCGGTGATCGCCAGGCTTCGGCCTTGCTGATGAGCCTTCCTAGCGACATTCGTGCCGAAGCAGTGAAGAGATTGGCGAACCTGCGGCGCTTTTCGCCGGAGATGGCGGAAAAAGTCTCCATGGTACTCGCCCAGCGCTTGAAGACGGTCGGCGACCAGGGCAAACGGGCCTATTCCGGCTTCCAGAGCGTGGCCGACATCATGAACTGCATCGATACGACGGTAGCTCAGGAGATTCTCGTAGATATTGAGAATGAGGAACCCACGCTGGCCATCAGTATCCGCGATCTGATGTTCACGTTTGACGATCTTCTGCAGGTTGGCGAAGCGCAAGTTCGTGAGCTTACTGGAGCGATTGACAAAAGAGTATTGGCGACCGCGCTTAAGGGCACAAACGAACCGTTAAAAAACCACTTTTTTCGCACCATGTCTTCCCGGGCCATCGAGATGCTCAAAGAAGATATCGAGGCGCTCGGCCCTGTTCGCAACAAGGACGTCGTCAAGGCGCAGTCTGAAATTGTTGCGATTGCCCGGCAGCTTGAGGCTGAGGGCAAGATTGTATTGAAGGGCGAGGCAAATGATGAGTATGTCGTCTAACCCATTAGGTAGCTATGGATTCCCGGTTCCGGTTACTTCGTTTTCGTACCGGGACATGGGCGCTGCTGAGTCGCTCCAGGTCAAGGAGACAGGGCACGCTGGATCCGGCGCGGAACAGGAACGGCAGCAGGCCGCCCCGGGTATATCGGCGCAGGAGGTCGAAGATCTTCTGAACCGGGCTCGCGCTGAGGCTGTGGCCCAGACCGAGGCCCGCCTCAGGACGGAATCTGAAGCAAGGTCAATTGAGGAAGCGGAGAAGATCCGCCAGGCGTTGGAACTTTTTCAAGTGGAACGCAAGGACTATTTTTCCCGGGTTGAGGCCGATGTGGTTCAACTCGCCCTGGCCATCTCGGCGAAGATCCTGCATCGTGAGGCGCAGGTTGACCCCATGCTGGTCGCAGCGTTAGTCCGCGTTGCGATCGATAAGCTGCATGATGGCTCCAGCGTGGCGGTGCGCGTTGCGCCCGCGGAAGCAGCGAAGTGGCGCGCATTCCTGGCCAATCCGCTGAATGGCGCGACCATCGAAGTTACAGAAGATGCTCATCTGGGCGCCGCCGATTGCGTCCTCGAAACGGAATTGGGATCGGCGAACTTTAGTATCGATGCACAGATGAAAGAGGTGGAACAGGGGTTCTTCGATCTGCTCGCCCAAAGGCCTGTGATCAGGTGACTACTTCCCGGCCGCTTGCGCCTTATTTCGATCGCCTCGACAGAGGCTCGACCCTTCGTTGGCGGGGACGGGTGTTGCAGGTGGTGGGTAACCTGATTGAATCGGAAGGGCCTTTCTGTTCGATTGGGGAGGCTTGCGAGATCACGAGTGCGATCGGCCAGAAGTATTCCGGGGAAGTGGTGGGTTTCCGGGGATCGACCATGCTTTCCATGGCTGTGGAGAATCCGCAGGGCATTCGTTTTGGTGATCGCATTGTCGCCTGGGGCACGCGGTCCTCAATCCGGGTCGGCAGTGACATGCTGGGCCGGGTGATCGACGCCACTGGCGGGGCGCTCGATTCGCAGGGTGAATATCGGGCCGAACGGTCCGTGTGGGTGGATGGGTCGGCGCCGCTGCCGCTTGATCGGGTAACGATTCGCGAGGCGCTCGGCTGTGGCATCCGTGCCCTCGACGCCTTTGTCACCTGCGGACGCGGCCAGCGCATAGGCATTTTTGGCGGCAGCGGTGTGGGCAAAAGCACGCTGCTAGGTATGATGGCCCGCGGCACCGCCGCCGACATGACGGTGTTGGCCCTGGTGGGCGAACGCGGTCGTGAGGTTGGAGAGTTCCTTGAGGTGATCGGCGAGGAGGGTCGCAAGCGATGCGTGGTGGTTGTTTCAACTTCCGATCAGTCTCCTCTGCTGCGATTACGTGCTGCTTTGTCGGCCACCGCCATCGCGGAGTATTTCGCCGGCGAGGGGAAGAACGTGCTGCTGGTGGTCGACTCGCTGACCCGATTCGCCATGGCTCAACGCGAGATCGGTTTGGCGGCCGGGGAGCCGCCCACGGCAAAGGGTTACACCCCCTCGGTACTTAACATGCTGGCTCGACTGGTAGAGCGGGCAGGCTGCTTCAGGAATGGCAGCATCACCGCGTTTTACACGGTTCTGATGGAAGGCGACGATCAACAGGACCCGGTTGCCGATACGGTTCGTTCGTTGCTTGACGGCCACGTGATTCTCGACCGAAACCTGGCCATGAGGAATCACTACCCGCCCATTTCCATGCTCGAGAGCCTGAGCCGCCTGATGCCGAATATTACTTCTGAGGAGCATCTGCAAAAGGCCAAGGCTCTTCGTCTCTTGCTGGCTTCGTATAACCGTTCGGAAGACCTGATTCGCATCGGCGCATATCAGAAAGGCGCCGATCCAACGCTTGACCGGGCAGTCGAAATACTGCCGCAGCTGAACGCCTTCCTGCAGCAGCGCCCGGACCAGATTATTGCCTTTCCGGAAGTCGTCAAATCTCTTCTCGAGCTCCCGAGCTGATATGGCCTTTCAGTTTTCACTAGCGACTGTGTTGCGCTTTCGCGGAATTGTTGAAGAACGCGAAGAAAGCGCACTACAAAAAATCCTTTCCGATATCGCGCAGATTTTCGACGCCCTCGAACGCACCGACGCTCAGCTTATGGAATCGGATGCCACGCGTCGTGCTGACATCTTCAAACCCTCAATAGGGCTTCAGCTTCATGCCTCTTACGGGGAGGTGAAGCAGCTCAAGCAGCGCAGGAAGGATCTCGAAGGGGAAATCCAGAAACTCGAACACGCGCGAGATAAGCAACTTATCGTCTACGAGGCGGCCCGGCGCAATCGCGAAATGTTGACTGATATGCACGAAAAGAAGCGCAGTGCGTACGAGTTAGATATGAATAAGCGCGAGCAGAAAACCCTTGATGACAATTACATTGCACGGCGAGGCCGCTGCTGACGGTGCGCCCTTGGGATCTCTCCCAGCAAAAAATCAATGGGTGCCCCATATCTCGCTCGTTTTTCGCGAGATGTGGGATACGCGAACCTTAACGTCAAACCGCCGCTAGAGCAGCAAGCTTGGCGGTGAGCGGTTGTTCATTAGGACCCAAGTGCCCATGGAGGTTCGGGCGCCCAAAGGGATGAGCGCTCGCTCCCCTTTGTCATCCCGTAAAGTTGACCACCGGCTTTGCCGACGCACGGAATGACCTTAGCCCAGGACGTCAGTCCCATAAGCGCTAAATTGATTGGGATGTTTTTCGTCAAAACTCCCACAAAACCGTCATCCTGAGCGGAGCGCCTGACAGATTTATCGCGTGACACAGCGCTTGATGGCGCGGAGTCGAAGGACCCCGAGGGTGCTTATCTTGCCCATGCCGCTCGGGCCTTTTCGACCACCGAAGCCCGAGAACAGGTAGCCGCCGGCCGTCGCAAGATGCTAGCAGTTCTTGTTCTCGGCCCCAGGGAAAGGACCGTGGCGGGTCCGTAGGTGCGGGCTTTGGTGCTTGAAAAGCTCCGAGCGGCATGGGCAAGATAAGCACCCTCGGGGTCCTTCGACTCCGCGCCATCAAGCGCTGTGTCAGGTGATCAATCTGTGAGGCGCTTCGCTCAGGATGACGTTTTGTGGTGAGTTGGAGATAAAAAACAGCTTCTCGGAGTTGTATTGTCTGCCAAACAAGTGAGCGGTTACCCGCTATAACTCGGCAGGCTTTGCCTACACGTTAACCGGCAAACCTTGCCGGGTTGGCACCAACTAAATCGTGAACCAACTGCCGGTCATGTCCAAGCCATTGACTCTAATAACGAAAGCGATCTCGATGGACCGGCGTCGAACGAATTTTGTTTGGCCAGGCAAATGCTATTGTACGGGCGTGAATGTCGCATCCATCCTGGAAATGCTCAAGGTGCTGCCCGAGGTCGCTCGCCCCGTTGGGGCAGCGCAAGTCTCGGACCAGTCTCCGCACACATTCAGTGAATCACTGCACGCGGTTTCCAGGGCTTTTTCTGGAACCAACACCGTTACCGACGGCGCCAGCACCAGGGCCGGGCGCCGGCAGAAACCTTCAGCGGAAGATGCGAACCCCGCGGTCACAGTCGTTGCTATTCCGCCACCACCTCCTTCTCCGCACGCGGTGCATCAACAATTGTCAGTGGCTCAGCAATCGCCATTGATCGATTCCGCCATCATCCCGCCGCAGCCTCCTCTCACCGGGCCCGTTGCATCCCCGTACGATTCAACCGCAGCGGTCACCCAGCCGATGCGTGATACCTCTACATTAGGGCTTTCGGGGATCGAATCGAACCTTGCCTGCGGCGTCCAGTCGGCCGGCTTGACATCAAGTCAAGCCCAGAAGAATAGCGATCCGCCACAAGCTAAATCGGTATTGCCATGGCCCAAAAGTCAAAGTCCAGAGGCTACACTCGCACCAGAGTCGCCGACTGCCTCAAACACAGCCGCGAACGCCATTGCCAACGCTATCCCGAGCGGTGTTTCAACGGCAGCGGTCCAACGTGCATTTCCAAGTTTCGTTCCAGCCGTTGTAGCAGCTGTCGCCCGGCAATCAATGGCGACTGCCGTCCCAATCGCAAAAACAGTTCCAGGTGAAGTTGCAGACCGGGCACAGAATCCGAACCCAAATATCGTCTCGAATGCAATGCCAGATGCTATTTCGAATGCAGCTCCGGTCCCGGTCTTGCATGCCGCCCTGAACGCCCCTGCAAAGGGAGAGGTTGCTTCATCATCGAATCGCGTTTTAACCGGCCAGGCTAACCAGCCGGTGTCGGCGCCTGATGGAAGCGGATTTGCAACCGGCCTGAGCCTTCCCGTCCCAACAGCCAATCAGCTGGTTGCGCTGATCCAGCCTGGCGGGGGATTGTTGGGAGCGCCTCAGGCTGCCGGAACGAGCCTGAGCTCAGCGCCGGCGGCAAGAACACAGGTTTTAGCGGGTGCCAACGGCAAGGACGAACCCGCAAACGCCGTCAACGACGCCACCGGACTAAAGCAACATTCACAGTCCGCATCGAATCAGACGGGCTCTCAAGAGACCGCGTCCTCTGGCGATCAGAGCCAGGGAAGCGCGCCTCCGCAGGTCCCAAGCGCGGCGCCGGCTCAGATGAGCTTCGCCAGCCACGCCGTTGCGATCCAGGACCACGCCCAGAACACGGGCATTGCTCCCCTATTGCAGACGGCTCCAACCATCCCCGGCATCGCGATCCATACCGCGAAGGCCCCGGATACACCCGTTCCCGTTACCGTCGCTGTGCCCCAGCCTCTGCCCGCTATCAATACAGCGAAGCTGATTCAAAGCATGGGTCAGTCCGAACTGCGAGTCGGTATGCGATCCAACGACTTCGGCAACATCTCGATCAGCACTTCCGCGACTCGTGACTTGATCTCAGCACAGATTTCGGTCGATCACGGCGAACTAGCCAGGACACTTGCCGCGCATCTGCCGGATATGCAGGCACGGTTGCGGGGGCATCAGGCGATGGATGTGCGCATCGACATGAATGGGCAGAGCGCAGGCTACATCGAAGCCAGTCTGTCCAATGGCTCCGCGGATCAATCGAGCGGCGAACGTCGGCAAAAGGGCAGCCCGGCGTCGAGGCAATTCGCCTAACGGTTTTGCCGAGCGGGGGCATTCGCTCGCCGTGGCGTCGATGCCACCGTCCGGCGAGAGCAGGCTCAACGCCCGCCTCGACATCACGGTCTAGTAAAGTTTTCGCACGTTAGGGCACTTTAGGAGAAATGATCATGCACAAGGTTTCAGCGAACTACACTCTGCCAACGGTTTTGAACACGCTCCAGCCGGTTGCCGTGAGCGGGCTTAGAAAAGCGGTCAATCGCGAAAACCGCCAGTGCCACTGCTACCACGGGAACGGCCTCTGGCGCAGGCAGCAGTACGGCCAGCGGGATAGGCAGCACCTTTCTCAGCCTTCTGTCGACGGAATTGCAGAATCAGGATCCCACGGCTCCCGTGGATTCGACGGCGATGGTTGGCCAGATGATCTCGCTGAACCAGCTGGACCAGCTGATCAGCATCAATCAGACCGTGACCGGATCTTCTGGCACAGGAACGACAGGGTTGTTGCAACCGGCGGGGGCGGCGGCCGGCAATGCTGCCCTCGCGTCCGGTAATGGCACGGCGGTCGCTAACACCCTTTCTCCTTCGGTGGCCGGTGCAGTCGCCAACCATCTGCCCTTCGATCCCAATACTATGATGCCTTTAAGTTCCGGTAGCGTCGGTGCCATCGGGGTCTCCATCAACTCTTCCATCGATGCTGCTTCTATGGGCTCATCCAGCACCGGCAACAATACCTCAGGAGGTAAGTAATGGGTTCTTTCTCAACCCCGCTGACAGGTCTCACGGCTGCGCAAGGCCAGCTGCAATCCGTCTCCAATAACCTGGCCAATATCGACACGACTGGCTTCAAAGACCAGAATTTAACCTTTAGCGATATATTTTCGCAGACCGGCGCCACCAATGGCAGTGGCGACCCGCTCCAGACGGGATCGGGCGTTGCAATTTCCTCTACCGACGCCAACTTCACCGAAGGAAGTCTGAATGCAACCGGCACCGCATCGAATATGGCTATCTCCGGGAACGGATTCTTTGTCACTCAGAGTTCGAGTGGTTTGCAGGACTACACCCGGGCGGGCGACTTTACCACCAACAAATCCGGACAGATCACCACCCCGAGCGGAGAATTACTGCTGGGATATCCCGCAGTCAACGGAGTGGTGAACACGGCGACGGCTTTACAACCATTGCAGGTCGGCACTGGAGTGACCAGTCCGGCCGTGGCCAGCACCACGCTCAATATTTCAGCCAATCTTAACGCCAGCGCCGCAATCGGGGACACGGCAAGCAGCACGCTCCCGGTTTACGACTCGCTGGGTGCTCCGCATACCTTGTCTGTTACCTATACCAAGTTGGCAGCGTTGAATTCGTGGAGTTATACCGTCACCATGCCTACAGCCGATCTAATTCCCGCCCCGGCCGTTGCCACTACCACCACAGTAGTCGCGGCCGGCACCCTGGGCTTTAGTAGTTCCGGGACTTTAAATTCGGTGAATGGAGTTGCGACTCCGGCCGCCTTGACGGCAGGCATCGCACTCACCATACCACCCGTCGCCGTGGCCCCCGCGGTGCAAACAACCTTTGCCGATGGTGCTGCAACCATGCCGCTCACCTGGAGCCTCGAGACCGCGGGCTCTCCCACGATTACCCAGACGTCGACAGCAAGCTCAACCAGCGCTACCAGCACCAATGGTTTCGCCAGCGGCACGCTCCAGACCTACTCCGTCCAGCCGGACGGCACCATCCAAGGCACTTTCACCAGCGGCCAGAGCCTTGCTTTGGGACAGGTCGCCGTCGCTTCCTTTTCCAACGTCCAGGGACTTGCCGCTATTGGCAACAACAATTACCAGACGAGCGCCGCCTCCGGCTCGGCCGTGATTGGCCTGGCTGGGACCGGCGGACGAGGTACGGTGATTGGCGGCTCCGTGGAGCAGTCAAACGTAAATATCGCTACCGAGTTCGCCAAGCTGATCGTGGCGCAGCAGGCTTATTCGGCAAATGCCAAGACGATTACTACATTCAATCAGGTGTCTCAGGCGACCATCGCAATGCTCCAGTAAGCGACTTATGCTTCTGGTTTCTTAGCATTGCATTAAGGATTCGCCGCTCTGCGTCTCGGTGGGGCGGCGAAGGCCTTGTTTTGAGGGCGATTCTCATATCGCCCTCACCAAGTCGCTGCCGTCTTTGCTTTTCGCCGGCCGCAGTGCGCTCGCTTTAAGACTTGTCCCTCCCCGCGAACCCGGGTTCGGTGGCAGGTGCAAATTTTCGAGAAAGCCGTTTTCCCTTATCGAACGGCAACTTACTCCCTCATCCTGTTCTGTATCAGCACATCCGGCCGCCCCTCGCGCGGCAACGGTCTCTCGATTGCTAAACCCCTATCGAAGGCACACGTGGCGTGCGCAACGTCGAGTTACGGGCGGAACCCTCGCCCCGAGAGTGATGCATGGAAACCGGACAGGCAGAGAAGAGAGACCAATGAACACCTCACCCAAGCCCGCGATACCGATGATCGAAGCAAAGTCGGCCAAAGGTCCACCTTTGCCGGACCGGCCTCAAGACCGGGATCCGGCCGAATTTCTACCTTGGCTCCCTTGCACGCTCGCCTTGGATCTGCCGGTGATTAAGTTTACGGTCGGCGACCTGCTGAGCCTCACCAAGGGTTCCATCGTCGAGACCGCCTACCACCAGAGCAGCGATCTGCCTTTGCGGGTAAATGGACAACTCGTTGGATGGACAGAATTCGAGGTCGTTGGCGAGCGCCTTGCCGTGCGGCTCACGGACCTGTCATGAGGAAGTCCCGTTCGACGCCGTCGATTCCCATAACAGGTCACGCAATCGAGTTGCCTGAACTCGAAGACGAGGTCTCATTGCGCAGTCTTCGCACCCGTACAGGCCTGCTCGCCCGCGTATGGGGATGGATTCAAGCACGGCAGGTGGCGCGATCCAGCACCCGGCGATTACGGGTGGCGGAAACAGTTTCGCTCGGTGAAAAGCGATTCGTTGCCGTGGTCCAGGTGGATGGCCGTCATTTCCTGTTAGCCGGGGGGCCCACCAACATCGCGCTGCTGGCGCAACTGGATGCAAAACAAGACTTCGAAGACGTGCTCAAGAAGACCATGACTGTTACCGGCAAGCAGCGGTCGAAACGGAAGCAGTCCGCAAACATCGTAGATACGCTGCGGAAAAAGACCAGGACGACTCCCGGGAAGCAGGCGGCAAAACCGGTCAGCAAGCGGAACGCTTTGCCGGGAGTCCCCGCAAACACGCCTCTGATGGCCCACTTGAACGGAACCGAAGCCTTCGGCGATGTGCTGAAAAAGACCATGACGGCCCCCGGCATGCAGCCGTCGAAGCAGAACGGCAAGTATACGACCGCGAAAACCGGGGAATACGCGTGAGGAACGCCACCATCGCGCGAGCGATTCTTTGCCTCGTGCTTTGCCTGTCGCTGACTTCAGCGAAGGCCCTGGCGGGGCCGGATACCCCAGCGTCTGTAGCGGGCCATACGGTGGAACTCTCGCCCCCGGCGCCGAGGCTCGTGGCCGCAGCTCCCATCCGGCTGAGCACCGCGCCATCCAATCCGAACGAATTGAAGATTACCGGGTTAGGCGGGGGTTCCACGCAATGGACCATCCTTGTCCTGATGACGTTCCTGACCATCATCCCTTCCATGCTCATCTGCATGACGCCGTTTGCCCGGATGCTGATTGTCTTTCATTTCCTCAGGCAGGCGCTCGGCCTGCAGACCACGCCATCAAACCAGACCCTCATTGGCTTATCGGTGATTATGACCTTCTTCCTCATGCAGCCAGTGGGTGAGGTTATCTATCGCGACTCCATCGTGCCACTGCAGCAGGGCCAAATCACCGCTATGGACGCGTTCGCCCGTGCGGCCGCACCCATGCGCCAGTTCATGTCGCATTTCGTTCGGGAAAGAGATGTAGCGCTCTTTCTCGAGATGGCAAAGGAGTCTCGTCCTGAAAATATCGGCGATGTTTCTTTCCGCGTCCTCTTGCCCGCATACATCCTGTCTGAGTTGAAAGCGGGCTTCCAGATTGGCGCCGTCCTTTTCTTGCCTTTCCTCGTTGTAGACATGGTGGTCGCGTCGATTACCACCTCCGTCGGCATGATGCAATTGCCGCCCGTGGTCATCTCTACTCCGCTGAAGCTGCTGCTGTTTCTCATGGTCGACGGTTGGCACCTTCTTATCGGCGCCTTGATGAGGAGTTTCACCTGATGGGTGTCGATCAAGTAGTTCTGTTGGCCCGTCTGATGCTGCAGGAAGTGGTGATTTTGGTTGGGCCGGTTCTGGCCGTTGCCATCGTCGTCAGCCTGGTGGTCAACATTCTGCAGGTATTGACATCCCTGCAGGACCAGACCCTTTCACAAGTTCCAAGGCTGCTGGTCACGGGCACCGCCCTTTTCTTGCTGATGCCCTGGATGTGGCGGCACCTCGCGCACTACACCATCAATCTGTTAACCGACTTTCACCAGGTCTTGCAGTAAATGAACATATCTCTGGTTCAGATCTTCGGCGTATTGCTGACCATCGGCGTCCGGCTTACCGGCATCATGCTCTTCGCGCCGTTCTTTGGCAGCGCCGTGATTCCGGCCCGCGTGAAGGCCATGCTGGTGATGGCTTTGACTGCGCTGCTGTATCCGATGCTTTCCAGCAGGATACCGCAGATGAGCATCAGCCAGTGGCCAATGATGGTCTTCAGCGAGATGCTCATCGGGATCGCGGTGGGGGTGGCAACCAACATTGTCTTCGACGGCGTGCAAATGGCCGGACAGGTACTGAGTGTGCAGATGGGCTACTCGTTGGTTAGTATTCTCGACCCGCAGACGCTGGCTGAATCGACAGTCGTGGCCACGTTTCACCAGACCATCGCCATGCTGATCTTTCTCCGCCTGAACGTCCACTTCTGGATCTTGCGCGCGCTGGCACGCAGCTTCGATTATCTTCCTCCCGCTTCGGGCCATTTTGGGGCGGGGTTCACATCTGCCGCGCTGCAGGCGGGCGCAAGCGTTTTTACCATCGGCATCCAGATTGCGGCGCCGGTACTCTCCGCCACCCTGTTTGCCGACATCGCGCTCGGCCTGTTAGGCAAGGCATCTCCGCAACTGCCGCTGATGCTATTGGGTCCTGCGGTAAAAAGCGTTCTTGGACTATTGGTTTTGATTTCCGCGCTCAAATACTGGCCGAATCTATTTGAAACCTTGTTTCTACGCTCGATGGTCACCGCCGACCATCTTCTCCACCTGGCTCGATAGTAATTGGCGCTATAGGAATATATGGCTGACAGCAGCAAGACAGAACAGGCGACACCCAAGCGGCGGAGCAAGGCGCGGGAAAAGGGCCAGGTAGCCCGTTCCCGCGAACTCCCCGGCGTCTTTGCGCTTGCCGGCGTAGCCGGGGCGGCGGCCCTGATGGCGTCTACCTCAGTCACTCACTGGACGACGTTCTACCGCAATACGCTATACGCCGCCTCCACCGGCAACCTCGACAGTAATGGACCGGTTTTCTTCTGGAGCTCGGTTGAGGTTATGCGTTGGATTGTTCCCATCCTGCTGGCGGGCATGATGCTCTCAGCGTTTTCCGGCTTGGCTCAGGGCGGCATCAACTTTGCCCCCGGGGCCCTGGCCCTGAAATTCGATCGATTCAATCCTGCCAGCAAGCTGGGCCAGATCTTCTCGCCCGTAGGTCTGAGCAACTTGTTGAAGTCTTTGCTGCCGTTCGGAGCCATTCTCTGGCTGGCGATCAACGCAGTCCGGGCCAATTGGGAGACCATGGTGCACGCGTCCAGCCTCGGTCTGAGGGTGTTCGCCGGCTTTGTGGGCAGCATGGTTTTTGCCTTGACTTGGAAGGCCGGGCTCGTCCTGCTGCTTTGGTCCGCGGTCGATTACGTCTTTACCGTGATGAAGATGAGCAGCGACATGAAGATGACCAAGCAGGAGGTGCGTGAAGAACACAAGGAATCCGATGGCAATCCCGTCATCAAATCACGCATCCGCAGCCTGCAAAGGGCCATGCGCAGGAGGCAGTCTCTGAAGGCCGCTGCGACTGCCACCGTGGTTGTGACCAATCCAACGCACTATGCCATCGCTCTCCGTTATGAAACTGAGATGCCTGCCCCGATCGTGGTCGCCAAAGGTCGTAACCTGCTGGCAGAGAAGATCAAGCAGCTGGCGCGCGACAGCGGCATCATGCTGGTGGAAAATAAGTCCCTGGCGCAGGCGCTTTACAAGAGCGTGGAGGTAGGCGATTCGATTCCCGCGAAGCTGTACCAGGCTGTAGCCGAGATCCTCGCCCTGGTATTCCGGGCCGAAGCTGAGGTCCGCAAGGCCGAAGCGGCCGGCCGCTCAAGGAACGCTTCTGGTCAGAAAACTGCACCGAATGCAGAGGGGACGCGATGATCGAACGCCTGCTCGCCCTCCTCCGCAAGTCCGGTGAGTGGATCGCGCCTATAGCCGCGGTCTCCATGGTCTTTGTGATGCTGGTGCCGTTGCCCAGTTTCATCCTCGATCTGTTGCTGACCATCAGTATCACCGCATCGATGCTGGTGCTGCTCACCGCGATCCAGATTCTGCGTCCGGTACAATTCTCGGTTTTCCCCAGTCTTTTGCTGTTACTCACCTTGCTTCGCTTGTCGCTTGACCTGGCCAGCACGCGGCGAATTCTGCTCCACGGCAATGAGGGCACGGCAGCTGCAGGCAAAGTGATCGAAGCCTTTGGTCAATTTGTGGTCGGCGGCAATTACATCGTGGGCTTCGTCCTCTTCCTGGCCCTGATCGCCATTCAGTTTCTCGTCATCAGCCACGGCGCCGTGCGTACGGCAGAGGTCACAGCCCGCTTTACTCTCGACGCCATGCCGGGTAAGCAGATGGCGATCGATGCCGATCTGAACGCCGGCATCATCAATGAGGCGCAAGCCAAAGCACGCCGGGAGCGGGTGGCGCGCGAGGCGGAATTCTGCGGCGCCATGGATGGTGCGGCCCGCTTCAGTCAACGCGATTCGTTAGCCACCATTCTGATCATGGCCATCAACATCATCGCCGGCTTTTTGATCGGAGTGTTTCAACAAGGTGTCCCCTTCCAGGAGGCGCTGAAGACTTACACCATCCTTACCGTGGGCGACGGATTGGTGACCATCCTCCCTTCCTTGCTGGTCTCAGTCGCCGGCGGTATTGTCGTCACCCGGGCCGCATCGAAGGAATCTCTGGGTGTGAATGTAGGCAAGCAGCTCTTCAACAGTCCGCGCCTGCTGTGGATCGCGGGCGGCGCATTGACGGCTCTGGGGCTGATTCCAGGCTTGCCGAAAGTATCGTTCTTCAGCCTGGCCGCCGGTGCTCATGTACGCGGCGTGGAAGATGAAGCCGCAAGTCATCAAAGATGAAGTGGAAGAGCTGGATTTGGCTTTGCAAGTCCGCTGCGGCCGGTGGTCCCGCTGCTCCCACTGCGGATCCCATGGATGCGGTCCTCAAGCTCGATGAACTCATGCTCGAAGTGGGTATGGGCCTGGTGCCTCTGGTCGATGCCAAGCAGGGCGGCCAATTGTTGACCCGGGTGAAGTCGATGCGCAAGAACCTCGCCCAGCAGCTCGGCTTTCTGGTTCCCTCCATCCATATTACGGACAACCTTTCGCTGAAGGACCGGGAATACGTGATTTACCTGCGCGGAGTCGAGATCGCGCGCTGGGAATTGCGCCGCGACTGCTTGCTCGCGATCAGCTCCAATGCCGATGCGCCCGATCTGCCCGGGCAGGACACCCGTGAGCCGGCCTTCGATGTGCCCGCAAAATGGATCTCACCGCAAAGCCAGGGGCAGGCGATTGCAGCGGGATATGCGGTGGTGGACCCCACCTCCGTGCTGGCCGCGCATCTGGCCGAAGTAATCAAGCAGAATGCTCATGAACTCTTGTCCCGGCACGAAACCAGACGACTGATCGACCGGCTGAGTGAGTCTCACCCCAAGCTGGCCGATGAACTGATTCCCAAGCTCATGAGCCTGGGGGAAGTACAGAAGGTTCTGCAACAGCTGCTCCGTGAGCAGGTATCTATTCGCGACCTGGGAACGATCCTCGAAACTCTGGTCGACGCGGCATCGTTTAACAAGAACCCGATTGCCCTCGTTGAAGCAGTACGCCACACGCTGGGACGGGCGCTGATCCGGCCCTTATTGAATGATAAGGGCGAACTGAAGGTGGTCACTCTCGACTCCGCGATCGAAGAGGAATGCATACGCGGGTCGAACCTGCAACCGAACCAGGCCACCTCCACTCCTCAACAACTCACCCTGGCGCGGCGCGTACTCGATGGATTGCGTACCAACTTCGGCAAAGAGATCAGCACCGCGCCTCCTGTCCTGCTCTGTTCTTCTCCCGGCCGGTACTACCTTCGCCGGCTGCTGGAACCGTTCATCCCCAGGATCGTGGTCATCTCGCCCGGGGAGATTCCACCCTTGACGCCGGTGCAATCTGTAGGGGTTCTCCATTGAGAGGAGCCAAGGTTTGAAGCAGGATGTGATTTTATCGATTCCCAAGCAAAAGTGAGTACGTGTTTTACAAAGAGAGTGACACAATGACAAATGCAGAAGTCGCATACCGCGCGAGCAGCAAAGGCATCGAAGAACGAAACGAACTCGTGCTCCGGGAACTGCCGCAGGTCTATTACGTGGCAGCCAGAATCCGCGAGCGATTGCCTAAACATGTGGACATGGAAGATCTGGTCCAGGCGGGGGTTATCGGTCTGCTCGATGCCTGCCGGAATTACGATAGCGAGAAAGATGCGCAGTTCTCTACCTTCGCCAAACACCGTATCCGCGGCGCAATTCTTGACAGCTTGCGCAAGTTGGACTGGGGCTCTCGCACCCTGCGCCGCAAAGGGCGTGAGATCGCCTCATCCGCTTCCAGGCTTGAATCACAGCTGGGAAGGCACGCACTTGAGGAAGAGATAGCCGCCGACCTGAAAATGGGTGTTGACGAACTGCAAAGCACCTTGGGACAACTGGACGGCCTGTTCCTGGTCGGGCAACTGGCCAATGTCTCCGGAGACAATGCGGAATCATTCGATCTGATCGAATCCGCGCCAAGCGCAGGCAAAGACAACCCTTTTGAGCTTTGTCTGGAAGGCGAAATGAAAGCCCAGCTTACAGCCGCTGTTTCGCGAATGTCGGAGAGAGAGCAACTGATTCTCTCCTTGTACTACTACGAAGAGCTGACCATGAAGGAAGTCTCCGAAGTGGTGGGCATCGCGGTATCACGGGTCTCACAAATCCACGCCGCCGCTATGCTGAAGTTACGCGTCTCGCTGGCCCATCTTCGCGAAGCGCCAGCCGTGCCGGCGGAGGGCTTGCAGGCCGCTTCTCAGCGTATGAATCCTCCGCAGCCTAAAATTCAGCCATGACCACACCGTCAGGGCTTGAGGAAACAACCACGGCGACGAAAGCCAGTGTGCCGCCGAAGCCGCGCACCATTCATTCCTGCAACTTTCGTTATGCGGGCCGGCTGTCGAACGAGAATGCCCGCGCATTAACTGCCCTGCATGAGAAGTTTGCCCTGAACGTCACCAATGCCCTCGAAGTCTATCTGGGTACCTCGATTCGATTGAAACTGCTGTCGCTGGAACAGCGGGCTCTGCAGGACTACATCACCGGCTTAGCCCCAAACATCTACCTGCTGCCCTGCGCGCTCAACGTCATGGAGAGCAACTTCCTGATGGAGATGGACATTCGGCTGATCTTCCCCATCATCGACCTTCTGCTCGGCGGCGCGGGCACCACCGCATCGGATGAGGCCCGCGAGCTGACGGAAATCGATGAAGAGATCATGGAGAGTATTACCGCCCTCATCGTCAAGGAGGTGGATCGCTCCTGGCGGGCTCTGAATCTTGCTCTCGTACCCGGCCACTGCATCAAGCCGGCCATGATTACGCAGATCTTCCCAGCCAACGAAAAGCTGGTGCTGCTGATGTTCGAGATGACCGTTGGGGGTACCACCGGGCCGTTCAAAATCGTGCTGCCCACGTCGTTTGTGGGCTTCCTGCTGCGGCACATGAAGGCGGCGCAATCCAAGAAGATATCGAGTCTTCGCCATCTCCCCAACCCCAGCCTTCGCGAACGGATTCTCGACTGTGAATTCACCGTGGCTGTCGATATAACGCAGATGCGGGTGCTGGTGAAGGACTTGATCGATCTCAAACCGGGAATGATCTTAAAGATGAAAGCGCCGGTGAAGAATCCCGGCCGGCTCACGGTAGAAGGGGTCGACATCTTTGAAGCGTTGCCAGTTCGCAACGGTACGCTGAAAGCAGCGCAACTCTCATGCCGGTCACAGGAACCGGTGGGGACGAAGGAGTAGCATGACGACCAGCAAATTAGCCGAGGAAGTTCATCGGCCTTTCTCGAGTGCCTTCTTCAGTGCTTTGGTGGCGGCCATCACAGACGCCAGCGGGTCGCCCTGGCTGGTCGCTGCTGTACCCGACGCCGAATCGACGGCGGATGAATCTGAGCCAGTCCGGATGAACCTCACGCTCGACGGCAGCTTGGTTGGGGAATTCCAACTGGAGTTCCGCCGTGCCGAAGCCGCCATGCTGGCGTCGAAGTGCCTTCGAGAGGCCGCGGCCGAATTTGGACCAGACCAGTCTCAGGCCCTGCTGAAAGTTATCCAGGCAGCAATAAGCGAGTTCTGCTCCGCGCTTGCGCAGGAATATGGCGCCTTCACGGCCGACGTCTCTTCAGCTTCCGAGCCGGCGTCCGATCGCGCGCATGTGGCCGAGATCACCGCTGCCGACGATGGCGGCAATCGAGTATCGATTCTGATGTTCCTGAACCCGGCTCTGAATCAGGCGTTATCCTTTCACTCTGAAGCTGCGAGCGCGGCCCAGGCTGCCGCGGTGAAAGAAGGCCAGGCGCCCCCAGAGCAGATAAACCTGAAGCTGGTTATGGATGTTGAACTAAACGTGACGCTCCGTTTCGGGCAGCGCCAGCTCGCGCTGCGCGAAGTACTGGAACTGACCAGCGGTTCTGTCATTGAGCTTGATCGCCAGGTGGAGGAACCAGTCGAACTCCTCCTCGAAGGTAAGGTGATTGCCCGGGGCGAAGCGGTCGTGATCGATGGCAACTACGGGCTTCGTGTCACAGAGGTCCCGCAACCGGTCTCTCCCCCGGTGCTCCGTTGAGAGTCGAAATCCACGGCGGAGTCGGCAAGATAGCGAGAGGGGAGCAGCGAAACCCATGAAGCTGATCCCTTCCATCGCGATGCCGGCCTGGGCCGCCGGGCTCAAGCTCATCACGTCCAGATGTGAGAGCTGCCATCGATCGCTGGCCTTGCGGCATTTTTCCGCGCGCAAGGCCGGCATCAGGATGCGCGACTGCTGGTATTGCAGCGCGCGCTGCTTTACATTGGCGGCAGAGGCGGATATCTCCCGGCTCCTCACCTCAGGAACGGAGCCGCCAGGTTATGTCGAGCGCATGCCGCTGGGGCTGAGCTTGATCAGCCACGGTTGGCTGACCATTGAGCAATTGAGAAAAGCGACAGACGAGCAGAAAGAAGCTGGAGGTGAAATCGGCGAAATCCTCGTGCAACACGGTTTCGTTACCGAAAAACAGGTAACCTCCATCCGCGCCGCGCAATGGGGTTGTCCTATCTTTGCTGTGCCGAAGCATGCGGTCCGGATCGAAATTGATATTCCACGAACCCTGATGCGGCTCCATTCCATGATTCCACTCTATTACGTGGCGGCGACGAATTTGCTGCTGGTGGGCTTCGTCCATGGCATCGAGTACGAGGTGCTCTATGCGATCGAACAGATGACCGGATGCAAGACAAAACCGTGTTTCGTGACCCCCAGCGACTTTCAGATCCAGATGCAACAGAGAGAACAGCTGGAGGATTCCCCCGCCAGGGAGGTAAGGTTTGAAAGCGTCCAGACTCCAGGCGAGATGGCCCGCATCCTGTGCAGTTCCAGCCTCGAAATCGAGGCCGATGAAGCCTTCATAGCAAAGTGCAAAGAACACCTATGGGCCCGCGTGAAATCCGATTCCAACGCAGTCGACCTGCTTTTTAGGGCCGGATAATCTCTTGCCGTCGCTTCTTGGGGCGCTCAGATCAGGAATTTGCTCGGAGAATCACTGGCCTTATTCGAAAAGTTACAACTTTGTCTGGAAAGATCTTCTACACCTGCCGATAGGGGCACAGCAGGTGGGAGTGAATGTTCAATCAGGCGATCGAAACGGTAACGGATCACAGCTGGATTCCATCGTCGGCCTGGCGTCGTCTCGATTTCCCGGAGCAGAAAAAGTTCGCCCGCAAGAACGTGGATCTCCTGGACGATGTACCGGTAATGTCGGCAACGGTTCTCGGTTTAGAGATACTTTTGCAAGAGCCTTGTATCGATTTGCGCATGGTTTCCGAACTGGTTCTGAGCGACGTCGGAGCAACCATCCAGATTTTGCGGTTGGTTGGGAGAGAATATGAATTTGCCGCTGAGCACCCCAGCCGGATGGGTGACTGCATAGCAGGTCTTGATGCGGGTACCTGGTTCGATGCCATCTCTGCTAGAACATTCGCCTGCGACCGGGAACATTCGGCGACTACTTCTCTTTGGAATCACTGCCGCCTGGTAGCCCAGTATGCACAACTGGTCGCCGAATCGCTCGAGGGTGTTTCGCCGGAAGAAGCCTACCTGGTGGGGTTGCTCCATGAGATGAGGACGATTCCCCATGTTCTGGGCTGGCCATCCGCTGCCTTGTTAGCCATGGAGGGGTCGCTGCCCCTCTTTGTTCTCGCTGCCATCCGCAGTATGAATGATTCCTCGTCTTCCTCTACCTGGAAATTCGTCCTGACCGCTGCTCACGAACTTGCCGCCACCAGGATCAATTTCGATCCTTCCACCCTCCACGACTTAAGCGCCACGTCATGCAGGTCCCGGCAAAGCCGGTAGTGTCAAACGTCATCCCGACCGAAGTGGCCATGGGCCTTCGGCCCATAAGCGCTAAATTGTTTGGGATGTTTTTCGTCAAAGCTCCCACAAAATCGTCATCCTGAGCGGAGCGCCTCGCAGATTTATCGCGTGACACAGCCCTTGAAGGCGCGGAGTCGAAGGACCCCGATGGAGCTTATCTTGCCCATGCTCTTCGGGCCTTTTCGACACCGAAGCCCGAGAACAGGATCTTGCCGCGGTACGCACTGGATGGTCACGGGTACATCTTTTCATGCACTGTAATCATTCTGTGCAGATGTAGCCGCCGGCCATAGCAAGATGCTTAGCAGTTCTTGTTCTCGGCTCCAGGGAAAGACCGTGGCGGGTCCTGCCAGGTGCGGGCTTCGGTGGTTGAAAAGCTCCGAGCGGCATGGGTAAGATAAGTACCCTCGGGGTCCTTCGACTCCGCGCCTTCAAGGGCTGTGTCACGCGATCAATCTGTGAGGCGCTCCGCTCAGGATGACGTCTTTGTGGTGAGTTGGAGAGGCAAAAAAAGCGTCTTCTCGGATTTCTAGTTGTTTGTTAGCGTGTATGGGCCTTCGGCCCACCCAAGGGGATGAGAAAGGGCTTTTGCTCAGCCACTACTCTCAATGGTAGCGTCCCCCTCCCCTTTGTCATCCTGACCGGAGCGTAGCGTAGTGCGGGGATCTGCGGTTCAGCGGACCTGTCGTGGAGGTGTTTTTTCGACAAAGCGCGACCTCTCACCCAGACATCGCCTCACCCATTTCTCATTGACTCCTCATCTGTGCCGTAGCCTAACCAGCGAATATCCGCGCTCTGTGCTGAAACAAAAGAGATATGTCGCATAACGTGAATTGGCCTTCTGCGTGCACACTACCTGCCCGAGGGCACGTAATGAACAGTGGATACTATGCCGCCTGTACCGGCTTGATGGCCCGAACCCAAGCCCTTGAGACCATAGCCAACAACCTGGCCAACGTGAGTACTGCGGGATTCCGCGCCAACCACAACGTCTTCAGCTCGCTCCTGGCAACTACCGGTGACTCCCCGCTCTCTGTTCTTAACCAGGACGCCAATGACTATGGCGTGTTGAGCGGCACGCAACTGGATACTTCCCAAGGCGCCTTGGTGCGGACGGGCAACGATCTTGACCTGGCCATGGAAGGGCCTGGCTACTTCGCCGTACAGACCGCCGCCGGCCCTGTCTACACCCGAGGAGGAAATCTCCGCGTGTCGCCGCAAGGGCAACTGATCACCGCCGCGGGCGATCCTGTCCTGGGCGACAACAACCGCCCGATCACGATTATCGGAGCCCCCGTTTCGATCAGCTCGGACGGAACAATTTCGACCAATGGTGCTATCTCAGGACGACTGAAGCTGGTTGAGTTCCCACCCACGGCGAAGATAAAGAGTGCGGGCGGCACCTATTACGACGCGCCCGCCGCGACTGCCGTGCCTGCCGTCAAGTCTCAGGTGCGTCAGGGAATGCTCGAGAGCTCAAACGTCAATCCGATCACCAGTATGGTCGAGTTAATTACGGCTCAGCGCGATGTCGAAACCATGCGCCACGTTCTTAGCATGTTCAACGGCGAGCTCGACAAGACTGCAGCCCAGGAGTTACCCCGCACCGGCTGATGCACTATCGAATTACCCAGCTGAACCAGTGGTGAAAGGAATCTGATATGTTTCGTGCTCTCTACACAGCCGCCAGCGGAATGACCGCTCAGCAATTGAATTTGGACAACATCGCCAACAATCTCGCCAACTCCAGTACCACCGGGTTTCAGCAGCGTCAGGTCAATTTCACCGACCTTTTGTATCAGAACGAGATCATGCCCGGCGCCGCCGCAACCCAGCAGACCACGGTGGCGGCGGGTCTGCAGGTAGGTCTCGGTACCCGCCCCGCGGAAACCGAAATCATTCAGACCCAGGGCGACTTCGCCACCACCGGCAACCCGCTCGATTTGGCCATCCAGGGCCAGGGTTTTTTTCAGATCCTTTTGCCCAACGGGCAAATAGGCTACACCCGTGACGGCTCGTTCCACCCCGATGCACAGGGTGCGATGGTCACCGCGGATGGCAACCCCCTGCAACCCGCGGTGACCATCCCGGCGGACGCGCTCAGCGTGACCGTTGGCAGCGACGGCACAGTCAGCGTGACCCAGCCGGGCCAGACCGCAGCCACCCAGGTGGGTGCCATTCAGACCGCGCTGTTCGTCAACCCAGGCGGCCTGAATAGCGTGGGGAACAACCTTTATCTGCCCACCACGGCTTCGGGCCAGCCGGTGGTTGGAACGCCCGGCGGCGCAGAAGGATTGGGAAGTCTGCAGCAGGGCATGTTGGAGCAGTCCAACGTCAGCGTCGTCAACCAGTTCGTGGCCATGATCCTGGCCCAGCGGTCCTATGAATCGAACTCCCGCGTAGTGAAAGCAGCGGACCAGATGTTGCAGCAGCTCAACCAACTTTCCTCGTAGAAGGAACAAGCGGCGGGCAGAGAGGCTATATGAGGGCCAGATGGATACCGGTTTTGTTGATGGCGGCTATGGGTATGACAGGTCGGGGACAGTCTCAGTTGCAAGTCCGCTTCGCGCTCACACCTGAGCAAGTCGCTCGCGCGCTCTCCAACGGGGGGATGCAAACCGGTGACCATCAGGTCTCGCTGCCGGCCAGGGTGGTCGCGACCGAGCCCTCGCCGATGTTGGATATCCTGTCCGTTGAGCCAATCGGCAAGGCACAGGTTGCGCACTCCCCGTCGCGCTCGCGGGTCAAGCTAGCCTGCCATCTGAGCGGGGAATGTTTACCGTTCTATGCCATCGTGACCTGGTCAGAAACCACTGCGTCCCCTGTCGGCAGAAATGGGGTGTTCAACCCCACGACTGAAGTCACCATGCGCGCCGGCACCCGCGCCACGCTGGTGTTGGACGATCACCGGTCACATATCCAGGTCGCCGTCATAAGTCTCGAGAATGGCGTGGTTGGCCACAGGATTCGCGTTACCAGCCCGGACCACAAGCAGGTGTATTTCGGGGAAGTGGTCAGCGCAAATCTGCTGACGGGGAGCTTCTAAGATGCGGCCGAATTTGACACTCCTGAAGCGAACCGTCGCCCTGGTGTTGCTTGCGGCTTCTTCCGCCCTTGCCTCCCCACTTAGCCTGCTCAAGCAACATCCCAAAACTCCCGAGCAGCTGCGGGCGGAGTACATCGCGCGTTTGCAGCAGCAGTATCTTCCCGCGGCTGACGAGAGCACCGTCGGCAGCCTATGGTCGGCGCAAAGTCCTCTTGGTGATTTCTCTGTCGATTACAAGGCCCACAACCTGAACGACACCATCACGATTCTCATTGCCGTTCAGACCACGGCCGCGCAGTCCGGCACCGTCAACAGCCAGCGAGCCTTCAACACCACCTCCAGCATCACCGGCATCATGGGTAGAACTCCCGCGGCAACCAATCCTCTGTTGTCGGGGCAATCGTCCTCGGCGCTGAAGGGGCAGGGATCGACGGCGTCGAACACCACCTTCGCCACCACCCTTACCGGGCAGGTGATCGCTGTGTTTCCCAACGGCAGCCTGGTCGTTCAGGCAGAACGACAGATCTACATGAATAATCAGCACGAAAACGTAATTGTGCGCGGCATGATCCGGCCCGGCGACATCGGTCCCAGCAACACGGTGCCCTCAACCGCTCTCAGTAATCTCGAAATCGAGATGAAGGGCAAGGGAATCATCTCCGACGGCGTACGTCCGCCGAACCCCATCACCCGGGCGGTCCTATGGTTATTAAACTTTTGACCGGTATGCTGGGCAAGCGAAGACCACTTCACTGGCAGAGCCGGCTTTGTTTGTTCGCTGCCCTTTGGAGTCTCTCTTCGCCTGCATTATTTGCGGCCGAAATCGTTCACAAGGTACTGCTCCGCGACGTAACACAGATCGAAGGGGTGCGCGAGAATCAGCTGGTCGGATACGGCCTGGTGATCGGCCTGTCTCGCACCGGCGATACCCAGCAGACGTTTTTTACCGTGCAGACGCTCGCCAATTCGCTGACCCGCATGGGAGTACAGATCGCGCCTGGCATCGTCGTGGTGAAAAATGTGGCCGCTGTCTTTGTTACCGCCAACCTGCCGCCGTTCGCGCGTCCGGGGATGAAGCTCGATGTCACCGTGTCGTCGGTGGGCGACGCCAAGAGCATCGTTGGCGGCGTCCTCCTGCTCACTGCCCTCCGTGCGGCCAATGGACAGGTCTATGCCGAAGCGCAAGGGCCGTTAGTGATAGGCGGCTACTCCGAGGGCGCCAACGGGAACGTAAGAACGGTCAATCATCCGACGGTCGGCAGAATTACCGATGGAGGAATCATCGAACGGGAAGCAGCCGTCGACCTGAGCCGCTTTCGCATCGTCTCGCTGCTGTTGCTCAATTCCGACTTCACGGCCGCGCGCGACGTTGCCGACGTGATTAACAAGGAGTTTGGCAAGACCATCGCCACCGCAATCGACAGCAACCGCATCGACGTCAACGTTGCCGACAGCGGCACGGCTTCTGTCCCTGTACTTATCTCGCGGGTGCAGAACCTTTCCATCAATTTCCGTTCCCCTGCCAAGGTCGTGGTCAACGAACGCACCGGGACAATCGTAATGGGTGGCGACGTGAGGCTCTCGCCGGTTTCGGTGATCCACGGCAGTTTGACCATCGACGTGCAGACCGCAACCATCGTTTCCCAGCCGCCGCCATTCTCAGGGGGAGAGACGAAGACGGTAACGGAAACCAGGCTGTCGGTGAACGATGCGCCGGCACAATCGATCCAGCTGCAAGAGGGGGCAAATGTGGATGAGTTGATCAAAGGCTTGCATGCCATTGGCGCAACCTCCCACGACATCATCGCCATCCTCCAGGCCATCAAGGCGGCTGGTGGACTACAAGCTGATCTGGAGGTGATCTAGTGTCTGGTACTTTGCCGTTCGGCAGTGTATTTTCAACGGTCATCGGACCGCTGACCACTGAGGCAGACAAGGTCCTCCGGCACCCAGCCTCGGCGGCGGCGGAGAATAGCAAAATTGAGAAGTCGGCGAAAGATTTTGAGTCCATTCTCCTCGGCAGCTGGCTGCAGCAGGCGGAGCAGAGCTTTGGCAGCCTGCCTGGCGGAGACGACGATGACGACGCAGATGCCGGCAAGGATCAGTTTCAGGGCATGGCCATGCAGTCGTTGGGAAATTCGATGACCGCGGCTGGCGGCATTGGCATCGCTAAGATGATTGCAAAGCAACTTCATAAAACGGCGGACAAGGAGGTAGCGGGTGCAGCCAAACCGTCCCCGGCTGGCACAGAATAGCCAGCAAGCGTAACCCCGTTGTTTTCATGGCCTCGACGAACTGATTGAAAACTTTATCCTGAAACGCCGATAGCACTATCGTTGAGACAGGAGAAGTTGCGATGAATATTGAAGGCATTGGTCCGACAGCAACCCAGCTGCCAGTCGATAGCGTTACAGCACGGGTTTCGAACGATGGCCTAACCGGGACGCAGGGCACACAGGGTACGCAAGGTGCGCGGGGGGCACAAGCTGCGACGGAAGACTGGACCTCGTTCCATTCCGACAGCACATCGGTTTTGACCTTGACCAGCCAGGCTTTAAATTCCCCTGAAGTCCGTCAGGGCACGGTGGATGCCCTCCGGCAGTCTGTCAACGGCGGTCAATACCAGGTGGACGCAACGAAAATTGCCGCCGCCATCAGCATCAGCAATGGCAAATAGGCGCAGTAGCTACCTGCTCGGCCAGTGACAGATATTTTGCCCGGAAGGGCTCGCAAATGATTGACAAAGCAGTCCAGATCCGGGATCAGCTCGCCGCCACCTACCTGCAGCAGTTGCAGGCGCTGGCGTTCGAGATTTCCGTTGCCATGGATGCGATTGCCACCAACGCATTAATCAGTTTCCAAGCGAGTGTCGCCAAACAGGAGATGCTCTGTGCCGTATTGGCAACCATGGCGAATACCATCAGCGAAAAAGTCAGGTCGTCTGAGCAGCCTTTGCAGATGTGCAGCGACACTGCGGTCGAACGAAAGATTCAGGCGATAACAGGCGCCATACGCGAGCTCAATTTACAGTACGCCGCGCTTCTAAAGCACTCCGGCAGATCGATCGCTCTTCTCGTTTCGCTGTGCAGAAGTCATACCGGGCAACTTCAGGAGGCTCACGGGCCCAGGTCGAAGCGTCAGACCTGGTCTTGCGAGATGTAAATCCATGTCTTCGATAAGTAGTTCACTCTCGACAGCCGTACAATCCCTGGTTGCTGACACTGGCGCTCTGCAGGTTACAAACAACAACATCGCCAACGCCAACACGCCCGGCTACTCCCGGCAGGTGGTCATTTTCCAGGAGGCGGCGCCGATCAATGAGGGCAACCTCAGTGTGGGCCAGGGCGTTGTGCTTGAGGGCTATCAAAGCGTGCGCGACGAGCTGGTTTCGTCACAGATCCAGCAGGAAACCGGATCCCAGGGTAGTGCAAACGCCCAGGTAGGCACACTGCAGCAGATACAGCCCACGTTCACCACTTCGGCAAACGACATCGGCACGCGAATGTCGGCCTTGTTCGCAAGTCTTTCCAGTCTCTCTACCAATCCGACCAACTCAGCCCAACGCCAGGGAGTGCTGGCAGCGGGGAGTAACCTCGTTACCGCCTTCAACACCACTTCCAGCGTATTGACCACGCAACAGAGCGCGCTCAATACCCCCGTGTTGCAGGATGTAAGCCAGATCAACCAACTCACGCAGCAGATAGCCGCTTTGAACCCGCAGATTGCCGGCCTGCAAGCGGCCGGGCAAGACGGTGGATCGGTCCAGGACCAGCAGAACCAGCTGGTGCTGAAGCTATCGGCGTTGACCAATGTCTCCGTAACCCAGACCGCGGCGGGTGAGACCCTGACCACCGGAAATGGAACCGCTCTGGTTCTGGGCGCACAGAGCTATGCCTTGCACACCGCCACCGGCAGCGATGGCATGCAGCACGTGCTCGATGAGAACGGCGCCGATATAACCACATCCCTAACCACCGGAAGCCTGGGCGGAACCATCCAGATGCGCGACCAGACGCTCCCGGGCCTTTTGAGCCAGCTGGATACGCTGGCCAATCAGTTTGGGAACGCCATGAATGCGGCCCAGGCAAAAGGCTTCGATCAAAGCGGTCTCGCGGGCGGGGACATCTTCACTGTTCCCGCGACTGTGGTGGGGTCTGCCGGTGCTATCAGCATGGCGATCACGGATCCGACCAAGATCGCTGCCAGCTCGGACGGTACTGCCGGAAGCAACGGGAACCTGGTTAATCTCAGTGCGGTGCAAACGACCCCGCTTCCTGCCGGAGATTCTCCCGGCAGCGCGTATGCGGGTCTGGTCTTTACGGTCGGTAGTCTTACCTCGAATGCCAATGCCGAATCAAGCGCAACGACTGCCAGCCTGCTCCAGCTCAACGACCAGCTCAGCTCTGTTTCGGGGGTATCGATCGATCAGGAAGCCACCAATCTGATCACTTTTCAAACCGCTTACCAGGCCGCTGCGCGCGTCGTTTCGACCATTCAAGCCATGTTCGAAGTGACTTTGACCATGGGCACTGCCGCAGCACAGTAAAAAATCAAAGCGCGGCGGATGACTGCGCAAGAAGGATCATCATGCGTGTGACGAACATGGTTCCCGATACCGAATACGCGGTCCAACAGAGCCAGCAGGCTCTTTCGGCCGCGCTGCAGCAGGTCTCAACCGGCTTGCGGGTCAACCAGGTTTCCGACGATCCTGCAGCCTCGGCCAACATGGTGATCTCCCTTGCCAGTGCTGCAAATGTCGATCAATACACCAGCAATGTCAGCGCTATCCAATCCCAGATGCAGGCGGCTGACTCGGCGATCAGCTCGGTTATCACGTCGCTGAACACAGCTATAACACTGGGCGGCGCAGGATCCAGCGGCACCGCCTCCGCGGCAAATGACCAAGCCCTTGCCGCCCAGGTACAGGGTGTGCTGAGCAGCGTGATATCACAGGCCAACGGGTCTTTCGAGGGCTCATTCCTTTTCGGGGGTTCGGCCAACGGCACTGCGCCATTCGCGCCCGCCTCGACCACATTCGACTCGTCGTTCGGATCGGTCGCTACCCCGCTAAGTACCGCTACGACGTTGGCAACTGGTTCGCTGACCACCATCAGCGACGCATCGACGGCCAAGACGTTTAGCTTTACCGCGGCCGCGGGCGACAGCATCTCCACTCTGGCAACCGCCATTTCGGGTGCGGTTGCCGCGGGCACTCTCTCCCTCGGTACAACTGCAACCATCAATGCCAAGGGCCAGCTCGCGATCTCGACTAACTCCGGTACACATGGCATCGTGGTCAGCTCTAACGACGCCGCCTTGGGGTCCATGGGCGCCAAGTTTGGTACGGTGGTCGCGAACGCTTACGCCTACGTGGGGAACAGCACGGTTAACAAAGTGCAAATAGGCGATTCCTTTACCGTCCCCACCAATCTTCCCGGAAATCAACTGTTGACCTCGGGGGCAAACGTGATTGGCTCACTCAACGGCCTGATCACCGCCCTCCAGAATGGGAACACTGCACAAATTGCTACCGCGACCACGGCCGTTTCCGCGGCGCTGAATTATGTCGCTGACCAGCGCGTTCCTCTGGACAGCACCATCAGCCAATTGAGCTCGCAGGAAAGCTACCTTGGCCAGGAAAAGCTGACGCTGACGACGCAGCAGACTGCGCTGGTCGGAGTGAACCTCGCGACGGCAGCTACCAGTCTCTCCCAGGCGGAGCTCGATAACACCGCGGTCTTGGCGGCCGCTTCCAAAGTTTTGCCCCAAACTCTGCTCAATTACCTCCACTGATAATCGCGAGCTGGCGCAGGTTGGCGGAGAAGAGCACAAATGACGCGCAGAGGCAACGATCGCTTCCGCTCTGGAAATCGAGGAAAACAATCGGCAAGCCCTGCGATTTCAGCAGCGAATCGCAGCGTGCAGCAGGCCTTGGCGCACCACCAGGCCGGTCGATTGGCCCAGGCAGAAACTCTTTACCAGCAGGCGCTTCAAGATTGTCCAGACAATCCGGACGCGCTGCGTTTGTTGGGATTGATTGCTCTCCAGGTCGGACAATGGGCGATGGCCCTTCCTCTGTTTGATAAGGCGATCCTGGTCAGGCCCGGTTTTGCGGAAGCCTATGCTGATCGTGGCAACGCTCTTCATCAACTCCAGCAATACCGGGCGGCCGTGGAGAGCTACGATAAGGCCATTCGCCTGAAGCCGGGCTTTGCCGAAGCCTACAGCGACCGTGGCGTTGCGCTTTTTGCGCTCGGGCACTACCAGGCGGATCTGGAGAGCTGTGACCGGGCCATTCGTCTGAAGCCGGACTTCGCGGCAGCTCACGGCAACCGTGGCGCCGCGTTGTTGCGGCTCCAGCAGTACCAGGCGGCTCTCGAAAGTTGCGGCCGGGCCATTCGCCTGAACCCGAGTCTCGTGGAAGCCCATGGGAATCGTGGCGCCGCACTGTTGCAGCTTCAGCAATATCAGGCGGCTTTGGAAAGTTGTGACGAGGCCATCGTCCTCAGAGGAGACTACGCGGAGGCGCACAGCAACCGCGGCGGTGCCCTTCAGGGACTCGGGCAATACCAGGCTGCCTTGGAGAGTTACGATAAGGCGATCCGCCTGAACCCGGGCATTGCGGAGGCCTGGAGCAATCGCGGAAATGCCCTTTATCGGTTGAAGAATTACCCGGCGGCGCTGGAGAGTTACGACAAGGCCATGCTGCTCAAGCCGGACTGCGAGTATCTGCCTGGGATGAGGGTTCATACGAAGCAATCGATCTGCGATTGGGAAGGCATCGAAAGCCAATGCCAGCAACTCGAGACAGGTATCGAGCGAAATGAAAGAGTAGCCCATCCATTCGCCGTGCTGAACATCAGCAGTTCCGCCGAAGTGCAAAGGAAGGCAGCGGAGATTCTTGTGCGCGACAAATTTCCCCCGCGGTCTACTGCGGCCTTCAAGCGCCGGCCCAAACGGGACAAGATTCGCATCGGATATTTTTCAGCGGACTTTCACGATCATCCCATGTGCTCCCTGATGGCGGAAATCTTCGAGCGGCACGACAGAACCAAGTTTGAAATCCTGGGGTTCTCTTTTGGTCCGCACGAGACCGACGAGATGAGCATGAGGGTTTCGGCGGCGATGGACCGCTTTCTGGATGTGCGCTCAATGCCCGACCGCGAGGTGGCGCGGCTGAGCCGCGAACACGAGGTGGATATTGCGGTCGATCTGATGGGATTCACTGACAACAGCCGCACCGGAATTTTCGCGGAGCGGGCGAGCCCCATCCAAGTGAGCTATCTAGGCTATGTCGGATCGATGGGCGCCACGTACATCGACTATATGATTGCGGACCATACGGTGGTCCCGGAAGCGAGCCAGCGGCATTACTCGGAAAAGATCGTCTATATGCCGGATTGTTATCAAGCCAATGATACCCGGCGTGTGCGGTCCACAAAGCTCTACACCCGCGCCGAAGAGGGATTACCTGAGAAAGGCTTTGTTTTTTGCTGCTTTAACAACACCTTCAAGATCACACCTGCCACCTTTGATCTTTGGATGCGGATCCTCGGACAGGCTGAGGGAAGCGTTCTATGGCTGCTGGAGAGCAATCCGTGGGCAGTCGATAATCTGCGCAAAGAGGCGGTGCGGCGCGGAGTCTCTCCGCACCGGCTTATTTTCGCCAAGAGACTGCCGCTAGCCGAGCATTTGTCGCGGCAATCGCTGGCTGATTTATTCCTTGACACTCTGCCCTACAATGCCGGGGCGACGGCCAGCCACGCGCTGTGGGCCGGTTTACCGGTCTTGACTTGCATGGGAGAGGCGTTTGCCGGCCGCATGGCAGCGAGTCTACTGCGAGCCATCGGTTTGCCGGAGCTCGCCACCAGCACCGGCGCGGAATATGTGGCACTAGCGGTCGAATTAGCCTTCAATGCGGAACTCTGCCGCGAGATAGGGCAGAAGTTAATGCGTAACCGTCTCACTGCCCCGTTATTCGACGTTTCCCGTTTTTGCCGCTATCTGGAGGCCGCCTACTCCGCCCTGTACGAGAGGCATCAGATGGGCTTGGCCCCGGAGAATAGCGAAATTGTTAACGTATTGCCCAGTTGACTGCTCTGGTGTGGCAGGATCTCAATGTGTTTTACCCACGCTCCGAAGCGCGGTTCCTAAGGGTAAGCACGGTTCAAATTAAAAAAACTAGAAGATATCTCGGGACAATTGAAATTATTCTTCGGCTTGGTCGATAGGGTGCTTGACCAACACGACCTCCCCCTCGACGAACCTGCGCCTTAACCCGGGCCAGCAAACGATGCCGAGAGCAGGCGCCAATTGGCGAATATAAGGAGTCTTACCCAATGCCATTAACAATCCTTAATAACATTTCCGCGCTGACGGCGGAGAATGCATTGTCCAACACGCAGTCCAGCCTGCAAAAGACCCTGACACAGCTTTCGACCGGCCTGAAGATCAATTCCGGTTCGGATGATGCTGCCGGGTTGTCGATTGCCAGTGGAATCAACGCCAACATTGCCGCCCTGACGCAGTCGCAGCAGAATGCCAGCAACGGCGTTGGCTTGCTGCAAACTGCCGATGGCGCCCTGTCGCAGGTCACGACACTTCTTAACCGTGCAGTTACCCTGGCCACGGAGGGCGGCAACAGCAGCATTACCGCCACTCAATCGACCGCTCTGAATGGGGAATTTAATTCGATCATGGCGGAGGTCAACCAGATCGGCAGCACAACTAACTTTAACGGGCAGAACGTCTTTGCTTCCAACGCGCCTACCACCTTTACCTCGACCCAAGGCGCGTTGGTTCTGGCTACGACCGCCCTGACAAACCTTTCGAAGACAACCATTACTGACTCAGCGACTGGCGGTACGTTCGTCTTCACAGCCGGCGCGGCTAGCAAGCTTTCGGATTTGAACGCCTCTATCGTCACAGCGGTTACTGCAGGTACGTTATCTGCGGGCACAATCGGAACTATCAATGGAGCCGGCGAGCTGTCGATCTCAAACACGGGTCTAACCGCAATCGACGTCACCAGCAACGACGCTGTTCTCGGCGCCATGAATGCTGTTGTACCTGCAGCAAGTACCAACTCGGTGTTCGTCAGCGACGGCAGCACGGCTGTCGGCGCAAATACGGCGATTACCACCTCAATTGCATCCCTTTCTGCAGCCACATTGAACCTGAACGCGAATAACTTAACCAACGCCAGTAATTCGCAGACGGCGCTTACCGCGGTCAATGCCGCAATCCAGGCTATCTCCGCACAACGCGGCGTCATCGGCGCGTCTGTCAACCGGCTTATGTCGGCCAGCAGCGTCATGAAAAGCCAGGTGTCGAACCTGCAGAGCGCGACCAACAGCATTCAGAATGCTGACATCGGCGTCACCGTGGCCAACATGACCCAGTATAACGTCCTGCAATCCACAGGTATGGCTGCGCTTCAGCAGGCAAACCAGGCCCAGCAGGCCGTATTGAAACTGGTCCAGTAAGTTAGCCTAACCATCAAACCAATACCGGAGGTGGCGCCGCAAGTGCCACCTCTGCTTCATTCTCATCAAATTGATCCGTTCGATCTACTCCAACTTTAGGGTTTACGGGTAGCCGGCTTGGTGCCAGACTCAGCAGCCAGCATTCGCTTGGTCGAGCCTTCTCAGAAGAAAGCAGATAGAATCTATGAGCACCTCCTCCATCCTCTCCGCGCCAACTCCATCGATCAATATCAGCTCTATCCTCGCTGCGACCGTAGGCGCTACCACGCCAGGCATCGACGTGACTGCCGCGGTAGCCGCGGGCATTTACGCGGACCGCGCGCCTGAGCGCGGATGGCAAGCTGACCAGGTCACCCTTACCGGCGAGACCACCGCTCTGACCGCCATGCAGACTGCGACGACAGCTGTCCAGAGCGATATGCAAGCCCTCAATACCTTGACAGGCCCGTTGTCGAAGAGGACCGTGACCTCGTCCAACCCGAGTGAAGTCGGTGCGACCGCGGCCACCGGCACAATTGCCGGCACTCATTCGGTCGTGGTCAATAGCTTAGCCAGCACCGGCGCATGGTATTCGGATCTCGCAACCAGCGGGACTGCGACCCTGCCGTCGTCGTCATTCACACTCACCACCACCGCCGGTGCCTCGGTGACTATCGCGACCGGCGCCGGGAATGTAGCCGACAATCTACAGGATCTCGCTAGCACCATCAATGGAGATAAGCTCGGTGTTACTGCCTCCGTGGTGAGTGACGCGTCCGGCTCCCGGCTCGCCATCATCGCCAACTCCTCCGGAAACGCCGCCAATTTCTCGATCTCGTCCGCGAACTATACCGGGACGGTGTGGACTTCTCCAGACATCCCCACTGGCGGCACGCTTGGCGCCAACAGCTTCACCTTGACCAGCGGGGGCACAACCACGACCATCTCGACTACTGTCGGCGAGACCTATGCCACCCTGGCTTCAAGTATCAATGCAATGAATCTTGGCGTCACCGCGACCGCCGGTAGCGACGCCAATGGTACGAATCTGTCGATCGCGAGCACCAACGGCATCACCCCATTCACCATCAGCGAACCGAGCTTTGGCTTTACCCAGTCCGCGATGGGAGCTGACGCCTCCCTGACAGTGGATGGCGTTCCCATTAAAAGCGCGAGCAACTCGGTGACTGGCGCAATCGCTGGAGTCACGTTGTCGTTGTCGACTGCCGTTCCTGGGGTTCCGGTCAACTTGGTAGTAGCGTCTGATGCTGCGCAAGTCTCAACCGCGATCAACCAGTTTGTCTCTGACTACAACACCGCCATCGGGCTGGTGAACTCGCAGTTCACCATTCCTGCCGGAGGAACCTCCGAAGGCGTGCTCGCTTCCGATCCCACCGTCGTCAACTTGCAGAGCACGCTTGAGCAGGCTCTCAACTATACGGCTACGCCGGCAACGGGAACTACCACCACTGTTCAAACGCTGAATGATCTGGGCATCGCCCAGGGCAGTGACGGCACTCTTAGCGTAAGTTCAGCCACGCTGAATAGCATGCTGGTCACCAATCCCACCGATGTTCAGAATTTTTTCGAGGGCACGGCGCTCAACGGCTTTGCAAATTCGATGACCAACGCCTTGAGCAGTTTCACCAGTCCCGCGAATGGCGCTTTTAAAGTAGACCTGAGCGGCATTAATGCCACAAACACCAACCTGGCTACGCAAATCAGCGATTTCGAGACAAACTACATCGCAAACGAACAAACCAGACTTACCGCCATGTATAGTGCGGCCGAGATTGCGCTGCAGCAGTTGCCGACACAGATGGCCCAAATCCAGGCGGAGTTGGGTATTACTCCGAGCAAGGGCTGATCATGGAACTAAGTCAAACAGGACTGTCCTATCGGAAGTCGGCTATTGAGGGTGCGAGCTCTATCGGCCTGATCATTGCGCTTTTTGACACATTGGCGGGCGATCTTCGCCGTGCCGCCGCCGCAATTGGCAAGAACGACATCGAGAAGCGGTGCAGAGAGTTGAATCACGGCTCGCTCGTGCTGGGCCAACTCGAAAGCTGGATCGATATGAACAACGGCGGAGAGTCAGCGCAAACGCTATCCGGATTTTATGCATATCTCCGTGCAAAGATGATGGAGGCCGCAGGAACCAATTCGGCCAAGCTGCTCGAGGCGCAGATAGACATGATCCTGCACGTCAGAAGCGCCTGGCAAAAGCTCGATACCGGGCCGCAAAGGACGCCGGGAATGCCGGCCGAATTTCTTGCCGAGCAAACAAGTACACCTTCGACATCTACGCCCGCAACAAAGGTCGAAAGAATTCCATTTTCGCAATCGGGCTGATCTGAAAATCAGCAGGGAAGTGAAAAGCCGTCTGCCTTCGTGTGTTCCCCGCTTGGGGTGCCCGGGAGAGTGCGTCTTGTCGCCTCCTTCCAATGTTTAAGCGAGGTTTGATGAAGGCACTCGTGGTAGACGGTTCGAACACGATGAGGTCGGTCCTGCATCGCATACTCTCCATGCGCGGGTTCGAGGTAGCCGAAGCAGAAAATTGTCAGCCAGGCCATGGATGTTCTGCGCCTCATGGGTACAGCCGATCTTGTACTGGTAGATTGGGTCCTGCACGAGATAGACGGCCTGGAGTTCGTCACTCGTCTGCGGCATGAGTCTGTCGAAGACACCAGGGTCGTTATGCTGGTGGCGACCGAGCCAGGTATGCGAGAGCTGCACGGAGCGCTCATCGCTGGAGCCGATGATTACTTGTTGAAACCGTTTACCTCCCTGCAGATTGATGAGAAGCTGGCACATGTTGGGCTCGCCTGGCGGCGGTGAGCGCATTGCCGGATGTCGCCCCACCTTCTTGACTGCCTCAAAACAGACAGCAGAGGTTTCTATTCCTCGCAACCCCAATCATCCCACTGCAATTGTGATGCCGCTTTAAAGCCATGCTCCTGATAACTACGACCATCGTAGATTTTCAATCACCTATGTGGGGCATATCGCTAGGTGATAGAAGACACGCTCTTGCCGATAGTAAATCCATAAGAATGTTGTAGATGTTGACTCCGAGCTCGAAGTTGAGACGGTTAGTCAAGTAGCCGGCAGGCTAGCGCAAGAGGAGAGCATCAATGATCGCCCGCAAGAGTTTTCTGTTTCACCTAGATCACTTCAGCCCCGCCGTACCGCGCATTCGATCATGGATGCCCGTAGTGGACACTAGCTCCCGCACCTTCATCGCCGAGCATTTCATGAACGGAGCTCACCGTGGATAAGAGCACATTGGGTGGAATTGGCCTCGCGGTAGCGGGCATCGCTGTTGGCCTATACCTGGACGGCGGTAAGGTTGGGCAGCTGTTACAGCCAACCGCAGCCCTGATTGTCTTTGGAGGCACGCTTGGCGCAGTGATGGTACAGTTTCCGTTTTCCGTCGTGAAACAGGCGGTCGGGCAGTTGAAAGCGGTCTTTCTGGGGAAAAAGGACCCTGCCGCGCAGCTGATCGAACGACTTGACGCGCTACGCCGTGAGAGCCCGGCGGAACGGCCTGACTTCTCTTGACGCGGAACTCGAGTCGATCCAGGATCCATTCTTGAGAAAAGCCATGACTCTTGCTGTCGACGGCACCCACGCCCCCGAATCTGCGGCAAAGAATGGAGTTCGAGATGGACAATGAGGCTGATAGGGAAGATCTGATACCAAAGGTCTTTGAAGCTGCCGGGGGGTTTGCCCCGACCATCGGCATTCTCGGCGCTGTCATCGGACTCATTCAGGTTATGCAGCGGTTGGAGAATATCAACGAAGTCGGCAAGGGAATCGCAGTTGCCTTTGTCGCGACCATCTATGGAGTAGGATCAGCCAACATTCTCTTTCTTCCTTGCGCCGGGAGGATCAAGATCCTGATGCGCAGAAAGCAAATGCTCCGCGAGTTGATGCTTGACGGGGTGATTTCCATCGTGGAAAAGGTCAACCCAAGGGTTTTCGAAGCGAAGTTTGGCACCTACCTGGGCACATCTGCGGCCGCAGTCAGAGTAGCGAAACTGGTAACCAAATGAGAAGCCGCAGAAGACGTGAGGAGCATGTCAATCACGAACGCTGGTTGGTCTCGTATGCAGATTTCATGACCCTTCTGTTCGCTCTTTTTGTGGTCCTGTTCGCTTCCTCTCATCCATGACAAGAAGGCGATTCAGAGTGTCTCTAAAGCCGTCAAGAACGGATTTCAGGAGATGGGAGCCTTCTCCAGCAGCGATAGCGCGGCTGAGAATTCGCACATTGTGAGTCCAACGAGCACTGGGGAAGCGAGTGCCCAGCACAGTTCCCGCCGAGCGCCGGCATTGACATTGTCGAATTGCAAAGAAAGCTCAAAAAAGCGCTCGGCAAAGAAATCGAACGTCAGGAGATTGTCTTGCGCATGACTCCGGAAGGTTTTGTGATCAGCCTTCATGAACTTGGATTCTTCGACAGCGGTGAAGCACAGCTCATGCCTGGAGCAGCAGATAAAATCAAGCGGATTGCGGTCGTGCTGATGCAATACGGCCTCGATATGCGGGTGGAAGGCCATACCGACGACGTGCCCATCCACAATGCGGCGTTTGCGTCAAATTGGGATCTATCGACTGCGCGTGCCATGGCGGTGGCGATGATGCTGCTCAATGAGTCCGGTGTCGATCCCAGGCGGATGTCCATTGCCGGGTATGCCCAGTATCATCCGTCGGCCGGCAACGATACTCCAGAAGGTCGCAGGGCGAACCGGCGAGTGGATATTGTGGTTGTGTCTCCTTCACATCCAACCGCGGCCAAAGCTCCGTAGCCTGAGATCCGCTCTAGGACTGAAGCGCGTGCAAAGTATTTCCCGCCGCCAGCAACGCTTCGAAATAGTATGAGGCGCTGTCACGTACAAGTACATCAGGAGGCAGCAACCCTTGGCTGTCGCCTCCGTGCTCATGATATCTGCAGAGCTCCAGCGCCCTCCCCATCCCTTTCGTTGACCCGAGCAACGCCTCCTGAATTCGCGAGTCAACGGAAATTAGGTTCACCAGCTGCGTCATGGGGATATTCAACATCCGGTCCATCACCGAGAGCATGCCGAGCATATACAGTTCCGCTGGGCTTTCATCTAATGCGGGCGCCAGAGACTCGCAAAAACAGGCCCGCTCAAGTGCCTGTTCCGTATCCCTGTCGGCCGCCGAGTGAGACAACTTACTGGCGAGAACTACACTAACGAGCTTCCGAAAAGCATCTTCACCGACTACGCTCAAAGCTGCCTGAATCGTTGAGATCCGATGTCGAAATCCGTAGACCGCGGAATTGGCCAGCCGGAGCAACCGATAGCAGAGCGACGGCTCCGTCAATAGTAGGCGTTCGATTTTCCTGGTATCCATGGGGGAGTCAGCCAGTGCTGCAAACAATTGCAGATAGGCGGACGTACTGGTCGAGATTTGCGCCTCGGCAATAACTTCTGGGCGAGAATGGAAGTAACCTTGAAAAAGTGTGTTTCCTTCCCCTTGTGCCGTCTGCACCTCTGCCAGGGTTTCGACCTTTTCGGCCAAGAAAATAGTCTTCTTATTGCGAAATATCTTGTAGATTTCCTGCCTTGCGGTAGGGTCAGACGCGCGAAAATCCACCTTGACGTAGTCCGCGATCTCCACCAGTTCGCCTTTGCTCTCATGTGGGGAAAAGTCGTCCAGTGCGAGACGGAAACCAGCCTGTTTGAGTTGTTTGCAGGCCCTCACAAGCTCCGCGTCAGCAACAATGTTTTCCAGGATTTCAAGCACCACCGTTCGGCTCGGCAGCAACTTCACACTCATGCTGACCAGCGCGCTCCGCGTACAGTTGATGAAAAGATTCTTGGATGATGAGCAGGCGATCATCGACAAGCAGCTATCGATCGTCTGGTTTGTGGCGTCCTCAAGATCTCCTGAGAAGGCATTGTCTGTTCCAGACCGAAACAGCAATTCGTATCCATAAAGGCCCATCTTCTTGTCGAGGATGGCTTGTCTGCCGATGAACCTGTGTTTATTTGGTGTTGCTGCAGACATGAAAGTCTAACCAGTTGCTCGGCTGAAAAACTGTCGCCTTCCGCGCTCGTCCGATTGGATCGATCTTGTTGAATCGGTGAGAGTTGGACAAGACTGCCCGGTAAGCCACTGTCTGTTGCATCGGCCACAGGCAAGCGGAGTTGAGCCCTGTTCCGCGGCCAAGGAAGGGAGTGGCCGGTTATGACACAGTCCGCGAACCGGCCGCGTCGCGGCCATGCGGGATTCCAGGTTTATTGTGTAACGGACACAGTAACAAACACGGAGACGTTTGTCCTAAAGCGTGGCGGCGTAGAGCTGCTTCAGGTCGTGCATGCGGCTGCGCGTCAACTGGATCAGGCATCGGGTCTGCGCGCTGGGCTCGCTCGATCCGGGATGCTTGATCGTGCCTAGGTCGTATACCTTGACCATCGCGTCGCATGCGGTCACGCGATACTTCTCCCACACCACTTCCGTACCGTCGAGCGCCAGGGCATTGGCGTCATTGGGCGAGCTTTGGATTAGGGCTTCCCGTAGGGCATTGAAAAACGTGCTGTAGTTCTTATAGGTCTCGACCCGGGCATCGTTCAGGCATACATTCCGGTCGCCCAGGGTGAGCGCATCCGGGCAATCGCCGCCCTCATGTTCCATTTCCGCCTGGTAGGCCAGCTCCGCGATACGCTGCTGTTTACCATTCTGGCCGGCAGCGTTCATGGTGTAACCGAGTGTCAGCGGGAAGAGCAGAATCGCGGCCAGTGCGGTTTCGCAATTGGTGTGGACCGAGGCGACAGGCCTTTTCGTGGTTTTCGCCCAAGGAAAACCACACCTCGCGATCTTTTTTAGTCCACAGTAATTGCGAAACTGCACCAGTGCGCGTGTGTGCATCGCTCCATACCTCCGCACCCATCTTAATCGTCGACGGCGGTCCGCCAAGCCGGAGTTGGAGCGGGAGTGGGAAAAGGCGATCGATGGGTGGATTGCACTGCGGTGAGGGAGTCCGGGGAAATGCGTTGATGGAACACCCGCATTTCCCCGCCGGGGGAGAACCTGGTGAAAATGCTCTAATACCCGAGGAATTTGCCCATGGTGCCGTAGGTTGGTTCGCGCCGTTCCTGCTGCAGTTCGAGCGGTACCGCCGAGTCTTGCCACCGGCCGGAGTGTTCCGATTGCACCGGCTTTTTCGCGGGCAGGGGCTGCCCCTTTTGCGACCAGTTTCCGATCGCGGTCACGATCCGGGCTGCCGCCAACCGCCTCGAACCCCCATCATTCTTGGTCCCGCCTTGAAATTCTCCCAGCAATTGCGGTGCCCGCCCGTCTTCCAGGGAGCTCAGCGTCCACATGCCTTCAGGTTGCGGCGAGAGCACGAAAATTGCCCGCAGGCTGCGCACGATAAATTCCACTGTGGGTTTGCCGTCCTGGATGTCCAACCGGGGATCGAGTTCCAGCTTTTCCTTGCTGGTGAAGTCGAACGCGGCCTCGATCTGGGCGGAGAGTTCCAGCAGCTTGGCTTCGCGTTCCTTTTCCCGGATCCGGTCGTTTTCTTCCGCCAGTCTACGATCGGTCTCCACGACCAGCTTACGCGCCTGTTCAAACATCTCTAACAGAACCTGCTCCATGCCATGACCCTCGGGAGCAGTATGCTGGCTATGAGATGTATGCGGCCATACAACTACTTGGGTAGACCTGACTTGCGGGTCAGTGCCGCTTGCGGTCCCGGTCCCGGTTTCCCCCGCCGCCGCCACCCCCGCCGCCGCGGCTTTGCCGTCCGCCGCCGCCACCACCCCCGCCGCCACCTTGTTTAGGCCGATAGCAGCTCTTGCAGTAAACCGGACGGTCCCCGCGGGGTTCGAAGGGCACCGTCGTGGTTTGTCCACAACTGGCACAGACCACGGTGGTACCCGTGCTCATGCCGGGGCCCGCGCCCGCGCTGGCGCTGTAACCGCCGTCGTGCTGGGAATGGGACGGGGCGTGGCCGCCGCCCCCCGCCGGAGCTCTGCTTAGCTTGGCGGCATGGTTTGCAGCGCCGGGGCGAGGAGTAGCCGCGTTCCTGGAAAAACTGCTGTTCCCCAGCGGTGAAAACAAATTCCTGACCGCAGTCGCTACAGGTAAGTAACAGGTCGCTGCCGCTCATGGCTTCGCCCCCTTCAGCGAGTGTACTGCGAACGCTCCACGCGCAATGGAATGTTACACGCAAAATCGCCGGGTAACACTTGACTTTAAAAGACGGGTAAGCGAAACGATTTAAACTGACATTCTGAGAGGAAGGGAACTGATGACGAAAAGACGAATGCTGGCGCCGCTGATCCTGCTCTGCGCCACCACCCTGGCGCCGGCCAAGAAGCTTGGCTATACGCCACTTTTCGATGGCCACGATCTAAAAGGGTGGCGAGCACGTAGGGCCGGGCAGCTTTACCGTGGAGCATGGCCTGCTCAAAACCCAGGGCGGGATGGGGCTGCTTTATTCGCAGGTTGGCGCGGTGGCGCGATTGCGAGATCAGAGTCGTCTACCGCATGGAGCACGAGAACGATAACTCCGGTGTATTCATTCGCATACCGGAAGAGCCTACCGACCCATGGATGGCCGTCAACCAGGGATACGAGGTGCAAATCGACAACCACCCCGAGCGCAGGGGCGAGGACGACTATCACGTCACCGGTACCCTCTACTCCCTTACCCGGCCGCTAGCCAAACCGGGGAAGCCGGGCCCGGAGTGGAACACGATGGTGATTCGCATCGAAGGGGCCCGAACCCAGGTCTTCGTGAATGAGGTAAAAGTGACGGACTACATCGAAGGCCAGCCGGTGCCGGCCAAAAAGTTTGACTACGAACCCAACCGTGGCCAACGCCCGGAAAAAGGCTGGATCGGCCTGCAAAATCACAGCGATAAGGACATTGTCTACTTCAAATCGGTCGAGCTGCTCAAGCTTGGCTCGGAGCAGAATCCCGTCGTTTACCGTTAACGAACTAGACAGTAGTCCCGCCAGGGAGGGCATGGCCTTAGTTAGCCCCGGACTGCACCCCATAAGCGCTAACCTCCCACAAGCAAGTCATCCTTGAGCGGAGCGCCTCACAGATTGATCGCGTGACACAGCGCTTGATGGCGCGGAGTCGAAGGACCCCGAAGGCGCTTACCTTACCCATGCTGTTTGGAGCTTTTCGGCCACCGAAGCCCGAGAACAGGGATCTTCTTGCGGTACCCACTTGATGCTCAGGGGTACATCTTTTCATGCACTGTAATCAGTTTCCATCCCCAGGTGCGGGCTTCGGTGGTTGAAAGGATCCGAGCGGCATGGGTAAGGTAAGCGCCTTCGGGGTCCTTCGACTGCGCGCCATCAAGCGCTGTGTCATGCGATCAATCTGCGAGGCGCTCCGCTCAGGATGACGTGTTTGTGGTGATTTGGAGAGCTGGATCCGCCACACCAAAATCCACGGCGTTAACCGACTTACATGCCGTCATAGTTAGGGCCTCCGCCCCCTTCGGGGGGAACCCAGGTGATGACCTGGTACGGGTCCATAATGTCGCAAGTCTTGCAATGGACGCAATTGGCGAAGTTGATGTGGATCTGCGCATCCACCATCTCGTACACCGCGGCCGGGCAAAAATGCTGGCAGGGGTTGCCAAACTCCTGCACACAACGGTGGTTGCAAATATCCGTATCGCGAATGACCAGGTGTACCGGTTGATCATCCTCGTGGCGAGTGCCGGAGTGGTAGACGTCGGTCAGCTTGTCGAAAGTGAGTTTTCCGTCGCTCTTCGCCGGCGCCCAACGTCGCCTCGCGGCCGTACGTCGATCGGCCGATCGCACCCAGTTGCCGCATATTGCTGATAGCCGGCATGGTTCTTAAAGTCAGGACCAAGGTTTCTGCCCCCCAGCACCTGCTGGATGCCGCTCTGCACCAGGCCGGGCAACAACCCGTTCTCGAAGCCCTGATGAAAATTGCGTACCGGGTATAGCTCTTCTTTGATCCAGCTGCCTTCGACCCGGCTCTGGTAGGCGCTCAGAGCCCCGCTCGAGTTGTCCCCCACCCGCATCGATTCGAAGGCCGTTTCCGCCGCCAGCATCCCGCTCTTGATGGCCAGGTGGATTCCCTTGAGCCGCTGGGAATTGAGCAGGCTGGCCGAGTCGCCCAGGATCATCCACCCCTTGCCCGCCAGTTTCGGCATGGTAAGCCAGCCGCCGTAGGGCAGGCTCTTGGCGCCGTAGCGCACCATCTTTCCCCCCTCCAGCAGGGTCCGCGCCAACGGATGTTCCTTGAACGACTGAAAGACGTGGTGCGGGTCGAGCCGCGGATCCTGGTAATCCAGGCCGACCACGTAGCCCACCGAGAGCCAAGGTGTCGGAGATGCCATAAATCCACGCCCCTCCATACTCCTGCCAGGTGAGCGGATATCCCAGGGTGTAAATCACTTCTCCTTTAGCCACCCGGCCCGCCGGAATCTCCCACAGCTCCTTGATCCCCACCCCGTAGGTCTGCGCGTGTTCCGGGTTTTCCAGGTGGAAGCGCTCGATCAATTGCTTGGTGCACGACCCCCGCGCGCCCTCGGCCAGGATGGTGATCTTCGCATGAAGATCGTACCCAGGCTCAAAGTTGGCCTTTGGATTTCCCTGCTTATCCACCCCTTTGTCATCGGTGCGCACGCCCGTGACCCCGTCCTGGTCGAACAGCAACTCGCTGCCGGCAAAACCGGTAAAGATGGTGATCCCAGCCTCTTCCACCTTGGCCGCCAGCCACTTAACGAACTTGTTAATGGAGATAACGTAGTTGCCATGGTCGCGCAGGGGTGGGGGCACGATGGGGAACTTGTACTGGCCCTTCTCCGTCAGGAAGTAAACCGACTCTTTGGTGACCTCAGCATCAATCGGGGCTTCGGCCTCAAAACCGGGCAGCAGCTCGCGCATGGAGCGGGGGTCCAGCAGCGCTCCTGACAGGCAGTGCTGGCCGGCTTCGCGCGCCTTTTCCAGAACGTAAATGTTTTCCTTGGAAAGGGGCGCGAGCGGGTGAGCCCTTGCGTGCCAGCTGATCGTTGTGGGCGTCGATCAGCTGCGACAGGCGCAGCGCACAAGCCATCCCGGCCGGGCCGCCGCCGATGATGACGACATCCGCCTCCATCTGTGGCCGTTCGATGCCCTCGATTGGTTGGCGGAAGTGAATCATGTTGTTGGCTGGAGCCCGAAGCTCAGGCCTTCGCCTTCTTGATCTCTTCGGTCAGTGCCGGGACCACATCGAAGAGATTGCCCACCACGCCATAATCGGCGATCTCGAAAATGGGCGCCTCTTTATCTTTATTGATAGCCACGATGGTGCGCGCACCCTTCATGCCGACGATATGCTGGATGGCCCCGCTGATGCCCAGCGCAATGTAGAGCTTGGGCGCAACCGTTTGCCCCGAACTGCCGATCTGCCGTTCCAGCGGCAACCAGCCGTTATCGCAGATAGGCCGCGAGGCCGCCACCTCGCCCCCCAGAGCCTTGGCCAGATCTTCGGCGAGGGCGACGTTCTTCTGTTCCTTGATGCCCCGGCCAATGGCCACGATGATCTCCGCCTGCGACAGATCCACCGCCTGCTTGGCTTCCTGAAAGACCTCGTGCGGCGTAATGCGCAGCGCTGGCGGCTGCGCTGGCTTCGATCGTCTCCACCGGAGCCGAGCCGGTCTCCGCCTGATCCGCGCGATAGGTCCCGATCTGCAGGGTCGCGAGCCACGGAGCTTCTCCGGCAAAGGCCACATCGGCCACGAATTTTCCCTGAAACATCTGCCGGGTAAACAGCAGCTTGCCATTTTCGTACTTGTACCCGATCGCGTCCGAGATCAGGGTTCGGTCCAGCGCCAGGGCCAGCCTGGGAGCAAAATCGCGTACCTGGTAGGTGTGGGGAAACAGCACCAGTTTCGGCTGAAGGCTCGAAATAAACTCCTTCAGGGCGTGAACGTAGGCGTCCGAGGTATAGGCTTCGAGCGAGGCCGCTTCCAGGTCGTATACCTTCTCCACCTTGTACCCGGCCAATTCCTGAGCCAGCGTCGTGGTCTGGTAACCCGGCAAAACCACTTCGACCGGCCATGCCAGTCTCTTTGCCAATGGCTTGGGCGGCGGCCAGGGTCTCCAGCGAGACGCGGTTCAGCTTACCTTCCCGCTGCTCCGCGACTACCAGGATCCGATCTGCCATCTAGAACTCAGGGGCGCCGCGGCGCAGGTACGCCCCGGCCATGCCGGTGAGCCCCGAAACAATCAGCGAGAAGGCAAAATAGTAGGCGACCGGATGTGCCCATCCCGGCGCATAGGTCAAATCCTGGACCAGCCACAGCAGCAGCACCGTGGTGATGATCCCGAACTGGCCGGAGATCACCATGAGCATCAAGCCACGGTTTCTGCGCTTATCCAGCCGCTCGACCTGATGGGGGGTCAGACTCTGTTCTTCTACCGGGAGGAGTGTATTCGCCATGCCTATCCCTCGTGCGCAACAGTGAATTGTACTAAATCACGCGTGCCTGATTCTTCAGTTGCTCCACCAGCTTCCGCGCCACCTCGGCGGGAGCGCCCTCCAGCATCTCGGTCTTCTTTTGTTTCACCGGCACGTAGAGCCGTTCGATCTGCTGCTGGTTCTTGCTCAGCTTGGCTTCCACCTCAGCCCAGGTGACCTTGCGCATCGGCTTCATCTTGGCTTGCTTGATGCCGATGAGGGTGGCATAGCGCAGCTTGTTGATCCCGCTTTGAATCGTCAGTACAGCAGGCAGTGGAACGTCAACATGCTGGTAGCGCCCGGCTTCGAGTTCGCGCTTCAGGCGTAGTCCGCCGTCGGTCTTTTCAATTCCGATGATGATGGTGGCGTGGGGCCACCCCAGCACCTCGGCCAGCAGCACGCCCGTCTGCGCATAACCGAAATCGTCCGATTGCAGCCCGGTCACGATCAGGTCGAACGCTTCTCCGGCGATCGAAGCGGCCAGGGCACGTGCGACATTGGCCGCATCCAGGGTGGCGAAGCGGTCGTCTTCAAGGTGAATGGCGCGGTCTGCGCCCTTGGCCAGAGCTTCTCGCAATACCTGCTGTGACCTCGCTGGGCCGGCAGTCACCACCACCACCTCGCCGCCGTGCTTCTCCTTTTGCCGCAGCGCTTCTTCCAGGGCATACGCGTCGGGCTCGTTGACTTCATACGACACGTCTTCGCGAATCCACGTACCCGCGTCGTTCAGCTTGAGCGGTGCATCTTTCTGCGGTACCTGCTTGATGCAGACGAGTATTTTCATTGGTCACTTAATCTAAATAAACGCCACCGACTGCAGACTCGATACTTCGAACCGCTTGCGGCAGCGAACGTTCTTGCAGCCGACAATGTCATCTTTGCGCACCATGTAGGACTGGGCCTTGGCGAAGCGGGCGCGGTCTCGTTCGTCGGCCCTGCCCGGCAGCTGCGCTTTTTTACGCCGCACCAGCCATGCCACCTCATATTCTTCGGCCTTGCCGCAATGAGGGCAGGTCAGCGTATGTTTTCGCTGTTCCGATTTTTCTTCGAAGAAGTCCCGTTCTTCCATGGCCTGAGACCCGCTTTCCCGGAGATTGTGAACCGCTTAAGAAGTATTCCATACTTGGACAGGGATTCCATAACCGCGGAGGATCGCTCGATGGCGAAGAGGAAGCGGAGGCCGGAGAAGTTTTCTGTCGTCAAAGCGGTCAAGGCCAATGCCCGGGAACGCGTAGGCCAGCCACGGCCGGAGCGGGTGATCGACGACCAGAAGCGGGAAAACAGCCGTAAGCCCAAGCACCGAAAAACCATGCCGCAGTTGTTAAGCGGAGAATGAGGAGAATATGACGCGAGCCACCGGTGTAGGCGGTTTCTTCCTGCGTGCCGCCGATCCAGACAAGCTCCACGCCTGGTACGAGGAGCATCTGGGCATCAAACGCACTGAAGACGGCGCCTTTGCCTTCTTCAGCGAGGGGCCGCGAGAGATGACCGTGCTCGCCTTCTTCCCTCTGGATACCAACTACTTCGGACCCGGCAAACAGCAGGCCATGCTCAATTTGCGGGTAGATGACCTGGACGCGGTCCTGGACAACCTGCGTGCCGCGGGCGCCGACATCGATCCCAAGCGGGAGGATTACGACTACGGGCGCTTCGCCTGGTTCAACGATCCGGAGGGCAACCGCGTGGAACTCTGGCAGCCCCCGGATATGACGGCCTGAACCAACGGCGCACCCATGCAAAAGTGGGTGCGCCGCGGTTCTACTTGGTCTGACTTAAGACTATTTCGCGGTCGCGTGTGCGGCTTCGGTCGAAGCCTCGTGGGCGGCGGTGGAGTGCTCATGGGCCATGGCCGAAGCCTCGTGGGCTTTGGCCGAGTGCTCGTGACCCTTTTTGTGGTCGCCTTTGCTGTGGTGTTCGGCTGCGAGGTGGTGATGCTTGGCTGCTTCTCCGTGGTGCTCCGCGGCCTTTTTGTGTGCTTCGTGTGCCATTTTGGTTTCCTGTGGGAAATCTCCCGGCGCGATCCTACGCGCCTGCCTGTGAATTCGTCGCTGCCAGTGGCCGAAGATTCACGGGAATTGCAGGAAATTAACGGAGTTAAGCGGCGGAGACGACGAACGGATCCACGATCAAGGGCTCGATCGCGGCCTGGGGCAGAATCTCTGGCATGCATACATCGGTATAGCGGCCGGCGGCAACGTCGACGAACACCACATTGGCCGTATCTTCGGTGCGGGTGGTGCTGATGTGCAGTTTGCGAACTGCTTTAATTGCAACAGTTGCGAGCAAAAACCGGTTCGCTATCTTAATGCCGGCGGAGTAGACCAGTTCAGAGCGCATAGAGCCTCACGTTTTTCAGGTTAAATATCCTCTTAAGGGGACTAGGGCTCAGGGAGACAGGACGTAAGCCGAAGCGTTACAAGCACTCTTCTCAGCATACAGCCGCACCCGGGATTGTTCCTATCTAATTCGTCGGTGTCGGGTACAGGACCACTCCATAGGTAACCAGAGTGTACCGCAGGTAACCAGAGCGTACCGCCTTTGGATGCCGGATGCCCCACATATCTCCGGGTGCCCCACATCTCGCTTGTTTTTCGCGAGATGTGGGATACCACGAACCTTAACGTTTAAGTTCGTTGTGCCGCGGTATAGAGTTAGCATCGCCCGGCCAGAACCTCCGCCAAATGAAGAGCGTGGCGAGGCGAATTCTGCCGGATCTGCTCCCGGCAACTGAACCCGTCGGTGACCAAAATCGTTTCCGCGCGGCGGACCGTACCGCAGGCAAGAGCACCCGCTCGCCCAGTGCCTGCGAGACCTCAAACTTGTCCTTCTCAAACCCGAACGGGCCAGCCATCCCGCAGCAGCCCGAATCCAGCATGTTTACCTGGGCGCTCGTGGCCTGCAAAAGGGAAATCTCATCCTGCATGCCCATCAGCGCCTTTTGGTGGCAGTGTCCGTGGAGCACCATCTGCCGCGCCGCTGAATTGCGGAGGGTGGTAGCCGGGCGCCTGGCGGGTAAGAAACTCGCTCAGCAGAAACGTCTGCTTTGCCAGCCGCAAAGCGCGCTCATTGGAGGGGAAAAAATTAGTCAGCTCGTCCCGAAAAACGCTGGCGCAGCTGGGCTCGAGGACCACGAAAGGCATTCCGGAGTCAATCTGCGGGCCAAGCCGCTCCAGAATGTCCAGCAAGTACTTACGTGCCTGGTCCAGAAAGCCGAAATCGTAGAGTGGGCGGCCGCAGCAGATGTGCTGCGCCGGAACCTGAACCTGGAATCCAGCCGAGCCAAGCACCTCATGCGCCGCGCCCAGTACCTGGGGATGAAAGTAATTGTTCCAGGTATCGGGCCACAGCATCACCGCGGTTCCATGGGAACCCGAGCGCGATACGGTACTGCGACTGGAAGCTTCGCCGGGCAAACTGCGGCAACGTGCGCTGCGGCGCCACCCCGGCGATACGTTTCACCAGGCCGCGCAGCCCCGGAGTCCGCATCGGCAGATTGGCCAGCGCCGGAGCAAACGAAGCAAGGCTCGCAAAGCGGTCCATGAAGCCGAAGAGGTAGTGCTGCAGCGGGTGTACCCGGCCCTGGTAATGATGGCCCAGAAACTCGGCTTTCCAGGTCGCCATATCGACGTTGACCGGGCACTCCGTCTTACACGCCTTGCAGGAGAGGCACAGATCGAGGGCTTCCTTTACCTCCTCATTGCGCCATCCGTCGGTGATCACCTGGCCTTGCAACATCTCCCACAGCAGGTGGGCACGCCCGCGGGTGGAGTGCTTTTCCTCCCGCGTAGCCATATAGCTGGGGCACATGGTGCCGTGGTCCTGTTTGCGGCACGCGCCCACGCCCACGCAGCGCAGGGTGGTTTCTCCAAACCCGCCTGGATCCTGCGGGTACTGAAACCAGGTATCCACTTTCTTCGCCTGATAGCCAACGCCGAGGCGAAGATTGTCCACCGGATCGTAGACGGCTGACCGGATCGATCATCTTGCCCGGGTTCATTCCGTTGTCCGGATCCCACAGAGCCTTGAACTCCTGAAACGCCTTCATCAGCTCCGGGCCGTACATTTTCGGCAGCAGGGCGCCTCGAGCCTGCCCGTCTCCGTGTTCGCCCGACAACGATCCGCCGTGGGCCAGGACGATATCCGCCGCCTGGTCGATGAACTCGCGATACTTCGCGATGCCCTCCGCGGTGACCAGGTCGAAGCTGATGCGCAGGTGAACGCAGCCCTGGCCGAAGTGCCCGTACATCGGCGTCTTGTACTCATAGCGTTCGAGCAGCCGGTAGAGTTCGCGCAGATAACTGCCCAGCTGCTCCGGCGGCACGGCGGAATCCTCCCAGCCTTCCCATCCATGCTTTTCCCCGGGAACGAAGACGGTTGCGCCCAGGGCGGATTCGCGCACATGCCAAACCCGCCTGGCCTCCGCATCGGAGTAGCGCCGCACCGTGCACGTCTTGCCAAAGGAGAGACCCGCCTGGGTGAATTCCTCCGCGATGCGGTCGGCTTCCTCAGCCGAGTCCGCGCCAAACTCGCACAGCAAAAAGCCCGCGGCCCTCGGGCAGCAGCAGAACGTCTTCGACCGCCAGCTGCTTGCGCAGCATGTAGTCGACCACCAGGCCATCGAAGCCTTCCAGGCCGATCGGCTTGTACTTGAGCACTGCGGGCACGTGATCGGCGGCAATAAAGGGATCGGCAAAGCCGAGCACCACCAGGCGGCGATGCTGCGGGCTGTGCTTCAGCCGTGCAACGCGGCCTGGAGCACGGTGACGCAAGTGCCCTCTGAGCCCACCAGTGCGCGGGCTACGTGAAAGCCGTTCTCCGGCAGTAGTTCGTCCAGGTTATACCCGGAGACGCGGCGCGGAATCTTAGGAAAACGCTGGCGGACCAGGTTGCTGTAGGTGTCCCGGATGCGGGCCAGGCCGGCATAAATCTCTCCCCGGCGGCCTCCGCCGGCGATGATGGCTTTGCAGTTCGGCTTCCGTGGTAGCGCCGACCGTGAGCCGGGTACCGTCGTACAGCAGAATATCGAGCGACTCGATATTGTCGACCGTCTTGCCCCCCATGAGCGCATGCACGCCACAGGAGTTGTTCCCGATCATGCCCCCCAGGGTGCAGCGGCTATGCGTGGCCGGATCGGGAGCGAAGGTGAGATCGTGTTCCTCGGCGGCGTCACGCAGCCGGTCGAGCACGATCCCGGGCTGGACGCGGGCAAACTTTTGCGCCGGATCCAGTTCCAGAATCCCGTGCATGTATTTGGAGAAGTCCAGGACCACGGCCACATTGCAGCACTGGCCGGCGAGCGAAGTGCCGCCTCCCCGTGAGAGCACGGGCGCGCCCAGCTCACGGCACGCCGCAACGGTGGCAATGACATCGGCCTCATCCAGAGGAAGAACCAGGCCAATGGGCACCTGGCGGTAGTTGGAAGCGTCGGTGGCGTAGAGAGCGCGCGAGGCCTGGTCGAAGCGAACTTCGCCGCGGACCACCTGGCGCAGCTTTTCCTCCAGCCGGCGAGACGCGGAAAAGCTTTCGTGGGCATGGGCCTCGCGGGGTTTCTGTTGCAGGATAGGGAACGCGGATGGGGCGGCCATGATCGGATGATGGTATCAAGCCAATGCGCGCTCGTCCCCGCGGGCCCGTTTAACGACTTCTTATCAAACTGTGCTAAGTCTTAACAACAAGCCAACATGGAAAGGCGCGATGCCCTAAAGTTACTCACGGTAATGGCCACGGCCGCGCTCTCCTCGACAGCGCTTCCGGCGCCTGGGCAGGAGCAGACCGCCCCTGTCGATTTGAATCGAAAGCCAACCGCTCCGGCAGGCGAAGTATTGCAGGAAAACGCCCCGGAACGGTTGCTCGCCGCAGAACCGGACATCGCGATCAATGCCGCAGGGGAAGCAACCATTTCCTGGAGGACAGTTGTCCCCACCCAGGGTGCAACGATTTACCTGGGGCTTCCAAACGATGAAGTCAGGCTCGAATTCCCCATCTACAGCTCGGGCACACCGGCCCCAGAGAATTCCCTTCAAACGGACCACACCGCTGTTGTCGATCTTAGAGTCTACGTGACCCGTTTCGCCGTCAAAATGGCTCTTGTGGGCGGGAGTCTTGCCTATCGCATCGAGTTGCTTGATCCGCGCAAGCCGGCTATCCAGTTCATTGACCGGCGATTGCGTTTCCTGGTAAAGGATGATCGCTATTCCAAGGGCTTGACGGTCATTGAAGGTCCAAATCTGGCGCTGGTGAGTGATTCGACAGCCACAGTTTGGTGGGTTACAGACGGCTCCTCAGAGGGCGCTGTAGAGGTGGAGGGCAAGAAATTCCAGAGTAAGGGAGGCGGTACCCGCCACGTTGTCACCATCGACAATCTGGATTCAGGAAAGCGCCATGAATATCGGATTGAAAGCCGATCGAACGATGACGTCTTCTCCTCCAGGACGTATGCATTCCGGACGGCTCCAAGAGAACCCGAGTTCTCCTTCGTTTTCACTTGTGATGGAAGAACCGGTGGGCTTGGCGGCGGAGAAACCGCACTGGAAGGAATCAACGGCGAATCTGCCCGGGCATTGTCCATCCAAATGCTCAGCCATGATCCGGATTTTCTCATCTTCACCGGCGACCTCATCAGCGGCTATACGTCGAGCGTGGAAGACTATCGTGCCCAATTACGTTCCTGGAAACGCATCTATGGGCCGCTCTGGCGCTGGATCCCCATTTATGCCGGCATGGGCAATCACGAATCGCTGGTCAATGTTTATGATCCTCGAAGTGAATTCGACAAATCGGGCGATCAGAGCGCTGAAGCGATCTTCGCGGAAGAATTTGTTCATCCCCTGAATGGTCCCGAACCTGAACGTGAAGGATTGCCACCATACAAGGGAGCGGTCTACAGCTTCGACTACGCGGGTTGTCATTTCGTCCAGCTCAATTCCGATTACTGGTTCTCCAGCAATCCTCAAGAATTGGGAGGGAACTATTTTGGACGGCTCTTGCCTGGACAACTGGAGTGGCTGGAAACGGATCTCGCCATGGCGGAGAAGAATGGCGCGAAACACATCTTCGTCTTCGTCCACGAGCCGGCTTTTCCCAACGGAGGCCACGTCCAGGACGCGTTGTGGGGTGGCGGTACGGTGGAAGGCATCGAGGCCCGCGACCGCTTCTGGACGGCCGTCTCAGAGGCGAAGGTGAGGGCCGTCTTTCATGGACATGAGCACAACTACAGCCGTATGCGAATCGACGCTAATACGCCGGTGCATCGCGATGGTAGCGGGAACCCGAAATTCAAGAATGCCGTTTGGCAGATCATCCAGGGAGCCGCCGGAGCGCCTTTCTATCCACGTGACTTCACTCCGCCGTGGTCCGCGCACGTAGACAAATTCGTAGCCCATACCTGGGCGTATTGCCATGTGAGCGTTAGAGGCTCCGAGGTCGATCTCAAGACGTACAGCTATACCGGCGAGCTCCTGGATCAAGCGAAGTTGGCGTAGTCTGACAGGCCCATCTTCTAAGGGGTGCGGAAAAAGGCAGTTTGGAGGATCCCCGCCATCCGGCTCACCGAAGTCCAGGTACTCGCCACCCTCCCCTTTGTCATCCCGACCGAAGCGTAGCGCAGTGGAGGGATCTGCAGTATGCCTTTCCCCCTGGCAAGTGAGAAGGGTCTAAAGCCCTGACCTACCCGACAGCGAGTTTCTCCCGAGCCCTGTGAAGCCCGTACCTGCACAGCTGCTAATAGGGACAGGGATACTGCAGATCCCTCCACTACGCTAAGCTTCGGTCGGGATGACAAAGGGGAGGGTGGCGAGTACCTGGACCTCGGTGAGCCGGATGGCTGGATCCTCCAAACTGCCTTCTTCCGCGGCCTGAAACGTATTTAATGCCCAATCACCTCCAATTGAACGGGATGTGCGGTCGCGTTCTGCTCCGGAGCGTAATACTCGTACACCCGCGATTGGAAGGTGTGGGCCCGGATTGGATACTTGGCGCGCAGGCGGACGGTGAACGTGGCTGTTTGTTTCGCCGGAGAGTGCGTCGAAATAGAGGATTGCCTGCGTCGCGGTAAGGCTGAACTTCTCCAGCCGCCCGGGACCGTGCCCCCAACGACTTATCCTGCAGCGCTTGCAGATCTTCGCTGAGCAGGTCGAAGCCGGGCGGGATGCCGAGATCGACCATGACCATGTTGGCGGTCTTGTCCAGATTGTTGCGAATGGTAACCTTCTCCGTTGCAATATCGTTCTGCGCCAGCCTGGTTCGGTCGTAGGCAACGTCGATCGAGAGAGGCTCCGCAACCGGCCTCTCTTCCCACGGAGTAAAGTAGCGGCCCACGACCTGGTACGCGAGGCCGCCTGTGCCTTCGAACCTTGAGTTCGACAGAGTTCGCGCTGCCGGGCGTCGATGCCCTTGAAAACGAATTGGTGCAGCAGGTCATTGTTCTCCGGGGAAAGCTTGAGCGTTTCGACCGCCTTGCCGTTGAGCATAATGGCAACCGAGCCGCGGACGTCGGAGGCGCTCCGTTGTGAGGCCAGCAGGAGCGCTCGCAGGGCCATGATGGTGGCCTGGGTCGTGCCCCAGTTCCCGGAGGCCTCCTTCTTTGCCGAGATGAAGTTGAGCGACTTGCGAACGATCTCGGAGGCTTCTCCCCACTTCAGCAGTGCTTGGGCGGCGAGACCCGTCGTCTCGACCGCTGCGCTCACGCCGGTGGAATATACGCTCGTTTCCTCCACCGTCCAGAAGACCTGATCGTCTTTCGCTATGCGGGCGTCGATGAGGGCCTGCATGGAGCGCTGTGTGAAGTCACGGTCCTTCGCATAGTCGGCGGCGAAGTTGGCGATGATTGCCAGAGTATAGCTATCGAGCTTCGCGCCCGAGTGCGACTCGATATAGGCCTTGGCCTTCTCAACCGCTGGACCTTGATAGCCGGTATTCGCGAGCGACCAGGCGATATAAGCGGTGATGCGGAGGACATCGGAATTGTAGCGGTTGGTTGCGCCCTCGTTGATGAAACTTGCGTCGGGCTTCCAACTGCCGTCCGGCTGCTGCTGGCGCGCCAGCCAGTCGCGGGTGCGCTCGATGAGCCTCGGGTCTACGTCCGAGACCTTCGCCATATCGTTGAACTCCATCAAGCCGTAGGCGGTAAGAATCTTGTTGGCCGGCGCCTGGCCGAACCAGGAGAAGCCGCCGCCGGGAACTTCGAAGGTCAGCAGCCGCTGGTAGCCATTGGCGATGTATCCTTCGGCCTTGGCGTGGACCTCCGGGGTGAGCTTCTTGGTGCGCTTCATGTAGTCGAGCGCCAGCACGTTGGGATAGGTGCTCGAAGAGGTCTGCTCGAAGCAGCCGCCGGGCATGCTCAGGATGCTGTCCATGCCCTCGATGACCTGGCTGAGCGGCCCGGGATAGAGGCGGACGAAGAGCGTGGTGGCATCGGGGATGGAGTTAGCGGGGAAGTGGAGATCGTGCTGGGCGCTGGCCTTCGAGCCGCCCGTTGAAGACCACGCTCTGCTCGCGGCCGTTGGGAACGACCTCGATCTCGCGAACCACGATGTCGTGGCGGGTTTCGCCGCCTGCATCTCCATCCATCTGGGCGGTGAGGGTGAGCTTGAACTTGCCGATGCGGTTGGCATTCAGGGTGAACTGCGAGCTGCCCACGCGGCCTGAATCCACGGCAACGGTCTTTTCCGGGCTGTCGTCATCAAGCGAGAACCACGTCTTCAGGTTGAGCTTGAGGCTCACCTTGCCGGATCTGCCGGAGTAGTTGTAGACCGCGACGGGGAGGGAGACCCGATCGCCCTGGGTCAGGGTGACGGGCAGGTCGAGATCGACGAAGAAGTCGGCAAAGACTTTCAGGCTGGACGTAGCGCTGCCGAGCGCGCCGGAGCGGGTGGAAGCGAGCATGGCCATACGCCATGTAGTGATGGAGTCGGCGATAGGGATGGAGATATTTGCGTCGCCGTTGGCGTCGGTGATGATCTCCGGATTGTTGTAGAGGGCCTCCGGAAAGTACGAGCGGACATGCGGAGCGGCGTCCGCGCTCCCACCGCGAGCGATCGGTTGCGTCGAGTTGCGGCCATTCAAGACCAAGGGACGGCTTGCTTTCCCATGGCGTCGACCGGAGCAGACGCGGCCAGCGCCAGCCTCCCAGAGCTGTCTTAGGACGGCCATTGCGCGGCTGGTGTATTTTGTCACCATACAGCAGTTGGGCTGCTACGGTCACTCTGCGTTACGTTGCCGACCGCAAGCGTAGCGGATATCGCTGCGCGATCCCGCGGCTGCAACGCGAATTCGCGGGAGAGAAGGAAAAATCCGGGCGAGGAGATACGGGCCTCGTAGCGCCCGGCGGGAAGACCCGCAAAACGAAGTGTCCGGAGCCATCGGCCGGAGCGGTGCGGGTTTCGTCGGTGGAGAGCAGGCGGAGGCTGATGGTTGCTCCTGGAATGCCGGCCCCGGTTGCATCGGCGACCGTCCCGCTGACCTCCGCGCGTCCATTCAACGGGCCGCGATCATGTTCATCTCGAGGTGAAGCGAGCCGCCTGGCTGGCCTCCCGCCTGGCTGGCGACGCTTCCGGAGCGGGCTTCGAGGTAGATGCTGAGATCGTCCGCGCTGTTGAACTGCCGATCCGGGCCTGCGCTGCGCACCAGGTAGAAACCGTCTCTGCCCTGGCTCCAATCGGCCGGTTCGATGCGCAACGGAGTGTTCCAGGAGTCGCGCCACATCGGTCCTTCTTCAGCACACTGGAGATCTCTTCGGGTGAGGCATGACCGGAAGGCCACGGCTCAATTGTGCGGCGAGCCGGTTCACCTGCTCGACGAAAACCGCGCGGTATCGCTGCGCATATTCGTCGTACTTATCCTGGGGCAGGCTGCGGCCGAATTCGGTGTCCAGCTTTGCCGGATTGGCCATCTCGGTTGCCGAGAACAGGGCGCGCGCCGCAAGATTGTGCTGCTCCTCCTGCACTCAGACAACATTCGACATGGAGAGCGAGTGAATCTCGTAGCGCGGCTTCATCACCTCCTGTTCCAGATAGAAGAAGACCTTGGCGAAGCCCGGCTGCTTCTCCGCCAGCGCGAACACCGCCTCGTCGACCACCTGCAGGCCGAGCGCGGCGCTGACGCATTCGCCCCGTGCGTTGGTGACGTGGAAGTGGATGCGCGCATCGGAGCCGGGCTTATAGACGGCGGAGTCGGCGGTGGTCTCGATCTTCAACTCATCCGCCGGCTGGACGAAGACGAGGCGATGGTCAGCGACCGGCTGGGCGTCGCGGCCAAAGAGATATGCGTCGATGTCGAGGGTTCCCGCCATCTCGGGCGTGGCGTTCAGGGTGAGCTCGGCCTGCGCCGTTCTGCGAGATCGACATCGCGGGTGAGAATGGTCTGCCCGTTCTTGACGATATCCACGTACGCGGAGCCGCGAGCGCGGGTGGAGAGCAGCTTGAGCTCGATGCGGTCGCCCGCCTTGATGACCGCGCGGTCTGTGCGCAGCAAGATCTGGTCCGTGCCTGCGCGTGTCTCGCAGCGGAACACTGCTGGAGACGCGGTTACCGCGATGATCGTCCGCGTCGACCTGCAGCGGCATCCAGGCCGGATGCCAGGATTGAGACGGACGACGGCGACGCCGCCGCCATCGGTGGAGACCTGCTGCTCGCGCGCCCCGGGAATGTGGACCGTGAGCGTGGTCTTCGCCGGGGTACCGTCGGGATACGAGCTGAGCACAAAGACCTGGTTCTCGAGATGCGGTATCAGTGTGCCGCCCTCGGGGACAGCCGTGATGAGCAGCGGCCACTGGCTGATGGTGACCGGTTCGCCGCGGGTCTCGCTGTGGGCGGCTGCGTCCTTTACCGTGGCCTCGATGAGGGCGCGGGCTGCGCCCTGGCTCAGCGGTCGTCCGGCAAAGTAGCCGGGCAACTTGAGATCGAACTGATAAGCTCCCTCGCCATCGGTCTTGCCTTCCGCGGAAGCCGCCTCAAAGACCGCGACGTCCATGCTGGACGCCTTGATCGTGACCTCCGCATGATCGACCGGCTTGCCGAAGAAGTAGTTGGCGCGGACCGTCCCGGTGACGTGATCGCCTGGCCGGTAATCGCGTCTGGGCTTGCCGTCCTTCTCGGTAAACTCCACCGCCACCTTGAACTTCGGCAGCACATAGCGTTCGACGTTAAGGGCGATCTCAGCGGTATCGGAGGGCGCGGCGCTGTCGCCCATCAGTGCGCGCAGATGATACGTGCCGAGGTTGACCTCATCGGCCAGCGAAAACTCGGCCGAGGCTACGCCAAAGTTATCCGTGGCGGTGACTTTCTTGAACACCTTGTTGCCGCGTGAGTCTTCCAGTTCAAAGGTCAGCTTGCGGTCAGCGGCGGCCTGGTGATCGGCGCGATCGAGGGCGAGCGCGCGCACATGGATCGTCTGGCCGGGCTGGTAGATCGGCTTCTCGGTAGTCAGCAGGATCGAAGCTTGACTTTTGAGTTCGACGGGCTGGGTATATTCGGTCGAACCTATCGGAGTGTCGGCGACGAAGCGCAGCTCGTAGTTGCCCGTCAGGCCGGCAGGAAAGCGGAACTGGGCCTCGACCGTGCCGCGTTGGTTGATCTGCCCGGAGAACAGTGGCCGCGGCCTTTCATCGGGTACCAGCAGCTCGATCCGGATCGTCCCCGGCTCGGCGACATCGTTGTCGTTGGCGTCGGAGACGATGACCCGGATTGCGGCTCGGCTTCCGGCGAGGTACTCCGTCTGGCCGAGGATGTGAACGACGGGCCGGCGCAGAATCTGCGAGATGGACTCGATGCCCTCGATCGCGGGAGTCCGGTTGTCGGCATACTCGAAGCGATAGCGGAGGCGCTGCCAGACGAGGTCTTCGAAGGGATGGGCTTTTCCGGCTTGATCACTTGCTGCCAGGAGCCGTCGCCTTTGCTGGCGTCCACGCTGCGTTCCACCCGGCCAAGAACGTGATCTTCGGGATCGAGAATCTCAGTCACCAATCGCCGCTGCCTGAGCGGACGGATTGATAAGGGATGCTGACGGAGAGATTGCCGCGGGCGTAGGTGGCAGTAAGCGGACTCCGGTAACCGAGAGGAAAGCACCGAAGGCAAGAAGGAGCACGAGAAAGCAAATCAGCAGAAGCTGGAGTGAAGGACGGAAACGGGTCATGCACATTCTCCGGGCAAGCCCATCAGGGCGGCTTGTCTAACCGGAGAACGTGCTGTGTTCCAGACCTTGCAGCAAAAAATTGAAGAAATTCTTGCCTTCGCCTTCTGGCGAACCGTGCGCCTTGGGTTCTTATCCTGCCCCAACTCAATGCGTGTCCCATATCTCGCTCGTTTTTCGCGAGATGTGGGATACGCGAACTTGACGTCAATTCGCCCCGAGGGCAGCAGACTTGACGGTGAGCGATTGTTTATCAGGGACCGGAGTACTCACAGGCCTTCCGCCCACCGACGGATCCTTTTGTTCAGCACTGGTTTCAATATTCACCGATTTAGTCCCGGAGGGACGGCTGAGAGTAGCCCAGGACGCAGTCCTGGGAAGCGATTCGAGGTACAGGCCAGTCCCGCAGGGACGGCTGAAAATCACTCAGGATGGGGTCCTGGGCACAATCCGGGTGACTTTCAGCCGTCCCTTGCGGGACTGGTCGTCGTTATGTGCAAGGTTCCCAGGACTGCGTCCTGGGCTACTCTCAGCCGTCCCTCCGGGACTAAAGCGGTGAATAATAGGTTCTCAAGACGCTCCCCTGAGGGCATTGTGTGCGCCCCGTCTATTTCCGCGTCCACGACCGGCCATCGGTGCTGGTCCACTGCTCGCCCATGTCCGTCGTGATCTCAAACGCGGGAGAGGCGCCCGCGCCGCTGCCACCGTCTGTTTGAGGAGAGGAGCGGGCTGACTTCCCCCCGCGACCTCGACACTCTGGCTAACTGCGCCGGCGGCGAGGGTAAGATCCACCGGGCTTTGCTGACCTGGCTCCAGCGCGACGGAGATCTGCTGGGGGTTGAATCCGGGAGCTTCCGCCTCCAGCGTGTAGCTGCCGGGATCAAGGTTGTCCATTACGTAGTGACCGGTACGATCGGTCTTTGTTGTCCGGGAGACCTGGGTCAGCGAATTGGTGACAACTACAGTTGCACTGGGAATGGCCGCGCCGGCAGGATCGGTAATTTCGCCCCTCAGGATGGATTTCGTTCCCTCGAGAGAATCCTGGGACACGAGGCCGCCAACGGCAGCTGGCGCCCGCTCTACGGCCCCAAAGCGGTTGTTTGTGCCGGCTGCATAAGTAGGGGAAACCAGTGCGACCTTTAAAGCCTGGCCATGCCACGGCGGAGATATGACGTTCCAATGTGCTCCGGCGTCGTCGCTGAAGAAGAGGGTGTGATTGGCGTCGATGGCCAACGGCCTGCCGGCCGTTCGCGGCCGTGGAGAGAGCGCGAAGACCACTGGGCAAAGGATGATTGGTAAGGATGAGCAGCGCTTGATCGAGGGCGGCATTACCGTTGACTGACCGCGCGTTCTGTTTGTATGGGCTCGCCGGCGACTGAGGCTGTGGTGGAAGACTGGGACGGAGCCGCCCCACCCCGGACCGCGGGATGCCCCGGCCGCCGATGGGAGCTGCAGCAATCTGCGGCCGTTAAGAGCGCCGGCTGGCCTGCCGCCCCGGCCTGCGGGGTCTGCACGGGAGGTGTCAACTGCTTGAGCGCCGCTTCCGGCGGCCTGAGACGACGCCGTCTGGGTAGGTGGCGCCTGGCTGGGGAACATGGAGCCCTCCGGATATAAATGCCAACCAGGACCACCGCGGCGAGAGCGGCTGCCGCCGGCCATACCAGGTTCCAGCCGGATAGCCATGGCCGCCGGACTGGTTCCGCATGTGGCTTGGGCGATTCCTCAGCCGGTGGCATCGAGAGTGCGACCACGCTGCGGCAGTGAGGGCAAACGGCAAGATGCGCGAGTGTCTGTTCCTGCTCCTGCGCCGGCAGAGCGTGTTCGAGGAAGGCGCTGAGCTGATCCGCGTCGGGATGCTGTCCGGATTGGAGAAGTTCGCTCATATCTTGTCGGATGCTGCGGCCGTCCTTTCCGGAGAACGACCGAGTTTGCGAAGTTTGCAGAAGAGCGCGCAGATTTAATTCGATGTCGCGCGGATCGGCGCCCAGAGCTTCTTCCGCGGCTCGCTTGCTGAGTCCGCCGGATTGCAGGTTGTGCACCAGCCGCTTGCGAAGATCGGCGACCAGCCGCTTAAGCCGTCGGCTCACCGTCGCTTCATGGACGCGAAGGATGCGGGAGATGGCAAGCAGGCTCTGGCGATCGAGAAAGTAGCAGCAGAGCACGAAGCGGTCCTCCGCTGCGAGGGCCTGCAAACTGCGGCTAACCGCGTCGCTAATGCGCGCAAGCTCGGCGGAGCCGGGTGAAACAGGAGATTCAAGAGCGGGAGGGTCGACATCCTCGAGCGGAGCTTCTCGCCGGGTGCGGCGATGGTAATCGATGTGTCGCTGGGCCAGCGTCGTGCGCAGCCACCCCAGAAGCGACCCACGGCCCGAGTACGAGGCCAACGGCGAACGGCGCTGGCCATCGCGTTCCCGCAGTCCGTACAACTCGGCATAAAGCGAGTCGGCGAGCTCACGGCCGATGGTGTCGGAGCCGGTGATCGCAATGGCTGCCTGGGTAAGAGAGGCGCGATAGACGCTGAGGAAGCGCTCCCAGGCAGCATCGCGGCCCCAAGCGCAGGCGTGAGCCAAAGCCAGTTCCGATAGATGAAGGGAGCGGAAGAAAGTAACTCTCTGCGCAGCTATCGGGATCAGTGCCGGCGGGGAGGCCATAGTTGACCTTTTCCCCGATCGACGTGAGCACGATGCTGAATTCCTCGCAGGTAAGCCCGCAGATCGCGCCCTCCGCGGCCAGCCAAAGCTCTTGCATGACCAGGGAGGAAACCGCTGCGAAAGGCTCCGCGGATGTAACCGGCGAGACGAGATTACCGGGCTGGGACGAGGCCGTATCCACGCTTCTTGAAGATATCGCATCGGCGCGCTGCGCCAACCGCTCAAAAGTTGAACGACATTTGAAGATCGATGCTCCGATTCGACGAGGGCGATGAAAAGAACCCGCCTGCCAGCGCATTGGACTTCCCAAACAGGGGCGACTGCAGAACCCCAACCGGCGGAGCAAGGTTCACGTTGTTGAAAATATTTCTGCCCATGGCCGTGAAGTTCAACGAATAGCGTCTCGATACCTGCTGATCCAGCATGGGAGGCCGCCCGCCGCAGCTGCTGAGGCCGCCTGGCCCAAGTCCGCCTCCCGGCAGTACCACCGCCGCCCGGCCCGCGACCCGCCGCCGCCGGGAGGCGGTCCATTGAAGCCTCCGCCTGCCGCGCGCTCTGAGCGGGGCCCGATGCCGATCGACTTGCTGACCCGCAGGTTGGTGCTGAACTGCCCCGGACCGGTCAAGTAGTTGTAGGGGATGCGTGCGGCGTCGGCCGAGGGATTCAGGTCGAAGCTCCCATATTTTGTATTCATCACGTCGGTGCTCGAAGAAGTGGCAAACGCGGGACGATCGTTGAACTGGTTATCGCCGTTCAGGTCCTGCCCGACGGTGATATTGAAGGGGGTTCCCGAATCCAAAACCAGAAACGGGCTGATCGAAATCCCCAAGCGGAGCCAGGTAGTTGCCGCCTAACAGGAACCGGTGATGAATGTCGAAGGTAGACCTGCCATAGTCCGCCCGGGGATCAAACTGATTGGAAGGGAAGTAAGTTGCCCCCGAAGTATCCGCCTTGGCGAAATTCAGCACGTAAAAGCCGAACAGCGTAACTTTGCGTTCGCGCACGCTGAAGTTGGTGATCAACTGATTCTGGTGGTAGATGCCGCCAGACTGATACTGATACAAATTCTCGTTCTTGCCGTTGGGCCTCATGCCGGTGCCGGTCGTGATGTCATAAGTACCGGGCAAAAACGCGTTGATGTTGTCGCTATACAGCTGATGCAGACCGCGCGAGTTGATATAGGTGCTCGCGATGGTGATATTTTTGCCAAACCGATGTTCTACCCCGATGGCCGCCTGCATGTTCACCGGAGCCGTGAGGTTGGGTGCTATGGAGTACGTCGTGGGAGCTGCTTCGCTCGCCGTCGGAAAGGGTGAGATCTGCGCCGGGCGTTGGGTTCTTGACCACATACTGCTGCTGGTTGATGCCATTCTGCCGAATGGCCTGCAAGACATACGTAGATTGAAAGCGGTCAAAGAACCAGCCGTAGCCGCCGCGGATCACCGTCGTTGCCGGCTTGCTCTTCCCGTTGACGGCCCACGCGAAGGAGAAGCGCGGTCCAAAGTCAGCATGATCGCTGATGCGGTTTTGCCCCTCGTAGCGGAGTCCATAGCTCAGGGTAAAGTCTGGACGCACCCGCCAGTCATCCTGGAAGAAAAGCGCCGGCGTCAAACAGCATCACCCGCGCCGCCGGAGTACCCACCGTCACCTCGTACTGCGACGGCTGCCCGGCGGCGTAGCTGTCGAGCGAAGCGTAGGTGTAGTTTCCGTTGAAGCCGGCGGTTGAGCTGTTGGCGTCGCGCACCGCGCGCAGCCGGCCGCCGAAGCGGATCGCAGTGCGTCCCCAGCGAAGCCGTAGTGTAATTCTGCAGCTCATAATGATCCTGGGCGTCATGAACCGTTCCCTCGTTGTTGCCGCCCCCGGTAAAGGCGCCTTGCACGGTGATGGTCGGCGTAGTGAAGAGCGGAGTCTGATTATCGCGATCGCGAATATACTCAAACCGCGTTTCATTGATCAGCCTGGGGCTCAGAATCTGCGTGTCGCTGACCTGCAGAGTATTCTCCTGGTTCAAGGTGTCATAGCCTTGGGTCTGCAGCGCAAACTGGGAGACTCCGTTATTCGGTGCTCTTTTGCCGGTCATACATGTAGCGGACGGTGAGCGTGTTATTCGGCGTGAGCTGAAAGTCAATCCGCGGGCTTAGATCGAGCCGCGATTGTGGATTTGCAACCGCCGCTGCGTAGTTGTAAGTCCCGCCCGTGGGGTCGAGCAACTGCGCATTGATGATGGAGTTGGCATTGTTGTCGCGCCGAAATCCACTCATGAAACCACGATGAGCTTTTGTTCAACGAGCCGCTGACGTTGCCCAGAAAAAAGGTGGAGTAGTAGGGCGGTTCGCTGGTGACAAAGGTGTTCAGCGAGTTGAAAGCGGAGTCGTTGCCGCTGGCCATGATCATCCCGTGCAAGTGGTCCGTGCCCGGCTTGGTCAATATCTCGATCCGTCCGTAACCGAGTTTGTCGAATTCCGCGGAGAAGGGATTCTGGTTGATTCTAATTTCACGGATGGAAGATTTAGGCGGCAGCTGTCCGCCGGTAAAGCCGTCAATGTAAATCTGCCCTCCATTGGGACCGGCCGCAGGCCCGGCAAGCGCATTCAGCTCATCCTGCAGTTGATCGGGATCATCGGAAAGCGCGTCCAGATCCTTGCCCTTGATCACGATCGAACTGGCGTTATTGTCGGGGCTGGTATCGAGTCCCGCATCCTGGTCGGTGACGGTGACCTGTTGCTGCTCCACTGCGATGTTGAGGGCAAGGTTCTGCACTGTGGCGTGGCCCGCCTCAACCGTCACGCTCTGAGCCTGCGCCAGAGCGAGGCCCGGCGCGGTCACGGTGATGACATAGGTACCGGGAGCAAGTTGGGGAAAGAGGTAAGTACCATCGGCGCCGCTCTGCACCGCTGACGTGGTTCCATCCGCTGCTCTGAACGGTGACGGTAGCCTTGACCACGCGCGCCCCGGAAGGGTCTGTCACCGCTCCGTTCAGAGCTCCTGATCCGTTCGCCGGCAACGCAAACAGCGGTGTGGCTGCGAAGAGGCTCACACAGAGTAATACCAGGGCCAGCTCTAGGGCCAACGTTGCATCTCGATCACTCCTGAAGGTTTGGTTGACACCTTTCAGAAGACACCCTTCAGGCTGCGCAATGCGGTCACAATGAGTAACTCTTGGTAAAGGAATGTCACCGGCTTGTGACAATTTGTTACATTTCCGGCGTTTCCTGACCGCGGCGATCGGCGTACTCTCGGTAGTGACAGAAAGACCGAGGCATGGAGCCCATTCTTCTTATCGATGACGATGTGGAGCTTTGCTCTATGCTGAGCGACTACCTTGGCCGCCATGGTTACCAGGTCACCGCCGCTCACGACGGCAAGGCGGGACTGGCCAACGGCGTTGGGTGGCAGCTTACTCCATCATGCTGCTCGACGTGATGCTTCCCGGGCTGGATGGTTTTGAAGTGCTTCGCCGCTTGCGCGCCGCCGCCTCCCCCATGAATGTTCTGCTGCTCACGGCGCGCGGTGAGGATGTGGACCGCATTGTCGGCCTGGAGATCGGGGCCGACGACTATCTGCCCAAACCGTTCAATCCCCGCGAGCTCCTGGCCAGGATCCGGGCCATTCTGCGCCGCAGCGGGAACGCAGAGGCGCCCGCAGTCGCGGGAAACTTTCTGACCGTGATGGGTCTCGAGATGGATACGGCCGCCAGGGTTGCGCGCTGCGGCGAGACGGTACTTGACCTGACCGATGTTGAGTTTGAGCTGTTGCAAACGCTGATGCGTTCCGCCGGCGAAGTAGTGGCCCGGGAGCAGCTTGCCGAGGCTGTCCTGGGACGCAAGTTTCATCCCTTCGATCGCAGTCTTGATATGCACGTGAGCCGTTTGCGCCATAAGTTGGACGCGGCGGACAACTTCGGCGACCGGGTCAAGACCATTCGCGGCGTTGGCTATCAGCTGGCTGTGCCGGCTCCGCGCAAGCTCGCAGGAGATCGATAGGCGGTGCGAGGACTCTTCACCAAGATCTTTCTCGGTTTCTGGATCGCGCAAAGCCTCACCTTTTTCATTTCCACCATGCTGATCCTGCAGCATCGGTTTATCCGCCCCGGCGACATGATGGAAGTGCTGAACGCAACCCTTCCCAGCGCTGTGGCCGCTGCCGTGAACGCATACGAGACAGAAGGATGTGCGGGTTTGCGACAATTTGCCGGCTCGCTTCACCAAACCATCTATCTAGCCGATACACCAACCCACCTTCTTTGTGCAGCGGTAGTCTCCCCCGCGGCTGCAGCCGCATTGAGCGCGGCAGGCAGGGCGCCCGGCGTGCACACCGAGCCTGGTTGGCGATCAGTATCTGTGGAGCACGGCGATCCAATCTGCGCGCGGCCGCCAGCTACCTTTTTCTCCTGAGCCGTCGCCGCACCGCCAACACTTATGGCTGGCGCGAGCTTCTTTTTTTCGCCAACCCTCAGCTCCCGGTGGCCATCGTAGTTTTCGGCCTGACCACCTTCGTCCTGGTTCTCCTGCTGGTCCGGCCGATTGGCAGGCTGCGCGTTGCAGCTCGCAGTCTGGCCAACGGAGAGCTTTCCACTCGCGTTGGCGAGCCGGATGGAGAAGAACGTCTATTTGGCGGCGACGAAATTCAAGGACTGGTCCACGACTTCAATTACATGGCGGAGCAGCTGGAGCGGCTGGTCGGGGCGCAGAAGCTTCTGCTGCGCGACGTCTCTCACGAATTGCGCTCACCGCTCGCCCGTCTGAGTGTGGCTCTCGAGCTGGCGCGCGAAGAAGCGCCTGCCGGCCATGATGGGGCATTTGCAGCGCATCGAGCGCGAAGCCGCGCGGCTGAACCTGTTGATCGGGCAGCTGCTTCGGCTGTCCTCCATGGAATCGACCAACGCCTCCAGCCACATGGAGCAATTCAGTCTGAATACGCTGCTCGAGGAGCTGCTGCCCGATGCGGAATTCGAGGCGCAACAAAGGCTATGCACGATTCGAGTGCTGAATCATTGTGACTGCAAGGTCCAGGGAAACCCGGAGCTGATTTATCGCGCCATTGAGAACATCGTGCGCAACGCCATTCGCTACACCCGGCGAGGAATCTGTGGTGGAGTTAAACATGAGTTGCGAGGAACGCGCCGGAGTGCGCATGGTCACGCTCGAAGTGAGTGATTCCGGGCCTGGGCTGCCCGAGAAGGAACTGAAAAATATCTTCCTGCCGTTCTATCGTGTTGACGATGCAAGACAGCGTGACACCGGAGGATTTGGAGTCGGACTGGCGATCGCGGAACGAGCCGTGCGTCTGCATCACGGCGAGGTCCGTGCCCGAAACCGCCCCGAGGGCGGTCTCATCATTAGCCTCACCCTACCCTGCGAGAAGTAAGCAGGGGACGGGCGAAACCTCCATATCATCGAAGAGAAACGCTGCTTCCCGCAAATGAATTGTCATCCCGACCGGAGCGCACCCGGATTTCCTGCCACGCAGCACTGGACAGGGCCGCGTGTGCGGCTCTCCGTAAGGAGAGCCGCATGAAGTTCGTCGACGCCACCAAGTTCCACAGGAAATCCGGGGGAGCGGAGTGGAGGGACCTGCTGTTTCTTTTCTCGGGTTCTCACGCAGACTCTGTAGCCCGCACCTAACCCGGGAGCAACTTTTTCCGCAGCGCGGAGTCCAGGGGAAAGACAAAGGGAGAACTAGGGCGTCAGGGCCTTAAGTTCGGAACCCCACTGACTTGTAAGTCAGTGGGGTTGTTCTATCTCTGTTGCAAGCCAATGCCGAGCAAGCGCATCAGCCTGTTGATTTCGCTCTTCTGAACGTCAATCACTTTCCTCAGTCGGGTGTTTTCGCAGGTGATCGCTGTAAGTTGATCCACGTCTATCTGTGCCTCGGCGCGGCGGTCGACGCCGCTCGCGCCTCTTACCAGGCGTTCGTAGTCGATCATCCCATGGCCGCCTGTTGGTGTAATAAACGCTCTGCGGGATGGCATACACCAAGTGTAATTAACTCGGTTGCAGTTCTGCCATAGTTACCCGGCAAAGACCAGGCAAGACCGCTTTCGATGAGTGATTGAAAGAGAGCTATCGTCGTGTCGTCGTCTAACTCCCCTGATTCATATTTAACAACCTGGTCGATTTGTTGGGAAACCTTTCTTAGTTCAACCCATATATCGTGACGCATCATTACTCCGGCATGTAGTGTGTCGTTGCAACCAGCACCGCCGTTGCAACCATTTTAGTTACCAATGTTGCTAATGTACATGTCGCCACTTTCCAACGCAAACGATGCTCAATATTTGTGCATAACAGCGTCGTGCACTCTTCTCATTCCTTGCTCACTCTAAAATTTGTTCCGGTTAAGGCATGTAAATTTTTCCGGAGCTTCCACAATTTTCTTCTTCGCGGAAATTCGAGCGATGATCCAGCGGTCGGAATTCCCCACCCGCAACGAAGCCTGGGTGCCCCACATCTCGCTCGTTTTTCGCGAGACGTGGGAAACCGCAAACAAGTACTTGTCTGCACATCAACGTCCCGTCCATCCCGCAGTCCTTAACATCCGTCGGGCCCTTCTTAACATCTCGGGTAAGTCGCGCATCTGTTGGTTCCCATTGAGTTACACGAGTAACAGGAGAATGTTACGGGTATTATTTCCTGGTAAAAAAAAGTTTCGCCATGGCTTGATTCTGGATTACATTCACTATGTAGTTTCTTTGGACACGTTCATCGACAAGAATCGCGATGAGCTTACGCTTTTACCGGTCAGTTGGTGTCGAACCTCTGGCGGCGAGAGCCGGGCGAAAGAAAGAAGCGAAGAACCTTGGCTGCTGGTTGATTTCGAACCGGCCCCCCTGCCAGGGAACGTTGCAACCTCAGTTCAAATGGTGACTTGGCGTGAAGTGATCGCCTGGCAAACGACGCGACCCTCAGGTCTTATTCGTGAAGGTTCTGTTCTACCCCAATCACGATAACCCAGCGGGTCAGACCGGTAACGCGCAGCGTCGAGTTCTGTCCTTGAGTCAAAGTTAACGTAACAAAAGCGGTGCTAATTGCCTGGGTTCAGGAGTTGAAAAAGGGAGAGATATATGCCTTCGGGAAAGCCGGCAGCGGGCCCTGGCGGAGCGGGATCCTTCCCAGCCCCGGCACTTGACGCAAGAAAGCATCGTTTCCTGGTCCTTGATGGCATTAGGGGATTGGCAATTATCGGCGTCCTCTTGACCCACGGTTCCTATATCATCGGGAACAGACTGGCCTATCGCCTGTTCGGGGTTGGATGGTGCGGCGTCGACCTCTTCTTCGTCCTGTCTGGTTTCCTGATCACCGGTATCCTGATTGATACGAAGACCGCGGTCAACCGGGCGAGTTCCTTCTATGCGCGGCGAATCCTTCGCATCTTTCCCATCTACTACCTGACCGTCGGTGTCGTGCTCATCCTGCAAACTCGATGGGCGTGGCTGGCGACTGCGGCGGAGATGCAGTCCTGGTTGGATCGCCTCTCCTATCTCTTCTATTTCAAAGATATTGTTCCCCTCTGGCATCAAGGAAACTTACATGAAACGTTGTTGTCTCACTTCTGGAGCCTGGCGGTTGAGGAGCAGTTCTACTTCGTGTGGCCCTTGATCGTGTGGCACTTGCCGGCCAAAAAGGTTTATAAGTTGTGTGGAATTTCCCTCTGTTTCGCGCTTGCTTTGCGTATCGTGCTGGGCGCACGTTTCGGATATACAACCTGGATGTTGTTCTTCCCGCTGACTCGTGCGGACGGGCTTTTTGCCGGCTCCGCACTTGCCGCGCTGCTGGCCTGCGGTTACCGCCCTTCGAGAAGGATCTTGGCCGGCCTCACAGTTGGCTGCTTTCTTGCTTTCTTGCTGGTCGCGCTTACCGGATACCATCAGTTCTTCTGGGGCGGCCCTTACATGTCAACGATTGGGTTCTCCGGCCTGGCGATTGGATTCGCCGTCCTTATCGCCTACTGTTTACAAGCCGGGGATGCTCCCCTGCCAAGGGCGCTTCAGGCTGGATGGCTTCGCGCCTTCGGCAGATACAGCTACGGCATATACGTCTTCCATCTTCCGATCTTTCATCTCGCCGATCACCTTGCGAAGGAGCACTTATCGGTCACCTTTCCGCTCAAGGGCCTCTATTCCTTCACCTATCTGGGCCTGGTGATTGCCGCATCCTATGGGGTTGCGTGGCTGAGTTTTAATTACTTTGAACAGTCATTTCTGCGCTTGAAAACCTCCTTTGAGCCAGTCTTCTCTCGCGAACCAAAATCCCTTGCCAGGGGGCCGGAGGATTTCCCGACGGGCTTGCCCAGTACCACCTATTGAACGGGCGGGTCAGGCGAAACTGCTCTCATCCTCGATCGCGGAACCAAGCCACTGTCGTCGGAGAGCATCCCCGTGTCTGGCAAACCACAGCAGGGCAACTTGCGCCATAATGTTGACAACGGCGCCATCATCCGCGGCTGCAAGCGCTTCATCCACGGTGAAAATGATGGTGCGGATGTCTTCCCCTTCCGCTACATGCCCATGAATGCCGCCGGCTCGTGAAGCGTCCACCTCACCAACGTAAATGGTAACCAGTTCATCGCTTAAGCCGGGGCTGCTCAGATAGGCGCCGATGGGCTCCATCTTTCCGACATCACAGCCAGTCTCCTCCTTCGCTTCTCTGCGCGCGGCCGCTTCAGTCGTTTCCCCATCATCCACCATTCCGGCGACACACTCCAGAATCCAGGCAGACGGAAGATGGTTTAGGTAGGCGCCCACCCGGAACTGCTCAATCAGGATCAGCCGGTGCGCGGCAGGATCGTACAGCAGTACGGCGACCGCCCGGCCGGAGCGCAGCACTTCCCGCTTGAATGGTTGGGATAACTTGCCCGCGAAAGTTTCCGTGCGGAGCGTGAGCAGTTCATAGCGAAAGTGACCGTCCGCCATCAACTCGGTGTTCTGGCACTCAATCTCGCTCGGCTTCGATCTATCCACCATGGGCCACTTCGCGCGTGTGATCTGGAATCAGTACGCAGCGAGACCAGTTAATCGAACGTTCGTAGCCAAATATCGCGCACCGAGATCTTGCACGGCTGGCTCTCGATCTCGAAGCCGATAAGTCCCGGTTGATTATTGATCGAGTCTTTATTGTCGTCAATGAACACCGCCATCAGCTGGCCGTTCATAATGTGCATCATGACGCCGCCCCGCGCGATGACCTCGTAGTCGTTCCATTCGTTTACCTTTACGTAGCCGCCCAGCGCCCTGCTTGTCACCGATATTCGCGACCAGGCGATTGGTCTGTCCGGGCAGCGCCTGCGTTACCTGGCCGCGATACGCCAGGATGCCCTGCATGGTGTTTTCGGAATACCACTGGCCAGTGTAATCCGCAGTTCGTGCTGTGACCGGAAACCAGAAGTCAGCCTGCGGGCCGGTCATCATAAACTTCAAGTCATACGGCGGCTGGCCAGCCGGCTCCGGCCGTGTCCATGGTATGCCGGTAACGCTGCGATACTGGATGCCGCCACCGCCGCCCTTTTCAATTTTCATCTGCAGCTTGAGATCGAAGTCGCGAGTTTTGTCGCCGCGGTACACGATATAGTTGTTGCCCTTGGGCTTACCCTCGAGCGTTTCACCCACCATGATGCCGTCCTCGATGCGCCAGATGCTGGGGTCTGCGTCCCATCCGGTAAAGCTCTTACCGTCGAAGATCTGTTTGTAGCCTGTGTGCTCGTCAATGTCGTACGGCGCCGGATCATGAAGCTTGGGCATACCGGGAAGCTTCTCCCCGTGGGGACCGGTCTGCGGATGCGCCGGGGGCGACTCCAGCGCCGGCGGTACAGACTGGGCACGGACCGCGGCCGGAAGGGCCAGAAAAACGACACTCAGGGCCGTTGCGGACAAATAGGGTAAACCATAGGATTTTGACACGGAGCTTTCTGCCTTTCGATCTGGGCGATACCGCCGCAAAAGAAGTCTAGCCGGAATGCCCGAAAAGAAACAGCAGGTCCCTCCACTACGCTACGCTCCGGTCGGGATGACAATTCTGTTGGAGGAGCAAACTTCACTGTTCCCCCGGACAATTCTGTTGGAGGAGCAAACTTCAGTGTTTCCCACTGAGTTGTCATCCCGACCGGAGCGTAGCGTAGTGGAGGGACCTGCTGTTTCTTTTCAGGGATATGGGGCACCCGGGTTCGTGGCAGGTCAATCGCGGGACGCTTTGCTACATCGCAGGATAAACGTGCATCTGTGTGACGCACTCATCCTGGCACCCTGCTTCGGCATCGCGCGTAGACCCGAAAGCCCTAAGAGCTGGGCTACGAATCGGGTCGGCATTTGGCGATAATCAGCGTGATATCGTCGTGCTGTTCCCCAGGGCTGAATCGCTGAATGTCGGCGACGATCGACGTGACGATCGGCTGCGCGCCGTGTTCACGATGCCGCCGCAAAGCCTCGATCAGACGTTGTTCTCCGAATTCTTCTTGCGCGTCGTCGAACGATTCCGTGACCCCATCGGTGTAGAGCGCGAGGATGTCGCCCCGGTGGAGTTGGCACTCCACCGTCGGGCTCGTCCAATCTTTGAACAGTCCCAGAACAGTGCCGGTGGAGTGCAGCCATTCCACCCTGTCATCCTGGCGTAGCAGGAGCCCTGACAGGTGCCCACAATTGGTGTATCGCAGGCGCTGTGCGGCATCGTCGTATTCGGCAAAGAATACCGTGGCATAGGCGCTGTCCGCCGAATTCTCATAAAAGAGCCGGTTCACAGACTGCAGAAACCGTTGAGGCTGTTCTCGGGCAAGGGCAAACTGACTGCGCAGATTGGCCTGCAGGTTGGCCATTAAGAGCGCGGCTGCAATTCCCTTGCCGGCAATGTCGCCGATAAACAACCCAACCCTCCCTTGTCCAAGAGCAAAGAAATCATAGTAGTCGCCGCCGACGTGACGGGCCTGAATACAGACGCCTGCGTAGTCTAGGGTCCTTAGGGGTGGAAACGTCTGCGGGAAAAGCCTTGCCTGCACCTGTTTCGCAATTTCCAGTTCCTGGGCACTGCGCCGTTCGGATTCCAGCCTCTCGGCATTTGCCCGCCGCTGCCCCTCAAATTCTCGGCTCCACTCATCGGAGCCGAGCAGTTCAAAGGAGTTCCCGTCTTCATCGGAGAAACCGGCAAACGTTCCGCCCCACAATTGAGGCTGTGGAGGATGATGAAAATGCACCCCGCGGCTGCGCCAGAGCTCATAGGTGGCATAGATATCTTCGGAGATGAAACCAATCTGCGTGGACCGGCCAATGAGCTTGTAGTTCTCCGAGCCGCGCTTGGGAGCAATCACCGCCAGAATGGTACTGCCATCCGGGGGTGCGACCGCCATCCAACGGCCAAATTCGAAACGGCCGTCGGCAACTACGCTGAACCCCAGCTTGTCTACATAGAACTTAAGGCTTCGGCCGTGATCGCGCACAAATACGTTGGACTTGAAAAAACGCAGATAGGGATTCTGTTGTCCTGGGCGAGTTGTGGCGGGGTCCGCCGGCTGTCGTGCGGCCGGGCCGTCTGTCTTAGGGGTTACAGGCTCCGACTCCAAATTGATCTCCCCATCCCATCGTACTCGGAACAATTCGGAGACGGCCAATTCGGGTCCACATCACCGATGAACGTCGCTTCGGACTGGGACCGGCGGGGGTAACCCGCAGTGGTACGATTACGCGCATGAGCACGCGTCAACGTTTCTGCGCCCTGCTCGAGCCGATGGGCACCAACCTGAATTGGGTGATCGCACGGGTGCCGTTTGCCCCGGAAAAAGTATGGAAGACGCGCCAGGGCAAGCGCGTCAAAGGCACGATCGGCGGCTTCGCCTTTCGCACTTCTCTCTTCGGCTCCGCGGCGAAGGGGCATTTTGTGCTGGTGAACAAAGTGATGCAGAAGGGTGCTGGTGCACACGCCGGTCAGATGGCGGAGTTTGTTCTCGAACCGGATCTCGAGGAACGCAAAGCCACCGTTCCGCCCGAACTCGCCAAACTGCTGAAGCAGGATCGCGCACTCGCTCGCTGGTTCGAGGCGCTGAGCTATTCCATGCGCAGAGACATCGGCGATCTCATAAGCGAACCCAAAAGCGCGGAGACCCGTCAGCGGCGCGCCGAACAGATGGCCGAGCGCATGATGTTGGCGATGGAGGGTGAGAAGATTCTGCCGCCGATCCTGCAGCTGGCCTTCCGCCGGGAACCGCTCGCGCAAGCTGGGTGGACCGCCATGACGCCCGTACAGCGCCGCAATCACCTGCTGGGAATTTTCTACTATCAAAGCCCCGAAGCCCGCGAACGCCGCGCCCGGAAGGCCGTTGCCGAGGCCCGCCGGGTCGCCGGCATAGACTCGTGACTCTCGGTCTGATGGTCGATTGCACTATCCTCCGGCAGCGGACTTAGTACGCTCTTTTTTGCAACGGGTCCACCCGTCACTGGACGGGATAGCCGGCGGCTATTGTATATAGTCGGGAGCTTTCTTGAGGCGATGAAAGGTTTCCGGATCATGCTCGATCCAGAGTTGGGCGCCGCTCTGCTTGAGGTAGGCTTCCATTGCCGCGCGGCTGGCCAGCGTCTGTTCCTGGTTCGCCTCGGAGTGAGGAGCCCCGGGGGCATTCCGCTCCGCCGCATAGTGCCAGAGATCCCCCGCGATCAGGACTGGTCCCGTCTTAGGCAATTTCAAGGCCAGAACCTGGTGGCCGGGAGTATGACCGGGAGTGGATTTGATGACGACAGTTCCGTCGCCGAATAAATCGTAGTCGCTGTTTGGGAGGATCACCGTCTTGCTGCTGCGGAGCCGATTGTAAGTGGATTGGTGTTCGGGGCTGGCGGCGAACATTGCATCACGTTCCGCTGCGTGGACCAGCCAGGTGGAACCCGCGAACGCGTTAGCATTGGCTGTGTGATCGAAATGATAATGCGAAAAGGCGATGTAGGTGATGTTCTCCGGCGGGTACCCAAGTGCGGCCAATTGCGGTAGCAAGGGCTTCGGGGAGCTCTCGGAACCGTCGGACCGGATGACAGGCTTATCTCCCTTGAACGCACTGTCCGGAATCAAGCCAACGTCCCACATCAGAGTGCCTTTGGGATGAACGACTAAGTAACACGGCACCACCATGTCGGTGTTTTTCACATCGTTCTTATGTAAGCCGTATGCTGTCGGGTCCTCACCCTTGATCAGGCCACAGTCGAACAGGTACACCCGCAGCGACGTCACCGGGGGAGCTATCTTTTGCGCGAGCGACGCCTGAACCGCCAATACAAAGCCGATCAGACAAGCAAACGTCGTCCGAAGTTTCGGATGTCTCATCTTGATTCCTCTACTCTCTTTCATCATGCCGGAAGGGGTCGTCAGTTTTGCCGATTTAGATCGGATCGGCCGAGTCGCCCGGCAGGAGGCATTGCGTCACTTGGGCGAAGCTATATGTGCCATCCACAGGATTGAGGGTAAACACGAAGACCACATCGAAACGGTTGCGAGGCCACATCGGCGGGATGGGTCCTGTGCCAGGAAAGGAACTGGCGATCGCGTTGATGTTTTCGTGCTGCCATGCAATCAAGACTGGCCCGGTACACGCCTGGGCGGCCTTAGCCAGCGCCTTTTCCTGTCCTTTGCTGAAAGTCAGGTCGATTTCGATACCCAGAAGTTGAGCCAGAGGTGTAACCGTCTCCTCCGAACGGCGGCTTCTAGAGTTGCGGCCTTCGGGGTCGTCCGCTGCGGCGGACGCAAAAAGGAATTGAGGCTTCGCCAGGAGAGGGTCTTGCAAAGAGCCGCGGGCAGGTGCAAACAAGCAGGTGAGTGCGCCGGCGCGTTGCCAGCCGTGCACGGTCAGGTCGTGCGCACTGGCCACACCCGACTCATTAACACCGGCAAGCTGGCCAGTCGGCTTTTCCGCATGGCGGATCACCATGATTTTCGAAGCTTTTGGCATCAAAATTCCTCCAACACCGCAGGGTATACTCCCCCATTTGACCATGCAGTCCGCCGGCAACACCGCAGATCTCTTCTGCTCGGGCACTCGGCCCACCCAAGGGGCTGAAGAAGGAATCCTTCTTCAGCAACTGCTCTCAATGGAGGTGTCGTCCTCCCCTTTGTCATCCCGACCGGAGCGCAGCGTAGTGGAGGGATCTGCGGTTCAGCGGACCTCTTGTGGAGATGCTTTTCGATCCGGCCCTTTCCGGCGCCGCGTGCAGGAAATTAGGGTATCTCGCGGTTTCTGCGGGATGTGGAAAAGGATCTGAGTACCTTGCGAGAACGGGCAGGACAGGAGTGAACCGCATCCAGGCTGTTCGTCGTGCGTCACTGCCGGATGATGTGTCCGAAAATCAAACACCTGCGAAGTTCGCGCTGAGTCTCGCCGAATACCTTGGTGTTCGATATGCAGCGGGACGGCACAATGAAAAATTTGACCTGGTTTGAGTTTCTCTGTTTGGTTCTCGTTTATCTCTCCATACCGAGTCTGTTGCCGGCACAGACGGTGGCCTCCGATCTCACGCCGTTCAACTTCGGCAGTGCGAACGTTTGCCCGCCCTTTACGGTGTCGCCGGCGCCGTGTAGCACCACTGCCGCGCTCCACTTCAAGGTGATCGAGGGGGGAACCCTGGGCACGCCAAAAGTGTTGACCATGGGCGCGCCGATTCTTGATTTCACGCTTGCCGGGAACACGTGTACCGGGAATGTGACCACCGGATCGTTGTGCACCGTCAAGGTGACAATGGCGCCGAAGTTCCCCGGTCTGCGCGAAGGCGCGGTACAGATTACGGATGCGAGCGGGAACGTGCTGGCGGCCAGGCTGCTCCACGGAGCTGGTCTTGCCCCGCAGATTGCCATCGACGATGGGCTTCTGACCACGCTCGACACGACACCCTATCCGCTTACCAGTTCGACTGGAGTCGTAATCGATGCTGCGGGGAATGTCTTCATCGCCAGTGGGTTAGCGGCGGCGGTGTTCGAGTTAACGGCTGGGGGCGGACCGCCTCGAACGGTGGGCGCCGGCTTCAGCGGCCCTCAGGGGATAGCACTGGATGGGGCAGGCAATCTCTATGTCACCGATGCGAGTCGGGTGGTGGAGGTGCCCCCCGGTTGTGAGAGCACCAGTTGCCAGATCACGCTGGACGGCGGATTCTATCGGCCGGCAGGCATAGCGGTAGACTTCGCGGGCAATGTGTACGTCGTGGACAGCTGGTATTTGCGCGTGGTGGAGATGCCGGCCGGTTGCATAACCCCCAGTTGCGCCATTCCGTTCGGCAAGGGATTGAACGCTCCTGACGCCATAGCGGTGGATGGTGCAGGAAATGTTTTCATTACCGATCTTTCCAACCGGGTGGTAAGAGTGGCCGCCGGAGGCGGTGCGCCGACAACGGTTGTGCAAGACATAGCTTCGTATGGTGTCGCAGTGGATGCGGCAGGTGACCTGTTTTTGACCGACCCTTTCCATAACCAGATCGTAGAAGCGCCGGCCGGCGGTGGTTCGTTGATCACCGTGGCCCGTACGGTAGCCGAACCTTGGGCCCTGGCGCTCGACGCTGCCGGGAACGTATTCTTTACCACTATCGGGGGCAGCAGCGCGGTCAGCGAACTCCGCCGCGTCCAGGCTCCCACATACACCTTCGGGACCGCAGCTGTGGGTACTGCGAGCAGTGATAGTCCGCAATCGTTTACGGTGCAGAACAGCGGCAACACGTCGCTGTTCTTACGCGCAGTGACAGTCGATCCTGCCCGTAGATTTAACCAGGTCGCCGGCTCTGGTTCACCCATCGATTGCAAGCCAAGCCTGTCCCTGGCGCCTGGCGCCAGCTGCGATCTGAGCATCGACTTCACCCCCACCTACCCAGGGCCAATCACGGCTGCGGCTCTGCTTCAAGACGACACCGGGGGTACGGCCAACTCGACCCAGATGATTCCCCTGGCGGGGATTGGAGGGCCGCCTGGACCGTCCATCAGTTTTCCTGCCGGATTCAGTTATCCCAGCGGAGATACAAACGTTTCTTTGGGATTGGCGCTGAATGCAGGCGCTACCGTAGGAGACAACGTCCTGCAGCTTACGGATGGGGGGCCGAATGAAAGCCGCAGCGTCTTTTCCTCAACCCCCATCGGTTTAGCTTTTTTCCAGACCACGTTCGATTTTCAGTTGACCGGAAAAGGGACGCTGGCGCCGGACGCGGACGGGGTTGCGTTTGTTCTGCAGGGGAATGGTCCGGACGCCCTCGGCTCATCGGGCGGGGGACTCGGTTATGGGCTGCCGGCTCAAATGCAGTCCGGACCCAAAATCACCAACAGCCTGGCGGTGAAGTTCGATCTCCACAATAACGACGGGGAAGGAACCAGTTCGACCGGGCTGTATCTCAACGGAGCAGCGCCGACGGTACCGTTTATCGATCTGCTGCCCAGTGGCATTGACCTGCACAGCGGTCATGTCTTCCACGTGGCACTTATCTATGGCGGCTTCGTATTGACCCTCTTTATCACGGACCAGACAACGAACGCGACTTTCGCCCAGGGGTTCCCGATAGACCTTTCCGGGGTTCTTGGCGGACCAACCGCCTTCGCGGGATTTACCGGTGGTACGGGAACAAAGACCGCGGTGCAGAGCATCCTTAACTGGCAATTGACCTCTTCCGAATGCTGCCAGGCCGGAATGCCTGCATTTCCGGCCGGATTCTCCATCGCATCCGATCTGACCCTCAATGGCGCCGTTGCGATTTCCGGCGGAGCCTTGCATCTGACGCAGCAGGCTCCCTCCGAGGCCAATAGCGCTTATTTCGACACCGTGGTGCCAGTGAGCAAGTTCACCAGCGACTTCGATTTCCAGTTAAGTAAAGGGAGCGGCGAGGGATTTACCTTTGTCCTTCAGTCGGAGGGGCTGAATGCGGTCGGCGCGGCAGGGGGTGGCCTGGGGTTCGGACCGGGAATGCCTGATGGGCCAGGAGCAAGAATATTCCACAGCATTGCGGTAAAGTTCGATCTGAACAACGACGCCGGAGAGGGCTCGAATTCGACCGGCGTATACATCGGGGGCAATTCGCCGACCGTGCCGTCGACCAACCTCCTTTCCAGCGGCATCAACCTGCACAGCGGCCATATTTTTCGCGCGCACCTGAACTACGACGGCGTGAACCTTACGGTAAGCGTCACTGACCTGACGCAATACGCGGTATTTACCGGGACTTACGCTGTGGACATTCCTGCCGCGGTGGGCGGGATGACGGCATTCGCTGGATTCACCGCCGCCACCGGAAACCTGTACGACACGGTGAACATTCTCAACTGGAGCATGACATCCTATTGAGCGCCGCGGCACCAAGATTCGCCTATTTTGAATTGTAGAGGTCAACGCAGTAGGGCATTGGAGTGCCGCCTTTCGGCAGTGATGCTTGTTTGTACGAGACGCAGGTCTGGCCTGTCTTGGTATCAAGTGCCAAAATCGTGTCGTCTTCGACAAACGGCACGAACCGCTGCGATTGCCGGGAGCAGCCAACCATCGCCAGCAACATTAGGGCTGCGAGAATCTTCACCAGAGGTCCTTCAAGCGGTCTAGCAACCGAACGTCCACTTTGCCAGTTGACCGTGAGAACTCCTGGCAGGGAATGGCACTTTGGGGTAATCGCTTACAAAGGTGCTCTAAGGCTAAAGGGGCAGCAACAGCACGTCCTTTCACTCATTTGCAAGTCGTTCCGTTGACAGCGAACGACGTGGGCACAGCGTTGGTTGTGTTGTTCCAGTTTCCATTAAATCCCATGCCGTTGTAGCTGCCGCCGGCGGGGATGCTGCCGTTGTAGCTCATGTTGGTTACCTTCACGCTTGCGCCGCTCTGCGTTTCATTGCCGTTCCAGAGCTGCGTCACGGTCTGACCGTTGGCAAAGGTCCAGGTCAACGTCCAGTTGGAGAGGGCAGCGGTTCCGAGGTTGTCGATGGTGACCGAGGCGCCGAAACCGCTGGGCCATTGGTTGGTGATCGTATACACAACGTGGCACGAGGACCCGCTGCCGCTGGCCTGCGAAGTCTCCGCGCTGGCTTGAGACGACGCCGGCGAGGTTCCGTCCGCGTCCACTGCTTTCACGATGTAGTAGTAAGTCGTTGCCGGCGCCAGCCCGCTGTCAGAGTAGCTCGTGCTGGTTATTCCGCTGGCTATCAGATTGCTCGATGACGGAGTAAATCCGCTGCTCTTACTGCGATAAACATCATACGAGGTTATGGTGCAGTTGGCTGGGGCTGTATCCGCGGTCCAGCTCACGTTGATGACGCTGGAGGATGCCGCTATCCCCCTCACTCCGCTCGGCTCAGATGGCACGGCCGCACATGGCGATCCGCCTCCGCTCGTTGCCGCCGCAGCGCTCACGGAGAAGCCGCTCATGGCAAGGCCTTGGCCCCCCGTCCATATCTCGAAGCCATACTCCACATCGATCAGCCACCATGAAGGCTGCAGACTGCCCCGGGAAACGGCATCGCTGAAAAACGGCAGCAGATCCAAGTTGCTTACCGATGTTACCGGGGTCTCCCGAACATACGAAACGATGTTCCACGATGACTGGCGGCCGGTCCACACTTCCCAGGTTGCTCCATCGATTGTTTCCGTTGCCGTTTGCGAGCCGAAGGGCTGCGGCGATCCCTGGTGATTGAGCCAGATCATGATTTCCGTCCCGTTGGGCTGCCCTGAGGTGGTCGATGTCTGGTTGAACCAAATGTCGTAGGCTGCGTCATCGTTATACCCGGAGGGCTGGGTTATGGTGACGCTGGTGCTTGCGGAGGCAATGTTGTTTTCTTCAATAGGAAAAGGGTTGGAGGTGGTGCAATTGCCCCAATGGCAGCCCCTGAAGATAGAAGGGTAGGTCGCCGGGGCGCCATTGGTGGCCAGATTAAAATCCGCGGTGGTGAGAGTGAAGCCCGCTCCGCTTACGGTGGCGCATTGCTCCAGGCCGGAATTCCATTCGTTGTTCTGAAAGATATACCCGCCGCCGTTAATCGAAACGGTGCCGAAATTGGAACACGTCGATTGGGCCGCGGCAGAAGCCGGCGCGCCAAGCATGGGGAAGCAGACTGCGAGGGCAATCGCCAATATCCGGAAACTCGAACGATTATTCACGAACTCACTCCTCTTACAGTTACATTTAGGTGTCCTGTCTCAATCCAGAAACCGAACGCTTTCAGCTTTGATCACAGGAGTGGAATCCTGCTAAGTCTTTAGGGTACACGCGGCCCGGATTGCGACTGCCGTGATCCACGGCGCCGAAGTTACCAAAGTCAGGTTGTTTTCTTCGGGTTTCAACCGAGCCGTATCGCAGCGTCTCGTGACCCGGAGCGCGTCTCGCCTGTCTTTGTATCAAATGCAAAAATGGCGTCGTCTTCGACAAACGGCACGAACCGCTGCGATTGCCCATTGGAAACACAGGAAATGGTTCCTACAACAAAATTGTCATCCCGACCGAGGCGGCCTGGAGGCCTATGCTTACCTTATGATCCTGAAACAGTACTACCTGGGCTGTCTGGCCCATGCCTCCTACCTGCTGGGTGACGAGGCGAGCGCGACCGCGATCATTGTCGACCCCCAACGCGACATCCAACAGTATTTAACCGACGCGGAGAAGTTTGGCCTGAAGATACGCCACGTCTTCCTGACCCACTTCCATGCGGACTTCGTTGCCGGGCACCTCGAACTGCGCGACCGGTGCGGCGCAGCCATCCATCTTGGCTCCCGCGCAAAAGCGGAATACTCCTTTGTGCCTATGCACGACGGAGACACGCTCAACTTTCCAGGTTTGCGGCTGCAAGTCCTCGAAACCCCGGGCCACACCATCGAGTCCATTTCCATCCTGGTGTTTGATCAGGACAAGGACCCGGCTAATCCGCAAGCTGTGCTGACCGGCGATACGATGTTCATCGGGGACGTAGGCCGCCCCGACCTGCGGGCTTCGCTGGGGTGGACCGCCCAGGATCTAGGCGCGCACCTTTACGACTCATTGCACGACAAATTGTTGAAGCTCCCCGACGAGACCCTGGTGTACCCGGCTCATGGCGCGGGATCCCTCTGCGGCAAACAACTTTCGACCGACACGGTTTCGTCGCTTGGCGAGCAGCGGCGCTTTAATTACGCGCTGCAGCCAATGTCGAAGGAAATGTTCATTCGTCTGGTCACGGCTGACCAGCCCGACGCTCCACCCTACTTCACCTTCGACGCCATCCTGAATACTCACGAGCGAGTCACACTCGACAAGAATCTGGAAGAGGTTCTCCAGCCCGTGGAACTCGATGAGGTGATCCGGCTGGGAGACGTGGGCGCCCAGGTCCTGGACGTGCGCGATCCAATGGAATACGCCAAGGGGCACCTCGCCGGCAGCCTCAACATCGGGTTAGGCGGCCAATACGCAACCTGGGCGGGAACGGTGCTCGATCGCGCCAAGCCGATCGTAATCATTGCGGAACCAGGACGCGAACAGGAAGCCGCCTTGCGCCTGGGCCGCATCGGATTCGATCACGTAAGGGGTTATCTCCGCGGGGGCATGCAAGCGCTGGCGGAAAGGCCGGACATGGTGTGGCCGACAGAACGCGTCAGCGCGCAGATGGCTGCGGATGAGTTGGCCAGCGCGGAGCCGCCTCTGGTCCTGGATATCCGGAATCCGCGCGAGTGGGCGGCGAAACATATTGCCGGCAGCATGAACATTCCTCTCAACCATCTGCAGGAGCGTATTGCTGAAGTGCCCCGTAGCCGCCGCATTGCCGTGCATTGCGCGGGCGGATACCGATCTTCCATTGCCGCCGGCATCCTGCATCATCACGGGATCACGAATCTCGTCGAGCTGGCCGGCGGCCTGGCCGCCTGGGACGCGGCGAAGTTACCGCTGGTTTCAGAAGCCTAGGAGTGCTTCATCAACAAATCCCAGCGCCCGGATCTGTAGAATGCTTTAAGCTTCCAAGAACACCGGCAGGTTAGCGGCGTCCCAGGCGGCAAGATAGGGGTGTTTGATGCCGATGAATCAGGCTCAGATCTGGAAAGGCTCTCCTTTCACCATTGAACAGATAGAAGGCAAAGCTCCGGGCACAGTGATCTTCCGTCTCTGCGGGCCGTTCACCGCGCGCGACATGTACGGCTCTTTAACGCCCGCTGCTCTGAGCAGCATGCTCGATTTCCAATCCATGCCGAGCGAGCAGCCGCCGGCCGTTAACATTCTCGATCTGACAGATGTCCCCTACATGGACTCTACCGGCCTGGGTACGATCGTCAGGCATTATGTCCGCTGTCAGGGTAAAGGCATCCGGTTGATTGCCGCCGGAATGAGCCCACGCGTTCTGGAACTGTTCAGGCTCACCAAAATGGATGCGGTCATTCCCACGGCCTCCACGGCTGAGGAAGCGGATTTAGTTTGCTGAGAGTGGATCAGTCGGCGACTGTCGAAGACGCCAAACACATCTGGCGCAACTGCTCATTCTTAGTCAACAGTTCTGCGACTAATCGCTGCAGGCGTGCATTTTCCCTCTCCAGGTATAAAATCCGCCTCAACTCGTCGCTTGTGATCGCCTGATGATCCAAAAGAGAACCCCCCTTGTCTTCGTAGCCAACCGCCACGTGCCCGCCCACGACGCCCCCTTTTCCCTTTCGAGTGCGCAGCTCAGAACTGCGGCCAAAAAGCAGAGAGCCCCTTTGCGAGAATTGCCAAAGGGGCCCATCGACCTTGAACGTTCGGTGTCGAACCTACTCGCCAATGGTAGTGGTGCCCTCCACAACCTGGCTTTGGCTTCGCATCCAGATTCGGCGTGATGAACGTCTCATACTGGATCGTTCGCAGCACATGGTCCGATCCGGTTACATCAAAGGTCAGGCTGACTTTGGGATGGCTCGAATCGGTTTCTCCGGGCACCATAATCCACATCAGTGGCTGGCTTGGCTTCTCGATTTCTGCTTAGCGTCACCAGAGACTTTGTCCAGTCGACTGTGACTGTGTAGGACCCCGCTTGATAAGCATGGTTTTTGGCCACAAAGCTGAACGGCACCTCCACCCTTGTCTGTTCGGCTGCAAAAGCTGCGGTAGTGCAAAGGGCGGCGGATGAAAGAACCAGGTTCCTGAAGCTCATTAGCATGGGGTTGTCCTCCGAGAACCACGCTAATTCCGGCACCCTACCCTCACGTGTCAAATTGCCGTCGAGTTTTCGTCCAACTTCTCTTGACGGTTCATCCGGCTCATCGGGATGTGGAGGCGCGATCAGCCCGAACACTCCATCACTCCTGCAATCTGCTCGCGAATCTTCCTCTCTGCCGCCTGCCGGTCGGGTTCGCTCAGATTCTCCAACAGCCGCAGCGCACGTTCCGTCAACTTCACGCCCTCATCGCGCGCGCCCCGCCGCATGGCATTCCCCGCCGCAGTGCAGAGCGCCTGGGCCGCGCGCACCCACTCGGCTGCCGCCTCGAAGTGCATGGCCAATTCGCTGGACACATCCATGCTCCCGCCCGGCAAACAGCTTCTCCAGCTTCTCCGCCACCCGTAAATGCCGCCTGGCGCGGCGTGCCGGAGATTGCCTGGCCCGCAGCACCTCGCGATACAACCCATGGGCAAACACGTAGGAGGCAGACTGCGTCCCGTCCGGCAATTCGTCGTGCCCCGCCGGATGCAGGAAATGCAGCCGGCGCGTCAGCTTCTCATACTGATCTTCGATTTCCTCCAGATCGCCATCCAGCGCCGCCGCCGCCGCCCACGCAGGAAAAATTACGCCGATCAAGCTCGCTGCTTCGAGCAGGCGCTGGTCGGCTGCGTCCAGGCGGTCAATCTGCATCTCGATCATCTCGGAAAGAGCCGTGGGCACCCCCATGTCGATTTCTGCCAGCGTCGACCGCAGCTGCCAGACGCCGGCTTCCTGCCGTATAAAACCCTGCGCGATCAGGTGCTCAAGCATGGCAATCATGAACAGCGGATTGCCCTCAGAATGCTGGTGCACAAAGCTGGGCAGCCCCTTGGGGAGCGTCTCTCTTGCTTCAATTCCTGGACCAGGTATTCCCGCACGGCGTCCCTTTCGAGCGGACGCAGGGACACATCCGTGCACAGCTTGTGCGTAACCAGATCCTGCTTGAGCCGCTTGAGCGGATGCTGGCCGGCACTCACCTCCGCCGGCCGGTAAGACGCCAGCAGCAACAACCTGGCAGCCTGGCGGCGCCGCGCCAGCGCCGAGATCAAATCCAGCGTCGAGAGGTCTGCCCAGTGCAGGTCCTCGAAGACAAAAACCAGTGTCTTCTCAGAAGACATTGCTTCGATGGCATCGCATATCTCGTTCAACATCCGCTCGCCCCGCACCGGCATCGGCCGTCGACCGCCGAGCCATCGCCATGGCAGTGCAGCAAGCTGCGCATACCAGCTCGGGGCCTTCTGCTGCATCACGTGCACATGCTTCTTTCCCTCGTTCTGCGAACAGAGCTGTCCCAGGGCTTCGATCACCGGATAGTAAGCTTCCTTGCCGGCGAACCCTTCCACACACTGACCGCGCGCGATATGCACCTGGTCTTCGTTACACAGTTGCCGGCAGAACAGGTCGATCAGCGCGGTTTTTCCAATGCCGGTCTCCCCGGTAATGAACACCACCTGCCGATCGGCCTGCCTGGCCTGCCGCAGCAAGTGCGTTCAGCCGCTCGAACTCGTGCTGCCGCCCCACTATGCGCCCACGGCGCCCAGGCTGCGGCCCACCAGCGCGGCTGCGTACCCGGCGCCGTCTTCCACCTGCGCCAGGAACCAATAGCCGCGCCCGGGAACTGTGCGGATAAATCGCGGGCTCTCTACCTGTCTCCCAGCAGCTTGCGCAGCTCCAGCACATAGGTGCGCAACACCTGCGGTTGCACATAAGTCTCCGGCCACAGTTTGTCCAGCAACTCATCGTGCGTCACCAGCCTCTGCGGGTTTTCGACCAGATAGCGCAACACGGCAAACGGCTTTGGCGTCAGGCCGATCCGCACCCCGTTTTGCCACAGGCATTCGTTCCTGGTGTCGAGTTGAAAGCAGCCAAATTGTTTCATTGCATTTCAGGATGGAAAAGACTGCTGGTTCTGCCATTCTGCAAACTAGGCTAGCATGTGAGGTTAGTTCTTCTGCATCGCGCTGGATCAGTGTCAAGCTCACGTCGTCGCCCATGGGGTACCCATTCGCAAACTCCTGTACCGCGGCGAGGAGCATCATGAGCGTGGCTTGAGCCGACGGCTGTTTGGCCTCTCGGTAATGCCGCCATCAAACGGTCCAATCCAAACTCTTCTCCCGCAGTGTTGCAGCATTCGAGCTACGCCATCGGAGTATACGACAAGCGTGTCCCCGGGTTCGAGCATCAGCTCCCCTGATTGAAACTCCGCACCTTCGAGAGCACCCAGCAGCGGGCCGCCGGTTTCCAGCAGATCAGCTTGTCCATCCTGGCGCAGCAGTATGGGCGGAAAGTGGCCCGCATTGCAGTAGGTGATCGCTCCCTCGATCGCAGTCAATTTGCGCGATAAATGCCGTGACGAACGGCGCTACGGGCCGCAAATAGCACAGGTGGCGATTGATTTCCGAGGCGATCCTTGACGGGTTAAAGTCCGGACGGCCGTAACTCTGCAAAAGGCCTGCCAGATGGGTGAACCACATTCCAGCCGCAACGCCTTTACCCGCAATATCTCCAAGCACGGCAAGAACCCTGGAACCATCCTGCGAGAATGTCGTAAAGTCCCCGGAGAGAAAGCGCGCCGCGAACACCTCGCTGGCAAACTGCAGGTCGCCGCAGCGCAACACCCGCGGGCCGCTGAGCTTGCGCTGGATCTGTACCGCGTCAGAAAGCTGCGCATGGAGATCAACTCTCTCTCGCAGCAGCGAATCCACTCATCCTTGCGGCGGCAGTCGATGGACCGTACTGCGCATCGACGACGTCGTCAAGGTAGGTAACCGATTTCCATACTTGAAGTCGCCCGGTACTACGCTGTAGGTGTTCAAAGTCCACCTCATTGCGATTTGGTCGTTGCTCTATCCGACGAACCGATATCCGGTTCCGTGCACGGTTAGAAAGTACTGTGGTTGTTCCGGATCGGGCTCCAGCTTTTGGCGAAGACGCACCAGGTGCGTATCCACCGTCCGGGTGGTGGGATAATTCTCGTATCCCCACACCTCTTCCAGCAGACGATCGCGGCTCAGCGTTTCGCCGGCATGGCAAATGAAATACTTCAGCAAGTCGAATTCTTTTGAGGAAATATCCAGAGCCTTGCCTGACCTGAGCACGCGGCAGCGGCGCAGATCCACTTCCACGTCGGCAAAAGAGTGCTGATCCTGATCTTTGGGTAAGACCGCCGTGCGTCGCAGGACGGACTTGACGCGTGCCAGCAACTCGCGAATCGAGAACGGCTTGGTCACATAGTCATCCGCGCCGAGCTCAAGGCCCACCACCTTGTCGACTTCCTGGCCGCGGGCGGTCAGCATGATGATGGGAATGAGAAGCGCGTTTGGCGCGTAACTGCTTGCATACTTCCAGTCCGCTCATGCGCGGCATCATCACATCCAGGACCACCAGGTCCGGAGACTCGTCGAGCGCGCGCTGCAGCCCCTCGACCCCATCATGCGCCGTAATCACCTCGTATCCTTCGAACTCGAAGTTGTCGCGAAGACCAGCCACCATGGCCGGCTCATCCTCCACCACAAGAATTTTCGGTCGGCCTGTGGTGCCTCAAATCGTTCTGCCTTCTCTTCTTGTCTCATGCTGATACCTGCTGGACCTCTGAATTTTGTACTGGCAAAATAATGATGAACTTGCTGCCTTGTCCGGGCGCGCTTTCAACCGCGACCTGTCCACCGTGCGCCTGCACGATGTGGCGCACCAGGGAGAGTCCCAACCCGCTGCCTTTGGTGTTATGCACCAGCGGATCACCGACACGATAAAACTTCTCGAAAATCTTGAGCTGCTCCTTTGCGGGAATGCCGATTCCGTGATCCACGACCTCGAGATTGACGTTCCCGTCGCGCCGGTAAAGATGGACCCCGAGGTATTTCTCTGCCCGCCGAATACTTCACCGCATTGTTCACCAGGTTCAGCAACGAACGGGCAATTGCCTCACGATCCACCTGTCAGCGGCGGCAGATTGTTATCGATCTTCTGTTCGAACTGAAACCCGTTCTGCTCAATCTCAAAACGATAGGATTCGAGCGTGCTCCGCACCAGGTCGGCCACGTCGGTTTCGCGAAAGCTGTACTCCTTCTTGCCCGCCTCGATGCGGAGAAGTCAAGAATATTGTTGATCAGCGAAGTCAAACGCTCGCTTTCTTTGCGGATGATCTCGTAATACTGCTGATGCTTGCCCGCGGTGGAGATGCGTCCCAGCTCCAGAGTTTCTGCATAAAGGCGGATGAGCGCCAGGGGTGTTCTTAGCTCGTGCGAGACGTTGGAGACAAAATCAGATTTCAATTTCGCCAGCGCCAAGTTCGCTCGAGACATTTCGATAGGCGAAGTATCATCCCTGCACCCATCAGCAGAGAAAGCGCCCCCAGGATCATGAAGGCCATACCGTATGAAGCGGCGACTGATGTCCGCAATGGTGGTCCCTTCGGGCCTGATTCCCAGGATCAGCCCGGAGAAAACCCTGTCGAAGCGGCGCTCCACTTCGGGCGTCCCTCCATCCCAGCAAAGCGAAGCAGCCAAAGGAGCCTGTTCCTTCGCCTTTCGAATCATCATCGCCAGTTGAGGATGTGAGGGATCGTTCTGGTTGCTCATCCGGCAACACCTCGTTCAGCGCTTGCGGGAAAAACTTGTTCTTCAGATAGTCTTCGTCGTAAGCGAACCCGGCCAGCGCAGGATGGTCTGGGCTCGAGCCGCGGGGTATGAAGTACACGAAAGACTCATACAGCATTTTGTCACCCCTGGGACGTATTCGGGTAGATGTAGACGCGCCGTCCTTCCGCCGCTTCAGCACTTCTCACCTTTGCGATATGCTCTTCGGACTCCATGTCAAACCAGGTCTCAAACTCAGCGGCAAGCTTTTTGTTTTCTGCCTGAAAATCAGGATCGGCTCATCCGATCAGGCTGAGATCGAAAAGTCATGTTGCCTTTCCCGGTCCAGATGAATGCGTGCGAGATGTCGGGGTGAGCTCTTAGGAAAGGTGTCGAGTGCATCGCCGTCGTCTACATTGGGAAATGTTGCACTGGGCGTTCTCTGCGATTTCAAAGGCGCGCTCGACAATCCGCTTTTCGGCGATGGCCAGGGTCTGCTGATAGTCCCTCTCGATGGACGGCATCAATCATTTTGTCGCGTTGAATGTGCCTGAGATAGAAGACACTGGCGACTACCAACGCAGCCGCCGGCAGCATCACCGCCAGCATGAAAACGAAGATCGGCGGCCGTTTGCGCCAGGGTCGAAATGGAAGCTTTACCATGTCCGTGCTGGGGGAGCTGCCTCCAGTTCCGAGAATAAGGCTGAAACCTGGGCACTTTGTCACGAACAGGCAACAAATTGTAAACACTTGTGAACGAACCCATGCACCTGCGTGGGACTTTGCCCCGCAGGACTTTTCTGGACTATGGCCCACAACCCTTTCCCAGGTGACTCGGCCCTAATTGGTGGACGGGCCGCAAACGGTTTCTCCCCGCTTCCGGCCCGCTGCCCATTGGATCACGATTGTTTGTCGTAAACCTCTGTGTAAGGCTCCTTGCCCTCGCCATTGGTGCCGTGACCGGTAAGGACGTGTCCATCTGCCGATAACGTGTAATTCTCGATGTCGACTGCCTTCCCGCTGACTTTTCTAACAACTTTGAAGCTATTTGGGCTAGTGCGAACGAAAGCCATGGTTAAGCCTTTGACTGTCGTTGGTCCCGCCACCGAGTAGTCTTTGCCGTCCCATTTTCCGACGCAGGCGGCCTTGAGAGCTGAAATCTGGAAAGTTACGTCATCTTTGCCTTCAGAAGCTATGGTGATTGCGGCCGGTGAGCTGAGTTTCACCTCGGTACTTTTCCAACTTCCAGCTATTCCCTTGCCCGCTCCAGCTGTGCGCACGTATACCACATGATTTTCAAAGTTGTCTCCGTTAGGCCGGGTCCCGTGCGAGTTGATCGTGATTGTCTTCCCGTCGGCCGAGAGCTTCCAGACGGCCGTGAACAACACACGCCGTTTCGTTTTAACGAATTCTCATAGGTTTGATCATCGACCTTCTTGAAGGTACGCACGCCGCCGAGGGGCGTCTGGATCGGGCTGCCATCGGTCTTGATCACGTAAGTCTGGACGGAACTGGTGAACTTTAATTCCCCGTTCCCAACGTCGGAATACTGCATGGTGTCGCCCGCTAACTGGCTTTTTCCCTGGTTGAGCTGCCATGTACCGTCAAACTTGCCCTGCCCCAGGGCGATTGCGGCGGTGCAGATGGTAATCATTGGAAGCAATGCATATCTAACTTTCATTTCCTTCCTCGTTTTCTGAGCGAGATTGCCGGTGATAAGTAGTTGGGCTCCCGGGTTGTCGATGTGAGGCGTCAACCTGGAAAGGTAAATATCGCGAGAATGAATCCTTCGCGGCTGTGTTGTCAATCGCGGCAATGCGGAGCGGATGTAAAGATGCCGCAACTTACTGACGGCTAAAAGCTACCCTGGACTATCACAATTTTCTGACGGCTATAATGTCTGCACTCTTCGCCGGAGACTGGAATGCGCCTTTCCATCGACCGCAGATTGATTGAAGAGATCATCGGAGAATGGCATGAAGAATCGACTTGGCCGGCTGAGCACGGTCGGATTGCTGATCCTCGCCGAAGTGGCGACAATACCGCACAGCGAAGCTTTCCAGCTAGCGCCGATCCCGATCCGCGTCGTGGTCGTTACTACCTTCGAGAATGGCCAGGATACCGGCGATGCGCCGGGCGAGTTCCAGAACTGGGTCGAACGCTATCCGCTGACGGCAACGCTGCCTTTTCCCCAGGGCTATCACCCGCTACGCTACAACCAGGCGGAACAGGTTCTCGGCATCGTCACCGGCGTGGGCAAGTCGCATGCCGCCTCCTCCATCATGGCGCTGGGCATGGACCCGCGCTTCGATCTCACCAGGGCTTATTGGATCCTGGCGGGTATCGCCGGCATCGACCCCGCAAGAGGATCGGTCGGCTCCGCCGCCTGGGCGAGCTATGCCGTCGATGGCGATCTGGGCTATGAGATCGACGCGCGCGAAATCCCGCCAGACTGGCCGACTGGGATCGTGCCCTACGATCGGGCGAGGCCCTACCAACAGCCTGTACCCTCGGTTCATTCCGACTGGGCCGACCAGTTGTTTCATCTGAACGAAGGGCTAACTGGATGGGCCTACCGCCTGACTGCGGACATGCACCTTCCGGATGACGCGACCCTGAAAGCTGTGCGCGCAGGCTATCCCGCGTATCCGAATGCCCGGAGGCCGCCCTTCGTGCTCAGGGGTGATACCATCACCGCCGACCGGTTCTGGCTCGGCGCCAAGATGGCGGCATGGAGCGAGAAATGGGTTGATTACTGGACCGGGGGCAAAGGCATTGCTGTGACCTCGGCTGAGGAGGATACAGGCTATCTCCAGGCGCTCACCTTGCTCGCCCATGCGAAACGGGTCGATTTCAACCGGGTCATGGATTTGCGGACGGCAAGCGACTACGAACTGCCGCCCCAGGGTAAAGATGCCGTGCAGCTCCTCGCCAGCGAGGCCCACGACGAACTTTCCGCTTACAAGGAGGCGCTGGAATCGGCCTATCTGGTCGGCAGCCGGGTGGTGAAGGAGCTAGCCCAACACTGGGACCGCTACGCTGATCGCGTGCCCGGGACATAGCCCACTGACCTCTGGAGGCAAGACATGAAGGCGTCTGTGTTTTATCGAATGGCCGCTGGTCTCATTCTGCTTTTTGACCTTGGACATACATTTGGTTTTCGCCAGTCTGACCCCTCATGGGGAGTGGACACGCTTCTTAGCTCCATGCGGTCAATTCACTTCGACGTGCAAGGGTTTAGCCGGACTTATTGGGATCTCTTTGTGGGGGCAGGATTCTTTGTCTCCGTGTTTCTTCTATTCGCGGCGGTATTAGCGTGGCAGCTCGGCGGTCTTTCGGCAGAGGCTTTGGCGCGCATGCGCCCCACTGCGTGGGCGCTTGCTCTTTGCTTTGTCTCCGTGACGATTTTGAGCTTGAAATACTTCTTCCTCGTACCTATCGTTTTCTTGCTCCTGATTACGGTGTGTTTGGTGGCTGCGGCATGGCTTTCTGCGAAGCCAATCTGAAGCTCGAGTTGGCCGCCGCAATTTTCCGACCGGCCGCGGCATAGTTGATTCTATTGAAACATCGACAGTGACGACTTTACCTCAGGGCGTGCCCGGCAAATCGATTCCGGGAAATATCTTGATAACGGCGGAGTCGTCCTCCCGGCCAAAGCCGGAACTTGAGGCCTGCAGAAACATCTGGTGTGCGGTGCTGGCCAGGGGCAAGGGAAACTTGCTGGCGCGCGCCGTGTCGAGCACCAGGCCCAGGTCCTTGACGAAGATGTCCACCGCCGAGAGCGGAGTGTAATCGGCGGCCAGCACATGCGCCATCCGGTTTTCGAACATCCAGCTGTTGCCGGCGCTATGGGTAATCACATCGTACAGAGCCGCGGGGTCTAACCCCTGGCGCAGGCCCAGGGCCATTGCTTCTGCGGCAACCGCGATGTGAACTCCCGCCAGCAGCTGGTTGATCATCTTTACCTTGCTGCCATCTCCCGCCCTCGGGCCAAGGCGATAGACCTTCGCTGCCATGGCGTCCAATGCGCCGCCCACCTTGGCATACGCATCGGGATGACCTGACGTCATCATGGTGATCTCACCCTTGGCAGCCTTGGCAGCCCCGCCGGAGATAGGCGCATCGAGATACAGGATGCCTTTCTCGGCGAGACGTTTCTCGAGCGCGATCGACCAGCCGGGATCTACGGTAGAGCACATCACGAAGACGCTGCCGGCCTTCATGGCTGCGGCCGCACCACCTTCATCCAAACAAAACAGCTTCGGTTTGCGCCGCGTTGACCACAACGCTGATCACGACCTCGCAGGCCGTGGCCAATCTCCGCCGGGCTGCTGCAGGCCACGCCGCCCTCTGCGGCAAACGCCTCCGCAACTTCGCGGCGAAGGTCGAATACGTGGACGCTGTAGCCCGCCCGCCGCAAGGACTTCGCCATACCCATTCCCATGGCGCCAAGCCCAACGAATCCGATCTGATCTGTACTCATTGACTCTCCTTCACGCCGGTCGTTCCGCTCACCCAGTAATCACGTGAGGCCACGACTGTACCGCTGGCCAGAAAAATCCTCGGCCGGCACTCGGCCCGAAATTTTCAGCAGCAGCGAGACGATTGCCGCGACCACTAGATTGAGCGCCAGCGCAGGCAGAGCGGCGTAAATACCATACACGTGTCCGGCAATATGCAGCGGGTAGATCGAGGTCCTGAGCCCGAGAGAAGCGACCATGGCCGTGCCGGCTGCCATGCCTGCGAGCCATCCGCAGAGCAGCGCCGGGCCATGAAAGAAGCGGCTGAAGAGGCCGCCCACGACGGCCGGCAGCACCTGCAGAATCCAGACCCCGCCCAGCAGCTGCAGCTCGATCGCGAATTGAGCGCGCACCAGCAGAACAAACGCCAGAGCCCCCAGCTTGATCGCGAGCGAGATCAGTTTTGCCGTAGCGGCTTCCTGCCCCCCGGTCATCGCCGTGGAGAAGAACGAGCGGTGAAAAAGCTCGCCATACAGGTTGCGGGTGAAGAGATTGGCGGTGGCGATGGACATGATCGCCGCCGGGACCAGCGCCCCGATGGCAATGGCGGCCAGGCAGAAACCGGCGAACCAGGGGGGAAACACGGTGGTCAGCAGCAACGGCACCGCACTGGATGAGTTCGCCGTATGAATTCCGGCGGCAATCGCCACGTAGCCGAGCAGCGCGATCAAACCCAGCAGCAGGTTGTACGCCGGCATCAGGGCTGCGTTGCGGCGAATCACGCGGTCGCTGGCCGCGCTGAGCGTGCCGGTAATGGTGTGGGGATAAAGCATCAGCGCCATGGCCGACCCCAGCGCGAGCGAGGAGTAGCTCATGTACTGCGCGGGACGCAGGATGATCGAAGCCGGGGGCGAGTGCAGGGCAAGCGTGGAAGAAGCAACCGAGAAGACATGGCCATATCCGCCAAGGCGCGCGGGGACGATGAGCACCGCCGCCAGCACCATGACGTAGAGCATCACGTCTTTCACGATGGCGATCAGCGCCGGCGCGCGCAGGCCGCTCGAGTAGGTGTAGGCCGCGAGAATGACAAAGGCTGCAATCAGCGGCCACTCCCCGCGGACGCCGAGAGCGGCAATGACCTCGCGCATGCCGATCAACTGCAGCGCGATGTAGGGCATGGTAGCCAGAATGCCGGTAACCGCGACGGCGACAGAAAGCCAACGGCTCTGGTAGCGGCCACGGACATAGTCGGCCAGGGTTATGTAACCGTTTCGGTGGCATATGCGCCACAGACGGGGCAGCACCAGCATCATGATGGGATAACTCATGATGCAGTAGGGAATGGCGAAGAAACCAATCGCGCCGGCGCCGAACAGGGCAGCGGGAACGGCAATGACGGTGTAGGCCGTGTAGAGGTCTCCGCCGATCAGGAACCAGGTGACCAGGGTGCCGAACTTGCGCCCGGCCAGCCCCCACTCATCGAGGTCGGCGAGACCCGGGCCGGCGATGTCCGACCGCCGCCACCGTACGGCCCAGAAGCCGGCGCCGGTAACCAGCAGAAAGCAGCCGCAGAAGACGGCCAGAGCTAACAGGATGGATGGTGGAAGCCATTGGCATTTGCGCCGCGGATGCTAGCGTAGCAGCGCACCGTTGGAGCCCGTCCATTCATCCACCACCACCCCAGGTCGTTGAGAATCTGGATGGTGGCCTCTACGTTGCGGCGGATGGCGACGCGCTCGGTCTTGGGGGCGGTGGGTGACTCCTCAATCGCAACCACACGGCCGTAGGGCCAGACGTCGGGGGAAAGAGAGGCAAGGGCCTGGGGCAAATCCGCGGGCCGCACGTCGACCTCCTGCTTGCGGGCTTTCGCCGGGCGCAGCAGACCTCCGGCGTTGAACGCATTCGGGTCCTGGTCACGATAAGAGGACGGTCAGGGTGATGGTTTGCGGATGGACCACCAGAAACGGATTGGCGTAAGCCTCTTTGGTGCGCACGCTGAGATAGCGATTCTTGGAGGGCGGAGGAATCTGCTCCAATTCCTGCCGGGCCGCGTCCATCTTGCTCTGTTCGGCCTGGCGTTCCTGGCGCACCGCAGCCCGCGACGGCGTCAGAAGTTCGGGGCGCGTTCCTGCAGCCGGCAGCGCCGGGCAAAAGCGCGCACAACAAGGCGAGCTGGATAGCCGAGGCTTTCCAGTGCCGTTGCCGGCCTATCGGGAAAGAAGAAGTCGGGGGTTGCGGCGGAGCCACAAAATCAAGCATAGCAAGGCAAACACCGGATTGCCGCGGAGTGTGCGCGCACCGGTTGGTGACCGTGGTTCATTTCCCGCTCCAGTTCGGGGCGCGCTTCTCCAGAAAAGCCCGCGCACCTTCCGCCTTGTCGCTGGTGGAGCAAGCCAGGCCGAAAAGCGAAGCCTCCAGCTCCAGACCGCTGGCGAGGGGCAGATCGTAGCCGGAGTTCACCGCGCGGATGGAGTCGCGCACGGCCAGCGGCGCCATCCCGGCAATGGTCTGGGCAATCTGCTCCGCGCGCGGCAGCAGTTGATCCGGTTCCACCACTTCATCCACCAGGCCCAGGCGCAAGGCCTCGGCGGCGCTGATGGCCTCGCCGGTAAGAATCATCTTGAGCGCAGCGCCCTTGCCGATCAGGCGCGGCAGGCGCTGGGTTCCGCCATAGCCAGGGATAATGCCGATCTTGACCTCGGGCTGGCCGAGGCGGGCGTTCGAGCTGGCAATCCGCAGGGTGCAGGCGAGCGCCAGTTCGCAGCCGCCGCCGAGGGCGAAGCCGTTGATGCAGGCGATCACCGGCTTGCCGCAGTTTTCGATCAGGTGGAAAATGCGCTGTCCGCGGGTTGCGACCTGCTCCCCTTCGAGGGCGGAAAGAGAAGCCAGCTCCCGGATGTCGGCGCCGGCAACGAAGGCCTTCTCTCCCGCTCCCGTAAGCAGGACGGCGCGGACGGCGTCGTTCTGCTGAATGTCAAGAAAAACCTGCTCCAGCTCCGTCATGCTGAGCAGGTTCAGCGCATTGAGTACCTTGGGCCGGTCAATCGGTGACCACCGCAAGCGGCGGCCGCTTTTCGCAGCGAATGTTTTCCAAAACCATGGTTGATCCACTCCGTGGGCGAAGCTGTGAGTCTAGTGTAGTGACGAACTTGGGTGCCCCATATCCCGTGGGATGTGGGGCACCGCGGGATTCGGAGTAGGCGCAAGATTCTTAACGGATCGCGCCACATGACACACACGATGCTATGAGTGGCTGCACTACACTAGAGCAATTTGCCACGGCTGTCAGCGAGGAAGCTCAACTTGACGCGGCCATTCCGTCAAATGCTCCCCAAAGCCCCGGTGGTACAGTCAGAGAGGATGATTAAGGGAATCACGATCGTGCGGCCGGCCGGCACGCCCGAGGCGTATGCCAAGCTGGCCAGCTTCTTCTCCGCGCTGGGATTTGAGGCTGGCCGGGGATGGGAAGAGGAGCTAAGCCGGGGCGTCTCCTTCCTTGCGCCGCTGGGGAATCTGGAGTTTGCCGACGGCATCGCGCCGTTCCCTGCGGAGATCATGGTGGAAGTGACCGGGCTCGAGGCGGTTCAGGCCGTGGCCCGCGATTGGATGATCCGCAACTGGGGCGAGCAGGAAGCCGCGCACCGGCTGAGCGCCGTGAACGAAACCGCACTGGAAGACCCGCCTGTTTATCGTGGAACCGGCGCCCGGCCACTCCATCGCCTTTTGGGAGTGGGACGATCCCCATAAGGGCAAGACCCGTGGCCGTGGAAGGCGACCTGAGCGCGCACGGCATGCGCTTTGCCATCGTGGTGTCGCGCTGGAACGCGGTGATTACCGACCGCCTGTTGCAGGGAGCGCTCGACGGCCTCTACCGCAGCGGCGCGGCCCGGCGCGATGTGCAGGTGATCCGGGTGCCGGGAGCCTGGGAAATCCCGTTGGCTGCGCGCAAGGCTGCGGTGGGTGGCCAGGTGGACGCCGTGATCACCCTGGGCGTGCTGCTGCGCGGTGAAACTGCGCACTACGAGGCCATCTACAACGAGGTGTCGCGGGGCATCGGCCAATCGCAGCAGGAGACAGGCATCCCTCATGCCTTCGGGGTGTTGACCTGCGAGACCCTGGAGCAGGCGCTGAACCGCGCCGGCATCAAGGCCGGCAATAAGGGATTCGAGGCTGCGATCGCCGCCATCGAGATGGTCTCGCTCGACCGCAAGATGGCCACCAGGCCAAAGGGCAGAATCATGTGCAGACCCCATGAGCGCTACCGGTAAGCGGCGCAAGTCACGCGAACTGGCCATGCAAATGCTGTTCCAGGCGGATGTAGGCAAGCACACTCCCGACCAGGTGCGCAAAACTTTCTGGGAGTCCCGCGACGAAGTGGATGCCGAGACGCGCGGCTTTTCCGAGGATATTTTCCGCGTAGCCACCGCCCGCAATGAAGAGATCGATGAACTGATCCAGTCTCATTCGGCGAACTGGCGCCTGAGCCGGATGCCCGCCGTCGACCGCAACGTGCTGCGGACGGCCATCGCCGAATTGCTGGGCTTCCCTGACACCCCGGTACCGGTGGTGATCAACGAGTCGCTCGAGATTGCCCGTCGCTACTCCGCCCCGGAGTCGCTGAATTTCCTTAACGGCGTGCTGGATGCAATCGCCAAGCAGCGGAAATCGCCCACCCTGTCCGCACCAGAAAGCCGAGAAAAAGACGAACCCGCCTAGCCGATTCGCGATTTTTGTTTCAAAAAGAACCTCTTGGTGAAGACGGAGTAATCCTGAACCCGATTTAATGCGTCTTTGTGATCGGCAGGTCTGTAAAGAAGACGTAAAGGCAAAGGGGGCACTGCACGTGCAGGGCGTCCACGGGGATCAAGGCCTCGACCCGCGATGGTGACTTGCAATCTCTGCATACCACCATTGGCGCCTCGGCCTGATCGTTGCGGTCGTTGGTCAGCGATTTCTGAAGTGCCACCTATAGTTGTACGAACCAGGAGGGGCCTTTGGATTTGCCTTTATGTTTCATAGACAGCGACCGCCTTTTGCGGCGGCGGTAGGACAGAAAGCGGCCGGGTTCACGGTAAACTTGTAGCTAAGCGATCCCATTAGGAATTGTTTGCCAGAAAGATTGCCATGAGGGCGAACGCCAATCAGTGGAGTCGTGCGCTCCGCAAACGCGGTAGCGGTGAGAAAACCTGGCGAGAGGACAAGCGATGGAACCCATTCCTGCGACAAGGACAAGCGTGATACTTTTCCGTTCGTCTTTGGGGCTGCCCGCATCGCTTTTGGCGCTTTGTTTGGCGGGCGTTGCCCAGGCACAAACACCAGCACCCCAACTTCCCGCCTCCGCTCCTCCCTCAACCTCGGTGCCCGACGCACCTGTACCCGTCGCAGGGCTGCAAACAGAAACGCCGCCGCTAACGCCGCAACAAAAGGCCGAACAGGAGCTCAAGCAGCAGGAGCAGCAACGCATCGTCGGCGTCGTGCCCAACTTCAATGTCTCTTACAACCAGGATGCAGCTCCGCTGTCGCGCAAGCAGAAGCTGCATCTTGCCTGGCGCACCGCCACGGATCCGGTTGCCTTTGTCATCGCCGGATTCGATGCTGGCCTCAGCCAGGCGGAAAACGATTTTCCCGGATATGGGCAGGGAGCGCAGGGGTACGCAAAGCGGTTTGGGGCCTCTTACGCGGATAATTTCGATGGCACCATGCTGGGAAACGCGATCTTTCCCATTTTGTTAAAGCAGGACCCGCGATACTTCCGGCGAGGACAAGGAAGCTTTTCGTCGCGCTTTTTCTATGCTCTTTCGACCACCGTCTGGTGCAAGAACGATAACGGAAGCCATGGGTCCGAACTACTCCAATATATTGGGGAACCTGGCCGCCGGCGGAATCTCGAACCTGTACTATCCGGCTTCGGATCGCGGCGCAGGCTTGACCTTCGAGCGTGGCTTCACCGTCACCGCGTACGGGGCATTTGGCGGTCGTCTTCAATGAATTCTGGCCGGATATCGCGCGCAAGATTTTCAAGGACAAGATGGCGAAGCTACAGCCGCATGTTCCTCCGCCGCCTGTCTCAGTCCCTCCCACTGCCCCGCGGTAGTTTTCACTTCAAATCCATGACCACGATCCGGCCATCGGATTGAAAGCTGCCCCCGGTCGCGGTCTTTGCTGTCGTCAGCGGGTTGGCGGGCATCACATAAGCTGCGCCGGCCACAACCCCGGCTCCGGCGAAGCTCTGCTCCAGAAAGTCGCGCTCCTGGTCGACATTGGCATCGATGTGATGGGTGATTCCGCCATTGCGCTGGTCTTTCTCAAAGCCATTATCGTGAGTCGCGGATCCCACCCAAAACGGCTCGCCGCCCACTGTCTCCGTGGTCTTCCACACCCGCAGATGATGGCGGATCGCGGCCACCGCGAGCGGGTCGGCACGGGCAAACGATAGATCCTGCGACCTGCCGAACAGGTAGAGTGTGCTCATCGGCATCTCGGTGTAGGCCGCGTGGGAAAGGGTCGAGATCAAGCCATGGACGACCGCGTCCTGGGTGGTCTTGTCCACCTGTACCCAGCCGGCGGCAGCAAATGCCTTGGTCACCTGGTCCTCGGTGCCGATCAGAGCATAGTTCACCATGTCGCCCGGATTGCCTTGCAGATCCCCGACCCGGCGGGGAATGTCGGCGAACAGTTGCGGTGACAGAAGATGAGCCAGGTCCGGCGCGGAGACGGTCTTCTGCGTCGGCTCGTTTGTCAGCTTCATCTTCACCGCGATGCTTCCGGTTCCGGAGAGATCGGAGGTGAGGTTCAGGCGCAGGTAGAGATGGCCGGTGGCGGAGACATCCATATCTTTGCTGGCGCCGATGAGGAAGGGAACCGCCGCAGCTTCATTCCCGATACGGCCGATCAGGGCGCCGCTGTTGGCCGAGTTAAGCGGATAAACGCGGATCAGGTCTTTCCATCCCCGGGTAAGGCCGTCGGGCGGAGCGGATCGTCCGTCGGCCAGGGTCAGATTGCCGGTGGCGGTGAAGTTAAGGTGGTCGCCCGGGGCGACCGGGACGCCGGTGTCGGTCCAGTCTCCGCTCTCGATTTTGAAGGAATAGGAGCCCTTGCGCGCCTTGAGCACCGAGGCATCCGGGGTGGTAGACTTGAATCACTTCCACCGGCGGATGGGTGGCGGCTGGTGCTGCGGGCGCCTGCGCGAGCATACGGTGAGCTGAGCAATCAGCAGGCAGGCGAGGATGGGGACTTTCTGTTTCATGCTCATAAGACGTTTCACGTCAGCGAAAGAGATACCCGGGCAAAGAGAAGGGCCCCAGCCAGTTTGACCGGGGCCCTTTGATTGTACTTCAGTTGTTTTAGTAGCGGTAGGTTTCGGGCTTGTAGGGGCCTTCCGGCGCCACGCCCAGGTAGTTCGGCTTGCGCCGGGCTCAACGTGGTCAGCTTCACGCCGATCTTCTCCAGGTGCAGGCGCGCTACTTCCTCGTCGAGGTGCTTGGGGAGGGTGTAAACATCAACTTTGTAGGTGTCCTTGTTCTTCCACAGGTCGAGCTGAGCCAGCGTCTGGTTGGCGAAGCTGTTGCTCATCACAAAGCTGGGATGTCCGGTGGCGCAACCCAGATTGACCAGGCGGCCTTCGGCCAGAACGTAGATGGTGTGTGCCGGTTTCCCCTTGGCTGCGGGGAAGTTGTACTGGTCCACCTGGGGCTTGACGTTGACCTTCTCCACCCCGGGCGCATTGTTCAGGCGATCGATCTGGATTTCGTTATCGAAGTGGCCGATGTTGCAAACGATGGCCTGGTCCTTCATCTGCGACATGTGCTCCAGCGTCAGCACGTCCACATTGCCGGTGCAGGTTACGTAGATATCGCCGCGGCCCAGGGTGTCTTCGACCGTGGTGACTTCAAAGCCTTCCATCGCCGCCTGCAGGGCGTTGATGGGGTCGATCTCGGTGACCACCACCCGCGCACCCATTCCACGCAGAGAGTGGGCCGAACCCTTGCCTACATCGCCGTAGCCGCAGATCACGGCTACCTTGCCCGCCACCATAACGTCGGTCGCCCGCTTGATGCCGTCCGCCAGCGATTCACGGCAGCCATAAAGATTGTCGAACTTCGACTTGGTGACGGAATCGTTGACGTTGATCGCCGGGACCAGCAGCTTGCCCTGTTCCTTCATCTTGTACAGGCGGTGGACGCCGGTCGTGGTCTCTTCCGAAACGCCGCGCCAGTGCTTGGCAACCTCGTGCCAGTGCTTGGGATCTTCGGCGTGCATCTTCTTCAGCAGATCCTTGATCACCTGCTCTTCATGGTTCGAAGACGGGGTGTTGACCCAACCGTCGCCTTCTTCCAGTTCATAGCCTTTGTGGATCAGCAGGGTCACGTCGCCGCCATCGTCGACTACCAGCTGCGGCCCCTTGCCCTCTCCGTGATCGAGAGCCTGCGCAGTGCACCACCAGTAGTCTTCGAGCGACTCGCCCTTCCAGGCGAACACCGGAACTCCGGCTGCCGCGATTGCCGCCGCGGCATGGTCCTGGGTGGAAAAGATGTTGCAGCTTGCCCAGCGCACCTCGGCGCCCAGTTCGACCAGGGTCTCGATCAGCACCGCGGTCTGAATGGTCATGTGCAGGGAGCCGGTTATGCGCACGCCGGCGAGCGGCTTGGCCGCGGCATACTTGCGGCGGATGGACATAAGGCCGGGCATCTCGTGCTCGGCAATCGAGATTTCTTTGCGGCCCCAGTCGGCCAGGGAAAGGTCAGCCACCTTGTAAGCGGGAACGGCGGCAGTGCGGTCGATCGTTGCTGGTGACATGTCTTCATAGCCTCATATCGATACATCAGAATATATTGATACAATAGTCAGCAATGGCCATGACGTCAATCGTAAAATCTCTGCGGGTGCTGGGCGATCCGAATCGCCTGCGCATGTTGTTACTTTTGTCACGAGAGGAGCTCTCTGTAGCCGAGCTGCAGGAGATCCTGGGCATGGGGCAGAGCTCCATCTCGACTCACCTGGCGCAGTTGAAGCATGCGGGCATGGTGGAAGACCGGCGCGCAGGCAAGAACATCTGGTACCGCTCGAAGGCTGGTGGGGAAGTGTTGTCCAGCTTGCTGGCGGTGTTGCAGCAGGCTCCTCAGGAGCTGCCGGAAGCCGAGCACGATCAGGCTGCCCTGGAGCTGGTGCTACGCAAGCGGCAGGACAAGACGCGAGCGTTTTTCGATGACATGGCGGGGCGGCTGGGGCGGGAGTATGTTCCGGGACGCTCCTGGAAGAGTATTGCTGAGGCTTTATTACTGCTGCTGCCGCCCATGGTGATCGCCGATCTGGGCGCGGGCGAAGGAGCCTTTTCGCTGTTGCTGGCCCAGCGCGCGCAACAAGTGATCGCGGTCGACAACTCAGACCGGATGGTCGAGTTGGGGAGCGCATTGGCGCGGAAGCAGGGCGTCCCGGCACTGGAGTATCGCAAGGGAGACCTGGAAGCGGTGCCCATTGCAGATGGCTCGGTGGACCTGGCGCTTTTCAGCCAGTCTCTGCACCACGCGCTGCATCCGGAGCGCGCGATCGCGGAGGCGTGGCGCATTCTGAAGCCCGGCGGACGCATCGCGATTCTGGATCTGGTGCAACACCGCTTTGCCGAGGCGAGGGAGTTATACGCCGACGTCTGGCTGGGTTTCAGCGAAGTGGAACTGGAGCTGCTGCTGGGCAAGGCCGGCTTCGGAAACGTGCACACCGCGGTTGTGCACAAGGAAACCGAAGCGCCGTTTTTCCAGACCGTGCTGGCGACCGGTAACAAGGCTCGAAAAGTCGAATGGAATTGGACGGGTGCTCACGTTGCCTGAGCGTACTGGGCCGAAAACGATGGACGAGCCCTGCCGCTTCCTTAAGATCAGCAATCGCATTATCAAGTGAGCAATTGCACCATTTAGCAGCAGTTGGGGGCTTAAGGCGCACACTTTCCCCGGCTGCTCTCCATTCCCAACAGCTTCTTCTTCCGCTCCACGCCCCAACGGTAGCCGGTCAGCGAGCCGTCGCTGCCGATCACGCGGTGGCATGGAACGGCTATGGCGACCGGGTTGGTGGCGCAAGCCCGGGCCACGGCCCGCACCGCAGTCGGTTGACCGATAGCCTTGCCAATTCCGCATAGCTGCGCGTCTCGCCGCGGGGGATCTGCCGCAAAGCCTGCCAGACCCGCGCCTGGAATGCGGTTGCCCGCACATCCAGCGGAATGTCCCCGGCCGCCGGATGATCGCGTCATCGCGGCGAGAATGGCCCCCACCTGCTCCGCGCATCCCGGTGGCATCCGGAACGATGTTTGCGGCGCGAAACTGCTGCCGCAGCAATCGCTCGAGCGCGGCTGGCTCGTCGCCCAACATCACACTGCACACCCCGCGTTCGGTCGCCGCCACCAACAGCAGTCCCAGCTCGCAGGGCGCGGTCGCAAAGCGGATGGTCTCGTGCAAACCCCGCTCCCGAAACCGGGTAGGGCTCATGCCTAGATTTCCCGCCGCCTGCTCATAAAAGCGGCTGGAGGATCAGTACCCCGCCTGGTAGATCGCGTCCGTTACGCTGGCTCCAGGCTCGGAGAGGCTGCGCCGGACCTGGCTCGCCCGCAGTTGCGCCTGGTACTCACGCGGGCTTACGCCCAAAACCCGGGTGAACTTTCGCTGGACGGTGAAGGGGCTGCTCTTAGCGATCCGGGCCAGGTCGGCCAGGGTCACCGCCCGGTCGCGATGGGCGGCAAGATAGCGGCAAAGCCGCGCCACCGTTGCTGCCTCGCGCACCTCGCCGAGGGGAGCACACCGCTTGCACGCGCGGTAACCCGGCAGCCAGTGCTCCGGCTGCGTCAGGAAAGAAACGCACATTGGCAGGAGCAGGCCGCCGGCTGGGGCAGGAAGGGCGGCAGAAGATTCCGGTGCTGGCTACGGCATAGACAAAATCGGCGCTCGCATCCCGCGCCAGAACTTGCCGCCACGCCTGCGTTGGATTGAGATCGGGCTGTTGGATGCTTGACATGCCAGAATCATCAACCCAAAGCAGAGGCGACGCTATCCGTATCTTGCCGGTGAATTATTTCTATTTCACCGCTGGCGCCAGCTCCGGCTTTCCCTTGAGACCAGCCGCCTCGCGCAGCGCTTGCGCTTTGTCGGTTGCTTCCCAGGTGAAGTCCGCATCGGCACGGCCGAAGTGGCCGTAAGCCGCCGTCTTGCGATAGATCGGACGGCGCAGGTCGAGGCTCTCGATAATGCCCTTCGGTGTCAGCTTGAAGTTGGCGCGGACCAGCTTCTGCAGGGTCGCCGAGTCCACCGTCCCGGTGCCAAAGGTTTCCACCAGCACGCTGACCGGCTCAGCGACGCCGATGGCGTAAGCCAACTGCACTTCGCAACGCTTTGCCAAGCCGGCCGCCACGATGTTCTTGGCAATGTAGCGGGCCATGTAAGCCGCCGACCGGTCCACCTTTGTCGGATCCTTGCCGCTGAATGCGCCGCCGCCGTGGCGTCCCATACCGCCGTAGGTGTCGACGATGATTTTCCGCCCGGTCAGACCGGTATCGCCCATCGGACCGCCGATCACGAAACGGCCGGTCGGATTGATGTGGTACTTGGTGTCGGCATCGAGCAGTTTGGAGGGCAAGGTGGCCTGAATCACGTGCTTCAGGATGTCGGCGCGCAGCTCCTCGGTAGAGATGTTCTCCGAATGCTGGGTGGAGATCACCACGGCGTCGACCCGGACCGGGTTCATATCCTTGTCGTATTCCACCGTTACCTGGCTCTTGCCATCGGGCCGCAGGTAGGAAAGCAGCCCGCTCTTGCGCACCTCGGTCAGCTTCTGGCTGAGCTTGTGGGCCAGCGAGATCGGAGTCGGCATCAGCTCTTCGTTCTCGTTGGTGGCGTAGCCGAACATCATGCCCTGATCGCCGCGCCCGCCGGTGTCCACGCCCATGGCGATGTCGCCGGACTGCTTATTGATGCTGGAGATGACCGCACAGGTATTGGAGTCGAAGCCGTAGAGCGCGTTATCGTAGCCGATCGACGCCACCACGCCCCGCACCAGGGACTGGAAGTCGACGTAGGCTTTGGTCGTGATCTCGCCGGCGATGACCACCAGGCCAGTGGCGGTGAGCGTTTCGCAGGCTACCCGGCTGAAGGGATCCTGCGCCAGGCAGGCATCGAGGATCGCATCGGAGATCTGGTCGGCGATTTTATCGGGATGCCCTTCGGTCACCGACTCGGATGTAAACAAAAATCTATCGTGTTGTGGCAAAGCAACTTCCTCCTGTTTTCTAGATCGCCGGGCGGCATTCACGGCGCTACCGATCTGTGGGCCCTGTTAAGACCGTATCAGAGGGGGATCAACCAGGCAAAATCTCTTGTCCCCTCCCGCCATCGAAGGGAGGTTACCGCGTGCGCTGAAGGTAACTGCTGCCGTGGTTTGGGTCACATGGGGAGGGGTACCGAGAGAGATCTTCCTATGGACGTAACTCCATACGAACCAACTGAGGCCGGCCACCAGCAGCAGGAGTATCCCGATCCCCGTCCAGCGCAGCCGCTGGTCGGGTCGGTTCCCCCGTCCGGATTCGCCGCGCGCTTTGCTGGCATTTTCGGCAAAACGCATCCAGCCGTCTTCATCGCTTACGGCGCCGGCCGAGCGGTGCGCGGAGAGGTAGCGTCCGACCCATTCCTCCTGATCCAGCCCTACGACCCGGGCATACTCCCGCACCATGCTCTTGTTGAACACCCCGCCCGGGAGAACATCGAAGTGCTCCTGTTCCAGGGCTACCAGGTGACGGTTGCTGATCTTAGTGACCCGGGTTATGGCGTCCAGCGTGATCCCGCGGAACTCCCGCTCCTGCCGCAATGTGTCGCCGAAATTCCCCATACATTGCACCCATCGGCTGGACCTATGCCGACATTCTCAACCATAAAACCGCCGTGTTGCCAGGTCAAAAGCTAATCATGTAGCCATTTTGTTTGTGCCGGCTACAGCATCTTTTAAGTTACTGAAAAAGCTGGCCGTCGCGCCGTCGAGCCCGGACCCAAGCCATTGCAACTAATTTTGCTACACTCGGCTCAGTCAGGCGAATAGCATGAATAGGTTAGTCATCGGCAACCTGCTGCACCGGCCCCTGCGGTCGTCCATCAGCATCCTCGCGGTGGCCATCGAGGTGGCCATGATCCTGTCGATCGTGGGCATCATGGTGGGCCAGATCGAAGGTTCACGCCGGAGCACCAGCGGCATTGGCGCGGACCTGATCGTCCGCCCGCCCAATGCGACCTTTCTGACCGGGGTAAGTGGCGCGCCCATCCCGGCTAAGGTAGCCGACGTTTTGCGCCAGCTCCCGCACGTGGTTGTGGCCTCGCCGGCAATTCAGCAACTCTCCGTGGCCGCCGCGGTGGAAACGATCTGGGGCATCGACTATGCGAGCTACAACGCGTTGCGACCCTTTGTCTTCCTTTCCGGGGGTCCGTTCCAGGGGCCTGACGACGTCCTGGTCGACGATATCTTTGCCCGGTCCGGCCAGCACTACGTTGTGGGCGATACGATCACGCTGCTCAACCACAAGTTTCGCATTTGCGGCATCGTCGAGCACGGTAAGGGTGGGCGCAAGTATCTACCCATCCGCACCCTGGGTGGGCTGATCGGCTCGGAGAACAATGCCTCGCTCATCTTCGTGAAAAGCGATGACCCTAAGAACGAAGCTCATCGTGCAGGAGATCCACGCCCGGCCCGGGCTGTCTGATTACCAGGTGCAGACGCTGGCGGAATCGCTCTCCCAAATGACCCCGGAGCACTTGCCCGCCTTCAATGATGCTCTGCGCGTGGTCATCGGGATCGCTGTCGTTGTCGGCTTCATTGTTATCTTTCAGGCCATGTACACGGCGGTTCTGGAGCGAACCCGCGAGATCGGCATTCTAAAGTCGTTGGGCGCCTCCAAGGTCTACGTCGTCAATCTTGTTTTGCGGGAAACGGCGTTTCTTGCCATTGTTGGCATCGCTCTTGGGATTGGGATTACGTTTCTTGAAGGCGGTGATGGACAACCGCTTTCCCACCCTTCTTTTTCCCGTCACTCCTGATTGGATTATCAAGGCCACAGTGATTGCGTTTTGCGGGGCGCTGGTGGGCGCAAGCTTACCCTGCTCTGAAAGCCGCCAGCAAAGATCCGATCGAGGCATTGGCCTACGAGTAGAACCCGGGGCCGACACCTGCTGTTTCTTCGCTTCACAGGAAATCGGGGATATGGGGCACCCATTGATCTGTGGCAGGGAGAGATCCCTAGCTGTCTTTTTCGCTAAACGCGCGCAGCTGAAAGCTGCTGCACCACGGCGTCATGGTTGCGTTCACGTGCGTAGTCGGCTGGTGTCTTGCCCTGGTGGCAAAGGCTCGCCGGGTTCGCTCCCGCATCGAGCAGTATTCGCGTCAGCTCCTCCAGCCCGGCAGCTGCTGCCTGGTGCAGGGGGGTATAGCCTCCGGCCTGCTCCATGTTGACGTCCGCTCCCTGGGCAATGAGGATGCGGACGGTCTCGGCATCCCGGCTCAACGCAATACAGGCATGCAGTGGCTGATTGTGCAGGGGGTTGCGCGAAAAGCGGTGCACGTGCGCCCCGTGGGCCAGCAGCAGAGCCGTCGCCTGGGGACCGCCAAACGCGGCCGCCAGGTGCAGAGGCGCCCACCCATCGGCCGAGGCTCTGATGAACCAGCATTGGATCCTGCCGCAGCAACGGTTCGATGCGGCTGCAATCGCCCAGGGCGGAGGCCTCGAAAATATCCAGGCCGGGCAGGTGGGCGAGCAGGAAATCCCTGATCAACGGCTGCTGGTGATAAATGCTCCACAAAAAAGCAGAGACGCCCTGGGCGTCTCTGCATGCAATCAGCGATGGATCTTCTTCCGCGGCGGCGGCGACTTCTGCCGTTGCGCCGCTGCGGATCAGGTTAAGAAAACGCTGGCTCACCGACTCAGAGTAGCATCCCTCCTGTATCGGCCACAGAAGCAGCCAGAACAGTAGCCTTCGATCCCTTTTGCACCGAACCTGGTTTGGTCCGGTTGGAGTAGATGCGGAAGGTGACGACCAGATCAACCACCACCGGCACGGGTTGACCATTCAACGTTGCCGGGGTGAAGTGCGAATTCTTGATGGCATCCACTGCCTTTTCGTCCAGCCCAAAGCCAATGGGGCGGGCGATCGCCATCTGCCGCGGAACTCCCGTGGCATCGACCACGGTACGCAACAGCTCCATGCCCGCAATTCCGTACTTCTGAGCGTATTCATTCGAGCTGGGGTCGATGCTGTTCAGAACCTTGGGCGGCGTCATGCCATCGCTGATCGCCTTGATGCTGGCGTCGCTGGGCATGAACTGACGGTGCTGGCTCTTGCTGGTGAAGTATTCCTGCCAGTAGTCGGGCAGGTGAGACATCATGCGCGGGTCGATGTCACTGGCAAAGACATTGTCCAGAGCCTTATTCATGACCATGGCGCTATGCTCCGGAGAAACGGCTGCCAAGGCTTTGTAGGTTTCCGTGGTGGCGGCTGGGGGTGACCGGTTTCGGTGCATCCGGGACGTCCGCTGCCGCGCATCCCTGGTCTTCAGCGTCTGCGCTGCTGCCACCTCCTTGTGGCGTAGGCTCATTCTTCTTCTTTTCCTTCTTCACCTTGGGGATGACGATGACTTCGCGCTCGATGGAGATATGTACCGGCTTCTTGGAGATCTTCACCTTGTCAAAGGACTGGGTGTCGTCCTCGTAGGGCAGCGCGCCGAAAAAGTGCAATCCGTAGCGATCGGCCTCAATATCCAGCTTGTGTTTGGAAAGCTTCACTTTCCGGACCTCGAAGGCGGAAAGGGTGAAGGAGGCGGCGGTCGGCGAACCGTTCACCTTGCCATCCATGTCAAATTGCAGGTCGTCGCCGAGATAGGAGCCGCGGAGAAAGATCAGCTTGCCGACGTAGCGCGCACGCAAGGCATCCTCGGTGAGCGGAGGCGTCGACTTGAGCAAGGCGGCATCGGTTGCAGGCGCAAGCGGATGGAGTCTGCCACCGCCCCGCCGGCGGGCGCTGTCTGCTGCCCGCTCGAGAGGGTGGTAAAAGTACCGCAGAGTAAGGCCGCGGTCATCAGGGACGAAAGCTGCTTTTCAAACTTCATAGGTCTCCTTGCTCCAACTTGCCGGCGGGGTACGCGCTACTTCCGGTTGGTTCGAGTGCCCGCAGCGTGATTGCGTAGCTGCAAGATCGTGGAATTGCCAGTCTGGGAATGATGGGACGTCGGTTGGGCCTGGGCGTTCTCGGCCATCAGCATGATGGCCAGGGCCAGCAACAACCCGACGCGAATGAGCGCAGCTACCAGAGATTCAGAGGCACGTTGTGTCATGAGGGAGACCTCCGCTATATTCCAAGGAGAGCGTATGTCGTTTGGAATGAAGTGGAAATGCCTCTTTTGTGCGCTAGTAGTAACCTCCCCCCGTTGACTCTCTTGCCCAATTGCGTTAGTCTGATCTTCTTGCGCAGCGCCGCGTTCGGCCCTCTGTAGTCGTTGTCTGATCCGAAGAAGTGAAGTCCGGGAAGCCGCTTCACGGGAAACCGATCTGAAGATTGAGCGAGCCCGGGTAGCCTGCCAGGAAAGCGAACCCGAAGAAGCGCTTCGAGCGTTTGAAATCGCTCTAAATCAATTCTTCGCCACTCAAGCGATTTTGAACCTTTCGTTTGCGGGAAAGCATTTTGCCGGCCGCGAGGTTTTTGCGGTGTGCAGTGCGTGTCCCAACGAAGGTTCCCTGGGAGAACTGGTAACGATGTCTACGTATTTTCCGAGCTCGCACGATATCACCCGCAAATGGTTCGTGGTGGACGCCAGCGGCAAGACGCTGGGGCGTCTGGCGACCGAGGCGGCCAGCACCCTGAGCGGCAAGAAAAACCCCAAATACACCCCCTTTATCGACATGGGCGATCACGTGATCGTGGTCAACGCGGAGAAGATCGTGCTGACCGGCCTCAAGAGCCAGCAGAAGGTCTATCGCCGCTATACCGGGTTCCCCGGTGGGTTGCGGGAAGAGTCTTTTGTGCGCCTGCTGGCGCGCCGGCCGGAAAAGATCGTCGAAGACGCGATCAAGGGCATGCTGCCCAAGAGCAAGATGGGCCGCCAGATGGCGACCAAGCTCAAGGTCTACCGCGGCGATAAGCATCCCCACCAGGCGCAGCAGCCTGAAGTGTTGGAGTTGACGGCCCGCTAAGCAAGCACAAACAAAGAACAGGATGGCTCATGGCAGATTTGGTTCAGTACTACGGAACAGGGCGTCGCAAGGCCAGCGTGGCGCGGGTATTTTTGCGCCCCGGCGGCGGCAACTTTGTCGTCAATCAGAAACCTTTCGAGACTTATTTCGTCACCCATCAGCAGCGGGTTTCGGCCAAGCGGCCGCTGGAGTTAGCCGAGCTTTCCGCCAACTTCGATGTTCTGGCCACGGTCAAGGGTGGGGGAGTCAGCGCCCAGGCCGATGCAGTGAAGATGGGTATTGCCCGCGCGCTGCTGGAGTTCAATATCGAGCTGCGCAAGACTTTGAAGGCCGACGGTCTGCTGTCCCGCGACGCGCGTATCAAAGAGCGCAAGAAGTACGGACAGAAGGGTGCCCGCAAGCGGTTCCAGTTCAGCAAGCGCTAGTAGTCATTGCAGTTGGAGTAAAAAATCTTCCCCGCCCGATTGGGAGCGGGCGAGGGAAATCAATTCCGGCCATGCCGGAATGCAATTCACAGAGGAGGTAGTTTGGCCACTATCACGATGAAGGAGTTGCTCGAAGCGGGAGTCCACTTCGGGCATCAGACCAAGCGTTGGAATCCGCGGATGAAGGAATATATCTTCGGTGAGCGGAATGGGATCTACATCATTGACCTGCAAAAGACCTTGAAGATGTTCAAGGAAGCCAGCAAGTTTGTCACCGATCTGACCGGGCAGGGCAAGGTTATCCTGTTTGTCGGCACCAAGCGGCAGGCCCAGGACGCGATCGCCGAAGAGGCAAACCGCTGCGGCATGTTCTACATCAACCAGCGCTGGCTGGGTGGACTGCTGACCAACTGGATCACCGTACAAAAATCCGTTAAGCGCCTTCAGGAACTGGATGAGATGGCCACCGATGGCCGCTATGAGCTGCTGACCAAGAAAGAAGTCATCCGGCTGGAGCGGGAACGCAAGCATCTGCAGGCGAACCTGGCGGGCATCAAGAACATGCGCCGTTTGCCCGACGCTCTCTTCGTGGTCGATTCGAACAACGAGGCTATCGCCGTGAAGGAAGCCCGCAAGCTGGGTATTCCGGTGGTCGCCGTGGTTGATACCAACTGCGATCCCACCGTGGTCGACTACGTGATCCCGGGCAATGATGACGCGCTGCGCGCGATTCGCCTGTTTACCTCCAAGATCTCCGACTCCGTAGTGGAAGGCGTGCAGATGGCTGGCGACAAGCGTGCCGCCGATGCCGGGGTGACGGCCGATGAACAGCTCGAGGCTGCTCCGGTGGAGGTTGCCGGTCTGGAAGCCGGCGCTGACGAGCCATCAGGCGATGGCGAAGTGGTCGATCTGGATGCTGTGCTCGGGGGAGGCATCCGCAAGGCCCCCGGGGTGATCGCCGCGATCGACGAGCCGGAAGTCGCCGAGCATACGCTGTAACCCATACACATTCAGGGCCTGTTAACAGGCCAGCAAAGGAATTGCAAGAGGATGTCAAGTGTGACTGAAAATATCTCTGCCGCCCAGGTGAAGGAGCTTCGCGAGAAGACTGGCGCGCCGATGATGGACTGCCGCAACGCACTTCAGGAAGCCAAGGGCGATCTGGAGCAGGCGGTTGTGGTTCTGCGCAAGAAGGGCATGGCGTCTGCAGCCAAGAAGGCGTCGCGCAGCACCTCCGAAGGCGCTGTGGGCACCTATATTCATGCCGGGGGCAAGATCGGCGTGCTGATTGAGATCAACTGCGAGAGCGATTTCGTCGCCCGGACGGAAGATTTCCAGGAGCTGCTCAAGGATATCTCCATGCACATCGCGGCCACCGACCCTCGGTATATCCGCCGCGAGGACGTGACCAGCGAAGATCTGGAGCGGGAGAAGGATATCTACCGGGCGCAGGCCGCGGCCACGGGCAAGCCGGCGAAGGTGATCGAGCAGATCGTGGAAGGCAAAATGAGCAAGTTCTACGAAGAAGTTTGCCTGCTCGAGCAGCCCTTCATCAAGGATCAGTCCTTCGCCATCAAGGACTTGATCGCGCAGAAGATCGGCAAGCTGGGTGAGAACCTGAGCGTGCGCCGCTTCGCTCGCTTCAAGGTTGGCGATCCGGTCTGGACCGTGGCCCAGATCAAGCCCAACGCCGCGGAATAACTTAACAGAGAGTTAAGACGAAGGGCCGGGAGATTCCCGGCCCTTTTTTCTTGCCCGACTGTCACCTTTGGCATCCGAAAGGAGCAGCAGGTCCCTCCACTACGCTACGCTCCGGTCGGGATGACAATTCTGTTGTGAGGAACCTTCTCCAGTGCTCCCAATGAATTGTCAGTGCCCGACCGTAGCGTAGTGGAGGGACCTGCTAGTCCTGTGGGCTTATTCAGGTCCATCAACGGTATTGGTAACCAATTCATTGGGAGCACAGGAGATGGTTCCTCCAACAGAATTGTCAGTCCCGACCGGAGCGCAGCGTAGTGGAGGGACCTGCTGTTTTTCCCGGACTCCCACCCCTTTGGTAACGTAATTGCCAGCGTTCGGATTGGTATCGAAATGGATGGCAAATCGGCGCCTCTCCCGAGGGAGGGCGGCCGGTCTGGATGTGCGATACTTTGCTTGAATGTACAAGAGAGTCCTGCTCAAACTGTCGGGAGAAGCACTTGCGGCTGACCGCGGCTTCGGTGTAGACGTAGCCAGGCTGCATGAAATTTCGCTGGAGATTCTGGCGGTCCGGGATCTCGGCGTGGAAGTCGCCATCGTGGTGGGCGGGGGCAATTTTTTCCGCGGCGTGGCCGAACAGGCGCGCATGATGGACCGCGTTTCCGCCGACCACATGGGGATGCTGGCTACGGTCATCAATTCGCTCGCCTTGCAGGATGCGCTGGAAAAGTGCGAGGTGCAGACCCGGGTCATGTCGGCGATCGAGATGAACCAGGTGGCCGAGCCATACATCCGCAGACGCGCTATCCGGCATCTGGAGAAGGGCCGCGTCGTCATTTTTGCCGCCGGTCTGGGCAACCCGTACTTTTCCACCGATACGGCTGCTTCGCTGCGCGCCATGGAAATCAAAGCAGACGTGCTGCTCAAGGCCACTAAAGTGGAAGGGATTTATGACGCGGATCCTGTTATTACCAAAGACGCGGTTAAATTCGAGCAAATTACCTACATGGAAATCCTCCGGCTCGGTCTAAAGGTTATGGACAGCACTGCGGTGAGCCTGTGCAAGGACAATAATTTGCCCATGATCATTTTCAACATGAATCGGCCGGGAAACATCCTGCGCGTGGTCAGCGGAGAAAAGGTCGGTTCCCTGGTGACCGCCTGACCCCCCTGAGCACAGTCGCGGAGCTCTCCCCAGCACTTCGGGTCCCAGAACGATCGGCCCCCGCAATGCAGGCCCCGGCAATACAGGCTCCGCTGGCGCCTGCAGGTCCGGTGCTGGTTAAGCCGGCTGCCTTGCCGCTCCACGGCGATCGCAGTTACCGGCGCTCACCGGCATCCGCTGTTTTGCCGCCCTCAATCTGGTCTTCTTCCATTTTTCCGATCCCCATTCGTTTGGACCGCTCAGCCCTATCGTGAACGGCGGATACATCTCCGTCAGCTTCTTCCTGCTGCTTTCCGGCTTCATCCTTACCTATAACTATGCCGATCGCGCCCAAAGTGGAACGCTCACGGCGCGCAGCTTCTGGACCGCCCGCTTCTCTCGCCTCTATCCCGTGTATGCCTTCAGCCTGGTGCTCTCGGCAGGCATGCTGATGCAGGAGGTGCAGGCGCACACCAAGCTGGACTTCGGCCTGGGACTGATTCTTACCCCGCTGCTGCTGCAGGGATGGCACCCCGCCCTCTCCACTTTCTGGAATACGCCTGCGTGGACCATGTCCACCGAGGCGTTCTTCTATCTCTTGTTCCCGTGGCTGATCACGCGCCGTCGTCCACGCCAGGCGCGGACCATGGTGATGATCCTGTTTGCGGTGTGGCTCTCCAGCCTGGTGCTTCCGGCGCTCTACATGCACTTCAATCCGGATGGCGACGCCCATCCCGACCGCTATTCCGTTGGGATTTGGATGCGGGCGCTGAAATTCATGCCGCTGCAACATCTGCCTTCGTTCCTCTTCGGCATGGCGCTGGGATTTCTCAATGAGAGGATCCGGCCTGAGAGCCGCAAGCGTTTGGCGGCCGGGCTCTTTGCCTTTGTGGCGCTCTACCTGGTTCTTTGCGTGGGCGACCGTCTGCCGTACGTCATGATGCACGATGGCCTGCTGATGCCCCTCTTCGCGGGCGTCATCCTCTGCCTGGCCGGGCAGAATCCGGTCGCGCGGTTCTTTGGGCTGCTTCCCTTTATCGCCATCGGCGAGGCCAGTTATTGCCTGTATCTGCTGCACTTCAATCTCTGGACGCTGCTGCACGATTCGCATTTTCTGGAGAAGAGCGGCCTGATCGTCTTCGATCCCTGGATCTCGTACCTGTTGTTGATCGTCGCGGCGCTACTGACCAAGAGGCTCATCGAGCGGCCGGGAAGAAGCTGGATTATGCGCCGGCTTCACCGGCCGCGCTCTGATGTATCAGAATGGAAGATCAAGTCGCAGGCCACGGTAAGCTGGCTCTTTCGGGTTTCCTGGTCGTATGATTTCCGATCCCATGCGTGATCGAAGCGAATCTCCGGCCGTATCTGCACCGTCGTCCCGATCCAATGGCTCAGCATCAGCGTGTTTTCGGTGTACTTGGTATTGACGCCCGTGCGCTGGCCCTTCTTGTCATTGAGCAGATCGCTGCGGAAACCAATAAAGTCGTGCTCGGACAACTGCTTCAGAATGTAATTCACGGCGGCGTACTCGGGTGCAAAACAAGTCTCCAGGCCGGGACGGCAGGTGGCTCCGTAGGTATTGGGCTGGGGCTTAATCGAGCCGGTGATGCTGGGCACGTCGCGTTGGTACATCACATAAGCCTCGGTCGCCGTATGCCAGGTTTTGGAGAACTTGTGATACCAGGTGCCATCGTATTGCTGCAGGTTGTTGTAGGCGTATTTCCCGTCGTTGATGCCGTTGGCACAAAGATAGACGTTGTTATTTACCGAAGCGGTGGTGTGACTAACGCAAGCCGTGGCTGAGGGCTTGTGCATCGCTGGTCCATAGGGCAACATCGTGGCTTCCGGTGATGCCTGCCTGCACCAGCCACTGATCGCTTAATTTCACGGTGGCGAGAATCCCGGTATCGGTGAACGGATCGATCGAGTACAGCAGGGAATGGCTGAACATGTAGTTATTGGGCGTAAGCTGGGCCTCGATTCCGGGTATGGAGATGATAGCGGCCTGCCCGGATGTTCATTCCCTTCGCCGACCTGGGGGAACATAGATGTCGATGTACTCGAGAACCGGATCGAAGCCGTATTGGTAGTTGTGCACCAGTAACTGGCTGCTGAAATACCCTTTGTCGGTGGTGTATTTGTAGTCTGTGCCGTAAAACGCAGTCAGATGGTAGCCGACATCCACGTGCTCCCTCTGTACCGAGTCGGGCAGGCGCTCCACGTAAACGACCAGCTGGTTCATCTCGAAACGATTGGAGTAGACGTCATTGGCCTCCGGCGCGTTGCGGTGTGGCTGAAGTGCTGAAGTTCAACTGTGGCTCGACCCATCCATAGACCTTGGTGCGGCTTCTGGCACCGTTCCAGGCGGTCATGAGCGGATAGCTATTGGTATCCGGCTTCGCCGATGACGGGAGATCCTCCGTAAGACCAGTCGGAGTTGGGGAATGGCGGAGATTCAAGCGGTGAGGGCAGTCCACGACGGGGCGGGGAGGGACCCTGAGGCGCCGTTCCATGCCAGTCCTGGCGATAGAACTCGATGAGTCTTTTGAAGAAGCTCTGGGGCGTGGCCGGCTGCGGAGATGGGCTCTCGGGCAATGCCGCGCCGTTTTGCGCGGAACAGTAAGTTCCGCTTAAAACCATCCAAGACGCAAACAGTGAACAAGCAAGCAAGCCCGGAAATGCAGAGCGCACTTGGTAGGAGAAGGTCGAAGAATAACGTTCCAGGCGACCGGAAGACATTTCTCCAGCAGAGAGTAGCGACCCGCTTTGTTTCACGCCGGTACACGAGCTTGTTTGCGGATTTGCGCCGATTCCCGCCCGGCCGCTCAGCAGCGTGCGGCCTTCCCATATCAGGGCTAGGGCTGCACGACTTCGATGGCATGGTTGCCGTGGGTGATGGCGGCTGTGCAGGTGGGCTGTCCCGGCGGCCTTGAAGGGCGTGTTCTGTACCGCCGATAGCGCGCCGGTCGAGGGGTTGAGAGCCAGGCCCGATACCGTGTTGCCCAGGAAGTTCGCGGTGTAGACATAGCGAGCCTCTGCTGGTTCGATCAGGACGCAGATTGGCCCGGCATCCACCGCATAAGCGGTCGAGCCGGCAATCTGGGTGGCATTTCCGGTGGCGCGATCGATGGTATAGGCACTCACGTCGTTGGCATTGTAGTTTGCGACGTAAACATAGATGCCTCGGGGATCGACCTGGACGGCATTGGGAAGATTGTCGGTCTTGAAGGGGGTCTGCATGTCGATCAACGTTCCGTTGAGCTGGATCAGGAACCCAATCATCTGATTGGCGGCGCCATCGGTGACGTAGAGAAACTTATTGGTCGGATCGCTGGCGATCGCATTGGGAGCTACGCCGACGGGATATGTGCCGATCAAGCTGAGAGCGCCACTCGAGCCAACCTGAAATGCGGAGAGAGTGGCGTCACTTTCGTTGACCGCGTAGACATAGTTTCCACTGGCCAGCACGTTGACGGCCACGTCGGATTATTGCCCACGGGAAAGAAAGCGTTGGTGCCATTCGCGACCGGCGTGCAGAGGCTTCCTGTGGCGCCCAACTGACCGTTGGCATTGATGGGGAAGACCACCAGCGCGCCCGGCCCGGGAATATTGGTGCTGTAGTTTGGCTGGTAAGTCTCGACAATATAGAGGTAGGTGCCGGCCTTGTTGATCGCCAACTGGGTAGGGTAGCTGCCCGGCATGTTGCAAGTCTGCTGCGGGTAGAGCTTGCCGTCGGTTCCAATCGCGAATTCCACCACGGTATTGTCATCATGGTTGACCACGTAAAGATTCTTGCCGTTGGCGGAAGCGACGTCTGCGACGGGATTGCGGCCGCCAGAGGAATAGGGAGAATCGGGAATCGGGATCAACGCCCCCGCTTGACTATCGACCTTGTAAACGTTGATCTGCCCCGGGTTTTGCTTGGAGGAGGTGACGTAAAGGAAATCAATCGTATTGCTGGGTCCGCACGCAGTAACACCGAATCCAAGACCAAGGGTCACAACAGAGGCCAGTGCGATCCGGCCGAATTTACTGAACTTCATGCGCTTCCTTCATCCTGGCCCAACTTAACAATGGAGCAGGGCTGCAGCTCGCAGCAGAGCTATGGATAGAGTGTCTTTGGAGGCCCACTTGCATTGTAAAAGAACATTAGAACAATGTACCGCTGGCGGTGCACCAAGTCGGCTGGCCGGCGGCGGCGAAGGAGGTGGCCTTCCGCAGCGGGTCAGGGTTCCCGTGGACGAGTTGATGATCGCTCCGGTCACGGTGCTGTCGGCATAATTGGCGGTATAGAGGTACTGGTTCGAGGGGTCCTCCAGGATGCACTGCGGAGCCGCCCCGAGCCAAAGGGTACAGTGCTGCGTTGCCCCGGTGAAGCGACGTCACATCTGCCCGTAGTCGGATCGATGAAGAAGGCACTTACCGAACTTGCCGCGCTGGTCGGAGTCAGATTAGGCCCCATGTTCGTGAGATATAGGAATTTGCCTTGATGGTCGACAATCATGGGTCCCGGGATTGGCCACGGTGCCTGTGTTGGCCACCTTGCCGCCGACCAGCGATTGGAGCGCGCCGTTGGTGCCGATGGTGTAGGGCAGGATCAAGCCGGCAGGGTTGACACTTTGCCCCGCATCGACCAAGTACACGTATTGCTGGAGCTGGCGTAGATATAGCTCAAGATCGGTGGCGCCGGTGGGAATGGGAGTATTCTGCGACAGGGTCAACTGGCCGCTGCTGTTGGCATATACGAATACAGCCTGCGTAGGGATCGTTCAGGCTCCCGCTGCCCTTCTCAATGGTGTAGATAAACGAGTCGCTCGGAATCAGGAAAAAATTGATGGGTCCGCTGCCCACCGGAAAATATGCCAGGTTGGTGCCATTCCCATTCTTCACCGTCTGGTTGGTGATCAGCGAGAGCCTGCCGGTATTGGGGTCGATGTTGAAGGCCGTGATGTCGCCACAGATGGTGGCCGTAATTCCCGCTGCACATAGGCTTTGCAGTTGCCCTGTCACAGGTGTGTCCGGGACGGTCGAATCGAGGACGAATAGATGAGTGCCGGAAGAATCCGTCTGGATGGAAATTGGTTGCATTGCCCTGGCTGGTATAAGTCGCCTGGAAACTCAGAGCGCCTTGGCCGCCGATGGTGAACAGCGCGATGTTGGCTCCAGTTTCGCTCGCAGGCGTGTTCGGCGGGCAGGCAATCTGCGAGGTTCCGCCGCAGCCTGCGTTCAGAACATAAAGAAATCTTCCCCGCATTGGCCACCAGCGCTTTGATGGGGTTGACCCCGCCGGAGGCAAAGGGCGAGTTAGGAATCGGCGTCAGATTGCCGAGATTGTTATCGATCTTGAAGGCGGAGATCTGATTGTATTGCGAGCCGGTAACATAGAAATAACCGACTGTATGATTCGTGCTGCAGGAGGTCACTCCCAATCCCGTTCCAAGGGATACTGCCAAGGCCAGACCAATCCGGCCGAATTTCCTGAACTTCATGCGTTTCCTTCATCCCCGTCGCTGTCGCGGTCTAGGGCTGCCCTTGCAGCTAAACTGTATAAAAATGGATCCTGTCGCTAATTGTAAAAGCTAGAGTCACTTTCGGCTATAGCGGCCACTCCTCGCAGCAGTGGCGCGTCACCACACGCGGCAGGAGTTCTCCGGGTACATGGGCGCCCTTTCTTGCAGCTGAACGCCTTGCCGAACTCGTCGAAATTCTGCACCGCGCCGTTCACCCGCCAATCTGCCCGGGGAATGCGGGTCCGATCAGGACACTGTTCCGCGCCGCCTGCTCGCGCACGTTCTCGCACCATACCTGGCCGAAGGCAAGGAAGAACCGCTGCGCCGGCGTGTAGCCGTCGATCTCGGGCGGCGCCGCGCTCGTTTGGCCAAGGTATCCATCAAAGCCATGTAGGCGAGGCGAAGGCCGCCATTGTCGGCAGTGTTCTCGCCCAGGGTCAGTTGGCCGTTCAGCTTTAGCCCGGGCACAGCCTCGAAGCTTCCATACTCCTTCACCTCGCAGTCCGTGCGCTCAGTAAATGCCTTGCGGTCAGCCGGCGTCTGCCACTCAACCACATTGCCGTGACCGTCGTATTTGCTGCCCTGATCGTCGAAGCCGTGCGTCATTTCATGGCCGATCACCACCCCGATGCCTCCGAAATTGACCGCAGCATCCTTGGAGATAGTCGTAGAAGGGAGGCTGCAGGATGCCGGCAGGGAAGTTGATGTCGTTCATGGGCTGCATGTAGTAGGCATTCACCGTCGGCGGAGTCATCCCCCACTCCGTCTCGTCCACCGGCTTGCCCAGCTTGTTCAGGTTGCGGCGATCCTCAAAGATGCCGGCGCGGGCCATGTTCCCCAGCAGATCGTCGCGCTTTACCTCCAGCGTCGAGTAGTCGCGCCAGTGCTCCGGATAACCGATCTTGTTGCGAATCAGCGCCAGCTTTTCGAGCGCCTTCTTTTTGGTGTCGTCCGACATCCAGGGCAGCTGCTCAATATCCTGGTGCAGCGCAGCTTCGAGCGCGCGTGACCAGTTTGAGCATGTTCTCTTTCTTTTCCGGGCTGAAATACTTCTTCACCCAATCCTGGCCCACGGCTTCCCCCAGAGCGCTCGTCGGTGGCCTGGGTGCACCGTTTCCACCTGGGCGCCATCTCTTGCTGCCCCAGCAATTCGGTGTCGTAGAACTTGAAATTCTCCTGGACAAACGGGTCCGACAACCAGCGGGCGGCGTCATGCAGGGCACGCCAGCGAAGGTAGCTCTTCCAGGCCTCCAGGCTCTGGGTGGTCGATCTGCGCGTTCATGGTGGTGAAGAATTCGGGGATAGCTCACATTCAGCGTCTGGAAGGCCCCCATATCGATCCCATGCAGATAAGACTGCCAGTCGAAGTCCGGGGTTAGCTTCTCGAAATCCGCGAGCGTCATGATGTGATAGCGTTTGGCCGGGTCCCTGCGATCCGTCCGGCTCATGGAGCCTTGCGCCAGCGCAGTCTCGATGGCCATGACGGCCTGGGCCTCGCCGGCGGCCTTTTCCGGCGTGTCCCCCGCCAGCTGGAACATCCTGCTCATGTGGGCGATGTAGTCCTGGCGAATCTTCTGCTGCCGCGGGTTGTCGAGCAGGTAGTAATCGCGATCGGGCAGCCCGAGACCTGCCTGGCCGGCTTGGGCGATCTGCTTTTGGAGTCCTTCTGGTCCTGGACCACGCCGAAGGCGAAGGCCCCGCTGACGCCATCCCGCATCTCCAGCGTGGCCAGCACCGCAGCCAATTGCTTCTTGTCGCTGAATGCGTTGATAGTGTCCAGGGTGGGCTGGAGTGGCGCCACGCCCTTTTGATTGGCCAGCTCGGTATTCATGCAGGCAGCGTAGAAGTCGCCGTATTTCTGTTCCAGGGGTGTCCGCTTTGGATCCGGGGCGGCGGCTGCCTCCAACTCCTTGTACAGCAGCCAGTCGTTTCTCTCCCGCAGTTGGACGAACTGGCCCCATCTCACCTGGTCGGGCGGAATGGGATTGTTTTTCTTCCAGTTGCCGCAGGCGTACTGATAGAAGTCGGTGCAGGGGTCAGCGGTCTTGTCGATGGCAGTCAAGTCAAAGCTCTGCGGGGCTTTGGGCTCGGCCGGGGCTACATTCGTTTGTGCCTGTGCGAGCCAGCTAACAATGAAGAGAGCGCTGAGGATGCAAACTATCTTCATAGATCTCAAAAAATCTTCACGTGGAAGGTAAGGTACTTCTTGGGGTTCTCGCGGATGGCCGCGATCAGCCCCCGCGTTTCGGTCAACGACTGGTCGAGATTGTTATAGAGAGAAGGATTGCGCACCAGTTGGCCAACCGTGCCTTCGCCGCTGTCCACCCGGTTCAGGACCGAATCGAGCTTGTCGACTGTGTCTCGCAGCTTGGCTGCGAACTGGGGATCTTTGGCAATCATGCCCAGGCCGCCCTTGCCGGCGTTGATGTCGGCGAGAAGCTGGTTGGCGCTGCTCACGGACTGGTTCAGGTTATTGGCCAGGGTCTCGTCTTTCAGCAGCTTGCCGATCGTGCCTTTTCCCTCGTCGAGTCTCGGTCGTCATCTTGTCCACCTTGGACACGGTGTCGTTGATGTGGTTGTAAAGGGTATCGTCGGCGACCAGCTTGCCGATCGAGCCCTTGCCGTTGGAGACGGTATCCACCAGTTGCGACAGCTCGTTCAAGGTAGCCACTGCCTTGTTGTAAAGGTCAGGATTATTGATCAACTCGCCGATCGAGCCCTTGGTCGAGTTGAGGGAGTCCGCGAGGTGGTCGACCTTGGCCAGAATGGTATTCAACTGCTCAATCGTCCCCTGGCTCGACTTGATGACGTCGGAGAGGTTGGGGGTCTCGTTGGTCTTGAGTTCCGCGTTGTTCTGCACTGCGCGGGCCGGTGGCGGTCTTGCTGTTGATGTCCACGACGGTATCGCCCAGAACGCCGATAGTCTCCAGACTGGAGGTCGAATCCGTATGCACCGCCTCTCGGTATTTGTTTCCGATCTTCATCGTTACCTCGACCGGGGTAAGCTTGCGCGCGGGCACGATTTTTACGGTTAGGTACGTTGCCGATGGTCACCCCTTCGAGGTTGACCGGAGCCCCTACTTTGAGGCCGGCGGAATTCTCAAAATAGGAGCGAAGGGTGATCTTTCTGGTGAAGATGCCACCCGTGCTTCCCGACATGAGAAAGACGAGAGCAGTCAAGGCTGCCATTGCCACGATGACCAGAACGCCCACTTTCAGTTGTGACCACTGGACTTCCTGCTGGCTTGGCACAGACCCCCTCTTTACCGCTGGGACTGAGCATATCAAATGGCGCGGAGGGTACGGGCTTTAGAGTCTACGTGAGAACCCGGGAAAGAAAACAGCAGGTCCCTCCACTACGCTCCGCTCCGGTCGGGATGACAATTTCATTTTGCTGCTAACCCATATCCTCGACGAGAGGCACTGCTTCCTTGCAAATGAATTGTCATCCCGAATCGACTTGCCTGTGGCAAGTTAAGGATGGAATGAACGAGAATGGAGGTTGCTTATTAGGACCGGCCCTCCAACGACATTGTCATCCCGACCGCAGCGAAGCGTAGTGGAGGGACCTGCTGTTTTCTTTCCCGGGTTCTCACGCAGACTCTAACCTACGGACTCTCACTCCCTCGGAGAAAGGGAGGACCCTGCTTGGTTTCCCTTTTCTTTTTCTGCACGGCGGGCGGCTGCAGCCATTGCCTCCAGGTAGCGCTTCGGCTTTTGCGGCAGCAGCGAGTGCTCAACCGCCTTTCGGTAGCCCCCGGAATAGATCGCGTAGAAGACCGCGAGCGCGCGAGCCAACCCCCAGCGCGAAGCCGAAGAAGTATCCCAACATGATGTTGTAAAAAGTGGCCATGGATCAAAAGCCGCCTTGCGCGGAGCGGGAACGGTGAAGGACCGGCGGTCCAGCCCGTCCCCATTCACTGGGATCCCAGTGAATGGGGCTGAGCTGGTGGCCGTGATGACGAAAAGTGATGGGCCGGGGAGGGCGGTTTGGCCCCATCGCGTCCAAGACGTAAGAACGATTTGACTGCCGCTTTGCGTCCAACGGCCATGCTGGATCACGTCGCTTTTGCCGATGTACAGGGTGGTGAACACGGCAGTGCCATCCGCAGACAGGTTGAGCGTGAAGACTCGCTTGGCGGCATCGGCCGCGGGCGCATGACCCTGGTAGGTGCCTGAGACATCAACCTCCCGCCCACTCGCGCTCATGCCGGCGCAGGCGGCCAGCACGAGCCAGCAGAGCAGCAAGGAACGCGGAAACAAGGGGCGGTGCGCGCATGACGAATGATCATAGATGCCGTTTGCCTGCCCGGTCCACGAAATCGCCAGCAATCGGCGCCGAGCGCAAAGGGTATATGATGCGTCTCTATATACGACAGTCTCTCCGTTCAGCTATGGGAACCATGGAAGGACAATTCGTCGGATGGCTGGAGGCCGAGGCGGTGGCCATACCAGAGCAGGATACGCACGCCCGGGTGACCGCGCTGGTGGAAGAGTATTCGACCACGCTTTATCGCGTGGCCTATTCGGTTACGCGCAACGCAGCCGATGCGGAAGATGTGGTGCAGGAGACCTTTTTGCGCGTTCTCCGTCACCGCAACAAGCTCGCAGAGGTGCGGGATTATCGCGTCTGGCTGGTTCGCATCACATGGAACCTGGTGCTGGATCGCAAACGGCGCGCCAAAACGCGGCCGCAAGTGGACGATTTTGAAGACCTGGCGCGGGTTCTGCCGACGGGCGAGCTGAGCGCAGAAAAGATGGTCATCACCGCCCAGCGTCATGCCCGGATTCTGGGTCTGATCGACACTCTGCCGGCCCGGGAGCGCGAAGTTTTGCTCCTTTCCGCCGTGAAAGAGCTGTCCACGGTGGAGATTGCCCTGGTCCTCAAGACAACCGAATCGACCATCCGCTCCCGGCTGTACCGTGCGCGGCACGCGCTCGCAGCCTTGCTGGAGCAGGAAGGAAGTTTGCAATGAGCATACATTCGGAAATCGACGATACCCTGCGCCGGCTGGGAAGTGTCGAGCCCCCATCCGGATTGGAGAGGCGCATCAACCTCCGGCTGCAGAGTTCCACGCAACCGCTTTTTTCTCCTTTTCGATCGACCCGGACCATCGCCGCCTGTGCCCTGGCGGCCAGCGTTGCTGTATCCGCCGTAGCCCTGAATCCTGCCCTGCGCAGCCTGGTGTTTCACCACCATGCCAACGCCCAGAGCGCGCCGCTGGTCAATGCCCCGCGGGTGGTCGCCCCGGCTGCGGGAGGTTTCGGGACTGCTTCGGCAGTGCACGTGCCTGTAGAGCCGGTCCCGGTGCAGCCCACGCCGGTTAACCAGGGACGCGGGCGATCCAGATCAGGACGGGCCGTGCTCCCAGCCGGGAACCTGGCACCCCTGCCGCGCGGCGTTGCCGCACCCCACGCTCCCCCTGCCGCTGCTGCCTGACTCGACGCACTGACTCTTAGAGCACTGATTCGATAATCATGTGAACCACGGCCAGCACCACCGCACCAATAAAGGCCGCGCCGAAGCTTGCGATTTGCAGCCCAGGGGTGATCTTGCTCGCCAGTATGAGCATCAGCGCATTGATCACTAAGAAGAGCAGCCCCAGGGTGAGAATGGCGAAGGGAAAGGTGATCACCTTCAATATCAGTCCCAGGGTCATGTTCAGAAAGCCGATCACCAGGACTGCCACCAGCGCGGAGGGCAGGCTAACCACCCGGAACCCAGGCACGATATACGTCACCGCCAAAAGAGCCAAGGCGCCAAGGACCCACTTCAAGAGCAAATTCACCATCGTTTTGATTTCCTTTCGGGCTAGCAACCCGCAAATTCAGTGGTAACAGCCTACGCTAAGATGGGCATCAGGAGGCAAGATGTCTTTCTTACCGACATGGCTCGCAACCAGTGCTTTGCTGGTTTCGGCTGGCTTGGCCCTGCCTTCGCCGCCAGTGAGCCGGCCGCTTTACCGGATGCGGCAACCATGCTTGCGCGAGGTTGAGGCGCAGCAGAAGCAATTGGACAAAGTGCGGGAAAACTACACCTTCCGCGCGGTGAAGACCACCCGGCAGCTGGACAGCAAAGGGAACACGAAAAAGATTGAAACCGAGGAGCACGAGGTGTTCTTTGTGAACGGCCACCGGGTACAGAAACTGGTTCGCAAAGATGGCAAGGACCTGACCCCGGACCAGGCGCGCAAGGAACAAGACCGGGTCAATAAAGAAGTCCTCAAGATTTCGCAACCCGGCTACCCGATCCTGATAAGGACGAAATCACCGTGGCGCGGCTGCTCCAGATTGTCACTTTTTCCAAGCCGCGGCGGGTGCGGCTGAACGGGCGGGACACCATCGCCTTCGACTTCGCCGGCGATGAACATGCCAAGACCCACGGCCGGGATGAAGATGCGCTCAAGAAGGTCAGCGGCACGATCTGGATCGATGAGGCGGACCATGAGGTCTCGCGCATGAGCGCGACCCTGGATGAGAACTATCATGTGGGTTTCGGACTGCTGGCCTCGGTCGCCAAGGGCAGTAATGTGGTTTTCGATCAGGCGCTGATTCGCAATGAGGCATGGCTGCCCACGGCGATTGCTTTGCATCTGCAGGCGCGGGCTTTTCTGGTTGCGGGCTTTCGCGCCGATATCGATGTCCGCTTCGACCAATATCGCAAATTTCAGACCGACGCGGTGCAGCAACCTGGAGCGGCCACGCACTAGAATGTGAGCACTCAGCTTATTTTTGCTGGAGCTTTTGGGTGGCGATCTGGCCGGCGGCGGTTTTCGAGCTCTTTAGCTGGGCGTAGATTTTATTGGCTTCGGCGGGATTGGTCTTCTCGTACAGCGCCGCCAGCTGCAACCGCGCTGCATCGGCCGGCACTGTGTTGGTCGGTTTCGCGATCAGCTGGTTGTAAAGCACCACTGCTTCGCTATTGCGGTTCAGTCTGCTGATACAAGTTGGCCAACGCCAGTTTGGCCAGCGACGCCAGCGCCGCGTCATGCCCATCCGCAACCTTCTTCAGATAAGTTTCGGCCTGCCCGGTTTGGCCCAGGTCAATCGCAGTCAGCCCGGCGAAGTACCGGGCGATCTTGCCCGCCTCAAAAAACCCGTACTGATTGGCGAGCTGCACAAACTGCTGGTTGGCCAACGTGGCCCGCGCGGCGGCGGTAGGGAAGGTTTTCTCCCCCGGCGTGGGCGGCTGCCCGGCCTGCGCCAGGGGAGCGTTGTAGGTGTCCATCGCCTCGCCGAACGCCAGATCGGCGGCCGCCGAGCGCTTGTTGTAAACGACGAAAGCGGCCACCACTATGGCGATCAAAACTACCGCCGCCACACTGGCTTGAATCACTCTCGATCGATGATCCTGAAACCAGTCAACACTGGTCCTGGTTGCTTCGACCAAACGGTCTTGTTTGAGCGCGTGACGTGTCTGTGTGTCCACTAATTTCCTTCAGAAGCCATTCGTAGGAGGGGTCGCAGAATCTGCGTGGGCTTCTAAAGTTTAGCAGCGCCGAAGTTTGCGGGTCAAACTCAGGCAGCGGCGACGGGATCTTCAATCTCGCCGTTCTCGATCTTCTCCCGGCAGTCGATGCAGTAGGGGGTCCAGGGAAGAGCTTCCAGCCGCTTCAGACCGATGGTCTTGCCGCAGTGAATGCATTCTCCATAGGTGCCCTCATCGAGCCTTTTCAAGGCCAGGCGGACCAAGCGCTAGTTGCTCGTGCCCACTGGTGCCCTGGCTGAAGAGCATCTCCTTCTGGTAAGACTGCACGGCCTGATCGGCAGCGTCCAGCGCACTGTCTGCTGCAACTTCGCGGCCCTGTTCCACCGCCGAGATCATGGAATGCTCCAGCTGCTTTTCCTGCCGGCGAAGGGTTTGTTCGAATTTCTGTATTGTTTCGGGATTATGCACCACTTTTTTCCGTTGCTCCTCGACACGTTAAAAATGTCGTTCTAGTGTCGCCTAATTGGACGCAGATTAGCCGGTGAAATTATCTTTCTTTTTAATTTTTTTCAAATTTCTTTTGGAGTGACCAGGAAGGAACTCGCCGGGCGGGCAAAAAATGCTCTAGGCTGGTAATTATGTACGAAGATTTCCATGTAACCGATCACTGGACCCGGGAGGACCTGCACTGCCGGTGGACGGCCAATGTGGTCGCGATCGCCACGCGCCACGCGGACGCGGTCGACATCCGGTTTGAGGTCAATGGCCAGCCGGTCTGGATCGCTATGCCGGCGGAGGCCTGGGTGAGACAGAAAGAGCGTTCCGGCCACGTCATTACCGATCGGCTGGCGGCCCAGGTAGCGGGCCGCTACCTGAAGCAGGCGGCGGAGAACGGGTACGACAACGGGCGTGAGATGTACACCATGAGTGTCGCCGAGGTCCTGGAACAGGTGGACGCGGTCATGGAGGAAGCCGGGCACTCCAGCCTGCTGCCTGAACTGCCGGTGATGCCCCGGTCCTAAGCCGGAAGAGCAGGTCCTTCCACTACGGTGCGCTGTGTATCAGGGCACGACTTTAGTCGGGCCATAAAAGCCCAACAAAAATCTGGGCTTTAGCCCCTGCGCTTTTTTCAGATCCAAGCACAGGGTAACAGGGGCTAAACAGGCCGCGGAAAAACTCACACTTAACGAAGGGCACGGCTTCAGCCGTGCCGAAATCAGGCAACTAATGAGGGCTTCAGCCCCTGAGGTACGGTTCTTCCTGGCATATCAGCGGGACTTTTAAGAAAAATCGTCCCTCAGGGCCTGAAGGCCATAAAGTTTCGCTTTGTGGCGGCACGGCTGAAGCCGTGCCCTTCGTTAAGTGTGAGTTTTTCCGCAGCCTCTAAAGCCCAAATCATTGATGCGGCCTCAGTGGCCCGACTAAAGTCGTGCGCTGATACAAAGCCCTGACAGTCCAGACAGTCGCTCCACTACGGTTCGGGATGACGAAGGGGAGGGGGCGCTTCCAAGCCAGACGGCTGCTATTTGGCCATCACCACCGGAACCCGCGGCGGAACGGTGCGCCCATCGTGGAAAATGGTCACGATCGAGCGGGTGTTGGTGATGTCGTCCAGTGGATTGGCGGCCAGCACGATCAGGTCAGCACGCTTGCCCGGGCGCAGCGTTCCCCGGGTCGCCTCGATGCCCAGCAAGCGCAGCGTTGCTGCCTGGTGGCGCATACGATGGCCTGCATCGGGGTCAGCCCCGCCTGCACCATGTCTTCCAGTTCCCGGTGCTCAGAAAATCCTGGAATGCGGGTCGGCATAGCACCTGAGTCTGTTCCAAAACCGACCAGAACCCCAGCGTCGTAGAGCGCCTTCAGGTTTTGCCGGTCCATGGCAAAGTCTGCTTTGTGCTGCGCGGTCTTCGGGTCCTGATTTACCTTCTGGCTGTAGGCGTCGCTGGTCAACATCGTCAGCACCACGGGCGAAAGCGCGTCCTTGAAGAAATCAATCTGCATGAACCCAGGGTGCTCGGCGTAGATGTAGAACGATTCGTCGACCGTGAAGGTCGGAATATACCAGACGCCGCGGCGCTTCATCGCGGCAATCAGCTCCTGATCGACGGGTTTGTCGCGGACGCTGTGGGCCAGCACGTCCACTCCGTCGTTCACCAGCGACTTGGCATCCGCCAGGTAGTAGATATGCGCGGCCACCCGCAGATGGTGTTTGTGCGCCTCCTCGATCACCGCGCGGTAGATCTCGGGCGACATGGCGGGTTTGGTTCCGCCCAGGCTGTCCACCCAGATCTTGACGATGTCGGCGTGCCGCTTGGCCATCGCGTCCACCGCGGCGCGCGCTTCTTCGGCTGTTGCCGGCCGGTAGATCTGATCCGGAGCAGCCGGCAGAGCCGGGGCGGCGTCCGGGACGCCTATTCCGCGGTCCGCCGTAAAGACTGTCGCGCCATCGAGTTTGCCCTGCCGTTGCTGCTCGCGAATGGAGTACAGAAGGTCGCGATTGAGCCCCAGCGATAACATCGTGGTCACACCGTAGCTCTCGTACTGCCGCAGTTCCGCAAGCACGTTTTCTGCGGTGTAGGCCGTGGCGGAGTTCTGACCATCGGCGATCAATGCCAGATGGCCGTGGGCATTGATCAGGCCGGGCATGACCGTGTCGCCGTGCAAATCGAGCACCTTGCGCACCGGAGGAACCGCGCCCGCACCCGGTTGAACAGACCGGATGTGATTGCCCTCGATCACCACCGTCGCATCTTCGAGCGGAGCGCCACCGGTGCCATCGATTACCCGCACATGGGTCAGAGCGGTCACTCGGTCTGGGGCTGCGGCGAGCGAGAGCGGGCGCCAAACAAGAACACATGGCTAACAGATGTGCGCAGAAGCATGGTCGCGAATCGCTCCTTTTAGGTGAGATACTCTCCGCAAGGTGCACGGGCAATGTGGCTGGCGCTTGCGATTATTCTTATCCTGCTCTGGGTCGGCGGCTTTCTGCTCTTTCACCTCGCCGCATTTGCCCTGCACATCCTGCTCATCATTGCGGCTGTGGCCCTGGTCATCCACCTGTTGAGCGGCGGCCGCAGAGTGGTCTAGCCTCCTACTCGCTGTAATGCAGCAGGCTGAACACGTCATACTCCTTGAACCGTTCTCGCCCATTGAGAAAGTCGAGTTCGATGGCGAAAGCCAGGCCGACAATTCTGGCCCCCAACCGGCGAACCAGTTTCACGGTCGCTTCCATCGTTCCCCCGGTGGCCAGCAGGTCATCCACGATGAGAACGTTCTGCCCCGGCTCGATGGCATCCAGGTGGATTTCGAGCGCATCCGTTCCATATTCCAGATCATAGGTCACGCGCGCTGTTTCCGCGGGCAGCTTGTCCGGCTTGCGTACCGGGACAAAGCCGGCATTCAGGCGGTAGGCGAGGGCGGGCCCGAAGATAAATCCCCGCGCCTCAATGCCCAGAACCAGATCGACATCCTCGACGCCAATGTAGTGCGCGGCCAGCGCGTCCACCAGGGTCGCGTAACCCTTCTTGTCCTTGAGCAGGGTGGTGATGTCGTAGAACAGAATGCCCGGCTTGGGAAAATTGGGAATGGTCCGGATGAGAGACTTCAGCGGCTCACAGTTAATGGGCGATGAGGCATGCGTAGCTACCAGGCTCCTTCAATCTGGAACGATTCCAGGCTTTCTGCCATGGCTTCGTCCATGTTCGCTCTCCTGCACTGCATCCACTCGGCTGCCGCGCGAGCCGCGTTCGAGCACGGCGCGAAGTTCGGCCAGCTTGTCCTCGCTGCCGGCGACCATGACCTCGACCTCGCCTGCCCTCGGTATTGCGAACCCAACCCTTCAATCCCCGAGCCCCTGCTTCGCGATGGACAAGCCAGCGGAAGCCAACCCCTTGAACGCGGCCTTTGACGATGTAATGGCGGACCATATGTTTTGTGCCCTTGTTCTTATGCTCTGGACAGGTAGGCGCCTTCGGCGGTATCGACGCGAATCTTTTCCCCTTCGTTGATGAAAGGGGGCACTTGCACCACCAGGCCAGTTTCCAGTTTGGCCGGCTTGGTGACGGAAGATGCGGTCGCCGATTTGAGGCCCGGTTCGGTTTCCACCACGGTCATCTCCACCGTCTGCGGCAGCTCGATGCCTACCGGCACGCCATCGAAAAACGAGACCTTGATCTGAAGATTAGGGATGAGGTACTCGATGGCATCGCCCAGAGTGCCGCCCTTCAGGTTCGTCTGTTCGTAGTTCTCGGTGTTCATGAAGTAGTAGTCGTCGCCGTCCGAGTACAGAAAATCCATGGGAACTTCGTCGACGATGACGCGCTCGATGGGGTCGGGAGAGCGGAAACGATGCTCGAACATGGCGCCGGTGCGCAGGTTGCGGAGCTTGGCCTGGATGAATGCGCGCAGATTTCCAGGGGTCCGATGCTCGACGCTGAAGACCGTGTGCAGCTCGTTATTGTGCTTGATGATCATGCCCGGACGCATCTGTGTGGCAGGAATCGCCATAAAAGAAAAACTCCTTCATCTCTCACTGGATTGGGTGAAGCAGAACCCTCAACAGTCGATTGTAGCCCCTTCTCTACTTGCCGAAGATTCGGAGAAGAAGTGGCCGATGCGGTGGAAGAGGCCGCCCTGGCTGGTTGGGTGGCGGAGGGTGCAGGATCCGGCGGCGGCGTTGACGGAGGCGCTGCGGTGCTGGCGGGCGCTGGGGTGGCGGCGGGAGCCGGGCCGGAGGAGGCGGCTGGGACGGCAGCAGGCTTCTCTCCGTTGTAGGTGAGCGGAACGGTTACCTGGGCATGCGTCTGCCCCGGGGGAACGGCGGGCACGGTACGCGGAGTGGGGGGCGCAGCCAGTCCCTCGCTTTCCGCTATCGGGAAGGCCGTATCCGCGGGCGTGGAGGAAGGACCACCGACGGCTGTCCTGGTTTCGCGGGGTTGGCGCCTGTAGTCCCGGCACTGGCCACAGAAATGGCCGGCGTGGCTGGGCAGCCGCAGGGCTCCGGTTCATGATCCACCACCTCGCTGCAGGCTGCCATGCTCGAAGTTGACCCGCTGATCCGGCAGCACCCGGTACGCCCCGCCCTCCAGTTGGCTGCTCACCGTGACATAGGGGGCGCCTGCGCCGTGATTGTCCACGCAGGTGTCTCCCTGGGTATTTACCCGGATGCTCAGCTCGGCCTGTCCCGGGCCGGAGATAAGGATGCGCAGGTCGGGAGTAAGCAGCACATCGGAATACTTGCCCACGGTGTAGTTGGCCTCGATCGCACCGCGGTCGAGCGCCATCATGAGGGCGCTGCTGGCCGGGTCGTCGATGGAGCGGTCCTTCGACAGGTGAACGCTGCTGGTCGAGCACAGGCGTAGTTCCCCGCCCCGTTGCAGCGCGATCTTCACGGCCTGGTCTCCGGCGGTGATCGCGCTGCCGTTGCCCAGCAGGGTCTCGCCATGGGAAATGTCGACTGCGCCCGAGACCTGCACCTCGGTGGCCGAGGTGCGTCCGATGGGCTGCTGGGCCGCCAGGAGGGGCGCAAACAACACAAGCGGGCCGATCAGGAGAAATCGCATCACAGGTTGAGAAAATTCCGGATCAGGCTCTTGCCGTCCGCGGTGAGCACGCTCTCGGGGTGAAACTGGACGCCTTCGATGGGAAAGCGGCGATGCCGCAGGCCCATGATGGTCCCATTGCTGTGGCCGTTTTGTACCCGCGCGCTCACTTCCAGTTCTTCCGGCAAACCCTCCTCGGCAACGATGAGCGAGTGATAGCGGGTGCAGGTCATGGGGCTGGGAAGGCCGGCGAAGAGATTGCGTCCATCGTGTTCCACCGGGCTGGTCTTGCCGTGCATCAGCTTCGGTGCACGCACCACATTGCCGCCGAAGGCGGCGCCGATCGCCTGATGGCCGAGGCAGACACCCAAGTATGGGCACTTTGCCGGCAAAATGGCGGATGAGGGGAATGCTGATGCCGGCTTCCTGAGGGGTGCACGGTCCGGGAGAAAGGACGATGCGCTCCGGCTTGAGATCCTCGATCTGCTCGACGGTCAACTGATCGTTACGGCGGATGACCATCTCCGCCCCTAATTCACCCATGTACTGCACCAGGTTGTAGGTGAACGAGTCGTAGTTGTCGAGAACGAAGACCATAGGCGCCACTTCTCTCAGTGTAGAGCAATCATCGAGCGAACCGCAGGACCGCCTTCAGCCGTCCCTGGCGGGACTGGACCCGTTGATTCGTTCTACCCAGGACTGCGTCCTGGGCTAAGTTCAACCGTCCCTGGCGGGACTTTCGGATTCTAGCCGGGAACGCGGATTAGCGGAGAGATCTGCGGTTTCTTTGGGTTTCAGCGCTTGCTTGAGGCTGCGGCGCGGGCTGTTTCGACTGCCCGCACCACGGCTTTCGCTTTGTTTACCGATTCTTCGTACTCTTCTTCGGGCACCGAATCGGCCACGATGCCGCCGCCGGCCTGAATGTAGCCCTGCTCTCCTTTGAGGAGCATGCTGCGGATGGCGATGCAGGAGTCGAAATTGCCGGAAAAGTCGGCGTAGAAAACGCTGCCCCCGTAAATGCCCCGGCGCGTCGGCTCCAGCTCCTCGATGATCTCCATGGCGCGTATCTTGGGGGCGCCGCTCAGGGTGCCGGCCGGGAAGCAGGCACAGAAGGCGTCCACGGCCGAGAGCCCCTGCTTGAGCTGACCCTCGAGGGAGCTGACCAGGTGCATCACGTGGGAGTAGCGCTCCACATGCATCAGGCTCTTCACCTTGACCGTGCCGAACTCGCAGACCCTGCCGATGTCGTTGCGTCCCAGGTCGACCAGCATCACGTGCTCGGCCCGCTCCTTCTCATTGGCCAGCAACTCCTGCTCGATGCGCAGATCTTCTTCTTCGTTGGCCGAGCGAGGACGCGTTCCCGCGATGGGACGGTACTCCACATGGCGCTGCTGCACCCGCACCAGCAATTCGGGAGACGAGCCCACCAGGCAGGTAGAAGCCTTGTCCAGATCGAAACGCAGGAAATACAGATAGGGCGACGGATTGACGATGCGCAGCGCGCGGTAAACGGAGAAGGGGTCGACGCCCGGCTTCACTTCAAAGCGCTGGGACAACACGGCCTGGAAGATGTCACCGGCCGCAATGTACTCCTTGATCCTGGCGACGGAGGCGAGAAAGTCTTTCTTCAGGGTGTGGCTGGTGACGGAAAGCTTGCCCCGGGGCGGAGCATGCCGGGGTTTGGGGATGGGTCTGGCCAGGCGCTTCTCCAGGCTGGCCCAACCGCTGCTTGGCATCCTCGTACGCGGCTGCAGGTTTCTGGCGCCCGAGATCGGCAGTCACCATGAGCTGGATCTGCTTGCGCACATGGTCGAAGGCCAGCACCTCGTCGAAAAACATCAGGCAGGCGTCGGGGACGCCTAGATCATCCTCGGCCAGCTCCGGCAGACGCTCCAGTTGCCGCACCACGTCGTAGGCAAAGAAGCCGACCGCGCCACAGGTAAACGGCGGCAGCCCGGCGATATGCGCCGGCTTTTGCCCGGCCAACAGCTCTTTCAAGAGCGCGAAGACGTCCCCTTGCAGGGATCGGCTCTTGCCTCGCTCGTTGATGACGATGGAGCTTTCCGCGGGACAGGATGGTGCGATAAGGCCGGACGCCGATAAAGGTATAGCGACCCACTTTTTCGCCGCCTTCCACGGATTCCAGGAGAAAGGATTGTGGTTCCTCGGCGGCCAGGCGCAAAAAGGCGGAAACCGGGGTTTCGAGGTCGGCCGTGAGCGTGCGGTAAACCGGAACCAGGCTGTGGGTCGCCGCCAGCCGCAGGAATTCAGCACGTGAGGGCGCAATGGTAGTGTCTACCGGCATCCTGCTCATACTAAATGGCCATAGCGGCCATAACGCTAAAGAGTAGAGGATTCCGTCCTAAGGATGTGAGGCGCTTGCCCGAGGTTCCCTGGGGGCGCATATACTCGATAGGTTTGGGGTTAGTACGAGAAACAGGTCCCGGCCAAGTGGGCGCATATGAGCGCGTAGGGCTCGCCGGGAGCGGAAATCGTGCAGAGACGTTTCGCTCGATTTCGCCCCGTCGAAGTGCCTGCGCCGTCCCGCCCGGGCGCGAACGGCTCAACCGCGGCGGGACTTGGCGGACTGCCAACGCAGTCCATACCTGGAGAAATTCGTTATGCAAACCGTATCGCTCGAGCAGGAGATCAATCCCTGGGAAGCCCAGGCTGCCCGATTTGACTTTGCCGCACAAAAACTCAACCTGGACGAAGGGCTATGGAAGGTATTGCGCTACCCCGCACGGGAAATTATCGTGCACATCCCGGTGATGATGGACAACGGAACCATTGAGGTGTTTACCGGCTTCCGGGTACAACATTCGATTGCCCGCGGTCCGGGCAAGGGGGGCATCCGCTATTCCCCCGATGTAACGCTGGATGAGGTTCGCGCGCTGGCCAGCTGGATGACGTGGAAGTGCGCGGTGGTCAACATCCCGTTTGGGGGCGCCAAGGGGGGCGTGATTTGCGACCCCAAGAAGATGTCCATTGGCGAGCTGGAGCGCATGACCCGCCGCTACACCTCGGAGCTGATCGAGTTTCTTGGGCCGGAGAAGGACGTTCCCGCGCCGGACATCAACACCAACGAGCAGACCATGGCGTGGATCATGGACACCTACTCCATGCACATGCGGCAGACGGTGACCGCTGTGGTTACCGGAAAGCCGCTCAACATCGGCGGCTCGCGGGGCCGGCGCGAGGCGACCGGCCGCGGCATCGGCGTGATGTGTGACGAGGCCCTGCGCTACCTGAATATGCAGCGCGAAGGCTGCCGGGTGGTCATCCAGGGCTTTGGCAACGTGGGCTCCAACGCCGCCAAGCTGATGATGGACAAGGGCTACAAGATCATCGGCATTGCCGAATATGACGGCGGACTCTACAACAGCAACGGGATCGACATCCACCTGCTGCTCGAATACCGCCAGCGCAACGGCACGGTGTTGGGATTCAAGGGCGCGGAAGCGGTGAATTCTTCCGACTTGCTGGTTTCCGATTGCGAGATCCTCATCCCCGCGGCCACGGAGAACGTCATCACCAGCCGCAATGCAGACCGCATCAAGGCACGCATTGTTTGCGAAGGCGCCAACGGCCCAACCACTGCGGTTGCCGACGAGATCCTGGCGGACAAGAAGATCTTCATCGTTCCCGACATTCTGGCCAATGCCGGCGGGGTCACGGCCTCGTACTTCGAATGGGTGCAGGATCGCCAGGGCTATTTCTGGAAGGAAGCCGTGGTCAACGAGCAGTTGGAAAGCATCCTGGCGGAGAGCTTCGGCGATGTGGTCCGCTACGCGGAAGCGCACGCGGTGAACAATCGCATTGCCGCCTATATGCTGGCCATCGACCGGGTTGCGTTCACCATCAAGCAACGCGGCATTTACGCCTGAACGGGATTCGGAGACTAAAGTAACGTGCCACCGCGGCGCCTGAGCCAACGGCAGGCGCCTGGTGCATAATTGACAGAAGGGCGAACGCGGGCCTTCCCTCAACAGCCGAGTCGATCGTGAACCTGCCGAACTCCATCACGATGAGCCGCATCTGTTGCATTCCCCTGCTCATCTGGATGCTTTCCGGTTTCTTTCCCTTTCGCAGCGTCCATGGTGAGCAGGAAATTGCCGCCTCCCTGCTATTCATCCTGGCCTCCATCACCGATGGGGTGGACGGCTACCTGGCGCGCAAACGCGGTCAAATCACCACCATGGGCATGCTGCTCGACCCATTGGCCGACAAGCTGATGATTACGGCGGCCTACGTCTGCCTGGTGCAGTTCAACCCTCACCTCATGAAAGCCTGGATGGCGGTGCTGGTGATTGGCCGTGAGTTTCTGGTCAGTGGCCTGCGCTCCATTGCCAGTTCGGAAGGGTTCACCATCGAGGCCAGCGATCTGGCCAAGCTGAAGACGGTGATTCAGATTGTCTCGGTGGTGGCCGTTATCCTGGCTCATGGCTGGTATGCGTGGCACTTTGGCTGGTTTATTTTGCCGGTGGAGTGGATCGCGATCGCCGCTATCTACTTCATGGTGCTGGTGTCCATTATTTCTGCCGTGGATTATTTTGTGGCCTTTTGGCGCAAGATCGACCACGCCTCGGCCGACCGGCGTTCTCACGCCAGCTTTGTGCTGAGCCGAAGAAAAGATATGCCCGCCGCCAACAAGGTGGTTAGCGGGAACTGCGATAGGAAGCCAGCTACAGACTGCGCCAAAACTCTATCAGGGTCGGGTTTAGCCCGACATATGCAACCAAGAATATCCGAATTTAGCCCCTGAGGGACTAAAGTGCAAATGTCCCCTAGCGGCTGAAGCCGAGTTTCATCAGTGGGTAGACGTGCACGTCCTTCAGAACCGAGTTTTGCAGTCGTGAGCCGTCCTTCGCACAAAGCAAAACCCCGGCGAATGGCCGGGGTTTTGTCTGTTCCAAATGCAATCGTCTTACGCAGGTACCGCATGTACATGCACCGGACGGGTCAGCCGCTGCACGAAGTGATAGGGCGGCCAGGGTCCGGAGAGTTGCATATGGCAATCCTTCAACTGCTGGCTGGCGCTTGAATACTTGTTCTGGTAGCGCTCGATACCCTTGTGATCAATCAGGTGAGCGATGTCGAGCAGCATCTTGCCGGAATCCATCCTGCGGCAACTGATCTCTTCATCGAGTGGGCTGAACATGCGGTGCATCTGCACCGAAACGGCCCGCGCCTTGGTTTGCCGTTCGCGTTGCCGGGTAGCACTCTCCCGCAAGCTGGACAGGTATTCTTTGCCCACCCGGTCCATCGGAACCGGAGTGCCCTGATCGCGGCAGCAGTCATCCAGAAGGACTTTGAGGTGCATCTCCGCCTTACCGCGCAAACGCTCAACATTGGCAAGAAACTGCCGCTGATTGGAGCGTATCGATTTTCTCAAGGCTTCATCGTCCGCAAAAACAGTGCCAAAGCGGAAAGGGAGAACGGTGGAGAGTTTGAAACAGTCGCTGATCACACGTGCGTGCTCGACGGCTGCTTTCTGGTCCAAGTTTTCTGAGGGATGATGTTCGCTGACGATTACGGCTAGATCACTGGCTGGATAGAGGAAGATCTGATTTCCTGAGATTCCCATCACCGATTCCATTGGTATGGGTTTTCGATGGCGGCTAAGTTCAGGAAACGCCTGCTTTTCACTAATACAATAGGCATACCATGCCATAGAGAGTCACTCCACACACGCTGACGAAGGAAGTCGCCAGCTTTTCTTTGCTATCGTGAGGCCTGGAACGACTTCGTAGGGGAGATCTGGCACGTCCAAGAAGAGGACTGCACCGAACTATCGCGTATCCTAGTCCCGGATTTATACGACTGGCAACAGAAAGGCTGCAGGGATACGGTACAAATTGCACTCTTCGATAAATCGCATTTGCATTACGGAAAAGATTTTTACTTCCATCAACAACTGAGGAAAAGCCGGTGGAAAACGCCGGTACTAGGAATGGAGCAGCAAAACGCCGACCATTCCCGCCGTCGTCAGAAGCAGCACGGCCACCACAATTGCCATGGTCAGCATCCCGTGGCGGAGCGATCGGATCTCGGCAACAAGCCTGCGGTTGTAGCAATACGTTTTGCGTGTACTGGTTCAACTTCATTTTGTTCAGGTATAATCACCAAGGCAATCAACGAACAGATCAGTTGGGTGGCAACGGCTGACATCATAGGGATCACGGATTCGCGGTGCAATCGAGCGCAGTTGGATGTCGGCGGTGATGGATCAGCGGGCAGGAAGCCGCTGCGCAAGCGTATTGCGACGCAGACGATCCGCGAGTGGTGCCGGCTTAAGCATGAAGTCTATCCGGACTTTTCGATCCGGCATTTTTACGAGCGGCTGACTGAACAGCACGCGGAACAGCACACGATCTCGGTGTCATATACCCACGCTCGGCTGGTGTTGCAGGAGGCAGGAATCGTGGAGAAGGAGCCGGGCCGCGGGCCGCTACCGGCGCCGGCGCGAGCGCCGTGCGATGGTGGGAATGCTGGTCCATCTGGACGCCCCCACCCATGAATGGGCTTGCGGGACTGCCGGCGCAGCACTTGGCCACAAGAACTGCACCTGCACGGCATTACCACCTACGTCCAAGCTAACCGCTATCTGCGGGAGGTCTTCGTTCCCGACTTTCAACCGCAGCTTCACCGTGGCGTGGCCCCGGCCCTGCCCGAAAGCGCCTTCTCGCCCATCGCCGGAGTCGACCTCGAACTGTTGCTGTCGGCCAAGCAGGGGCGAGTGTGCGCGATAGGCCGAAAATTCAAGCCAGAATTTTCTCGTTTTTTCAATTGAAAAACTTATGACCCGTGGGTCACCTTTATGTTGAACCCGATGGGCTGTGTTGAAGATCAAAACGTCTATGGTACGTCTATATTATCATCGGCGATGTAGCGACGGCGGAGCCCTGCCGGCTAAAACTGCTTTATTTCCTTGATTTTATTGGAGCCACCCGTCGGATTCGAACCGACGACCTGCTGATTACGAATCACGCGCTAGTACCTACGCACGTCCCGCCGCGAAATGACATGTTCGACAGAAACACACGCGTTTTTGGCTTTCTTGGTACTCGCAAGCCGACACGTCCCCGCTTGACCCCAGTGGCACGCCTTTTTTGCGCGGGTGAAAGCCTAATCGCTCAAAATCATTGGCCGCGTTGGGTAATGTGGCGATCGACGGGGTTCTAATTCGGCAGCGAGCTTGACGCGCCGGCGGGGCCGAAAATGAGCGCGAATGTCTATGTTCTATGTTGGGACTGGTGTTCGGGTAAACCGCAAGGCTTTCAAGGATTTTTTAGTGTCGAGTCTCCGTCAGTCACAAGTTAGAGGTTTTGCGCACACCTGGCGGCTTCCGGCGGGCCTCGGCTTCCTGGCAGTTGCGTACGCGGGCGCAGCGCCTTCACCTCGGCGGGTAGAGTCAGGACGATAGTCCGAGCCCTGCACTGTCTGTCAGCGGGCGCCAACAAAAAACCGAAAGCATTGCGGCTTCTCCGCGCCCCAGTCTTAACATACTCAGGAGTAGACGTTGGCGCCCTTTTTTGGCCCCGCCGGCGCGTCAAGCTCGGTGTCGAATCCGGCCCCCGACGATCGCCAGATTGCTCAACGCGGCCAGCGGTTTCGAGCGATCGGGCTTTCACCGGGGCGAAATGCGGGCTGTTGGCCGTGCGGGGTAACATACTCAGGAGTAGACGTTGGCGCCCTTTTTTGGCCCCGCCGGCGCGTCAAGCTCGGTGTCGAATCCGGCCCCCGACGATCGCCAGATTGCTCAACGCGGCCAGCGGTTTCGAGCGATCGGGCTTTCACCGGGGCGAAATGCGGGCTGTTGGCCGTGCGGGGTGAAGGGGCTCGGGGGTTCAAATCCCCCTCTCTCCGCCAAGCAGGCAGCGATCTACGTCATTCTCTGGAGAACCCCGCAGCCTCCGATCCCGCCGGCCGCTTGGCAAGACTCGATCGGTATTTTGCATGACCAGTTTCATATTTCCGCCAATTTCGCCGCCAGATTCCTATCCCTTGTGCCTGGTTTTGGGCCCCCCTGTGCCCCAACCGGAGATCACTTGGTGTCACGCGATAACGAACCATTGCAACAAAACAATGCACGCCAACACCTTGTGCCACGGCGCTTTCGGTACCTGGAGTGGTATGGAATTGTATCCACAGCTATCCGGTTACAGGCGCGTTCATACAGATGGCATTCAGCGGGTCGCGGGCCACACGTCTCACATGCGATGAGTTGGCCTAACACTGACTGCTCGCATATGTCGACCTCAGAGGCTGATGTCATTCGGATCGAATGCGCCCGAAGTCGGAACGTGCCATTCCGGGGAGCAGCTATGCTAGCTGATCAATCACTCCATTTATCCCAATGAATAACCTTGGAGATCGGTTTGCGCTTGACCTTGACGAAATCATTCTGTGCCAGCCAATCGGGATCATCACGCCGAGCTTTATCTCCTTGGGAATTCCCAGCAGCTCGCGTAGCTCGCTTTCTATGAACATTTGGAAGGTCGTAAAGGTTGTGCCTAGACCGAGCGAGCGAGCGGCCACTATCAGGTTCTGCGCCGCCGGGTAGAGCGCCGACCAGACAAACTGCTCCGTCGGCGCGTTGGGCGGATAAACTACGGGACCGCAGACGAAGATGATCGCCGGAACCTCATTTAGCGTCTCCGCCAAATGCATGGCGCCGGCCATCATTCGACTAGTGACCCGCCCGGTTGTTGGCGCTTCCCCGCGCATCGCCTTAAATCGCGGCGCCAGTAGATCGCGGATTTTCCGCTTTGCTTCAGGATCTCGTACAACGATGAAGTCCCATTCCTGGCTGTTACCCGGGCTCGATGCACGAGTGGCGGCGTAGATCACACGCTCGATCAAGTCCTGCGGCACCGGATCGGGCTTCAAGTAACGTGCTGCACTGCAGGTTTCCATCGCTTCGATCACATCCATAGTCGTCTCCTATTTCACTTCAATAGAGGCTCGACGATAGCCGGCCACCAATTTGCGCCATTCTTCCGGATCGAACTGCGCGGCGATCTCGGTTAAACCAGGCAACAAGAAAAAGACAACCAGTGAGAGATCGGCCGCCGCCGTAAGCCACTAGATCGTATAACTTATTGATCCCATCTACCACCGATTCTCGAGATCGCACGGTATCGCCCAATTTCGGTGGTCGCGCGCGAGCAATGTGAAGCACACCCTTGCGCCGCAGGCGCTTCGCTACTTCGCAATGGTAAGGACGACCATCGACGGTTATGAGCGTGCGGAGGGGTCACACGTTGGCATTAGCAGGTCGACGCGTTCGGGTCGGGTCACAACCTGTTTTTGAATACAAATTATTGACTAAAGCTCAGAAATCCCCGAAAGCAAGGAGATGTCAGGTACTTTTCTTTCTTCGTTCCGCCCACCGCTTCTTTATAGCTTCCGACAGCCTTCTTCGAACTGCTGCGGTTATTCCGCCAGCGCGCTTTTTCTTGACAGAGGTTCGCGGTGAACTCCTTGGCCGTCCGACCATGGGCGAATAAAAACTCACTCACTCCAATGCAGCAATTGCGCGGTCGAGTTGGTCACGCTCTTTCTTCAATTCCTGGAGGATGTTTTCAACGCTCACGTCTAACCTTCCTATATGACATTTCAGTCCGGGAGTCTTAATCGGCCTTTTACGTTACATCGTCACTCGGCGTAACGACTGGTCCTTCACCTTCCTCGCGGGAGATATGAACCTTAAGCTCGCTTTAATTTAGTTAAGTGTAGCCGTTCTTTGGCGGAACAGCAGCTCGAGCCTCTGTTCTTACGCTACACCGAAGAAGACAACGCTCTAGGCGATCTGTTTATTATCGCGGGCAAGAGCTTGGTCGCCTCCCTGCGATGCCAATGCGGCACCTTCTAAGTGCCCTCACATTTCGTGCGAACCTACGACATAAAGCCTATGCCGCACCGATTCTGGTTTCGCGGCCCAGCCAAGCCGCAACCATGCTCGCCGTCTCTCGCCAGTTCGGCTCCAAAAGAACGTTGTGACCACGGCCGCGCAGATAGCGGTAATCAGCCCCGTAGAACGTTGCCAGGGATCGTCCGATTGCGGGCGGCGTAAGATGATCCAATTCACTCGACACGACCAAAATAGGACCCGAAACTTTAACCCGGTCGATGGGCACCGTCCATCGTGTTGCTTCGTACACGGCCTTCGGTGACTCCGGACATAGTTTCTCGAAATACGTTCTGGCCTCGTCTTCTTCCAGGCCCTGGAACCATAAGTCGCGTGCGATCTCGAATGGTGGGGGCACCCAAGGCTGATTCGGGTCGATCGGTAGATCGATGACGTCGCCACCCACCTCCGTTGGCACGACCGGTGTCAGGAGTACCAGAGCGGAGACAGGATGGCATTCGGCATATTTCTGAGCCGCAAGGGCGCCCATGCTGTGCGCGACGATGACTGGCGATTCCTCGAACTGGCCGGCAACGTGAGCGATCTCCTCGGTAACGTCGGCGATTCCGCGTTGTAGAAGGCCGACCTCAGGATGAGGCGCAGATCCATTATGCCCAAACCAGTTCAGCGCGTGACAGTCCCATCCTGCCTGTGCGAAGTAGGGCAGAAAGTGCACCCAGGACCAACTCCCATGGCAACCGCCGTGCACGAAAACGATAGGCCGCGGGCCTTGCACGGGTGTGAGTGGCATGAAGCGCTCAACGCGCACGCCATGAACCCGGTACTCCGTTTGATTCACGCAAACCTCGCTTTATTGATGTCAAGGTGTAGACCTTCAGATCTTGAGCTTGGCTTCCTCCCCAAGTGTTTCGTGACAGACACCGACTCTGGTTGGCCTTGAGGTAAGCAGGGCGGGCGCGGAGGCCCGCCACTAAGCCAAAACTGTTAGTACTTCGCCACGATCTCCCTGCTAAGCTCCTCGATCATTTCGCGGGCGTGGTCGTTGAGGATGCAGAACGCTACTTCCTTGAGGCCCGCCGCTTCCATAGCCCTGATTTGCTCGATGATCTGCTCGCGCGGCGCGGTCAGGGTGAAGGACTGGATCACTTCGGGAGTCAGGAACGGCTCCTCGCCGGGATTGACATACATCAGATGCCCCCCGTGCACCTTCATGTAACGGCGATCGGCGGGCAGATCGAGTTTATCGACATACTCGGTGCGATAGCGCTCGGCGAGCGGCGCCAAGGTCGGTGGCAGTTGCGAAGCGAGCGCAGAAGATTCCCACAACGCATGCAGCGCCATCGCCGCAATCGGGCCCACCCACTGCAACACGCGTGGCGAAGTCAACGGCTCGCCGGGCCGCAGCACGCAGGCCGCGCAAAACATTGTAGCGGAAAAATTGTCTACAGGTTTATGTGTCCGCTGGGCCGAACCGCGCACGGTGGCCAGGTTTTGCTGAAAGCTTGGCAGGTCGCTAGACGGTGCCACCCAGCCGTCGCCGACCTCGCCGGCGAGTTCCAGCGCCTTGGGTCCCTGCGCCGCGATGATAATCGGAATCGGGTCCTTGATATTGATGTAGCCGCCAGCCGGATTCATCAGGCGGATCCAGCGCTCGCGTTTGCCCTCGCGATAGAGCACCTCCTCGCCGTTGAGCAGCGCGCGGCACATATTCACGTGCTCGCGTAGCGACGCCAGCGGAACCGGCGGCAGGCCCATCATGTTACGGCCGGTGAACCCGGTGCCGATCCCCAGGATGACGCGGCCGGGCGCCATCTGATTGATAGTAGCGACGGAATGGGCCGTGACCGGCGCGATCCGATTGCTGGGCACTACGATTCCCGTCGCGATGCGGATCCGTTTGGTATGCTCCGCCACCAGCGCCATGGTTGCGTAGATATCGCTGTAGAGCATCTGCGAATCGTAAAACCATGCGCTCGTGAAACCGAGATCCTCGGCCACCACAAGATCCTTCCACGCGTCGATCCGGGCCGGAAAGTTCAATCCGAATTTCATAACTCCACCCGCTAGGTGAGCGCAATCGATTAACATCCAAGAAAGTCGCGCATGCTCGGCTCGCCGCGAGCGAAGTCGAGCTTTTCGAGACCGGAGTAGGGATCGCTCATTTTCGCGATCTCCTCGAGCGGATTGTCTACATAAACTTCCAGCTGATTGCCGTCGGGATCGAGAAAATAGATGCTCTGCGTCACGCCGTGGTTGACCGTGAAGCTGATTGGGACGTCGTGCTCCTTGAGCTCGCGATAGGCGGCGCGCAAGTCGTCCATGTTCTTGAGCCGAAAGGCGAAATGCGAAAGCCCGATGTCGTTCGGATTGGGTACACCGGCACGCTGACCGACCTCGGCAAGCGCCACCTCGTGATGGTCGCGCCGATTGCTGGCTAGGAAGATCATCTTCGCTTCCGGTAACTCCTTCATCAATTCGAGGCCGAGAACTTCGGTGTAGAAGCGGCGTGAGCGCTCGAGGTCGCGTACCTTGATTACGACGTGGCCGATTCGATCTGGATGAATCATCTCCGTTTCTCCTATCCCTTTTGAGTATCAAGGCGTGAAAAAGCGCGCTGCACAACGTTGAGAATTCGCGTTTATTTCCATCGGGTCGGTCCGCTTGGTGAGCGGGCAATCGATAAGGCGTGAAAAGCGCGCTGCACAGAACCTTCGCACATTGACAGTGGACGTGAAAAAAACACTGCACAATGGGTGCACAAAGGGTGTGTGTGCTTGGGTTGGCGCCGCTGCTAAGATTTAGGAGGCGCGGTTCACTACAAATCGAGCTGGCAAAGCTCAGGCCTTGGCACTGAAATATCTTGGATTCGCACTTTCCTGGTGACAGGCTGCTAGTCCCGCGACGATTTATTTCTAGACAGCATAGTACAGAATATGGTACAAGTTGATTGTGGCGAGGCCCAAAGAATTCGATCGGGCGACGGCTCTAAAGGCGGCCATTACGGTCTTCTCCGACCATGGCTATGAGGGCACATCGACGGATGCGATCATCGAGGCGATGGGAATTTGCCGACAGAGCATGTACGACACGTTCGGGGACAAAAGGAGCCTTTATCTGGATGCCCTTCAACAGTACAACGCAGACAGTGTGGCGGACGTTATCGCGAACCTGAACACGCCCTCGTCACCACTCAAGGGATTGGAAGCGGCCCTAATCGCCTTCGCATCGAGACCGGCGGACCAATCTCGACTGTGCTGCATGGGTATTGCGTCGATATGCGAGTTCGGTAGATCCGATCCTGATGTCACGCTGCTGAACGATGCCTCCGGCCGAACGCTTCTCTCCGCGTTCGCACGACGGGTTGCGGAAGCCAGAGTCGCCGGCGAGGTGGCCGGCGATGTTAACGTGCGGACCGCGGCGGAATTCATTCAGGCGATCCTCGCTGGCATCAAGGTCGCGGCCCGCAGCGGCGCCGCTGCCGAAACGCTCAAAAGCATCGCACGACTAGCGCTACGAAGCCTTCGGTAGGATGTGACCGGGACGGCTTCGCAGTTCTATGATCTTTTCTGGATTATTTAGTCTAAAATCGAGGAGAGCAAAATGAGCGCTATTTCCCGAGAAGCAGTCAAAGCGATTGTCATCGAGGCCCATGGCGGCCCGGAACAGCTCAAACTGCGAGATGTGCATGTTCCAGCCCCGGGGCCGGGCCAGGCTCTGGTCGAGGTCGCCGCGATCGGAGTCAATTTCATGGACGTTGGCACGCGCGAAGGCTATAGCCGGGGCAACACCAGCTTGCCACTGACGCTTGGCGTCGAAGGCTCGGGTCGGGTCGCGGCCCTCGGCGCGGACGTGAGCGGCCTCAAGGTCGGAGACCGCGTTGCATGGTTTTTTGTCTGGGGCAGCTACGCCGGCCGGATAATAGCCCCGGTCGAGTCTCTCGTGCCCTTACCTCAGGAAATCGATTTCGAGACTGCTGCCAGCCTGATGATGCAGGGGCTGACCGCAAGCCACTTCGTCTTGGAGACCTATGCGATCCGGCGTGGCGACACGGCGCTCGTCCATGCTGCTGCGGGCGGCGTCGGGCTGATGCTAACTCAAATGATTAAGCTTCTCGGTGGTAGGGTTATCGGCCGCGTCTCCAGTCCCAGCAAGGTAGAGGTCGCCAGGGCGGCCGGCGCCGACGAAGTGATTATCTCCAGCACCGGGGAATTCGCCGGGGAGGCGCTGCGGCTCACCGGTGGCGAAGGAGTCGATGTGGTCTATGATGGTACCGGTGCTGAAACCTTCCGTGACTCGCTCGCCTCGCTCCGCTTTCACGGCGTGCTGGCCTGCTATGGTCCCCTGATGAAGCCGCTGGCCCCCGATCGATATCTTCGACCTGCCGAAGAGTGTGCTCATCACCTATCCGGCTGTGATGCATCATGTGCGAACGCATGAGGCGCTGGTCCGGAGATCGAACCAGCTCTTCGACTGGGTGCGGGAGGGTAAGCTCAGAGTCAAAATTGGCGGCCGCTATCCACTGGCCGAAGCCGCACAGGCTCATCAGGATATTCAGTCGCGCC
>CAVWRV010000017.1:0-111565 GCA_963757515.1 uncultured Acidobacteriaceae bacterium | reverse complement strand
AAACGGGGGTTTGTATGAGAACTCCGCTCCGGGCCGGGCTTTACCGCTTGCGGAAGTTTTGATCCGGAGCAGGAGTTCCACTCCCGCTTTTCCACATCTTTATTCCTCCGCCTCTGGACGGCAGCTCTTTCCGCCCGTAGCTTGGTGGCAGCAACAAACCAGGACGCTAAGGCAAGATGATCAAATTAATTATTTGAGCATCTTGAGCATCTTGAGGAAACAAAGGACTTATTTGAGCATTTGAGCACCTTGACGAAACAAAGGACTTATTTGCGAATCTTCGGAAATCGCTGCTGACCTGATATGGACTTTGTTAGGCCTTACGGCACGGCCAACAGGCTCAAAGAGTCGCTTTCGGGTAGGTCCGGGCTTTATGAGCCTGTGTGAGAACCCACCAATTCACCGATTTGGTCCCGGCAACCCCGGGACGGCTGAGAGTAGCCCAGGACGCAGTCCTGGGAAGAGTAGAAGTCGGAGGACGGCTGGAAATTACCCAGGATGCAGTCCCATAAGCGCTAACTTGTTTGGCAGACAATAGAAATCCGAGAAGACGCTGGTTTTTTGCATCTCCAACTCACCACAAAAACGTCATCCTGAGCGGAGCGCCTCACAGATTTATCGCGTGACACAGCGCTTGATGGCGCGGAGTCGAAGGACCCCGAGGGTGCTTATCTTACCCATGCCGCTCGGAGCTTTTCAACCACCGAAGCCCGCACCTGGCGGACCCGCCACGGTCTTTCCCTGGGGCCGAGAACAAGAACTGCTGGCATCTTGCGAAAACCGAGGCTCAACCTCATTCGGCACGATCAATCCCGAGTTCAAAGACCTTGCACAGACCTGGGGATGGAAGATGATTACAGTGCATGAAAAGATGTACCCGTGACCATCAAGTGGGTACCGCAGCAAGATCCTGTTCTCGGGCTTCGGTGGTCGAAAAGCTCCGAACAGCATGGGTAAGATAAGCACCCTCGGGGTCCTTCGACTCCGCGCCATCAAGCGCTGTGTCACGCGATAAATCTGTGAGGCGCTCCGCTCAGGATGACGTTTTTGTGGGAGTTTTGAAGAAAAACATCCCAAACAAGTTAGCGCTTATGGGACGCAGTCCTGGGCTTACTTTCAGCCGTCCCTTGCGGGACTTTTCGTCGTTACGTGCATGGTTCCCAGGACTGCGTCCTGGGCTAATCTCAGCCGTCCCTCCTGGACTAAATCGATGAATGGTGGGCTCTCACACATCTCTAAAGCCCGGACCTACCCGAGAGCGACTTTTTCCGCATCCTGCAAAGTCGTGCTCTGATACAAAGCCCATCTGCTCCTTTTACAAGGCGAAGTGGCTTACGTGCTCGGCGCGTAAATCATCGGCGCTGAACAGGCGGTAGAACGGCGCGCCTTGCGCCGCGGCTTCGACCGCAGGCCGGCCCTTGGCATCCTCCCGTTCCACCAGGCAGATCACTCCGACAACCCGCATCCCCGCCTCGCGCGCGGCTTCGATAGCGGTCACCGTGGAAGCGCCGGTGGTACAAACGTCGTCCACAATGACCACGGGCGCGTCCGTCTGCTGAAACCCCTCGATACGCCGCCCTGTGCCGTGAGTCTTTTCGGCTTTCCGCACCAGAAAACCATCCAGAACCGGCGAGCCCGGAGCTTCCAGAGCATGCCAGGCGCTGGCCGCGGCCACATTGCAGACGATGGGGTCGGCGCCGAGCGTAAGGCCGCCCACCGCCCGCGGCCGCAACTCATGCTGGCGAATCAGATCGAGCACCGCCAGGCCGGTCAGGCGCCCACCCTCACCCGTAAGGGTAGTGGTTCGGCAATCGATGTAGTAATCGCTGGAGGCGCCCGAAGAAAGCTTGAACTCGCCCAGGCGGAAAGAGATGCGGGCCAACATCTTCAGCAGGGCTTCACGATGAGCAAGGGTCATTACGTGATTTTATCCAGATGGCGAAAGCCGCCGGTGACGAAAAACAGGATGGTAAAGATAGTTCCGTTATAAGTGGCGTGAATCAACGTGCTGGCGGCCAGGGACTGGGTCCACAGCCGCACCCCGCAGAGCACCAGGCTGACCGCGAACAGGACCGCCAAGGGAGCCCAGGCGTGCGCCAGCTGATCGGCGTGGACCAAAGCAAAGGCGATGCTGGTGAGGGTGCAGGAAACAACCAGGGCCGCAACGCTCCAGCGCGGGTCTCTGATCCGTCGCTCAGCCTCCATCGCGTCGCTGGCCGCGCAGCCAATCCCAGGCAGAGGCTAATCGAGGGCAACAGGAAGCCGCGAAAGGCCAGCTCCTCAAAGACGGGAGCCATAAAGGTGCCAAAGAGAGCGACCATCCACACATCGGCGGAGTGCGAAAGAAGTCGTCGATGGGGAGTGTCTTGGGAACGGGAAGGAAATTCGACAGGAACTGGACCACCAGGCTCAACACAACGCCGCCGGCCAGCAAGCGGAACCCAGCGGCGGCGCACGGCGGCGAAGTTCCAATGCAAGGCGCCGCGCGAACGGTTGTTGCCACAGGTAAGTAAAGATGGCCCAGACGATGGCTCCCGGCGATCAGGTAACCGACAGCCATGGTGGGGATAAGCAGGCGCGGCTCGCGGAGTAACTGCTCCGGCGTCTCCGTGCCCAGCAGATGCAAGCCCATGGCCAGAGCGAAAACGGAAACACTGGTGAGCAGCAGAACGATGATGGCCACGGTGAAGAACAAAACCGTGTGACCAAAGTTAGGGATCCGGCGCGGCGGCGGTGGGGCGGCGGCAGGCCACCGGGTACGTCGGGTGAGGACAGAATCTCCAGATCATTCGACAAGGGCGGATTTCCTATTTTGCCGCACGCCTGCGCGGGACGTGATTGCCATTGGCTCCGGAGGCAGAAGCCGCGAGCGGCTTCAACTCATGCGAGGGAAAATAACGGCGGAGAAATTCCCCGGTATACGAGCCGAGTGTAGCAGCTACCTCGGCGGGAGTGCCCTTGGCCACCAGGTTGCCGCCGTCTTCGCCGCCCTCGGGACCCAGGTCGAGGATCCAGTCCGCACTGCGGATCACATCCAGGTTGTGTTCGATGATGATCACGGTGTTGCCCAGGTCGGTCAGGCGGTGCAGCACTTCCAGCAGCCGGCGCACGTCGTCGAAGTGCAGCCCGGTGGTGGGTTCATCCAGCAGGTAGAGCGTCTTTCCGGTTTGCCGCTTGGAGAGCTCCCGGGCCAGCTTCATGCGCTGGGCCTCGCCCCCGGAGAGCGTGGTCGCGGCCTGGCCCAGATGGATATAGCCGAGCCCCACATCCACCAGCGTCTCCAGTTTCTGCCGCACCTGGGGAATATCGATCAGCACCGGCAGCGCGTCTTCGATGGCCAGCTCCAGCAGGTCGGCGATGGAGTAGCCGTTGAATTTGACCGCCAGGGTTTCCTGATTGTAACGGCGGCCGTTGCACACCTCGCACAGCACGTAGACATCGGGCAGGAAGTTCATCTCGATGCGGCGCTGGCCCTCGCCCTGGCAAGCCTCGCAGCGGCCGCCGGAGACGTTAAACGAAAAGCGGCCCGGTTTGTAGCCGCGTTCCCGCGACTCCGGCAGGCGGGCGAACAGGTCGCGGATGGCGGTGAACACCCCGGTATAGGTGGCCGGATTGGAGCGCGGCGTGCGGCCGATAGGGGACTGGTCGATACGGACTGCTTTATCGATGTTCTGAAAACCCTGGATGGCTCTTGTACGGGCCGGGCAATTCGCGCGAACCGTAGAGCTCCCGGGCCAGGGCGCGATAGAGGGTGTCGTTGACCAGGGTGCTCTTGCCCGAGCCGGAGACACCCGTTACTACGGTCATTACGTTTAAAGGAAATTGCACGGTTAGATTTTTTAGATTGTGGCTGCTGGCGCCTTCGACGGTGATCCAGTTGCCTTTGAGTGGGCGCGGCGCCTCGCGGCTGATGGTCTGCAGTTCGCCGGAGAGATAGCGGCCGGTCAGCGAAATGTCAGTTTCCATGATTTCCTGCGGGGTTCCGGCGGCGACCACGTGGCCACCGAGTTTGCCCGCGCCGGGGCCGAGATCAACGACGTAATCGGCATTGCGGATGGTGTCTTCATCGTGTTCCACCACCAGCACCGTATTACCGAGGTCACGCAGCGATTTGAGGGCTTCGATCAGCCGCTGGTTGTCGCGCTGGTGCAAACCGATGGAAGGTTCATCGAGCACATAGAGGACTCCGCGCAGACGCGAACCGATTTGCGTGGCCAGGCGAATGCGCTGTCCTTCGCCGCCGGACAGAGTGGCGGCATTGCGATCCAGCGAGAGATAGCTGAGGCCGACAGAGTTGAGAAACTCCAGCCGCTCCACCACTTCGCGGCGAAGCCGCTCGGCGATCAGCGCCTCGCGCGGGGAGAACTCGATCGCGCGCGCCGCGTCCAGCGCCCTGCGCAGCGGAAGGGCGGTGAAATCGGCAATCGACAACGAGCCCACCTTGACCGCCAGCGATTCAGGCCGCAGCCGCTTGCCCTGGCAGGCCGGGCAGATGGTGGCCGACATGTAGTTCAGCAGCCAATCGCGATAGCTTTCCGACTTGGACTCTTCGAGCGAGTCGCGCAAGTAAGCCAGGATGCCGTGGAAGCCGGTGCGCGGCGCCTCCTCACGGCCGGGCCCATAGAGCAATAGCTTCTGTTGCTTCTCGGTGAGATCCTCGAAAGGCTTGCTCAGGTCGATCTTGTAGCGCTTGCGCAGCCAGCTGCAGCAGGCGGTTGAGATACTGCGATCCACCGCCTGGGCCGAGCGCGCCATCGGTCAGCGGCTTCGACCAATCGGTAATCACCTTGGCTGCGTCGAAGTCATAAATGCTGCCCAGGCCATGGCACTCGGGGCATGCGCCATAAGTGCTATTGAACGAAAAGCTTCGAGGCTCCAACTTGGGGATGTCGAGTCCGCAGTCCGGGCACGCCATAGAAGAGGAATAAAGCTGCTCTTCTTCACCCACAACAGCGGTGAGAACGAGACCGTTGGCCATCTGCAGAGCTTTGGCCACCGAGGTTTCGAGGCGCTTCTCTACGCCCGGTTTGAGGACGACGCGATCGATAACGGCTTCAATGGTGTGTTTTTTGTGACGTTCGAGATGAATGGAGTCGGCGAGATCGCGCATCTCACCGTCAATGCGGGCGCGAAAGCCCTGCTGGTCTAGTTCGTCGAGAAGGTCCTTGAACTCGCCTTTGCGGCCGCGCACGATCGGCGCATAGATGATGACGCGTTCTCCGGCGGCGAGCGAAAGAATACGCTCCACGATCTGCTCGGCGGATTGGCGCGAAATCGGTTTGCCGCACTTAGGGCAGTGAGGCACTCCGATCGATGCGTAGAGCAGACGGAGGTAGTCATAGATCTCGGTGATTGTGCCGACAGTGGATCTGGGGCTGCGGCTGGTGGTTTTTTGTTCGATGGAGATGGCAGGGCTGAGGCCTTCGATGGAATCGACATCGGGGCGCTCGATCTGGTCAAGGAACTGGCGGGCATACGCAGAGAGTGTTTCCACGTAGCGTCGCTGGCCCTCGGCATAGATGGTGTCGAAAGCGAGCGAAGATTTGCCTGATCCCGAGAGGCCGGTGACCACGGTAAGCGTGTTACGGGGAATTCGAATATTGATGTCGCGCAGATTGTGCTGACGCGCTCCCCGCACGGTGATATGAGTAATGGGCATGAAGGTTCAGGGCTACGCAGAGCGAGTGGCACGAGTAACGACTATATGTATCTTATTCGGCAATAGAAACGAGGGTCAACGCAACGCTGCTGTCTGTCACAATGACACACTGATGCTTACGAGTAACGAGAGTGCGCGAACGACGCACGATGGGTGAGCGAAAACTCCAGATTTGAAGGGCCATTATGGGAATTGAAGTAAGTATGTTGATGGTGTTTTGTGCGGCGATCGCCGCTCTCGCGCTTGGTGTGATGCTGGGCTACATGTGCTGCAAGACCTTGTTCGATGTCTTGCGTTTCCATGCTCGACTGTCTCCGGCAGAGGGCGCAAAGGCCGAGACCCAGGTGGTACAGATTTGACCCATGGGTTGTCGAATCTCTCTCGGCCCTTCTTTCGTAAATTGATGCTCTAACTTGATCCCCCGTGCTTTCTCCCCCATCTTTGTTCCACCTTCTTTGTCCCCCGTCGTTTGTCCCCCGACGTGACGATAGTGCGGACTGCGTTCTGACGGATCGCCGCTACTGCTGCGGTGAGTCCTGCTGCACGGCTGTTGCTGGCTGCTGGTTGCTGCTGCCCTGGGCCTGGCGCATGCGCTGCAGCTGCTCGAATAACTGCTGCGGAGTCCTCACCCCTGGGTAGGGGGCGGCGTTGTTCCGGGCGGCGGCACATCGGGCTGCTGGTGGCGGCGGCACATCCACGGTTTCCTGTTCATTGCTCGGCTTCGTCGGCATTGGCTTGAGGCGCAGGCGAGGAACGGCCGTTCCGCCGGCGTGGTCGGGGCTGAGAATAAGTTCTCGCGGCGCGCCGTTGCTCAGGTCTCCGAGCAGAACCAGATTGTATGCAGTTCCGTCCAGCAGGTCGGCGAGCACATCGCGGGGTGCACCGGGGCCGAAGTTGCCGAAGACGCGCTCGTCCCCGCCCAGCCCTTCGATCTTCATGCCGCTTTTGGCGGCGATCTGGTGCAGAATGGCGGCCAGGCTGGAATTATCGGCGTGAATCGAGAGACTGTCGCCGGCGAAGACGATCTGGGCCTCTCGCGCCGGCTGCTGCAGCATGGAGGGCGGCGGCTCCGTTGGCGAAGACAGGGGAGGTTGCGCCGGCGTGACACCGGCCGCTGGAGCAGCAGGCGGCCGGAGCAGCAGGGGCCGGAGCAGGGGCCTGCTCTCGGCGCTGACCGCGCAGGCGAGGGGTCTCTGCGCATATATCGTCGACCCTACACGTCGACAGCAGCAGATGTCCATCCGCCGGTCGTGATCGCTCGAGTCATCCCCTACCACCCTCTGTGTACTAGACTAGCAGTGGTCGCACCTAACTTCCATGTCTCAGTCCCGCCGATACTTTGAACTTCTGATTACTCTGGTTACGCTGCTGGCGCCTGGCCGGATCTTTGCCGTGTCCTGCACCACCCAGGCACAAATGAGCGAAAGCGAGCGCGCAGCCCTGGTGCAGACGCGCACGAACCCTCGCCTCCGCCGTGCAGAGCGGAAACACTGCGGCGGTGCAGGCGCTCACCATTCCCAAGGTGAAAGCCCAATTTGATCCCATCGCAAGCACCATTGAGCAGACAGCCCCGCTGCTGGCGGGCGCCACTGTGACCATAGACGCGCTGTACGGCCTGGACGCTTCCGATTTGAAGAGCGGCGGTGGAGGACACGGTATTCTTCTGCGGAGTCGCGGATTCGCCGGTGCACGTAGACGTCACCATCCCTCAGCTTCCCCAGGGCAAATATGCCTTAGCCCTGGTGCACGCCACGGGGGTAAAGCAGCCGCAGCAGATGGCGTTTTTGCTGCAAAAGAACGGAGATTGGCAGCTGGCCGGCTTGTTCGTGAAACCACTTCTGCTGGCTGGACACGACAGCGTTTGGTATTGGACCAAAGCGCGCGCCTTTAACCAGAAAGGGCAGAAATGGAACGCGTACTTCTATTACACCACCGCGGCCTATCTGGCGACTCCAGCGGATTTCTGACCAGCGCGAACCTGGATAAATTGAACCAGGAGGCGGCTGCCGCCAAGCCCGACGGCTTACCCGGGGCCCAGCCCATGGTAGTTAACGGCCGGCGGTCAAACCTACTCTGTCAACGACCTGCATACCGATGGTTCCCTGGGCGGGCTGGATCTGGTCCTGCGCTATTCCACTACGGATGCAGCCGATCCGGTCGCCACCCGGGCCCGGAATCTGGAACTGATGAAAGCCACTCTCGCAGGCGCACCCTGAGCTTCGGGACGGGTTCCACGGGTTGTGGGTCTTTGCCGAAGCCCCCAGCCAACGTCCCTACGGCAATGAGCTGGCGATGAGCGAGATTCACTGATGGCCTACGACATGGAGAAGCCGTTATCCCGGGCAATTGCCGAGAGAAGGGCATCGCCCAGTTTTGATGAGAGCCCGATTCCCGGATGCCGATCTGTTGAAGATTCTGCAGGCCGGGTTGCAGGCGCCCAGTGGTTACAACCTGCAACCGTGGCGCTTTATCGTGGTGCGCAGTCCGGAGCAGAAGAAGAGGCTGCGAGCTGCCAGCTTCAACCAGGCCAAAGTAGAAGAGGCCTCGGTCGATGATTGTGGCTTGCGGCGATGCCGACGGATGGCGCAGCGGAGATCTGGACGAGATGCTGCGCCTGGGCCGCTTGGGCGGCATGCCGGAAAACTACGCCGAGCAGGCGAAATCCACCATCCCCAACTATCTCTCCAACCACCCCAACATGCCTCTGTGGCTCAATCGCCAGGTCATGCTGGCCTTTACCCACATGTTGCTGATGGCCGAGGTCTTGGGCTACGACACGGCGCCCATGGAGGGCTTTGAAGAGGACAAGGTGCACGAGGTGCTCAAGCTTCCGCTCAGCTACTCCGTGGTGGCTCTGCTGGGCATCGGGCACCTGAAAGGCCCGGACAAGTTTTACGGGGATCGTTTCAGTATGGCGCGCACTGTTTTTGCCGAGGAATATGGCAAGCCGATCAAGTTTTCAGAGTAATATTAATCGGGCTGTAACAAACTTCCCTCTGCCCGCTTAAAAGGATGAGTTTTTCAGGGCAGTGAGCCCTGAGCAGGAGCACTTCTGTGCGTCGAGAGTATCCACAGGCGCCGATCGTTGGCGTAGGCGCCGTGGTGATCGACGGTACGAAAGTCCTGCTGGTGCGCCGCGGCCAGGAGCCGCTCAAGGGCGAGTGGTCGTTGCCCGGCGGCGCCCTGGAGCTGGGGGAAACGTTGCAGCAGGGCGTAGTTCGCGAAGTGCTGGAAGAGACCGGCCTGATCGTCGTCCCGGCTGGCATTGTCGAAGTCCTGGACAGGATTACGCAGGATGAGGCATCGGGGCGGGTTCGCTACCACTATGTCCTGGTCGATTTTGTATGCCAGGTGACCGGCGGCGCGTTGCGCGTGGGCAGCGACGCGGACGAGGTGCGGTGGGTCGCACGAGAGGAATTGCATGACTTATCGGCTGGCGCCCGTGACGGTGCGGGTGATTGAGAAAGCTTTGGGCTTGGGCGACAGCTATGAGGTGAGGAAGCGCATGAGGGTTGAGGGAAAGGCGACGAGGCGTTAACTCTACCCGCAGGTCGGCCTGTTGCCTGTTTGTGATGCTGCTTCTGGGGTTGGGTTTTGGCATCCTGGCTTGGCGGAATCCGCTGTGGCTGGTCGACCAGCAGATCGATGCCCGGCTCCGGATGAACGGTGTGCACAGCGAGTTTGTCACCGTGAATGGTTACAAAATGCATTACCTGGTGGGTGGCACCGGCCGGCCGCTGGTGCTGGTACACGGGCTGGGCAGCCGGGGCGAAGACTGGGCCAACCTGATTCCGCAGCTCATCGACGGCGGCCACCGCGTGTATGCGCTGGATTTGTTGGGATATGGAGATTCCGCGCAGCCCAGGGATGCCGGCTACTCCATCTCCCAGCAGGCAGCGATGGTCGAGGGCTTTCTGGATAGCCAGCATCTGCAGCAAGTGGATCTGGCAGGTTGGTCCATGGGCGGATGGATCGCGATGCGGGTTGCGTTGCAGCAGCCGCAACGCATCCGGCGATTGGTCCTGTTGGACAGCGCGGGCCTGCGCTTTAAACTGGGCTTCGATCCCTCTATTTTCCAACCGGCCTCGCCTGGCGATCTTGGCGGTACTCGAGGAGTTGCTGGTGCCGCACCCACGGCCGCTGCCTCGCTTTCTGGCTATGGCGATGCTGCGCCGCAGGCGACCACGTGGGGTGGGTGGTTCGTCGCAGTGTGCAATCCATGATGACCGGGGACGATCTGGTCGATGGAAAACTGGGCGGCGCTGACGATGCCGGTGCTGATCGGCTGGGGCGACCAAGACCGGCTGATCCCGCTCTCCGTGGCCTATCAACTCCATCAGCGAGATACTGCAGTCGGTGCTGGATGTCTATGCCGGACTGCGGGCATCTGGCGCCCGGGCAGTGTGCCGGCCAGGTGGGGCCGAGTGTGGTCGATTTTCTGAATGCACAGCCGGCGCGGATGGCGATGGTCCGGCAGATCCCGAGCACCGACAACGTGTCCACCGGTCAATCATCGGTCGGTGATTCATGCGGGCCTTTCCAGACATAGGCCTCGGGTTGGGGCAAGCCAATATGCGCCAGCACGCGGCAGACGAACTGCTCCGCCATCTCGGCTGCGTCCATGGGCCGATTGTAGAAAGCGGGAATCACGGGAAAGATAACCGCGCCGGCGTCCGCGGCCAAACTCATGTTGCGCAAATGGATCTTGTTGAAGGGCGTCTCGCGAATGCAGAGAATGAGCGGGCGGCGCTCTTTGAGGCTTACGTCGGCAGCCCGTTCGATCAGGTTGGAGGCGAGCCCATTGGCGATGCCTGCAAGCGTGCCCATGCTGCAAGGCAGGATGATCATGCCGGCTGAGGGATAGCTGCCGCTCGCCGGCCCGGCGCCGATATCGCTCTCTGCCAATTGCTGTACCTTGGTCGACGGTTTACCCAAAAGTTTTGCCACCAGCTCGTTGCGGCCGCTGAGCTGCAGTTCCTCGGCCATCACCCGCAAAGAGTTTTCCGACGCAATAAAGTTGATGTGGGTGACCCGCGGGTCACGCTCCAGTGCGCGCAGCAGGCGCTGGCCAAAGATGGATCCGCTGGCTCCGGTAATGGCTACCGTCAGATTCACGCCAGTACCCGTTCAAAAATCGCGTCGACGTTCGCCAGCTGCCGCTCGAGTTTAAACGTCCGCTCCAGGTGGGGAAGACGGTTGCTGATAGCAGGATCCTGCTCCACCAGGTCGCGGAACACCAGGTCGTTCTTCCAGGAGTTCATGGCGTGGGCCTGGACGAGGCGGTAGGCGTCTTCGCGAGACATGCCGGATTCGGCGAGGTCGAGCAGAAGCTGGCCGGAGAAGATGAGGCCGCCGGTGGATTCGAGGTTCTTGAGCATGCGCGCGCGGATAGACGAGGAGTTTCTCGATCAGCGTTCTGGTCTTGGCGAGCAGGTAGTCGGCGAGGATGGTGGAGTCGGGGAAGATGACGCGCTCGACGGAGGAGTGGGAGATGTCCCGCTCGTGCCAGAGGGCACGTTTTCGAAGGCCGCCTGCGCGTTGGCGCGGATGACGCGCGCCAGGCCGCTGATCTGTTCCGAGGTGATGGGGTTGCGCTTGTGGGGCATGGCGGAGGAGCCCTTTTGCTTTTCGGAGAAGAACTCTTCGGCCTCGCGGACTTCGGTGCGCTGGAGATGGCGGATCTCGGTGGCGATTTTGTCCAGCGTGGAGGCGAGGACGGCGAGGGTGGCGATGTAGGCGGCGTGGCGGTCGCGCTGGATGACCTGGGTGGCGATTGGATCGGCGCGCAGTCCCAGCCTGGCGCAAATGGCCTCTTCGTGCTCGGGCTTGAGATGGCCGAAGGTGCCGACGGCGCCGGAGAGCTTGCCCACGCGCATGTCTTCGGCGCTGGCGTCGAAGCGGATGAGGTTGCGCTGCATCTCGGCATACCAGTTCAGCAGCTTGAGGCCGAAGGTGGTGGGTTCGGCGTGGATGCCGTGGGTGCGGCCGATGATGGGGGTGTGCTTGAACTCCAGGGCGCGCTGCCTGAGGATGTCGGCGAGCGCGAGAATGCCGGCGCGGATGATGGCGGAGGCTTCTTTGATCTGCAGGGCCTGGGCGGTGTCGACGACGTCGTTGGAGGTGAGGCCGTAGTGCAGCCAACGGGATTCCGGGTCCGATGTTTTCCGCCATGGCGGTGGTGAAGGCGATGACGTCGTGCTTGACCTCGGCCTCGATCTCCTTGATGCGGTCGACGTTGAAGTCTCCGCGGGCGCGGATGGCCTCGGCGGCCGAGTGGGGGACGATGCCGGCTTCGGCCAGGACCTGGGAGGCGGTGGCTTCGACCTCCAGCCACATGCGGTATTTGTTTTCGTCACTCCAGATGCGGCCCATCGCCGGGCGGGTGTAACGAGCGATCAACCAAAGCCTCCAGAGCAACGTACTATTCTATCGTTGCTGCATCTCACTGGTCTGGAGGGATGATTCATGGAAGAAGAACCGGAACTGGTCACCATTGAACGGTATCGCGACGCTCTGGAGGCTGATCTGGCCAAGACTCGTCTGGACTCGGCAGGGATCACCAGCTTTTTGGTGGGAGAGAATGCCGCCATGCTGTACGGTACCGGGCTGGGAGGGCTGCAGCTACAAGTAAGCCCGAAGGATGAGGAGGACGCACGCAGCATCCTGAACGACCCTGGGCCGTTGGATGGCGAGGTCGCATCGTTTCCTGAAGCTAACACGCCGAATAGCTCGGCCATTTCCTGGTGAAGGAAGCCTTGGCCCGGACGGTAGGGCTGGATCCATTTGCCGTCGAGTACGAATTGAGGGATCGCTCGCTTGCCCACATTCCGGATGACCTCATCCGCGGCGCCAGGGCTGGTCTCGATATCGATTTCGGTGAAGGGAATCTGGTGCTTTTCAGGAACCGTTTGGCTTCGCGGCAATCGCGGCACCAGGTAGCGGAATAGACCAACACATGCATCTCTTCATCATATCAACCGCTGTGTTTTGAGCCTAATCCGTTGCACCATAGCGGTTAAGCTGGAGCAATGGAAAGCCGAACCAGGCTGGTTGTTGGGATTGCTACTCGCGGCCGGCCCGCAATACTCGCCGAGACGATTGCCTTTCTGGCAAAACAGGAGAGGCAGCCCGACCAGATCCTGGTAGCTTTCGCAGATCCGGTGGACATTGGAGATGCGCCCCAACGATTCCCCCACGTGACGTTTATCCAGACCGAACTGGGACTAACCCGGCAACGAAATGCCATCCTTACGCTGGCTCGCGACAACGATATTCTGCTTTTTATCGATGATGATTTCTATCTCGACCCGCAATATCTGAAAATCACCGAGCGCTTCTTTGTGGAGAATCCCGAGGTAGTGGCTTCCACCGGCAGAGTGCTGGCAGACGATGTAAAAGGGCCCGGTCTCACGGTGGCGCAAGCAAAATCAATTGTGGCCGGCAGCACCGGCGCTCAATGCGAGCAGCGGATCACCCCTACCTTCCTCGCTTACGGCTGCAATATGTGCCTCCGTCTGGCTCCCATCCGCGAGCACGAGCTTCGCTTCGATGAGACTCTTCCCCTCTATGGATGGTACGAGGATTGGGATTTCTCCGGGCAGATTAGCGTCTTTCGGGTCAATCGTGCACATTTCGAATGCCTGCGGAGTCCACCTCAGCACCAAGGTTGGACGTGTCACGGGAGTGCGCATGGGATACGCGCAAGTAGCCAATCCGATCTATCTAGCGCGCAAGGGAACCTTCCCCTGGTCCCATGTGTTCAAATTCATCGTTGGCCCCTGCCTGAAGAACCTGGTGCGCAGTCTAGCCCCGGAAGCACACGTCGACCGGCTGGGAAGATTCTGCGGAAATCTAACCGCCTTCCGCGATCTTCTAGCCGGTACCCTCAGCCCGAAACAGATTGTCGACCTTTAATCCATTCGGCATACTGCAGCAGGATGTAATTATCCGTCATGCCCGCGATATAGTCGGCGACCACCCGCGCCACGCCCTCGCCTGCGATCTGCGACTGGTTAGCAGCTGGTAACAGCGACGGATCGTTTACCCAGCAGCGCAAATAGATTTCGTACCACCATCGCCGCCTCTTGCAGATCCCGCTGCAGCTCCTCGCGGCTGTAGAGGGTGGCGTACAGATGTTGCTTGGCCTCGCGGCGGAGCTCCTCCATGTGCGGGGAAAAAGCCACCAGCCGCTGCGGCGAACGGCGGACATCCTCCAGGCTCGCCACTCCTCCGGCATTGAACCCGGCGCGCCGTCTCCCGGATGAGATCGCCGACCAGGGTATTCAGCATCTTCTTCAAGGCTTCATTGGAGAGCAGGTTTTTGGCAGCGGCTGGGATACTCACGCTCCACTGCGCGCAACGATTCATCGAAGATGCGTACATGCTGCGCGGAGCACCTCCGGATGGAGCATCCCTGCCTCCATCCCGTCATCCATATCGGCCGTGAGATAGGCGATCTCATCCGCCAAATCGATAAGCTGCGCTTCCAGCGGCGGTTGCTGGTCAAGGAAGTAAGCGCTTAGCTCCGGGTGCTCGGCGGGCGAATAATTGCGCGAGTGCTTGACGATGCCTTCGCGCACGCCGAGGGTGAGATTCAGCCCGCGAAAGCCGGCATAACGAACCTCGAAATATTCAACCATGCGCAGCGCGTGCAGATTGTGATCGAAGCGCAGGCCAAATTCCTGCATGGCCTCGTCCAGGGCCCGCTCGCCGGCATGCCCGAAGGGCGGATGCCCAATGTCATGCACCAGCGCCAGCGCTTCGGTCATGTCTTCGTTCAGCTTGAGCGCAGTGGCGATGGCGCGCGCGATCTGCGCCACCTCCATGGTGTGGGTCAGGCGGCTGCGAAAGTGATCGGAGTAGCGGTGAGTGAAGACCTGCGTTTTTCCGGCCAGGCGGCGAAATGCCCGCGCATGGATCACCCTGTGCCCGGTCACGCTGAAAGGGAGTGCGATAGGGATGGGCTGCTTCGGGATGCTCCCGCTGCGCCAGCAGGCTTCCCGCATCGTCTGCCAACCGCACAGCCGGGCGGCAGGGCGAAAATCTCGCCGGCTCCGGCGTTACCACCTACTGCTTCGGGCTGGCGCCCGCCGATTCTTCCTTGGCCAGCTTGACCCGCGCGCTGTCCAGCTTCTTCTGCACCTTGTTCACGTCGCCGGGTTCGGCGTCCGCAGGCACAGTGCGGGCATACTCCTGCAAGCTCTGCTCCCATTGCGCGGCGGCCATCTTCAGGCGGCCGGTCTTTTCGAACAACTCGCCCAGGTGGTCGTGCACTGCCGGGTCCTGGCCCATGCGCTCGCTGGCCTTGCGCAGATTGGCTTCCGCCAGCGCATACTGGCCCATCTTGAAGTACACCCAGCCGAGCGAATCCAGATAGGCGCCATTCTGGGGATCCAGCTGCACCGCCTTCTGCACCATGGCCAGCGCATCGTCCAGCTTCACGCCACGATCCCCCAGCATGTAGCCCGAGGTAATTGAGGGTCATGCTGTTGTTGCTGTCGATGGCCAGAATCTTGCGGAACTGCTCTTCGGCGGAATCGTAGTGCTTCTGCCGCTCGTCGAGCGCCCCGCGGAGAAAGTAGATGTAGATCTTGTCATCGGCTCCGGACGGGCCCTGCGCATTCGCTGCTGGCGGAAAGAGCATCGGCCGCATCGATCTCGTCGGCCGCTTCCTTCCAGCGGCGCAGCCGGGTGTACATCTGGGCCAGTGCCAGGTGTACCTCGCGGTCACCCGCGTTGCCCTGCAGTTGCGCCTTGGCCAGCTTGATGCCTTCCTCAGCCTTGCTGGTGTCCGCCAGCTGCCCGGCCAACATCAACTGGACACTCTTGTCCTTGGGCATGGCCAGCGCTGCCTGCTGGGCCACCTGCGTTGCCTTGTCATATTGCTTGGCATCGCGGTAGGCATCCACCTGGCCCTGGTACCCGCGCTCGGCATAATCCCCGCCCATGGCGACCATCAGCTGGTAGGTCTGCACCGCCTGCTCCGTCTTGTTCTGCTCGCGGTAAACATTCGCCAGCCGGTCGAGGAAGATGGAGCGATTGTTCTTCTCCGCGTCTGCGTATTGGCCGTCCGGATGGTTGGTCTGCTTCACCAGCAGCTGCAGAGCCTGCGCAGCCTCGTCGTAGTGACCGAGCGAGTCGTCGATCAAGGCCTCGTTGAAGCCAATTTCCAGCGAATCCGAGGCCAGCGCCTTGGCCTTCTTCAATGTGGTCAGCGCCTGCTCATAATGACCTTGCCGGCGTTCGATCTCCGCGATTCGCAGATAGGTCTGGGCGTCCTGCGGATCGGCAGCGGAGATGGCCTCAAAGTGCTTGAGGGCCGCGCCGAGCTGGTTGTCGTTCAACAACGCCTGCGCCAGGCCGCGTTCCGCATCCAGGTTATCCGGTTCCATATCGAACGCCTTGCTGTAGGCGTCGATGGCGTTCTTGTTTTCCTTGAGCTGGTCGTAGCTCATGCCCAGCGCGTAGTCCATTTTGGCGGTGCGGTCGTCCTCAGGCACGGCGCTCAGCACCTGGATCGCGTGCGTCATATCGCCGGAATCGCTGTACAGCCGCGCCAGGTTCAGCACCACATCTTCCGAGTTGGGATCGATGTGCTGCGCCGCCTTGAATTGCTCTTCCGCGTGCGGTGTATCGTGGGCCAGCGTGTAGAGCTGCCCCAGAAGCAGCCGGCTCTCGATATCGTTGCTCTGCAACTCCACGATCTTGGTGTATTCGCCGATGGCCAGCTGCAACACCTTCTCGGAAGGACCGCCATTCTGAACATTGCCCAGTGACTGCAGGTAAACCCGGCCCAGCAGTTTGTGAGCGTCCAGGTTGTTGGGCTCGGTCTTGAGAATCTCCTGCGCCGCCAGCACCGCCTCGCGTACCCGGCCGGTCCGCAGGTAGAGTTCGGCCAGCCCGCTGTTCAGGTATTTCGAGTTGGGATCGGCGTCGAGCGCCAGCTTGTATTCCTCGATGGCGCGGGTGGCGTACTCGGGGCGGCCGTAGTTGGTGGCCATATCCTCGTACATGTGCGCCAGGCCGAAATGGTAGTAAGCTGCAGAGCGGTCAGGCTTTTGCGCTGGCCGCTGCCGTGCCGGCGGCGGGAGCCTTGGCGAGGCGGTGGCTGCGCGGCTGCTGCGGCGAGCCCGCCTGGAGAGGCGACGCCAGGCCGGAGCCCGGGATCACGATCGCTGCACATGCGAAGAAGGGCCGTTTGGCGGATTCTGCGGGAGATTTGCGGCTTAACCTTGATGGTCATGTATGGGAGTTCCTGTGCCCGGGCTCTGTTCCATTGAACTGACGCCGGCGGTCCAAACGCGGTGCAGAGGAACCCGCATTTTTTTGTCATATGCGCTTGCATCTCACTTCAGCGCACCATCTGGTCAACAGCGAATTGTAACGCCGTCCAAAAAGTCCCGGCACTCCCCAATTCGCGGGATCCGGCACGGCTTTAGTCCTAAAGTTCACACCATTTCTCGAGTTTAGACTATTTTCGCCTCGGAAGGACATGCCAGTTCAGGCACCAAATAGTCTTTTTCCATAGGCCACTCCGCGTTAAAACCCCGTTTAGTGGCGGAAGTGTCGCATCCCGGTAAATACCATCGCCAAATCAAGCCGGTTGGCTGCGTCAATCACTTCCTGATCGCGAACTGAGCCGCCCGGTTGAATCACTGCCGTGGCCCCGGCTGCTGCCACCGCTTCAAGACCGTCAGGGAAAGGGAAGAAGGCGTCAGAGGCGGCCACGCAGTTCGCCAGCGGCAACACCGCTTTCATGGCGCCGAATTTCGCCGCATCCACCCGGCTCATCTGGCCCGCGCCCACTCCCATCGTCTGGCCATCGCGGGCATACACGATGGCGTTCGACTTGACGTGCTTGGCCACTCGCCAGGCAAAACGAAGCGCCTCCATCTCCTCCGGTCGTCGGCTGGCGCACGGTCACGACCTTAAGTCCGCCCGCCGCAACATCCTCGTCATCCGCATCCTGCAGCAGCAGCCCTCCGGAAATCTGCTTGACTACCTTGCCCGGAGCGGCCTGCTTGACCACCAGCAGCCGCAGATTCTTCTTGGCGCTGAGCCTGGCCTTCGCCTCCTCGCTGAAGGATGGGGCCGCGATCGCCTCGACAAACAGCTTGGCCATCTCCTCCGCCAACGCCATCGTCCACCTCGCGATTGACGCCAATCACGCTGCCAAAGGCAGACACCGGATCAGTCGCCAGCGCCTTCTGGTAGGCCTCAACCACCGAGGAAGCGATGGCCACGCCGGCCGGATTGCTGTGCTTGATGATCGCCACCGCCGGCTGCTCAAACTCCTGCACCAGCTCCCAGGCGGCATCCAGATCGACCAGGTTGTTGTAGCTAAGTTCTTTGCCTTGAAGTTGTTGCGCCCCGGCGACCCCGGCGCCGGTGCCGTCCCCATAGAGCGCCGCGGCCTGGTGCGGGTTTTCGCCGTAGCGGAGGTCCGCTGTCTTGGAGTAGGCAATGCAGCAGCGTCGGCGGGAATCGGAGCGCTGCCGTTGCGGGTCCGGAATCATTCTGCCGTTCCGCCGCGATCTTGTTGAAAGTCCTGGCGATGGCCGAGTCGTAGCCGGCGGTCAGGGTGAACGCCTGCCGGGCCAGTCTCCACCGGGTCTCGAACGAAAGAGCTCCCTGGTTGGCCAGCATCTCGGCCGCCAGTGCTGCGTAGTCCGCCGGCGAAGTGACCACGGCGACGTCCTCGAAGTTCTTGGCTGCCGAACGCACCATGGAGGGGCCGCCGATATCGATGTTCTCCACCAACTCGCCAAAGGACGCGCCGGGCTTGCGCGCGGTCTCTTCAAAGGCGTAAAGATTCACCACCACCATGTCGATGGGTTCGATGCCCTGTTCGGCCACGGCCGCCAGGTGTTCGACGCTGCTCCGCATATGCAGAATGCCCCCGTGCACCTTCGGATGCAGGGTTTTTACCCGGCCATCCAGCATTTCCGGAAAGCCGGTAAGGTCGGAAACATCGCGCACCGTGAGCCCGGCCTCGCGCAAGATACGCGCCGTACCCCCGGTCGAAATCAGTTCCACGTTCATGCCCCCCAGTTGGCGGGCGAAATCTACCAGGCCAGTCTTGTCCGTAACGCTTAAAAGAGCCCGCTTAACCTGCTTATATTCCACTCAAGACCTGCCCTTCATCGCGATTCTGTGCCATGTGCTCCGTTGATAATGAGATGAAGCCTGACGACCGTTGCGACCCATCGGATCGCTCATTTGTCAGAGACCCTAGCTCAGGATAGCTTAGCCCTATGGCGTCAAACTGGCCCGGAAGCAGACCGTCGCAAAGCTCTGCGGAAATTCTGCCGCCGGAAAGCCGCGCCAACCCCGGCTCCTACCCTGGGGGTAGAATGGCCGGCTACGATGGGGACCCGGGACCGCTTCCGCCGACGCGCCCTGCGAGAGGCAATCGCTGGGCCTCCGCTCCAGCCACCTACACCCTGGTGGGCATCAACTGTGCGGTATATCTGGCCATGGTGTTGCGCGGGGTTTCCCCCACCAACCCCACCGTCCAGGACTTGGTGCACTGGGGCGCCAATTTCGGCGGCTATGTGCTTGCCGGGCAGTGGTGGCGTCTGCTCACGGCCGCGTTTGTCCATGTCGGCATCCTGCACCTGGCGACCAACATGTGGTGTTTATGGAATTTGGGGCTGCTGGGCGAGCCGCTGCTGGGGCCGGCCGGGGTGGTCGCCGTCTACGTGCTCACGGGAGTCGCAGGAAACCTGCTCAGCACCGCTGTCCATCCGCAGATTGTCGGCGCCGGCGCCTCGGGCGCGGTCTTCGGACTGGCCGGCGTCCTCATCCTGCTGCTGAAGGCGAAATTGCTTCCCGTGCCGCCGGAGGAAATTCGCCGGCTGCGCAAGAGCGTGATTTATTTTGCCCTGCTGAACTTTGTGATCGGGGGCACTTCGATGTTCTTGCGCACCAGCATTCAGATCGACAATATGGCCCACCTGGGAGGGTTTCTTTGCGGTCTGGCTTTGGGAGCACCGCTGGTGCCCAGAATCGGCGCGGCCAGGAGCCAATTCGCCTTTCGCTCCTGGGCGGCGTACGGCAGCATGTCCGTCCTGCTGCTGGTCTTCGCCTTCGGCATCGCCTCGTTCTGGCGCTAACAGAACTGCGATGCCTGATCCTCCCTCCTGGATCGGGAGATTGAAATTCTGCGAGACTTAGCGCACTGCGGTCGCGGCGAACTTCTTGACCATGGCCAACAGCAGCTTGCGGTCGCTGTCGTTCAGGTTCGTCGCGTAGCGCCGGATCTGGGTTAAAAACCGCAATTCGTCATCGGTCAGCTTCTGGGTGTTCATCTCCCGGCCCAGCGAGTCTTCGGCGAAGAACTGGGCGAGCGGAATATCCAGGGCCTGCGCGATCTTGGCCAGAGTGTCGAGCGAGGGAACGGTATGCCCGTTCTCGACTCGCGACAGGTAACAGCGCAGCAGGCCGGTGCGCTTTTCGATATCTCCCTGCGACAGCCCCTTCTGCAACCGGTATCCCCGGATGGTAATTCCTATCTTCATAAGCTCAGACCTTCGTTCACACGTTCACCCTGAGATCGAAGCAAGGTTGATGCCGCTGTAAGTAATAGATGCTGCATTTTCAGGTGTTGGCAGCATAGTTAACACGCCAAAGTAACGACTAGCAAGAATTTTCTTCGCGTTAGCGATCATATTTTTCCGAATTTGGGATTTTGTATCCGCGATGGTTCATCGGCTTAGTTCATGAACAGGCCGCCGTTTATGTCCAGCACGTGGCCAGTGATATAGCCGGCTTGCGGGGAGGCGAGAAAAGCAACGGCGTGGGCCACCTCCTCATCGGTGCCCGGACGTCCCAGTGGGATGTGGCTCAGCAGCGCCTCGCGCTGCTTGTCGTCCAGCACCGCGGTCATTGCGGTTTCGATATAGCCCGGCGCCACTGCGTTGACGGTGACCGACCGCGAAGCCAATTCGCGCGCCATCGAACGGGTGAATCCGATCAGCCCGGCTTTGCTGGCAGCGTAGTTTGCCTGTCCGGCCTGGCCGGTGCGTCCCACCACGCTGCTGACGTTGATAATCCTGCCCCAGCGGGCCCGCAGCATGGGATTCAACAGCGCCTGGGTCAAAAGAAAGGCGCCGGTCAGGTTGGTGGTCATCACTGCGTCCCAATCGGCGCGTTTCATGCGCAACAGCAAGGTATCCCTGGTGATCCCGGCATTATTCACCAGGATTTCCACACTGCCGAAATGAGCAATGGCGGCTTTGGCTGTGGATTGGATGGAGGCTTCGTCGGACACGTCCATGAGGAAAGACTTGGCCTGACCGCCGCCGGCGGCAATTTCTGCAGCCACGGCTTCCAGCTTGGCCTCATTGCGTGCGGCCAGCGCGATCCGGGCGCCCATTTTTGCCAGCGCCATGCGCACAAGCGCGGCCGATTCCCTGGGATGCGCCGGTTACAAACGCTGTCTTGCCTTCAAGATTTTCCATGGTCTCATCTCTCCTGCAAAAGAGTGAGGTTACCAGCATCGGAGAGGTAACTGACAACCCGGATAGGGAGAGATTAAACAATTTCCGCCGTACGCACCCCGGCCGCCTCAAGCACCGGCAGCTTGCCCCACACTTTGTCCAGCGACCAAAGGTAAACCACCAGCTCCCGCGAATAATGCAAGAGCGGAGGCGTATGCGGGAGTTCTATGCCATAGGTGGCGGGAAGGTCGTTCAGTTCGATCTCCGCCTCCGCCGCTTCCAGCGGCCAGGGCATGTGGTGAATGTCCCCACGCAGCAATTGCCCGCTGCGATTGGTGGTGAAGAGGCAATAGCGCTCGGTAAGAAAGTGCTCGATCGTCCCCGGGCGGCTTTGGTCGATGGTCGCGCACCTGCCCCAAGCCTCGATAGTGGGCGCGGAACCGCACCGGTTTCGCACTCAGAAGACGCTCGCTCTGGTAGGTAAATTCGCGTTCGCTGCGTACCCTGATCGACATGCGGGCCCAATGATAGGGCAGATGGAAAACCGCCTTGGCCAAAACGACCGCCAGCGGATTGGAAGCCTCAAGGCAAAAGAAATAAACCCCGGCGCGATTGGTATTTCGTTCCCGGACATAGGTCCTCAGGTTCAGCTCAGGGAAGCGGCTGGCGCCGGGAATGCGGGGTACTCCGCGCAATTGAACCCGGTCCATCCAGAAAGGAACGACGCCCAACCAAGCGGACTGGTCGAAGGTATCCACCTGCAGGCCGGCGGGGAGCAACGCTTCCAACTTGGCCGCGGGGATCGGCCAGTGGGCAAACAGCAGGTCGTTCCAGCGCTGCATCATTGTCCAGGGACGTTTGGGCAACGCGTACGGCCGGTGCTTCACCGCCGACAGGGTTTCTTCAGGCTGGGAATTGCGGCTCAAATTGCGGTTTACGGCCATAGGAGCGAACTCACTCGATAAAGGCTCAATCCGCACCGCGGTTGCAGCTCAATCTTATCTTAGTTCCACCCCGCTGAGGCATTACTCCCTTGGTATGCGAAGGTACTATAGGCGCGTCGCAAAATGCTCTATCCTGAATCTCAATCATGGCTCAAAGCGAAACCGCAACCGCAGCTTTATCCAGCCCCGCCCGAAGCGCCCCGAAACCAGACCGAAGTCTATGCCGTCCATGGGGCCGACCCTGAAGTCCTGGCCTATGCCATGGCAAAGTATTCCCGATCCGCGCTTTCGATGAAGGAATCGCTGCGGGAAATCTCCAGCCAGCGCGCCGAGCATTTCCTCAACACTTTTTACTTTCAGTATGGCCATCGCTCCATTGCCGACCTGGCGCACGTGGCCTTCGCCATCGAGCGGTTGTCGCTGCTGGCAGCCATCATCCTGGTCGACGAGCAACGCTGGGATGGCCAGGAACGTTCCACCCGCTATCAGAACTTTCACAAGAGCGGCTGGTATCTGCCCGATTTTTCCTACCAGCCCCGCCAGCCGGGCCGTCTTCACCGAGGCCATCGAGGCGCTCTTCGCCGAGTATCACTCCAGCACCGAGACCATGTTCGCCTACCTGAAAGGGCGCACCGCGCGGCCGCCGGAGATGAAGGAGGAGGCCTACCACCGCACCCTGCGGGCGCGTGCTCTCGACGTTTCCCGCTACCTGCTGCCGCTGGCCACCAACACCTCGCTGGGCCAGATTGTGAACGCGCGTACGCTCGAAACCCAGATCTCCCGGCTGCTCTCCGATCCCCATGAAGAAGTTCGCCAGCTGGGCGAGCGGCTGCGCGAAGCCGCCGCGGGTTCGGCCTGGAATGTGCAGGGCGATGCGCTGAGCGCAGCTGCAGCGCGAGATCGCAGCCCTCGATCCTGTCGCTGGGCGCAGATGCGGAAGCTTTGCTGACCCGCGAGGTAAGGATCGCGCCCACGCTGGTGAAGTATGCCGCGCCCAACGACTACGTGCTCGCCACCCGAGGCGAGTCTGGCCCAGGCCGCCGCCGAGCTGATGAAGGGTGCGCCCATCGAGACCCCAGCCGGCCCGGTCGACCTGCTGGATGACCAGCCGCTCGAAATCGATCTCGCCACCACGCTGCTCTATGGCGCCAGCCATTATTCGTATCGCCAGATTGCGCGCCAGGTCGGATCGCTCGAAGAGGCGCGCCGCAACGAGATCATCGCCCTGGGCGCACGGCACCGCGGCCGGCACGACGAACTGCTGCGCGAGTTCTCCGCCGGGCAGGGCCTGCGGTTTGACATCCTGATGGACATCGGCGGCTTCCGCGACATGCACCGCCACCGCCGCTGCATTCAGATCCTGCAGCCGTTTACCAGTGCCCACGGCTACGAGGTTCCCGAGGGACTGGCCGAGGCAGGGCTGCTGCAGCAATATGACTCCGCCATGACCCAGGCACATGAAGCGTTCGTTCATGTTCGGTCAGGCCGGCCTGGCGGAGAACGCGGGCTACGTTTTGCCTCTGGGCACGCGCACCCGCGCGCTGTTCAAGATGGACTTCGCGAAGCGCTGTACATCGCGGAACTGCGCTCTACGCCTGCCGGACACTTCTCCTACCGCCGCGTCGCCTGGGAGATGTACCAGGCAGTGGCGCGCAGGCATCCGGCGCTCGCTCCAGTACTTCCGCGTTGCCGACATCAATCAGCCAATCGACCTGCTGCAGCGATAGCTCGCGTGCGGTGGTATGATCCACTACATTCCCACTGGAGATCCCCCCATGGCAGATGATCGTTCCCGCGCCATTGACCTGGCATTAGCACAAATTGAAAAGCAGTTCGGCAAGGGCTCCATCATGCGCCTCGGCAACAAAGAGGCGATCGTGCCCATCTCCGTTATTTCCACCGGCTCCATCTCCTTCGACGCGGCGCTCGGTGTGGGCGGTGTTCCCCGCGGCCGGGTGATTGAGATTTTCGGTCCTGAATCCTCGGGCAAAACCACCATCACGCTGCAGATCATCGCCGAAGCGCAGAAGTCGGGCGGCATGGCGGCCTTCGTCGATGCGGAACACGCGCTCGATCCGCAATATGCCAAGAAGCTGGGCGTGGATGTGGATAATCTGCTGGTCTCGCAGCCCGATTACGGCGAGCAGGCGCTCGAGATCACCGAAGCGCTGGTGCGTTCTGGCGCCATTGATGTGCTGGTGGTCGACTCGGTGGCTGCGCTGGTGCCCAAGGCCGAACTCGATGGCGAAATGGGCGATTCGCATATGGGCCTGCAGGCGCGCCTCATGTCGCAGGCGCTGCGCAAGCTGACGGGCACGGTCTCGAAATCGCGCACGTCGCTTATTTTCATTAACCAGATACGGGAGAAGATCGGGGTCATGTTCGGCAACCCGGAAACCACGACCGGCGGCCGCGCGCTCAAGTTCTATTCCTCGGTGCGCATTGACATTCGCCGCATCGCGGCAGTCAAGGAAGGCGATGTGGTGGTTGGCTCGCGCACCAAGATCAAGGTGGTCAAGAACAAAGTGGCCGCGCCTTTCCGCGAGGCGGAGTTTGACATCCTGTATGGCGAAGGCATCTCCCGCGAGGGCGATGTGCTCGACCTTGCCGTGGCGCAGAATATCGTCGAGAAGTCCGGCGCCTGGTACAGCTATGCAGGCGAGCGCATTGGCCAGGGCAGGGAAAACGTTCGCACCTTTCTCAAGGACCATCCTGAGATCTTCGCTCGCATCGATGGACAACTACGGCAAAAGCTCGGTCTTACCGGGGTGAAGCCGGCGGAGATTCCAGCGGTTCCGCTCAACGGATCGGCCCAGGCTGCGGAAGCGGTGAAGGCGCCGGTGCGGCTTCGGCAGTAAGCTCTTGAACACTGTCAAAGCCATTTATCCGGGCACCTTCGATCCTTTGACCAACGGTCATCTGGACCTGGTTGCGCGGGGGGCGAAGATCTTCGATCACCTGGTGGTCGCGATCCTGAAGAATTCGGAGAAGGCTCCGCTCTTTTCTGTTTCCGAACGGATCGAGATGCTCACCGAAGCGGTGCAGTCCTTTGGCAACGTTTCGGTAGCGACGTTCGATGGTCTGCTGGTGGAGTTTGTTTTGGAACAGCGTGCCCAGGCCATCCTGCGCGGGGTCCGCGCCATCAGCGATTACGAATATGAATTGCAGATGGCGCTGATGAATCGGCGGCTGGCCCCGCAGGTGGAAACTGTTTTTCTGATGGCCGACGAAAAATATTCCTATGTGAGCTCGCGGCTGATCAAGAATGTCTTCGAGTTGGGCGGCTCAGTCGAAGGGCTAGTTCCGGAGACGGTGATCAGCCGGCTGCAAGCCCGCGTGATGCCCAACAAGCTTCGCTAAGCAACCGTTCATTCGAGGGTGCAGTTCCGCGGACCTTTCGTGGAAATGTTTTCATCCGAGCGTAGCGAGGGACCTGTCCCGAGCGCTGGAGCTACCTGCTGTTCTTCACCTTTCTACTGTTTTCCACTCGATGTAATCGACCGGTGCTGGTTCCCCCTGGTTCGGTGTTCCGCGCAGAGTGAGCGTATCGCTGGGCTTGAGGTGAATACCAGGCACGGTGAAGAGAGTGCTGGTGCTGCCATCGAGTTTTGCGATCAACCGACGGCAGGGGGGAGGATTGCATTCGCCGTCCAGTGCGCCAGGGACTTGCCGTTGAGCAGCAAATCGTATTGTGCACCGCCGGTGCGCAGGTCGAAATAGCGCACGGCAATGGAGTAGGTGCCCTCCGGCCTGCCGGGTTTGGTGGTGAGCGTGCACGGCGCAGGGCGGTTGCAAACCACCGCCTTGCCACCCGACGCCGTTTCCCAGGGAGTGACGTCGACCGTGGTGTATCCGTCAGCCTGCATGGACTCGGCTTCAATCCGGTTAGGGTAGTGGCCGACGCGGCCCAGCTTATCGGGAATCCCGGAGATGTGCTGGAACCATTCCGTGACCGCATCCCGCCACACCACCGCGTGGCCGGCCTGGTACTCAAAGAGCCCAAGGGTCTCGTAGTATCGCTGGTCGTCGATCAGGCCATGAAGTGTCTTCCATCGCGACGGGTACGAAGCAGCCAGTGCGGCGCCCTCATAGTGCGAATCGTAGACATACTGCACCAGGGTCTTGCCGTTGTGCAGCATGTAGTCGTAGGGGACGTGGTGCATGAAGAGCAGGAGACTGTCGGGACAGGTGTCTAAGGACTCGTAGACCTTTGCCAATTGGGGTGGGTATTGGCCGATGTAGCCGGTGCCGGTGGCGACGGTGCGATCCATCCCGATGCCCTTGCTGTCGGCGCGAAACCATTGCCCCCAGCCGTTGCGCTCAGCGGACTCGATGCCGGGACCGTAGTGAATGCCGAGGATATTGGTGAGTGTCCCCATGCCCAGCGGGCCGGTGTATAGCTCATACACGCGCCAGGAATTTGCCTGCAGACCGTTGACGATGAAAACCACCTTCGGATCGTTGCCGAAAGTAAGCCGGGTCCAGGAGTCGATGATCTCGGGGGTGGTCAGCTCGGGATTCCAGGCCAGCCTGCCGAAGCCGTAAAGGTTGGCCATGGCCATGGGGTGATGCAGCCAGTTGGCGTCGAGGCCAACGTTGGCCACGCCGACAAAACCACCCAGAGGCTGGTGGAAGCTCTTGCCCTCGACAATTTCGCTGACCGGAGTGCTCCGGTTCTGGGCCCGGAGGTCGGTGTCGAGCGCGACCTTCCACATGGGCACGAGGAACACCATGTGGCGTTGTTGGCCGGTGTACTCCTGCGTGATCTGCAGTTCGATTGCCTGGTTGGTGTGACGAAGAGCGGCAAACAGGGGCGACACTGGCTCGCGTACCTGGAAGTCGATGGGCCCGTGCTTGATCTGGATGACGACGTTGCGATCAAACTTGCCATCGAGGGCGCGGAAATTGTCGTAGCCGGCTCGGGCACGATCGGCCTTGAGGTCGTTCCAGTCGAGGTGATTGTTGTAGACAAAGCCGCGGTAAAGCACGACGCCACCGTGCGGCCGGAGCGCGCGGGCAACGGTGTTCGCAGCCTGCGCCGGGGTTCGGCCGTATTTCGACGGGCCCACGCGGCCCTCCGAATCGGCCTTGATCACGAAGCCGCCAAAGTCGGGGATGGCTTGGTAGATCTCATCAGCCTTCTTCCGCCACCAGGCAGCGACCGCAGGGTCGACCGGGTCGAAGGTGCTTAGGTGACCCACCGCCTGCGGGCTCGAAAGATCGACTGAGAGCGACATGCGCACGCCCCAGGGACGAAACGCATCCGCGATGCGGGCGAGCTCGTGGATCATTTCCGGCTCGAGCGTACGCAGGTCGGAGTTGACGTTGTTGACGGTGGCGCCGTTGATGCCGACTGAGGCCAGCAGCCGGCCGTACTCCGAGACCCGGCTAAGGTCAGGCCGCACGTGGCCATTGTCGAAAAAAATGCTGCGCCCGGCGTAACCGCGCTCGATGCTGCCGTCGAAGTTGTCCCACTGGTTGACCCAGCGAATCGGCGAAGAAGGAGCTTCGATGTCGGGCGCGAGCGGTTTTTGTTGTGCGATCTGCTCCAGGATGCGAAAGACGCCGTAGAGTTCGCCCCGGTCCGTTCCCCCGGCAAGCACCCAGTAGTTATGGCCCTCCGCGGCAAACCGGGAGAGGGAGAAGCCTTCGGGCGCAATCGGGGATGGCGATTTCCAGGTGGGCACGAGATGCTGAATCTCGGCCGGAGTTCCGAGGATGAACGCGTCTTCCCCAGGAAGCGTAGACGCAATCTGCGAGGTTTTCGCCGAGCATCGAGTGCAGCCCACGGGCCAGTTCGTTCGCCGCACTGTGAGCGACGGCTGACGGGCCGGTGGTGACGATACGCTGGGGGAGGTTCTTGTATTGCTGTGCGGCTTGCCGGGGCAGGGCAGCGTAACGAAGCCAACCTTCTTCCCCAGTCTCCGCGTGAACACCAGGCGCGATGGCGAGGAAACTCAGGGCCAGCAGGGCGACGGCATTGCGGACGCGCATCGTCCCTATCTTAGAATCAAACCATCGACTATGGCCCAGCACATCGGTATCGTTGCCTGCTCCGCGGAAGGAGCCGCTCTTTGCTATCGCTCCATTTGCGTTGGGGGTGCGGATCTTCTTGGGCCGCACGATCATCCCGAGATCTCGATGCACACCCACTCACTGGCCGAGTACATGAAATGCATCGACCGCGATGACTGGCAGGGAGTGGGGGAACTGATGCTCTCCTCCGCCAATAAGCTGGCGAAAATCGGCGCCGATTTTCTCATCTGCCCGGATAACACCATTCACCAGGCGTTGCCTTATATTGAATCCCAATTGCCACTGAAATGGTTGCATATTGCCGAGGCGGTCGCCGCCCAGGCCGTAGGCCGCGGGTTCCGGCGCCTCGGCTTGACCGGAACCCGCTATCTGGTCGAGAGCGAGGTGTATCCGGAGAAGCTCAAAGCGCGCAAGTCTGGAGTATGTGCGCCCCAACCCGGCCGAACGCGAAGAGATCAATCGCATCATCATCGATGAGTTGGTTTACGGCGTTTTCAAACCTGAAGCGGTCGCGGCCTTTCAGCGGGTGATGCAACGGATGAAAGACGAGGGTTGCGACGCAGTGGTGCTCGGCTGCACCGAGATTCCGCTGATCATGAACGACTCGAATTCTCCGCTGCCCACGCTCGATTCGACGCGATTGCTGGCGCGGATGGCTCTGCGCCGCGCCGTGCAGAGCCGGGCAGTGCCGGCGTAGACGTTACGGAGACGATGAGGGCTTCTCACCAATTGTTGGCACAGTGATCTCGTTGCGGGCTGGCGTGGTGGTGACTTCAATGCGCGTATTCTTAACAAACACAACGTTTTTGCCGCGCGCCAGCCAAAGGTCGTAGAAGGCAAGCGCGGCCCCGTAGAACCCGATTCCTGCCGCAACGTTGCGTGAACTCGCCGCGATGCCGACAACCCGGCCCACGATTCCGAAACCATTGGATGCGACAGCGCTATGACCGATTTGGCTTCCGTCGTCGTCAAGCGCACGCCCGGCCAGGAAGGTCAGTACCAGGGGGAGAATCACGCGGTTTTGTGGCTTCGGCGCTATGCCACCCTCGGAGTCGATTTGCAAATTTGCTGATTTGTTCGAATCGACTCCGGCGAGCGTGCCCTCGACGGGCTGGGAGAAGCCGTTCGGCAGCTTCAACTCGCGGAACCGGAAGCGGAGCTTTCCCTGGCGCCCAAAGGAACGGGCCGGTTTGGCCCGCGTGATCTCCCCAACCAGCACCGAGCCCTGGGGAACAACCAGGGCGTGCTCGGCGTCAAAAACCGGTTCCGAGACCATCGCCTGGAAGGTGTCCCCGGGCTTCCTATTGGCGGAGCTGATGGTCTGCTGCAGGTATGCGCGCAGTCGCCATTCTGGCGCCTCCGGTTTGGGCGTCTTTCGGAATGACTGGATCAGCACCCTCCTGGGGGAGAGGTTTCGCGGGCTGGAGATTCAGGGGCTGGGCCAGGTCGACCGTCCAGGCGGTCCCGGTCTCAATCCTTTCCGGGTGATATGGCAACTGGGTATAAATAAATTGAACCAGGCGGTCCCCTCGGCCAGGTGCGGTGATTTGTGCGGCGGCATCTTTCACTCGCTGCTTTTCCGCAGCAATCTGCACGGGAGATGAGCGAGCCCTTTTTCTGGCCGGGCGGCAGGGGACAAGCGCAGGATGGGGGCGCCATCCTTCGCGCTATCGCTCACAATCGGCTCGACGGCTCCGTCGGGGAGCACCAATTCATCGAAGCGCACGACCGGGATGTGAAATGGGGTGAAATCCCCCCTGAGGCGGGAATGGATCCGGCGGCTTCGGTCTGAACCGAGTTGCACTACGCTGCCGCGAAGAGTGGCGCCGGCCGGTATCGCGACCCGGTTGTCGACGTAGACCGGATAGAGCAGGCGCCCTTCCAAGGCTTCGCCGGTCTTCATGGGAACGTGCTGGAGCAGCTGAATCGATAGCGGCGTTGCGGCTGGGACCTGAATGGATGCAGTTTGACCATGCGACGAAGCGGCAGAGCAGGGTCGAGCAAAAGGGCGACCGGGACACGACACGGCTTCCGGATACTGTCCTCTTGGGCACTCATCTTTTCGTGGACCGCGATTTAAAATCTAGTTTTCCTCTCATCAACATGTAGAATTTTAGTCTTTAGACGTTAAGAGTCGAATTAAGCATAATCTTAAATTGTTAAGAGGTTCTAGTGAGGCCCAAATGCGAAACAAAAAGCTTCCCGTACCGACCATGGCGGAGATGCGGCTTCTACAGATCCTATGGGATTTGCAAGAAGGCACCGTTGAGGATGTGGTGAATGCTCATCCCGAAAAGGAACGGCCGCACTACAAGACCACACAGACGCTGCTGCGGATCATGGAGAATAAGGGCTTTATCGCCCATGAGTCTCGAGGCCGGGTGTTTGTCTTTCAGGCCGCTGGTTTCTCGAAAGACCATTGATCAGTCTGTCAGTCCAAGCACTGGTATCCCGGAACTTCCACGGGTCGGCAGCGGGGCTGCTCATCAATTTGCTGGAGTCCAGTTCGATCAAAAAGAAAGAGTTGGATGAACTCGAATCGTACATGCGAGAGTATCGTAAGAAGTATGAGCTGGGCGACCGCGAATAATCCAGGGATGCTATGAATCCAGACCTCTTGCTTGGTGTTGTGACCGCCCTTGCGGGCTTTGTGCTGAAGACGACACTCGCCTTCGGGGTATGTCTGGCCTTGAGTTGGCTGGCCGCTTCTCCAGGCCGAAGATTCTTGGTCTGGTTGAGTTTTCTTTACGGGACGGCAGGGTATTGGCTCTGGCTGGCCAAGGGCGTTCTTGTCGGTGCGTCGTTGCCGGCCAGCCAGCCCCGGGTCATGCTCACCAGGTCATGGCTCAAACGGTGACTTCGGCGGTGTCAGCGTCTGGCAGATTCCGGGGTCGTGGGCCTTCCCGCTGGGTATCGCTCTGCGGGTGTTGGGGATCGCCTATCTGCTGGTTTTGAGCTACATGCTGGTTACGCATATCAAGAAGCACCGGCAGCTGAAATGGGTTCTGAGCTTTACCAGCCAGCCGCCAGGTGAAATCGCGGCAGCGTTTCAGCCGCTGGCGGAGAACCTTGGTGTCGGCCGTTCAAGATTGATGGTGTTGTCGGGGGCTACGTCCCCGGCAACATTCGGCTGGATTCGGCCAACCATCCTGCTGCCCGATGTTTGCCTCGAACAGGACCGCTCCGAGCTCGAAGATATTTTGCGCCATGAGCTGCACCACGTTCGTCGCTTGGATTTTGTCTGGAACGGGCTCGCCGTTGCATGCCGCGCACTTCTCTTCTTTCATCCGGCGGCCTGGTATGCGGTGCGGAGAATGGCAATTCGAGCGCGAGCTCGCATGCGATCTGGCTGCTGTCTCCGACTCGCCCAAAGGAAGAGCCAAGTATGCCGAGTGCCTGATTCATTTTGCCCGCTTGAATTCCTCGCAAGACTCGAGCAACTGGGGCATCGATTTCGCGGCATCGTCCACACACTTGAAGGCCCGCGTTCACTCCATCCTGGCTGAAACCAAGAAGCCATCGGCGTGGCTGGTTGGTTCCCGCATCGCTTGTGGACTGGCTCTGCTTGCCGGTTTCCTCGCCATCGAACCGTCTCTGGGAGTTCTGCTTACCTACGCTCAGCAGCAGATAGCGCAACCCTTGACGGCAGAGATTCACACCGGCGGCCCGAGAATTGGGACTGGAACGAAAGCAAGCAAAAGAGGAAGGTTGTCGAAGGCCCCCGCCACCGCGGATGGAGCGGTTGCAAGTGTGAGCCAGGCGAATGACCCTATGGATTTCGCCGGCCGAGGGCCAGACGGTGGATCTGCTGCCGCGCAGAGTAGTATGGGCCCACAGTTGTTCATCGGGGCTCGCCAGCGAACGGAAGCAGCACAAAACAACAAATAGTGTCCCTGATCGACCCGGATAGTTCGGGGCAAATTAATATGGCTGGGGACCACGATGGCAAACAGGTCCTGCAGCAATCCGTCACCGCGGCCGCGGGTATATATAAGCGGCTTTCTGTCCTGGATCGCCGCTAGTCCACTGAACCTGCTGTTACAGTCCGCTAGTCCACCGCGCGATCCTGTCATCTGGAAATGACGATGAAGAACGTGCTGACTGCGGCAATCGCAATGGCGACCATGACCGCAAATACATAGAGCAGGTACGTGGCCGGAAGATCTTCATTGTCAGGATCCACTCTGTTTCTCATCACCGATGAGTCTTAATGCGTTAAGATTGATTGTCAAGCGAATACCCTAAAGTCTGTTGGCAGGAAATGGGCGGAAATTACGTTCAAGTGGATGGAATATTTACGCTCCATGGCACGCCGCAATGAGGCCGAACCTGGCGCATCGGATGCGGTACACGGGCACGCAGGCTTCCGCCGCTGTTTTCCTTTCTCTTCTGCTGCCGTTGTCTTTCGTGCCTCCGCGCTTAGGCGCCCAGGTACAACCTGGACTCTCGGCCGCACAGATGGTCAATCAGATGGTGCAGGCGGAAACCCTGGCGAGAGGGAAGCGTCAGCACTTCCTGTACCGAAGGGAAGAAAGATCGGTCCGGACAAAGGGCCATCTTTGGGATGAGTTGGTGGTCGAGACGACGGAGGGCCGGATGCACCGCCTCATCGCTGTCGATGGCAAGCCGTTATCCAGCAGTGAACAACGAGCCGAAGACAACCGCATCACCTATCTGGCGAATCACCCTGGCGATTTTCGCCGGGAAGCCCAGGCACTGAGAGATGACGAGTGCCGTTTGTCGGATTTGCTGAAAGAAGTTCCCAGAATGTTTCTGCTCCAGACCGCGCGGCTCGGAGGGCGATTGTACGCGCATCACCTTTACGCCTAATCCGCAGTTTCAGGAGCGAGCTTTCAGGATCGGGTAGTTCACGCCATGTCCGGGGTATTGCTCATTCATATAACGGACATGCGTCTCTGCGGGATTGATGCGCACCTGGATCATGGCGTGGAGTTTGGCTTTGGTCTTCTTGGCAAGGTGAGTGAGCAGAGCCACTTCTCCGTGGTGCGCCACGAGGTCTCCCCCGGGCAATGGAAAGGAACAAAAATTCACGTACATTTGGATGGCAGCATTCTGCTTTTGAAGAGCGTGTCTCGCGATCAGGACTCTTCGCATTATGGCTTCAAGCTAGTTGCCCATGATCTGACGGTGGCCCAGGCAGCAGCCATGGTTCGATCAACGACCTTCGACGGCGTTCGTTTGGTGGAAACAGAAAAGTGAAGAAAAACATCTCCAGGAGAGGTCCGCTCAGCCGCAGATCCCGGTCTCCTATGCGGCTGTGCTGAGCAGAAGCCCCTTTTTCCTTCCCTGGTGGGGTGACTTACCTTGTCAGCGGCGTGAACTCGAGTTCCAGGCCCTCATCCCCGAGGCAGAATCGTGATGCTCACTTTGGCCAGCGATTCGACGATCCAGTCCGCCGCCGCGAGTTGATCGACGCGTGTGGGAAAAGGTCGTGGCCAGAACCTTGCATCCTGCAGCATGGCCGGCCTTTGCGCCTGAAGTCGAATCCTCGATCACGATGCAATCCGCCGGCGCCAGGCCGAGAATCTTCGCCCCTTTGAGATAGGGCTCCGGATGAGGCTTGCCGTCAGTCACCATGTCGGCAGTGACAATGTGCCGCGGCACCGGGATCCCGGCGAACGCGAGCCGGCTGCGCGCCAGCCGTTCGGTGGCCGAGGTGACAATGGTCCAGAACTTCTGCGGCACCGAATTGAAGAATCGATGCCACGCCTTCCAATACCTCGAGGCCTTCGTTGTCTCCAATCTCGAGGTCTTCAATCACTTTGAGTTCGGCCGCGTGGTCGGCATCCGGGCTTGCAGCACGCGCACGGTTTCGATGGCCCGCATTCCGTGGGCGGTCTTGATCGTCTCCCGCACGTCCAGGCCATGGCGTTCCGCCCAGGTCTGCCAGCTTCGCTCGACCGATCCCAGCGAGCTGATCAGCACCCCGTCCATGTCAAACAGCAGACCCTTGGTTCTTACCTTCATGCGGCGTCTCCCATAGCAAAATTTCGCCCCGCCTCAAGCAGAGCATGAACCGATTCCGCGAGAGCCGCTCTCGGCATATATGCGCAACAGCGGCTCGGTGCCGGAGGCACGTAACAGCAGCCAGCTCTCCGCGGGTGGCGGCAGATGGCTCGCCTCGGGATTGTCGAGATAAAACTTCATTCCGTCGAGTGTTTCCTGGCGCAAAACGCGCATGCCGGCAAACTCGCTTACCCCAGCCGCCGCGCGGCGTATGGCCGCCTGCTTGGTCTCCTCCGGAAGGTGCAGGTCGAGCCTGCCGTAATGATGCTCGCCATATTCTTCCTGCAGCCCGGCTCACCAGTGAGCCCAGGGTGCGGCCTTCCTCCGCCATGATGTTGGCCAGAAGCAGTGCATTGAGCAGCCCATCGCGTTCCGGCAAATGTCTGCCGATGCCAATGCTGCCCGATTCCTCGCCGCCGATGAGGATGTCTTTTTCGAGCATCAGTTCGCATACATGCTTGAAGCCGATGCCATGCTCGTAGAGCTTTGCGCCCGTAGCGGGCGGCGATCCGGTCCAGCATTTTTGTCGTATTGAAGGCCCGCGCCACATCGCCCGGCCATTGCTTGCGTTTGAGCAGCCACTCGAGCAAGAGGCAGTAGATCTTGTTGGCGTCGACGAAGCGGCCCTCCTCATCCACCGCGCCGATGCGATCCGCATCGCCGTCGGTGGCAAAACCGGCCTGGCAGCGGTGCTCCAGCACCGCTACCTCGAGCGCCCGGATGTGGGGCGGAATCGGCTCCGGCTGAATCCCGGGAAAGAGCGGGTTCAACTCGGCGCGGATCTCGACGTGGTCGATGCCCATGCCGGCGAAGATGCCCGCGAGCACGCCTCGCCCTGCGCCGTACATGCAGTCGATCGCGTATTTCTGCCCCGTGGCGGCGATCCGCTTGAGGTCGGCGAAGACAGAGATGGCCTCGATATAGGGGCTGAGGAAATCGGCCTCGGTAATGGCGGCGCTGGAGGCTGCCACGGGTAGTTCCTGGCCCAGATAACTTTCGATCGCCGCCATGATGGCCGGACTGCCCGATCCTCCATAGCTGGCCTTTGTACTTCACCCCATTCCAGTTGTAGGGATTGTGGCTGGAGGTGATCATCACCCCGCCCGCCGCGCCCAGATGCTTTACCGCGTAAGAGAGAGCCGGTGTGGGGGTGATGCGATCGGCCAGGCGCACCGGGATGCCGGCCGCGGCCGCTACTTCGGCGACGATCTGGGCGAAGCGCTGGGATAAGAAACGAGTGTCGTATCCGATGCAGAGGCCGCGAGCGGAATCCTCCTGCTCGCAGACGTAGCGGGCGATTGCCCCCGCCGCGAGGCGCACGTTGGCTTCGGTGAAGTCGTCGGCGAGAATTCCCCGCCAGCCATCGGTCCCGAATTTGATGGGCTTTTCCAGAATCAAATCAATTCGTCGTGCTTACCGGCGAGCTCGCTGACTACGCGGCGTACGTCCTGCGAACGCTCCCGCGTGGTGATCAGGATGGCGTCTTCGGTTTCCACCACCACCAGGTCATCGACTCCCACCAGCGCGACAAATTTCTCCGGACTGTAGACGTAATTGTTGCGCGCATCGATGCGCCACCATGTCTTTGGCCTCGGTGACGTTGCCATCCTTGGCGTTGCCCTGCGCCAATTGGTGTTCGTACAGGGCGTCCCAGGAACCCAGGTCGTTCCAGCCGAACTCGGCCGGCAGGCAGTAGATATTGGAATGATGTTCGCCTTTGGCCGAGCGGGGCTCGAGCACGGCATAATCGATGCTGATGTTTTCGCAGGAGGGATAAAGCTCGCGAAACACCTGCTCGAACCGCGGGGTTCCATAAGCGTCGGCAATCTGCTGCAGAAAGGGCGCGGTCTCAGAAAGATGCTCGCGGATGGCGTTGGCCAGGGTGCGCGCGGTCCACAGGAAAATGCCGCTGTTCCAGTAGTATCTGCCGGCGAGCATGAACTCCTCTGCCCGATCCCGGTTGGGCTTCTCGGTAAAACGGCGGACCCGCTTAACTCCGTGAGGCAGTGTCTCCCCAGTCTCGATGTAGCCGTACCCGGTCTCCGGCCGGACGGGCTTCACCCCCAGCACCACGATGTTTTCGCCGGCCGCGGCCAGGGCGATGCCTTGCTCGATGGTGGCCCGATACTTTTCCTCGTCGGTGATCACGTGGTCGGCGGGGAAGATGCCCAGCACCGCATCGGGAGCGGTGCGCTCGATGAGGAAAGCCGCCAGGCCGGCAGCAGGCGCGGTGTTGCGCGCCGCCGGTTCACAGATGATCTGCTCCCCCAGCATGGTTTGCAGTTGCTCGGAAATGGCTTTGGAGAGCAGGTCGTTGGTGATCACCCAAAGCTCGCTTGAGGTCGCCAACGTGCCCAGACGGTCCACCGTGCTTTGGATCATGGTGCGCGCGCCATCCAGCACCAGAAGCTGCTTTGCCCGCCAGCGGCGGCTCCGCGGCCAGAAGCGCGTTCCGCTGCCGCCGGCCAGGATGATGGGCCGAAATTCGACTTTAGGTTTCATGGGCTCCTAGGAAAGACTGGCGAAGAATTTCTTCATTCTGACCACGCCTTCTTCGACGTCATTGTGCGAGACGGCGTAGGACAGCCGGATGTGCTCCTGGGTGCCGAAGGCCTCACCGGGGACCGCGACCACATGCGCTTCATGCAGCAGGCGGGAGGCGAGTTCGGTCGTGCTCTTTGCGCCCGGTTTGCCCAGGAACGCCGACACATTGGGGTAGACATAAAACGCGCCGTCCGGCTTGGTGCAGGTGATGCCGGGAATCGCCGTCAATCCCTCGCAGGATGCGGTCGCGCAATTTCAGGTAATCCGCGCGCATCTCGGTAACGCATGCCTGCGAACCGGTCAGTGCGGCGATGGCCGCCTTTTGCACGATGGCCGCGGTCGAGGACGTGGACTGGCTCTGCAGCTTGCTCATGGCGGCAATGATGGGCTTGGGGCCAAGAGCGAACCCGGCACGCCAGCCGGTCATGGCGTAAGTCTTGGAAAGGGAACCGAGCACAATCACGTGCTCCTTGGCCTCGACGAAAGAACCGCCGGAGACGGGCGCACCGGCATATTGCAGGTACACGTAGCACTCATCCAGCAGCAGGAAGATTCCCCGCGCGTGGGCCAGCTTCACAATGCGCTCCAGGTCGGCGGGGGAGACGACGGAGCCGGCCGGATTCGACGGCGAGTTCAGAATGATGGCCTTGGTTCGCGGGGTAATCGCTCGCTCGATGGCATCCGCGGTGATGCGAAAATTCTCCGCTTCTTCGGTGGGCAGATAAACGACTTTTCCGCCGGCGTATTGAATGATGTCCTTGAAAGACACCCAGTAAGGGACGGGCAGAATGACCTCATCGCCGTGGTCCACCAGCACCTGGATGGCGTTGAACAGCGCCAGCTTGCCGCCGGTGGTGAAGACGGTCTCGTCCGCGGTGTAGTCGGAGCCGAAGTCGCAGGCGTGGCGTTGCACGATCGCCTTTCTGAGTTCGGGAATGCCGGCGACGACTGTATAGCGGGTGAAATTGGCTTCGATGGCCGCGATGGCGGCGTCTTTGATGTGGCGCGGGGTAGCGAAATGGGGCTCCCCTGCGCCAAAATCGACCAGCTGGGCGCCCTGGGCGCGCAGCCTGGCAGCTTCCGCAGTAACCGCCATGGTGGCGGAAACCTCAATGCGGCCGATACGGTCGGCGAAGATTTTGGTGAGCGGTGCGGCATTCCTACTATCTTGGCAGACTCCAGCCCATTCGTGAAAGCGGCAAAAGTAAGAATCGAGCCCCCATTCTGAGGCTGATTCGCTTCCTGCCCCGGATCCCTAACAGAATTGTCATCCCGACCGGAGCGTACCCGGATTTCCTGCCACGCTGCAGTGGACAAGGCTTCGTGTGCGGCTCTCCGTAAAGAGAGCCGCATGAAGTTCGTCAACGCCACCAAATTCAACAGGAAATCCGGGGAGCGTAGTGGAGGGACCTGCTGTTTCTTCCGCCACTATCCCATGCTGAATGGAAGCGCCACCCTTCCCTTGTCATCCCGACCGGAGCGCAGCGTAGTGGAGGGATCTGCAGTTCGGCGGACCTCTCGTGGAGATGTTTTTCTCCGGGGTAGCGGTGGAGAGATCTGCGGTTTCTTTCCCCGGTCCGCGCGTATGACCTATCGTGAAAGCTGCCGCAAAATCCGTTCCACGGCCAACAAATCCTCCTCCGTATCGACCCCGATGGTGTCGAAGGGAGTGTGCTCCACGTAGATGCTGATCCCGTTCTCCAGCAAGCGTAATTGCTCCAGCCGCTCGGCCGATTCAAGGGGGCTTGGCGGCAACCCGGCGAAGCGGCGCAGGGCAGCCTTGCGATAGGCGTACAAGCCGAGGTGCTTGCGCGGAGGCACGGCGATGCCCCGGTTGTAGGGAATCGTGGCGCGAGAGAAGTAGAGTGCCCGGCCGTCGTTCGCCGTGACCACCTTCACGGCGTTGGGGTCATTGATCTCCGGCGGGCGTACAGGGAGTCGACAGCGTAGTGACCTCAGCCTCAGTGCAGGGCGAAGGGCCGCAGCAGGGCATCGATGTGTTCCCGGCGGAGCAAGGGCTCGTCTCCCTGGATGTTGACGTAAATATCGGCATCCACCATAGCGGAGACGGCATGAACCCGATCCGTGCCGCTGGGGAGATCGGCCGAAGTCATGAGACTGGGCCAGCCCTTGCGAATCGGCGTAGGCAACTACCTCGGTGGAATCGGTGGCAATCAGCACCTGGTCGAGTTGCGGGCAGGCGAGCGCTGCGCGATAGACCCAGCCCAGCATGGGAACGCCGGCGATCGGGCGCAGCACCTTGCCCGGCAGCCGGGTGGAAGCAAGACGCGCCGGGATGACCGCGACGATCCTCATGATGCGTTCGAGTGGAAGGGGTCCGATCCCAGCGCGTCCGTCTCGTCCTCGGGACTCGGAATATCCAGGTTGACGACGACAGGTTCCTGCCCGCTGCGAACGATGACCGCTTCCACCGGTTGATCTTTGCGGGCGTTCAGCTCCTGATGGGGCGCAAAGGGAGGCACATACACAAAGTCTCCTGGCCCCGCCTCGTCCACAAACTCCAGATGCTCTCCCCAACGGAAGCGGGCGCGTCCGCGCACGATGTAGATGACGGTTTCCAGCTCTCCGTGGTGATGAGGACCGGTTTTCGCGTTGGGATGGACGACGACCGTGCCCGCCCAAAGCTTCTGCGCGCCTACGCGGGCGTAGGAAATAGCCTCGGCGCGGGTCATGCCAGGGGTCTGCGGAGTATTGCTGTCGAGCTCACCGCTGCGCACAATGCGCAGGCCAAGGTCTTCGCTGGGGTTCGAAATCAGACATGAAATGGAACCGTGAAAGCTTGACGCAAGTGTAAGCGTTTGAAGAGGCGGTCATTAGAAGCCATCCAACCAGCTAATCCCAGTCGGTAGAATGGTAGAAATCACAGCGTATTTACAGAAAGGACGCCCTGATGCGATCTCTCAATGTAAAGGATCCAGAAGCTCATCGTCTTGCCGCAGCTATAGCTCAGGAAACTGGAGAAACCATGACGCATGTGGTGACCGAAGCTTTGCGGGAACGCTTTGAGCGTCTGCCCAGCCGCCAGGGAAAGGCTAGTGTCGAGGAACTCCGCGCAATCGCGAAACGTGCCGCTGCCTTATGTCGAACGTCCCATATCTCTGATCACGCGGAATTCCTGTACGACAACCACGGTCTTCCGAAATGATTCTTGATACGTCGCGCGTTGAGACCGGCTGCCAGATCTTTTAGCTTCGGCCAGAGCCTGAAGGCGATGTTTTGATCATCGTCGCCGCAAGCCTTAGCTATCCTTGCGGTAGAGGAGCTCGCGCATCGCTCGCCGCCGGGCCTCGTTCATTTCGGGGTCCAGGTGTTCCTTGGCGGCCGAATCAACCGCTTCAGGTTCACTGCAGGCGGGACATCGGTTGGCGAAACCGGGCTTGTCCGGCTTCAGCTCAAATTCTTCTGAGCAGATGACGCAGGTTTTGACCGGGAAAGGCATAACCCTTCCATTGTAACGGATGCCCTGCAACTGTTGTAGAATCAACGCAAGGCGGCGTAGCTCAGATGGTTAGAGCGACGGACTCATAACCCGTAGGTCGGTGGTTCGATTCCACTCGCCGCCACCAGCCCAATCTACCGTCCCCTATCTGGTTCCGGACTGCGTCTAACCCAGTAGTATTATTTGTTTAAACCATCCTTATGGTCCAAAGTGGTGCTATGTCCCGAACCTTCAAACGTGCAGTATTTGGCTGTCTCGATCCTGTTGGTAGCGTTGGTCTTCCTCGGCGGAATGGGTCCGAGCCGGGTGCGCGCGGATTCGCAACAGGATGGCGCCTACCCGGAGATGGAAGTCTACAGCGAGGTTCTGAAGAAGGTTCAGACAGACTACGTCGTCGATCCCAACATGACCAAAGTCACCGTCGGCGCCCTGCATGGCCTGCTCGAGTCGCTCGATCCTGACTCCAGCTACCTGACGCCGGACGAATACAGCGCATATAAGCAGCACACCAACGAGGGCGTCGCGCAGGTTGGGTTGAATATCTCCAAGCGCTACGGATACGCCACCGTGGTCTCGGTCGAGCCGGGAAGCCCGGCGGAAAAAGAACAGATCGAAGACGGCGATATCGTCGAGGCCATCGAGGGACATTCCACCCGCGAGATGTCCCTGGTGATGATCCGGTTGTTGCTCGAAGGCAAGCCGGGAACCAACGTGACTTTCTCCCTGGTCCGTCCCCGCAAGGCAGAACCCGACAAGATCACGCTGACCCGCGCCGTGTCCCCGGCTCCTCCCCTGGGACAGACGGAGTATGAGAGCAGCAGCATTCTGTACCTCAAGCCGGTAGTCCTCAACAAAGAGCGCGTGAACGAAATTGCCAGCCGGCTGAAGGCGATGCAGAAGAACGGCAACAAGAAGGTTCTGCTGGATCTGCGCGATGTTGCGGAAGGGGATGAGGAGCAAGGCGTGCGCCTGGCCAACTTCTTCCTCGAATCGGGCACCATCGCGACCCTCTCCGGACAGAAGTATCCCTACGAAGCCTTTAACGCCGATACCTCCAAGTTCATTACCGGCGCTCCTCTAGTGGTCCTGGTAAACCACGGCACTTCCGGGCCGGGCGAGATTGTCGCCGCCGCGGTTCTCGATAACAAGCGGGCCGACGTTGTGGGTGACCGTACCTTCGGTGAAGGCTCGGTGCAAAAGACCATGGAGCTTCCGGATGGCGCGGCTCTGATTCTCTCCGTCGCCAAATATTCTTCGCCGTTGGGCAAGAAGATTCAGGACGAAGCGGTGACCCCGAATATCGTGGTCGCCGCCAATCAGGACAAATGACGACCAGACCGGCGCGGTGAAGACGCCAAAGCCGGATGATCAACTAACCAAGGCGCTCGATGTCCTGAAACAAAAAAGCGCCTGATAAGCGGATCCCTCATTGATTGGGCAAGCTCCATCTCCGGGCACCGCTCGTTTTCGTCCGCCCGGTCATTCCGTCGCTAGCGACCCATGAAGCTGGCGGGCAGCATTACTTTCCTCGCCTTGCTGGTCCTTGCCATCATTGCCGGATCGTTGACCGGGCTGATGCTGGTCTACTCGGTAGACCTGCCGCAAATCGCCGACCTGGAACGCTACCGGCCCATCACCTCGACCGACCTGCTCGACGTGCACGGACGCGTCTTTGGCTCCTTTGCCCTGGAGCGGCGCATCGTTGTTCCCTATGAAGCCATTCCTACCGTATTGCGCCAGGCGGTGATTTCCATTGAGGATAAGAACTTCGAGAGCCATTGGGGAGTCAACATGTTCCGCGTGCTGGGCGCCGCCTATCACGATCTGACCTCGAATGGCCGCACCCAGGGCGCTTCCACCCTGACCATGCAACTGGCGCGTAACCTTTTTCTCTCCAGCCAACAAACCTTCGGACGCAAGCTGCAAGAAGTTTTTCTCTCCATTCAAATCGAGCGGGCGTTTACCAAGCAGCAGATCTTTACCTTGTACGCCAACCAGATTTATCTGGGCCAGGGGGTGTATGGATTTGAGGCCGGATCGGAGTACTACTTCAGCAAGCATGCACGCGATCTGACGCTGCCGGAAGCCGCCTTGCTGGCCGCCTTGCCCAAAGGGCCGGTGGCCTATTCTCCGCTGGCGAATCCCGATCGCGCTTTCCGCCGCCGCAACATGGTCATCAACTCCATGTTGGAAGACGGAGTGATCACCAATGCGCAAGCCAACGCAGCCAAGGCCGCGCCGCTTGGTTTGCATATCGAGCCCCCGTCCAACAGCGTCGCTCCGTGGTTCGTGGAAGACGTGCGCCGCGAGCTGGAACGTCAGTTTGGCAGCGAGCAGGTACATGAGGAAGGCCTGCGGGTCTACACCACGCTGGATCTGGATCTGCAGCAGGCAGCCAATCGCGCCGTGCTCGACGGATTAGCGGCTCTGGAACGCCGTCACGGATGGAAGGGCAACCTGCTCAATGTCGCTTGCCGCCGGCGGGTCGCTGGACGACTTTCGTCATCCGGATTGGCGGCAGCCAACGGCGCCAGGCTCCTACGTGCACGCCCTGGTGACCAATGTGCTGCCTTACCAGGTAACCGCGCGCATCGGGCAGCAGCAGTTGATCCTGGGCCCGGATGACTTTGCCTGGACCAAGCAGCGGGATGCGGAGAACTTTCTTCAAGCCCGGCGACATCATCTACGTGCACATTGTGCCCTCCGCCGATGCCAACCTGGTGTTGCATGCAGTGCTGGAGCAGGATTCCGGTGTCCAGGGATCCCTGATGGCCGTGGATAACACATCCGGCGAAGTATTGGCCATGGTCGGCGGCCGGGACTTCAACCTGTCGCAGTTCAACCGCGCGACGCAGGCTGAGCGGCAGACGGGATCTTCCTTCAAGCCCTATGTGTACACCACTGCGGTGGAGGAGGGAGCACGCCCGGACGAGCCGATTGTCGATGCGCCGGTTACGTTTTCGACTGCGGTTGGCCCCTACACGCCGCACAATTACGACGATACTTTTGAAGGCACGGTCTCGCTGGTGCACGCCTTTGCTGATTCGCGGAACATCCCGGCGGTTAAGCTTGCGGAACGTGTCGGTATACGCAAGGTGATCGAGACGGCACACCGGTTTGGCCTGAGCAGCACCATTCCTCCCTTTCTTCCCGTCGCCCTGGGTTCCGTGGAGGCTACGCTCCAGGAGCAGGTTGCGGCTTTCAGCAGCTTTCCCAACGATGGGGTTCGCCTGGGGCCGCACCTTATCCGCAAGGTAACCAACGCGGATGGGCTCACCTTATCGGAGAGCCCGGCGACTGTGGCTGAATCCACCAGCCAGAAGACGGCGCGCATCATGATGACCTTTCTCAAGTCGGTCATAGCAACCGGGTGGTACCGCCGCGGATGCCGCGCGCGCTGCATCATCCGTTGGGGGGCAAGACAGGCACCACCAGCGACTTCAACGATGCCTGGTTCATCGGCTTTTCTCCCTCGATCACCTGCGGGGTGTGGGTTGGGTACGATAACCGGCAGATCGCTGGGCGATAAAGAAAGCGGCGGCCACGCGGCGCTGCCGCTATGGATGGATTTTATGAAAGTAGCCATCGCCGACCGGCCCGACGAGCATTTTCCCGGAGATGTACGCCAGCCGCCGCCAACCAATGTAGCCAGCAGCCACCCTGTAGTTCATTCAGCAGGCCACTCCGCAGTAAAGGTAAACCGCTTACCTTGCGCTCTGGTCGAGATGAACGTTGCCGCCACTCAGGATCTTTCCACTGCCGGACGAGATGCAATGGGTGCTCGCACATCTCGCTCGTTTTTCGCGAGATGTGGGATACCGCGCAACCTTGACAGTTAATTCGCCCCGGGATCGCAGCAGACTCTGACGCTGAAGCGATTGTGTCATCAGGACCGAAGCGCAGCGTAGTGGAGGGATCTGCGGTTCTTGGAACTGGCCGCTTCCCAGCAGCACCGCATCAGGTGCAGATACCGCTTTGCCTGGCCAACATCGCGCATAATCTGCTCCTTCAGAGCCTCCGGAGAGGGCCAGCGCCGTTCCTCACGAAGGCGGCGATGAAAGAGAAGCCTCAAGGGCGTCTGGTCCTCAAGCGTCATCGGATGAAAATCGAGCAGGTGGGACTCCACGGCAAAAGAATCGGCGCCAAACGTTGGCCGGTTGCCGACGTTGGTCACCGCATCGAACCACTCCCCAGCTACACGCAGCTGGGTGACATACACGCCGTTTGGCGGCAGCAACTCCCGGTAGGGCGCCAGGTTGATGGTGGGAACCGTGAGCGTGGAGCCGATGCCGCGTCCATGGGCCGGCGTTGAATCGATAAAGAAACCGTGCCCCAGCAGCGCGCGGGCGGTGCGAATGTCCCCCCGGGACAGCAACTCCCTGATCTTGCTGCTCGAACAAGTCAGCCCTCGTACCTGGCATGCGGCGTGGATTACCACGTCAAAACCCAGGTCACGGCCCAGTTGACTCAATTCGGCGATGCCCCCTTCGGCGCGGTAGCCAAAGCGAAAATTGGTGCCCTCATGAACCTCGACCGCACCCAGCGCATCGTGAACGATCGCAGTGACGAATTCCGCAGCACGCATGCGGGAGAGCTCCGCGGTGAAGGGAAGCACCAGCACCGCGTCGATGCCGGCGTCCCCCAGCAACTCCAGTTCGCGTCTCCAGCGGCGTAATCAGCCTGGGGCAGGTTTCCGGACGTAAGAAAGCGCAACGGATGGGGATCGAATGTAACTGCTACGGAGCGCAACGATCGCGCCGCGGCGCTTTGCCTGAGCTGGTCAAGAATGAACCGATGGCCAACATGGACCCCGTCAAAGTTCCCAATGCTCACTACCGTGGGCCCCAGGCTCGGGGGTATCTCGCCGAGATTGCGGAAGACTTGCATGTCAGATCTCGAAGGGGATACGCAACCCGTCGTAAGCGAGCTGGATGTGCGGGGGAAGTTCGTTGTTGGTTTCGGCGTGGGGCAGATCGTGGGACATGTGAGTAAAAAACGCGCGCCGTGGCTCCATGCGGCGCACGAATGCGAGCGCCTGTTCCAGGGTAGCGTGGCTGGGGTGGGGCGTCTTGCGCAAAGCGTCGAGGATCACCACGTCAAGGTTCTTGAGCAGCGCAAGGCTGCTTTCCGGGATATCGCTCATATCCGTCAGGTAAGCGGCATTGCCGAAGCGGAAGCCCGCGACTTCAATCTTGCCGTGGGTGAGCGGGACGCGATGGAAGACCGCTCCCTCGACCTCGACCGATGGCCCCAGACGATGCATCTCCACCCGGGCTCGGGTCGGGTACCCGGCATCGGTATCGAAGGTGTAATCAAAAATGCGTTCAATCACATTGGCTGCGGCATCATCGGCATACAACGGGATTTTGCTCTTGTGCTTAAAGCTAAGCGGCCGCAAATCGTCCAGGCCGAGGATGTGGTCGGCATGAGAATGGGTATAGAGCACGGCGTCGACATGATCGATCCCTTCGCGCAGGGCCTGCATACGAAAGTCGGGCCCGGTGTCGATCACCACCCGGTGTCCATCCCAGGCGACGGCGATCGACGGGCGCGTGCGGCGATCGCGCGGATCAGTAGAGGTGCAGACCCGGCAGGTGCAGCCAAGCGTCGGCACACCCATGGAGGTGCCACTGCCCAGAATGGTGATCTCTGCTGGATGGATGAAACACGCTCCCTGAGCTTAGTGGGGTTTGCTTGGCTGGGGCGGCCGCTGGGCAGAATTGGCAATGGCATTCGTGATCTCGAGAAACGACATGCGCAGATCGAAGAGCGCATTCTGCAACAGGCGCTTCTCCTGCTCGGTAAGATTGCCCTTGGTCTTTTCATCCAGCACGCTGAGCATGTCAATGCTTTGCCTGGCCCCCAGGATGTCGATGCGGGGCTGCTCGTTGGGAGCAGTGCCTGCGCCCATCTGCACCGCCGCCGTCATGTAGAGGGACTGCACCAGGCGATCGAAATTCATCGCCGCAGGGGCTGGTTGGCCCGGATTGGCCTTCCGCAACATATCGTCCAGACGGCTCGCGGAGGCCTGGTATTCCTTGCTCTGCTGCGCGGATTCTGCGGCGGTGGGCTCAGGGATGGTTTCGTCCCCGTCCATCATCTCCGGCTCGTCCAGTTCCACTTGCACAGCCTGGGGCTGGGCGGCTGGTTGCGCTCGCTCGGCAACCGGCGGCGGTGGGCTGCTTTCGCTTGCCTTGCTTCGCCTTCGCGCAGTTCGCCTTCGGCGGTGAACTTGCGGCGGTCGGTAACGGTGAATTGGGGTTCTTTTTCACGCATGGTGTTTTCCAATCGTCTTTTGTAACGCTGACTGAACACGTACTCTTGTCCGGCAGGCTAAGGTTCGGTTCAGCTGGCTGAGTTGAGCCAGTGGCCGGGCGATCGCAGGGTGGCGCGGCCAGCGCGGTTGCCACCCCTCCGTCGTAGGCGATCTCCTGATTGCGTTCCAATACTTCGACCCGGATAAAACCGAGCGCCAGAACCTGCGGCAGGCCGGCGCTCGACAGCGATGCAGTACTCGTAATCCGCCCCACGGACTGGTCATTGCTGCGCAAGTCAACAGGCAATGTCTCAGGCCGGGCGCCGTGCAGCTCAAATTGGCGAAACTGCCGGTTAACCTTCCCCCGGGAGCGGATGCGCTCCACGATTTCCTGGCCCAGGTAGCAACCCTTGCTGAAGTTGAGCGCGCGCGTCTGGGCAGTTTCCTGCGGCAGGTCGCGATCGTTGAGGTCGACGCCGTACAAAGGAGTGCCCTCGAGCACGCGCAGAGCTTCCATCGCTTCCGATCCGCAGGGGTTGGCCCCGGCTGCCTGCAGCGTCTCCCATACGGCCAGCACATGCTCGGGTGCGAACCACAACTCATAGCGCGGCACGGAGACGTGATAGGCCTCGATGAGGGTGCAGGGGACTTCGCCGATCGTCACGGCTGGTCATCCGAGCGTTTTCCAGGCTGGAAGTAGAGGGCGCAAAGCCCAGCGTGGCCAGCACCTGGGGCGCACGCGGTCCGGCCAGCGACAAGGCTGTCCATTGCCGGCTAACGTCTGCCAGCTCCACATCGTCCATTATTACGAAGTGATCGAGGTGGCGCATCAGGGTAGGGACCTGGTCGATACTCGTATCGAGCAACACATCGGCGGCGCGGCGGTAGACGTAGCAGTCGCCCTGAATGCGTCCCTGGACGCTGAGCAGAAAGCTGTAATTTCCCTGTCCTTCGGGGAGCGATTGCACCGCGTTCGATACCATGCCGTTGAGCCAGCGCAGGCGGTCGCCGCCGGTAACCAGAATCTTCCCCCGCCAGCCCAGGTCGCTGACCCCGGCGGAGTGCAGAAGGGAATCAGCTCCCCCGTAAACCATCAAATACCCGCGGGCGTCAACGCACCGCAATACAGGCCTGAGAGCGGCAGAGGCCCGAGCGCGGGCTCAACGGGGTGGGACCGGCCTCCTGGGAGGCGGGCGAAGCGGTCATCTGGTCCGGCTGATTCGTGGCAGAAAGCACAATAAAATTATAGCCTTGCAGCAGAGCAAGTGCGGCACACCCCAGGGCGGAGCCCGGAAAAGGGCGAAGAATGAAGCTTATCTGCAGGAAGTCATGCGGTTCAGTAGCGGCGGCGCTCCTGCTGGCCTTTGCGGCGTGTACCTTTGCCCAGGACGACCCGCCACAGAAAGATACCAAGATCACGCCGGAGCAAACCAAAGAGCTCTTTCGCTCTCTGAATCAGATTCTTTCCTTTGCCAGTGATGACACCCAACTACCGATACGGCATGAGGTCAAGCGGCGGCTCATTACCCGCGAGCAAGTGGAAAAATACATTCTGGATAAGTTTCATGAAGACAAGGACGCCAAGCGCATGCAGCGGGAAGAGATCGTGCTCAAGAAGTTTGGCCTTCTTGACCGGGATTTCCAGCTGCAGCCCTTCCTGGTGAGTCTGCTGAAGGAACAGATTGCCGGCTATTACGACAACAAGACCAAGACGGTGAATCTATTGGACTGGGTTTCGCCGGAAGAGCAGAAGCCGGTCATCGCCCATGAGCTGACGCATGCGTTGCAGGACCAGCACACGGATCTTGACAAATGGGAGCCGGACGAGCCGGATACGATTTCCAAAAACGTGACCGAAGACAATCAGCGCCTGGCCATCGACGAGCGCGACACCGCTCGGGACGCGGTGCTCGAAGGGCAGGCGATGGCGGTTTATCTGGACTACACCCTGAAGCCTGCGGGCAAGAGCCTGCTCACTTCGCCGGACGTGATGCGAACCCCCAAAGAGGACCTGGATACTTCCGGCAGTTCGCCGATCATGGACCGGGCGCCTCTGTTGCTACAGCAATCGCTGCTTTTTCCTTATCGCGACGGGCTGGGATTCGAGCAAAGACTGTTGAAGGATAAGGGGGCGCAATACGCTTTTGCCGGAGTCCTGGACCGGCCGCCTTCGACCAGCTACGAGATCATGAACCCGACCGCCTATGAACGGCAAGGCGACGGTTCCGCTGCTGCCAGATGCCGGATGTGCACGCGCTGCTTGATGCCGACTATCAGCCCTACGACATTGGTGTGATGGGCGAGCTCGATGTGCGTATTTTGACCGAGCTCTTCGGCGGTCCGGAGATGGCCGCGATCCTCACCCCGCAATGGAAGGGCGGTCTGTACTACGCGGTGCAGAGCCGCAAGGCCGTCACCCCGGCGCAGCAGGCATCCACCTCCTCGGTTGCGCTGCTTTATCTTTCTGCCTGGCGGAGTGAAGGTGCGGCAAGGGAATTCGCCAAGATCTACGCCCGCGAGCTGAACAAGAAATATTCCGGCGTGGTGCGCGATCCCGCTGCGGAATCCTCTTCGGACGAGCAGGTTTACAACGGGAGTGAAGGGCCGGTCCTGATCGTGCGCCAGGGCAAGCAGGTATTTGTGAGTGAGAGCTTCGATCTGACGACCGCGCGCAAACTGCAGTTCCTCTTTTTCGGAGCCCAACAAACCGGAGAAACGCAGCAAGCCGCCCACGCCGCGCCTGCAGCCGACGAACTCAACGCGCACCTGACCCGGCTAATGGCCAGTTGCGGCATGATGAAAGCCTCCCTACGCCACTAAAGCCTCGATTCCGGCACGCACAGCGCCAAGATTCCCCTAGAGACTGGCTGCAATTCCCAGACGCATCCGGATTTCTTCGAACGGGATACAGTCCTGCAGGCGACGGCTGAACTCTTCGGGCGACCGCTGTACTTCGCGGCGTGCCCGTGCGGCGACTCTTTACATGGGCCGAAAACCAGGATGGGCGTAGCCCAACGATCAGCGTCTTGCTGAACCGGCGGACTTTTCGCACTACGGGCTGACCCGGAGCCGATTGTCCCTCCATTCCGGACAGGTATACTTGAGATCGCATTTATCCCCACCGCTTCGGAGCCGGTTTGCAGCAGGCGGAAATTGGAATCATAGGCGGGAGCGGGCTCTACGCAATGCCCGGCCTGAGTAATCCTCAACAACTTGAGGTAACCACCCCATTTGGCGATCCCTCAGATGCTTTTGTGGCCGGCGAACTGGAGGGACGGCAGGTGGTCTTCCTGGCCCGCCACGGCCGCGGCCATCGGCATCCTGCCCACCGAACTGAACTTCCGCGCCAACATCTTCGCCATGAAAAAACTGGGCGTGGAGCGGATCATCTCCGTTTCCGCCGTCGGCTCGCTCAAGCTGGAGCACAAGCCGACCGAGTTTGTGGTTCCCGATCAATTCATTGACCGCACCTCCCTGCGCCCCTCCACCTTTTTCGGCGAGGGAATCGTAGGCCACGTGGCGTTTGGCGATCCAGTCTGCGCCACGGTGGCCAAGGCCATCCAACACGGCGCGGAGAGCGCCGGCGTCGTGGCAAAAGCGGGCGGCGTCTACGTTTGCATGGAAGGCCCGCAGTTCTCCACCCGCGCCGAGTCGAATCTCTATCGCAGTTGGGGCGCCGACATCATCGGCATGACCAACCTGCAGGAAGCCAAGCTGGCGCGCGAAGCAGAGATCTGCTACGCGACCATGGCCATGGTCACGGACTACGATTGCTGGCACGACGGCCATGACGCGGTCACCGTCGACCAGGTGGTCGCCGTGCTGCATCAGAATTCAGCCAACGCCGCCACGGCGGTGCGGGCCGCGGTCGCGGCCATGCCCGAGGAGCGCACCTGCGCCTGCGCGACGGCGCTGAAGTTCGCCATCCTCACCAGTCCCGGAAGCGATTCCAGCGGCAACCCGCAACCAAGTTGGATTTGCTGCTGAGCAAGTACACTTCCTGAAGCGGAAAGAAAACCATGTCCATTCTTGTCGTAGGCAGTGTTGCATTTGACAGCATCGAGACGCCGCAGGGGCGAGCGCGACCGGTGCCTGGGCGGCGCGGCAACTTATTTCGCGCTGGCCGCGAGTTACTTCACCGATGTTCGCGTCATCGCTGTCGTCGGCGAAGACTTCACCGCGGAGCATGAGGCCGTGCTCACGCGTCGCGGAGTGGATACGCAAGGCCTGGAGCACACCGCGGGCAAGAGCTTCCACTGGACCGGGTCTTACGTGAAGAGCCTGAACGAGGCCCAGACCCTGAACACCGAGCTGAATGTCTTCGAGACCTTTGCGCCCAAGGTGCCGGCGGCCTACAAGGATAGCGAGTTTCTGTTTCTGGCCAACATCGATCCGGTGCTGCAAAGCAATGTTCGCGCGGCAGATGCCGAAGGTCCGCATGGTGTGCGGCGACACCATGAACTATTGGATCACCGGCCATCGGGAAAACCTGGCCAAGGTGCTCACCGGGCTCGATGCGCTGCTGATCAACGATGGAGAGGCTAAGCTGCTGGCCGACAACAGCAACCTGGTCCTGGCCGCGCGCAAGATTCTGGCCATGGGTCCGAAGGCGCTGATCGTCAAACACGGCGAGTATGGGGCCACGGCGTTCTTTGGCGATCAGGCCTTCAACGGGGCAGCCGGCGGCAGGGTCGGCGATGCCCTTCCGGGCTCCGGCTTTGCCGCTGGAACGAGGTGGTCGACCCCACCGGCGCCGGCGATTCCTTCGCCGGGGGCTTCTTTGGATACCTCGCCTCGCAGCCGCGAGGTCACCCTGCAGACCTTCAAACACGCCATGTTCTATGGCGGCGTCATGGGCTCCTTTGCGGTGCAGCGCTTTGGTACGGAACGGATGCAATCGCTCACGCGAGAGGAGATCGATCAGCGCTTCGCTCTCTTCCGTGAGCTTTCTCATCTTGACTGAAGCGCTGAGCGAGCAGGAGGCGATCCGGCGGGAAACCCTGCTGGTGGCCTGGGCGGCCCTGGCGATCGCCCTGGTATCGCTCGCCTATTGCGCCGCCATGGCACGCTTCTGCTTTACGGCGACGCGGTGGCCCATCTGCACATCGCCCGCCGGGTCTTCGATTCCCTCACCCCCGGCTTTCGCCAGCTGGGGTCCGTCTGGTTGCCGCTGCCGCACATTCTTCTTCTGCCTTTTGTCTGGAATATGGCCTGGTGGCGAAGCGGTCTGGCCGGCGCCTGTGTCTCCATACCCAGCTATGTGCTGGGCTGCGCGGGGATTTACCGGCTGGCTCGCATGTGGCTGTCGATGCCCGCCGCGATCGTGGTGGTGGCCTTCTATGGGCTGAATCCGGGGCTGCTGTATATGGCCACCACGGCCATGAACGGAGCCACTCTTTTTGGCCGAGATGATCTGGGCCGTGTTGCTGATCGTTCAGTTTCAGCGTGCGCCCGAGGGCAAGCTTCTGGTCGGCTGCCGGGCTGGTCCTGGTCTGCGCCATTTTCACCCGCTACGACGGATGGGTTTACGCGGCCGCGGCGTGGTTTTTCGTCACCTGGCCGCTGCTTCGCACACCGCCCTCCCTGGCGAGGACCGATCGTGGGCGCGTGGGTATTGTTTACCGCCCTGCTGATTGCCGCTCCTTCGTTGTGGCTGGCCTACAACGCCAAGCAATTTGGGGATCCGCTGGACTTTATCCGTGGCCCCTACTCCGCCCGCGCCATCGAAGCCAGAACCACCCCTCCCGGTTCGCCACCTCGTCCGGGCTCGCACAACATGCACGTCTCGGCGCTCTATTTTCTCAAGGCTGCGGAACTGGGCGCGGCTCCCCTTCCGTTGGGAAAGCTGCTGTGCTGGCTCAGCGCCGGCGGCACGCTGGCCGCCTTGTGGGCCTTTCGCCGCCGGCAGATCTGGCCGGTGCTGCTGTTGTGGCTGCCGCTCCCCTTCTACGCTTACTCTGTGGCTTATGGATCCGTGCCCATCTTCATTCCCGTCTGGCGGCCGTTTTCCTGGTACAACACGCGCTATGGCATGGAGCTGCTCCCCGCTTTCGCGCTGTTTGTGGGTTGCCTGCTTCCCGTGCTGACCTCGCGCATGCCGAAGGTGCGGCGCTACGCTGTGCCGGCGAGTTTATTGGTAGTGGTGGCCAACAGTGTGGTGCTGCTTGCGGGCCCGGCCTGTGGTTTTTCAGGAGGCGGTAGTCAATTCGCGCACCCGCGTTGCTTTTGAAACGGCGCTGGCCAAGGCTTTAAGCGGCCTGCCGGCGCAGGGACTTGATTCTCATGCGGGTCTCCAACGATGTAGGCGCGGTGCAGCAAGCGGGGATCCCGCTGCGGCGCACGGTGAACGAAGGCGATTACCTGACCTGGCAGCGTGCTCTGGAAGATCCGGCGCGAGGCGCGTCCCTGGTGGTCGCGCTGGATGGAGATGCCGTTTCCCAAGCCATTCAGCGTCATCCTCAAGGCTTGCAGCTGGTCAACGTGGTCTGCTCCAGCGGCCAGCCCTGCGCCCGCATCTACCGGTCCCAGATTGCGAACCGCCCTTAGCGATGGACATCACTCACCAAAACCGCAGCCTTCGACTGCGCGACATCAACGCGTGCATGCGACTTGCGTCCGCTCAGGATGACGATTTTGTGGGAGCTTTGACGAAAAACATCCCGAACAAGTTAGCGCTTATGGGACACAGTCCTGGGCTAAGTTCATGCCGTCCCTGGCGGGACTACCGAATGCGGCTGTTTTCATTCCCCGTGGGCCGGCGAGGCCGGTGGTCAACTTTACGGAAGGCGCATACGCGGCTCTGTCCGGCGCTGGGTGGCAGGAAATCCGTGGTAGTGGAGGGACCTGCTGCTTGTTTTTCCGAACGTTTGAACAAGACTGGTTACACCGAGGCGTAGCCGCACGATGTTAGCATCACGCTCAGGCAAATGTTCCTAAGTGGGTTTCACTTCAACGAGCCGACCGTCCGGAGCCTCCAATTCAACAATCTGGAGCAAATGCTGCTTGCCAGTGGTGTGGGCCAGCGGTTGCTCATGGCGTGCTTGTTGGGCGGCGCCATTGGGATGGAGCGGGAGTATCACAGAAAATCGCTTGGTTTGCGCACCAACCTGCTGATCTGCTGCGGTTGCGCCATGTTTACCTTTCTCTCCACCATCCTGGCAGGCGACAACAATCCGGACAAGGGACGGGTGGCCTCAAACATCGTGCAGGGCATCGGCTTTTTGGGCGCAGGGCTGATCATGCGCAACCGTTTTCGGGTGAGCGGGCTTACCAATGCCGCGACCGTCTTTGTGGTTGCCAGCATCGGCATGGCCTGCGGCGCGGGGCTCTATGTCCCGGCGGCGCTGGCCACGGCCATCGTGCTGATTGCCCTCACCGCCATCGGCATGCTGGAGACCCGGTTCAACATCAAGATGTTCTCCCTGGTCTATGAAGTCCGGGGTGACGACAAGGATGCCATCGAGGGCGCCGTCCTGAAGGCTCTCGACGCCCAGGGAAAGCGCTTCGTCGATCCGGAACGGGACGCCGTCGCCCAAATCCAGCGCATCAGCTTTTCCGTGTTGGCCACCCAGGCCAGCACAAGGTGCTGATAGCGAACCTGCGTGCGTCGCCGGTGGTCGGCCAGTTGCTCACCTTTCACGATGCGGAGGACGAGTGATCCCGTTTGTGAAGGCGCACGCCTGCGGAAACGATTTTCTGGTGGTCCAGGAAAATCTTGCCGGCGTCGAAGCCGGGACGATCTGACCCGGAGACTCTGCCACCGCAACCAGGGCATAGGAGCCGACGGGGTGGAGTTCCTGACCTGGGAAGGAGAAGCGCCAGGGAAAAATCCGTCTGCATAATGCCGACGGCTCCATCGCCGAAATATCAGGCAATGGAACTCGCTGCGTAGCCGCCTGGATTGCTTACGAAACCAAAGGCTGGCCCGGGCGACGAAATCGTCCTCGAAACCGATGCCGGGCGCCGTGTCTGCCGGATCGACGACCGCACCGGGCAGGTCTTTCGCATCACGTCGTCGATGGGCGTTCCGGAGATAAGTGGCATGGCCGACTTGCCTCTCGGAGGTGGGGAACGAATCGAAGGCGCAGTGGTATCAACCGGCAACCCCCACTTCGTCATTTTTGTCGACCGGCCGAACTTCTACGATTACCCCTGGGAGTCGATTGGAGAAGAGATCTGCACCCACATCGCGTTTTTTCCCCAGCAAACAAATGTGGAATTCGTGCGCATGATCAGCCGTGATGAAATCGAGATACGCATTTATGAGCGCGGCGTTGGCCCCACCTCCTCTTCCGGTACCGGCACCTGCGCCGCGGGAAGCGCGGCCATTGCCCTGCGCGGCGCCGCACCGCGTGCTGCGCGTGATCGCCCCGGGAGGAGCGCAAACCGTGGAATGGCAAGGACCCGGTTCCGAGATCCTGCTGACCGGGCCGGCGGAGCTTATCTGCTTCGGGGAGACATGGTGAAGCCTCACTGCATTCCCGCGGTGCGCCGCGGTTCGAAAGTGACCGTGCTTTCCCCGGCAAGCTACCCCCAGCCGGAGAGGCTGGCGCAGGGAGTCGAAGCGCTGGGCCGTCTCGGCTTTTTGCCCTGGGTAGGACGGCACGCGCTTAGCAAGGCGCATCATTACTTTGCCGGCACGGCACAGGCCAGGCTCGAAGATCTGCATGCCGCCTTCCTCGATCCTGCCGCCGCAGCGATATTTTGTAGCCGTGGAGGTTACGGTTGCAATTATCTGCTCGGCGGCCTCGACCTGGGGCTGGTGCGGGAGCATCCCAAGCCGTTCCTCGCCCATTCCGACATGACCTGTATGCAGACCTGGCTGTTGGACCAGCTAGGCCTCATTTCCTTCCACGGGCCCATGGTGGCCGGCGATTTTTCCCAGCCGGAGGGAGTCGATGAAGCCAGCCTGCTGGCCGCGCTGGGCGGGCGATCGCTGGTTTGTGGGGGAAGCCTCGGGCCTGCGTGTGCTGCAGCCGGGAAAGGCCAGCGGAATCCTCTACGGAGGCTGTATCACGCTGCTGGTCGCATCGCTGGGCACTCCCTATGCGCCGCGGACGGAAGGCAAGCTGCTTTTCTTAGAGGACCGCGACGTGAAGCCGTATCAACTGGATCGATTGCTGCGGCAAATGGTTCTTGCCGGAAAATTCGAAGGGGTCAAAGGAATCATCTTTGGGGAGATGCTGGATTGCGTAGCTCCGGGGCAGAAGCCGGGCCTGCTGGACGAGGTCATCCTGCGCGTGTTGGACTGGTTTCCCGGGCCGATCGCCATCGGTCTCCGTTCCGGCCACGTGTCACGGCGCAATGTGACCCTCGCCTTTGGCATTGAAGCGGAGTTGCATCTGGAACGCACACCCGTGCTGAGCTTTCTCGAGCGGGCGACTGAGAAATAATCCTATGGCCAAACACATTCACCTGATCGGCATTTGCGGCTCGGCGATGGCGTCCCTTGCGGGCATGCTGCAAACCAAGGGCTATCGCGTCACCGGCTCGGATGCCGCCGCGTATCCCCCCATGTCTGACCTGCTGCATGCCCTGGGCATCCCGATTATGGAGCCCTATGCCGAAGCGAACCTCTCCCCTCGCCCTGACCTGGTGATTGTGGGCAACGCGATCTCGCGCGGAAATCTGGAGCTGGAAAGCGTGCTCGATCAACGCATACCTTTTCGTTCCCTGGCCGAAACCATCCAGCACGAGTTTCTCACTGGCAGAGAGTCGCTGGTGGTTGCCGGGACCCACGGAAAGACCACCACCACCAGCATGTTGGCCTGGATCTATGAAGTCGCTTCGCGGACCCAGCCGGAGGTCGCGCCATCCTTCCTGATCGGCGGGCATCGCGGAAAATTTCGGCACCAGCTTTCGCGTCCGCGAGGGCAAGCCGTTCATCCTCGAGGGAGACGAATACGATACTGCCTTCTTCGATAAAGGGCCGAAGTTCATGCACTACTTTCCCGATGCCCTGATCCTGACCTCATGTGGAGTTCGACCACGCCGATATCTATGACAATCTCGAGGCGGTGAAGACCGCGTTCCGCCGGCTGGTGAACCTGGTTCCGCGCCGCGGCCGGGTGATTGCCTTCGACGGCAGTCCCAACGTGGATGAGTGTGTGGCGCGTGCCTTTTGTTCCATCGAGCGCTACGGGTTCAAACCCGGATCGGCCTGGCAGCTGCGGGATTTAACCCACGACAACCGCAACTCCAGTTGGAAGATCTTCCGTTCCGGCCGGGAATGGCTGGAGGTAACGCTGCCGTTGCCAGGAGAGCATAATGCGCTCAACGCCACCGCGGCTGCGGCCCTGGCTGCGGGGCAGGGAATCGACCCGGCTTCGATCGTCGAAGGCTCTATCGACCTTCCGCAGTGTGAAGCGCAGGCTCGAGGTGCGCGCCGTGGCCGCACGGGGTCACGATCGTCGATGACTTTGCCCACCACCCGACCGCGATTCGGGAGACGTTGAAAGCTTTGCGCGCCGCCTATCCGGGGCAGAGACTCTGGGCCGTGCTCGAGCCACGGTCGAATACGCTGCGCAGAAATGTTTTCGAGCGCGAGCTGGTGGAGAGCCTCGCGTTGGCGGACGGTATCGTCGTGGCCGGCGTATTCAAGCAGGAGAGCATTCCCGAGGGAGAAAGAATGCATCCGCGAAAAGGTGGTCGCGGCTCTGGTGCGTGCGCGGCCACGATGCCACCTTCTATGACACTGCGGACGCCATCGTGCAGGGACTTACGCCGCGGCTGAAGTCCGGCGACGTAGTGGCGATCCTTTCCAACGGCGGCTTCGACGGGATTTATGAGAAACTGCCCAAGTACCTCGAGCAGCGGACCTAGGTCCAGGTGGCGCACGCCTAATGCTCAGTTCTCTCACCATGCTGGTGACGTATGTGGTTCTTGGTCTGCCTGCGGGCGCCGTCGGCATTCCCTGGGCCTTGCTGACCGGGGATATCGGCCCGCTTTACCGCTGGAGCATGTGGATCGTGCGCGCTGGCGTGAGGCTGGCGCGCATTCGTGTCCAGGTCGCGGGCCGCGAGCATATTCCTGCCCGGCCTTGTATCTTCATGGCCAATCACGTTTCGAATCTCGATCCGCCTATTTTGCTGCCGCTGCTTCCGTATCGGACCGCGTTCTTTATTAAGCGGTCGCTGCTCAGGATTCCCGTCGTGGGGGTGGGCATGCGCCTGGCAGGTTTTATTCCGGTGGACCGCGATGGCCGTTTGGAGTCGGCGCGGGAAAGCGTGGAAGCGGCGAATAAAGTGTTGGCTTCGGGCGTCAACATCTCCACTTTCCCTGAGGGCACGCGCTCGCGCAACGGCAAATTGCTGCCATTCAAGAAGGGGCCGTTTTATCTGGCCATGGAGTCGGGCGCCCCGGTTATACCCATCTCCATCTGGGGATCGGAACACATGATGACCAAGGGCAGCCTGCGCATCAAGCCCGGCACTGCCCACCTGACCTTTCACCCGGCGCGTTTATCCGCAGCAATTTACCACGCGTGAGCAGCTAGCGGAGGCGGTTCGGGCGGCCATCACCTCAGGCTTGCCGCAATGGATGTGGGGAGACGAGGCGGAACAACCGCGGTAGGCGGAGTCGTAGCAAGATTCGTTAAACCAGAAGAACTGGACGGGTGCCCCACGTTCGCTCCAGCGTACGTGGGCCGAAAAAGACGGGCGAAGCCCCACCACAGCTTCTCCCACTACAACCAACAAATCTCTTGGGGGTGGACGCTGGAACGAACGTGGGACTCCCGGCATCTGTGGTCAGGACAGCGGCTACTGCTTGATGATCGCGTTGTAGCCGTCGGAAAGCAGCTTCTGCTTCATGGCCGTAGCCTGCACGCGGTCGGCAAACGGGCCGACCTGAACGTGCAACAGCTTGTCCTGTGGCTCATTGCGCACCACAACTCCGTAGCCACGCTGACGCAGAGCAGAGACCAGCACATCGGCATCCTCGGGCGGGCGACGGCCGCGATCTGTACCATCGGCTGCCCGGAAGCCGCCGGCGGAGCATCGGTTGGAGGTGAGTACGCCGCGGGTTGCCGGCCTGGGGCCGGCTTGTTGCCCGCGGGTGATGCAGGCCTGACCGGGGCCGCTACGTCTCGGGGCGCGTCTTCACTGGCCGCGTCCGGCGCAACCGCATCCGCCGGTTTGGCACGAGTGACGGCGGGTGGTTGCGCGGTTTTAGCACCAGCCTGCGCGTCCTGCTCGTTGGCACCGGCGCCGGAGGATTCGCGGCGGCGGCTGTCTCCTCCGCTTCCGCAGGCGAGTTTTCCAGCGCCTTCGCGCTGGACCCCGCTCCCGTGCCCCGGCCCATGGAGTAGCCAAAACCAAAGAACACGCCACAGATCAACACCAGGCCAAAGAAAATACCCAACAAGGACGCCGTGCTGAGCGTGATCTCAGACGCTTTGCCTTCTGCTACTTCCTCTTCATCTGTGTCGAACAGGGTTCTCATCGCTATTTCTCCCGCGTCTCTCCCATTTTATTAAAAAGCGTCATCATTTCTATCGGCAGCGGGAAGACGATGGTCGTATTTTTTTCTACGCCAATCTCGGTAAGAGTCTGCAGATAGCGCAACTGAAGCGTCATGGGCTGGGTGGCGAGCAGGGCAGCGGCATCCACCAGCCGTTGGGCGGCGCTGAATTCGCCCTCGGCATGGATCACCTTGGCGCGCTTCTCCCGTTCCGCTTCGGCCTGTTTGGCCATGGCGCGCAGCATTGATTCAGGCAGGTCCACTTGCTTGACCTCGACGCTGACCACCTTGACCCCCCACGGGGCCGTGTGCTGGTCGATAATGCTCTGGATTCTTTGGTTCAGCGATTCCCGGCGGGAAAGCAGTTCGTCCAATTCCACTTCACCCAGCACCGAGCGCAGGGTGGTTTGGGCAAACTGCGAGGTCTGATAGACGTAGTTCATCACCTCGATCACGGCCCGCGACGGGTCGATGACCTTCAAGGTAATGACTGCGTTCACTTTAAGGGTCACGTTGTCGCGGGTAATGATGTCCTGGGGCGGTACTTCCAGCACTTCCTGGCGCAGGGAGACACGCACCATCTGATCGAAAGGGCGAAAGACGAGGATGATACCCGGGCCCTTGGGGACGGACAAAATACGCCCCAGGCGGAAGACCACTCCGCGCTCATATTCTCTGAGAATCTTGACGGAATTGATCAGATAAAGAGCAATGACAAAAATAAGAATCAGGCCGGGAATGCCAATACCCATCATCGTGGGGGCCTCGCTCTGTCCAAATTGTACAGGATCAGTCTGCCAGGCCGATTTAGGGAACCTCGGCGGACACCGCCGGCACCCAAGATTCGTCGTCCTGTAGTTTCTTCTAGTTGACCCGCTCCACTAATAACGTCAGATCGCGCAGCCCGCGTACGCGAACCTGTTCCCCCGGTGCCGCCGGGGTGGCGGACTCGGCTTGCCAGAGTTCACCGTTCACCATCACCTGGCCGCTGGGGGCGAGCGGCTGGGTGACCACCGCGATCTGGCCGATCATCGCGTCCCCTCCCATGCGCACCTTGCTTCGTCGCGCGCGGATGGCAAGCCGCAACAGGAAGACCGTGATCAGCCCGAAGGCCAAGCCCAGTACTTAGGGCGGTGGCCCAGTGGACTCTCAGCTCTGGAATAGGGCCGTCCACCAGCGTCAACGCCCCAAAGACCAGAGAGAGGATGCCCGCAGCCGCCAGAACCCCATGGCTGGCAAACTTGCGCTTCCAGGATCAGCAACACAAATGCCGCCACCAGCAGCATCACCGAGGTGTAACGTACCGGCAGCAGATTCAGGGCAAAGAGCGCGAGCAGCACCATGATCGTTCCCAGGGTTCCAGGAACGATGGTGCCCGGAGTATTGAACTCGAGGTAGATCAGCAGCCCGCCAACCATCAGCACCAGGACTGCCAGGTTGGGGTCGGTGAGCCGGTCCAGGATCTCTTCCCGCAGAGTCGGATCGACCGCTACCAGCTGCGCGCCGCGGGTATGCAGCACCACCTTGGAACCGTCGAAGCGAGTGATGGTGCGCCCATCCAGGGTGTTCAACAAGCTCGCGTCATCGGGCGCAATCAGGTCAATCAGCTTGAGTTGCAGCGCTTCGCTGTCGCTGTAGGACTTGGAGGAGCGGACGGCATCCTCGGCCGCCTGCACGTTGCGCCCCCGGCGCGCGACATAGGAACGCAGAAATGCAGCCGTGTCGTTCTCCAGCTTCTGCTTCATGGTGTCGTCGAGCTTGGCTCCCCCCTCGACCACGGGATGGGCGGCTCCCGCGTTGCTGCCGGGCGCCATCGCGGCCACATCGGCGGCTTCAAGAAGGAAAAATCCTGCCGATCCGGCCCGGCTACCGGCGGGAGCGACATAAACGATGACCGGGACCGGCGAGGCGATTACCTTGCTCACCATCTGACGCATGGAATCGAGCAGTCCGCCGGGGGTATTGATTTCGATCAGGACAGCGCTCGCATGCTGAGCCGCAGCCGCATCGAGCCCGCGCGCCATATAATCGGCGCTGATGGGCTGAATCGTGTCGTCGAGGCGGATCAGCATCACACGCGGCTGCTGCGCCTGACATGCAAGCAGCCCAGCAGCAGGTCAGAATCAGCGCACTCAGCAGGCGGTTCATGGAACCGGTTGCCCTTTGCTCTCGATCTGTTGCTTGAGCTCCCCGCGCGGCTGCATTCTGCGGCTCCAGCTTGAGCGCGCTGCTCACGTCCGCTGCCGCCGCGGGCTTCTGGTTGGCCTGCAGGTCGAGCCGGGCCAACACCAGGTATGCGGTAACGTTAGGCCTGCGTTTTGAGCGACTCGGCGGCCTGCACGCGCGCTTCCTTGATGTCCCCCTCGTGCTCCCTCACCAGCGCCAGCCCGGCATGGGCGTCGGCGTTATCACTCTGGGCTTCGAGCGCTGCCTGAAATTCGCGCTCCGCCTCCAGGATCAACCCTTGGTTGAAAAAACGCATGCCCGCTTCGGTGAGCGCGGCCGCGTGCTTCTGCGGCGGCAGGGTGGCCATGCGCTGCTCATCCATCTGCTCCATTTCCAGGGCCGCCTGGCGGAAGGAGGCTTCGTTGAAGGTCCGCTTGATCCGTTCCAGGGGAGCGTTCTCTGCCGCCGCGGCGGGATCGAACGCGGCGTTGACCCGATTGCTTGCCGGGGCGGACGCGGCCGGCGGGCGAGCGCGGCTCGGCGTGAAGCGTGGCCTGGAAGGCCTGGGCCTCGGTATCCTGTGGGGCGTAGCTTAATCGTTTGCCCGATGGCTCGCAGCGCCCCGGCCACGTCTTTCTTTTGGTTCAAGGCCAGGGCGAGGTTGAACTGGTAGTCCGGATCATTCGGATCGGCGGCTACCGCCTGTTGGAAAAAGGAGGTGGCATCCAGACCCCGGCGGCTGGCCGCAACCCCCTGGTTGTTGACCACTTCCGGTAGCGGCAACTGCTTACTGACAAAAGCGAACGCGTCTTCCGCCTTGACGTAGCTGCCTAAATAGAAATAAGCCAGACCGCGAGGAAGTCGGCTTCGCGGGCATTGGGGTCATTGCGCGGCAGCCGTCCCAGGGTACTGGCCGCCAGGTCGAATTGCTGGTTGGCAAAATAGGCCTTGCCCAGAGCGAACAGCGCCGGCGAGAAGCTGGGGTCCAGCCGCACCGCCTCTTTCAAGTGGCGGATCTGTTCCGCGGGATCGGCCTCCACCAACCCACGGATGTAGTTCTCAAAGGCGTCCATCCGTAACCCGGCGCCGGCGGCAACGAAGGTACTCCGGGCCACCGCGAATTGTGGATCGATCTGCTTTGCCAGCCCCCAGGCGAGACTGTTCAGCACATCCAGCAAATGCGTTATATCCGCCTCTTCCTGAAGCGGGGCGGACATGTGCAGAGCATCCACTTTGAGGATCTGGGCCTTGGCCTGGAAGCGTGAACCGCTGGTCGAAAACGAACCCACAATCACGTAGTCCGCATCCAGTGTCTGCGCCAGGCGAATCGCGCTGGCGCGGGAAGGTTGAAAGGTGGAGGGCAGCCCCAGGTGGTCGAGCGCATAGAGTCGATCGTCGCGGCTGATGGGCATAAAGCCGGCCGATGCCAGACGCCGGTTCAGAACTTCCGGGACCGCTTCGCTGATCCAATCCAGGTTCGGCTGGTCGCTATGGTTGTCGAAGGGAAGCACCAGCAGCAATCGTCCCGGCATGGCCGCGGGGCTTTGCGCCATCATCCCGCAGGGTAAGAAAAGGGCCAATACCAACAGCACAGTGCGTATTGATGCATTTTCCCTTCTACGCTGCACAGGACGAACGCCGTGACGTGCGTCTTTTCTTGAGGAAAAGCCGCCATGGGCTTCGTTCCTTTGTAAACACCAGAAGCGAAAATGCTGGGGGCCGGGGGAACACCCCCTCAGTATAGTTCTGCCGTTGCGGTTCAGGGGATTATCGATTCTGACCCCTTAGTGTGCGCTCGCGACTTGGGGACGGTTGAAGTGCAAAACCGCGGCCCACTCCCCTTGCCGCTCGTCGCGCCAGACGATCCTGCCATCCAGGAGGTGGGCGATCGCGCTCGGCTCCAGATCGCGATGAAAATCGAAAAAGCGGGCATCGAGGGCCTCGTTGCGTGCGCCCAGATCGAGCCACAGGTGAGGAGGGTCGTATTTGGTCGAAAAGGCGAAGCCGACACTGAAATCCTGGGCGGAAGCGGCAGCTTTCTGTATCTCGGGCAGGGAGAAATTCGCCACGGTCACGACCGCCAGCGGCTTTTTTACGTAACCCAGCTCGGGTTTGGTGAGCTCATCCGTAGCCGGCCAGGCGGTAAGAACGGTGCTCCCAGGAAAACGGGTCACGATTTGCCGGATGGCCTGTTGATGCAAGCGGATCACATCGGCATAGTTGAGGTTGTCTTCGGGCGCGAACTTGTAGGGCGGGTTCACGAACAGCCCAATCAGAAAAGCGGCCGCGCTTAGCAAAACCAGGCCCCACCAGTAAGGGACACGGCGGTAAAAAGTGGAGACGCACAGCAGCAGAATCAGCGGATAGAGAGGCAGCAGATACCGGGTCAGCAGAGCGCCCCCGAGCACCGAAAAGAAGAGGATGTTGGCCGCCATGACAACATAAAGAATCGCCTGGTTCGGGGGCGAGATTCGCGGCCGCGGGGTTCCGTCCCGTTCCCGCAAGGGCAGCAGGAGCATGGCCCCCAGCATGCACAGCACGGGCACAAACATGTTCATATGCGCGGTGAGCTGCAGGATGCGGTGCGCCAGGGCAAGCAGAATCCGCAGCGGCGAGAGGGTCGAGGTCGCGTTGTAACGCAGGAATTCCGGATTTCCGAAGATATATCCGGTGCGGTGGCGGTAGTAGGCATACCAGGCCAGCAGAGTCGCCGCCGGCAATAGCATCAGCAGCGCGGCGCGGAGGTGCGCGCGACGATCGGGAAGGCTCGCGCGCAGGCAGAGATGGATTTCCCACAGAGCGATCGCCAGGGGTGTAACAATGGCTGTTTCTTTACACCATGCGGCCACGGCAAAGCAGGCCGCCGCGGCCCACCAGGGCGGGGGACCGCGGCGGCCGGGGAAAACGAAGACCAGCCCCCACAAGGTTGCGGCTGCCGCGAACATATCCGCGTGCGCCAGGGTGCTCTGGGCAAACCAGACGGGATAGATCGCGGTGAGCAGAGTGGTCGTGGCTGCCACCCGGGGGCGGCCATTGAGCAGGATCCCGAGGCGGTACACGGCCAGGAGCCCAATTGCCGTGACCAGGCACATGGCGGTGCGCGTGACGGCGGGGGTGAACCCGGACTTCCACCAAAGCGCGAGGTATAGAGAGGGAAGCGGAGGGTGAGCATTGGCCAGGGTCGTCGAGGGAATCACGTTGCCGGTGCGAAAGAAATCGTAGGCGGCGGGGATGTAGTAACCGGCCTCGTCCCAGTAGTAAGGCAGGCGCAGCAGGGTAAGGTGCGAGAGGTAGACGCCCACAAAGAGCAGGGGGAAGATGAGCCTGAGCGGCAGCGGGCGGTCGAACGGTGCTTGCTGTTCGGGAAGTTCGGCCACGAGTCTCCGAAACGTTCTAGTGGACTGGACCTTGAGGCATGCTTGGGGGCCGGGGTTCGAGGGAGATGGCGCCGAAGGTGTGCTCGTATTGGAGCAGGTTTTGCTCCAGCACACTGCACAACGCTTTGGCCTGTTGCGGGCTAAGGTAGACGGTTTGGAAGGCGTTGATGGTTATCTCCTCGGCCGTTTCCTGGTAGGCGGTGCCGAAGGTAAGGCGGAAGTCCCACACGCTCTTTTGCACCTGAACACTGTTGGCATAGCCCTCGCGGTAATCGGGGATCCGCACCAGACTGACCTTCGGTTGAGAAGTGTCTTGGCTCATGCGGTATAGACTAGAACATTTCGCTGCGATGGAGAAAAACAAACAGCATGAGGGCTTCGCATGCTGCGGAAAAAGTCTCTGAACGAAGGGCACGGCTTCAGCCGTGCCGCAAAACGTCATTACGCGCTACGCGGCTTACAGGCTACGCAAAAGCGTTGGGTTTTTCCGCCGCCTGCAAAGCCCGCACCATTCAGGGCTTCACCCCTCGTGATGGCGGCGGAAAATGAGCGAGGCGTTGGTGCCTCCGAAGCCGAAGGAGTTGGTCATGGCATACTCCATCGTTGTGGGCAACCCTTTGTCCTTGACCAGGCAGAAGCCGCAAGCCTCATCGACATCCTTCAGATTTGTCATTGGCGGAGCCACCTGGTCGCGGAGCGCCAGGACCGTGACCCCGGCCTCCAGACTGCCGGCCCCGCCGAGAAGATGGCCGGTCATCGACTTGGTCGAACTGACCAGCAGGGTCCTGGCCGATTCGCCGAAGGTCTCGCAGATGGCCCTGGCTTCGGCCCGATCGCCCAAGGGAGTCGAAGTAGCATGCGCGTTCAGATACCCGATGTCGCCCGGGGCAACTCCAGCGTCCTGCAAAGCCAACTGCATTACCCGGCGCACCCCCCGGCCATCCTCAGGAGGAGCATTGGTGTGGTAGGCGTCGCTATTGGCTGCGTAGCCGACGAGGTCCGAGAGAATCGTCGCCCCGCGCTTTACCGCGTGCTCGTACTCCTCCAAAATCAGTACGCCGGCGCCTTCGCCCACCACGAACCCGTCCCGGCCGTGATCCCACGGCCGGGAGGCGGTCGCAGGGTCATCATTGCGGGTGGAGAGAGCGCGCATGGCGGCGAAGCCTGCGACCGAGAGCGGGGTTACCGCCGCTTCGCTTCCACCGGCGATCATCACGTCTGCGTCGCCGCGCTGAATCACGCGGAACGACTCACCCACCGCGTGCGCACCCGTGGTGCATGCGGTGGCGCAGGTCAGATTGGGTCCAGTCGCGCCGTAGCGAATCGAGATCTGGCCGGCGGCCAGATTGGCGATGGTCGCGGTGATGAAAAAGGGGGATACCCGGTTCGGGCCGGCAGAAAGCAATTTGCTGTGCTCACGCTCAATGACTTCAAAAGCGCCGATGCCGCTGCCTACGTAAACCCCAACTCTGCCTGCATCCTCCGCCGCCATGTCCAGGCCGGACTGAGCCACGGCGAACTCCGAGGCCGCCAGCGCAAACTGAATAAAGCGGCCCATCTTCTTGATTTCTTTGCGCTCGATGAAATCTTCGGGGGTGAAGTCCTTGACCTCGCCGGCGATCCGGCAACTGAAGCCGGTCGCATCAAACAGACTGATATGGCCGATGCCGGATTCCCCCTGCAGTAGAGCCTTCCAGGTGATTTCCGTCCCTATACCCACCGGGCTTACCAAACCCACCCCGGTTACCACCACGCGACGCTGCTGAATGTTCATCGTAATAAGGGCGCAATCTTTCTTGTTCCCTCGGCACGGGTCAGCCCATCTCTCCGTTCGCAAACCTTCATCTTTTTATCCTATTACACTCCGCGGCTGTATCTTCGCCAGCGGTCCCCGCGGCCCCGCCCGATATCCGTTGACAGGCATCGGTCGAGATGCGAAATTAGCCTTGTTTCCACAGCTATTTAGGGTTCTCCCCGGGACGGCCTCCAGGCCAGCCACCGCCATCGCGCCACCTCAAGCCATGGTTCGTTTCCCTTGTCTTCAATTCAATCAGTTTTGCCGCGGTCCACAGGACGAGATCATGGAAGGGCAATCGTTGACATGACGACTCAGGCCGTCGATCTCCTTATTACCGGCGTGGACGTGGTCACCTTCGATGATCCCGGCACAGTGGTGCTCGGGGGAGCGATTGCGGTATCGGGAAATACCATCGCCTGGATCGGGCCCGCGTCCGAGGGGAGCCGGTTCGCCGCTGCGCAAACGATCCAAGGGAAAGGCATGATTGCCATGCCCGGGCTGATCGACGGGCATTACCACACCGGCCAACAGCTACTGCGCGGCAAACTTGCCAGCATTCATGCCAAACATCTCTCCAAGGCGCCCCATTGGAAGCGCTACTACGTGCCCTTTGAAAGCCACCTGGAGCCTGAGGATGTCTATTGCAGCGGCATCGCGGGATACGTCTCGATGATCAGTGTCGGAACCACTTGCTTTCTGGAAGCGGGAGGACCGCATCCCGACGAGATGGGCAGGGCGGCCAACGACGTGGGCATTCGCGGCCGGATTGCATTGAGCACCATGGATATGGACGATTCACTGCCAGCCAACTACCGCATGACGACCAGCCAGGCGCTGAAAGAAAACGAGGCTTTGGTCAGGCGCTGGCAGAACCATCCCAGGGTGAATGCGTGGTTGTCTCTGCGCCAGATCATCGCCAACTCAGAAGAACTGCGCATCGGCATGAGCCACCTTGCAGAAGAGCTCGATACCTACATCCACACCCACCTTTCCGAGGGAGACTACGAGCTCGACTACACCATGGACCAATATGGTTTGCGGCCTCCCCAGTACATGGACAAGATCGGGGTTTTCACCCATCGTCTGCACTGCGCTCATTCGGTTCTACTCACCGCTCCCGAACTCGACCTGTATGCAAAGAAGAATGCATCGGTGTGTCACTGTGCATTCGGCAATTACGGTATCGGACCGCACCCGATGGCACGCATGGTGCAGCGCGGCATCGCGGTCGGCTTAGGAACCGACGGAGCAGGCACCCGGTGCAGTTTAGATCTCTTCGAAGTAGCCCACTACGCGGTGCTGGGACAGACGATCGTGAACGGCACCCTGTACCACGCCGCCTCTCCGATCGGATACGAGACCATGCTAAAGCTGGCCTGTCGCAACGGAGCGAGGATGGCTCGCCTGGCCAACAAGATTGGCAGTCTTGAACCCGGCAAGCTCGCCGACATCATTCTGGTTGCATCCACGGATTACGATCAGTTTCCCCTGGTCGATCCCCTGATTACCCTCTCCCAGAATAGTTGTGGACGGGATGTGCGCACCGTGATCGTCGATGGCCGCGTGGTGATGAAAGACCGTGAATTTGTGACCATCGATCTTGAACACATGCGCCACTATGTTGACCAGCGATACACCAGCATCATGCAACGCTACGATCTTGCCCTCGATCGAGAGGGCACACCCCACTAGACCGGAGGAAGCATGAACGAACGGGTCAAGGCTATATCGAGACGAGATTTCTTGGCAGCCGGCGCCATGGCGGGCCTGGCCGCCGGCACAGCATCCTCACCCGCCCTCGCGTTCACCGGGTTCCAGTCTGGACCGCCAACGAACGTTGACCTGCTGATCACCGGTTGTGACATCGTGACCTTCGACCAGGCGGATCGCGTCATCACCGACGGCGCCATCGCGGTGCAAGGCAATACCATTGAGTGGATCGGCTCCGCCACCGACGCCGGCAAGCTCTACCGGGCGAAGGAAACCATCAACGGCCGCGGCCTGATCGCGATGCCGGGTTTAACAGACACGCACTACCATACGGCGCAGCAGTTTCTCCGCGGGGTCCACAAGGTAAGCCACTTGAAAGGACCGGACTGGAAGACTTATCTCATCCCGTTCGAGACCGGTCTGGAGCCGGAGGATGTTTACTGCAGCGGCATTGCCGGCTACACCTCCATGATCAGTTGCGGCACAACGTGCTTTCTCGAGGCCGGCGGACCGCATCCGGATGAAATGGGCCGGGCCGCGGATGAGGTTGGTATTCGCGGCCGGATTGCATTGAATACCTGCGATATCGATGGACCTGGAGGTCCGCTCCCCAAGAGTCACATCATGACCACCAGTCAGGCGCTCAAAGAAAACGAAGCCCTGGTGAAACGCTGGCAGAAGAACCCGCGCGTGAATGCGTGGCTATCGCTGCGCCAGATCCTGGTCAATACCGAGGAGTTGCGCGTTTCCATGTCCCATCTCGCCCAGGAACTCGATACCAGCATTCACACTCATCTCTCGGAGGAGACCGACGAGGTGGATTACACCATTGAAAACTACCAGCTGCGCCCTCCCGATTACTTTGACAAGATCGGCATCTTTAATAAGCGGCTGCATTGCGCGCACTCCGTACTTCTGACCGACGCTGAGGTGGATCTTTATGCCAAACGCGATGTTTCCGTAGCTCACTGTGCCTTGTGGAACTACTTTCTTGCGCCTCACCAGATTTACGCCATGGTCCGGCAGAATGTGCGCGTCGGGCTAGGCACCGATGGGCCCGGTTCGCGCGGGACGCTGGATATGTTCCAGGTCATGCACTATGCGGTCATGGGTACGGCCATTGCAAACAGCATGCCGTACCACTCCTTCCAGCTGCCGCTCGACTATGCGCAGATGCTCAAGATTGCCTGTGTGAACGGCGCGCGCGTGGCCAACCTTGAAACCAGAACGGGCTGCCTGGAAAAAGGCAGGCTGGCCGACATCGTGCTGACGGAGCGCAACGACTACGACCAATATCCCAGCACAGATCCGCTGGTGACGCTGGCGGAAATGACCACCGGGCGCGATGTACGTACGGTGATCGTCGACGGTCGCATGGTCATGAAAGATCGCGAATTTCTAACCGTCGATATGGAGCCCATGCGGCGTCGCATGGCGAAGCAGTACAAGGTCATCCTCGATCGCTACGATCGAGCCATCTCCTGATTGGAAAATGCACTTTTCTATGCGCAAACGGAATGCTTGTCTGTGTGTCTTGCTTCTTTCGATCACCTTAGCCGGTGTTTCGGCGGAACCAAAGCCGTGGCCCATCCGGGCGGTCATCGTGACTACCTTCGAGACCGGTCAGGATACTGGCGACGCGCCCGGAGAGTTCCAATTCTGGGTAGAGCGCGAGCACCTGAACCAAACGCTCGAATTCCCCGGCGGTGTTCACCCCATCCGCACCAACGTCGATCACACCATCCTCGGCATCGTCAGCGGCACGACCCTGGTCAACGCCACGGCGTCCCTTATGGCTCTGGGGCTTGACCCCCGTTTTGACCTCACCCATGCCTACTGGCTCATCAACGGCATTGCCGGCGTTGACCCTAACGACGCTTCCATCGGTTCTGCCGCCTGGGCGAGCTATGTTGTCTCCGACGTAGCGCGACAGATCGATTCCCGCGAGATTCCTCCCACCTGGCCTTATGGTCTCTTTCCTGTCGGCGCCAACGCTCCCAACCCCAACGCCAATACGGACAGTGACTGGTCCCGTTCGAACCTCTACCCGCTCAATGCCAGGCTTGCCGATTGGGCGTTCTCTATCACCCGTAGTCTTCAACTTGCCGACACCCCGGAGCTGGTCGCTCATCGCGCCAAGTGGAAAGGCTACCCCAATGCGCAACGCCCTCCTTTCGTTCTCAAAGGAGATACGCTGGCCTCCGACTATTACTGGCATGGCAAGATCATGACCCGGTATGCGAACGACTGGGTAAGGCTCTACACCAAGGGTAAAGGCAATTTTGTCATGACGGATATGGAGGATTCCGGCTTCACGGAAGCCTTGTCGCGTCTGGACAAGATGCATCGCGTCGACTTCCGCCGGGTCATGGTCCTGCGCACGGGAAGTAATGAATGTATGCCGCAACCCGGCCAGACCCCAGTTGAGAGTATTAGCCAGCCCTATATCGGAGGTTTGCCTGCGCTGGAGTCGGCATGGCTCGTGGGGAGCACCGTCCTCCATCAGATACTTGGAAACTGGCCGCAATACGCCACCCAAATTCCCGGCGGCTAGCCCAGTTTTCGGTTGGTGCGAAAGGGGGGACTCGAACCCCCATGGGTTGCCCCGCCAGATCCTAAGTCTGGTGCGTCTGCCAATTTCGCCACTTTCGCATTTCGCTGCCTGACAACGATGATAATCGACGCCTCTCGCCTCAGGCGAGCACTGCCTGGGCTTCGTCCGGGACCCGGGCAAACACGTACGGGCCTTCCGGCACCAGCGCCACCCGGGCGCCGGGAGGGAGACCATTGAGAACAGCAGCCACCGCCGCTTTTGGGCTCCGAAAAGCACGGGAGGCTAGATTCCCCAGCTTGTCGTTCGCGATGCCCGGCATGTAAAAGAACAGCTCATATCTCTGCCCGGCGAGCGCCAGCTTCTCCAGCTGCCATTGGTCTATTTCTACATCCGCGTTTCCGATCTCATCCAGGAAGCTGTCATAGCTGGAAAAGCGCGCTACCTTCCCGGCAAATTCAGGGGACCCTACACCCTCGGCGCATTCGCCCAGGATCAAGATCCTTCCCCCGGGTTTCACGATGTGCTGGGCAGCGGTGAGGCCCTTGATGGTCTGGTAAAACGTCAGGTCCAGGGGATGGCCGGCGGCGCTGGTGATGACGGCGTCCGCCAGTCCAGTGAGCCGCTCGAGCGAGGTAGTGCGCAGAAACTGGACCCCGGCAGCATGTGCCTCGACCGGATCCCCGGCGAAGATGCCCGAGACTTCGCGGCTCTGGGTTAGGGTTACGTCGAGAATGAAGTCGTGCCTGGCCATCCTGGCGATTTCCAGCAGCTGCGCATGCAGGGGGTTGTCCGTGATCGATCCCTCGACCGCCATCGGTTCGCGCATAAACCTTGGGGAGTGGATGACTTTGATGGTCTCCTGGGCAGCCAGCCCCGGCGCCACCAGCTTGCGGCCACCGGAAAACCCGAGCATCAGGTGCTGCTCGATAAAGCCCAGGGTGATGTGCAGATCGGCCGCCATGAACCGTTCATCGATATAGACGGGGATACCCCGCTGCGTCTTTCCCAGCCAGCGATGCTGGGCGAGTGCCCGCGCGTCATGATTCACCACCCGGTATTTGGCCGCGATCTCGGGCCCAAGAATGGCTTCGATCTCGCCTGCGGTGGCTTCGCGGTGCAGGCCGGTGGCGATCAGAATGGTCACGCCGTCGACTGGGATGCCGGCATCGTGCAGGCGCCGGAGCAGTGGGGGCAGCGTCAGCCAGTTGGGCGCAGGCCTGGTGATATCGCAAACTGAGATGGCTGCGGTCTTCTTGCCGGTTGCCAGGGCCGCCAGCGGCCTGCTGCCGATGGGCTGATCAAGTGCCTGGTCTAGTGCCGCGGTTACGTCCGGCAGAGCAGACGCGGAGCGGCTCTCGATGATCTCGTACCTGGGCCCATCGGGTAATGTGACGTCCAAACCGTGCCGGCCGAACGCAAAGTGTACCTGCATAGACTAATAATGTACCGGGTCGCGGGTACGGTTGAGAATCCTCGCCGTTCGATCTTGCCATTACTCTGTGATCACTTTGTCGGCCCATTCCACGAGAGAAACAAAGATTGTGGGATTTCCGTACTTCGCTCCGTAGTTGCTGAGATCGCCTTCGGTTACGCCACGAGCCCGGGAGCAGGCGCCGCAGGCATAAATCGGAATGTGCCGGGCCGCGAGTTTGTCCAGTGTCTCGGCCACCTTCGGCCAACCCACGGGCGTGACGGCCTCGGCCACAACTTTGCGCATCAGAACGACCGCTTCTCCAAGGAGAAAGATCTGCACCTCGTGGCCCGCCTCGGCGAGGGCGAGTCCGTGCGAAAACGGAAACGCCGCCTTGGTCGGGTCGTCCGAGCCCCAGGCGCTCTTCATCATGATCTTGAGCGGCTTGTGGGTTTGACCTTGTACTTGTGCCTTTACCCTGTCCGCTGCGGCCATCGCGAGGAGTGGTAAACCGGCTAGGCGGGAAAGAAAAAAGCGACGAGGCTCCATAGAGTGCGCTCCTGACTGAAGGTTTCTAGTTCCTGCTGAGTGCCCCACGCGGCGACCCCATCGAATCGACGCAAACCGAGGCAAGTGGAAGTCCTCTGCAAAAGAAACGATTTTACTTCGGATGGGCCGGCCTGCATAGCGATGTGCCTGATAACGGGTCGACGGAAGGAGGCAAGTCCCGAGCGTAGTCGAGGGAACCCCGAAGGTGCTTATCTTGCCCATGCTGTTCGGGCCTTTTCGACCACCCCTCCTTATGTCGATGACGCGCAGATACATACTGCTGGTGACGCCAATGGAAAGCGTATATCCGGCAGAGATCTGGATCGGAAGAACCGCCTAGGGCAACTGACAACGAGGGCATATCATTTGCTAGCTGCCAATTAAAATCACTTATTTAGTTCAATGCCAAAAGCAAGCTCGGGTCCCAAAACTGAAAGCAATCGGGAAGGTCTGATACACGGCAACAGCCGAATGGCCGAGGTAATCAGGGCTCGCGACTGGAGTTTGACTCCGCTTGGACCGATCGAAGATTGGTCCGAAGCCCTCCTGTTGTCCGCAAATCTCATGCTTTCGTGCGCTTTTCCCTCGCTAGTTTTCTGGGGTAAGGAGTTGTTACAGCTCTACAATGATGCCTTTATCCCTCTTCTAGCCGAGCGGCATCCCTCAGGCTTGGGACAGGCCGCCCAGGAGTGCTGGTGGGATGCCTGGCAGATCGTCGGCCCGGACCTCAAACGGGTCATGAATGATGGGGAGACGGTATTTCACGAAAACACCGTGGTTCCGATCGTCCGGGATGGGAGGTTGCAGGATGTCCGGTGGACCTACAGCTACAGTCCGATCTTCGCGGCAGGCAGGGACGCGCTGGGTGTATTTGTAGTTTGCCAGGATGTTACACGTGAAGTAACCGCCTCCCAGGAACTTCGGAAGAGCGAAGCGGGGACGCGCGAGAATGCGAAACGTCTTGGTGAACTCGCCGCCATCGTCGCATCCTCGGACGACGTGATTTTGAGCAAAGACCTGAACGGCATTATCACGAGCTGGAACGATGCTGCGACGCGGGTCTTCGGCTACTCCCCGGAAGAGATGATCGGTGCTTCGATCCTCAAGCTGATTCCGGAGCACCTTCATTCCGACGAAACGACAATCCTGGAAAACATTCGCGCTGGGCGACGAATCGAGCACTTCGAAACGGTCCGGCGCGCGAAGGACGGAAGGCTCATTGACGTCTCGCTTACCATCTCCCCAATCAAGGACGAAGAGGGCCGGGTGATTGGCGCATCCAAGATCCTTCGCGACGTCTCCAGCCGCAAGCGAATAGAGCAATCCCTGCTGCAAGCGGAGAAGATCGCGGCGACGGGGCGCATGGCTGCGACGATTGCGCATGAGGTCAATAATCCGCTTGAAGCGGTGATGAACCTGCTCTATCTGCTGCGGGCAAAGATCACAGATGACGAAGGGCGCGGCTTTCTGGCGACGGCGGAAGATGAACTCCGACGTGTGTCCCATATCGCCAAGCAAACGCTGGGGTACTATCGCGAGTACGCCGCGGCTAGCCTGGCGTCTGTCGGTGATATCGCAGAACATGCGCTCACCATCTACGAACCGCGCTGTGCTGCTGCCTGCATCACCATCAGGAAATCGATCGGTAGTTCGACAAAGATCGTCCTTCGCCGGGGTGAGATGATGCAAGTGATCTCTAACCTGATCGTGAACTCCATCTACGCTATGCCTCACGGTGGAACTCTCTCCATTTCCGTTTGCGATGTATCAAGTACGGGAAATGGCGTTGTCCTGACAGTTGAAGACGATGGAGTGGGAATTGGACCGAAGGATTTGCCCAAGGTCTTTGACGCCTTCTTCACCACGCGGACCACGGTCGGCACAGGAATTGGACTATTTGTCGCAAAGCAATTCGTCGAGGGGCACGGGGGGCGAATCAGCATCGAGAGCGATAGCGAACCGGAGAAGCACGGTACGACCGTCCGTGTTTTCCTGCCACTTCATACAGCCTACGAGTGATCTGGAACACGTCGACGATCAGACCTTAGGGAATCTGTTGCTTGAATTTGACCGCCTTTTCAAGCAATCTTATGTGATCATCGGAATCAGACAGCATGCCTTGAGCGCAATCAGGGATGACGGATGCCCCGCAAACTTGTACCGTGTTCACGACATAAATCGCGTGATAGACCAGGGTCATCGAGACTGCGGTGCCTTTGTTATCATCGATCCCCATCGTAGCGAGCCTGATCTGCCATCCTTGTGGATTTTTATCAGCCTCCTGATATCGGGGACTTCTCGCCAAAGCATCCCGAAGCGCACTGCAAAGCTGACCTCCGACTAAATCTCCAGGCAACGAGACGCAGTGGATGGCCAGGTCGGTCTTGGTCGTTTGACCGAATGCTGCGGACGTTAACAAGACAGCAAGCGCCAAGGTTTTCATGTACAAGTAAGTAACAATTTGCTCAACCGGGTCAATGACCCGTTTGGAGTATGACTACCGTGCGCGTGCCTGCAAAGTCTCATTTCCAGATTTCGGTGACAGGAAGATGTCCTCCCTGAATCGGTCCGTCACGTGGACGGGTGTCCAAGGATATGGGCTTCGGCCGATAGCAGTGTAACCCATCGCCTTGGGGGGCTTGCATAACGAAGTTCCCGCAAACGGCCTTCAGTCCAGCACCCGCTCTCCATGGAAGCGTCACCCTCCCCTTTGTCATCCCAAGCAATCGACTTGCCTGTGGCACGTTAAGGATGGAATGAACGAGAATGAAGATTGCTTACTAGGACCGGCCCCCTAACAACATTGTCATCCCGACCGGAGCGTACCCGGATTTCCTAGCCACGCAGCACTGGACAATGCAGCGTGTGCGGCTCTCCGTAAAGAGAGCCGCATAAAGTTCGTCAACGCCATCAACCTCATCAGGAAATCGGGGGTAGCGTAGTGGAGGGACCTGCTGTGCGCCTTTACCCCAACGAAACAGGTGAAGCCGCTCAGAATAACAACCGTTTCGCAGCCGTTGACCCCGGTGCTTTTGATTTTCATGAATGCCCCATAGCCTACTGCCCCAGGTTTGTGTAGTATTGCGCCCGGCTGGAAACTGTTCGCAATTTATCCAGCCAGCAGAAAGGATGACTCAAGCATGAAGACAAAGCCAATGGTAAGTAGGTTCGTGTGGCCGATTGCTATATCGGCTGTGATCCTGGTTCTGACGTTGGTAAGCAGTTCCAAAAGCACGAAGGCAGAGGATGAAGAGCCCGGAGATGACGCCAGGATCAAGCAGGGCTTCGAAGCAGCGCCAGTAGCTTTGAAGGCGGACGAGAAGAATTGGAAGGCTGTGGGACTAGGCAGCTACCTGGTGAACGTATCCGGAGACTGCAATGGCTGCCATTCCGCCGGTCCAAAGACGGAATACCTGCCGGGTCACAATCCCTACTTCGCGCAGAAGGCGAAGACAAATCCTGCGACCTACCTGGCCGGCGGCAGAGATTTCGGCAAGCTCGAGGGACCCACTTCTCCAGACATCATTTCCCGCAACCTGACGCCGGACAAAACCGGGCTGCCGGCTGGCGGCCGCAGCTTCGAGCAATTCCTCACCATCATGAGGACCGGCGAAGACTTGGATCATCTCCACCCCAACTGCTCACCGACCATCACGACGAATTGCTTAACTCCACCGTTCGATGGCAACTTGCTGCAAATTATGCCATGGCCCGGCTTCGTAAACCTTACCGATCATGACCTCTGGGCAATCTATCAATATCTAAAAGCTATTCCGTGCAATGAGAGTGTGGAAGATCCGGGCAGCCCATTGCACAACGATTGCTCTTAGCTATGCGGGACCAGGCACGAGCGCAGGCATCGGTTAATATCGGACCGGCGCCGGTTTGGGGCCCCTGGCAGACGGAACTGGCCCATAGTTGTAGTGTGTCAGCTCCGTCTGTTCCTACTCGGGTCGACGAGGACGGGTTACGCGCCGAGGACTCTCTAAGCCCAACTGAATCCGCTGCGCTGAAGCGGCAAGGTGCGTATTCTCTTGCCGGTAGCGGCAAAGATGGCGTTCCCAACCGCAGGCTAGAATCGGCGGCAGAGTCGGTTCGCCAAGCCCAGTTGGTGCGTAGTCGGTCTTGCGCCAATAAACTTCGATTTTTGGTACTTGCCTCATGCGCATAAGTGGATAGTTATGAAAGTTTGACTGCTGTATCCGGCCATCCTTTAGCGTGATTTCCTGGGCCAGGTGGCCCATGCCTTCCATGATTCCACCCTGCGCCATGCTCTCGGCCGCGTTGGGATTGATGATCTGGCTGCCCACATCTCCAACCGCCCAGACCTGATGCACCGTGACCCGGTTCTGGCTGGTCAACGCTGACGTCGGCAACCTCGGCGAAGTACCCCAGGTGGCAAAACCATGCGGCGATTCCCATTCCGCGGCCAGGTGCTTTCGCCCGGTTCGCCCAGCCTGACTTTTCTGCGACTAACTCCAACACCCCTTTGTATCGCTCCGGGATAAGAACCGACTGTCCCGTCGGTTCGTGATCGCCCACGGCGTCATGTTCGCCTGAAGACCAGGGCATGTGCTTGTTGCTTAGCAGGTCGAGCTGGAATTCGAGCGGATCGCGCCCGGCAGCACAAGCCACCTCGTCAAGGAAGGACTGCGCCACCCAGCAATAGGCGTTGTCGCCGGGCGCGCGCAACGCTCCCGTCCGCAGCATGAGGGGCTGCATGGATGTGTAAAGCGCATAGGCGGGAGGGAAGCCGGCTGGATAGCTGTCCTGCCCGATGCCCCCGCCGGAGGTTGCGTGCTTGCCGTCTCCAAAGGTGACGAAATGCTGCCGCCAGGCACTCATCTTTCCTTGCGCGTCAAGGCCTGCTTTCAGGCCAACCGTTCCGCCTGGACGGAAGGGGTCGTGGGCGATGTCATCTTCGCGCGACCAGAGCAGCTTGACCGGCGCGTCCACGCGCTTCGCGATCCACGCGGCCTCGACCAGGTAGTCGTTCTGCAGCCGTCGGCCAAAGCTGCCTCCTGAGCGCACCATGTGCGTTGTTATGTCGCTCTCCTGGATGCCCAGTGTCTTGGCCACCAGTGCGCAACCATCAGCCGGCAGCGTGCTGGTCGACCACATCTCCAGCTTGCCGTCTTTCCAGTGCGCAGTGGCGCCCTGGGGCTCAAGCGTGACATGGGCAATGAAGGGAAATTCGTAAGTCGCCTCGACAACCTTCGCCGATGACTTGAGCGCCGCGTCCATATCTCCGTATCGGCGCACAGTGTTCTCCGGCGGCGCCTTCAGCAACTCAGCCGCCCTGGTTGCGAATCCTTGACTGCTCTGTGTAGCCGCGGGGCCCAGGTCCCAGTCGACCTTGAGTTTCTTGCGCGCCTGCTGTGCCTGCCACCAGGTGTCGGCAACGACGGCGATGCCCGGTTCCATGCCTGGCTCCCATGGCGTATAGGCTGCGGGGGTGATGCCGCCATCGATAACCAGGACATGGCGTACGCCGGGCAGCGCTTTGATCTCATCGAGATTAGCGCTCTTCACCTTGCCGGCAAATACGGGGGCCTTTTCAATGCTTGCGTACAACATCCCGGGCAGCTCGACATCGATGCCGAAGAGCGGCTTGCCGGTCACAATCTTACGCGTGTCAACGCCCTGCTGCGAGTGGCCGATGATGCAGTAATCCTTGGGATCTTTGAGCTTCACGCTACTCAGGTCGGGCGCGGGCAGCGCAGCAGCTTTGGCGGCAAACTCTCCATAGCTCGCGGAGCGCCCCGAGGCGGCGTGCATCACGCGGCCGGATTGAGTCGTGCATTCAGCCGCGGGCACGGCCCAGGTTTGCGCAGCGGCCGTGACCAGCAACTGGCGTCCGGCTGCGCCGACGCGGCGCATCGGCTCCCAGCCCATCGGCGTATTCGCGGAGCCTCCGGAAAACTGTCGCCCGTATATCTTTTCGTTCAGGTCGGCCTGCTGGACTCGGACGTCCTTCCAGTCGACATCCAGTTCCTCGGCAATCAGCATCGGCAGCATGTTCCGCATGCCCTGGCCTGACTCCGAGGCGCGCGCCATGATAGTGACCGCGCCATCCGGGGCGATGTGGATGAAGGCCTGCGGCGTCAGTTCCGGCGACTTCTCCGGACCCTGGGCCACAGCCAGCGGGGAGCGATAAAGACCCAGGGCAAGCCCGCCGCCCGCAAGGGCCGTCAACTGCAGAAACGATCTCCGGTGCATGCGCATAAGTATGCCCGTCCTTTACTGTTTGCTGGGTACCGCGCCCGCTTGTGCTGCTTGATGGATCGCCTGGCGAATACGCGTATACGTTCCGCAACGGCAGAGATTTCCACTCATCGCAGCATCGATTTCTGCATCGGTAGGGTGCGGTGTACGCTGCAGCAGGGCGGCGGCCGACATGATCTGGCCTGCCTGGCAGTAGCCGCACTGCGGCACGTCGATTGCTTCCCAGGCCACCTGTACCGGATGCAGGCCATCCGGCGAAAGCCCTTCAATGGTAGTGACCGGTTGACTACCGACACTGCTCACCGTCGTCAGGCAGGAGCGGATGGCCTGGCCGCCAACGATCACCGTGCAAGCCCCGCATAGCCCTACGCCACAGCCGTACTTGGGACCTTTGATGTTCAATACATCGCGCAGCACCCACAGCAGGGGCATATCCGGTGACACGTCCACCGTCGCGGCCACGTTGTTGACAGTCAATTTGGTGAGCATCTGTTCACTCCGTCAAAACCTAAGTCTGGACCTTGCTATTATCAACCTTCGCTTCTCATTCCTGTCAAGACGCGGGGAAACAACGAGTCGGGTAGCAGAGGCGTAATGTTAATCTGCGGCCCACATCCCTGGGACGGGTGCCCCTGGATAAGGAAAAAGGCTTTGTCAAGGGCGAAGATATCCTGAGCGGTGCGGAGCACCGCTTGCTTTTGACGTTTGAGAGTGTGGGACCGAGACTCTGGGATATCACCGCTGAATCACTTTTCTGGTGGATCGCTCCACCTGTCTGCGTACGGGAGCATGAGGGCTCTTTTGTCCATTTCGTAATCCCACTAAACTTGTGAACAGGCTAGGGGACGCAGCACGAGGCTTGTTATGTTTGACACCGTTGGTGGGTTTAAGTTGAACCTCGAATCGGCAGAGAGCTTCTTCCAATCGGGATCGGCGGAAAACTTTTCCCAATCTGCCTCAAGCGATGGCATATCAGGAAAGCTGAGCATATAGGTAAGATTCGGCAGATTCGGTCCGACCAGTGTATCGGCGTAAAAAACTCCCGTAGCGCCGGCTTTCGCGAAAAAGCCGAACTCACCGTTATGAAACATCTCCACCTTTCGAACGTGATCCATGTTTGTCGGCGACTGATACTGGCGAAGTTGATAGATGCGTTTTCCCTTGGTTGCGGCGGAGGCTGGCGGAGTGACCTTGGGATATCCCGGGAACGCCCGCAATAGGGAACTCTCGATGCGAATGTACGGCGGCGTGGCTGCGGGCGCATCCCAGAACGGCGCAGCCGCCTTCATAAAGACATCGTCCTTCGCCAACTCAAGGTCAGCCGTAACTAATGTCTCCAGCCTCGAACTCGGCATCAGCAGGTAGTAGGACGGGCTATCTGGTCCGAGATAAACAGAGAACGCACCAACTGGCCCAATGCCGAGCCGGTTGAGTGCCGGAATGAAAGCATCGGCAAAAAAATCAGTGGTGAGCTTTACGCCCGGCCCACTCGCCAGATGGTACCGGCGCAGATCCATGTACTGCGGCGCAGATTTGTCTGCAGTAGAGCCTGCCTGAGCGAGTAAATCGTCAGCAGTCGCAAGCGCGAGGGCAGAAGCAGCGAGAGAGCAAGAAAGAAAATTGCGACGATCCATGAAGCCTCCTTGGGATTACCTAACTTTAGTCTGATCAGTTTCGTGGTGATCACTTACAACGTTCTTCGCCCGGCTTTGGGAAGGGCTTGACAGAAGTGGAAGGGACTGTCACCAACGGAAACGGTCGTGCATCGACGGCACCTCTGCGAAGAAGGTCGGGGGATAGGTACCCCTTCTTCTCCCGGCGGCTTTCTCATCCCGAGCGAAGCCGAGAGGCTGCTATTGCCATGTCCTTGGCTCGCTGCCTGGCGGTTTCTTCATGTCGTTCATGTTTACCCCCGTACCGTTGTCGCGTGCCCGCCTCAGCCCACAGATTTCTGAAAGGACGTTCAGGTCTTTGGGGTCAGCCTGCCTTTGGGTCAAGAAAAGTTCTCCGCAGCACAAGTGAAACGGGCCCATCGAGCAGATGCCACATCGGCGGCCCAGGCAGTAACAGCGGAAGTGGCCGCCTCGTCCCGTGGTGGCCGGACGAGCAGTCAGATCGGGATGGCTGTCAGCTATATTCTGGTTGCGAACCACCACGACAGGACCGGAGGTTGTCCATCGCTTTACGATGTGTGTTTTCGCGCACTCGCCACAAAGCCAAAAAAACTTGCTGGGTAAGGCCCTCATCGCGAATGCGCCTTCGTCTGGCCGGGACTGATCGTCAGCATGCGGTTCCAATTCGAGCAACCAGAGCCTTCCCTCCCGAAGATAGAGCAGCTCTTTAGAACATTGCGGATTTGCGCACTGCATGCCCCGGTTGCGCTCGCTCCCCATCTCGTCCTGCGGCACGCCCGATGACGGTGACGACGGCGAGGATGTCATTGGGAAATGAGCATGTTGTAGTCGCGTAGCCCGCTGTTGGTCCGCAACGCGCCGTTGCTTTCGGGCAATACTGCTCCCTGGTTCAGGGTCCACCTCTTTTAAATTCTGATCGCCGTTCTCTAACCAACAAATCGATAACCGGCTCCGCGCACGGTGAGGAAATACTGCGGTTGTTCAGGGTCGGCGCGGCACTGTTAAGGACTGTGACCTCTCCAAATGCTTACGCTCCGCAGCGGCAGGACATAGGTCTTTCCTCCTAAATCGCGGTCCGCCGGTATGAACCCCAGCAAATCGTCCTCCACTTATACTGGCGCGGTTGGCGCGGCGGCACCCTTGATTGCATCGGAGAAGGTTGGAGCGGACGCTCAACTCTTCCCCGATCGGTTGGTACTCCATGGACTAGCAGCATGTGCTGCGCTTCGGTGTGAATGGTCCTCACTCGCCGGCGTGCGTGCCATCCCCAAATTGCAGCGTGGCGTTGCGGAGCTCGAGTCCGGTCAAGAACGTTTTGTTGTCCTTGACGTTCTGTCATCTCAGCTTCGATATTATTCCGCCCTTCGACGATATGTGCCGGAACGGTTTTGGTCCAGTCGCCGTTAGTGAACGTTACCTGCACATTTGGATCCGTTCCAGTCCATACGACCTTGTAGGTCCCCTTGGGCAGTTCGGTGGTTCCTACCGTTACATTGCTGTCGAGTACGACGTGGGCAGAGTTTTGGGAGGCGGCGTTTGCAGCGAATGGAAGGAAAGCGAGGATGAAGGTAAAGCCCAGGACTCGTTTCGTCATGTTCTATCTCCTTTATCTGCTTCCGCTCTTCGACCGTTTCGAGAAGCATTCTCTAAATTAGAAACGCGCCGCCGCGCACTTAATCTTAATAATTGTTAAGCTTGCGGCACCCTCGCTGATCCACAGAATTGCGCAAGCCTATCTCATAGAAAATTAACCGCTCAGACGCAAGGCGGAGCTCCGCCTCAGCACAGGAACCGCTCTAGACGGAGATGGGCTTATTCAGGGTCTGCATCGCCGCCTTCTCTGTGGAGGGTAGACGCGGCAGCACGATCTGTACCTTAAGACCCGGCTTTGCGTTTTCGGCTGTGATCGTGCCTTGATGTACCTGAACCGCCCGCATCGCGATCGACAGCCCAAGCCCAATCCCACCGCTATTGGTATCTCGCGATTCTTCTACGCGGAAGAACGGCTTGAATATCTGAGAGAGCAGCTCTTCGGAAACACCGGGCCCATGATCGCGAATTTCGACGATCGAGGTATCGGCAGTTTCCGCCAACGTCACTTCTACTGCTGAATGAGATGGTGAATAGCGAATCGCGTTTCGCAGCACATTGCCGACAGCGCGGCGCAGCAGCTCTGGGTCTCCCCAAAGCGGCCGCTCCAACTGGCCGCTCACCTGAAGCCTGCATTCCCGCAACTCCGCGTCAAGCCGTTCTTCGCTGACGACGTCCTTGATCACTTGCTCGAGATCTACGATTTCAAATTTTCTGGCTTCCGGATCGCCCTCGGCTCGCGTGATTTCCACCAGCTCAGAGACCATGAACGTAATTCGGTCCACGTCACGCTCAATACGATCCAGGGCGTGGCCCTGATCGGGCGAGCTCCTTGCCAGCCTCACGGCAAACTTGAGCCGGGCGAGTGGCGATCGAAGCTCATGCGAGATGTCAGCCAGCAGTCGCCGCTCGCTGGTGAGCAATCGCTGCAAGCGTTCCGCTGTTTCATTGAAGGCCCGCCCCAGGTAACCAATCTCATCGCGGCGGCGGGTATGCCAGCGGGCAGAGAGGTCGCCTCGACCAAATCGCTCTACCGTTGCCGTCAGATTGCGTATCGGCGATACCAGCCAGACCGCCGCAGCCCAGCAGAGAATTCCTGTAGCCCCTATGACCAGCAGATAGTACGGAAAGTATTCCCAGGGATGAGGCCGAGGGGGTGGGAGGGCGATAAACCAGTACGCGCCATCCGCTGTTCTGCGGCTGATTACCAGCTTGCCTGCGAGGCGTTGGCGCCCTTCCACTGCTCCAGCCCCAGGGATCAAGTTCGATAGATCCTGACCGGAAACGACATCGACACCCGCGGAATTGAGGAGATAGTGCGAGCCACCAAAGACCCGGTTCGCACGCTGCATATAAGCCGAGACAGCGGCTGGGCCGCCACCATCCAATGCCTGCCGGGCCTCTTCCAACTGTAGTTCGTCGGTTCGTTCGAATGTCCGGTAGAACGTGTCGCGCTCAATCTGCCTCGAAATGGCAAGAAAGACCACGAGAGACAACGACAACGTTCCTGCCATCGCGAGCAGGATTCCCACGTAGAGAGATCTCATAGCGTGCCCCTGTTCCGCGATTCTCCAGATATTTTGTGCATGATGTTATGGCCTGGCGTGCTCCTCATGAACACTTAACGTTCCGTGCTGGTAAAGACATAACCGACGCCCCGAATGGTACGAATCAGGGTATGACCGGATTCAAGCTTCTTGCGCAAGCGGCTGATGTGTACGTCGAGCGATCGGTCCGAGGGACTTGCTTTGCGTTCGAACAAACCCTCGGTGATCTCGTCGCGAGATACGATCCGGCCGGCCGAGCGAGCCAGCAAATCGAAGATGTCGAACTCCATTGCGGTCAAATCTACCAGGCGCTTGCCCTTCCACACCTCGCGCCTGTTCACATCGATACGGATCTCTCCAAACCTGGTGGCTGCATCGTTCAGATGATGGGAACTGGCGATTCGCCGAAGGACCGCACGGATGCGTGAGAGGAGCTCATCGGGATCGAAAGGCTTGACCAGATAGTCATCCGCACCTTTGTCTAAACCTTCGATTCGATCGCTGCGATGGGTCCGAGCCGTCAACATGATGACCGGCACAGCACTCTGACGACGGATCTGGTGCAACAGAGTGAAGCCATTGATTTGCGGCAACATGACATCAAGGATCACCAAATCGTATTGGCCCTCCAGAGCGCGGGCAAGGCCGTCACGGCCGTTGTGAACGGCCGTCACCTGGTGGCCGTTCTCCGCGAAAAACTCCTGCATCATGCTGCATAACTCTGCGTCATCATCGATGAGTAGCAGCGATAACTTCCCGGATGCGGGCGATGTCCCAGGTGTCGCCATTTCCTAAACCTATCGGCGAACTTTCCTCTTGCACACAAGTTTACGCGAGGGGCACGAGCTCTGAATGCCACATCCGTCGACTTCAATTTACCGCCGGCGAGGGCCACGCAGCGTCGATGCTGCAGGCGACGGACGGATACTTCTATGGCTGCGCGGTATGGCCGGCTACCTCGCTGTCCCCCGGGCCTTTGCCCTCAGGGATCTTGTACCGGATGGCTCCGTCGGGGCAAGACTCTCAAGTGCTCTACACCTTCAGCCAGACCAACGCGAGCGGCGAGAACATGGATGGCGCCGACTGCTACGAGCCCCTTGTCGAGGCGAGACCCGGCGTCTTTTATGGGGCCGCCTTTCACGGCGGAACCAATGGCAATGGTGTCGTGTTCAGGTATTCCCTCTGGAACCCAGGGGCCGTCGAGGTTGTCCACGACTTCAGCTCCTTGAACTCAGCCGGTCAGAATTGGGACGGGGCGGCCCCCGGTGACCGGCTGGCTCTCGGGCCACATGGGACTCTCAATTCGAACACCGAGGCCGGAGGCGCGAATGGCAACGGCGTGATTTACAGCCTCGGGGAAGACGGCCGCTTCGAGGTCTTGCACACCTTCAGTGCAACGAATGCAACCACAGGAGCCAATGACGACGGTGCGTTCCCTGATGAAGGCCTGGTGGTGGATGGGAACCAGCTCATCGGAATACCGATCTACGGCGGCAACGGCAGCCCCGCCGGTTATAACAACAGCGGCGGCACAGTCTACGAGTTGAAATTGGACCATTGAGGATTTCTATGAATCCCAAGGACAGACGAAACCTAACCCTAACTGAGGATGCGCGACATGTGGATGAACGTCCAGAACCGCCAAGCTCACCCTCACGCTTCGCTTGGTATCAGGGCACGACTTTAGTCGGGCCATAAAGGCTTAACAAAAATCTGAGCTTTAAGCCCCTGCGCTTTTTTCGGACCCAAGCACAGGCTGACAGGGGCTAAACAGGCTGCGGAAAAGGGCTGTTTGGAGGATTCCGCCATCCGACTCACCGAGCTCCAGGTACTAGCCATCCTCCAATTTGTCATCCCGACCGAAGCGTAGCGTAGTGGAGGGATCTGCAGTATCCCTTTCCCTTTAGCCGCTCCGCAGGGTACGGGCTTCTCAGGGCTCGGGAAAACTCGCTGTTAGAGAGGTCTGGGCTTTACAGGCTGCGGAAAAAGTCTCTGAACGAAGGGCACGGCTTCAGCCGTGCCGTAAACGTCATACGCGATATGCGGCTTTAGCCGCTGGGGTACGCCTTTTTGTGACTTGCGACCCGAAATCTCCCCCCTTTTGCAGCCTCCAACGAAACTGAAATACGGTTATTGAGAATAGCTCGACAAGAACCTTGAGAAAAAACCGTACCTCAGGGGCTAAAGCCCTCATCTCCACCGGCCCGGGGGCGGCACGGCTGAAGCCGTGCCCTTCGTTCAGAGACTTTTTCCGCAGCCTGCTAAAGCCCAATCATTTATGCGGCCTCAGTGGCCCGACTAAAGTCGTGTCCTGATACAAAGCCTTGTCAATCCAGACAGATCCCTCCACTGCGCTTCTCCGGGGCGCCGGTCGGATGACAAGCGAAGGCGCCCACTCATGTAGCGATCGGGCGCGTCGTTAGTGGGACGCCGGCCAATTTAACGAAAGGCCGGGCTCGCCTGCTTTGTATCCAGATACTTCTTCAGATGAAAGAGCAGAACAGCCCAAAGGGTATTTGCACTTGCGAAAGTTGCCGCTGGTCTCGGACCAGCCGCTGTTCAGGGCCTATCTCATTGGCCGGTTTTGAAGTGACCCTCTATGGCCGCATTTGGGTGATCCTCGAGGTTCTCAGGCACTCTGGGAACAAGTTCCGGATTGACCATGAGCTGGGATAGTAGGCGATTAGTGCGGCCGGACGTTGATGGCCTTGATGTACTGGTTCCCAAAGCTCTCGATTTGGTACTGTCCCTTCCTCTTATCGAAGCGGATCCTGGCCGCAGCCATAATCTGACCACTGCCCTGGCCCGTGGCATCAAGCGTCACTTGAAGATAACCGAACGGGTAGTCGGTGGTGCGTCCGTTGTTATATAGCTCGACGAAAGGCATGGTGCGAGCGGTAACGATGGTGATGATCGTCCCCGAGCCCTGCTGCCGCTTGCGCGCGATCGCAATCTGATTACCGGTGGAACCCACGACACTAATGCGGCCCTTATCTTCCTTTTCCAGTGCGCGGCGAAGGGCGTCCGTGCCCTTATCCTTCACCAGTTGCGCAAAGTTCTGAACTTCTTCGTCGGTCGTGTATTGTGTAATGCGGAAATCAAACCCTATTGTTTTGCCGCCCACGCTTCCACCGGTGCCGACGGCCACACCGGAATAAGCCTGCGGGGGAGGGTTGTCCTGGCCGGAGGCCCCCACACAGAGGGAAACCAGTAGAACCAAAGTGAAAACAGGGATGTGGGACGGCTGCCTTTTCATTTCGATGCTCCTTGTGCTCTAGCTGGGGCCGCGACACAAACCGCAATGAGGGCGACGCCATGCCGAGGGTGGGTTGGCAGGGTCAAGCTGACCAGCCGAAACCGCCGTGTGCTAGTAACAGAACCTGCTCATTTAACCTCAGGCGGAAGTCTTTCACCTAGGACTCAATACTGCAAGTTGTCGGCGTGCATCATCCGGCATCGGCGGCGGCTTTTCGGGTCTCCGCGTCCTTGAAAACAGGGGTTTTCACAAAATTCAACTGCCTCGGCGAGTGTGCTGGGCGGCGGGGGTGACAGAGATCCCGAGCCACCAACTGTGACAGCCCCGCTTCTGGCGTCCCAACCATGCGAGTAATTCAACAAGTATGATATTGCGTGATCGTAGTTCTTAAAAGAGTTAGCGGGCCGGATCGTCTGCCGAAAACGGCGTCCAGTTTCTTGAACCGAGGTCCAATGTATTCAGTGACATTGTTTTTATCGATGATCGTAACCTGCCTCGTTGTCTTCGCGCCGAGCCAGACCATGCTCCATCTGGCTAATCTTGATGGACCAGCAAGCAGCAACCAGGAAGTATCCAGTTCGTCTGCAATCTCAACCGAACTACGAGCGATGGCAGCGAAGGGGCAGCTGGGAAATAACCTCGGCTCCGCTGGATATCGAGAGCAAGTCAAGAGACTGTACGAATCTGCAAATTTCGCGCCATTGTGGGTAAACGGTGATCAGCTAACCTCGCAAGCAACCTATTTGATTGAGACTCTGCGGGCAAGCCGCCTGAAGGGACTCAATCCCAGCGATTACGATGCAGAACGCCTGGCGGCACAATCCAGGTCCCTCAAAGGGGCCTCCGCCGCCGCTCAAGCATCGTTCGATGCCACTCTGACGCAATCGACGATGCGGTATATTTCGGACCTACGGATCGGACGAGTCAATCCCAAACACTTGAAATTCGATGTCGATGTGCGATCCAAACAATACGATCTGCCGGAATTCATTGCTCAACAGGTTATCCGCGCAGGAAACGTCCAATCTGTCCTGGATCAGATTGAGCCACCCTACGCTGGCTACCGCCGCATCGAGAACTCCTTGAAGCAATACTTGGATTTGGCTGCCAAAGGGGATGGCGCCAAAGTGCCGGGGGGAACCAAGACCATCGCTCCGGCCGATACGTATGCAGGAACTGCCCAACTGGCTGAGCGATTGCGACTGATGGGAGACCTTCCGCCGGGCGGAAGCTTCGATTCCTATAGCGGCGCGCTCGTCGAGGGGGTAAAGCATTTTCAGGCAAGGCATGGTCTTTCGACCGACGGCAAATTAGATGCGGCGACCCTCCGTGAGTTGAACACTCCGCTCAGCGCACGAGTCCAGCAAATTGATGATGCCTTAGAGCGCTGGCGATGGATGCCCACCGAGTTTCAGCAGCCCCCCGTTCTGGTAAACATTCCTGAGTTTCGGCTACGGACCTATTCCGAGGATCACCAGCTTGCTCTCACTATGAACGTCGTTGTGGGCAAGGCCGCCCCAACTCAAACGCCAGTGTTTACCGACGACATCAAGTTCATCGTGTTCCGGCCCTACTGGAATGTTCCCCCCGGAATTCTCCGCAGAACAGTCATCCCCGGCATTATGAAAAACAACGGATATTTAGCCCGCGAGAAATTCGAGGTAACCGACTCCAGCGGCAGATTGGTGTCACCGGGCGACGATTTGGTTGCAGGGCTGCGCTCGGGCAAATACTTCGTACGTCAGAAGCCGGGACCAACAAACGCACTTGGCCTGATAAAGTTCATGTTTCCGAATACTTATTCCGTCTATCTGCACAGCACGCCGTCAACCGAGCTATTCTCTAGGTCGCGGCGCGACTTCAGTTCAGGTTGTATTCGGCTAGAGAAGCCAGCCGAACTAGCCAATTTCTTGTTGCGGAATCAACTCGACGGACAACAACCGTGGACCCTGGCGCTGGTGCAAAAGGCGATGGACTCAGGCAAAGACAATCGCCAAGTTAACCTGGCTACGAAAATCCCGGTACTTATCCTATACGTGACTGCGGTCGCAGAGGAAGACGGTACGGTGCATTTTTTTGACGATATCTACGGTCATGATCAGCGGCTGAATGCCCTGCTTGCCAAGGGACCTCCTTATCCATAGCAGCTATCACTTTTGCTTCGCCAGAGACTTCGGGACGTTGACCAAAAGCGGGTTTGCCCGTATCGCCTGCGCTCGAAAACCCACGAAATGGAAATGGCCGTTGAAGCGGACCTCCTATATACTTCTGCCAGTTTACCGGGGTGTATGGCGCTTGTAGGCTCGGGGTCTGGCTGAACGAAATGACGGCATTCCTGCCTCATTGACGCTTGCAATCGCCTGCAACGGTTAGCGGGTCCTCAGCGAATGGAGGCTTTTGGTGATCATTGAAAGAGCGTTGAGCGCAGCCCAGAAATTCGCCGTAGTGACACTCGCGGGGATGCTCATTGTGGTAATGATTCTTTCGACGATTCACCTGGGTGTACTGATCTGGCAGGAGATCTTGAAGCCTCCGCGGTTCCTCATTCCAGTCCAGGGATTGCTCGGAATCTTTGGCTACTTCCTGCTGGTATTGATAGGCGTAGAGCTGATAGAAACGCTGAAAGCCTATGTGAAGGAAGATGCCATTCACGTCCGTGTTGTTCTGGAAGTGGCACTGATCGCGATGGCGCGCAAGGTAATTATTGAAGAACCAAACGACGTACCTAGTTTAACGTTGTTCGGAATCTCGGCCCTAATCCTTGCGCTAGGCATCGCCTTTTACTTTGAGCGGCAGGTGAAGCATGAACCGCACAACAAATAAGAGCAGATAGCCCAGGGATCCCCTTTATTCGCTGCCGCCCCGCTTCCACTTCATCCATTCTTTCGGTTGCATCGCCGGACCGCCGATCAGGTTCACAGACCAGCGAAAGCCGGAATCCAGCAGACCCGAACGGTATTCGGATGTGTGTTGCCCCAGGACGGTGCCCGATTTCGGCCACACCGATGTCAAGGAATTGGCGCTGTATATCGAAGACCAGATCAAGACCGGGAACTGGCTTTTCAATGTTGGTATCCGCGGTGATTTGTACAACGGTCTCGCGGTTGCGCGCCAGGCAGAACCGCGTGTGGGTATCGCCTACAGCCTCAAGCCCACCAGCACGGTGCTGCGCGTTTCTTATGCGCGCACACTGGAAACGCCATTCAACGAGAACCTCGTGCTGTCGAGCTCTGGATGTGCGAATGATGTGCTGGCTCCGCTCCTCGGCTGTTCGCCTGGGGTGTCTGGAACCCTCGAACCGGGTTTCCGCAACGAATTCCATGCCGGATTCCAGCAGGCCTTTGGCAAGAACTTTGTGTTCAGCGGGGATTACATCTGGAAATATACCCACAATGCTTTTGACTTCAGTATTCTCGGGAACACGCCCATCACCTTTCCTATCGACTGGCACAACTCGAAAATTCCAGGCTACGCGCTGCGTGCGGATGTGCCCAATTTTCACAACTTAAGCGCGTTTGTGGTGATGCCTTCGGTCTCCGCCAGATTGTTCGACATTCGTTTCAAGTTCAACCTGAACAGAAACGAATCGGACTGATCCACTCGGGGATCGCCAAAGATTCTGTAAGTTGGTGGTCCCCTCTTCAGCAGAGCCTCCTGCCGCGCATTCGTCAGAGCCTTCCAGTCACGTTCGTCCCCATAAGCAAGACATAAAACTCTCTCCCGAGAGGGTGCACGACTAGGAGCGGCGCCAGACGCTTCCGCTGCACCAATGCTGCGGCATTGACACAGAGCTCAGGCGGGGCATACCGTTACACCCCATACTTGAGCGAAGCCTCCCGTCGCTCTTGCGACGGGTTCCTTTCACTCTTCCCTAACGAAAGGAGGGTCGCATGTACACCCGAATAGTCGAAATCACCGCCAAAGCTGGAAAGTCGCGCGAACTGGCAAACACCATCCATGAGAAGGTCCTGCCGATTCTGAAGAAGCAAAACGGTTTCGTTGGTGAGACCGTTCTCCTCTCCGACACCGAACCAGATCGCATCATCGCGCTAAGCTTTTGGAACAAGCGCGAGGATGCGGAACACTACCACAATAAGGAGTTCAAGACTGTCCGTGAAACAGTACAGCACTTGCTTGAGGTCGAGCCCGTCATTCGCACCTTCAACGTGCACAGTTCAACCACGCACAAGATCACCGCGAGCAAAGCTGCGTGACCCACAGGAAGCGCTTGGCTGCGAGTGGCTGAGCGTCTTGCCGGGTTTCAACCACAAAGGAGATCAGACAATGGATTCGAAGAACGTAGAAGCACATCGTGCGGCACACGAAAGCTGGAACCGGCGTGACTTTCAAGGCATGCTCCGCAACTCAACTGAGGGCTTTGCCTACATCGATCATGGACGGAACATTACCTTGAATGGTCAGGATAAGTTTAGAGAATGGACCGAAGTATGGGCCCAGGCATTCTCGGATGGCAGAATTGCGAATGCCGAATACATCGATGCCGGAGACATTGTTGTCGCTCAGTTCACCGCCGTAGGCACCAATGACGGCCCATTCGGTTCCATGAAGCCAACCGGGCGCAAGATGTTGCTACCCTTCTGTGAAATCGTGCACTTCAACAAAGAAGGGCGGATGGTAGCGGGCGGTTGCTACTACGACCAATACACCCTCTTGACCCAACTGGGGCACATCAAACCGCTCGCCGTCGCCGCATAAGCAGGTAACGGCAAGCAGTGAAAGGCGCGCGGGAGCGCGCCTTTCCTGCTTGCAAGCGACGCAAAATTCGGCGGCCCCCGCGCTCTGCAATATAAGTGTGGACCGAGCGCTGGCCACCACGACCGTGGGTGCGCAAGTCCGCGCCGGCTTCGAGCATAACTATGGCGCGGGGTCTGCGGGGAAGTGTGCTTCGTGATCCCGGCAGCCAGGGCTGAACGATGACATGAGCTCCTAGCAGGTCACGTGGAGAATGGCGTTTGCCGCGGACTCCTTTTCTATCAGCCGGATGGCCTGACTGGTCGGTGCGATGACCAATTCGACGTGGCGGCGTTTGGCCTCAAGTTTCACCTCCTTCATAACTGGCAAACGGCCGTACGCGCCGGTGCCGATTACGAGCCGATGGCATTTCCAGGGTATCTTTTCTTCGATGGACAGGGGCGTATGCCCAAACTCGTCACGGAATTTCCTGGAAGGTGTCTTCTTGCGGTTGCGGATTTCTCCGCGGTCGATCACCACGTCCTGCTCATAAGTACTGCCGTCGATTCGGAGGGTACCGAAGGAAAATTTGTCGAAGTGCATACCCGCCTCCTCGTGCTGCTGGCTTCAGGCGCTCTTCTTCGAAGTGACGGCGGAGAAGGCAGACCAGCTTTGTTCTACCTCGCGACTACCGCAGTGTGGGCAGGCGGTCTTTTCCGCGTCATGCTCTGCCATGGTTAGAATTTTCGAGAATGGTTTCTTGCAGGCGTTGCAGAAGAACTCATAGTGGGGCATACAGACCTCCCACGGTCTTTGAATAGTTACAGCTGGATTCTAGTCCCGCGGCCGGAACAGGTTCAACATCGATCGGTCTTGACTCTTGCAAAGCACCAGGACAGGGCCGGAGGTTGTCCATCGCTTTACTATGAGTGTCTTCGTGCACTCACCACAAAGCCAAAAATACTCGCGGTACGGACCTCATCGCAATTGCGCCGGCGTCTGACCGGATCTGATCGTCAGAATCCATTTCGAGCAGATTGAGCGTTCGCTCACGGAGCCAGGACAGTACTGCATCTTGACAGCCGTAGCGCATAAGCCTAGGGTTATTATTGAGCAAGTTTCTCTCCTTACTCTTTCAGGTTCACTGAACTAAGTCAGCCCATCTGAAGTTTTTCCTCTTAGATTACCGCTAAGGAGGAACTGCGTCATGACACTATTGACGTTGGGAATCTCTCCGCGAATTTTCCGCCATGCAAGACCGCATGAACCGCATGAACCGTCTTTTCCGTGAGTCGTACAACCCCGAAGGCCCGGAAGAGGCGTTGACAACCACCACCCTCGCGCCGCCGGTGGACATCTACGAAGACGAGCACAACATTATTCTGAAGATTGACGTCCCGGGCATCGACGAAAAAGACATTGATGTCAGCATTCAGAACAACACCCTCACCGTCCATGGCGAGCGCAAGATCGAGAAGGAAGAGAAAGAGGAGAACTTCCGTCGCGTCGAGCGGCAATACGGAAGCTTTACCCGCTCGTTCACGCTTCCCAGCTCCGTGGATCCGGGGCAAGTGAGCGCCCGCTGTGAGAAGGGCGTGCTGAAGATCAACCTCGCCAAGAAGGCCGAAGCCAAGCCCACGCAGATCAAAGTGAATGTTGGCGGCGAGAAGACCCTCGAAGCCCAAGCTCCCGACAAGGCCGCGTAAAACCGGTAGCCAGTGACAGAAATGGGAGGTGGCTTAATACCGCCTCCCATTTAGTTTGTCATCCCGAGCAATCGGCTTGCCTGTGGCAAGTTAAGGATCGAATGAACGAGAATGGAGATCGCTTATTAGGACCGGCCCCCTAACAACATTGTCATCCGACCGCAGCGTACCCGGATTTCCTGCCACGCAGCACTGGACAATGCAGCGTGTGCGGCTCTCCGTAAAGAGAGCCGCATAAAGTTCGTCAACGCCATCAACCTCAACAGGAAATCCGGGTAGCGTAGTGGAGGGACCTGCTGTGCGCCTTTACCCCAAACGAAGGCCTACGCGTGAGATCGCAAGTCCTGTCCAGGCTGTTTGTTCATTAGGAGCGAGAGGAAGAGCCATGAAAAATACCAAATTTATCGTAAAAGTGAGCCGCCGGGGTACTCGTGCCCCTGAATACGTGCAGCGGATTGATCGGACTCCCTTCCAGAGGACAACCAACAGTAAACTGGCACTGCTTATGGGAAGATTCACGGCCGAAGACACTGTCAAATCCATTCACAATTCCCAGTGCAGCCCGGAAATCGTGGCTGTAGGTTAGTGCCTGAGAGATAGGCGACGGGATATCCTATCTCCCGTCGCGCAGCCGTGGTGTCCAAATCAGTCGCATCGCAGAGCTACTATCGGGCTGACACTAGTGGACTGAATCAGGCTCGGCCCCGTGAGAGGAACTCTGCCGCGTCACGCTCTAATGCCTAGGAGATTTTTTCCTATCGAGCAGCGTGATGGTCAGCTACTGGGCCCGGAACCTTCAAGATGGTTGTCGTTCCGGGCAGGTAGGCGTCTCCAAGTTCTCCCCCACTGGCAGCGAAGGCGCGCGCATTGGTTGATACGAAGAAGAAGCCCGTGCTTGCATTTGCAGGGACTCCCTTGCTGAAGGTGAAGCGGTATTTGTTCCAGGGCGGCCCGCAGACGAAGTCATCGGGTGCGGTGGTGGCCACTCCCTCCGAGCGAAAGTCGGCGAGAGTCACCTTGACGCCGGCAGATGGCGGAAACCAGAAGAAGGCCATATGGGTTGGACCGCTGAGCGGGGAGGCTCTGGTGAAGATGCGGTAGTAGAAGTCGAGCAGGCCGGTCTTGGCGCACCGAACGACGCGAAGCTGTATCTTAGCGGCGACTTGGACGGCGCCTGTTCCGAGCAGAAGGATATCCTGCAGGGCGTCGTGGAGCACCAGTCCCGCCAGTGGCTTACGTCCGCGGCTGCCAGCCTGCCATGCCAGGGCCTCTTCCGCCGAAGGCGACGGCCTATGCGGGAATTTACTCTCATACGCGTCAATAGCGGCTTGAATCGCGAACACGTCCGTGAAAGTGAGAGCCATCGCTACCTTCTTCCTCGCTTCGCTCAGCATATTCTGCATCGCCCTCGTGCAGTGCTGAAGAAAGCAAACCACCCAGCCAAGGGAACCTGGGCGGAGGCCGGCCCAGGCGCATATGAAGCTATCCTGAGCTGCTGGCAAAACAAGGCAGGCAATTCTTCAAAACATGGCATGTCGCCAAAAGCAAGAGAACCCATGGAGTGGGTTGTCCTGCCAGACCGAAAACTGAACAGCGAATCCCTCGCGTCTCAGCTCATCGAAGCCTTCCCCCGGGAAGCCGACGAAGCAATTCGCGACGATCGTCGCCTGTGACCGAGGATACTGGTTCTGCCGAAACTTGCTATTACCTTTGAGTACCCTAGGAGGGAGTAACCTTAGTACCTATCAAAAGGACTCTATTCGGGGACTCAAACCCAGGGGCAAATGCGTCGACAGCAAGTACGTTAGAGGGACAGTGTCGTGCTTTTTCCCTGCTTTCCCCCACCTTGCTCGCAAAAGCCACCGAAGCTGCGGTCGCATTTGGTCAGGATGACGACGTCACTGTACTCACCCTTACCCGGCTTGCTCTTGGGGAAGCTTCGAGTACCCGGTTTACCGCGCCGGTGTTTGACTCGGCGGGATAGGGACAGATATTTTGCGAAGGATAACGATGGCATGGGCACGTATCCGACGACAAGAGCTTCGGCCCATTTCGACGGATGAATATGTGGAGTAATCTCGCAGCCGCAGAAGCTGTGCGGAAGAACTGTTGGAGCATACTCTTGCGATCAGCACTTCGAGTATGAGACTGAAGGCGACTCCAAATCTTCGATAGCGATTCTCGGCGCCCTTGATAACTCCGAAATCGCGACGAGGTCGTTTTTGCCGGTTTACTCAGCCGAACTCCGGCGGGCTGCACCGGACCGGGAAGTAGGGATTCTCTCGGCACTAGCCATCCGCATCCTGCGTGAGGAGCGTGCAACACGCCGGGGAAGCGTCTGCAGACGCTCGATGGTATCTGGGTACCGTGTGACGAGCTCTACAAATGTGGCCGCAAGCGGGCTGACCTGCCCACCCTGCTCCCACTTCTCCACCGTGCGCGGGCTGACGCGCAGCATACTCGCCCATACCGCACGAGAGACGTTGAATTTCTCACGAGCTGCAACAAAAAACTCTGCGCCTGGAGATGCCTTAATTTCAGCAGGCGCAACGGTGTGCGTGCGAAGCGTTACCTTGCTCTCGCGATGGGCCTTCATCGTATCCACACCTTCCATCAGTTCGGCAAACAGATTCCGTTTGGTTGCACTCTTCTTTTTCATTTCCTGCTCCTAGCCTTTCGCGCGGCCCGTTCCGCTTCCAGTGCTCGCCTCAGTTGGTCTCTCTCGTCCTTGGTCAGGTTAGCTTCCTCGTCTTTGTCGTACAGCGTCAAGAGCCAAATCTCCTGCTCCGAAAGAAAACAGTAGTAAATAACCCGCAGTCCGCCACGCCTGCCCTTGCCGCGCCGTGGATCCTTCCAGCGCAGCTTGCGAATGCCTCCCGCACCCGGCACCATGTCTCCCGCTTCGGGATTCTTCGCCAAATGCCTTTGCAATTCGGCGAATCCGTCATCGTCGAGATAGTCATCTCGAAACTGCGCGAAAGCAGGCGCTTCAACGAACTGGAACAATCCGGTGTACGTTGGGTCTTCGATCACTCGCTGCCAATTATACCCACGATGGGTATAGTTTGCAAAACTTCAGAGATGCCTCCGCGGGCCAGCGGGACCCTTCGGCGTTCCAAAACTCCTCTATCTGTTTACCGCGAGGAAGAAGCAAGGGGCAGACAAAATTCGGAGGGATAAGGGGACATGACCACCCCTGTCCGGTTCGTTTGCTGGGGAGTGCCGATGCCTCACGCATCATCCACGCAATGCGCACGCATCGTTTACGCAATGCGTACGCATCGTTTACGCAATGCGTACGCATCGTTTACGCAATGCGTACGCATTGCCTGGGGATGCTATCCATAACTCAGAACCAGAATCATAGTCAGAATTCACTAAGAGCAACCTTCGTTTCCAGCTGCGTCCCGCGTCGCCGATAACTTGGCAGTTACAAAGTCTGCCTCTCGGTAAAAGAAACTAATTGAAAATTAGTCACGCCTGCCAGGTGACTATTGAGTGCCGAAAAAAAGCATTCACCCTCTGGACGGGAAAATCGAAACCGTGAGAGTGTCATATCATGAAAGTCGAACACAATCCCTTCAACCCTTCCCCCACCTTACCCACGCTCGCCGCCATGCAACGCCGTCGCAGGGAATTGCTCGCCTTGCACGCCAATCGACAAGCGTTTTAGAGAACGCGCAAGAGGAGCTCACGCGCGGATTGAATTTCCTGCGGCAGAACGGTGTGTGGGCGGCCCTCATAGCGTTGCGTGCGAACGTCAGCGCCCATGGCGGTGAATTGCTCCGCCGATGCTAACACGCGACTCCAGGGCACATGCGGGTCGGGATCTCCGGAACTGAAAAGCGCGGGCGTTCCCGCGAGGCTCCCTGCATGGTGCAGGTCCGCCTCCGGGGGGCCGATCAAGCCACCGGTGAAGGCAATGACGCCGCCATAGCGAGCCGGGTTTCTGGCGGCAAACTCCGACGACAGACACGCGCCCTGGGAGAAGCCACAGACAAAGATGCGCTCCAGCGCTATGCCGCCTTCCACGGCTAACGCGACCGTGGCCCCCACTTTTGCCAAGGCAGACGATAACCAAGGCTCGTTCTGGCTGATCGGCGCCATGAAGAAGTAGGGATACCAACTATGACCCGCGGCCTGCGGGGCCAGATAGGCAAAGCCAATGGCGATCTGCTGACATCTCCTTGAAATGGCTTTTTCAAGCGTCTACCATGCAGGTGAGCTTGGATCAGAGTAAAGGAGCGACACATGGGACATCTCGATCGCATTGCACAAGACCCCGAAGTGATGGGTGGCAAGGCGTGCATCCGCGGCTTGCGGGTAACAGTCGGCATGATCGTCGGTCAGATTGCCGCCGGGCAGAGCATCGACGCGCTCCTCTCTGATTACCCGTACCTGGAACGCGAAGACATCATGCAGGCGCTTCGCTATGCAGCTTGGCGGAGTGAGGAGCGCGAGGTTACGCTGGCCACAGCGTGAAGGCGCTGATTGACATGAACCTTTCGCCGCGCTGGTTAGACCTGCTGACCAAAGCGGGGCTGGAGGCAGTTCACTGGTCATCGCTGGAGCGGGGAACGCACCGGACCTGGAGATCATGGCCTATGCCCGGACAAACGATTACGTCGTGCTCACGCATGATCTGGACTTTGCCGCGATACTCGCTGCTACCCAGGGCGAAAAACCAAGCGTGGTGCAGATTCGTTCGGAGCCATTGAATCCAGATGTGATCGGCAAGCAGGTCGTATTGGCTCTCCGGCAGATGGCAACGGAGCTTGCGGAAGGTGCATTAGTCACTGTTGACCCGGAACGCACAAGTGTACGCGTGCTCCCGCTGCATACAAGAAACTAACGCAAGAATTCGCTGACCAGAATGGAATCCGGCGTTTTCCTTTGGCCTCAAAAAACGGCAGAAGCAGGGGCAGATGGGTGGGATGTTTTTCTAGGAAGTAGATGAGTGGAGCAGTGTCCGGGCCAGCGGCCCTCTGCAGCCGGACGCATCCATCCCCGATGGGCCCGGGCCGATTGCCGCGGTCATCATCGTCCACGGCGGCGGATTCAGCAGGGCAACAAGGAGATTCAGGACAGACGAAATTACCCCACATCATCAAAAGCGGCCGGAGTTTCGGGGGTTATTTCGTCCGTCCCGAATCGTCGACAGCTCAATGTTTAAGGATTTTCATATCACAGAAGCCCAGACAGTTGGATTTCGCTTTGATGCCTTCAACGTATTCAATATTGCCAGTTATGGAAACCCGGATATCGGTATTACTGATTCAACGTTTGGCAACATTTCGGACCAAAATCCGGCGGTGCGGTCACAGGAACGGCGTTTGCAATTCGCTCTGCGGTATTCCTTCTGAACTTTTGTCAGAGCTTAGATAGGGCCTGCAGTCACCCGACTTCGCATAGACGTTTGCCGGCTTGGAAATCTGGGGGGCCTGCTCACCACTATCGCAGCTCGGCGGCGGGAACCGGCCGAACCTCCTCCCAGCTTCCGCTTTCCCATGATCGGATCATCGCGGCCTGGACATTCGCGACCAACAGAGCTTGAGCGAATCCAGGTTCGCTCTGTCGCTGGTCCGCGATGGACGACAGGAACTGATGTGTCTCAATTACCTTGAGATCCTCATAGCTGAGGCTGTTCCCGGGACTCGGGCTAAAATTCTGGTGGAACGGATGTTGAGGTGAGGACAGGATCCGCCGATACCCTTCGCTCGCCACGTCCTCTTCCGGCAGCATCACGCTCAGCTCGTTCATCCGTTCGAAGTCCCAGCTGAGGGCGCCTTTCGTGCCGTTAAGCTCGAAAGCCATCTGACATTTTGGACCCTTGATGGCTCTGCAGACCTCGAAAGTGCCGCGTGCTCCATTCGAGAATTCAACCAGCGCGCCCACATAGTCTTCGTTCGTAACGTTGCCCAGCTCTCCGTCCGAACGGGTCGTGAAATGAGTGCCCCTACCGGGCACGGCAATGGGCCGCCTGCGAATGAAGGTTTCGCGCTGAGCCACAACCCTGCTTACTGGACCTGCCAACATCTGTGCCATGTCCACCACGTGTGACATCAGATCACCAAGCGTACCGAATCCCGCCTGGTCCTCGAGAAATCGCCAGGACAGCACGCTATTTGGATCTGAGGCATAGCCGGCGAAGAATCGTCCCCGGTAGTGCGTGATGGCGCCGAACCGTTGCTGGTCGAGCAAGTGTTTGGCATATTGAACCAGCGGTGCCCAACGATAGTTATATCCGACGAAAGAGATCACACCCGCCTGGCGGGCTGCCCGTTCGATGGCTGCGGTTTCCTCAGGGGTACGGCCAACGGGCTTCTCGCAAAATATATGTTTGCCGGCGCGAGCGGCGGCCACGGCGATGGGTAGGTGCAGGTGATTGGGTGCAGCGATATCCACGACCTCCACCTCGGGATCAGCGATGACCTCCCGCCAATCCGTGGTGTACCGTTCGAGGCCCATGCGCTCGGCGGCAGATCGCGCGCGCGATTCCACCTCGTCCGCGCAAATTACAAGCTGCGGGTGGAAACTGCAGTCCGTGAACCGTTCAGGCACGAGCCTGTAAGAACGGCTGTGTACATCTCCCATCCACCCCATGCCGATCAATCCAATGCCAATTTTCCTGCTCATCTCAGAACACCGTGGTGTTTGTCTAGCTTCCTCGTCAGGCCATCCAGAAAATAGACTACTGCGTCGCAGCCAACGACGAAATGCGCGGAACGCTGATTTGTTTCTCCCGCTTGCGAGTTTGGGCGATGTTGTAAGAAGACTGCATACGCATCAGCGTATCCATCTTGACTCCGAAGGCCTTCTCGATGCGGAGCGCCATTTCCCCGGAGAGATCGGCCCTGCCATTGAGCAAACTGGATAACGTAGGCCGCGAGACGCGCAAGGCTTTTGCAGCTGCCGTAACTGTCAGCCCTGCGGGTTCGATGATCTCCGTCCGAATAAAATCTCCGGGATGGGGCGGGTTCTTCATAGGCATGATGTTTTTTCTTTTGGCATGGAGCGGTTTCGCAATGGGTGTAGACCGAAGCGCCAGGCCTTTTCGTGGTTTTCTCCCAAGGAAAACCGCACCTCGCGATCTTTTTTCAGTCCACAGCAATTGCGAAACTGCTCTAACGACCCGAACGGACATTACGCCGGAAGAAGCGTAGACATTCTACCCCCATGGGTGTAGAGTGTCTGCATCCTATCATGCGGACCGAAGAACCATACAAGAACCGGATCGAGCTGCTTCAGGGCACACTCGACATGTTGATCCTGCAAACCCTGCAATGGCGTCCGCGCCATGGCTACGCAATTGCGCAGGGAATTCGCAGCGGGTCGGATGAAGTACTCCAGGTTGAAACGGGCTCGTTGTATCCCGCGCTCCATCGGCTCGAAAAGAGAGGCTGGCTGCGGGCGACCTGGGGGACCACAGAGAATCGCCAGCGCGCCCGTTTTTACGAGCTTACGGCCAAAGGGAGGAAGCAATTGGCCGCCGAGCACGCGAAATGGTCTCAGATGGTTGAGGCGGTAGCGGCGCTGATGAGCCGCGAGCCGGGAGGGGAACAAGCATGAGATGGCTTAACCCTCTGCGCCGGCGTGACCGCGAGCTCCGGGAAGAGTTGGAGGCTCACTTTCAGATGGCCATTGCCGACCGAATGGCCGGCGGAGCTTCGCGGGCCGACGCCGAGGCGGCGGCGAAGCGCGAATTCGGGAACTCGCTGCTGGTAACAGAAACGGTACGCGATGTTTGGGGGTGGACCTGGCTGGAATCGTTGTGGGGCGATATGCGGTACGGATGGCGGAGCCTGTGGTCGCGTCCGGGGTTCGCAGCGATGGCGACGCTGGCGCTCGCTATCGGCATTGGCGCGGCCACCACCATGTTCAGCGTGCTCTACGGCGTCCTGATCGATCCGTTCCCTTACAAAGATGCCGACCGGCTGGTGCTGCTCTCGGTATTCGATCAGGACAAGCGCGGCGAGCAAGGCCGGCGGAGGACCGTTTCGCTGAACGAAGCGCGCGAATATGAGCGGCTCACGGATGTGTTCGAAGGGTTCGCGTACTCGAACGGCGACATGGGCGTTCTGGATAGCGGCGGCGTGCCTTACCCGGTGCCGGTGGTCACCGTGGGCGGCGGCGTCTTCGAGTTTATAGGGATGCGGACTATGTTGGGCCGGGGAATTCTGCCGCGCGACGGGGAACCGAGCAGCCCGCCGGTGGCCGTGCTGAGTGAAGGAGCGTGGCGGAAGTATTTCGCGGCCGATCCCAATATCGTGAATCGCACTATTCAGGTGGACGGGCAGGTGCGGACGGTGATCGGGGTGGCTCCCAAGCGCTTCGCGTGGTTCACTGGCTCCGTGTGGATCCCGGACCAGAGCAACTTCGTGACGCCGACCAACGCCCAGTGGCGATCGGTACATGCAGGGGCGCCTGCGCAAGGGCGTGCAGATCGCCCGGGCGAATGCGGAGCTGGCAGCGACGGGAAAGCGGCTGCAAGCGGCCTATCCCGCGCTCTATCCCAAGAAGATGCAGGTGCGGGGCGTCTATTGCATCGACGACCTGGTGGGCCCTCCATTCCGCTTCACGCTCTACACGCTGGCCGGCGCGGTCTTCATGCTGCTGCTGATTGCATGCAGCAACGTGGCGAACATGCTGCTCTCGCGGGCGACGGCGCGGTATCGCGAGATCGGAGTGCGGATGGCGCTCGGCGCCGGACGGCTGCGCATCGTGCGGCAGCTTCTGATCGAGGCTCTCCTGCTGGCTGCTGGAGGTGCCGCGATGGGCTCGGCGATCGCGTACGGTGGCGTGCGCGCGCTGCAAATGGTGCTGCCTCCCAATACCTTTGCGGACGAATCGGTGGTGGAACTGAATCTCCCGGTGCTGTTTTTCGCGGTGGCATTGGCGATGATCACGGTACTGCTGTTCGGGCTTGCTCCCGCGTGGGAACTGGTGCGGCGCGACCGCGTCGATTCGCTGCGCGACGTCTCGAAAGCGGCGGGCGATGCCGGCCGGAACAACTGGCTGCGAGACATTTTCGTAGGCGCGCAAGTGGCCATGTCCCTGGTTTTGCTGGTGGGCGCCACGCTGCTGCTGCGCTCCCTCATGGGTGTTTTCGCGACGGAAATAGGGTTGGATCCGAAGACCGTGGCGATTGCGAGTCCCGTCTTTGCGCCGGGAGACTATAAGGACGCGGACCGCATACGGGCTCTGATGGATCGCGCGGAGAGCCAGGTGCAGGCGGTGCCAGGCGTTCGCTCGGTGGCACAATCGAACCTCTACCCCATCGCCTATGCGGGCGTGCCCGCCGAGATTCGCGCCGTTTCCCACGGCTCCGAAAAGACCACGCCGGCGATGGCGAGCGGAGACGACGCTGGTTTGTTGGACGCCGCCGGATACCGCATCGCACAAGGGCGCTGGCTGACGGATACCGATGTTGCCGGCAAGCGAAAGGTGGCGGTGATTAACCAGGCCCTGGCGCGGACGCTCAATATCGCCGGCGAACCTCTCGGGCAGCAGGTCACGCTCCACATTTTGAACGCGACCATTCCCTGCGAGGTGGTGGGAGTCTTGAAAGACGCGCCGAATCAAGGGATGCGGCTTCCCGTGCAGCCGGCCATCCATTTGCCGACCTCAACCTTTCCCGCCCCGCCCGGGATCCTTGTAGTACGGGCCAATGGCCGGGCCGCCGGCCTGGCGGAGCCGCTGCGACGGAAGTTGGGGCGAGCTCTGCCGAACACGCGCTTTATCTGGGTTCAGCCGCTCGATTCCTTTGTGCCCGAGTTGGGCGCGCATCGCTTCGCACTGGCCCTGCTGGGGACGTTCGCCATCGCGGGGCTGGTGCTCACCCTCATCGGGCTCTACGCTGTGATGAGTTATGCGGTGGCGAGGCGGAGCTACGAGGTCGGACTTCGTATGGCGCTCGGGGCACGGGCTCTGCAAGTGGTGCGGCTGGTGGCTACAAGAGGGGCCCTGATTGTGGCAATCGGGATTGCGGCAGGCACGGCGGGGAGCGCGGCGGCGACGCGGGTTTTGGCGAGCTACCTCGGGCCCGTTTCGGCGCACGATCCGTTGAGTTACGGTGCGGTGATTGCGGTACTTGCCCTGACGGCCCTGGCGGCCATTCTCGTCCCGGTCGTGAGGGCATTACGCATCGATCCGGCGCGGGCGCTTCGCCACGAGTAGGCGTTGCATAGATTTTGGAAGGGTGATTTTTCGCCACTGCATCGGCGAGCGGCGCTCTGGACGTTGCCGTGGTCCTGATGATGTGGCTGGTGCCTCAACGCAACGGCAATGCATAGAAGATTCGTTACAACTGAGTCGGATCAACCGGCACCAGGGGACCTTGCCATGCGAGATGGTTTCCGCGCGCGCCAAGCTGCGGCAATTCAGCAAAGAATCTCTTGTATGCGTCACCAGTATGGTGAGCTTTCAGGTCTTCGTCCGTCTCCCAAAGCTCTGTCAACGTGAAATGAGTCGGGTCCTGAAGATCTGCAGTGAAGCGATAGAGTGAACAGCCTTTTTCCAGTTGGGAGGCTGCCATGGTTTGCAAAGCCAGCTTGACTAAATCCTCTCGTCTATCGGGAAGCGCTTCGAATATCCCTTCAATAAGGATCAATTTCCTTCTCCTCTCGTTTGAGCAACTTCGTCTCAAAACATTCCCATTTTTCACGATATTCGACTGTATAAGTGGTCCGGAGGGTTTCGACCGACGTACACTTTTAAACGCTGCGCTTATGAGGGTTCGGTGCTCATTGCTGCTACTTCCGATTACTACGGAATGCTGGCGAGGGTCCCCGGTATGTTTCTCGTCGAAACCCATCACGGTAAACTGCCGACTTAGGTCAAATTGGCTCGCGCCCTGCGTCCCGGCAACGGGGTACAATTTCGCCATCGTATCCAGCCCACTGCCGAGGTTGTCCGATGCCGACGCTCTTCCGCAACCTTCGTTATGGCGTGCGCATGTTGGCCAAGAACGCCGGCCTCACGCTAACTGTTCTCTTCACTCTGGCTTTAGGTATCGGTGCAAATACCGCCATCTTTACCGTCGACTATGCCACTTTGCTCGCCCCGATGCCTTACGCGCAACCTGACCAGCTGGTTGTTGTTTGGTCCAAGATTAAAACCTTCCACAACGGAATTTCTGCTGGAGACTTCACCGATTGGCAACGCCAGAATTCTTCCTTCCAGGCCTCAAGGCCTTTACCGGCGGCTCCTTCAACATTGCCAGCAAAGACCAACCGGAAAATATCGAAGGCGACAGATTACCCCGGGTTACTACAACATGCTCGGCCTCCCTTTTTTCCTGGGACGCGATTTTCTGCCGGAGGAGGGGGTACAGGGCAAGGACCACGTGGTGATTCTCACTCACAAACTGTGGGCCCACCTGGGCGGCGATCCGAAGCTAGTTGGCCGCTCGATGCAAATCAATGGCGAGCCTTATACCGTCATGGGTGTCTTGCCGCCGGGCCTCTTCGATCGAGATGACGCCCAGTTAACCGTGCCCCTGGTATTCAAGCCTGAGCAGATCAACCATGATTTTCACTGGCTGCTCGCGGTTGGGCGCCTTAAGCCCGGCGTGACCATCAAGCAAGCTCAGGCCGACATGGATAACGTCACGCAGCATATTGCACAGGCCTACCCCAAGAGTAACAAGGGCTGGGGCGCCTTCGTCGAACCGTTCAAGAACGACTTCCTCCCCAGCGACCGTAAACAGACGCTGTGGTTCCTGCTCGGTGGGGTCGGCTTCATCCTGCTGATTGCCTGCGTCAACGTGGCCAATCTCTTGCTCGCCCGAGGCATCGCGAGGCAGAAAGAGTTGGCCGTGCGCAGCGCGCTCGGCGCTACCCGCAAAATCATTTTTGAACAGTTACTCACCGAGAGCCTGTTGTTGTCGCTGGTTGGAGGGCTCCTGGGTGTGGGTGTGGGTTATGCCATGCTCCGTGCCGTGCTGGTCATCATGCCCCGGGGCACGCTGCCGCCGGAACCTGACATCCGCCTCAATTTCCCAATCCTGCTCTTTACGCTGGTAGCTACCACACTGGCAGGCATCCTCTTTGGGAGCGCACCGGCCTGGTATGCCTCCCGCATCGATCCGGGCGAGACACTGAAAGAGGGCGGTCGGACAGGGATGGGCGCTGGCCGTCACCGCTTGCGGCAAAGTCTTGTCATCGGCGAATTCGCCCTTGCGCTTACCCTGCTCACCGGCGCCGGCCTGGCCATCCACAGCTTTCTTAACCTGCTACGCGTGGATCTTGGCTTGCGCACGGACCACGTTCTTACTTTCTTCCTGCCCGTACCGGAGTCGCGTCCTAAGGACCCGGAGAAGATTGTTGCTTATTACCGGCAGATGCTATCAAGTATCAATTCTGTTCCAGGGGTCACTTCGGCCTCCGCTATGACTGGCTTACCGCTTTTCGGAGCAGGGTTTGGCATGCCCTTCACCATTGTGGGCAAACCCGCATTCACCGATCCTTTCTTGCGGCCTAACACCGGCTTCGGCATGGTCACCCCGGACTTTTTCAAGACCTTCGGCATTCGATTAATCAAAGGCCGCGCGTTCACCGGGGAGGATAATGCCACCAGCATCAAAGTCGCCGTGGTGAATGAAAAGTTTGTGCAGCAATACCTCAAAGACACAGACCCGCTGCGGGCGCGACTCTCGGTCGAGCAATTGATCCCAGGCGTCACCAAGCTAGGTCCACCCGAGGAATGGCAGATCGTCGGGGTGTACCACACTGTACGCGGTGGTGGACTGCGCCAGGATCGTCCGGAGACGCTGATCCCTTTCTGGCAGATTCCGTGGCCTAATGCAGGCATCGGCGTCCGGACGGCGAACGATCCGGCAACCATGGTTAAAAGCATTGCCGCTGCGGTCCATTCCGTGGACCCGGAGATTGCCCTGGGCGAGCCTCGCTCCATGGAGGAGGTTCGCGATCTCATACTTTCCAGCGATCGGTTTACGCTGACGCTCTTCGTTTGCTTCGCCGTGGTTGCGTTGCTGCTTGCCGCCCTTGGCGTCTATGGGGTCATGTCCTTTTCCGTAGCCCAACGTTCCCACGAGATAGCGCTGCGCATGGCCCTGGGCGCCGACCGTAATCGGGTGGTTGCCCTGGTGGTCCGTGAAGGCGTGGCTTTGGCCTGCATCGGCCTGGTCCTGGGCCTGGCCGGCGCCTACTTCGTAGGGCGCGGCATGCAAAGCACGCTATATGGAGTCGGCAAAATCGACCTCTCCGTGTTTGGGCTCGTGGCGCTCGTGCTCTTGCTTGCCGCAGTGATTGCCTGTCTCCTGCCCGCCTTCCGCGCGGCCTCGGTCCAACCCATGCAAGCCCTGCGCGCAGAATGAACTCACCGGCATCCTCCCGGCCATCTCATCGAAAGCGTCTCCGCATTTTGGGCGACTGATGATTTGGGACGCCAGGCGCATCAGCACGTACAAGCTCCACAGGAAACGGGATCCGTTTCTTGGAGCTGCCCTGGTGCCCGCCCGCTTACCTATTGGCGCTTCCGAGTGGGAAAGACCTGAATCCCGTTCTGGATTAGCTTAAGTCTCTGGAGGTCGAGCAAGTTTCTGGTGTGCTCCCGAAGCTGTTCCTGCTTCTCGCTGCTGAGCGAGTCCCATCCAGGGATGCTCTCCAGGGGCGGCATCTCGCCTGTGATCGCGTAGGGACTCACAGAAAGCGGGTCTTCTGTCGCGCCATTTTCACCATCGTCCTCATCGTCTGCGACGAGCATCACGCTGTCCGGCGCCTCGTAGGGCAACCGTCATCCTGCATCCTTGCGATGCACTTCTCGATCTCCTGCTTCAACTCAACCGTGGCTTCTTCAGTTTTGAGCTCGTAATCGTAGGGCGTGGGAATGTTGCGGATGCCATCGTCATTGTCATCGCTCGATGAGTTCGGTTGCGACCTTGCGAATTCCTGCCGCGGAAAGGTAATACGGGTTGTCGACGGAATTCGGGTTTGCGAGACAATAAGCGAGGGCAAATTTGAAGCGGAGTCCCCGGTATCGAAAGAGGGGTCAGAGAATGAGAAATCTAAGTTGTTGCGTTAATTGGCTCCTCAGGTAGGACTCGAACCTACAACCCTTCGGTTAACAGCCGAATGCTCTGCCATTGAGCTACTGAGGAGTGTCTTGGCGGGAACGTCTCTGAACTGTTCTTGATTTTACCGCAAACCTGATCCCCTGCGTCAAAAGCCTCCTCATTTCCCGGCCGCCAAGTCCTCGAAGTCGTGGACCACTGCCTCCGCGGCCCGCCTGCCCGAGGCTAAGGCGCCCTGAATCGAGGCGGTCTCGCGGTAGTCCCCACACATGTAGACACCCCCCGTGCCTCCCAGCCGCACCGGGGCCTGCTCCCACTCGGCATGCCTCTGCTGGGGCAGCGCTCGCGGGAGCGGATAGGCCTGGAGCATCCTCCATGAGTCCACGACGGGGCCAAACCATTTTCTGAATGGTGCGCACTGCCGTAGCATCAGGCCGCGTTTCCGCTGGAGCTCTCCCACGACGCTGGCCACCACCAGGTGCGCTCCCGGGGTGCGTAGGCGGACGAAACCGCACTCATCACGGCCACGTTGTTGACCGGGCCGCGCCGCGCGCCCTCCCCGTTGAACAGGATGATGGGCTCATCCACCGGCGTTTGTTCTGCGGGGCGTAGTAGAAGGCCGTGGTCTGGTTCCAGGCTCGCACCTCGGGCACACTCCAGCCGCCGACTCCACCTAATAATGCGTTGCCTTCGTTGCCGGCTACCGCCAGCACCACGGCGCGTGCCTCCAGCTTCTCCCTGCTTCAATTTCCACCGCAAAGGATTTCGGGCTTCGCGTCACCTTGCTTACCCGCGCCCCGGTTATCAGGGTGCCCGCTCGCAGCCTCGCCGCCAATTGCAACGGTATCTGTTGCATTCCGTCTGCCGGAACTACCGTGTCCCCGGCGGAGAACATGCGAAAGAGAAATTCGAAGAAGCGGCTCGAGGTCACCAGTTCGCGCTCCAGAAAAACACCGCCGAAAAAGGGCTCGAAGAACCGCTCGATGATCTCGGCGCTGAAGGGAACCGCATGCAGATAATCGCGCGTGGTTTTCTCGGGGCACGCAAATATCTCCTCAAAGGTGCCTGCTGCACCCGGGCGCGCAGCTTGGCTACTGCAGTTTGTCGGTTCCACGGCACGATCGGTCAAAGAGGAACCGGGCCGCGGCCGAGGGTTTGCGGACGGGATCGGCGAAGCGATGGAATTTTCCGCCTTGCCATACCAGCGCGCCGGGTTCGAATTTTTTCAATTGAGCCGTTGTAATCGAGCAGCCGTTTCGCTTCGGGATATGCCGTCAGCATCACCTGAAATCCGCGGTCGAGTCGAAAGCCCTCCACCAGATCGGTGCGCACTCGCCCACCCGGCTGCGTCGCTCGCCTCCAACAGGGTCACGGGCACGCCTGCAGCTTCAGCGATAATGCGCAACTGAGCCCGGCCAGCCCCGCTCCGAAATCACGACTTCGGTCATCTCTGTCCCGTTCCATTTCGTAAGCTACCCGCGTATCGCCGCGCGTAGACGCAGCGTTGCTCACATGCGGCAAAATGCGCTCATAAGGCGAGAGTAAGGTGTTTTACCTGATGACTTGTGACGCCGCCGCGGAATGATGTTGACAGAGGTGAAAGGCGAAATCAGAATCCCATGCCCGCGGAAGGAGTTGGTTCGCTACGCAACCTTAGCCACTGAGGTACGCTTTTCGAGATCTGCAGGCTAAATTTCTCTTTTGGCAGCCTCCGGCGAAGCTCAAGTAGGGTTCTTCAAGGTAGCTCTCCTTGAACCTAGAAAAATACCTCAGGGGCTAAAGAGTTTGCGTGAGAACTCCCCTTGTGTCGTCCCTTCGGGACTCGATTTGCGTGAAATCCTACCCGGCACTCCCGTGCCGGGCTACAGATTGTCCCGTCCCTTCGGGACTGATTGCGTCGGGTGACCTGCGGTTCTTTTCTACCCCCTTAAAGCCCATACGCTTCCGGGAAAAAAGTACCTCAGGGGTTTAAAGCCGCATTGATTCCACAGTTGTTTCGTACGGGCTCAAAACCCTCAACCTTTTCACGATTTACGGCCCGACTAAAAGTCGTGCGCTGATACAAAGCGAGTTTCCCCAACTTGTTTAGCCAGCGCTAAAGCGCATGACCGAGTCGAGACTGTTTCCCGGAGCGCTGATGCGCTCCTTCCCCGGCATAAATGCGGGGGCCCCCACCGCGAATCCTGAAGTTTGCTGTTCTCCACGCTCACTCTAAAGCGCCCCGATCTCCCCGGCCCGGTGCGCCCCGCTAAAGAGGCTGCGTAAAAACTGGAAAAAGAAACTGCAGATCCCTCCGCTGCGCTCCTCCGCAGCTCCGGTCGAGATGCAAAGTTTAGGGTGGTTACGCCAATGGAAGCTCCTATTCGGACGAAATGACTGGCAGGGTTTCCTAAGCGGCTAAAGTCTTCATCTTTTGATGATCACTCGAGTTTCTACAATCCCTGGCATTACCAGCTCTAAAGCGCATGATCAAAGTCGAGACTCTTTCCCGGAGCGCTGAAGCACTCCTTCCCCCGCATAAATGCGGGGGCTCCCACCACGAATCCTCAAGTTTGCGGTCTCACACTCACTCTTTAGCCCCTACGCTGCCTAAAAGAGCATTACGGCAACTTTGTAGGTCGTAAATCCCTGGGCGGGGTTGCCCGAATTGCAGGCGCCTACCGCGGCTTTGTGGTATTGGCCGGTGGAGATTTTCTGCTCCAGCACATCCGGAAGCGGGTAGATCCGTTCCCTCCCAGCGCATGATGAACCGGGGTTTGGAACCCCGGCTGAGCCGTGCTCCATTTCGCAGGTTTGCCGGGCGTCCTGGGAATCCCCGCAGGCTGCAGCCCTCGTTGCTGCAGCAATTGCCCGATCTTCTGCTCGATCTGCTCCGGACCTAGCTCGGCCACGCCGTCGGCGAAATCTTCCACCGCGTAGTAGTTCCCTCCCCGCCTCACCAGGCCCACACCGATGGTGTTCATCGCCGGTTCAGGATATTGGCCCGATGAGGAGCCGAGTTCATCCACTCCTGTTCGAGCGCCTGCGGGCTCGGCGCCAAGGCGACGTTTTCCGCGATCGAGCGGAAATGCGCGCCCGCCGCGCCACAGCGGGCGACCAGGTCGGCTTCGCCCGGATATTGGTGAGACAGCGCAGGCTGTTGCGCCATCAGTTGCGCATGGTCGGCCGCTGCCTGGGCCAACGCCGGGTCCCACTTAAGAGGCGCCAGGCCTTGCTGAGCCCGATCCGCGTTCGCCAGGTCCATCACTTGCTGCTCGGCTGATTGTTGAGCCCATGCCGGCATCGCCAATATGGTCGCCGCCAGCGCGATCGTGCAGAGCCATTGTTGGTTTACGCATCGCGTTATCCCTCATCGTATCAACCCGGTTGCAGCGAACAATATGCGATCATTGCCCATCGATGGCCTTCGCTCGCACTCTTCGCCACCAGCCCCTCGGAGTCATTGGCATCCTGCTCCTGGTGCTCTTCGTTACCATCGCGGTGTTGGCGCCGGCCATTACTCCTTACGATCCCGCGGGCATCGACCTGTATCACCGCCTTACCCCGCCTTCGCATACCCACTGGTTCGGCACCGATGAGCTCGGCCGCGATATCTTCTCCCGCATACTCTCCGGTGCACGACTTTCCCTTATGGTTGCCGTGAGCGTTGTGGGGCTCTCGCTTTCTCTGGGATTGGTGCTGGGCGGCCTGGCGGGCTTTTACGGAGGCCGGGTCGATACGCTGCTCAATGTCTTTGTCATGAATGCCTTTCTTCTTTCCCCGGCATTCTGCTGGCGATCGCGTTTGTGGCGTTTCTCGGCCCCGGGCTGCTTAACCTGGTGCTGGCCCTGGCCATTGGCGGATGGGTGGCTACGCTCGCCTGGTGCGGGCCCAGGTGCTCGCCGTCAAGGAGCGGGAATTCGTGGAAGCTGCCCGCGCCCTGGGCGCCTCGGACCTGCGCATCTTTACCCGCCATATCCTGCCCAACATCCTGCAGCCCATCATCGTGCAGGCTGCCATCGGCATGGCAGGAGCCGTTCTGGCTGAGGCTACGCTCAGCTTCCTGGGATTGGGCCTTCCACCGCCTGCGGCCAGCTGGGGCGGCATGCTCAACGACGCCCGCTCCCACCTGTTCGACTCCCCCACATGGTGGTTTTTCCCGCCATTGCCGTCATGCTCTGCGTGCTGTCGTTCAACTTCATTGGCGATGCGTTGCGCGATTACCTCGACCCGCGCACCCGGCTCGCTATCGGCCTATGAGTGCAACACTCGCCTCGAGGATTGGCATTATTTCCGATACCCATGGCCTGCTCCGTCCCGAGGCAATCGAAGCCCTGCGCGACGTCGACCACATTCTCCATGCGGGCGACGTCGGTGACCCTGCCGATTCTGGATATGCTACGCAAGCTCGCCCCGGTCACCGCCATCAGCGGCAACATCGATGTGGACGGTCCTTGCGGCCACCTGCCTGCCACGGAAGTGATCACTCTCGATGGTCACACCTTTTATATGCT
>CAVWRV010000016.1:0-361681 GCA_963757515.1 uncultured Acidobacteriaceae bacterium | reverse complement strand
CGGCCCTTTCACCTCTGCGCGCATCGCGGCCGAGTTGTCCAGACAGAGCAGTCTATGCGCATTGTCGATCAGCATGTCGAAGTGCTCGAGGAAATCCTCGCCGAGAATGCCCTGAAAGTGCAGATCGGCGGGATGGAAATTTTGCAGGTCATAAACGAGCACCTGTTGGTTGGCAACAGCATGGGAGCCGACCTCGACCAGGTCGAGTTGCGCGAAGGAAGCAGACTGACGAGATCCGAGGCTTGCGACCACGGCCGCGCCCTGAGCGCCCAGTTGAAGTTCGGCGGCGAGAGAGGGATCGATCATCGTGATCTGGGCGCCGCTATCCAATAGGAAGTTGTAGGGCCCGGTGTGGTTGATGGATACGGCCAAAACCATCAGGTAGCGGTTGACGAAGCGGAAGGGTACACTGGCAGCGTTTCCGGGACAATGGGTTTCTGCTGAAAGCGCGGGAACGAGGTTGCGGCGAGAACCAAGGAAGCGAACCACTTGAAAGTTGTCATCGCGAGAGCTCCTCAGCCGGGTTGGCTGAGGGAACTCTGGGCGCGTGGCTCTACTTGGTCTTGATGGGCTGGCTTATCAAATTCTCGACGCCGATCAAGAGTTTCTTAGGGCGGATTATGGATTTATGATGGCGAGTAAGTCCTTTGTTTTCCGCTTCGACGATGTCGAGGTTCGGGAGCGGGAGTTCACGCTCATCAAGGCGGGCGAGGTGTTGACGGTTGAGCCGAAGGCGTTTCGCGCCCTCCTGTTCCTGCTCCACAATCCGCAAAGGCTGATCTCGAAGGAAGAACTGCTCAATGCCGTCTGGGGCGATGCCGCCGTTACCGAGGGTTCCCTGACGCGCTGCATCTGGCTGCTGCGTAGCCGGCTGGGAGATGACATCCACGAGCCGCGGTACATCGAGACGGTGGCCACGGTCGGATATCGGTTCGTTTGCCCGGTCGAGGCTTCTGAAGATGGTTCAGGCAAAGACGAAAAGCTTCAATTCCAATCGACCAGGGAGTCGCCCCGGCAGACCCTCCGCACAAAGGGCTCTCCAGGCGTCACGTGTGGTGGGCGGTCGGTGGCGTTGCAATGGTGGGCGCCGTTGTGGCAATCGTCATCGGCGTTGCCCTGGGGATGGTAGCCCCACAAGCGCGCCCGACCGCTCGCAATGGGTTCAGCTCACCAAGTTCCCCGATTCTGTCATCCAGCCAGCCCTTTCTCCCGATGGCCGGATGTTGGCGTTTATTCGGGGTTATCTACGTTTGTTGATGCCGGTCAGGTTTACGTGAAGATACTTCCCGATGGCGAGCCGGTACAACTGACCCACGACAACGTATTTAAAATGAATCCGGCATTTTCACCGGACGGCTCGCGCTCGCTTATACCACTTTAACCCCGCCATTTCATTTGGATACCTGTGTGGTTCCCACGCTTGGTGGCGAGCCCCAACCCTTGCTTCGTAATGCCTCCGGACTGCTCTGGACCGGCCCCGGCATGTGCTGTTTTCTGAGCTCAAGATGGGGCCCACATGGGCATCGTGGCGGCCGAGGAGAGCAGGATCGGGGCACGGGATATTTACCTGCCCGAAACCGATCCGGCGATGGCGCACCGTTCCTACTTGTCACCCGACGGGAAATGGGTGCTGGTGGTCGAGATGGACCAGGACCACTACTGGCTGCCTTGCCGCCTGGTTCCCATGGACGGCAACACCGTGGCCGATATGTAGGCCCGCTCGGGGGCGGGCGCACAGTCGCCGCGTGGTCCCACGATGGCAGATGGATGTATTTCACCGCCGATCTTGGCGGGGGTCACCACATCTGGCGGCAGCGTTTTCCCGATGGCCAGCCGGAACAGGTCACTTCGGGGCCCACCGAGGAGGAAGGCATTGCCATGGCGCCAGACGGCCGCTCCTTCGTTACCGCGGTGGCGCTCAGAACAAATCGCTGTGGGTTCACGACGAGAAGGGCGAGCGTCAGATTTCACTGGAAGGCAACGGCAACAACCCGAAATTCACTCCGGATGGTAAGAAGCTGTGCTACCTGACTGTAAACAAAGCTCCAAATCAGTTTGTATGGTATAGAAACCCAGGGGGACTCCGGATAGCAGACCTGGAATCGGGCCGTTCCGAGCCCCTGGTAAGCGGCCTTCCCGTGCTCGACTACGATATCTCCGCTGACGGTCAGCTTGTGGTCTTGTCAACCACGGACGCCGGAGGGAAGCCGCGACTTTGGGTGACGCGGTTTGACCGGAGTTCGCCTCCCATGCAGATCCCGAATGTGGAGGGCGGGTCTCCGGGATTCGGGGCGGGCGGCGATATCTTCTTTCGCCACCTGGAAGGTACGTCCATGTTTGTTTACCGTGTTCACCCCGACGGAACTGGCTTTCAGAAAGCACTCGCTGTACCGGTACTTAATCCGTCCTCCGTCTCGCCAGATGGCCGCTGGTTCGTCGGCTGGGCTCCGCTTGGCGGAAACGGCCCACCCTTCAATCAGGCCTTTCCACTTGGACGGCGGACCTCCAATCCAAATCGGCCCCTTTCTCTTCCTTGGCTGGTCTCTGGACGGCCGCTCTATGTTGATTGTCGGGCTCACCGGAGCTTATCTCATTCCACTGGCTCGTGGCCACGTGTCCCCACGAATTCCCCGCTGGAGGATTTCATTCCGAGGAGGAAATAACCCGCCTGCCTGGAGTACACCGAATGGACGGGGTAGTGCCCGGCCCGTTTGCTAGTGTCTATGTGTTTTATCGCAGCACGATCCAACGAAACCTGTACCGCATCCCGATTCAGTGAGTCCTCAAGACTGGCGGAAAATCGAAACTCGGATGTGATCTCCGTAGTGCCTGCAAAGTCGCATTTTTCGGTATAAGTTCCCCCGGCCGGAAAGGGTTCCCAGGGCAAGTTACTCAAAATCCCGTTTTTCAGGCACTTCGCTATGCAGCCCCGGCTTCTCCTGGTTTTGAGGTAGAGTAGGCTGCAATGGTGAGATCAGATGTCTGGCAAGATCCGCTTCGGAGTGTACGAACTGGACCGCGACGCCATGGAGTTGCGCAAGCATGGCGTGGCGATCCGGCTGCAGGAGCAGCCTTTCCGGGTTTTGGCTATGCTGGCGGAGCGGCCGGGTGAGGTCATCACCCGGGAGCAACTGCAAGCGCAGATCTGGGGAAACACTTTCGTTGACTTCGATCAGTCCCTGAACAAAGCTGTAAATCGGGTACGAGAGGCATTGAACGATAATGCCGGCACCCCGCAGTATATTGAAACGGTCCCACGGCGGGGATACCGATTTGTCGCACCAGTGGCGGCGATCCCTGGGACGGAAGCACAGGGGCCGACCGCGCCGGTCAGTACAGGCTCGGATGGAGGGCCAGCGCAATCCAGACCTCATAGATCACAATCCCGGATCGTCCCCATCGCCGCGCTGGCCATAGCGGGTTTGCTCGCCATCATAGGCATCGCGACCATCGTTCGGTGGAGGCAGCCGAGGAACCCCAGCTTGCAGGAAGCCAGGCTCATGGCTTCGTTCGGTGAGCACCCCGCTCTTTCGCAAGACGGCAAGTTGCTGGCCTACGTTTCGAGTGTCGGCGGTGAACCATCGCACATCTGGGTGCAACAGACCGCGGGCGGCGCTCCAATTCCCGTAACCACAGGTCCCGACTTGGATGACGTTCCTGATTTCTCGCCCGATGGCACGCGCATCGCATTCTATTCAGAAAGAAAAGGAGGCGGAATCTACACCACCTCAACGCTACCCGGCGAACCGAGACTGGTGATCCCCAATGCGATGTTTCCGCGGTTCTCGCCTAGCGGCGACAGCATTCTTTGCTGGCAAGACAAAAAGGCGTTCACGGTACCGGTTGACGGCGGCCAGCCTGTCGCCCTACCCCTCGACCAGGACTTCACGATATATGTCCCGCTACTTTGGGCTCCTGACGGAAAGGAAGTTCTTTTTTTCGGGAGCCCTCGCCGGGAGACAAACAAGGCTGCCAATTGGTGGATCGCTCCACTGGCGCCAGGCCAAGCCAGGTTGGTTCACCTTCCTGGAGTGGAGCAAGATGATCGGTCAATCTCCGTTCGCGCCTGGGTTCGGACCCTGGACGGCCGCGAATGGATCCTTTATTCGACCACCAAAGCTCAAAGCTGGAAGCTTTGGCGCATCGGAATCTCTCCGCGGGGCGCGATCGATGAGACTGCAGAAATAATCGCTTCCGGCAACGGGAGGTTAGGTGGATTCGGTTCTGCGTCAAGGGATGGCAAGGTTGCCTACATGGTGTTTAACCGCAGTGAATCGATCTATCAGATCTCAATCAGCGATCGAGGTCAGAAACTAGGTCCCACCCTCCAGTTACCTCTGCCCGAGGCAGGGCTTCACAACTTTCCCTCCGTCTCCCGCGACGGAAAGTGGATGGCGTACGTCACCAATACCCCGGCAAGCCCGACATCGTTGTACTGAGAAATCTGAGCACCGGCGCCGAACACCTCCTAGACGATAAGGACCAGCAGCCAGGCGGTGACGTCACGACATCAATATCGCCGGACGGATCAACGGTACTCTTTCAACGCGATTGCAAGGAGGCCCTGTTCCGGAACCCTGACCGGCCCATGCCGTGCGGCTTCATGGTTTCCGCTGCGGGTGGGGACGCCGAGCGGGTTTGTCTGCGCTGCACGCCGCGTGGTTTTTCCTCCGACAGTTCTGTGGTTCTGCTCCAGAAGTACGACCAGACTGACCCAAACAAGGATCGGATTGTCGCCCTTGATCTGCGCACAAAGGCGGAGCACGATTTCCTCAGTCATCCGGATGGTGCGCTGTACCACCCGTACTTCTCCTGGGATGATCACTGGGTAGCTTTCAAGAAGGTGCCCTTATCGAATTTGCCTACACCGCCGTCACAGATCCTGATCGCACCAGTGCGTCATGGCTCGGCCGGCATGGAAGCAGAATGGATCCCGATAACCGACGGATTGCACGATGACGATAAGCCTCAATTTTCCGCCGACGGCAACACACTATATTTCACATCCACCCGCGATGGTTATGTTTGCATTTGGGCCCAGAAGCTGGATCCGATCACTAAACATCCCGTGGGCTCGCCTTTCGGGTATGAGCATTTTCACAACTCCGCGGGTCACGTCGCCTCCGCCAACCAGGCCGCTTCAGACCTGAGCGTCGCTCGCGACAAGATACTCATTAACCTACCGGAAATACGCGCTGCCATCTGGATGACGCAGATGCCATAGACCTCGATTGCCGCCCCCTAGTGACGGGCTGCAATCGAGGTATCTGCACCGACTGCCGCAGAGCGGCCAGCACCGTAGCGGCGTTTCAGTTCCCGGGTCTGCTCGGGGCTGAAATGAAGGTCGTTTTGTGCCATTGCCTGGAAGTCGTTGGTGTCCCAAGTCGCTTTCATCAAACCCCGCGGGGTGTGGGCTTGGTCACCAAGAAGAAGGTGCCCGACCTCGTGGGCGGCGGCATAGGCCAGCACAATGCTGCGAGGGAGGTTTGCGTCAGAAGCTTTCTCCTCTGCCGACTTTAGAAAAACAGTGCCGTAGGTGCCGCCATCATGGCCGGCAACAGACATGCCCAATTTCTCCACGCGTACATTCTTCATGTTCTTGCCTGTATCAGCGGCCACCCTGATCACGACCTGCCTGGAGCTTCCGGTGTGGCTTTCGCACGGCGCCGCGCCTCTCGCGCACGCATCCACCTCCAGCGAGACGCCGGAACTGGCAAGGATTTCTTGTGTGCGCTCGATGAATTCATGAAGAGGTGCCGGGCTCAAGCCGGCGTAGTCGTAAACCTGCACTTGGAGTGCAGACGTCTGAGCTGAAACGGTGTTTGGGTTGCCGGCCAGCGTCAGGAGAACGAGCAGAAGTAAACGGCCTCTGTTTTTCATGGGCCGAGGCTGCCCGGAAGGTCACAGAATCAAAATGGCCAGACGCGGACTTAATAGTGACTTCTAAGATTTAAGGCAGATGACGAGCAAAGCGGTTCATACAACAAGGGATACGTTTGATTCTTCCCTGGCGGCAAACGCCCACATACCCGGCTCGATCAAGGGCTCTGGAGATTCCATCTGCGAGAGAACTTACCCTCTCGACCGCTTCAGGAGGGCTTTGAACGAGCTCGGTGCCTGGAAAGTCGGGTTTCGGTAACTTGCCCGCCCGACCAGGGTGAGTTACCACAAGCTCTCAGCGCGTTGCGAAAGCCATCGCCTTGTTTCGGTCTTTACTTTACGGCAGCCCATGTAATCAATTAGACTGTGCGGCATCAATTTCAAGGAGATCAATGGTGCTATGAAGCAAGCTATCCGGTTTGCAGTTGCGGTTCTCTGCCTCTCGTTGTTGTCGATGGCCACTGCAGTGGCACAAGACCAATACACTGAAGGGGGAGTAACTCGGGTCACTTTGGTCCAAATATTGCCCGGACATTTCAACGCGTTTATGGACGACCTGAAAACTAATGTCAAACCCATCTGGGACGCGGAAAAGAAGGCGGGGCTGATTGAAAACTACAGCATCTTCCTGAACACTACGAGAGCCAATCCAGATGACTGGGACATTGGCTTTACCCTCAGCTATAAGAACTTCGCCGCCATCGACGGTTTGGCACAAAAAGTTCTTGATCTCCGTATGCAGCAGTATGGCGACAAGAGCAAGGAGCAGCAGGTGATCGACAAACGTATGCAAAACGGACGATTAATCAGCAGTATCCTGATACGCGACATTACGTTGAAGTAGCTGACCAGGTCCTGGGCGGCGTTTCCGTTCTCAGAGATGTGCCGCCATTTTTCTGTGTTTGCATTACCCCGGATGCGCTAACGCCACCGTAGGCAAGCAAAAAAGTCGTTACCTTGTCGTCTTTGTCGTCTTTGGCGGTTCCTCCCGGATGGCGGGCAATCCGAAAGAAATCCTCGTAGTGCTGGAAAAGTCGGGTTTGCGGAACTTCCCCTATCGGCGGGTCGGCGTTTGGAGATTTACCTATAACCCCTGTACCCTTCCCAGCAGCTACGGGGTGAGCTAAGCAGATAGACAGCTCGGCCCGCCCGGCGGGAGTGCCACGTAAACCCCAGCGAGGTTTGGATTCAGCGCCTAAAACGGAGCAGCGCCCCGTTGGGTGGCCCGTAGCCGAAAGTCCGTTTTACAAGCGATACACGTCGAGTTCGGATTGCCGCAACAGGATTGCTCCAGTGGCTGACGACAAACCCAGAAAGCGCAGCACGCAGACGGCACGTCTTCATCCGGGGATGCCGGCCAGTCCGGCTCGTAGTCACCGGTCCTGAGCATGCCAGCCGCTAGTGTCGTAAGTCGGCAGATACACGATTTAGTCTTCACTTCTATCACGGCTCGAGGACGGCAAAGTGATCGGCGTGGTCGATGAAGACGCGCCGGAAGAGCCCGGTAGGCAGGACACCGTCGAATCCCTTTACACGGGCATCCTTCTGGATGCCAGCGAGGCTGAAGAAGGGTACCCGGTCCAATTCCATTGAGCCGATCTTCACGTCCTGCGGTGGCAACGCCGAAAAGATCCGCTGCGTTCCATCCACACCGTTGCCGCGCAAAGGCACGCTTTGGGATAGCTGCAGCGCCATGTATTGGGTCGAAGGGACATCCATGATAGGTAACCGTCAAGGGAAAACGGAGATTTCCTCTGACCTGGCGGAATAGGTTTCCCCAAGCTCTTTATGGGATTTGGTTCAGAACTGTCTTCGGTCGTACGCATAACCAACGCAGTAGCAGCGTGGCCAGACATCCATTTGCGGGAACGGTGAAGCTTCGTCCACGAAGATTGAGTGAGGGTAAACCAGCCGACCTCAAAACAGACGATAGGGTGTATTGGGAGAGTGAGCTCCCGTGCACAGTCCCGACAAACGTGAGGACCGGCTGGTGGACCGCTGACAGAACAAACCCAAGCTAAGCAACTACCGGCAACTACGCCGCCGAGGCCAGACGTCTTCTGGCTTTTCTTTTCGTTGGGATGGTTTTTGGCGGCGGTGTACGCACCTGAAAAGACTGCCCGCTCTTGTCGACCGCTAGCAGATAAGCGACCAGCTTGCGCGCCACCTGCAAGGTGGCGCGATTGGCGTGTCCGCGCTCTAGTTGCTGGGCATATAGTTGTGCCAGCTGCGGATTCCAGCGCGGGGCCAGCTTGGCCGCTTCGATCAGCGATGTCTGCAGCCAGGCGTTGCGCTGTTTGGATATTGGGCCACGCTGCTGCTTGCCAGCAGAGGAGTGAAGCGCCGCCGTCAAACCGCAATAGCTCACCGCCTCGGCGATGGAGGCAAAACGGTGCGGGTCGCCGACCTCGAGCGCCCAGGTCAGAGCGGTAATCTCCCCCACGCCGTCGATGCTGCTCAAACGCTCCACCCGCCGCTGTAAGGCAGCGTCGGCCAGCAGCCTTCGCAATAACTGCTGTTGCACGCCCTCGAACATGTCCTTTGCCCCGCGACTCAAGCGCAGCAGATCCTTCACCGACTCCGGCACTTCTTCTAAGCTCGCGATCAAATTGCTGAAATACTTCTTGCCGTGCAGCTTTGTTTTGTGAAACGAAACTCCACTCTCCATCAGCAGGCCGGCCGTCTTGTTGTGCATCCTGACTGACTGCTGAACCATCATCTGGCGATAGCGCATCAGTCGGCGCAGGTCCCGCAGAGGCGGCGAGAACACATAGCAGCCTGGCAGTAAATCGCAGCGCACCAGGTCGGCTATGGTGCGAGCATCGATGGTATCGCTTTTCTTCTTCCCCGCAGTAATGGCTTTCATCTTTGCGGGATGGCCCATCTCCAGCCGTTCCGCATATGGCTTGAGTGTGTCGTAGATCCAGGCGCTGAAGATCGTTGCCTCCATAGCGCCATGCCACGGTTGCTCGAGACTTCCCGCCCAATTGCGCAGCACTGAACGCTCGGCGGCCAGCGTACCCTCCTTCACAATCTGGCCGGCTGCCGTCTTGATGCAATAACTGATGGTTTTCTTGTGTACGTCCAATCCGATATAGTGGATAACATTCATGGGGTTCTCCTAATCGAGATTTCTGGGTCGGCTGCTTAGAACAGTCGATCCCAGCAATATAGTCTCGGGGAGAACCCTTTTTCCTGCCCACACCTATGCATTCAAACAGACGAAATAACCCCCGTACCTGGCGTTAGGGGTTGCTCCGTCCGTCCCTCCAGAGCTCCACGCACGGCCGATTCCAGAATAGGTTTGTTGTGGCAGAATTACCTTCTGTATTACGCCACCTCTCGTGCGCTATGTTCACTCCGGCATTCGCACGGGAATGACCTTGTTGCCGTGCCTGCGGTAGATCTTGAAATCGGCGTCGAGTGTAACTACCTCTGCCGCACGGTGAATCTCGGAAAGCCTGACAAGGCAAGCGTCGGCCAATGACATGGGCCGGCTTCGGTATCGGCGCATCAGCGCTCGCAGGTCTGCCTGCTCCCGTTCGACGGCGATCGCGATCCGAATCACTCCTCGCTCCAGCAGAGTAAAGAGAGAATCTGTATCGCGGCCCTCGCGCCGTAACAAAAATGCCGCCTCGGTCAGGACCGGCTCGCACGTGAGCAGCGGAGGCCGTAGTTCTTTCCATTGATCGACCGCCCATGCATGATACTGGACGTCGGCTGCCAGAAAGCTGACCAGCGGTCCGGTATCCAGCAGTCCGACTCGCCCCGTCACTCCCCGAAGCCATCCATGTACTTCGGGTTGTGTGCAAGATCACGCGGTAATCCTTTGAGCGAGCCGGCGAGATCGGCGGCCAGGTCGAAACTCGAAGCTGTGCGGCCGCGGGCGCGCGGACGCAGAGCTGCTTCCAGGCTCTCGCGCACAACTACGGATTTTGCGACGCGCTTCGCCTTGGCCGCACGCTCCAGCTCGGCCAGAAGGTCATCGGAGATCTTCAGTGAGATCGTCTGCATATGCCTTTATGGTAATACCTGCGGTTATGGAGCGCAATACCACCGTGCGCGGCCTGAGAGTCCGGCGTGATGCCAGTTGTCAAACTGCCGTCGCCAGCTTTCGCGTTCGGCGTCGCGCGCCTGCCGTGGCGCGGGTTCTCACATGGCGGCTTCGCCTATCTATGGGCCGCACTGCGATGCTCGTCTGTAAATGGAGCCGGTCGGCATAGCGCAACAGCTTCTCGATGCTCACCTTAGGGGTGCAGTCCAGAGAGCCTTGAAAGAACGCTGGTTGTCCCCTATGTGCCGGTTATCTCCGCTGCCAAACGGCCATACCAGACCAGAGTAACCTTTGGGCTTGTACTCCTGTGCCGAAAAAAGCATCTCGCCACTTACATCAAACTTGGAAAGGCTTTATTTCTTAGAGTAGAAGATATCGGCGGGCGACGGCTTCTCACGCAACCGCGCCTTGGCCGGCAGTTGCCGGTAGTTTCGGCCTTCCGCGTGAGCGAAGGATAGCTTGACCGCTGTCCGGTTCCTCACTCGATCCCTGTCACAAAATCACCAAAACCAGCCATCTGTGGCCTGCCGTGCCTCTCCACCCCTTTGCGTCCCTAAAAGAGCAGCCAACAAATCCGACCCAATCTCCAGCAAACCAAGGAACGAGACGACCTATGCCCAAAAATACTGTCAGCGATCCCATCACCGATCAGGAAATCGCCTTTGCTCGCCTGATCATGTCCGGAACCATGAATGACCGCCGCGCCGCGGAAGCCGTCGGCCTCAATCCCGAAACCGCCGCCTACACCAAATCCAAGCCCCGCGTCCGCGCGTACATGATCGAGCACCGCGCCGCCGTCAGGGGAAGGCTGGTGGACCAGGAAGCCGAAGGGCTGCGCCAGCTGAACCTTGGTCGCGACCAGATCCTGGCCCGGCTCTGGGAACTGGCCAACCTCAGCCACGAAGTGACCAGAGGTATCATCGCCGGCCAGATCAAGGCTCTTGCGATGATCGTAGCCATCGAAGGCCTGATCCCGTCCGCAACCATGAATGATCGCCGCCTTTCCTCATCCGCAACGCAACCCGCGGCCCCGCCCATCAAGGCACAAATCTACAGCTCTGCGTGGCGCCGCAAACAGCAGCACCAAACGGTGGATGAGGAGCCGACGGACCCCGCTGGCGGCACGAAAACCCCACCCCCCGCGCCCCAGGTCCCCCACCCGGAGCCTATACCCGAGCCAGCCCCCCAACTGGCGAACGACACGTCGTCACCCAACCTTGACCGGCCCCAACCCAGCCTTGCCAATCCCTTCATCAACCCCGAAAGGCTGAACCGGGTTCCCGCCGTAACCGACCGCGCCTTCGACTCCGTTCCGGACAAAGCCAGCTCCGTTAGGCTGTCCTTTTCCCCAGACAAACGCTTCTCTGGGCGGCGCCGCAGAGGTCTATAAAAAGCCAAATTTTATCGAATTTTACAAACGCGGTTCGTGACGGCGAGTAGGCGAGTATGGTCAGATTCCTTCTCAAACCACGGATAAGCCCTACGACTATCCCGGCGACGCGGTCTCCCGTGAGTTAGACAGCATGACGATCGAAGACTACCTGGTGCGCACCTATGGCGTGAGCCGGGAGACCGTACGCCTGAGGAGTGAAGTTGCAGATGGATTCGGTCTCGGCCCTGACGTGTTGAGCCGCAGCCTTTTCACTAACTGATAAATGGCTAATTCCTGGAAGTATTCTCAGTGTCAAGCCAGATGGGTGTGCTCCAAGCCCTGACAGGCCTCATTTGTGATGACGGTACCATTACCGGAAGTGAGTCCCGTTGTTGCACGCGCACATAGTAAAGTGACCGCCCTTGAGAGCTTTCAGTCCAAGATCCGATGAAGTCTTCCGAGACAATATCGCGCCTAACGTACGCTGTCTCCCACGTACGAGTTCCTTGGAAAGAGTAACGAAACACCTCGATCACCTCCAAGGGTCCAGTACCATGAACTTCAACTTTAAGATTCAGCGGCTCCCCAGCTTGAGTCTTCAAAACGCTCCCCATCGGTTTGCCATTAAGACTGAAATCCAGCAAGATCCTTTCGCCAGTCGTTCCATATACATGGCCCGCATCGATCGAATCCAGAATTGCGGTACGGTCCAGGCTTGGAGCGGTCACCGCCGCTAGGCCATTGAATCGCTTCCCAGGTTGGCCATTATGGTCGTCGGAAGAAGCAATAGTAACGAACTTGTTTCCCTGAGCCCATGCGTCGCGAGCATAATGTGGCCCTGGAGTTGAATTTGAAAACGGCGCGCTCAAGTTATTCTCGTAGCTAAGTGCATCTTTCGGATTGTAGTATTCGCTTTCGCCATGAGCGCTGTATATTTCCATCAAGCGCGTCTGGGCCGGAAACTTGTCGGATCCGTCAAAATCAGTTGAACCGCTCTCCAATCCCCAGCTAATACCCATGTGGTGAAGTTCCAATAACATCTTGGTATGTTCGAGATACTTGCGAAAGGCCTCATAGTCTTCGGGCTTTCCCCGGCCTACATTTGCTCTTTGTCCGTCCGCGGGCCCCTGATCGCAACTATAAAAATAGCCATTGAGGTGATACCCGAAACCACTTTCGTAACCAAGAATAGAAACAAAGTGCCCCGGATCGTTATATTCCCGGCATAATGCCTGAGCTTGCGTCCAGTAGATTGGTTCCAGTCCGTTGGCGTGATTTGAAAGTGATGCGAAATCTAGACCGGAGATGTCGCGAGCGTAAGTGTAATGATCGGGATCTTGATTACTGCTAACCGCATCGAAGCTCCATTCATTGTGCGAATGCATGTCACCCCAATAGGGTCCGCGAGCATCGTTCGTAATCCGGATTGGATTAGATTCGACGCCATCCGCACGGAGCCTATAAACTCCTTCAGTCGGCAATGACACGGTTGTTTCGTAGCGACCGTTATAAGAGATATCTTTGCGCAAGACCTTGTCGCCAAGAAGTATTTGTACATTGGATTTTGGAGAATCGGCAAGATTATCGAATTGATCAAGTGATACCAGAAGCACGCGGAACGGTTGACCAGGTTTCGCTGATGACGGAATGATGACTCTGCTGTACGCCATTGGGCCAGGAACTACGGAGAAACTCGGATCCGGCTTAATACGTATCCCGTCAATGCTGACATTTACAGGAAAGTGTTTACTCGCAATCCACGGCGAACTTGTACGGTAAGTAAATATGATATCTGTATCTGCCGGAAGTGAGGTTGACTTAAGAGTGGCGCTCACTCGTTGTCCATGACGCGAAGTCAGTGTTGGATCTTCGAACTCATGTGTTTCTATTTTTACGTCGAACTTCGCATCGGGGTTAGCGGCGGCTTGAACCATAACGTTATTCCAATCAAAGCCTCCCTTGGCCAGGGCAAGTGTCTTAGTCAGGGAATAGCTCAATTCATCAGCCAGCATCGCGCTGGGCAATTGGGTCGTGATGATTGCGCCCGTTGCGAGTGACTTAGCCGGATGTACGTGAACCCGCAACACCACAGATCCGTTTGCAGGAAATTGCGCTGGCTCGATAGTTGCACTAGCTACTCCGCTATCGAATTGTTGGGTCGAACCCATGCGGATGCTCGCGAACAGCACGCATATCATTACTACCATCTTTAGCCAGCTGCAATTTTTCAATGCCTGATTCATGCCACACTCCCCTCAAGTCTTCTCGAAATAGTTTTTGACTATTACCTAATGTCTCTTGTGTTCAAAGCGTGCGATCCAGTTTGTCACCATCATGCACGCCGATTTAGAGTTTCCCATGCCCATTAAGGGGTAGCTGTGCTGGATTATCGCCGTGAAAGGGCGTGACGGAACATCAATATGTTCTTCATAGCGGCTCCATTGCGACATGGTCCGCCACCATCACATCGACCTGCGCCTTAGCCGTCTTTAATTTCGTTCGCGTCATTGAAGCCCTGAGAATCGCCCATCGCAGTAAGCATGGAACCGCAGCTGGCGTTTCCGCTCTTGTTCTTACCGAAATCTACTTCTTGATCTGAAGGTGATGAGGGGTAGTCCTGGCTGGCCCCTGAATCAACAGGACACGTCTTTATGTCAAATCGACTTGACACATTCCCAAGCCGGAGCTACTCTTGGTGTCAACTATGCTTTACATTAAGACAAAGGAGCGAGACACTATGAATCAACTAAAAACACCGGAGAAAGGCTATCAGTCGCGGATTAGGGCGAGAATTGTACGGCTCGCATGTTGGGGCGGCGCGTGGCTGGCGGCAACGGCGCTGATGAAATTCGGGCCCAAATTCCTTTGGAATAAGGCCTTGCAGTTCACGCTGCTGGCGGTCGGTCTAGACGTCGCCGTTGGCGTCGGCATGATCCTGGCCCACAAAACGTACCTCGCGGAACTCGATGAGCTCCAGCAGAAGGTCTATCTCAACGCCCTGGGGATCACGGTCGGAGTCGCCCTGATCGCCGGCGTCCCGTATTCGGTGATGGACTACTACCACGTGATTCCCTTCCATGCGGAGATCTGGCAACTGCTGATGCTCATGAGTTTGACGTTTTCTGTGTCCTTCCTGTACGGCACGTGGCGCTACCGATGAAGAACAGGCTCAAGGTACTGCGCGCCGAGCGCAACTGGACGCAGGCCGATTTGGCCGACGCCCTGGATGTGTCGAGGCAGACTATCAACGCCATCGAGACCGGCAAGTTCGATCCGAGCCTGCCGCTCGCCTTCCGTGCCGCCCGTCTCTTCGGACTGCGTATCGAAGAGATTTTTCACGACGACGATCGCAGGAGTCTCGCGACGAAAATCAAATAGCCGCTACATGTGTCCTAAGGGGACGGGTCCCTCCTAAGTCCTCCTCCTAAGTCCTCTGGCGCGGACGATGCGCACGGCGATGGGTTCGGGGGTGAGGAAGGCGCGGGCGATCTCGTCGGCGGTGAGGCCGCCGAGGAGACGGAAAGGTGAGGGCTGCGCGGGACTCGGTGGTGAGGATGGGATGGCGGGTGATGAAGACCAGGCGGAGAAGGTCGCCGCTGATGGTGTTGTTGAGAGCGGAGTCGAGGTCGGGCGAGGTTTGTTCGAGGGCTTCGAGTTCGCGGGTGAGGCCGGCGATCACGCGCGCGGACTCGATGCGCCATACGGCTTCGATGGTGCGATGGAAGACCTTATGTGGATCGGTAGCGGACACTGCTACCGATCCCACCAGCCTCCATCCGTGGATGCAAGAGCGGCTATTTGTTGACGGTCTGATTTGGCAGCTCAGCTCGGCGATCTACTTTGTGCTGGATCTGCTCTTCGGACAGGACGGGCGCGAAGTCTTCCATCTCAAAGATCTGGCGGATTTCGACTTCGTAGTCGTCGGCGCTGCAGTTGGGGCCACGCTTGACCCACTCGATGGCCTCTTCGAGGGACTTGACCTGCAAGATCGAGAATCCCGCGATGAGCTCCTTGGCCTCGGTGAAGGGGCCGTCGATGACGGTACGAGACTTGCCGGAGAATTTGACGCGTGCGCCTTTGGAGCTGGGATGGAGGCCATCGAGGGCGAGCAGGACGCCCGCCTTCATGAGCTCTTCGTTGTACTTGCCCATCTCGAGCAAGAGCTGTGGATCGGGGAGGGCGCCTTGTTTTTCTGTCTCTGGGGTTGCTTTGCCGATGACCATGAATCGCATTGCGAAATCTCCTTTGGGTTGAGCGATAATTGGGTGGCTTGTTTTCGAGTTTAGCTATTTGTTGGCTAACCGGTGAACTCAGATTGAGAGCGCAGTTCGATCGCTGTTGCTCGCTATCGTACTGGCTCTCCGCTGATACGTCGAACGGGGCGTGGCCGAATCGACATCAAAACGGAATTAAATTAATTATTTTTCGGGGAGACGATGGATGGTCTAAATTGCGGATTTTATTGAGGCAGCTTGACCATGTGGTTTAGTTCTTCGCGGCGGGGGCCGGATTTGTGCGGGAGTTAACTGCCAGGGGTTCGGACTTGCCTGACTCGAGTTCAGTGGTTTGGCGGCGGCTTCGTGGGAGACTGGCCGTTGCCTGCCGGAGATGCGGTCGCGTCCGGTACCACGTCGAATCCCGGAAGCATGCGAGCCTCCGCCCCGAACTTGTGGTAATCCCTGTACACAATATCGTTCAATCGCGTCTCGTACGGCGCATAGATATCAAATGTCTGACCCCAGAGGGTCACCGTGGTCACGGTTCGGACGCGCATAATCACGACGCTCCGTTGCGGGCAGATATATTCCTTTCCGCCGATCTCGACGGGCCCGTATTCGATCATCGCCGCCGAGCCCTTTACCGGCTGTACCGGATTCAGATTTGGCTCAAGAATCCATCCCAGTTCGGCCTCCATCGTCAGGCGAAGAATCGCTCCGGTTTCAGGATCAATCGTCAATTCTCCGAGGTATCTGGGCGACGTCAGAAAGGTACCCCCACCCACAAGGCAGCAGTACGTAACGTTGTAATGAGGATTCTCGGCGCGCACCGAGTAGCGAAAGACTGCCTCCCTTCCTCGTTCGCCCTGTACCCAATGGCTCCAGATCAGCATGCTACCGCCCCGCGTGGCATCTCCGAGCACGGAGCCAAGAATCGGGCTGAAAACACCGATCAGATTGAGGTCCCCTTTCCTGGCGCTCGGGCTAGCCTGCCTCTTCTCGGTATGCTGTTCCTCATGGCCGTTCCGATAGAGGAGAGTTGCCTTCTCGGTGACCCCCTCGCGCAACGACTGATCGGCCGGGGCGGTCTTCCAGGTATCTGCTTTTTGGGGCGACGGTTGCTCATACTCGGTTGTAGTGCGTATTGCGAAAAAGTCCGGCAGTTTAGGAATCACTTCCTTCAGATACTTCGCTGTTCCTAAGATCATCTTGCGCTGCATGTCAAGATCGGGTGCTGGATCGGAAAGTATCTCGGCTGCGGGCGGGTCCAGGAAAGCAGACTCATCGGCCAGAGTTACCAGTGCCGCGATCGACTTCTTGCCGCGCAGACGATTCTTCCAGAGTGAGAGCAGGTTACTGTTAAGACGCTCGCTCAGCTCCAGACCCGCCAGGTGATTTGCTAACTTGCCATCCTGCTCATCGTTGGCTGTGTCCAGGATCTGCTCCAGTTCGTGAACACTGACTCGCCTGGCCGCGAAGGAAGGCTGATCGTAGAAAACCGGCTGATCGTAATAGCCGGTGTTCGTACGTGCGGATAATCCAGCCGCCTCGATTTGTACCTTGAGGTCGTGATATTCATCCGGCTGGGCTGCATACGGCGGGTCAAAAGACATGGTATAGAACACCCGCGCATCTTCAACGCAATGTTCGATAGAGCGCGAGATCTCTCGCAATTCATCCACAACAAGGCCACCGCTCTGAATGGCCAATACCGGAAGCGCAAAATGTGAGTACTTACCAAAGCCCCGGCTCTTCCAGCTCCGACAGCGTGCGAACCCCCGCAAGATAGTCCTTGTAAGTCTCTTTAAAGTAGAAAGCCGTCGGTTCGGTCCGGTCGGTGGCCGGGGAGAAACTTAAGTTGAAAGCCCTCGGTTCAGTCCGGGCTGTGATCTCGGAGATGACCATCCGCGCCTCACGTATGCGCGTGGAAAGCTCCACCAGCCAGGGAAAAGCAGCGTCCTTGTATTCCTCTGGTCCGTGAACTGGCAGCCACCCGAAGCCCATCCACAGCAAAAGCTTTCGGCCAGGCGCGCCTCTTCGCTCGATGGCGATGGAGTAAACCGCTCGCAGGCTTCGAACCCACCGTGCGTACCTCTGTGGCTCGCAACGCTGGCATACCCGTCCGGGTCCTGATTCCGCTGTCAAGAACGGATCAAAACTTCGCGAAATTGCCCAGACCGTGCGGCGTGAACCGGTGGTGAGCCACATCCTCGGCCAGGGCGTTGCCGTCGGTCGTGGGACTTGCCGTTGCGTACAGTCCGGAGGTTGTGAACCAGAAGACAGATGTGGGTTGGCCGAGATGTCCACCATTCTGCCGCAGAAACTTTATCGATTCGTTCTTCACCAGTTCCAACTGCAAGGGCGAAAGGTTGACCTCATCGAGAACCAGCACCACTTCAGTAAGCCGCTCATTCATTTGTGGATTGGTTCGATGCTGCAAAGGAAACGATCTTTTGTGGCACGCCGTTGTCCGTCAGCGTGAAATCCTTCGCAGCAAGACCTGAAAACGGCTTGCCCTCGCGGTCTGTCGCAGCAACGTCGAGGTGGATTATGCCCTCCGGATGTCCGTTCGCCTGCATTTTGACAGGCTCAGACGAAACCGTGGCCTGTACTGGAACTTGCGAGGTTTCAAGTTGACCATCAGCACAGGGCAAACGGACGACGGCCAAAAGGCAAAGTAGAAAACCCGGCAGAATAGCTCTCTGCGTTCTCAAACCCGTACCTCGCTCCGATTGGCCCACGGTGCCAACAATTCAGAATACCTTGGCACCAATGAGATCGAGTTGCGGAGGACCGGTATTCAACCGAACGCATGAACGGGGGCCCGCAACACATGTCTAAGCGTGTACGTCAATCAACGTATCCCTGCCCCCACCGATGGCAAGCAACAGAGCACTACCATGGTCACCAAAAAAAATCTCTAACCCCCCAGTCTTTTCCAATCGAAAGATGAGCCTGAAGGAGGGGGGATTAGGCAGGTCGAGGAAGGCTCCTTTTGTTTGAGAATTCGACCGAGTTTAGCAGCCGCAGGGGCGGAGGGAATGTGGGAATCGCGGAGCGATTTCCAAGTTTTGTGGGAAGGCCGGAGGGCTTTCCACCAAAGCGGCATTTCCTCCGCCCCTTTAGTCACTGAAGCTTAACTGATCAAAGAGTTTGCGTTTGGCCTGTTGCATGCGCCGTGCGGCATCGGTGTCGCTGATGGCGGCGGCCTTGGCTTGGAGCGTGGCGAGGCTGAAACCGGCGCGAAGGTACTGTGCTGGTTTGGGAAGGCTGAGCAGGGTTTCCAATGGAGTTCGATAGCGACGGTAGACGCGGCGCACGCGCCCTTTGTCGTCCACTTGGGTATCGGGTTGTGCACAAGGACGATGAAAGTTCAGATACGGATTGAAGTGCTCCCTATAGAACTGCTGGATGCGCTCCGCGTGGTCGGCCCGAATATGACTGTAGCCCATGTGTTTGCGAATCACGGCGCCATTTTTGGTTTCCACCAAAGCGTTGTCATTACTTTGCCTGGGCCGGCTTTTGGTCTGCTCGATCAGAAGTGTGCCCAGTAGCTTGGCCACCGTGGCATTGAGGAACTCGCTGCCGTTATCGGAGTGGAAGCCGAGGATGCGGAAGGGAAATTGCTCAAGCATGGCTATTAACACCGGCTGTAACCAAGCTTCGGAAATACGTTGTGTGGCGGCCACGATTTCCCACTGGGTCACTTCATCGACGGCGTTGATGTGAATGAGGCCTTTGACCCCATTCTGATCGCCTTGATGCACCCCGTCCACGCGCAGATAGCCGGGTCGACCTTGGGGATCGGGCCGCTTGCGCTTTGCAATGGTAACCGCTGTAGGCTTGGTCTTGACGTAGTTCAGCCGGCGTTGCCGATAGCCGCGGTGCCGGCGCAGGTTGTATAGGTGGGAGACCGAGATCGAGGCCAGCCGCGCATACTCCTGCTTGCCGTACTGCTGATACTCGCGCTCCAGAATACGACGCGTCGCCGGCCCGCTCAGCGTCTCATGCGCCTGATCGACTGCGGCTAGCAACTCGACATCGGCCAGAGTGTAGCGCTGGGCAAACCGGTGTCGGCGATAGACTTTGCCCCCTACCCTCCCGCTGGCTTTATAACGGCCAATCAACCGCGTCACCTGGGCCCGGCTCATGCCAGTCATCTTCTCGATATACCGCCGCAGCAGACCGCGCGCGGCCTTACCTTGTCTCGCGTACTGCTGTTCACAGAGCACGCGCTCTATCCAGCCGTACACCTGTTCGCGCTTCTCCCCCGCAAACTGGATTGCTTCGCTGGCTTCTACAAACCGGCGAATCTCCTCCAGACTCAACTTCTCTGCTTCCTGCACGCTGATGTTCAATCCCCAGCATGCCTAATCCTTCAGGCTCATCTTGTATTGGAAACCGGTCCTCCTTTCAGGCTCATCTTGCATTGGAAGAGACTCCCTCTCGACGAAGCCCAAAAACCGTACTACTGTGGGAGTAGCCACCACCATCAGCGCCGTCTTGCATGACGGTCCTGCCTGGCTTTGCACCGGCCCGCTCTGCCCGTGCATCCGCCGCCAACCACCGGGAAAGCATCAGCGCCTGCCGGCATGATGACTTGGGTGTAGCAAACGCGAATGTGACATCGAAAGCGACGGGTCACGCCTGTCCGCAGAATTTCTGTGTCCCGCGGGGGGCGTCTGCGGAGAGCACAAATCACCGCGTCGCAACCAGGGTGCGCTCAGTGCGTCCTCTTGATTGAGCAGTTTTGACAACTTGGAAACCACCATCGGAAGCCGGTGCGGTCCCGGACTACGCGAACGCACAGACGTGCAGGCGGGACGTTTGCCATAAGCAGTGTGGGTTCAGAATGGAGGCTCAGCGGGATAGGGCGTGGGTTACCGCGTTCGTAAGAGGGTCATCTGTTCCCGGCACGAAGGTGCTCAAATTAATTAGTTCGAGCACCTTGATCATCTTCGTTAAACAAAGGACTTAGTCGCCAAATTTGATCACCTTCGGGTAGCATTTTGAGCACCTTCATTAAACCAAGGACTTACCAGCTCCGGGCGCTCGTGGTGCTGGCAATGGGTAGTCAAGGGCCGTCATCCAAGGTTTTGTTTCGTGCCGCCTGCGGTCGCCGGTCCCAGGGTTCGCCAGCAACGTACTCGTCGTCTAGCCCGGCCTAGGACACCGTCTTTTCATGGCGATAATACGGGGTCAAATCCAGTCGGGGAGGCATAGAAGACTTATGTTCCGCGCCGAGGCGTTCAACATTATCAACCATCCCAACTATTACGGGCCGCTCAACGCATGGGATTCCGCCAATGCACAAAACTTCGACACCTACCAGTACGCCCGCGATCCGCGGCAGCTACAATTCGCATTGAAGCTCACTTTCTAGAGATTCGAGACGATTCTTAATGGCCCAGTGGATGTCGCTTTCCGAAGCAATCTCTGCTCTCGTACAGGACGGTGATTTTCTCGCACTCGAGGGCTTCACGCATTTGATTCCCTTCGCGGCCGGCCATGAGATCATCCGGCAGCGCAGACGCAATCTTTCCCTGGTGCGCATGACGCCCGATTTGATCTATGACCAGATCATTGGGGCCGGCTGCGCCGCCAAGCTCGTTTTCTCCTGGGGCGGCAATCCGGGCGTCGGCTCCTTGCACCGCTTTCGCGATGCCGTGGAGCATGACTGGCCCGGTCCGCTTGCCATCGAAGAACGCAGCCACAGCGACCTGGCCAATGCGTACGTGGCCGGTGCGGCGAATCTCCCCTTCGCTGTGCTGCGCGGCTATACCGGCTCAGACCTGGTGCGCTTCAATCCACAGATTCGCACCATCACGTGCCCGTTTACCGGGGAACAACTCGCCGCCACCCCGGCTATCCGGCCTGATGTTACCGTCATCCATGCGCAAAAGGCTGACCGCAAGGGAAACGTTCTTTTGTGGGGCATACTGGGCGTACAAAAAGAAGCGGTGCTGGCGGCAAAACGGGTGATCGTCACCGTTGAAGAGCAGGTTCAGTCGCTGGACGCGCCTCCCAATGCCTGTATGCTGCCGTCCTGGGTCATCGACGCGGTGTGCCTGGTCCCCCGGGGTGCAACGCCCTCGTACGCACATGGATACTACGATCGTGACAACGCCTTCTACCAGCGTTGGGACTTGCTCGCTCGCGATCGGGAAGTATTCATCCAGTGGCTGCAACGCCACGTGCTCGATACCGCGGATTTCGCCGCCTATCAGCGCGTGCTCGCGGAATCCAGCAGAGAGACCTTCGCCTGATGAGCGCCCTCGACTACAGCACCGAAGAGATGATGACCATCTCCGCGGCGCGCATGCTGAGGAACGGCGCGGTCTGCTTTGTCGGCATCGGGCTGCCATCGACGGCTGCCAACCTGGCACGATTGACGCATGCCCCCGATGCTGTTTTGATTTACGAATCAGGACCCATCGGCGCCAAACCTCCGGTGTTGCCGCTTTCGATTGGAGACGGTAATCTCGCCGAAACCGCGGATACGGTGGTCTCGACCCCGGAGATATTCCGCTATTGGCTGCAAGGCGGACGAGTGGACCTGGGCTTCCTGGGCGCGGCACAGATAGACCGCTATGCAAATCTCAACACCACGGTGATCGGCGATTATAAAAAGCCGAAGATACGCTTGCCCGGCGCCGGCGGCGCGCCAGAAATCAGTGCTTTGGCCAAAGAAGTTCTGATCATCGTCAAACAATCGGAGCGCACCTTTGTGGATAAGCTCGATTTCGTCACGTCGGTTGGCTATTTGTCGGGAGGAGACGCCCGCAAACAAGCCGGTATATCGGGCGGCGGGCCGAGCGCTGTCATTACCGACCTCTGCATCCTGCGTCCTGATCCGAAAACCTTCGAGCTGACGGTGACCAGCACCCATCCCGGTGTTGCGCGCGAGCAAATTCAAAAAAAGACGGGGTGGGCCGTCCGCTTTGCAGAGGTGTGCGGCGAAACCATTCCACCCGCTGCCCACGAGCTCGAAATCCTGCGCGATCTCAAGCAACGCACCCGGATCGCACACGGCTCCTCAGGGAGCGACGCATGAACCAGGTGTTCCTGTGCGATGGCGTACGCACCCCCATCGGCCGCTACGGCGGCTCGCTCGCCACCGTGCGCACCGATGATCTTGCCGCCATCCCCATCCGCGCGCTGATCGCGCGTAACCGCGGCGCAGACTGGGCGCGCCTGGATGAAGTGATTCTGGGCTGTGCCAATCAGGCAGGCGAAGACAATCGCAATGTGGCCCGCATGGCCTTGTTGCTCGCCGGCCTGCCGGCAACCGTTCCAGGAGCGACCATCAACCGCCTTTGCGGCTCCGGGCTCGATGCGGTGGGTACAGCGGCGCGCGCCATCGCCGCCGGGGAGTGCGACCTCGCGATCGCCGGGGGAGTGGAATCCATGTCCCGCGCACCGTTCGTGTTGGCGAAAGCCGAAACCCCATTCCAGCGTGGCCCGGAAATTTATGACACCACCATTGGATGGCGCTTCATCAATCCCCTGATCAAGGCGCAATATGGTGTGGACTCCATGCCGGAGACGGGTGAGAACGTAGCCAGGGACTTTGAAGTTGCACGGGCCGATCAAGACGCCTTCGCCTGGCGCAGCCAACAGCGTGCCGCCACGGCGGCGTCCATCGGCTTCTTTGCCGAAGAAATCGTTCCGGTCGAGGTACACACGAAAAAGGGCCCAGTTCAGGTCCTGGCAGACGAGCATCCACGGCCAGACACAACCATGGAGGGATTGGCGAAGCTTAAACCACTCCAGTCGGGGGGAACCGTAACCGCGGGCAATGCGTCTGGCGTCAACGATGGTGCGGCTGCCATCATTCTTGCCTCAGAGAACGCAGTGCGCGAGCATGGCCTCAAGCCAAAGGCGCGCATTCTTGGTATGGCCACTGCCGGTGTGCTTCCGCGCATCATGGGCATCGGCCCGGTCCCGGCTACCCGGAAGTTGCTCGGCAAACTGAAACTCTCGATTAGCAGCTTTGACTGGATTCAGCTCAACGAGGCGTTCGCAAGCCAGGCCCTGGCCTGTCTGCGTCAGCTGGATGTGCCCGCGGATGCGGATCATGTCAACCCCACCGGAGGCGCCATCGCTCTCGGCCATCCACTCGGCATGAGCGGAGCGCGGCTGGCGCTAACGTCCGCTCATCAACTGGAAAAACATGGCGGCAGGCGCGCCCTGGCAACCATGTGTATCGGCGTGGGGCAGGGCATCGCTCTGGCTATGGAACGCGTTTAGACGGGAGGGGAAGGGATGTCTCACCACCACGCCGCGGAACCATTGCCCCCGGGTACACAGCCTGAATATCACTATCCTGCTTACGGTTCTTCCATTCTGCGCTCGCCGCGCCGGCCGTTGATCGTCATGCCCCACACCCTGTCGGAGCTGAGCGGACCCGTGTTTGGCGATAACCAGGTCACCGCGCAAGACAGCGACCTGACCGCTCACCATTCCGATGAGCCCTTGGGCGAGCGTATTCTGGTCCACGGGCGTGTGCTTGGGGAAGATGGCCTCCCGGTGCGCGGAGGCCTGGTCGAGGTGTGGCAGGCCAACGCAGCCGGGCGGTACCGCCACAAGATTGATCAGCACGATGCGCCGCTCGATCCAAACTTTACCGGCGCGGGCCGCACGATCACGGATGACAACGGGTACTATCGCTTCAAAACCATCAAGCCTGGGGCCTACCCATGGGGCAATCACTACAACGCCTGGCGGCCTGCGCACATCCATTTCTCGCTGTTTGGCTCCGGCCTCTTATCCCGGCTGGTCACACAAATGTATTTCCCCGGCGATCCCTTGCAGCCGCTCGACCCCATCTTCAACAGCATCCCAAACGAGCAAGCCCGCAATCGGCTCATCGCTTCGTTTGACATCGAGGCGACCCAGCCACAGTACATGCTGGCTTACCACTTCGACATTACTTTGCGCGGCGCCGCCGCCACGCCGTTCGAGCGGGGCCGGCCGTGAAGCTGATTCCTACTGGCTCGCAAACCGTAGGTCCCTACTTCAGAATCGGGCTCGAGCACTTCTGCGCCAATGCAATCCCTCATCCAGGTTCCGCCGGACAACGTCTCTCGATTCATGGGCAAGTCCTTGATGGGTCCGGTGCTCCTGTGCAGGATGCAGTTTTGGAATTCTGGCAGGCGGATGCAGAGGGCGGTTACCCATCGAGCGCAATGCCCCTGGAAGGCGTTCCCGGCTTCGCGCGTGTCGCTACCGACGACCGCGGCTCTTTTTGCGTGGATACGGTAAAGCCCGGTCCCGTTGCCGGGCCTGGCAAACAGACGCAAGCGCCGCACATCGTGGTGCTCATCTTTATGCGCGGCCTTCTCCTCCACCTCGCCACGCGCATCTATTTCCCCGGTGAGCCCGGCAACGATACTGACCCGATTCTTGCCTTGGTCCCGGCAGAGCGGCAACGTACCATCATCGCCAGGGCAGATCCACAAAACCCGCACCAATTGGAATGGAATGTCATCCTCCAGGGAAACGATGAGACGGTCTTCTTTGCATGGTAAACAAGCCGTGCCGGCAGCGTTATGAATCCTGATGCCCCGATCACGTCTCTCTTCTCGACGACGGAGATCGACCGGATCTTCTCGCTCACGCGCCAGCTGCAATGCATGATCGAGTTCGAACGCGCTCTCACCACCGCCCTCGAATCCGCGGGCCTCACCAGCAAAGCATCGTCCACTGCCTTCGAGTCCCTTCGCGACGCTGCCTTCATCGATGCTGCTTCGTTAATGCAAGAGGCGCGAAAGTCCGGCAATATAGCAATTCCCTTTGTTCGCCAACTGACCGCTGCCATTCGCCTTCGCCATCCCGAAGCCGCCCGCGACATCCACCTCGGCGCCACCAGCCAGGACGTGCTGGACACAGCCCTGGTGTTGCAGATACGTGAAGCGCTGGAGCTCGTTCACCGCGATGTACTTAAGCTTGATCAAACCCTTGCCCGCCTGGCCCGCCAGCATGCCCAAACTCTGCTCGTCGGCCGCACCTGGCTGCAGGCCGGCCCCCCGGTCACGCTAGGACTCAAGATAGCCGGGTGGCTGGCTGCGCTTCGCCGGCATCAGCAGCGACTGTTCGAATCGAGCCAACGAGTTTTGACGTTGCAATTCGGCGGCGCCGTCGGGACTCTTGCCGCGCTCAACCAGCAGGGCCCGGCGGTCTGCGCCCTGCTCGCCAAAGAACTCAATCTTCGCGAACCGGATGTACCCTGGCACACGCACCGGGATAGCCTGGTCGAAACTGCCGCGGACCTCGCCTTGCTGGTGGGCACTCTGGGCAAAGTCGCAAGAGACGTTTCGCTGCTGATGCAGACCGAAGTGGCCGAGGTGTTTGAGCCCCACGCGCAAGGTCGCGGCGGCTCATCGACCATGCCCCATAAACACAACCCGGTGGCATCGGCGATCATTCTGGCCGCGGCAGCACGAATGCCCGGCTTGCTCTCAACCCTTCTCGCCGCCATGGTCCAGGAACACGAACGTGGCCTGGGCGGCTGGCATGCGGAGTGGGAAACGCTGCCGGAAATCTTTCGCCTCGCGGCCGTCGCGCTTTCCCGAACTCTGGAAATCGCAGAGGGCCTGGAAGTAGACCCTGAACGGATGCGAGAAAACCTCAATGCGACTCGCGGACTGGCGCTCTCCGAAGCCATTGCCGTTGCGCTCGCAAAACACACCGGCCGCGCCCAGGCGCATGCGCTTCTGGAAGAAGCCTCGCGACGCGTGGTGGAGCACCGCGTGGCCCTTCGCGATGTATTGCTGGCCATGCCCGAGGTCAGCCAGCACTTGGGCGAGCCCGAGTTGACCAGCCTGCTCGACCCACGCAACTACCTTGGAAGCAGCCAACATTTCATCGACCGTGTGCTACGGGATTCGCCTGAGGGAGCCAAAGATGTCCTACGCTGAGCTAGAGGAAACCCGCGTCCACTATGTGCTGGAGGGCGATCGCTCGCTTCCCGTGCTGGTGTTTTCCAATTCGTTAGGCACGGACCTGCACGTCTGGGACGATGCCCTCCCCGCGTTGCTGCCTGATTACTGCATTCTGCGTTACGACACCCGCGGCCACGGGGAAAGCAGCGCACCAGCCGGCCCGTATACCATCACCGGCCTGGGCGGCGATGTCCTCCAATTGCTCGATCAGCTCAACATCGAGCGCTTCTCGTTTTGTGGTCTTTCGATCGGCGGCATGATCGGTATCGGGTTAGCCCTTCACGCACCCGGCCGGATAAAGAAGCTCGTGCTTGCCAACACCGATGCCCGCATCGGCACGGCGCAGAGCTGGAGCGATCGCATCAGCAGCGTCCGTACCGGGGGCCTGAACGCCATTGCAAATACCATCCTCGAGCGATGGCTCAGCCCGCAGTTTCGCCAGAGCAATCCGGCCGCCACCGCGCGCCTGGCGAAGATGTTTACGAGTACCTCAGTTGCCGGATATACCGGCTGTTGTTCCGCGATCGCCGATGCGGATTTTACCTCGCAGCTCAAAAATATCCACGTGCCGTCTCTCGTCATCACGGGAACCCGCGACAGTGTCACCCCGCCCTCTGCTGCCCATGCACTCACGCATGCCATTGCCGGCGCAGCCTACGCAGAGTTGGATGCTGCACACATTTCTCCGATGGAGCGGCCTCGAGAGTTTGCCGCGCGGGTACACACCTTTCTCAGCCAAAGGAACGTTGATCATGGATGAACGAAATCGATTCGACGAGGGTATGAAGATTCGCCGGGCCGTATTGGGCGCCCAGCATGTAGACCGGGCGCAGGCCTCATCCGATGAATTCAACGCGGAATTCCAGGATTTGATCACGCGCTATGCCTGGGGTGAAGTGTGGACGCGTCCCGGCCTTGCCCGCCCCACGCGGAGCCTGATTACGCTGGCCTTGATGGTAGCACTCAACCGTGGTGACGAATTTGTTTTGCATGTACGGGCTGCCGCCAATAACGGAGTAACCCGGGAGGAGATCAAGGAAGTACTGTTGCAATGTGCTATCTACTGCGGCGTGCCTGCGGCCAACAGCGCTTTCCATCTGGCGCGGAAAGTCTTCGACGAAATGGATGCGAAGGGCACGTAACAAAGGCTTATGACCAGGATACGAACTCAGGTCGCCATCGTCGGCGCCGGTCCTGCCGGCCTCATGCTCTCACACCTTCTCCATCTGCGGGGCATCCACTCCGTGGTATTGGAGTTGCGCTCTCGCCGCCACTGCGAAGAGAGAGTGCGGGCGGGCGTGCTCGAACAAGGCACTGTCGACTTGCTGCAACAGTCCGGCGTGGGCGCCCGTCTGCACCGCGAGGGCCTGGTCCATCGTGGGATCGAGATCGGCTTCAACCGCATTCGTCATCGCATCCCCATCGCTGAGCTGACAGGCGGCAAATGCGTAACCGTTTATGGGCAGCACGAAGTCGTAAAGGATCTAATCGCGCAGCGCATCGGAGACACGGGCGACGTGCGTTTCGACTGTGCCCAGGTCAGTCTTGGCAACCTCGACTGCAAACAGCCTTCCGTCCGCTTCGAACACGAGGGCGCCTTTTATGAACTGGCCGCAGACTACATCGCCGGCTGTGATGGGTTTCACGGTGTCTGTCGGCCCTCAGTGCCGGCAGGCGCGTTGACAACCTTCGAGCGAGTCTATCCATTCGGCTGGCTGGGAATCCTGGCCGACGCAGCGCCTAATTCCGAGGAGTTGGTCTACATGCACCACCAGCGCGGCTTTGCGCTGTATAGCATGCGCTCCCCGCGGATAACCCGCCTCTACTTTCAGAGCCGGCCGGATGAGGATTTGACCCAATGGCCCGATGATCGCATCTGGAACGAGCTCTTCACTCGGTTTCAGAGCTCTGACGGCTGGCTTCCGAAGCAAGGTCCTATTCTGCAGAAGAGCATCACCGGGATGCGCAGTTTCGTGACCGAGCCCATGCAGTACGGAAAGCTTTTTCTCGCCGGCGACGCAGCGCACATTGTTCCTCCAACCGGCGCCAAAGGCATGAACCTTGCTCTTGCCGATGTGTTGATCCTGGCTCTGGCATTCAAAAAGTTCTACCAGCATAACTCGTCCGATTTACTCGACTCGTATTCGGCTCAATGCCTGCGCCGGGTGTGGAAAGCTCAGCGGTTCTCCTGGTGGATGACTTCCTTACTTCATCGCTTTGAGGATGATGGCGATTTCGATCGCCGGCGCCAAATTGCCGAACTCGATTATGTCACCAGTTCTCGAGCCGCGGCCGGTGCCCTGGCAGAAAACTACGTAGGGCTCCCATTCGACTCTTGAAGCGAGTGGGCCAAACAGATCAAGGTGAGGCCATGATGGTAAATTCCCTGGCGCACGGAACGGACTCCGTGCGCCAGGGTGGGGGATGTCAGCACAATCGCTTAGAAATAAATCTTCCCGCCGAGTTGGAAGACACGCGGATCAGCGATGGCGTTGATTTGTCCCGCAGTGGAGTTATAAGGGTTGGAAGAGTTACCCGTAAGGACCGAGTTGTTAACCCCGGTGAATTGGGTATGGTTCCAGGTGTTGAACGTCTCCGCCCGGAACTGGAGCCCCATACTTTCTTTGATGTGGAAGTCCTTGTACAAAGACAGGTTCCAGTTGTCGCGGCCAGGTCCTTTCACGATGTTCTTGGGCGAATTGCCCCACGTGAGCGGAGCCGGCTGAGCGAACGCGTTGGGACTGAACCACTGCTTAAAGGTATGCGGATAAGTGATCGTCCCCACCTTGTCGGCATGGTTGGTGGTGCCGCCGCCGAAGCCGAGATTGTCGTTGGCTGCATTGACGCTCAGCGGATTTCCCGACTGCATGAGCGCCACGCCGGAGAATGCCCATCCTCCCGCCAGGGCCTTGGTTAAGCCCGTGCGAATTCTGGAAGAGTGGCACGTTGTAGTCAAAGTTGACGACCGCGATATTCCGCCGGTCGAAGCCGGCTGTCCCGTACTGGTAACCCGGGTTCATTGGATCGTCGAGATTGTTGAAGAGTTGGGCATCGATCACATCCCAGGCGTGGGAGAAGGTATACGCAGCGCCCATGGTGAGGTTATGCCACGCTGTGGCCCGGAAAGTGGCCTGCAGTCCATCGTAGTGGGCGTTGCCTTGATTTCAGGACCATGTTGACGCCCGAAAAGCCCAGATAAGGCCGGTCATAGTTGGCATTGTAGCCGCCGGTGGCGCCGCAATTGCCGCCGCAAATGTGAATACGGTTCGGATCGTTCGCCGGCACGGTGTTGATGTCGGCTGTCTGCGACAAGTGAACAGAAGTGTTGCCCACATAACCAATGCGTGAACACCATATTGTTTCGCACCTGTTGCTGCATTCCCAAGTTGAACTGATACACCGCGGTAAGCGGGTACTTCTGTTGTATGCCTGTGATGCCTTGCGGCGTGGTGGGTGATTTTCCGGCGCTCGTCCCGGTGGTCCATGACGTCGTCGCGGTATCCAGGTAGGGGTAGATGGTGGCGCCGCTGTTGCTGAATGGCACGTTGGCGCCCATGTTGTACTCTTCGTTGCCGCCGTTGCGTTCGTAGAAAATCCCGAATCCGCCGCGCAGAATGGTCTTCCCGTCTGCCATACACATCGTAGGCAAATCCGAGCCGCGGAGCGAAGGTAAGCTAGTGGTTCTCAACCAGACCCTTCGGAATTCCGTTTCGTCCCGCCAGGCCCACTCCATTCAGGTAGAACGGGACGTTCGAGAGTTTAACCCCGGGAACGGTGGTGAATCCCGGGCCGCTGGTGTTCAAAGCGCCGCTGGTCGGGGAGGTGAACTCCGCCGCATCCGCCGGGTTATAGAGGTTGGGGTAGAAATTCGACGCGCGGTTGTTGGTGTCATAGGCGTGGGGCAGACCTTCCCAACGGAGGCCCAGATTGAGCGTCAGCCGTTTGTTGACACGCCAATTGTCCAGGCCATAGACATCGATTGTATTGAAGGCGATGGAGACGAAATCCTGCAACTCGCCCTGGCTGAAATTGCTGGAATCGCCGAGCAGGAAATCCGCCAGCCCGACGCCAGGGGTGCCTTGACCGCCGGTGCTGGCTGCGGTGGCTGTCCCATCGAATTTGTACGTTCCGGCGGTGTCTTCGAAGATCTTCTGGTTCTTATGCGCCGTGCAACCATGCAAAGCCAAACTTGAAGTTATGCGCGCCATGGGTCCAGGAGAGATCGTCCTTGCCCTGGTAGCTGCGCCACGTATTCGTCCACGGCCAATTTCCGTTGTCCATGTTTACGTTGTACGGGCTACTGACATCGATTCCCGGGATCTTATCGATGGTGTTGGCCCCAGGGAAGATCGGCGTCGTAACAAAGCCGCTCGGCGTCTTCCAAAGGCCGGTGTTGGCAATGGTGATGTTGTTGCCGTTCGTCGTTGAACGCAGCTTCGTTCAGCAGGTTGGGGCGGAGGTTCATGGTGAGGTGGACAACACCCGCCCAGGAAGGAACGTTTTCGAGCGATCCGATGGTGGGGAAAGTGTTGCCGGTCCAGGCCACGATCGGCGCCTGCTGGCTGAGCGAATCATAGATCAGGCTGGCCGAATATGGTGTACTTCTCGTTGAACTGGTGATCGACCCGGGCAACTTCCTCGTGGTAGTAGGTGTCGGTGTTGGCCGAGGAAAAGTAGTGAACCCCATCCGAAGCGTTGGGCGGCAGGAAATAACCGGCCTTAATATAGGTTGGCGGCATTGGCATCGATAAGGCTCGCCGGAATCGTGTTGTTGGGAAAGGCCTGGCCTGGCTTCAACCCGACGGCGGCGAACTTTGCGATTGCCGCCGGGTCGGTCGTATTGGGCACGTAGATGGTGCCCAGCCCGGTCATGTTGCCGCCTAACTGTGCCGCGGTCGGCACCTGGTTGAAAATACTGCCGCCGTTGATCTCCCTCCGCCATTCCTGGTTATAGAAGAAGAAGGTCTTGGGGTTGCTGGACTTGAACTCCACCGGCCCGCCCAGGTTGAATCCGAACGTGTTGTAGCGGAGTTCCGGTTTGGTCGGGTTCGCCACCTGTTTCGACAAGTAGGAGTAAGCGTCCAGGGCGTCGTTGCGGACATACTCCCAGGCGCTTCCGTGGAACCTCCTGGTGCCGCTCTTGACCGACATGCTGACCATGCCGCCGGACGAGTTGCCCAGGTCCGCGGCATAGTTGCTGGTGGCGATAGTCATTTCCTGAAGCGCATCCTGGGAGGGAGATACCAGCAGAATGCCGCCGCCGCCACGATCATAGGCCTCGCCGCCGTCGATGAGCCAGTTGTTGGCGTCCTGCCGCATGCCGTTGAAATAAATGTTCCGGTTCTGGAACTGCGCCCCGGGGGAATCGAAATCCGGCATGTTGGAGGACGCGCCGGGCACCAGGGTCGTGAGCTGGAGCACGTTGCGTCCGTTGGTGGCGAGATTCTCGATCTGGTTGCTGGTGATGGTCTGGCTGATCTCGCTGGTGTCCGCCTGAACCTGGATCGCGTTGGCCTCAACGGTGACGCTTTGTCCCACGGTACCGACTTGGAGGCTGGCATTTACCCGGACGGTGACCCCCACATCCAGCGTGATGTCCTTCTGCTCCAGCGTTTTGAAGCCCTGGGCCTCTACCTTGACCTGGTAGTGTCCGGGGGGAAGTTCGGGGGCGCTGTAGTTGCCCGTGGTGTTGGACGTGTCGGTACGGACGAATCCGTTGTCCTGATCCGTAATCGTGATCTTGGCATTCGGAACAACGGCGCCCGTTGGATCCGTCACCGTCCCTACAATGGTGGCGGTTCCCTGGCCGTATGCTACGGTGCCCAGCAAAACAAGCCAGAGAATAAACAACATGGGTACTCGAAGCATGAAATGGATGCGTTTTCCAACACCGGCTGATTTCACTTGTCCTCCTAAAGAACCGCTCTTTCGTGGAATTTTTTCGAGACAGCTACATACACACGACCGCCCCCGCGACCTCAGGACGGACTTTGTTTCAGTGCTGTCTAACGATGTATTCATTGACCGCGAAGAATCTAAGCCGCCCTGGGAAACCCCTGTGAAGGGGTGTCACGGTGTGACCACGGGAAATGCACCGTGAGTCACGCGAAGATTAGGCGAAGAACCATAAACCGTGACGCATCTCTCCCAAATTTCATAAGCTCTTAGTTTTAGGAAGTAAGTGGCGAGAATTGAGATCCCAGTTTTCAGCAATGGGGTACGGACGGACGGAAGAGTACCGCGGCGGAACCAGTCGTCATCTCGCCTTCGCTACTGCGCTTCGTCGATGACTTCTATGGCCCTGATCTCCGCGTAGTTTACCTTCGGCGAGAAAGAAAGCAGAAGCTTTCCCTGTCCGTTGGGATGCAGACCGTGAAATTCACGGACTACAGGCTGGAACGCCCCATGGGCGGCCTGAACGATATCGAAATCCTGCAGCAGCAGGACGCCATTGCAGGTGACATCGAAGACTCTGCAGCCGACACCCTGGCAGGTTGCGGCTGGAATCAAAGGGCTGAAGAATGACTCAAGGAAGTGGAGCCTTACGGTATAGCTTCCGGCTGCAACGGGAATCGCGTAGCTGAAATTACCGTGGCGCTCAGCGCTGTAGAGAGCCGGGGTTCTCGGTCCCGCCTCGGGATTTTCATAAGTGTAGGTATGCCCGTCGATGAAGTCCTTGTCCCCGCTCCAGCGTAAGCCATTGGCATCTACAAAATCCTTGCGCTGAACGCAAATCCGGATTGGCTTTAATTTTCCCGGCGTGCCCGGCGTCAGTTCCAACGCACTCACGAAAGCCCGTTCCCGCACCGACCGAAAATCAAGGTGGACTTTGCCGTCCGCAGCAGGGCGCACGTCCTTGAATACGCGGACGTCCACCGCTGCCGAACCAGCGTCGGCAATCGGATCGAAATCTACTAACAACGGGCTCGTCCTTGCCTTCGTTGGCGAAATGGTGCTCCAGCTTCATCCGCAGCACGCGGGCCTGGGAGCGAACAATGTTGTCCTCGTTTGGGTTGTAGCCGGGCTGACGGCCGTAGACGTAAATAGCGATCTGCGGTTCTGTTGCTTCTTCAGACTTGTTCTCGCGGGCGCATCGGCACACGTGCAGGAAGAATGCCCGGAGCCGCGGTGATTTTTCAAAGGTGACGCTCGAGGCCACACGGCGCACCAGTTCCTCTCGTTGCTTCGCAACGTCGGCAGGGGCCTTATCGGAATGCATCACCGTAACCACTTCTAAACTCATCAGAAACTCCGGCACTTTCGGTTAGCCTGCTATTCGTTAGCAAAGCGACTTATAAGTACCAAAAAACGCACCAGTAAAAGGGTGTTTTGAACCGAGGCTGATTGTCAAGGGAAAACGATAACTACATTGCTTTCTGGATAAGAAGATGACAGTACGATTGAACAGGCGGCGGCAAAACTCCGACCATTCACCGATTTAGTGAAAACAGCAGGTCCCTCCACTGCGCTACGCTCCGGTCGGGATGACAATTCTTCTCGGGTACCACCCCGGCTCCCAAAAGAATTGTCATCCCGACCGGAGCGTAGCGCAGTGGAGGGACCTGCTGTTTTCTTCGATTCCGGCACTAAATCGGAGGGCTGCTTTCCTGTCGCCAAGTCATTTAGGCTCGACATCGACTTTGTGCCCTTCGACCTGGTGCATCTGCTCTCGCAGTGATTGTTCCTTCGCCTGCTGCATGTTGCGCGTCTTATCAAATTCGTCCTTCGCTTCCGCCTTTTGACCCATGGATTCATAAAACCGTCCAAGACGCCAATGAATCGACGGGTCGTCGGGGCTGAGCCTCTCCGCTGTCTTAAGTTCCCGCACAGCGTCATCCTTGCGTCCCTGGCCTTCGTAGATAATTCCCAGGTCGAGATGAGCAATGGTGACCGACGGTTGGATCCGGACAGCGTGCTCGAGGTGGGGCACCGCTTGGTCGGAATGTTTGAGCCGTATCTCCGTATCGCCAAGATAGGCTAACGCCAGAGCATGTTCCGGGTTGTTTTCGAGCTCAGACTGGAATGCTTTTTCCGCTTCGTCGAATCGCAATAACCTCCAAAGCAGGTAGCCATATCCGAAATGCACATCCGGCGCCGTGGGATCAGCCTTCACCGCAGCCTGAAACTCTGCAATGGCTCCAGCATCGTTCTTCAACTCGTCGTATGCTTCCCCCGCGAGCATATCCGCTTCGGCCGACTCGGCATTTAACCTGAGGATCTCACGGTAAACGTCGAGAACACACTGGTACTGCTTGGACCGTAGACAGCTTTGGGCAAGCGTCATCCGAAAAGGAAGGTTCCCAGCATCGGCGGCCGTAGCCTGCTTCAAATACGGAACCGCAGCTGCGTACTCACCCATTCCGTAATGCGCCAGCCCAATCAGGGTGACCAGTTGAAGCGCTTTCGGAGAGGAGGGGGGCTCGCTTTTGAGCAAAGGTTCAAAGGTCTGGATTGCCGCCGGGAGATCCCCATCCTTGAAGTAGGAAAGACCAAGGTTGAAGGTTAAGTTCGGCATCTTCGGGTTGAAGCTCAGGGCCTTGCGGTAAAGGACGATGGCCTCCTTGTAATGCTCCTGGCGCGCCTCCAGGAGACCAAGATGCGCATAAGCTTCAGCGTCGTTCGGTCGGCTGCTTAGCAGCGCTCTCCACGCGGCTTCGGCTTCGGCGACCTTGCCCTCCTGCTCGAACGCCAGCGCAGACTGCCTCTTACTTTCGCCGGCAGGCGCTTGCTGGCCCAGGCAATTGAACATACCCAACGTCATCAACCACAACACGCCGATTTGGATTAGAAAATTAGCCCACTTCACTTTCCTCTCCATCCATGTTCTCGCGCCGCGCTAATGAGCCAATCACTGGAAAAGCCTCGGCGCAAATTCCTTCAGGTCTCGGCGCCACGTCTGCCACTCGTGCGAAGTACCGGGCGATTCGTAAAATACATGCTTGACGTGCGCTTCATCCAGGGATGTGTTCAGCCGCTCCAACCCAGCCTTCATCATCGCCGGCTCATCGGTTCCAACCCCCAGCCACAGCAGATGCACGCGCTTGGCAAAGGCGGCCGGATCGGCGAGCTCCCCATTCAGGTCCGTTTTCGGATCGAGCGCCCGGTTGCCCAGCACCATTGGCCCAGCAGCACCACTGAATCCTCCAATATACGAGAACAGGTCCAGATGATCGAAGGTCACCTGGAAAGTTTGCATGCCGCCCATCGACAGACCGGCCATGGCGCGATGATCGCGATCCGCCAGCGTCCGGAAATGCGAATCAACAAATGGAATCAGCGCCTGTGTCATATCGTCTTCAAAAGCCGCGGCCATCTCCTGCATCGCCTTCATCATCTCCGGCGACCCGAAGGGTTTCCCGGTCAAGTCGGGATCGGGATGGCCGGCGCGCTTGGCATAGCCGTAGGCCATCACGATGATCATCGGCTTCGCGCTTCCACTTGCGATCAGGTTGTCGAGGATGAAGTTGGCATGGCCCTGCCGGATCCAGCCCGTCTCATCTTCGCCTCCGCCGTGCTGAAGATAGAGTACGGGATACCGCTTCTTCGACTGCGTATCGTAGTCCGCCGGCGTGTAGACGAGGGCGTGCCTCCAGCTCCCGGTAACTTTAGAGAAATACCAGATCTCATGCACGTCGCCGTGGGGAACATCCTGGGGCAAGTAGTACGTTGACCCGTGTTCAGGGATTTCGATTCCGCTTGCGTCTTTGCCGCCGCCGAAGAAAGCATGGCTTGCGGGATCACTGAATTCCGCGCCGTCCACCAGCACGGTGTAGTAATGGAAGCCAGGCACCAGCGGTGCGGACGTCGCGGTCCAGAATCCATCCGGCTGCTTTGCCATATCCAGCTTCGCCGCTCCCCAGAAATTCACCTGGACCTTGGTGGCGTTCGGGGCCTTCACCCGGAATTCGGCTCTGCCACTGGCGTCGACGCGGGGATACGCTGCTCCCCACACATTGGTGGAGGCGGGCTCGAATCCGTCCGGGTTCTGTGCACGGCAGAAGCTCGAAAGCAAAAGTATTGCGATTGCAATTCTCTTCATCAAATAGGACCCCTGGGAAATCGTTTCCCGGTTCACGGCAGGTTAACCAGCAGGAACCGCTTTTCCGAACAGCGGCCATCGTACTTGACCGAGATTCTCGAAGAATAGTCGCATTTTTCCACCAAGTACATCGATTTATTCGATGTAGTCTTGAGGCCATGGACACGACCCTCGATGCCTGGGAGATCCTTCAGACCGTGGTTCAGTTGGGTGGATTTGCGGCCGCCGCCGAAAAGCTCAACCGCTCTCAATCAACGATTAGTTATGCCATCGGGCGCCTGCAGGATCAGCTAGGGGTCCGGTTGTTCGAGATTCATGGCAGGAAAGCCCATCTGACCGAGGTAGGGAGAGTGCTCCTGGCCGATGCGGAACCCCATTTGGCGGCGTTTTATCAACTCGAGCAGCGCGCGCGTTTGATGGCATCGGGCGGCGCGTCGGAGGTTAGGCTCTCGGTAGACAGTATATTTCCCGACGACCGCCTGTTTGCCATCCTGGCGAGCTTCTCGCGCAGTTTTCCCCACGTTAAGCCGAAGCTTCGGCAGGGCACGTTTCTTTCGGCGGACTCAGAGTTCTCCCTGCACAACGCTCAGCTTTGCGTGACTGGCTTAATGTCAAGCGAGCTTTTCGTCAAGCCGATTCTGGTGATCGGAATGATTGCAGTCGTGCGGCGCGATCATCCTCTCCTGGCGATCCGGCGTAGACCCTCGCGTTCAGATTTGATGCAGCACATGCTGGTGACCATCGAAAGCGCGGCTTCCGGGGGCTTGAAGCACCAGCCGCGCCTTCCCGCACAGCGCGTGCTTCCGGTGGGCACGATCGAATCGGCAATCGCGGCCGTTCGCAGCGGGCTTTGCTTTGGCTGGCTGCCGAAGTACCGCATTCAGCCTGAGCTCGATCGGGGCGAATTCGTGCCACTCCCCCTGCCAGCCGGTAAGACCCGCGATGTCCGTCTTAATCTCGTCTGCAGAGACTTGAGCTTCAGCAACTCCGAGGCCAATGCCTTGGCGGAGTTGCTGGGGATGAGCCGCGAACCGGAGGTGATTTGAGCCAGAGCTGTCCTAATTTGCGGAAGCTAGGGCTGAAAAGATTCGAGACAAGCAAGACGGACGAAATCAGGGTTACCGAATTGATCGCGCCGCAGGTTTATCAGCCATGGCTAGTGGCTGCTACATATCGAAGTCGACCGCCGCGAAAACCTGATTTGGCTATTTAGGTAATCCCAACGCTATCTTTCTCCCGGCATATAGAACCTGGCGTACTAAGCTTGAATCCACAGCAACGACCTTGAATTGCCTGGACTGCAGCATTCCGGGGAACTGTCCGCTTCGCTGTTCTAACGAAAGCTCTCTCCGTTTGTCATTCCAGTGGAAGTGGATCGTGCTTCGCAGCCCCTGCTCATAGTTGTAGTTCGTGCCTTCATCCTCATACAGAGTGAAGTCTCCATCTGCGCCGGGGTAGAGGCGGATCTCCAGGTCACTGGGCGGCTTCTCCCCGGCGTATTGCTCGACAGGACCGATCGGAACGATGCTCCCTGCTCTGACAAGCACAGGTATTTGCCCAAGCGGAGCGTCGATGTCGGTGGTGGTCCCTGGCGGTACCTGGGATCCTGTCCAAAAGTTGTACCATCCTCCAACGGTGGCGGGCGCGTAGACAGGCCACCGTACTGCTCCCGCTTCAACCACTGGAGAGATCAAGAAGGCCGGACCAAACATGTACTCATATTTCTGGGCAAGCGCCTTATCGTCATGCGCGAAGTCCATCACCAGGGGACGCATTAGCGTCGAACCCTGAAAGGTGACGGCAGCTGCCTGAGAATAGATGTAGGGTAACAACTGCTGACGAAGGTCCAGGTAACGACGTACCTCACTTTCTACCTGGTCACCATATCGCCAGGGCTCCGTGTCCGTCTGGAATCCATGGACACGCTGCAGTGGGGAAAAGGTTGCAAACTGGAACCACCTCAGGAACCGCTCGTGATACGCGGGGTCGGTATATTGACTTGGGCCCGGACGAAAGAACCCCCCAGCGTCCGTTGTCCAGTACGGTAAACCACTCGCGGTGTAACCGAGTCCGGCTGTGATTTGCCTTCTTAGAGACTCCCAACTGTTACCGATATCGCCCGACCAGGTCGCGGAGGCATAGCGTTGTTGGCCTAAGAATGCGCTGCGGGTCAATATGAAAACCCGCTTGGTGGGCGCATCTTTTCGTTGGCCCTCGTAAACGGTCTTGCTCACAAACAACGGAAAAAGGAGACGCACTTTTTCACCCGGGCCGAGCAAACGTGCTTCTTCCGGCCAGGTCATCGTTTTCCGGTTCCGTGGCGTCCTGCCACCAGGCATCGATCCCGAGCGATAACATGCGCTCGCTGAAATTCTTCCAATAAAGCGATGCGGCCGCGGGGTTGAAGAAGTCGACCCATTGCGTTCCCGGTATGTAATACCCTTTCTCCGCGAATTGCTTTCCAACCTCGGTCTCCGGATCGATCTTGGACCACACCGAAACCATCAACTTTACGTTCATGGCATGAAGACGGTCGATCATACCCGCGGGATCCGGATAGTACCGTTCATCCCATTTCATGGCATTCCAGCCGTACTTGCCCCAGTACTGCCAATCCTGCACCAGCAGATCGAGGGGTAAATCACGCTTTCTGAACTCGGCCGCCGTATCCAGAATTTCCTGGCTGGAGTGGAACCGCTCACGGCAGTGAATATAGCCATAAGCCCACAACGGCATTAATGGCGCCGAACCCGTCACCTGCCTATAGGTCGATATCACGTCATCGGGAGTCGGCCCTGCGAAGACGACGTAATCGATCGCGTCCGCCACGGGAGATCGTAATACGGTGCGGTCTTCACTCGTCCTCCAGAACAAAACCGGCTGGTCATCCTGCTCTCCGGTGATGCGGATGGTATGGTGGCCCGCATGAGACATCGCTAAACCAGCTTGTTGTGGGAGGGAGCCAGAAGTTGGAGAAGTCGATGACCACTTTACCGTCGATCTCAACGTGGTACCGGCGGGCCATTTTTTGTCCCACATCTAACAAGAAGGCATATCGCCCACCGCGAGGAATCTCCATGCTGCCGACAAATTCGCCCTCGCGCCGGACTTCTCGTCGCGCGCCTTCGCTGGTGGTTACATCCGCCGTCGTTTCCTTGCCGGCGGACGATCGCGTCAGCACCACACGTTCATCCGCGGGATTCAAATCAGTCAATCCATAGTTGTGCCAGAGGATTCCATAACCCTTGCTCGACAGCAGAAAAGGAATCGCGATCTGGCTATTGACCTGAGTCAGGCGCCGGGGAAGGTCTCGAATGTCAAGGAAACCGTCCTGAAATTCTCCACTTCCGAACAAGTGTTCGCCCGGTGGGGAGATAAAATCCTGTTCCACCGCAAACGTCGCCTCTCCCTGTACGGTTGCCTGGGCCAGCCGCGCGCGTACCGGGAATTTCGGACAAGAACGTATTTCCCGAGTGATCGGTAAAGTGGAGAGCTCCACTGGGACGATCGAAGACTGCGTTCATCCTCGATGTCGCAACGACAACGCTTGTGGCATCCTGCGACACCTTGAATGCCGGCACGGATGATTGCTTGAGCAGAACGATACTTGGGCTCTCGGCCGCCGTATCCTTCGCGCAGCGAACACGCATCGCACTTACCGTGATGGGGCGTATAGCAAGTAGGCAGCCGTCTGTCTTTATCTCCACACCGGATGGGGTCTGACTGACGAGGCCGCTCGATCTGTCATGAGCGGGCGCATCAGCAAATGCCGAGCAGGCGAAAATACCAGTGAGAGTCGCCAGACCCAATAACACGAGCAATTCTCGTCGAAGAATCACTTTCGACGGGGAGCGAGGATCAATGTATCGACTCAAACCTGTATGTCACCTCAGCCGGGAAGAATTCTAATCGAGAATGCATATTTACAGGGCGGAGTGCCGGGTACTTGAATCTCAAGACCCTGGGCGCCGCGCTTCCAGTTCACCTCGGCCTTCGAACCGATCAGCTCGACCTTTCGGATTTGGCGAGGGTAGTTTGCAGAGTTCTCCGCCAGAGACTTGATCACGATCTTCCCGTCAGCCGGCCAGCCCAGAGCGATGGCGTAAAGGATCTCACCCTTGGTAGTGAACCGTATGTCTGTGTGGTCGAACTTAATCTTTGACAGCTGGTAAGAGGGAACCTCCCGGGCTTCAGTCGATGGACCTTCTCCAAAAATGCTCCAGGGGCGCGTGCCCTTGATTGCTTCGGAATTCACCTGCTGCCAGTCCGCAAGTTCTCCCAGGAAGGCGATCTCATCGCTGTCCGGCTCTCCGTATCCAGGCAGGGGGATGCTGAGAAGTAGATTGCCATTTTTGCTGACAATATCCACCAGGAAAGGAATGATGAATGAGGCCTTCTGGTAGGTATGGTTGTCAAACACAGCCCGATCATAGTGCCAGTGTCCGATGCACGCCTCCGTCTGCCACGGATTCTCCTGCAGCTTATCAGCAAGGGACATTTCGAAATCACGAGTCAGAGTTCCCCATACCGGCTCGGGAACCACTTTCAGGTCAACCACTCCTTCCAGGTGACCGCCATGGGCTTGCACATTTCTGTTGTAGTAGTAGGCCATGATTTGCGGCGCCAGATCCGGAATTCCCAGCCAGACCTTCAAATCGAGTTTGGGGCCGCCGGCATCGAAATCGAATTGCGCACCGTCGTCGAAATTGAGGATGTCGGGGCTGTAGTTATCGATCACATCCTGCACGCGAAGAAGAAATTGCTGAACGAACTCCGGGCAAGGACTGTTCTTCAGGTGGGGTTTTCCATTGATCATTTGAGGGTCCATCCCCTCCCACCACTTACCCTTCCCGTCAGCGATGGTCTGCATGCCATCGTAAGGAGACCCCCGCGAGCGGCCCGGTGGTGTCGCTTTTATAGCGAACGGGTAGAAACTCGTCCCAGACTCTATGCGGTGTTCCGTGATAGCTCACGCCAAATCGCAATCCATTCGAGCGGGCGACCTTCTCCCACGTTCCCACGATGTCGCGCTTAGGACCGATGTTGACGCAGTTCCAAGGCTGATATTTCGAATTCCAACAATCGAAATTGTCGTGGTGGGTAGCCAGCGCAACCAGGTACTCAGCTCCGGCGCGCTTGTACAGTTTCACCAGCGCCTCGGGATCCCATCTCTCGGCCTTCCAGAGAGGGCAGATGTCCTTGTATCCGAACTGCGACGGGTGCCCGTAGTGACTGACGTGATACTCATATTGACGCGTCCCTTGTAAGTACATATTCCGCGCGTACCAGTCGCCCTGTTCGGGGACACACTGCGGGCTCCAATGCGCCCAGATTCCGAACTTCGCATCCCGAAACCAATTCGGACAACGATAGGCTTTCAGAGACTCCCAATATGGCAGGAACGGACCATCCGGAATGGTTCCCTGAAAGAACTGCGAGTCTCCCAGCTGCCTTCGCCATTCGCGATAGCGCGATCATTGATATCCCACTCGCGAGAAACGTCCTGCGGTTCATCGATCAAAACCCTCCATCCACTGAATGCACATCTCCCCTTGGACGAGCTTACTCCGCAATGTGCTCAGCCTTGCTTGCCCAGGTTGATCCTGGCCAGATGCACATCACGGAGCGATCAGCGTCTGAATCCGCTCCGACCCCCACGCGATGCCCCTGCTGCAGCAGAACAATCCCGCCTTCACCTGGGCGAATCACCGTAGGTATCAAGCTTTGCCTTCAGCCAGAACGAGAGGCCCATAGCTAAAGGCTCTCCAGGAGGGATTATCCGAGATTGCCTCAAGCCTCAATTGCATCGGCAGCTGCATCTCCACCCGGTCGCCGCGTTTCCACACACGCCTTACGCGAACGTAGCCGCCCGGGGAGGCGATTCCTTCAACGGGCTTGCCATTGATCGATATATTGGCCGGGCAAAAGTTCATCGATTTATTTGATTTGCTCGCAGTTTGAGTTGTTCTGTATATTCCAAGTTCCAGAGAACGTTTTCACGAATCGATGCTCTGGCCCCGCGCCTGTTTGCTTTTCAGGAGCAAGCGGGAACCACAGTTGTCGATCTGCGGCGTGCTCCTGGAGTCATCATGAAGTTCGGCTGGGTTCCGTCTATCCTTTGCATGTCTCTGCTGCTGCTAGTTTCTCTGCCACTTATGGCTGCCGATGATGCTCATTTGTCCATCGACGCATCCCAGGCCGGAGCCAGGATCGATCGCAATCTCTTCGGCCAGTTTGCGGAGAATCTCGGCCACGGACTCTATGATGGGATCTGGGTTGGACTGGATTCGGCCATCCCGAATACGCGCGGCATCCGAAAGGATGTCGTTACCGCACTGCAGGCGTTGAAGGTGCCCAATGTCCGCTGGCCAGGCGGCTGCTTCGGCGACGAATACCATTGGCGTAAAGGGATCGGCCCAGCCGGACAGCGGCCGGCAACGATCAACGCAGCATGGGGCGATGTGGTCGATACAAACAGCTTCGGTACCAGCGAATTCATGGATTTCATCCAGCAGATCGGCAGCCAGGCCTATGTCTCGATCAATGTCGGATCCGGAACTCCGCAGGAAGCGGCCGAATGGTTGGAGTACATGACCGCCGCGCAGCCCACGGCGCTGGCTAAAGAGCGTGCCGCTAATGGTCACCCCGACCCCTATAAGGTCGCCTTCCTCGGCATCGGCAATGAGAGTTGGGGCTGTGGCGGCAACATGACCCCGGACTACTATCTGAGCCAGCTGAAGATCTATAGCCACTTTGTCAGGAATGACAATCCCGCCGAGCAGGGCGCAAACCACATGCTTAAAATCGCCGTCGGCCCCGGCGTGCCTGAGACCGAGTGGACCGAGACCATCATGAAGGGCTGGCAAGCATCACGACTGGAGCTGGAATATAGACGGCCTTTCGCTGCACTGGTATACGGTGCCCAACGGATGGCCACCTTCGACGCCTTCGACAGGCTTCGGCGTCGAGGATTACGGTAAGACGCTGAAGTCGACGTTGTTCATGGATGAGTTCTTGCGCAAGCAGGAGAGCGTCATGGACAAGTACGACCCGCAGAAGAAGGTTGCGCTGGTGGTAGACGAATGGGGTGCATGGCATGCCCCTCTGCCTGGTACGAATGAGCACTTCCTGGTTCAACAGAATAGCCTGAGAGACGCCATTTTGGCATCGCTGAACCTGAACATCTTCGCCCGGCATGCCGGCCGCGTGCGCATGGCAAACATCGCCCAGATGATTAACGTGCTGCAGTCGATGATCCTGACGGACAAGGAGAAGATGGTTCTTACTCCGACCTACTACGTATACAAATTGTATGTTCCGTTTCAGGACGCGACGTTTATTCCGGTGGCCTTTGACGCCGGTGCCTACACCCAGGGCAGCATCAGCCTGCCGCGGGTGGATGCTCTCGCTGCCAAAGACGCGTCGGGCAAGCTTTGGCTCGAAATCACCAACCTTGATCCCGAAAAGCCAGTCGAAATCGATGCGCAGATTACCGGTATCACGGTCAAGTCGGCGCAGGGAGAGACTCTGACTGCTTCTGCCGTCGACAGCGTAAACACGTTCGCGGCACCCAACACGGTTGTGCCGAAGCCGGTCTCGGCAAAGGTAATAGGCGGCAGGCTGGCAATGACGGTTGAGCCAAAGTCGGTGACCGTCATCTCGATGGAGCCGTGACAGGGGCTGCGCATAGCCATCCTCGACTCAGAAATCAGGAAGATCGACCCGTGGTGAAGTAGCTGTGTGTTTCCAGAGAGGACGCCGATGAGGACAAAGAAACTTCTTTACGGAATGACGCTTTCAGTGGCTGTTGCAATGGGGCCAGGGCTTGCGGCTCAGGTGCAGACCCAGGTTCCTCCGGTCATTGCCGGGCGCAAAGCCGGTGATGCTCGAGCACATCAAGGTGCACGGTACAGCTCTGGAGGGCAACCTGGAAGGAGACGCTGTCGACCGCGACGTGTTTGTCTTCCTGCCGCCTGGCTACCAGAAAGACAAACACCGGCGGTATCCAGTTGTCTATGCGCTGCATGGTTACTCCATCGGCGCCGAGCAGTGGACCCACGAAATCCACGTGCCGCAGACCATCGAAGGCGCCTTTGCGCAGGGCGCCAAAGAGATGATCGTCGTTCTGCCCGACTCGAAGACCGTTCACAACGGGTCCATGTACTCGAGTTCGGTCACCACCGGCGACTTTGAGAAGTTCATCTCGCATGACTTGGTTGCGTATATCGATGCGCATTACCGGACCATCCCGGATCGCATGAGCCGCGGTTTGGTTGGCCATTCGATGGGTGGTTACGGCGCCTCCCGCATTGGCATGAAGCACCCGGACGTGTTCGGAAGCCTTTACATCATGAGTCCATGCTGCATGTCTGCCCGGCCGGCCGGTCCCGCGAATCCTGAACTCGAAAAGGCGGTAGCCGCGGCAAAAACCCCGGCGGATACGTCGAGCCTACCGTTCTTCCTCGGCGCTCAGCTTGCCTCGGCGGCGGCCTGGTCACCCGATCCTGGGAATCCTCCGCTCTACCTCGACCTGCCGCTGAAGGATGGTGTTCCCCAACCGGACATCCTCGCGAAATGGGCGGCAAACGCGCCGCTGGCTTTTGTGGATCAGTACATTGGAAATCTTAAGCAGTATCGCGCCATCGCTATGGATGTCGGCGACCAGGACGGCTTGCGCGTTGACGCCGGCAAGCTGCACGACGTCTTCGACAAGTATGGATTAGCGAACAGCTTTGAAATTTACTCAGGCACGCACACCAGTGCGGTGGCTGACCGTTTTCAAAATCACGTGATGCCGTTCTTCAGCAAGAACCTGTGTTTTGAGGCTGGCTGCAAGTAGGCCGTATTTCTCAGCATCGGGGCAATCTGGCAGATGGCGTCCTCGATCCGTTGAGTGACGCCTGCAGAAATTTACTTGCGCCCGGCGCCTTCGGTTAATTCAATGAAATGGTCCAACCTTGCCGGGGCGGCAAAGGTTTCATCGCTGCCATTAGGCCAGCGGACCTCGATCGAGATGAGTTGTGGCGAAGTACCGAGACCAAAGTGCAAACGCAGATCGTTGGAGGAGTTGAAGCTGGAGCCGCTGCGAACTTCATCGACCCAAACCCGCGTGGCACCATGGAGGGTTGCGCGCGCCCCGATAGCATCGCGATTCGAGACAGTGCCAATCAGGCGCAGGCCCAGCCAGTGATTCTGATTGCTGGCCATGTTTACCAGCAGCATAGGAAAGTCGCTGAGAGTTGTTGATTACCGCTTCAAGACGGCCATCGTTGAATAGATCGGCGATCGCCATGCCCCGACTCGATCGCGGTTCGGTGAGCCCCGGTCCGGCAGACTTACTGAGGTCTTTGAACTTGCCGTTTCCGAGGTTGTAGTAGAGGAAACGGGGCTCGCGATAGCTCGTACCCAGGCCCGCGGAGTCGACTTCTGGATACACGTGCCCGTTGACAACCAGCAGATCGGGCCAGCCGTCGTTGTCGACATCTGCAAAGCCACGCCCCAACCGAGTGCGTCCGTATTGATTCCGAGGCCGGCGGCGAACGTCGTGTCGGTGAAGGTGCCATCGCCATTGTTGTGGTAGAGGGTTGAGGTGTCGTCGGAGAAGTTGGTCTTGAAGATGTCCAGATTGCCGTCTCCGTCGTAGTCGGCCGCGGTAGACCCCATCCCGGCCTGTTCTCGGCCATCTTCGTTGAACGCTACGCCGAGGAATCGGCGCCGGCATCGGTGAATGTGCCGTCGTGGTTGTTGCGATAGAGGATGGACGGCGTGGAGTCGCAGGCGATGTAGAGGTCGGGCCACCCGTCATCGTCGTAGTCGAGGGTGGTTACGGAGAAACAGTAGTGTGCCGCTCGTATGCTCGAATGCCGCTGGGCTTACTGACGTCTTCAAACTTTCCCTCCGCCGAGGTTGTGGTAAAGGATGTTCGGTGCGCTCGCCAGGCCGCGCGGCCCGCACATCACCGGAACGCCCTTCCAGATGCATACCGCGGCCTGGCCCGGAGCGGGCGTTTTGGCAAGATCGAAATGGACGTAGTTAGCCACGGCGAGGTCCAGCTTGCCGTCGCGGTCATAATCGACGAAAGCGCAGCCGGTACCCCATTCCTTTCCGGATCCGGCCACTCCGGACTGTTCGGCCACTTCGAGGAACGTGCCATTACCTTGATTGTGAAAGAGGCGATTTTTCCATAGCCAGTGACGTAGATGTCGTCGAAGCCGTCATTGTCGTAGTCTCCGACGCACGACTCCCTGACCCCATCCGGTAGAGACGAGGCCGGCCTTCGCTGTTACGTCGGTGAAGGTGCCGTCGTGATTGTTATGAAAGAGGTGGTTGGTGGGCTGGATCCGGCAGCTTGGTACCTGGCAGGGTCGATCCGTTGACGAGGAAGATGTCGGGCCAGCCATCGCGGTCATAGTCGATGATGGCCACGCCGGAACCGGTGGACTCGATGATGTAGCGCTTTGACTCGACGCTGCCGTTAACGTTTCGAACGGTGATGCCCGCCTCGGCGGCAACGTCGATGTACCAGGCCGGTTGAGCATGATCGATTGTGGCTGGATAGGGTTGCCGTGAATGTGGGCTGGCGGCCAGGAGAAAGCCGCTGTTTGCGAGGAACAGCACAGCGAGAGTGGTGAGCGGTGGAACAACCGTCATGCCGGCCTGCGTGTTGGGGGGTAGGGAACCCGTGGAAACTGTCTTCAGAGTTTCTCCATCATCATCGATGAAGCAACTTGCGTTCGAATGCTCTCTCCAAGGAGCCCGACAAAAGCGCTATTGCGGGACGGTCGATCTTCCGGATTCAGCGATCTTCCGGAAGTATAGAACTTACTTGGGTTGCTCTAACGCCGGCGCCTCGGTTTCCTGAAGTTTTGCCGCGGTTCGAAGCTCAGCCACTGCGTCCTCTGTGCGGCCCAAAGAACGATACGCTCGCCCGAGCAATGCATGTGCCATCGAGTTCTTATCGTCGATATCGATTGCATGCTTCAAGTACATCGTCGCCATGAGGGCGTCGTCCTGCTCCAACATCACTTTACCCAGCAGAATGTAAGGGATGTTCAGGGTGGGTTCGAGAAGGACAGCGCGATCCAGTGATTTCTGAGCGTTGCGGTAGTCGCCGCCGCGCAGGTAGGCGTCTCCCAGCCGATCATAGACGGTGCCAAACATGGGATTAAAATTGCGTTCCGCGGTGAACTGCGAAACCGCCTCCGCAAGGTCGTTATGGGCCAGGGCGATTTGACCCAGCTGGAAGTGCGCCAAGGGTAGATCCGGTTTGAGTTCCAACGCCTTGCGAGTCGCCTTTTCCGCGGGAGGAAGAAATCCGCGGCGCAATAGCATGCGTCCTTCCAACAGATACGCCGGCGCCGAATCCGGCGGGAAATCGTACTGGGCGGCAAAGGCATGGCGGGCATCGTCATACCGATTGGTATCGATATAACAGAGCCCCAGGACGTACTGCGGATCGACATTCACCTGTTGCGAGGCACTTTGCGCCTTCTCGAGTAAAGGAATCGCTTCCCCGGCCCGGCCCAGGCGAAACAGGCTCGCGCCTTCCATCTTCATTGCTTCCAGATCGCTTGGATCCTGCGTAGCCGCCTTTGCGAAAGCAGTTGCCGCGTTAGCAAGGTCACCCTTTTGATAGAGAACAAGTCCCCGCAGATATTCGGCTCCCTTGGGCTCCGGATCGGTTGAACTGAGCGGATTGAGTAGTTCAAGAGCCTGGTCGAGCTTTCCATGTTTCACCAGAACCTCGGCTTCGGATACCGGATTCACGTTTTGTCCATTCGCGGCGGTCACCAACGTTCCAGCGAGGCAAGCCACGCCCAACGACAATCCGATGAGAATGGAGACAGTGTATGGCAACTTGGGAGCACGCATCATAGGTTCACCTTGCGATTGGGTACCTCGGGAGAACGCCTGAATGACCTCAGGATTCGATCACGGCGTATCGTGTCAGCCTGGTTAGAAATTTCGCTACCAATAGTAGGCAGCCACGACACGCGGTGGGCCGGCGAGGTTGTCTGTAATCGTCGTTTGCAGAACGAGCTCCAAATTCCTCTTTTGCCAGCCTGCGGGAGCGTTGCGAAGACCTTTCTCCAGATATTCGGGATTCGATACGAATTCGGCCGCCGCTTGTGTTCCGGAGCCACTGACTCCCGCCACGGCTACAGTGAATTGACCGGTTTTCGAATCCAGGAGACGACTCACGATGGCAAAATCGCTAGTCTCTCCCGCCGAATTTTCGGTGTATTGCGTCCAAACGCGACCGCCTGGCGCCTGTTCCTGGATGGTGAATTTTCCATCCTTGTCAACAAACGCGAAGTGGAGATTTGCCGTCAGCTGCATGGTCCAGCGGTTGTTGAAGGCGCCCACCACCACAGCGGGGGAGTTGCGCAAATCCGCGAACGAGTAATTCGATCCAATCCTTACTTGGCTCGGTTTGCCGATCTTGCCGAACAGGCCGGATAAACTTACGCCGGCGTACGCGTCTCCAAGGTCGACTCCGAACTCCGCAGAAGGTGTAATGTCACCCCAGACAAGTCTTTCCTTTGGGTCGAGGGGAAGCGGATTATTGTATCTTTCAACTTGCGTCTGGAAAGTACCTGGATGGGTCCGAGAGTACCTCCCATACAACTCTGGAGAAGGCCGGTAGACGACAGGTTTCGCAACACAGATCATGACGGGTTGCTGGCTCGCAAAGACTGGGCTCCAGAACTCTTCCAGCGTCGTCGTCTTGTGCGCCGCGCGCTGAAGAATTATAGAGCCGGCCCCCAACGCCGAGGCCAACGCCACACAGATTGCCGCGATCAGCCAGGGCCTGGCACGGCGTTTGGTCGGCTGAGGAGGAAGTGCGGGCGCTGACGGCGCCTCGGGCAGTGCCGGCGCGGGCGCCGCGCGCGGGACTTCTGTTAGAACCGCGGATGCCTCGCCGGACGACCATTGAAAGACTGGCGAGTAGGACCCGACCGGGAGCCTGATCGATACCAGGGAGTCTCCCGGGGCTGTCTGATAGTACTGCTCGAGCCTGCGGCGGACCTCGCCGGCCTGGACCCGAACCACCGGATCATCCCCGGTCGCATAGTCTGGCGATCGTTGAAAGACATCGGTTCCAATGGTCCGCTCTTTCAGGTTCTCAACGTGCCCGCTAATCTTTTGTCGCACCACATACTCGAGGAATTGCCGACTACGCGCCGCGCTCCGGAAGTATCGGCTGGTGAGAATTTTGTCGAGTTCCTGGAGGACCGTTTCAACCTTCTGCGCATCTTCCGCGAAAAAGGGGGGTGACTCAACTTTGCGATTCGGCGGTTCGACCACTGATTTCATCGGTTTCCCAACTGACGTCGCGCAGATCCGACGGTTGGTGATCAATCGTTTTCGATTCGCCTGAAACCGACGACGAGCAAAGCTGGCCGGTTCGGAATCTCAAGACTATCGACCTTCAGAATGGCGCTTGCGGAACCGCCAACGCAAGCTTTGAAAATAGCGCGCACCCGGATCTCCCGCATTTCGGGATGCGGCTTCAAATTCACTACTAACCGAGAGTCTAAACGTATACCGAAAGACCGTTACTTTACGGAAAAAGTACACACTGCCTACATAGCGTATGTCAAGGGCGCATTTCATGGCGGTACGGCAGTTTGCGGCTCACGGTCGGGGAGTCTCTTCCACGTGGGAAACCAAGGAATTTCGGTTTTGTACTGTACAACACAGTATGTTACTTCCGGCCCTCCAACCCGAAGCCTAGGATAGCGGGCGTGTCGGGAAGCCATCCGGATGGAACCAGTTGAATTTTGGTGGCCTCTCCGGTTGTTCCTTAAAACCAATCCACTCAACGGGATTCAAATAACCTGTTCCCGTCATGGCGGCAAAGATCAAGAGAAGATGGCCGCTTGCAACCCTAATTTTTGGAGGCGTGATGAAGAAGCGAAGCGAGAGGGTATTCGGACTTGTTCTGCTGGCAGCGGTGGTCGCCTGCGCCTGTGGGTGGACGCGCACCGCCCAAGCCCAGGCAATCTATGGATCGGTCTACGGTACGATAACCGATAAAACGGGCGCCGCCATCCCCAACGCCACCATCACCGTAACCGACGAGAGCAAGGGAACATCGGTTCAGGTGACCTCCAATCAGTCGGGCGAGTACACGGTCCCGAATCTGATTCCAGACGTTTATGACGTCAAGGCGTCCGCCGCCGGGTTCAGCCCGCGTGGAGAACCGTGGAATTCAGGTCTCAGCCGACACTTCGCCCAAGGTCGACCTGCAACTCAGTGTCGGCAGTCGCCACCGAAAGCGTCACTGTTACTACCGCGGCACCCCAGCTGCAAACCGATCGCGCGGACGTCGGGACCGTCTTCAACCAAAGATCCATTTCCGACCTGCCTATCCAGGGGCGCAACTTTGCCAGCCTTCAACTGCTGATTCCGGGAGCCCAGGCCATGGGATGGACGCAGAACAACGCCGAGGACTCGCAGGGCAGCCCGACGGTCAACATCCAGGGGCAGTTCTTCGCTGGTGTTGGGTATCTGCTCGATGGCGCCTCGAACCAGGATCCGATTTTGGGCCAGATCGTCATCAATCCGCCGCTGGACGCAATTGGGGAGGCCAAAATCTCCACGCAAAGCTACGATGCGGAATTCGGCCAGTCGGTCGCCGCGGTGGTGAGCGCACAAACCAAGTCGGGAACCAACGAACTTCCATGGGGACGCATTCGACTACCGGCGAAGCGGGGCCCAGCTGGCACGAAACCCGTATAACCAGTTCGCGCCCTATTCCGCGTTGTCTACTCGCTTGACTCCGCCGGCGCTCTACAGCCAATTTGGAGGGTCGCTGGGTGGGCCGATTCTGAAGAACAAATTATTCTTCTTCGGCGACTACCAGGGCGTCCGGCAACGGAATGGAGCTTCCGCTACAAGAAACCGTTCCGACGGCCCTTGCTCACAATTCATGTCTCTCCGGGAATGGATGCGATCTGAGCGAATTCCTGGCTGGCCGCGGGGCGCTGCAGGGCCAGATCTACAATCCCCGTGTGGTTAATCCTCACACTGGACCGGCGCCTTTTGTGAACAACTTCATCCCCAGCCAGTATCTTTCTTCCCAGGCGCTTTACCTCCTCAAGCTGATTCCGCTGCCCAATTCGCCGGGTACGCAGGCGGGCACCGCCAATAACTACAATGCGGGGGGCACCGGGGCCACCAACCAGAACCAGTTCGATGTGCGCGTCGACTACGAGGTTCGCGAGGCAGTGCATGCCTTTGGCCGCTACAGCTATTTTTCCAACGCAAACTCGGCCAGTACCATTTTTGGAGCAGCGGGCGGCTCGGGATTTTCGTCCATCACGAACAACTTTGGAGGTTCCGCAAGCTGGCCGCAACCAGAGCGCGGTCGCAGGCATGGATATCGGGTTGAATCCCAAGTTTCTCACCGACTTCCGTCTGGGATACCTGCGCTATCACGTCTCCACGGAAAAATACGATGGCACGCAGGACCTGGCCACCATGGCAGGCATCCCAGGACTCAATACAGGTACGACCTTCACCGCCGGCGCTCCTGGTTTCTTCATGAACAATACAAGCGGAGGGAGCGGCGACGGATTGTCAAGTTTCGGTTCGAGTCTGCAGGTAAACGCCTGCAACTGCCATCTGCTGGAGACCGAGGACCAGTATCAGGTGGTGAATAACTGGACCAAAATCATGGGCAATCACAACGTCAGATTCGGCGCGGATCTGCGCTATGCGCGAAATCTGCGCGTCCCAAGCGATAGCAATCGAGCCGGCGAGGTAACGTTCAGCGCCACCGACACCGAGAATACGTCGCTGAGCACTCCCGGAGGGCTGGGCCTGGCGAGCTTTCTCTTGGGCGATGTCACCAATTTCTACCGATATGTGAGCACCTCAACAAACGCAAAGGAATCGCAGAAGATTGTCTTCAGTTACGTGCAGGACAACTGGCGTGTTACTCCCCGTTTGACCCTCAACCTGGGTGTTCGTTGGGAGATCTACTTCCCTGAGACGGTCAACGGCGAAGGGCAGGGCGGCTTCGCCGACCTCAACGACCGGTGCACTTCCGCGTTGCGGGTTACGGGCCATTCAACACCGCCATGAATGTTCATAAGGACTTCAAGAATATTGCTCCGCGTGTCGGCGTCACCTACCAGCTCGATCCCAGAACGGTGATGCGCATGGGCTATGGAAGAAGCTTCGACATTGGCGTCTTCGGAACGAACTTCGGTCACGTGGTGACCCAGAATCTCCCCGTGCTCGCCAATCAAAACCTCACCAACGCGGGCGCGAATACCGCCGCGTTCAATCTCTCCACAGGTCCTGCGCCCTTCGTCTTTCCCGCTATTCCCTGCCAACGGCCAAATCCCGATCCCGAATGGCCTGAGTGCCAAAGTCCGCGGGAACCCCCAGCTTTTGCCCACCGTGGATGCATGGAATTTAAGCGTCCAGCGGCAACTGACCAGCTCGCGTGTCCGCGACACTTGCCTACGTCGGCAACAAGGGCAGCCATACGTTTGCCGGCGATGGGCAGACGGTTAATCTTAATGCGCGCCGCCGCCTGCATTCCGGCGAGCCAAAGCGTGAACGGTCAAGCGCTTTGCTGGAATCCAAGTGCCCCTTCCACGCTCCCTACGGCTTCGCAAACCGCAGACCAGCAACACCAACTATCTCCGGCACTACTATGCCCAGTACGGCTGGACCCAGGACCTGACGTACTACCACGACGGATTCGACAGTCATTACAATGCCCTGCAGGCGACAGTGGATAAGCGCTTCACCCAGGGTTTGCAGTTTACCGCAAGGTATTCGTGGCAGAGGGCGTTCAACTACGGAAACAACGATTACGACGAGATCAACAGGAAGGTCATGTACGGAAGAAACGACGATTTGCGTGAGCAGGAGTTCCAGCTTTATGGGAACTACAATCTGCCTTTTGGCCGCAACCAGAAATTTTTGAGCGGCGTTCCAAATTGGGCGAATTACTTCGTCAGCGGATACCAGCTAAGCCCGTCTTTGAACTGGTCGAGCGGTCTCCCCTTCAGTCCGAGCTATGGCGAGTGCGGATCCGACATACCGAACGGACCCTGCCAGCCCAACAAGGCGATCGGCATGATGCCAACGAATCTCACTTCTTTCAGCACCACATCCCACTCGCGGACGTACTTCGTGCCCTACCCTGCTTTTGGCCCAAACGGCTCGACTACTGGACCGTTCTCCCGGCCCTACCTCGATACATTCGGCGATGTTCAACGCAACAGCTACACTGGCCCGTCGTACTTCAATACCGACCTCGCCGCATTGAAGAACACTCCGATCCGCGAGAACATCACCGCCCAGTTCCGTATGGATGCCTTCAATGTCTTCAACCACATCAATCCGGGAAATCCAGGAAACACTTGCATTGATTGCGCGGGCGCCGGGATCATTACCGGGATGGCAATTGGAGCATCGCCGCGTCAACTGGAATTCTCTGTGACGCTGACCTTCTGATCCGGCTCCAGGTTGCCGCGAGAGGAGAGAGATGACAGGGAGGATGCACAGACGGAGTCTAGAAGCCGAGCGGTTTCAAGGGCGCGAGCTGGAATTTGGCCGTCGCCGTCGACTGTGCTTAAGCGCTCTCACAAAGCCGCGCAATGTCCGTTATTGCGCGGCTTTTTTCGTGGGCCGATAAGTGCTTACGGTAAATGATGGCGATGAGCGAGAGAAATGCAGATTCAACCGTGCAGCGATGGACGCTTGGACAGAGTGCTGATTCGGCCGGACGCCTTGGAAGGCTGGTCTCGCTTGCACGGGCAAGTTTTGCTGGCGTACGCGAGTGGGTGCGGCCTGCTCTCTGGCCATCTCCTCTGGGCGGCGTGGCGATGGCCCAGGCTGGTCCGCTGGTGCTGGAGCGAGATGGACGGGTGATTTCGCTGGAGCCCTACGCCCCGAACATTTTGCGGGTAACGATGAGTATCGACCGGGCAGCGGCGACGGCGGCTCCGGGATACGGCTTTGTGGCCAAGCCATCGGCGGAGGGATGGACGCATGAGCGCGACGCCGAAGGCTACGATGTGTACCGGTCCGCCCGGATGGTGGTGCGTCTGGCGCCGGGAGATCTTCCCAAGGACAAGCTGCCGCAGCCGATGCCGCTCGACGCGCTGAATCTGGAGCTGCGCCACCAATACTTTGGAGGTGGCGGCGGGAATGGGCCCAATGACGGCGGCCTCGGTCCGCACAACGACGCCTTGCTGGTAACAACGGCGGACGGCAAGATGCTGCTGCACATGCGCACCTGGATGATGGCGCCGGAAAGTCGCGGAAGTGGCGGCGAAGGACGCGGGCACGAAGGGCTACCGGGTCGCGTCCACCTTCGACTCGCCGGCCGATGAGCATTATTACGGACTGGGGCAACAGCAGAAGGGCTGGATGGACCTGCGGGACCACGAGATCCGCTGCTGGCATGACTACGAGGCGATTGGCGGCGAAGACGTCTGCGTTCCGTTCATGGTGTCGAGCCGCGGCTACGGTCTGGTGTGGGACAACCCTTCCAAAACGACCGTGGACCTGGGCTTCAATGGGCGGAACGTGTGGTCGTCGGAGGTTGGAGACCGGGTTTCGTATTTCGTGATTGCCGGAGACACCAGCGACGAGATTTACCAGGGCTACCGCCTGCTCACAGGCGTCACCCACTATGCTGCCCAGGGCAATCTATGGATACATCCAGAGCAAGGCGATCTACCCGACGCAGGAACAGATTCTGGATGTGGCCAAGGAGTATCGCCGAGAAGAACCTGCCGCTGGATGTGATGGTGGTCGACTTTCTGAACATGACCAAGCAGGGCGAGATGGACCTCGATCCTAAACGCTGGCCGGATCCGGCGGCTATGAATCGCGAACTGCATGCGATGGGCGTCGGCACGCTGTTGAGCGTGTGGCCGCACTTTGCGCCTGGGACGCAGTTCTACGACATGCTGCTAAGCAAAGGCTGGCTCATTCATACGCCGGACGGAAAACCGGATTCGGGAGGCTTCCAACACGGCAATCGGGCCGAACATCGACACCACAAACCCTGAGGCGGCGAATTGGTTCTGGGAGAAGATCCGCGACCGGTATGTGAAGCCGTACGGATTCGATTACATCTGGCTGGATGAAACCGAGCCGGACGTCGACCCGGCGAAGGACGTCTTCTCTGTCGGCTCGGGCACGCGCTTCTACAACGTGTATCCGCTGTTTCACACGGCTTCGGTCTACGACGGCTTCCGGCGGGATTTTGGCGACAGCCGCAGGGTGATGATCCTGGCGCGGGCAGCGTACCTCGGGGCGCAACGCAATGGCACCGTTTTCTGGTCGAGCGACATTATTTCGACCTGGGACATGCTCAAGCGCTCGATTCCGGCGGGACTGAATTTTACCGCGACCGGGCTGCCCTACTGGGACACGGACATCGCGGGATTCTTCTCGCCCTCGATTTGGGCCGGACTACCACGCGGCGCACAAGCCGCTGATCGACGGATCGGACGTGCGCGGTACGATTGGGAACTACGAGGATTATCCCGAGCTGTTTGTGCGCTGGTTTGAATGGGGCGCCTTTCAGCCGGTGATGCGCGCGCACGGAGAGAGAAATCACAACGAGGTCTGGGCCTACGGCAAGCAGGCGGAGCCGATCCTCGCGAAGTATCTCAAGCTGCGCTACCAGCTTCTGCCGTACACCTACTCAGCTGCCTATCGCAGCTATCAGACGGGTGCTCCGTATATGAGAGCGCTGTTCATGGATTTCCCGGACGATCCGAAGGCCGCGGATATTCCGGATGAGTACATGTACGGGCCGGCCTTCCTGGTGGCTCCGGTGACCGAGCAGGGCGCGACGCATCGGACGGTGTATCTGCCGGCGGGCTGCGACTGGTACAACTACTGGACCAATGAGCGGCTGCACGGCGGACAGACCATTGTGGTCGATGCTCCGATCGATACTCTGCCGCTGTTTGTGACGGGCGGGAAGCATCGTGCCGCTTGGGTCGGAGGTGCTGAGCGCGCAGCAGCCGCAGACGATCGCGTCAGTCCGGGTGTATCCGGGAGCGAACGGCAGCTTCACGCCTTTTCCAGGACGACGGGAAGACCTACGGTTACGAAAAGGGCGGCGGCTCGATCACCAAGCTGACCTGGGATGATGCGGCGCATCAGCTGAAACATGAGGGAGCGCCGGCGTGGAGTGGACCGGATGCTGTCTGTGGTGACGGTGGTGGGTAAGTAGAACGCGCTCTGGACAATCCCCTTCAGGCATTCGAAAATCGTTTGTGCGGAATAGGGCATCTCCATGCGCGGTTGTACTGAGCCTGCTCGCTTTGCTTGGGATTTCTTGCCCGTCGAATGCCGCGACAGACCCCTCCGCAGTCGACCTCGATGGACGGACGGTGAAGCTACTCTCTTCCGAGGCGCCGATTGTCGTGCTTTTCTTTACTGCCTCCGATTGCCCGCATCGCCAGCCGATACGAGCCGGAGATGTTACGTCTGGAGCAGAAGTTCGTCCCATCGCACGTCGCGTTCTGGTGGGTGTATCCCAACCCGGGCGATACGGCGGCAATGATTCGACGGCACCGGGAACAGTTCACGGGCAGCGCCCATGTCCTCCGCGATCTCGATCAGTCTTTAACGCATTGGGCCCATGCGACCGTAACCCCTGAGGCAGCGATCTTTGTGTCCAACTACGGTAGTCTGCGCGAGATCTATCGTGGGCGCATCGACGATCGATACATCTCCTTTGGGCGGGAGCGGCCCAGGGCGATACGTCACGAACTGGAAGAGGCGATCGCCGCTGCTTTGGCAAAGCGTCCCATCCCGCCGCCTGCCGGCTCGCCGATCGGCTGCTCCATCGTTCCGCTGGGAATCGAGCGTCCATGATGGCGGCGCGAGTCATTGCCTTGGCCGGCGGCCTGGCGCTCGGCCCGGCAATTATTTATGGCACGAGATCGCGTTCTTCTGTCAGCGGAGCGGAAGCTCCAATCACTTTCAATAGGCAGATCGCGCCAATCCTGTATAAGAACTGCACCACCTGCCACCACCCCGGCGGAGGAGGCCCGTTCAGCCTGCTTACGTTTGAGGAGGCCCGCCGGCAAGGTCCGCAGATTGCCGCAGTCACCGAAAGCCGTTACATGCCACCCTGGCTGCCCGAACATGGCTATGGCGATTTCGATGGCGAACGCAGACTGAGCGCCGAGGAAATCGCTCTGATCCGGAAATGGGTTTCGACTGGCATGCCGAGGGGAGACGGCCGCGATGCTCCTCCGGTCCCGCATTACGACGACACTTGGGCCCTCGGCAAACCCGACCTGGTTTTATCGGTGGAGCGGCCCTCGACTCTGCCCGCCTCTGGCTCCGATGTCTTTCTGAACTTCGTTTTGCCGTACCCGCTTAAGCAGACCCGTTACATCCGCGCCATGGAGATTCGCCCCGCCGCGCCGCAGGTGGTGCATCATGCCAATGTCTTGATCGACCGGACGGCTTCCTGGCGGCGCGAACATCCGGATACCTGGCGTGACGGTGTACCCGGCATGGAACTCATGGTGGACGCAGGCAACAACTTCGATCCCGACAGCCATTTTCTCTTTTGGAAGCCGGATACTCCGGCTTTGGTCGAACCGGAGGGGATGCCCTGGCAGCTCGACCCGGGCAACGACCTGATCCTGAACATGCACCTGAAGCCCTCAGGCAAGCCGGAGACGGTCGCCGCGGAAATCGGCCTTTACTTCACCGATGCGCCGCCATCAAAGCAACCGATGTTGTTACAGCTTGAACACGACTCCGCCCTCGATATACCGCCCGGCAAGCGCGATTTCATCGTCGAAGACGAATTCAAATTGCCCGTCGATGTTGACGTGCTCGGAATCTATCCGCACGCTCACTACCTCGGGAAAGACCTTCAGGCCTATGCGGTGCTGCCCGGAGGGCGAAAGGTTTGGCTGATCTGGATACGCGACTGGGACATCGACCGGCAGTCGGTTTATCGATATCGCCATGGTGTCTATTTACCTAGAGGCACGACGGTCTATATGCGCTACCTCTATGACAACTCGCAGGACAACGTGCACAATCCCCACCAGCCGCCGATCCGGGTACGGGCAGGCAATCGCTCAGTGGATGAGATGGGCCATCTGTGGCTCCAGCTCTTGCCAGTGGGCGTTTCCCCAGACGAGGCTGATCCAAGACTGTTGTTGGAAATAGCCTGGATGCAGGCGCGTTTACGTAAAGATCCCCACGATTGGCTCGCGCTCTACAATCTTGCCGCCGCGTTCACAAATGAAGGAAAGAACGTCGAGGCAATCCAAGACTACAAGCAGGTCGTGGACGCCAATCCGAAAGATGCGCGGGCATGGAATGCCCTGGGAGTGGCGCTGGAAAATTCGGGAGACTGGCGCAGCGCCATCCAGGCATTTCAGAAGGCGTCGGATGCCGATCCAGCGATGGTCGACCCCCTCTTCAATCGCGCAAAAAGCCAGCTCGATCATGGCGAAACCGTTGCAGCTGAGGAGTCGTTCCGGTCTGTTTTGCGGGAGTCACCCATGGACGCAAACGCGCACAGCGGTCTCGGCCAGGCGCTGCTCAAACAAGAAAAGGAGGATGCGGCAAAGTCTGAGTTCACCGCCGCTTTGCAGATCGATCCCCAAAATCCCGACGCGCTGGACGGTCTAGGCCTGCTTGCTATCGAACGTGGAGACCCTGCCCAGGCGGCCGGATTCTTCGCTCAAGCCCAACAGCGTTCCCGGCAAGACCCAGCCATTCGCGAACAGCTCGCCATGGCCTACGCGCAACTGGGCCGTTACGCTGAGGCAGCCGAGGCGCTGCAACAGGCACTCCATCTTTCGCCGAACGATCCGCAGATTCACGCCACGCTCTCTCAGGTTTATTCCGCGAGCGGCAAGTTGCCGCAAGCCATTACCGAGCAGCAGGAGGTCCTTCGCCTGGCTCCTGACGACGCGGATGGATGGAACAACCTCGGCGTTCTCGAGGCGCGAACCGGGAATACCGAGAAGGCTCGCCAGGACTTTGAACATGCCCTCCGCATTGCGCCCGATCTTGCTCCGGCGAAAGCAAATCTCGCGCGGATGGGTACAGATGCCAAGCAATAGCACGACTCGTCCGTTCGGGCATGGCACTGCTGGTGGACAAGTGGATATTGCTCGCCGGCCGGTGCTAAAATTCCGGGTGCTGGCTTCCAGCGTGACCTCCATGCCTATACGTGGCAAGCGTTGGAAATGCGGTTTGGCCTTCCTGCTTCTGCTCTCCTCGTTTACTTCGCGGCCCCAGGCGGCAGGCGGTCACAAAGAAAACCTTCGCCAGGCCGACTTATCCTTTCATGCGGGCTACGAGGCCGTGCAGAATGGCGACCTCGCTGCAGCCAAAGCCGACTTTCAGAGGGTGGTTCAACTCGCGCCAGAAATTGCCGAGGGTCATGGCGCACTCGGTTCGGTGCTGTTGCAGATGGGGCATCCGGAGCTTTCTGTCCCCGAGCTGGAACGCGCTCTGTCTATCAAAAACACCGATCGCTCCACCCAGATCAACCTGGCCGTTGCCTATGAGGAGACGCATGTCTACGACAAATCGCTAGCACTCTTTCGCACACTTGACCAGGACCAAACCAACGCTACATCGGATCCTCTGCCGGCTACAGCGGTCATCAGCTACGTCCGGGCCCTTGCCGCAACTGGATCGCCCGATCTGGCCTTGGCGCGTATGCAGAAGGCGGTCGACAACGTACCACATGATTCACCGGATGCGGCGGTCCTGCATGATGCTCTCGGCTCGCTGCTGGCGCAACGCGAGGAGTGGCCGGCTGCACAGGCAGAGTTCGAGCGCGCATTGGCTATCGATCCCAATCTCGCCGGCGCTCATGAACATCTTGGAATCGCGTTAAGCAGGGAGCAGCACCTGCCCGAAGCAATCCGCGAACTCACGATCGCCAGCCGGCTCTCGCCGGCCGATCCCTCCGCCCATTTGGAGTTGGGAAGAGCGCTGATTGCAGCGGGACAGGACGACGCGGCGCTCGTTGCCCTGCGCAGAGCCGTCGAGCTGGCGCCTGAGTATGTCGAAGCGAAGTATCAATTGGCTCTCGCCTTGCAGGTCTCCGGACAGGAGCAGCAGTCTGTGCCCCTCTTTCAACAAGTCGTCGAGGCAGAGCCACACAATGCGTCCGCCTTGACCAATCTCGCGCTTGCTATGGTGCAGACAGGCAAGGCCAAGGAGGCAATTCCGCTGTATCATCGCGCATTGGCGGAGACGCCCAACGATCCTCTCGTCCATCAGGACATGGGAGTGGCGTATCTCCAGCAAAGCGACATCGACGATGCCATCCGCGAATTTCGCTCTGGCATTCAGCTTAGTCCGGATGCTTACGAACTTCACTACGATCTCGGCCTCGCGCTCAAACTCAAGGACGATGCCGCCGGCGCGAAGGCGGAGTTGGAGCTGGCCGCGCAATTGAATCCACAGTCTCCCGATCCGCCCTTCACCCTCGGTATTTTGGAGATGCAAAAAGGCCAATTCGACGAAGCTGCAAAACAGCTTCAATTGGCGCTCAAGCTGAACCCCGGTAACGGCGATGCCTGGGCGATCCTGGGCAGTATTTATAAGGAAGAGAACAGCCTGCCCGAGGCGGTTAGCGCTCTCCGGAAAGCAGTCGCGCTGTTGCCAAATCAGCCTGGCGCGCATATTACGCTGGCTGGAGTTCTGGCATTGCAAGGCAGCAAGGAAGATGCCGCGACCGAGCGCAAGATAGCCGCCGACCTCACCCGCGCCGCCACCAATAGGCAGCGCGCCACCTTTGCCGTCAACTCTGGTAACTTGCTGCTAAAGCAAGGCAAGATCTCGCAGGCCGTCGAGCAATTTCAGGAGGCGGTTGCCAGCGATTCGACCTACGTTGAGGGCCACCGCGGGCTGGCAACTGCCTTAGCGGACTCCGGGCGTACGGCGGAGGCCGAGGCAGAACGCCAGAAGATCGCTCAACTGGAAAACACTCCGGTTGCGAAAGCCAACCAATAAGGCCGATGACCTGGCTAGGTCCTTTTTACCCCGGTCAATTCCTCGGCCTTCAGTATTTTCCCACCTTCCTGGATGGTATAGAGGCGGTTCACTTCGAGGTTCTCAAAGGTGTCGACTTGTCCCGACGGCCAGCGTATCTCGACGAGCTCGACGGACTTCGCCCGGTCGAGGCCAAAATGCACCCGCAGATCGTTCTGCGAGTAGTAACTGCCGCCGCTACGAACTTCGTCTATTTGCGATAATGGCTGTTCCGAATCAGGATCTGTCTTCGCGGTTACCTTCACCCGCACGCCGATGCCGGTGCGGTTTGACTTGGTCCCGACGACCTTGATCTTGATCCACGTTCCGATTCCATGCGAGTCGCAGCGCAATAACTGCGGAAGTGAGTTGATGCAATTGACCGCGAGGTCGAGTCGCCATCGTTGTCATAGTCGCCAAAGGCGCAGCCGCGCGCCGCCACCGCTGCAGTGATTCCGGGACCGCCTTTGCCGGTCACATCTTCAAAACGGCCGTTGCGCAAATTACGATAGAGATATTTGTGCTCGGCGTAAGGCGCCTCTGTCTTCGAACTGCGACTCTCGGGATATACATGTCCGTTGTCGACGAGGATGTCGAACCAACCATCATTGTCCATATCGAAAAAGCCCACGCCCCAGCCCAGCAGGCGCGTGTTCAGGCCTAAGCCGGAGACATAAGTGTCGGTCCTCAAAGTTGCCGTCGCCGAGATTCGTGTAGAACGAATCGGTGTCGCCGGCAAAGTTCGTCTTGACGATGTCGAGATTGCCATCGTGGTTATAGTCTCCGATCGCGACACCCATGCCTGCCTGCGGCTTGCCGTCGGGGGAAAGCGCCGCGCCGGCTTCGATCGCCACGTCCTTGAATGTTCCATCTTTCTGGTTCTGATAAAGAGTGGCCGCGGTCGAGTCATTGGCGACGTAGATGTCCGGCCAGCCGTCGTTGTCCAGGTCCGCGACGGCAACGCTCAAGGCATAATTCCCGGCGGTATTCCACATCCCGGCCTTCTCGGAAACGTCGGTGAAGGTGCCGTCGCCGTTGTTGCGATAGAGCAGGTTCTTGCCTCCCGGCAATCCCGGAGGCCCGCAAGCGACCATGATCCCTTTGTACAAGCAGGGGCCGGACTCTGGAAGCGGCGCGGTTTTTAGATCCAGGTCGATGTAGTTGCCGACGAAGAGGTCAAGATGGCTGTCACGGTCGTAGTCGAGGAAGGCGCAGCCGGAGTTCCATCGTATGCCGCGACTGCCTTAACCCGGCCTTGACCGTCGCGTCCGTGAATGTGCCATCGCCGTTGTTGTGAAAGAGGGCATTCTGGCCGTAGTAGCTAATGAACAGATCGTCGTGTCCATCATTGTCGTAGTCGCCAACACAGCAAGCTTGGCCCCAGCCGCTGCGCGCCAGCCCGGCCTTCTTTGTAACGTCGGTAAATGTACCGTCGCGGTTGTTTTTGAAGAGATGGCAGGTTGGCTCCTGTCCGGTGGCAAAACCCTCCAGACGCCAACCGTTCACCAGGAAGAGGTCGAGCCATCCGTCCTGATCGTAGTCGTAGAAGGCGACTCCGCAGCCAGTGGTTTCGAGCAGATATTTGTTGTGCTGTTCGCCGCCATAGATGGTCTTGGCATTCAGCCCCGATTGAGTCGCGACATCGATGAAGCTGACTCCCAACGGGGTACCCGCTATCGGCGAAGCTGCACCGGGCGCAGGCGCTACCGGTGCGGCTTGATAGTCCGGCTCGCTCCCTGCCCCGCCCCCCATGGTGGTCTGCCGCCAGCCTGCCGAGATTCTCCTAGCCCCCGGCGGGGCGGCCAGCATCAGCACTTCCGAAAAAGGAAGTACGAGAGCGGAGCGGCTGAGAGAAGTAAGAAGGCGCCGGCGGGTCCAGTATGATGACATTCGAATCGGGGTATTCCGTCCTTGGCGCGGTCCTCCGGGCGAAGGGTGAGATGAGCAATCGCCTGGAGGACCGCTCGCCAGGGCGTCGTGCGCGTTAGCCAAAGCATATCTGAATCGAGCCAGAATTCATTTGCAGATATTGATCATTTTGTGGATTCAGGTCGTAATCCACCCGGGCGGGAGAGGGTCACGGAGCGTTAGCGTTTATGGTAGTGGCCGACGGAACCGACGTAGTTGACATCGAGAACGGAATTCGCCGGTAACTCCCGCTCGACATTCTACGGTCCCATATAAGGGGTCCTGATGTTCGGATCCACCATCCACTGGCTAACCTGACTGGTGTCATTGTTCGGTCACCACGGGCGACTTTGAGAAGTTCATCTCGCATGACTTGGTTGCGTATATCGATGCGCATTACCGGACCATCCCGGATCGTATGAGCCGCGGTTTGGTTGGCCATTCGATGGGTAGTTACGGCGCCTCCCGCATTGGCATGAAGCACCCGGACGTGTTCGGAAGCCTTTACATCATGAGCCCGTGCTGCATGTCTGCCCGGCCGGCCGGTCCCGCGAATCCTGAACTCGAAAAGGCGGTAGCCGCGGCAAAAAACCCGGCGGATACGTCGAGCTTACCGTTCTTCCTCGGCGCTCAGCTTGCCACGGCGGCGGCCTGGTCACCCGATCCCGGCAATCCTCCGCTCTACCTCGACCTGCCGATGAAGGATGGTATTCCCCAACCGGAGATCCTCGCGAAATGGGCGGCAAACGCGCCGCTGGCTTTTGTGGATCAGTACATTGGAAATCTTAAGCAGTATCGCGCCATCGCTATGGATGTCGACGACCAGGACGGCTTGCGCGTTGACGCCGGCAAGCTGCACGACGTCTTCGACAAGTATGGAATAGTTAACAGCTTTGAAATTTACTCAGGCACGCACACCAGTGCGGTAGCTGACCGTTTTCAAAATCACGTGATGCCCTTCAGCAAGAACCTATGTTTTGAGGCTGGCTGCAAGTAGGCCGTATTTCTCAGCATCGGGGCGGAGATGTTGAGAGATAGAATGCCGGGCTTTGCAGGCGGCGTTGCGGGCGAAGGGTTCGGCAGCCAAGTCGACCCAGTTCTCCCGCGTTTCTGTCATTTCGCTTAGAACTCCAGAATTCCAATAGAGGCACATTGGGCTGTATAGTGGCGTTTATGACCGTGCGCATGAAGGACATCGCAAATGATCTGGGACTGTCAGTTGTGACCATTTCGAAGGTTCTTCGACACCATCCAGACATAGCGGAGGAGACACGGAAACGGGTTCTCAGACGAGTAAAGGAACTTGACTATCAGCCTAACGTCCTGGCTCGCAGCCTGGTCACCGGCCGCAGCTACCTCATTGGTTTGGTCGTCCCCGACTTGCTGCATCCGTTTTTTGCGGAGGTGGCCAAGGCCTTATCCACCGTTGTACGACAGCGGGGATATTCGGTTATCATCTCGTCCTCGGAAGAGGATGCGGATCTGGAAGCGCGCGAGATACATCAGATGGTCGCGCGGCAACTGGATGCCTTGGTCATTGCATCATCCAGCAATGAAACAGCGGCCTTTGAAAAGTTGAACCGCCAGGGGCAGCCGTACGTCCTGGTCGATCGAGAGTTTCCGGGCTTAGCTGCGAATTTTGTAGGCATCGATGACGAGGCTGCCGGACGGATTGCGACGGAGCATCTCGTGGACCAGGGCTGCCGGACCATTGCCCATATCCGCGGAAGAGACAACAGCACGGGGATACGTAGATTTGAAGGATATAAACAGGCGCTCCAGCGCCGCGGCCTGCATTACTCCGAATCGAATGTAGTGGAAAGGCAGAATGTCGATAGCGAGAGCACCCGGCACGGTGCGGAGGCCATGCGGCTCTTGCTCGACCAAGAATCGAGACCGGACGGCGTCTTCTGTTACAACGACCCCTTGGCCATTGGCGCGATGAATGCCATCCTGGAAGCAGGCCTTCGTATTCCGGAGGACATCGCCATCATCGGGTGCGGAAATCTACATTACGACAACTCGTTGCGGGTTCCGCTTTCCAGTGTCGACCAGCACAGCCAGATGATCGGCGAACGTGCGGCGAAAATCCTGCTACACATGATTGAATCAAAGGGCCGTCCTCAAGCCAGGAGCGTCATTCTTGATCCCTCGTTGGTGGTCCGTGCCTCCACGCTGAGAAGGCCTCAACCGATCGAGAGTATTCCATCGCAGTTGAAGTCGAATTCCAACAATCCCGTGGTGGTTCAGAAAAAAATTAAAAGGAAAAGAGCCGGCACTGCATGAGATCGTCAATGGGGTCGCTCGCGACCGTTCAGTCGCGATTTCCCGGCCGCCCCGATGGCCAGACCGTATTGAACACCGGCGCCAGGATCGCTCTGACCTGTTCTAAAATCGATTCATCCATCTGTAGACGAAGCGCTTTCAGGCTCTCTTCCACTTCTTGTGGCGTTGACAAGCCGGTGAGTGTGCTTGATACGTAGGGATGGCGCAGGCAGAAATGCAGCGCAAGGAGGGGAAAGCTTACTGCGCATCGATCGCAAAGCAGGGCAGCCTTCAACACCGCCTCGCGCACGTGCACGGGCGCCGGATGCCAAGCGGGGGGACCTTGCATCGTCAACATACCCATCATCAGCGGGGACGCGTTGATCAGGCCGATCTCATGCTCCCGCGCGAACGGCGTCAGCATCTCATCCATGTCGGTCGTAACGAGATTGTATCTGCAGTAAGACAGGATCGTGTCCACTGCTACCGCATCAGCAATGCGGCGAAGCACCTTTAGCGGGTAACCAGTTATCCCTATGAAGCGCACTTTACCCTCTTGCTGCAAACACCTCATCGCTGGAACTGTCTCGCTAATGATTTGACTTACATCGCCGAATTCCACATCGTGCGCCTGAAGCAGGTCCACGTAATCGGTTTTCAGGCGGCGCAGCGATTCCTCAACGCCTTCTCTCACCCGCCTCGCGGAGAAGTCGAACTCATTCACTCCATAACGGCCGCACTTGGTTGCCAATATGATTCTGTGGCGCCTTCCGTGCAGAGCACTTCCGAGTCGCTCCTCAGCTAGAGTGAAGCCGTAATAAGGAGAAACATCAAAGAAGTTGACGCCATGGTCCACTGCCAGGTGGACCGCTCGCTCGCCCGCTTTCGGGTCGGTCATCCCGAAGACATCTCCCAGAGGGGATGCGCCGAAGCCAAGAGCTGAGACCTTCAAGTTGGTGCGGCCTAATGCTCGATATTGCATTTCCCTTTCCGCCGGCTGCTACAGTTAATAGCGTTTACTTTATCATTAAAGTAGCCTTACTATCTCAGCCGGTCACGGAGTGTCGTGCGTGAAGGGATGGCGCTCGACAATGCCACGGCCTTCGCGAACCACGATCCACTGATTGGCGTCCACGCCCGGGATGGTCTCCACATTGTCTCACAGGGCCGTCAGGCCAGCGGATCGTCAGATCCGCTTTTGTGGCGTGGCCCATGCCGAAGTGCACCCGGAAATCTCCCTGGGAGATATGGTATCCGCCACTGCGGACTTCGTCGATCTCCTTCCGTCCGCCAACCGTAAGCGTCAATCGCGCACCGATGGCGTCCCGGCCGGAAGCGGTAACGGCGCGGACGAGCAGCGCGTTGCCCCTGGGCCCGAAGTTCTTCAGCAGGGAGGGAGGCTCGAAGAGATTGACGACAACAATCTCCTGGGAGCCGTCGTTGTCGAGGTCGCCGACTGCGATACCGCGCGGACGCGTGTTTTGCCGTAATGCCGGGGCCACCGGTCGAGGACATATCGAAGAACTGCGCCGTCGCCGCGATTCCAGAACAACTGGCGGGGCTGTTTGAACTCTTCTCCGAGGTTGTACTTTTCCACGAACGGGTACACGTGGCCGTCGGCGATGAACAGGTCGGGCCATCCGTCATTGTCGAAGTCCAGAAAGGCGGTGCCCCATTTCACATACTGCGTGTGCACCGCAAGACCAGCAGCGCTGGTGACGTCATCGAAGGTGTAATTCCCGAGGTTTCGATAGAGCGTATTCGGTGTCGCTGGAGAAATTGGTCTTGAAAATGTCCAGGCGTCCGTCGCCGTCGTAGTCGGCGGCGGTGGCCCCCATGCCGGCCTGCTCGCGGCCGTCCTCGTTCACGGCGAGTCCGCTGGCGAGACCCATCTCTTCAAATGTCCCGTCGTGTTTGTTGTGAAAGTACAGACTGGGGGTGGAGTCGCAGGTGATATAGATATCGGGCCAGCCGTCGTTGTCGAAGTCGCCGGTCAGGACAGTGAATCCGTAATACTCATGCGGGCGTCTCGATGCCGGCCTGTTTGGTGACGTCGACGAAATGCCCGTGCCCATCGTTGTGATACAGGGTCATCGTCTCGCCTTTGAGGCCGCGGGGACCGCAGGGGACAGGCATGCCTTTCCAGTTGCAGCCGCTCCGGGTGCGCGGCGGCGGCGAATCCTGCGCTTTGAAGTCGACATAGTTGGCCACCGCGAGGTCGAGATGGCCATCCCGGTCATAATCGATAAACGCGCATCCTGTGCTCCATCGCGATTCCGGCCGGTCAAGGCCGCGCTCCTTCGTCTCATCGCGGAAGGTACCGTTTCCGAGGTTGTGCAGGAAGACGTTATGCCCCCACTGGGTGAGGAAGAGATCGACGTGACCGTCATTATCCGCGTCGCCGGCGCAGACTCCCTGCCCCCAGCCGAGGTGGCCGATGCCGGCTTTGGCGGTGACGTCCTCGAAGCGAAGGCCGCCGAGGTTGTGATAAAGATGCGGCGTAAGCGGAGGGCCCGAATTGTGCAGCCGGTCGCCCTGCACGAGGAAGATATCCGGAAGGCCGTCGTTGTCGTAATCGAATATCGCAACGCCGGTGCCGGTGTTTTCGACGATATAAGTCTGATCCAGCTCGCCGGAGATCACCGTTGCGGTGAGTCCGGCCTGCGCGGCTAAGTCGCGGAAATCGGCAACGGGCGCCTTCATGCCGGGGGGAAGAGGGCGCACAGGCTGATCGGTGGCATTTCCGGAAGCCATCTGCGAAAGCACCTTCACTCCGATCAGCAGCGGCACAATCACTGCGAGAGTGACAGCAAGCGGAAGAAGACTCCGGAGAGTCCGCACTAATTACGCCTTCCCTGCAGCGGAGCCGGAGTGCTGGTTTCGCGCCTCGGCGATCAGTTGCAGGGCGCGCTGGATCTCCGGATCCGTCGGCTTGAGGGCTTTGGCGGCCAGCAGTTCCTTTTCACCGTCGTTGAGGTCGCCAGCCTGGCAATTGATCAGGCCCAGTTTCTTGAGAAGGTCGGCTTTCATCGCGCAGTCACCGCACTCCGCGATGGCCGCCTTCAACTGGCGGGTGGCTTCGGGCCAGTCATGAGCGGAGGCGGCGACGACACCGTTGTTTGCCAGCGTAGCCGGCGCTATCCAGGATGCGCCGCTGCTTCTGTATCTCGACGTAGCGGGCCATGAACTTGTCCGACTCGGGGCGATCGGTCGACCGCAAGGCGTGCGCCAGGGCAAAGAGCGCCTGGCTGAAGTTGGGATCGATCGCGATGGCCTGCCGCCAGGCCGCGACCGCTTTCTCGGTCTCGGACTGCTGCTCCAGGCACTGGCCCAGCAAATACCAGGCCATCACGTTGCGGGGCTGCAGCTTGACGGTCTCTTCCAGCAGGCCGGCCGCAAGCGGGAACTTGCCCTCCTGCTTGTAGACGAGGGCGAGGAAATAGCGCGGCTCGGGCATCTGTGGAACCAGTTGGCTGGCGGTTTCGAACTCAGGCTGTGCTTCGGTGGTGCGGCCCAGGTCGTACAGAACCCGGCCGCGATAGAAATGGGCGACACCGGATTGCGGAGCAAGGCGGACCGCCTCGGTGGTTTCGACCAGGGCCCCGGGCAGATCGTAACTGTCGGCGAGCGCAAGCGCGAGGTCCAGATGGGCCGCAGCCAGATCGGGCCTCAGCGCCACCACCTTGCGAAGGAGGGCGATTCCTTCGCTCATCTTGCCCATCTGCGCCTTGGCTTTTCCAACCGTGGAGAGGGTGTTGGGATCCTGAGGGGCCAGCGCGACGGCTTTGTCGAGTTCCTGCTCGGCGCCGGGTATTTTGCCCTGCTGGGCAAGAATCAGACCGAGGTTCAGGTGGCCTTCCTTATATTGCGGATCGTCTTCGAGGGCCTGACGAAGGAGCTTCTCGGCGGTCGCGAGGTCCCCCTTTCTGGCGTAGATCATGGCCAGATTTCCGCGGGCGTCGACCAGCTGAGGCTCGAGGTCAAGCGCGGACTGGAGCCACTGTTGGGCGGATTCCATGTCGCCGTCCGTCAATTCGAGCTGGCCTAATTCGGCGCGAATTTTGGCCAGCTTCGGGTCGATGTCGATCCCGCTGCGAAGCGCGTCCTCGGCGCCCTTGGTATCGTGCATGGCTTCCAGAGCCAGCGCGAGGTTGTAAGCCGTCCAGGCGCTGTGCGAGTTCTCTTCGAGCATGTGGCGATAAATCTGCGCTGCTTCTGCCGGCTTGCCCGCCTGCAACAGATCATTCGCCTTGATGCCATCGGATGTGAGCTGACTGTTGCGGAACTCGACGTCGGTTGTTTTCCGGAACTGCTCGACGATCTTGTTGGCCTCCTGGTTTTGGCCGAGAGCGCGCAGCACAGCCGCCAGCTGGAACTGGGCCGACTTATCGCCCGGATTCAGCGCGACCGCTTTCCGGAGCTGGGGCAGGGCCTCATCGGGCTTTCCGAGCTTAGCCAAAACGAACCCGAGCTGATACCGCGCCTCAAAATCGTCGGGCGCCTTGGCGGCTCCAAGCTCAAGTTCAGGCTCTGCCTTCGCGTAATCGCCCAGACCCCGGTACACCATACCGAGCAGGACGTGCCCCGAGGGATCGTCCGGTTTCTGACGCACGTAATCGCGGGCCGGTGCGAAGCGCGTCAGTATATGCGGTAACGTCGACCAGCGCCTTGACCTCGGCGGCCAGGGCGACAGTATTGGTTGGATCATTGATTGGAGACTGGCGGACGACCACGCGGTATTCATCGGCGGCTTCGCGAAAGCGCTGTTCGTTGGCATAGATGTTGCCCAGAGTAAAGTGCGCAGCCGTCATGCCGGGATGTTTGCTGAGCAAATCGCTGAAAAGGCGAATCGCATCAGCCACGCCTGCGCCATCGACAGGCGGCAGCCCATCGGCCTGCCTGGCCTTAGCAGCCTTATAGGTTGCGGTCGCCAAAGCGAGCTGCAGATCCGGAGCATCCGGCTGAATCCGGACGGCCTGGCGCCAGGAATCCAGGGCGGCGTCGTATCGTCCTCCGTTCAGCAGAACCTGGGCCAGCCCATCCAGGGCGCAGACAAGTTGCGGGTTGACTGCGAGCGCCTTGCGAAACTCGGCTTCCGCACCGGCCGCGTCCGGCAGCACCGAGCCGAGGGCGCAGCGTGCCTGCAGCAGCCCTGGATCATACTGCAGAGCCAGCTGGAACTCCCGGATCGCGGCGTCGGTTTGCTCCTGACGTTGCCGCACCAGCCCGAGATCAAAATGCGCTTCGGCCGAGTGCGGATCCAGCTGCAAGGCCTGTTCGAAGGCCGCGACGGAACATTTGAGATCGTCTTTTTGAGCGAACCAGACGCCTATGGCGTCGTAAACTCTGGAGGGTGGCGTGCCCGCCGGCGCATGAGTGGCCGATGCTGGGGCTTTGCAGGTGGGCGGCAGTTGCGCGTGGCCTCTTGCAGCGAGCAAGAACAGGAGCAGGAGAGCGCTACCGCAGGCAAGCGACCGGCATGATGGAACTACCCTCAATCTAAGACCAACCTCGCTTGGCCAGGTTATGGTTAACTCCCATCAGCTGACTCGGTGACTACCATCTGGCGATCGGCGGTCACGTTGCGCAGCAACTGGCGCGTACCCGATGGCCAGCGGATCTCGATTTCGCGAATTACGCGCGAGTCGCCCAGACCGAAGTGAACGCGCGGATCGCTCGATGCGGCATAGCCGGTGCTGGTCGTTACCTCATTGTAGAGTCTCTTGCCGTCGTCAGTCGTTATACGAATCTGCGCACCGATGCCCATCCGGTTGCTTTTGCGTTCCGACCAGTTTGAGCAGGATCCAGTGATTGTGCGTTTCGGTGACATTGCGCAGCACGCTGACCGGAGCGCCGAGAGCTGTGACCACCAGATCCACGCGCCCGTCGTTGTCGAGGTCTCCATAGGCAAGGCCGCGGTGTGGGGCAAGCCGGGTGAAATCGGCCCCAGCCGCGGCGCTCACATCTGCAAACTGCCCGTTACCGAGATTGCGAAAGACGGAGTCCGGTTCGGCATAGTGAAAATGCCGCGAGATCTGCTCGATATTGTCCAGCACATTGCTGCGGGCTACCACCAGGTCCTTCCAGCCATCATTGTCGAGATCTACGATGCCGTTTGACCAACCGGACATGGGCCTGGTCAGATTCGCGAGCCGGCTCTGTTGGCCGGCGTTGACGAAGGCTCCTTTGCCGTTGTTCAAGTACAAGGGAAACGTCTCGTTTTCGATCGCGGTGTGCCAGATATCCGGCAGCCCATCGTTGTTCACATCCCGGAAATCGACGCCCATTCCGGCGAGGACGTTCCCGTCTTCGTTGTAAGCCACGCCTGCCTGAAGGCCGGCCTCTTCAAATCGCTTTCCATCGATGTTATGGAACAGGAGGTTCGGGCTGTTGTCGTTGGCCACGAAGACATCCGGCCAGCCGTCGTTGTCATAGTCGGCAAAAGCGACCCCCATCCCCCTGCCCTCGACCTTTGAAATACCGGTTTCCGCCGAGACATCGGTGAACGTACCGTCGCCGTTGTTGCGGTACAGAGTGTTCGTCAGTGGAGGGAAGCTGCCGGGGTGGCAGTAACCGCGGCCGTTGAGGCCCATGCAGCTGGGTTCGTAACCGGGATCCCAATCGCAGTAATTCACCACGAACAGGTCCAGCAGTCCGTCGCGGTTGTAGTCGAACCAGCCGGCCGCGATGGACCACATCTTGCGGCCGTGGTGCATGGCGCCGCTCAGACCGGCCTTTGCGGTGACGTCGGTAAAGGTACCGTCGCCATTATTGTGAAACAATTGATTTCCATTCACGTTGGCCACAAACAGGTCGGGCCGGCCGTCGTTGTCGTAATCGCCCACGGCCACGCCCATTCCGTAACCTGCTCCGGCGACTCTGGCGTGCTCAGTGACGTCGGTGAAGGTTCCATTGCCGTTGTTGTGGAACAAGCGGTTGTAATACTTCGGGCCGGTTTTCTCGAGCGATGGCATCTCGGCGCCGTTGACCAGATAAATGATCGAGCAGGCCATCCCCGTCGTAGTCGAACAGCGCAACACCTGCAGGCATTGTCTCGGGCTGGTGTTTCTCCGGGGTGGGAGAATTTTCCACTACAAAGTGTACGCCGGCTCGTTCAGCGATATCCTCGAACCTGATCGGCGGCGCCCCAACGCCCTGAGCGAGCACGAACAGACAGAGTACCGCGGCGAAAAGCAGTATGGTCAGCGCCGAACGCATTCCTCACTCGTGAATCTTTAGCTTGCATCAATCGAAGCGTCGAAGGCAAAAGGCATCACTGCCGCAACGCGCGGCAGTGATGCCTTTGGTTAGACCGGGCTAGTAAACGAACTTCAGGGCCAGCTGCAACTGACGCGGTGAATTCTGCTGGGCTCGTGACCGCCCCGAAATTCGCCCCGCCGAAGGTCGAGTTCGGAATGGCGAACATCACTCTGTTGAAGAGGTTGAATGCTTCGGCACGGAATTCAAAGAATCTCGATTCTCCAAGTCCTACGTGGAAGGTCCGGAACAGGGACAGGTCGAGGTTGCGAGTCCCAGCCGAAGTCAGCGGGTTCACCTTCTCATTGCCGTACGTGTAGGGCGCCTGCAATGCGAAGGCATTCACATTAAACCATTGCGCCGGAGTGCGGAGACCGGTCCCGCTGTTGGGCTAGCCGACCAGTCCACACGTTGCTGGCTGATGGAGCCAATGTTCTCCGGGTCGCTGCTGGTGGTTACCGTGAAGGGCCAGCCCGGAAGCGATCTGGCCAATGCCATTGAGCGCCCATCCGCCGGCCAGATTGGAGACCCACTTGTTGGAAGATTTGCCGAACGGCGACTGCAGGGTGAATGCCGCCGAGAACGCGTTCTTCTGGTTCAGGTCTGAGGTGCCGTAGTCGACCCTGCGGTTGTACGGATTGGTCGAGTTACAGTTTGCCCCTAGCCCGCAGCCGTCGTCGTTTGTATGTGACAGGGTGTAGGCGACCAGGAAGGTAACGCCATGGCTGGTGCGCTTGTTGAGGGTGACCTGCAGGGCATTGTAGCGGCTGTCTCCGACGCTCTGGTCGAACCATTGCTGCAACATGTAGGGGTACGGCCGCCGGGACTGGACATTGCCAGGTCCCGGAGACGGGGTATTCATGATCGGACCCCAATCCAGATGCCTGCCGACGGAACCGACGTAGTTGACATCGAGAACGGAATTCGCCGGTAACTCCCGCTCGATGCCGACATTCCACTGGTCCATGTACGGAGTCCTGAAGTTCGGATCCACCATCCACTGGCTCACCTGACTGAAGTCATTGATGGGATAAATCAGCGCTCCGCCGCTGCCAAGCCGAGCGGATCGTTGGCAGGCGCCGTTGGAGTATTGACGTTCAGCCCGGCGTTGTCGAGGGTGTTCACCGCCGGCCAGTTGCCGCCGAAATTCTGCGACAGCTGGACCATTGTGGCCCACGCGTCGTAGAAGCGGCTATAGCTTGAACGGATGACCATCTTGTCCCCGAGGCGGTAGGCCAGGCCGAGCCGGCCAGCCCAGTCGCCAAAGCGAGTTCTTGATCACGCGATGATCGGAGGCCGGGTTGACGAAGGCGTGCGGGGGAAGTCCGCCCGGAGCCGGCGTGCTCGATGCAGTGTAGATGCCGGTCGGAATGCAGGGCGCCCCCTGCGTTGCCGAGCAGTTAGGCGGGAGCGCGTTGAGCTCGTACTGGCCGGTGAGGGGGTTAGCATTACCGGTATAGAAATTGCCGGCGCCGTTGCCGGTCCCGTAGATCGGCGTCCACACGAAGTCGTTGCGGAATCCGACATTGACGGTAAGACGGCTCGTCGCTTTGAACTGATCCTGAACGAACATGCCATCGATCCAGCCGCCGCCGGCCACCTCGAGGATGTTTCGATAGCTGGCCTCACGGGGAACACCAAGCAACAGGGATGCCCAGGCGTTTCCTCCCACGCCCTGCTGAGCGCCGAGGCCCGCGGTCTGCGCGGTCCCGTAAAGACGCTCCTGGAGTAGGCGATCGGTGAACGGAAGTTGTTGCTCTGGAAATCGCCCCCGGCTTTGATCGTGTGTTTGCCGAAGATCTTGGTAAATGCGCCGCCCAACTGCCAGTTATCCGCCAACCCGGTTTGCTGCAGCTGCGAGCCGGACAGCGAGAGATAGTTATCCGCAGTCCACTGCGGCGCGTACAGCTTGTTGTTCAGAGTCATCCAGGCCGTCGACATCCCGAGTGTCTGCAACTGACTCAGAAACGCCGGAGTTTCACTAGGATACCCGGTGCCGGTGATGGTGACTCCGTAGTTCCTGCCGAAATACACATCCGAAAAGGCGGTCGGATTAAAGGTGTGAGTCCAGTGCCCTACGTAGTTGTGGCCCAAAACGTGGATCGTGTTGAGCCCGACGATGTTGGTCGTGTTCGCCACGTTTTGGTCGAACTGGCTGTAGCGAAACATGAGCTGGTTATTGTTGCCGAAATTCTGATCGCCACGAGCCGTTCCCGAATTTTGGCTGGTCGAGGCTGGTCCGGACGAATAGACGTTGTTCCCGTTAACCAACGGGCCGGCCGTGCGGGATGAGTGTCTGGAAAAGCGCCGAGATCGGACTCGATCCGGTTGGCTGGGGATAATGCTGCCAGGGAACACGGAGCGCGAGTAGGTACCGGTTGCCGGATTGAGAGTGGTCGTCGCCGGATCGTAGATCGGTACGCCCAGGGCGCTGAAATCGCCGCTGCGCTCCGCAGCCGTCGGTGCAAGGGCTCCGGTTGTTATCGCGGAACGGATCTGGAAGCCTTCAAAGGCCGCGTAGAAGAAGGTGCGATTCTTGCCGTTATACACCTTCGGAATCCAAACCGGACCGCCGACGGAAGCGCCATACTGATTCTGTTTCAGCGGCGGCAGGGTTGATTCGAAGTAACCGCGCGCATCCATATCCGCGTTGCGCAAGAACTCCCACAGGGCGCCGTGGAACTGGTTGGTCCCGGACTTGGTGACCACGCTCACGATGCCTCCGGCGGCGCGCGCCGTACTCGGCCAGGTCGTTGTGACCCTGGGTTTTAAATTCCTGAATGGCGTCCACGATGGGCGAATAGTTGTACATCCCGAGCATCGTGTTCAGGTCGTTTTCCCCGTCCAACATGAAATAATTGCTGCGGTTGCGAGCGCCGTTCACTGCCGGGAAGGTGAAACTTCCGAGCGAGTTACCAGCCCACCCGCCTCCTCCGCTTGCGCTCTGGTCGCGATTGATGTTAGCGACACCCGCCGTGATGGTCAGTAACTGGGTGAAGTTGCGGCCGTTCAGAGGCAGGTCGGTGACCTCCTTGGTGTTAACAACTGTACCGAGTTCCGAGGTTGCAGTCTCCAGCGTCGCCCCCTCCGCGGCGTTCACGGTAACGTTCTGCTGCGCTGTACCGACCGTCAGTTGAAAATCGAACGTCGCGGTCTGGCTCACTTCCAGGGTTGTCGCGGATTGTGTCACCGCAGCAAAACCTGTTGCCGACGCCCGCATGGTATAAACGCCGGGGACGACGCTCGGGAAGGCATAGGCTCCGTCGCTGTTGGTGGTAGTTGTCCTCACGACTGCGGTACTGACGTTGGTAAGCTCAACCTGCGCATTTGGGATTGCGGCGCCGGTCGGATCCTTGACGACGCCGTTGATGGTTGCGGTTGCCTGTTGCGCCATGGCGGCCGGGGACATCCAGCCTGCAAGACTCAAAAGCACGAAAGGCGCAGCGAGAAACCAGAGCCTGTTCCAGTGCCTTCTGATTGCTTCTCCCATACCTGCCTCCTTAAGAAAGATCGCTCGACCAGCATCAGCACGACGGTGGCGAACTCAAGGCGGCGACACTGAATTAAAACCGGGATCGAAGTTCCGCCTAGCTATGTTCAGCGACTACTTTAACGTTAACGGGACGCATCCTACTCGTAGGCTTGTAGAGGTGTCAAGGGCTTTCCTCAGAAGTGGTGATGTCGGGTGCATAACCGGCATTGAACCGGACGCAGAAGCCCGATGAGAAAAGAGTTGTAGGAACGTCGTTCATCCCACAACCGGCGCAACTGCCAGTCCTGCCACCGAGAGCCTCTCGCAAACGTTCTTCAGCAAAGCGTCCAACCTTAATAGCGGGGAACGTCGAAGAAGTTAACCCCTCGTTAATCGCCAGCTGTACGGCAAAGGTCCTTTCCAACTGATCGGTGGCGCCGATACCTCGCCAAGTGGAGATGCGCTTTACAGGCTGCGGAAAAACCCGGCGCGAGTCCCGAAGGGACGACTGAAAATAGCCCAGGACGCCAGTCCTGGGGAAAACATAAGCAAGGCGAACAGTCCCGTCAGGGACGGCTGAACACAGGAGCACAAGACTTCAGCCGTCCCTGACGGGACTGGATCCTTTCGATCATTGCTAACCCAGGACTAACGTCCTGAGCTATTTTCAGCCGTCCCTTCGGGACTCGCGCCGGGTTTTTCCGCAGCCTGTGAAGCCCAAGACCGAGACGTCGAGTTCGGCCCAACATGCGATACTTCATCGCGTCGGATGCCGTTCCTGCTTTTGAATTTGATCGAGTATCGGCCAACGCCGGCGCGCCATACCGGGGCCGGCTCGACAGGATAAATCTCCTTGACAGAGCTTTCGTCCAGCGAATAAAAAGTATGGTTATCGTTAACTGTAGCGAAATTATCAGGCAGTCAGGCCGGCCTGTTCCTGCTTCCGGTGAAATTAAGGCGAGGTTCCTATGATTAGCCTGGCGATCGCGGCTGTCAGCCGCGGAATGGCGGTAAGCACTCTCACGTTGGCTGGCCCTGGCATGTTCCTGTTCCGCGCTGTGCGCTCAGGCGGGCGTATCTCCCGCCGCCCCTACCGCTTCGCAAGACCCCGAAGTCATCGACCGCATCTGGCAGAATGCCAGCTCCAGTTACGATCCCGAGCGGCGGCAAATTCTGGGCTTGGTCGATCAAACCATCCATGGTGGCCCATACCGTGCTGATTGGGAGTCATTGCAAAGCGTATGAGGCGCCCGAGTGGTACCGCGACGCCAAGTTTGGCATCTTCATCCACTGGGGCGTCTATTCCGTCCCGGCGTTTGGCAGCGAATGGTATCCCCGGAATATGTATCGCCAGGGATCCCCGGAGTATGCCCACCACATCGCCACCTATGGCCCCCAGGATAAGTTCGGCTACAAGGACTTCATCCCCATGTTCAAAGCTGAGCATTTTGAGCCGGCCGCCTGGGCCCGCCTATTTGCCGAATCCGGCGCCAAGTATGTGGTCCCGGTTGCCGAGCATCACGATGGCTTTGCCATGTACGATAGCGACCTGAGCGACTGGACCGCCGTGAAGATGGGCCCGCACCGGGATCTTATCGGCGACCTGGCCAAGGCTGTTCGCGCAGAAGGTCTCCACTTTGGAGTCTCGTCGCACCGCGTCGAACACAACTTCTTTCTCGGCGTGGGACGCGCTATTCCGTCTGACGTGAACGATCCCAGGTACGCGGCATTCTACGGTCCGGCGCACAACTGGTTGGACAATCAGCCGCCGACGCCGCTCTCCAACGACTTCACTTTCGCTTCCCCAGCCTGGACGGATGACTGGCTCGCTCGCGCATCGGAGCTGGTCGAGAAATACCATCCCGACATCATGTATTTCGACTGGTGGATCGGCCAGCCTTCTGTCCGCCCGGCTCTTACCCGCTTCGCCGCCTTCTACTATGACGCCTCGCTGAAGTACGGCGACCACGCCGGCGTAATCAACTACAAAGACTATGCCATGCAGGATCACTCTGCCGTGCTCGATTTGGAGCGGGGCCAACTTGGAGAGATCCGTCCATTTCCGTGGCAAACCGATACCTCGATCAGCAACAAATCCTGGGGCTATATCGAGCACGACACCTTTAAGTCACCCCAGTTCGTCATTGATCAGTTGGTCGATATCGTCAGCAAGAATGGCAATCTGCTCCTGAATATCGGTCCTCGCTCTGACGGCACCATTCCTGTTGAGGTACAACAGGTGCTTCATGAGGTAGGCGCCTGGCTGAAGATCAACGGCGAATCGATCTACGGCACTCGGCCTTGGAAAACTTATGGCGAAGGCCCCACGAAGGTCGCATCCGGCTCCTTCCATGACACCGATACCGCAGCCTACACAGCGGAAGACTTCCGGTTTACCACCAAGGGAAACACCCTGTATGCCATCGAACTGGGCAAGCCTTTGGGCAAGGAGACTGTGATCCGTTCATTTTCAAGCGATGCGGAAGGGGCGCCCAAGGTGGATTCTGTAACCTTGCTTGGCGTTGACGGTATGCTCACGTTCCATCAACAGCACGATGGCCTACACATTGAATTGCCGCCGGAGATTCGAGGCAAGTACGCATATGCGTTTCCGCATCCTTCCCGTTCCCGCGGCGCAATAATCGCCCGGCCCCAGGATACTCAAAACCCGTTTTGCGGGAACGTGGGCTCCGGCCTCAGACCGGTCGGAGCAGCCCGCCACGTCATCCAGCGACCATTTAAGCTGAGCCAGAACCCTTTAGCGATAGAATGCGCAGATGCCAAAGATTTTCCTGAGAGCCGGCGTGCGTGCTGTGTATCGTCCTTTGCGGCCTTCACTGCCTTTACCGCATGGGCCGCTACTCCTCCGAAACTGCGTTTGCAGGAGCAGCAGAAGATTGAGCCGCTCTCTTACCGCGCCGAGCTGACTCTCGACCCTCTGAAGGATACTTTTACCGGTTCGCTGCTCATTCGGTTACAGGTTTCTGAGTCAACCAACACCATCTGGCTCAATGCCCACCATCTGTCGTTCGCTTCCATAACGTTCACCTCTGGCGGTCATAAACTCACCGGTAAGGCGACGCCCGAAGGAGAAGATTTCGTTCAGATTGCGTTCGATGCGCCAGTGCCTACAGGACCGTCCGAGCTAAGCATTCAATACACCGGGGAGGTTCGAAAAGGGGATACAGCGGGTCTCTTCCGAACCGACGATAAGGGCAATGCCTATCTGCTGACGCAGTTCGAGTCGACCGACGCTCGGGACGTGTTTCCCTGTTTTGATGAGCCGGTTTACAAAGTTCCGTGGAAGCTGACTTTACATGTGCCTGCTCAGGACACGGCTTTGAGCAATACGCCGATACTTTCCGACAAGAACGAAGGGAATATCCGCACCGTCGAATTCGCTCAGACCAAACCGTTGCCTAGTTACTTAATCGCATTCGGAGTGGGGCCGTTCGAGTATGTTGATGCAGGAACAGCTTGTAAGAAGCATATTCCGGTGCGCATTGTGGTGCCCAAGGGACGTTCTGCGGAGGCAAAATATGCCGCCGAAGTAACTCCGCAAATTCTAACTCGCCTGGAGGAGTATTTCGGTATTCCTTATCCCTACGACAAAGCGGACCAGGTGTCTGTGCCGGTTACGTTCGGGTTTGGGGCCATGGAGAATGCAGGCATGGTGACTTATGGACAGACACTCATTCTTGCCGAGCCATCGTCCGACCGCATCGCGCGCCAACGCGAATATGCATCGGTAGCAGCCCATGAACTTGCGCATCAATGGTTTGGCGACTTAGTCACCACTTCTTGGTGGAACGATATCTGGCTCAATGAGGCATTCGCCACCTGGATGGAGCAAAAGCTCCTTGCCGAGTGGAAGCCTGAGTGGAATTCCCGGATCGGCGACGTGAATACAAAGTTGGAGGCGGAAGATCAGGATAGCCTTATTTCGGCACGACAGATTCGGCAGCCGATCGAATCCAAAGGCGATATTGCAGCAGCCTTCGACTCCATTACCTACTTAAAGGGCGCGGCAGTCATCGGGATGTTCGAGAACTGGATGGGGTCCACCGAGTTTCGAGCAGGGGTGCAGCGCTACCTGGAGACTTATGCCTTCCGCACGGCTACGGCAGGCAACTTTCTTGATTCTTTGAGCGCGGGCGGCAAGAACGTTACCGCCGCTTTCTCCACCTTTCTCAATCAGGCCGGCGTGCCCTTGGTGTCAGTGGCTCTCGACTGCAACGGTGGAGCGAAGTTGCACCTGGAGCAGAAACGATCCCTGCCCATCGGTTCTGAGGGATTAACCGGGCAACAGTGGTCGATACCGCTGTGTGTGCGCTACGGCTCGGAAGGCGGAACGGCGAGCGAGTGTACGCTGATGACCGCCAAATCAATGGAGTGGAAGCTCAGCAAGACGCAGAGTTGCCCCACCTGGCTGCAGGCGAATGATGCAGCCAAAGGCTACTATCAGGTGAACTACCAGGGAAATCTACTGCATGGGCTGACAGCGGGCGACATTCCGCAAAGGCTTCCCGGGACAGAACGAGTGGATTTGATAGGTAACGCGGCGGCGGCCTGGACGAGTGGTGATATGTCCGCAAAAGACGCGCTGGGACTGGTTGAGAAGTTCCACGATGATCCGGAACGAGCCGTGTTGGTGCGTGCTCTCAACCTTGCCCTCCTGCCCAACACCGACCTGGTGCCGGATGATCTGCGCCCAAAATATCAGCACTTCCTACAGGCTAATTTTCAAGCTCGCGCCAGGCAACTTGGTTGGACACAGCGCTCTGGCGAATCGGACGATGTACGCTTGCTGCGCCCGACGCTTTTGGGGGCCGTATCGACCGTCGGTGGGGACGAAGAATTGGGCAAACAGGCCACGGAACTTGCTGATCGATGGCTGAAAGATCCTTCGACCCTAAGTCCGGATGTTCGCGATGCCGTGCTCCGGACTGCGGCCTACTACGGCGGCCGGACACTCTTTGATCGTTTCTTTGCTGCCTACCAGAAGACAGAAGACTCGCAAGAGAAGCATGCTCTTCTGATCGCGTTGATCCGTTTCCGTGATAAGCAAATCGTTCAGGAAGAACTCGGGTTTGTCGAATCGGGCAAGGTTCCGCTCCCCGACGGTATTATTTTTCTCTTTGCGCCGGGAAGCGCCTCGCCCGAGCTGCGCAAATTGCCCTTCGACGCCATAGCGGCGAACTATGACCAGCTTCTGAAAAAACAGCCCAACGTTTTTGGAGTTGAGCTTGCGTCGATCCTCCCCCAGGTTGGAGAAGGACTTTGCGATCCGCAAGACCGCAATGAATATGCGTCCTTCTTTGGGCCGCGGGTGAGTAAAGTGGCGGAGGCGGCCCGCCCTTACGCACAGGCTTTGGAAAAAATCGATTTGTGCATCGCTCTCAAGAAAGCGCAAGCGCCAAGTGTGGCTGCGTTCTTGCATAGCTACTGACCCGCAGACAGCTGAATTCTGAACACGGATGTATATCAGCCAGACCTGTCCAAATTAGGTTCCTGAAACTCTCGCAGTGGTCTGTGAAGGGGCGGGGCTTTTGCCCTGCCATAAACTTCCCCCACCTGTCCCGGAGAAACCGCAGATCTCTCCACTACGCTACGCTCCGGTCGAGATGACAATTCTGCTTGAACCGACAAATTTGTCATCTCGACCGGAGCGTAGCGTAGTGGAGAGATCTGCGGTTCTAGCGAATCAGATGTTACAGTCCACTAGTTGATGCCCTGTGGTTTGCAGCCCTCAGGGGCTAAAGCCTATCGACGTTCGGTGGGGATGTACGGGCTGAAGCCCGTACCCTTCGAGCAGTAAGTTTCACTTTCTTCCCACCGACATTGAGTTGGGAGACGGTTGTCTATGATGTAACTCCGATCTCCTATGCTCAATGCGGGCTGTATCGGCAGTTCCACCGACAAGAGGTGGAGGTGTACAGCAACATCCAGTGTCTCTGCAGAAGTAAGTACGGAGCGGAACCGCCTATCAGAAACATCCCGAACAGGTATCTAGTTGAAGGGCGCTGATGGCAAAGCTCTTGTGAGTCGAGCTGCTCTGCTGCTTGCTGGGCTCTGTATCGCTTTCCCGCGCAGATGCGCCGTTACACTATGGGAGTGCCCATCAACTGCATGATTACTCCTCGAGCATGGCCCATCCGAAAGCCGGTCTGCCGCCCAGGGAGGTGTAGAAGGCATAGAACGCTATCGCCGCCATAAGTAGAATCCCCGCCAGACTAATGCCCGCATACCACACAGAGCCCTGGGTCGTCAGGGGGAACGTCTCCAGGACTCTCCAGAAGACGAAATTCGTCACGATGGTCAGAAACCCGAACCGAGTCATCAAAAACACAGCCAGACCACCCACGATCAGGCCACCCACCAAGACATCCGCAAGGGGCTGGGCGGTCGCAAAGGTAGAGAAAACGCACCAGCAAATGAATGCGAGGGCAGCTAACCAGTCCGTGCGCAGCAAGGCTCGGAGAAGGGCCAGGAAAAACAGACCGGCAAGCCAGAAAATAGGCGCATAGATCAAGGTAATAGATACATCGGAAATAATGGAGCGCGCGCCCAGAAACTGCCACGCTGGACCGGAGTGGGGTTGGGTCGGAGGATAGCCGAGCCAGGAGGGAATAAACCACACCACCCTTCCGAGAACCCCCGTAGACGCCCCTGAGAGACAACCGGCTAGCACATCGCGTCCCACCAATGGATCCCGAAAGTCTCCGGCCAGCAAGCGGCTCCAGGATACAAGCGTGGCTGGCCAGCGGCGGCGCACATATGGCTCCAGGCCATTGTAGAGAAGCCAGCTGAAACAGGACCAGGCAAGCCCCCAAACCAACGCCTCCATGGAAAGTGGGAATTCGCTGAAACTCGAGACGTGGTGCGCGCCGAAGAGCCATGCCACCGCCCAAGCCGAAAATACAAAAGCTGCCAGCCGAAAAGCCCCGCGGCGATCGCCCCGGCCCAGGCGCAGGTTCCGCCACGCGAGCAATGCACCACTCAACAGCACGGAAAAGAACACAAAGATGAACACTGCCAGGACTACACGCTCGCCGACGGTCGGCTGATCCGGACGCCTGGGTTTAGGGAGGGTCCAGGGACCGATCACCTGGAAGTAGACGGGTTTGCCCCCAAAGGCCGCGGCCTCAATCCGCATCGGAATCTCGGGGCGCTCCGCCAGGAATCCGGTCCACGCAGCGCGCGCGTCGCTGGAAACCGGGGGCGTCCAGATTGGTTGCGCTGGCCGCCAGTGGGACGGATCGAGTTCGGCCGCAGAGAACAGCGGTGCCCAATCAGGCGGCAATGCCGCGTTTGCGGAGTTCTCCACCTGGGCAGGAGCTGCGACCAACCGCGTAAGGCGACCCAGGGGATTGAGGCTGATCAGCGTCATCCCAGGCTCATCCAACGGTGGGTCGTCGGTCCACACCGAGCCCAACATCGGTGCATCCGAGAAGAGGTAAGATGCATGAGCCGCAAGCGGCCGGGGGCTGCCGCGATACCAAAACACAAACGCCCCGGTCTCCAGGTGGTCCCAACGCGTTTTCGATTGGTCGTGTTCGTCAATATAGCGTAGGAAGTCTGTTCCTTCGTAGAATCCCATCGCCGTGTCCGCCGGTGGGTCGGGATACCCGGCACTGCGCAGAATGTCCCGCGCGCGCTCGCCCAGGGCTTCCGGAGGTTTTATGAGCGGCACGCGCCGGTAGAGCATCGTTCGCGTACTCAACAGAATGCAGGCAGTCACCGCCGCAATGATGCTGGCGAGCATTATCCAAGCCAGGAGCGGCCGCAGGCCTTGGGAATTTCCCGAAGCAGCGACCATCTCGGGCGACGGCGTTTCGCCTGCCGCAAGCGCAGCGGCGAGTGGATCCCCTCCCGGAAACGCAGCTGCCACTTGCCTAACCGAAGGTGGGCGTTTGGCCGGATCTTTATGCAGACAGCGCAGGATCGCGCTTTCCACCGCCGGATCAATATCCTTTACCACCGACGATGGTGTTCTGGGAGAAGACTCCAGATGTGCCCGGCGCCACTCGAGTGGAGTGTTTGCCCGATAAGGAAGGTGCCCGGTAAACAGTTCGTAAAATACCAGTCCCAGCGAGTAGATATCGCTGCGAACGCTCGCCTCGCCCTTTCCAATCTGTTCCGGAGCCATGTAAGCCGGCGTACCGGCAATCTCGCTCCGGGCAATTGCGTCATCATTGTGCAAGGCCAGCCCGAAGTCCGTGATGCGCACCCGCCCTCGTCCATCCAGCATGATGTTGGCTGGCTTCAGATCGCGATGCAGCAACCCGCAATCATGTGCTGCTGACAGACCGGCGCAGATCTGGTGTGCGGTCTCCAAAGCCTTGTCCGGTGGCAGACGACCTATGCGCCGCAGCAATGACGCGAGATCCTCGCCGTCGATGTACTCCATGGTGAGAAAGTGCTGACCGTTTACCTCACCGATGTCATAGACACGACAGACATTCGGGTGCGAAACCTGGCGGGCATTACGCACTTCAGCATGAAATCCCGCAAGAGCGGTCGTGTCGTGCTGCAGCGAGGCCGGGAGAAACTTGAGTGCGACAACATTGCCAAGCTTGAGGTCTTCAGCGCGATAGACCTCGCCCATGCCGCCGCGGCCAAGCAGAGCAACGATCCGATACCGGGCGGACAAAACCACCCCAGGCGAAAATCCTCCGCTTTGCGGTGGCTGCAAAGTCGTCGCAAATCCGCCAGCAGTAGCACTCGGTTCCCGAGTCAGCGTGGCGGAAATCGAAATGGCACGCCCGCAGGAAGGACATAAATGGGAATTCTCAGAACATAGCACCCCGCAGCCAGAGCAGCTGATCATGCTGGCGGATTGTATCCCACTGGTACACGAGGTAGTGAAGCATTCTCTGACGAGGTTGAAGTGGTGCCCGGTCCGTCTTCGGGGCACCACCCCGCAACGTACCGCATCCTATTCCATAAGCCCACTCTCATGCCCGAGCCGGATTTCGGTCCCGCTGAAGACCGTGCCGGGATCGGTCCGAATCCAGTTAACCCTACTCCCATCCGCAGTGACCACGAAATCGTAGTGGCCGCCTGACAGGTATGTGGACCCGGTGCAGTCGCTGTTCACGGTGTAGGTGCCGGAAATTGTGCTCCTGGAAATCACGCCGTTCACGCTTACCGTGAAGCCGTTGACGACGTCTCCCGTTCCATCGTAGAGGAGCCATCCAACGGCGGTCAGTGGCCCAACGCCCACGATGGTACCCGCGCTGCGCGACATGTAGGTCCCGCGTAAGGTTGCGTTTCCCCGCGGGCATAGTGCGTTCGCATCGGCCGCCTTGAGTACATGGGGCGCCGCGGCAAAGGTCATTACCGCCAGTCCGAAAGTTGCCAGACGTTTCGTCATGATTGAACTGCCTCCTGTGGAGAGATTTTTTGAAGCAACCGAAATCCGGTGCTAGAATCGGCCTCACACTCGGCCTTCCGGCTGTTCTCGTAGCACCTTAGCCAGCAGGCTGTCCTCAAGTCCTCTCGGCGCGCTCAAGAATTTCTCAAGAAGTTCTCACGTCGATTAAGAGAGGGACCGTGAGCGAGAAAATACGCCACCGAGCCACCTCTGAAGTTCTCAGCGACTCAGCCTCCGTGGCAAAACAGACGCCGGGCCAAGAGAGATTACGGCTCTACGAATTCGGACCCTTCCGCCTGGATCCCACCGAGCGCATCTTGCTGCGCGGTAATGAGATAGTGCCGCTCGCGCCGAAAGCTTTCGACACTCTGCACCTGCTAGTCCGGAATAGCGGACACCTGCTTGAGAAGGACGAGTTGATCAAGGCGCTTTGGCCCGACAGTTTCGTCGAAGAAGGCAGCCTGTCCAACAGCATCTTTCTCCTGCGAAAGGCATTGGGTGAGGACCCAGCGTTCATTGAAACAGTTCCCCGACGAGGTTACCGTTTCGTCGGCGCCGTGCTGCAGCTGCCGCATGCCGCACCACCGCATTTAGCAGAAGCGCCTGCAGGTCACCGCGAGGTGGCGAACGAAGGGTCCCGGCACTCGCGTCTGCAGTTCCTTGTCTCTGCGATTGCGGCAGTGGTGTTGGCGACTCTTACTATCGGTGCTGGCCTGTGGTGGCGTAGCCAAACACGCTTGCCTGACCGCTCGCAGTGGGTTCAACTCACGAAGTTTCCCGATTCGGTAACGCAGCCGGCGCTTTCACCCGATGGCCGGATGTTGGCGTTTATTCGCGGTTACTCCACGTTTTTAAGTGCTGGCGAGATTTACGTGAAAATACTTCCCGATGGCGAGCCGGTACAACTGACACACGACAACGTACTTAAAGGGAACCCGACATTTTCACCGGACGGCTCGCGCGTCGCGTATACGACTATGGACCCGCAATATCATTTGAACACCTCGGTGGTTCCCACGCTCGGTGGCGAGCCGCAACCACTGCTCCGAAATGCCTCCGGACTCGTCTGGACCGGTCCGCGGCAGGTGCTGTTTTCTGAAATCAAGATGGGTGACCACATGGGGATCGTGGCGGCCGAGGAGAGCCGGATCGCAGCACGTGATATTTACCTGCCCGAAATCGAACCGGCGATGGCGCACCGCTCCTACTTGTCACCAGATGGAAAATGGGTGCTGGTAGTAGAAATGGACCAGGACCACCTTTGGTTGCCTTGCCGCCTGGTTCCGATGGACGGCAGTTCGCGGGGGCGGCGTGTAGGTCCTCTCGGGGGCGGGTGCACGGTGGCAGCCTGGTCCCACGATGGTAAATGGATGTATTTCACCGCCAATCTCGGCGGGGGCAATCACATCTGGCGGCAGCGTTTTCCTGATGGACAGCCGGAACAGATCACTTCCGGGCCCACCGAGGAGGAAGGCATAGCCACGGCGCCAGACGGACGCTCGTTCGTGACTGCGGTCGCGCTCCAGAACACATCGCTCTGGGTTCACGACGCCAAGGGCGAGCGTCAGATTTCACTGGAGGGCAACGGCAATAAGCCTAAATTCACGCCAGATGGTAAAAAGCTGTGCTACCTGATCGTAAAAGAGGCTCCAAATGAGTTCGCGTGGTATAGAAATCCAGGGGAACTGCGGATAGCGGACCTGGAGTCGGGCCGTTCCGAGCCCCTGGTAAGCGGCCTTCCCGTCCTCGACTACGACATCTCCGCTGATGGTCAACATGTTGTGTTGTGGACCACGGACGCCGACGGAAAACCGCGGCTCTGGGTGGCGCGGCTTGACCGGAGTTCGTCACCCGCGCAGATCCCGAATGTGGAGGGCAGTTCTCCACTATTCGGGCCAGGCGGCGATATTTTTTTTCGCCACCTGGAAGGTACGTCCACGTTTGTTTACCGCGTTCACCCGGACGGCACCGGACTGAAGAAGGTGCGCGCCGAGCCGGTACTTTTTCTGCACTCCGTCTCGCCAGATGGCCGCTGGATCGTGGGCTGGGCTCCGCTTCCCGGCAACGGACCACCCTTAATTCAGGCCTTTCCCTTGGACGGGGGCCCTGCAATCCAAATTGGCGGCTCCATGATGTTCCTGGGCTGGTCACTGGACGGCCGATCTATGTTGATTGTCGGATTCACCGGAGCTTATCTCATTCCGCTGGCTCCAGGCCACGTGTTCCCACCAATCCCCGCTGGAGGATTTCGTTCCGACGAGGAAATAACCCGCCTGCCTGGAGCACACCGAATCGACGTGGCAGTGCCCGGCCCGTCTGCTGGTGTCTACGCCTTTTATCGCAGTACGATCCAGCGAAACCTGTACCGCATCCCGATTTCGTGAGTCCTCAAGACTGGCAGAATCGAACGCTGCGGCACCGAACGTAATTTGCTATTCCCTATGGATAAGGCGGACCCTTAGCCCGCACCGCATTCAGCGCATTGTCGTGGCCATAGATGTCGTCGAAGAAGTGAACCGAGTTATCCGGCTCTACCACCGCAGTAACATACAAAATCAACACCGGAACCGGCGTTGCCAGGTTCACCTGCTGATTATCTGTTCCGGATTGCATCGCCGCTTGTACCCGCTCCAACGTCCACGGGGGCTGATTCCGCAACAGCATCGCCGCTAACTCCGCCGGCTTTTGGACCCGCACACAACCGTGGCTGAAGTCGCGCCGCGACTGCGAAAACAACTGCGGCGCCGGTGTGCTGTGCAGGTAAACATTGTTCTGGTTGGGAAAGATGAACTTCACCAGGCCGAGTGCGTTGGTTGGTCCGGGCTTCTGCCGCACCATCAACTTTCCCGCGCGCAGCTGGGCCAGCACCTCATCGCTCACCGTCCCGCTGGTGATGACCCGCCCGCTGGTGTCGGTCACCTCGAAACCCTTGCGCCCAATGTAGCCCCGATCCTTCACGATCCCGGGAACGATCTCGCCCCGCACGATGCTCGGCGGTACGTTCCAGTAAGGGCGAAAAACGATGTACTTCATGTCCTCGGCGAACACTGGCGTCTGCGTCCGCACCGCTCTACCCACCACCACGTTCATGCTCAGCGCCACCTTCTGATCGGCGGTAAACACCCGCAGCACGAACTCCGGAATGTTCGCCACCACCGGCGGCTGGGGAAACGTGGCCGGCAGCCAGCGCCAGCGCTCCAGCGCATCTTCCAATTGCACGACACGGTTGGCCAGCGGTACATTCACTTGCCGGATGGTTTCCTTGTCCAGCTTTCCATCCGCGGTCAGCCCATGCCGCGCCTGGAACTGCTTCACAGCATCCACCAGGGAAGGGTCATACTTCTGCTCGTCCGGGCTCGCGGCCGCATCCCGCGGTAAGTCGCCCAGCAGCCGCAATCGCGCCGCCAACTCCGCGCTTCCCGAATACGCATCGCCTGCGCTCGTCACCTTTTGCACTTCAGGAACCGTCGGCCCATCGCCCCTCCCAGCCAGCTCCTCGTACTGTTGCAGCGCTGCCTCGGTGCGCCGATAGCCGTCATAAGGAGGCTCTATTTCAGACAGCACCGCCGCCACATCCGGGGCGTTGATTACTTTTGTCGTTAGAAATTGCGGCAGGTCATACTTGTTTTTTTCGATATCGATGCCGAACTTAAAGTGCGAGGGGCTCACCCGTCCAATGTGCAAATCGGAAATGTAGCGCATGGCGGAAACGGTGAGCGCTGCATCCAAGGTCGCCACTGCATTCGCATTCCCACCGCCCGTCTTGAGCGCGGCCAATCTAGCCTGCCAGCGCGAGGCGTCATATTCCTCCGGGTCCAAACCCTTCCGCCGGCTTTGCTCAAGCGCCTGAATCACGCCCAATGCTTGGGCCGATGGCTGACCGCCGCGCACCCACAGCGGAGTGAAATTCGATCCCTCGTACGCACGCTGAAAATGCAGCCGGTAATCGGAGAAATCGGGATATCGAAGATCCAGCAACTTCCCCGCCGTGGCAATGGCGCGCAGCTGTGCAGAGACGGCATCGTTCTCCGGCTGATAAACGGCCCCAACAGCCATGAGGCCGGGAGCAAAACAGCGAAATGCAATGACCAAAAAAAATGCTGCGTATCGAGCGGATGATCGGTTTGAGACTGGCTTCACCTTAGATCCTGTGTCCATATTCCATCACTTGCCTTCATTCGACCGAGGCAATTCCCATACCACGCTGCTATCGGGCCCGCGACGGGTAAGTCACTGATTTTCAGTGCCGTGGCCGATAGAGGTCAGGTGTTGTGCCAAATTGTCCCGCCCGCCAATTAGCAAGTGTACAGATGTTGGCAGCCTCGGCTGGTTTGGGTGGAAGCCCTCCGAGGTTGATCCTGCCGGGATTTTATTGAACGGGGTCTACCCGGCACTTTCAAAAATAAGTTGCAAAAGTGGTCGCGCATGTGATGGGGTAGAGCCAACGGCGCTTATCTCACTATGGCTTTTCATAACCTTGCCATGCTTTTGCCGTGCGAACGCCCCCGTAGCGGCTATTCACGGCGCAGGCTGTTGCCGCGGATGGTGCTCCTTCTGCTGGCCATAAACGGCTGCCTGCCTGCTCGATCGGCAAACGTCCGCCTCTCTGAGTATCAAAAGCAGGAGTGGCAGGTAGAAGACGGCTTGCCGCAGAGTGAGTTACGGGCCATAACCCAGGTGCCCGGCGGCCGGTTGTTGATTGCGACCTACGGTGGAGTTGCCTCGTTTGACGGTCTGCATTTTGGCCCCATCCGCGTAGACCCAAAGGACCCAGCCGCCAGCGAGCCCGTGAACGCGCTGCTGGTAAGTCGCAGCGGCGACTTATGGATTGGTACCGACGACCGGGGAATCATCCGTCAGACCGGGGGGGCCGCCATCAACATCAGTGAGCAGGCGGGCTTCTACCAGGAGCGTATTCGGGGCCTGTTCGAGGACTCCACGGGCACCATCTGGGCCGCGACCCACGATGGGATTGAGCGAATCACGGTCCACGGCGGAACCCAATCGATCGAATTGTTGGATAAGCTCGGGCCAGTCTCGGGAGACATCACAACGCCGTTCGCCGAAGACGGGCGCGGGGGCATCTTTGTGCTCACGTCCGACGGCGTCTTTCACCTCACCGCGCGGGGTGTGCATACCCATGTTCTCCAACACCATGAGCTGCACCACCTCAGGACGGGCGATGCGGTCGCGATCTACTACGACCGCCGCGGCGTCCTATGGGTGGGTTTGCGTGACGGGCTGGTGCGTCTGACGCCCTCGGTAGGAAGAACCACCCGCACCGCAGGCGACGAATATACCCAGGAAGTGGTGCCGGGATTCAGCAACGAGGTGACTGCCCTGGTCGGCGACTACCAGGGAAATATGTGGGTCGGTACGCACAATCAGGGGCTTTGCCGAGTTACAGGTGCGAGGTTTTCGTGCTGGACCACCAAGGATGGCCTGGCCGACGACAGTGTGCGCTCGCTTTATGAAGACGACGAGCACAACCTGTGGGTGGGCCTCTCCAGTGGCGGCCTGGCCCGATGGCGCGTGGCGACCCTGATTCCGCTGCGCGATGAGCCGCGGGAACTGCGCGAGGCGCAGCCTGCCGCCATCCTTGAGGATCACAGGGGAAATTTATGGATTGGAACCTGGGGCAAAGGATTATTTCGGCTTAAGCAGGGAAAGTTTATACGCGAGGCTCTACCGGAGAAATCCTCGGCCATTCGAACACTGGAGGAAGACGCGGCCGGCAATGTCTGGATAGGTACCTGGTTCAACGGGTTGTACCGCTATAACGGGGCCGGCTTTCAGCACATCCTGCTGGGGCGTGAGACGCTGACGGACGCAGTGAGTGCCTTGCTCAGTGACAAATATGGCGGCTTCTGGGTGGGTACGTACACCGGATTGCTGCACTACACAGACGGAGTTCCCGCGAAGAACAAAGGCATACTGCTGCTCAAAGACAAACTGATCACTTGCCTGGCGCAGAATGACGATGGGTCCATTCTGGTGGGCACATCGGCAGGGCTCTATCGCGTGCGGGGCGACCAGGTCCGCATGGTGCGAAGGCGTATCTCATCCCTACGTGTTGTCGATCTCCATCGACAGTGCCAGCAACGTGTGGGTGGGCACCAAGGGAGGAGGACTCGACTGGCTCAAAGGCGACCATGCCTTCCACCTGGATACGATGAACGGCATGGTGGACTACACCATTTTCTCCGTGCTCGATGACGGCCAGGGATTTCTGTGGATGGCCACCTCACGCGGTATCGTCCGCGTGCAACGACAGCAACTGGAAGAACTGGCGCAGCAGAAGCGGAAGATTCTGGATACCGTCCTGCTGGGCAAAGCGGACGGCATGCCCAGCAGCGAGTGCCTTGGAGTAGCTCAGCCGCACTCGACGCGCACTAAGGATGGCACTCTGTGGTTTGCCACCGCCAAAGGTCTGGTTCATACGGATCCTGAAGGAGCCGTTCTTCCCGCCGCTCACCCGGTGCAGTTGACCGGGGCCTTGTTGGGCGATACCAGCGTGGATGCGGCCAAGCGGATTGGACCTGTCCCCGGGCCTCGAAGATCTGGTCTTTCAATTCAATTCGCAAAATCTGGCGAATCCGGCGCAAATGGAGTTCCGCTACAAGCTCGATGGGTATGACCGCGACTGGACGGTGACCCGGGCGAGGGCGGCACATTATCGCCAACTTCCTCCCGGTCATTATCGTTTTCTGGTGGACGCGCGCAATGCGGGGCTCGGCATGGAACGACAAGATAGCCGGCATTGCCGTGTATCAGCAGCCGTATTTTTATCAGGCCTGGTGGTTTTACGCCCTGCTGTGCGTTGTGGCCGCGGTGGCCGCAGTGCGCTTGTTCCGTTGGAGGTTGACTCGCGCAAAGGGAGAGCTTGGCGTCGTACTCGAGGAGCGCAATCGCATTGCGCGCGAGTGGCACGACACCTTGATGGCCGGCTTTGCCGCGATCTCCTGGCAGATGGAGACGACGGCGCGTCTGCTTGGCAGTGAGTCCAGCGCGGCGGCGAAGGCTTGTGAGCTGGCGAGAAACATGGTTCGCCACTGCCAGGCCGAAGCCCGCCGCATCCTTTGGGACTTACGCGAAAATGAAGAGGCGACGGGGCCGCTCTCGAGCGCCTTATCCAACGCATTGAAGCCGTTGAGTGTCAAGGAGGGGGTCGACATGCGGTTCCAGGTGGAAGGGCAGGAAGTGCCGTTGGCTCCCGGGTAGCGTCCATCATCTTGTCTGCATCGGGCAGGAGGCGGTGACCAATGCTCTGCGTCATGCGTTGCCCAACATCATCTCCGTCCACCTTCAATACCATGCGGACTGGCTGAGCTTATCCGTCAAGGACGATGGACGTGGTTTTCGAGCGTCGGACAAGCTTGCCGCGCTCCAGGGCCACTTTGGAATTCCGGTCATGGAGGAACGCGCGCGCAAGCTGGGTGGAAGTCTTCGGGTAGAGACATCGGCCGGAAATGGCACCGAGATCCTGGTTCATGTGCCGTTTCAAATGCAAGTGCAGGGAGGATGACGCAATTGCCGATCAGGGTGCTGCTGATTGAAGATCACTTCCTTGCGCGGATGGCCTTGCGCTCCGTCTTGAGCGGGCGCGGCGACATCGTGATTGCGGGCGAGGCCAGCGACGGGGCCAGCGGCGTCGAATTGTATCGCCAGTGCGCGCCTGACGTCACCGTGATGGATCTCCGTTTGCCGGGCGTTAACGGGTTCGATGCGATTACAGCCATTCGCAAGCTATGCAAGACGGCCAAGATTGCAGTTCTCAGCAACTACGAGGGCAGTGAGGATATCTATCGCGCCATCCGCAACGGCGCCATGGCCTACTTGAACAAGAACGCGAGTGGAGAGGAGTTAGTGGAAGCGATTGTTGCCGTGCATCGGGGCCTGCGTTATCTTCCGCCGATCGCGCGTGACCGCCTGGCGGAGCGGACTTCTCTGGTTGAGCTGACTCCCCGTGAGCATGAAGTACTTACCTGCATCACGCGCGGGCAGAGCAACCGTGACATCGCGCAGCAGTTGGGTATTGCCGAGAAAACCGTGCGCATCCATGTAAGCAGCGTCCTGGATAAGATGGGCGTCCGTGACCGGACGCAGGCCGCAATCTGCGCCATCCAACGCGGCCTGGTGCATTGGGAGTAGAACATTAGGTCCCTCCACTACGCTACGCTCGGTCGGGATGGCAATTCTGTTGTCGGAGAGCACATTCCCGGGCTCCAACAGAATTGTCATCCCGACCGGAGCGTAGCGTAGTGGAGGGATCTGCGTTTCCCGTTTCGGTCACTCGATTCGGCTCCGCATATAGGACAATTGTCCTATATCCGAGGCATGGCAACAGCCTGATGACAGCCTGTTGTTCCTGTAGTGAAATCCTCATTAATCCTTGCATTGCGAACCCGTCACGTTGTTGGGACCGGACCCGATCAGACTCTCCATTTTTGGTTCAGTGGCTTCACTTTTACGGCGCCTCTGGGGTCTCTTCCGTAGAGACGTAGAGAAGTCGTGACACGGTTCGTTTAGGCAGGCCAATTCGTTTGACACACTCGCAGGGCGAAAGCGCTATAGATCATAAGTTTCCCACCGGCCGCAGATTCGTTTGCGTCCCAACCTGAAGGGAGCTCAAGAGAATGAAACGTCTATTTGTCCTCTGTCCAGTGCTGATATCAGTAACAGTAGCTTTGCCACGCTTGATGCACGCTCAAGTTGCAAATAATACCGCGCTGGTGGGAACGGTGCTGGACTCGTCCGGCAGCGCAGTCGTGGGGGCCAAGGTGACGGCCGTTGAAGAATCGACGGGGGTGGTTTACCCAGGCACAACCAACGCGCAGGGCTACTATTCGATCAAGTTCATTGCTCCGGGCACCTACGACATCACGGTCGATCAGACCGGCTTTAACAAGTTGACCAAGACGGGCACCATCGTGCCCATTGATCAGGCGATACGCACGGACTTCTCGCTCAAGGCGGGATCTGAGACGCAGACGTTACTGTTTCGGCGTCTACCCCGCCGATCCCCACCGACGACGCAACCCTGGGCGAAACCTTCGATACCAAGGCGGTGCAGGATTTGCCGCTGATGGGGCATAACGCTCTGGAGATTGCTGCCACCGCGTCGAACGTCACCATTGGACCCTCGTCGGGCTATTCCGATGTGCCCCCGGGAGAAGACTTTATCGGCGCCGGCCAACGCGAAATCCAGAGCAGCATGACGCTCGATGGCGTTTCGATCATGAATAACCTCATCACCATCGGCTCCGGCACGGCCCAGTTCCGACATGATCTCCGAAGTGCAGATGCAAAGCGGCAATTACCCTGCGCAGTATGGTTCTTACCTGGGGTTACACGTCAACCTGGTCAGCAAGTCGGGAACCAATGATTTGCATGGGGCGGTCTACGACTATATCCAGAACACGGCCCTGAATGCGCATGATTTCTTCGACGCACCAGGCAGTCCCAAGCAGATTCAACCATTACAACCAGTATGGATTCGCTCTGGGCGGACCCGTCTATTTTCCCAAGCTGTACAACGGCCGGAACCAGACCTTCTTCTTCGCTTCCTGGGAGAAGCTCAACCAGATATCGGAGTCTACCGGCATTGCTTCGACGCTGACTTCCGCAGAGAGGGCCGGAGATTTCTCCGCCGCCGGTGTACCGATTACCGACCCGTTCACCGGCCTGCCCTATCCCAACAACCAGATTCCCGCCTCTGAGTTGAACAGCCCGTCGGGCATGATCTCGCAGAAGCTGGAAGCAGTACATGCTGCCGCCCAATCTCAGCGGCGTGCAAAACAACCTGCAAAACAGTTTCCCCAACAACATCATCATTACCCAGACGCTGGATCGCGTTGACGAAAACATAGGCGACAAGAACCAGGCTCTATTTCCGCTATCACTGGCAGAACATTACCATCGTCAATGGCTCTAACTTTCCCACCAACGCTTCTTACGGGCCAACGCACTCGCGACAACTACGCCGTTGGTTATACCCGCATCCTCAAGCCGAACCTGGTGAATGATTTCCGCGTTGGTCTGAATACGGTTCTCTCCAACAGCCTGGATTATTTTGCCGTCAACGGGCCGAAGGATGCAGGGACTGCGCTAGGAATCCCGGGCTTCAATTCCGACACTGTGTACGGCAACCCGGGAATCCCATCGATCAATGTCGACGTCCTGGGTAACAACAACGGCCCGACGCTGGGGAACACGACCGCCAACTGGTATCAGGACGATCGAACGATCGACGGCTACGACGAGGTAAGCTACACCCGCGGCCGCCACAACATCATGGCCGGAGTCGAGCTGCGAAAGCTCACCATCGGCCGCGAAGCAGCCAACGACGCGCGTGGCATCTTTAACTTCGCCGGAACCCCCGGCAGCGCGGATTCGGGTTATACAAGTACGGGCTATGGCGCGGCCGATTTTGTTTTAGGCCTGGCTCAGTCGTCCACCACTCCGATTTTCCCCACCAAGGGATCGATCGGTGAATGGCGAGATGGATTCTTCGTGCTGGACAACTGGCAGGTCATTGCCCAAGCTCACGCTGAATTATGGCCTGCGCTATGAGTTACCGACGGTGCCTTACAGTTTGAACGGCTACACCCGCATTTTGAATGCGACCGATACTGCTCTGATCCCGGCAACAACTGCAACCACGCCTGCGAACGTTCAAACCAACGCCCGGCTTCAAGTTCATCGATCCGACGCACAATGATTGGGCGCCCCGGCTTGGCTTCGCCTATCGCGCTACGGAGACGACCGTGCTTCGCGGCGGCTTTGGCATCTATTGGAACGCCAACCAGCTGAATACCTACACCCTGACGACCCAGAATTATCCGCTCTCTGCCTCTGTCGCCTACAACGGCCAGGCGACCAGCCTGTTGACGTTTAACAACCCCACTCCGGGCGCTGGCGCAGGTTCGCCCATGGCGGGCATCCCCGGGACCTACGTAAATGCGGTCACCATGGGCCCGCACTTGCCGACCCAGGAGCTCTATCAGTGGAACCTCTCCTGGGGGCAGGAGTTGTGGAAAGGAGCCGGCGCCGAGTTGCAGTACATAGGCTCGCATGCGATCCATCTCGATCGCGACTTCTATAACAACTCGCCTCAGCCCGGTGGCCCGGTAGGAGACATCAATGGACGCCGGCCGAACCAGCTCTTCGGCAGGATCCGCACCATCCAGAACGACGAATATTCCCACTACAACGGGTTCACCGCGATTCTTCGCCAGCGTACTGACCCATGGCCTCGTCCGGGCAGGCCAGTTACACCTGGTCGCACGATCTGGATATCTCGGATAACTCCAACAACGGCGGCACCACCATGGACCAGTACAACATCAACCTCGATTATGCGAGCTCGAACTGGGATATCCGCAACCGCTTTGTCGCCATCGCTACCTATGACCTGCCCAAGTTCGCGGGCTCCAGCTATCTGATGCAAAACACATTGGGTGGTTGGCAGGTAAATGCGATTGTGACCCTGCAGACCGGCCTGCCGTATAACGTCTATCTGGACAACGATCAGGCCAACGTCAGCCAGCCGAATGGAAACGTACAACGGCCCGATTGGGTGCATCTGCCATCGGCCAAGTGCACCACCAAGTTTTACATCGCTAACTCGACCGCCTCCTGCATTGATGGATCGGCGTTTGCCTATCCGGCGCAGTTTACCTTCGGCAGTGGAAGAAGAAATCCGCTGTACGGCCCTGGCTTTGAAAATGTGAACGCATCGATCTTCAAGGACTTCGGGATTTGGGAGAGATTACACTTCCAATTCCGCGCCGAGGCTCAGAACGTCTTCAATCACCCAAATCTGGCCAACCCGAACTCCGACATGCAGGGCGGTTGGGACCCGGCTGATTCCACAACATGGGGTGATTTCGGCACCACCACCAGCACGCAGAAAAACAGCTCCGGCACCAGCGGGCGCGTGCTTCAGTTGGCAGGAAAGATAGTTTTCTAGCGCAACGCAAGCTTCTCTACACAGCCGCTGGACGACAGCGGCTGTGCCTTTGCTAGGCCTTATGGAGATACCGTATCGTGGACCTTTGCCGTTCTCGTCTGCTGAATATTCTCGTGTTTGTCGCCGTTGCTCTCTCCCTCAGCACTTCGTGCTCAAGCGTCCTATGACCTGGTGCTCAAGGGCGGTCACGTCATCGATCCGAAAAATGAAGTCGACGCCGTTCGCGACGTTGCCATCAAGGACCACAAGATTGCTGCGGTCGCCGAGCATATTCAAGCCGCGCCAGGGGCCAAGGTAGTCGATGTCACTGGTCTCTATGTGACGCCTGGTCTGGTGGATATCCACGTACATGCGTACGCAGGCACCGGCGAGCCCCACTCCTATGCAGGAGACCACAGCGTTTACCCCGATGGCTTTACCCTGCGCAGCGGCGTGACCACAGCCGTGGATGCAGGGAGTTCCGGCTGGAAAAACTTCCCCGACTTCAAGGATCGCGTGATCGACCGCTCCATTACCCGCGTCCTTGCCTTTATCAACATTGTCGGCGCCGGGATGCGGCCGCAGTTATGAGCAGGACCTGAACGAGATGGATGCCCAGGCGGCCGCGGATCAAGCGCTGAAATATCCGCAGGTGATCGTCGGCATCAAGACCGCTCACTATGACGGTCCGGAGTGGACCCCGGTGGAGCGCGCGGTCCAGGCAGGGACCATCGCCAACATCCCCGTTATGGTCGACTTCGGAACCTTCCGCCCGGAGCGCCCCTATGAAGAGCTGGTGTCGAGCAAATTGCGCCCTGGCGATATCTCCACCCACATGTACCTGGACGATGTCCCCATGCTCGATGCCCAGGGCAAGGTCTGTCCCTATCTCTTTGCGGCGAAGAAGCGCGGCGTGATCTTTGACGTTGGTCACGGTGGCGGTAGCTTTATATTCCGTCAGGCTGCGCCCGCCATACAGCAACACTTCGTCCCCGATTCGATTTCGACCGATCTGCATAACGACAGCATGAATTCCGGCATGAAAGACATGCTGAATGTGATGTCGAAGTTTCTCAACCTGGGCGTTTCGCTTGCTGACGTGGTCCGCATGTCTACCACAAACCCGGCGCATGAGATTAAGCACGACGAGCTAGGCAATCTTTCGGTGGGCTCAGATGCCGATGTCGCCGTACTGAATCTGGAAAAAGGTCACTTCGGGTTTGTGGATACCTACGGCGCACGTATGGCAGGCGACGAGAAGCTGATTTGCGAGCTAACTGTGCGTGATGGACGGGTAGTTTGGGACCTGAACGGCATCACCCGCGAAGACTGGACCCGCCTTGGTCACTACCGTACGCAAGGATCCAAAGTCTGGGATCACACCATCATCGATCCGTAAGTCACTCAGCTCGTAAAGCCTCTATCGGATTCGCCGCCGCCGCACGGCGGGCCGGCAGATAACGGGCGAGCACTGCCGCTGTTTGCCAAAACCACCAGTACCGAGGCGTAGGTAAAAGGGTCCAGCGGGCTAACCCCAAACAGCGGAGCAGGTTGCAAGCCCTGAAGTATACTTGATCCTGCTTTGCTGTACCTCCCCCGCAAAGTATCGTGCATCACAATGTTCGCGAGGATAGATCGCGCCCATGGTGCTTCTCGATTAGCCCCAGGTATTAAGGAGGTATGAAAATGAAATACCGTGCATGGGCCCTTTTCTTCCTGCTTGGGTTACCCACCGCGTTGGCGCAGTTCCCGCCCCAGATCAAAAACGTCGTTGTGATCTTCCAGGAAAATCGAACCCCCGATAACCTCTTCCACTTCCTGACCCCTGCATGCCCGCTTCCCACTAATTCCGACCGGTTACACGCCTGTATTCCCGCCCAGGTCACATCAAGTTGCTATGACATTTCTCCCTGCGGCCTTTCGAATGAGACGGGCAGTCTCCAGCCAGTGCTCTTGAAACCCATGCCCCTGGCCGGCAGTGTGGACCCGGATCACTCCCACAAGGGCTTCAACAATATGTGCGACCCGGATCCGGCGACCTTGGAGTGCCGCAACGATGGTGCCTGGAAGACCTCTTCTCCGGCAGGTTCTTCGTATAGCTACGTTGCGAATCGGGCTGTCACCAACAGCGACGGTTCTAGCGGTCACCTGCTTGATCCTTATCTGACGTTCGCCAAGCAGTACGGCTGGGCCAACTTCATGTACCAGACCAACCAGGGCCCTAGCTATCCCGCCCATCAATTCATCTTCTCGGGCACTTCGGCTCCCACGGCGAGCGATGATGCAAAATCCACATTCGTCGCTGAAAACTTCAACGGTGCGATTTTCAGCAGCGGGGCAGGATGCCTGGCCACACAGGGCACGACCAACGCGCTCCTTTCTCCCGCAATCGATACCCCGCCTGTGGGTTGCCAGCTGTATGCGGGCGGTTCAGTGCAGGAATGCCCCCTCACGAACGCCAAGCTCGTTTACCCGACGGATCCCGTAGGTACGTTCTGTTATGCGCACCAAAGCATGGCAGACGTTCTCGATCCCCATTCGATTACCTGGAAGTACTACGCTCCCTCACCGGGCTCCATCTGGACGGCGCCGGATTCCATCAAGGCAATTTGCGAACCCGCTTTTGTTAACCCCAATGCCGATCCCACTTCCGCCCTTAAGTGCACCGGCAAGGAATGGAACGCAAATGTCGACACCAACAATCTGGGCACCGACATTCTGCGCGACATTGCCAGTTGCAATCTTGCGCGGGTGAGTTGGGTCATCCCAAACGGGGGATGGTCTGACCATGCCGCGTTGAACGACTATTACGGACCGTCGTGGGTTGCCGCGGTCATCAACGCAATCGGCAACAATCCCAAATGTGCACAGGGAACTAAGGATGCCGGCCAGACCTACTGGCAGAGCACTGCCATCGTGGTGACCTGGGATGATTGGGGAGGCTGGTCGGACAATCAGCCGCCCCCTTATGCGTCGAAAATGCCCTGCAGGTCGACCGATTGTCAGGGCGACTACCAATACGGATTCCGCGTTCCGTTGCTTGTGGTCTCCGCCTATACGCCGGCCGGCTATATCAACAATGTGCCCCACGATTTTGGAAGTATCTTGCGCATGATCGAAGGCATCAACCATCTGACGGAAGGTCAGCTTGGCTTCGCCGATAAACGGGCAACCAGCGATCTGCGCTTGTTTTTCACCCTCGCAGCGCCGCGCAAATATCAGACCGTACCGGCGCCTATGGATGCCGACTTCTTCCTGCTGCAAAAGGGTGTGGCCGTCGCTCCGGACAACGACTGAGGCAATCCTCCGCATTGGTTGATCGGCTCGCACGATCATGAATTTCCGGATGGGGAGCAATCTCATATATGGTTGAGGATGCTTCTGCGGTGATCTTCAATCTGCATTCAAATGGCTCGACTGCCCATGTCCGGAAAGCGATTTTTCGGTACCCTGCGCCTGCTGGCAGTTCTCCTCATGGCCGGCAACGTGTTCGTTTTGACCTCTGCTGCCGCGGACGATCCGGAAACAGGCTCGCTGAATAAGCCGGAGCGTCTGGACTGGTTCCGCGATCAGGGTTTCGGCCTCTTCATTCACTGGAGCGTGGACAGTCAGCTGGGCGTGGTTATCAGCCACTCACTGGTTGGCGCATCTCCGGAATATACTGACCGCTTCTTTGCAGAGCTGCCCAAAACCTTCGACCCGCACGAGTTTCGTCCATTGGATTGGGCTCGGTTGGCGCATCTGGCCGGCATCCGCTATGTCATGTTCACCGCCAAACACCATTCCGGCTTCGCGATGTTCGACACTGAGACGACCCCCTTCGGCATCATGAATACCCCCTTCCATCGCGATATCACAAAGGAAGTCTTCGACGCCTTCCGATCCCAGGGCATTGCCGCCGGCGTCTATTACTCGCCCGATGATTTCTGGTGGCTTCACCAGAACGGCAAGACCATCGAGCGCTCCGTTCCCGGCGTCCAGCCGCGCAATAACCCTGGTCTGATGGAATACGACCAGACCCAGTTGCGCGAGCTGCTGACCCACTACGGCAAAATCGACGCGCTGTTTCTTGACGGCGAGGCGGTGGGCCTTCGGGATCTTGCATGGAAGCTGAATCCTGACATCATCGTCACCCGCGGAGCCATCAAAACCCCTGAGCTCACTGTTCCGGGCATGCCATTGCCGGGCGCATGGGAAACCTGCATGACCATGGGCACGTCGTGGCAATACCAGCCGCAGAATGAGCACTACAAGTCGGGTGGCGAGCTGATTCGGCTGCTGATCCAGACCCGCGCCAAGGGTGGCAACTTCCTGCTCAACGTGGGCCCTAAGCCGAATGGCGAGCTGCCCATTGAAGAGGAAGAGCGCCTGCGCGAAATAGCCCTCTGGATGTTTGTGAACTCCGACGCAATTTACGCCGTGCGGCCCTGGGTCATCACCAACGAAGGTGACATCTGGTTCACGAAAAAGAAAGACAGCCAGACGCTCTATGCCATCGTCGAATCCGACACTCCATGGCCGCGCGCGACCTGGAAAGAATTCACGCTGCATTCGGTCCGCGCGACCAACAAGACGGAAGTAAGCGTGCTCGGCCAGAACGACCAGGTGGTCGAGTACCACCCGGAAATCAAGCCCAAGTCCAGCTGGCACCAAGAGGCGGATGGCCTCCATGTGCGGGTGATGCAGACGCAACGCCTGCAGGACAACTTTCACTGGCCAAACCCGGCAGTGCTGAAGATTACCAACGCCGAGCCGGCTCTTACTCCGCCGCACGTACAGACCACCGGGTCAGTCGCCGAATCATCCGGTCAGCGGGAGACGCTGCAGGGCGAGGTGCTTGATATGGGCGACAGCACCTCGCTCCAGGTTGGTTTTGAATACCGTCCGATTCTCGGTGAAGACGTCAATTCGCGCTCCGCGGCATGGACGGCTACGCCGGCACAGACCATCTCCAAGCCCGGCCCTTACACGGCCTATATCGACGGCCTTACCCCAAAAGTGACTTACGAGTTTCGTGCCGTCATTCACCATCCTCTTCTGGCGCTCTACGGTTCGGAAATCGCCATGAAGCGTTAGTATCGGGCGGGCTTATCCGGCAGTTTAAGAAATACATCATTTGTGACCTGAACGGTCACTCAGCTCGTAAAGCCTCTACTGGATTCACCGCCGCCGCACGGCGAGCCGGCAGATAACTGGCGAGCACCGCCGCTGTTGCCAAAACCACCAGTACCGAGACGTAGGTAAGAGGGTCCAGCGGGCTAACCCCAAACAGCAGCGATTTGATTAGCCGCATCAATCCGGTTGCCGCAACCACTCCGACGGCCATCCCAATTCCCGTCAGCACCAAGCCGGAGCGGACAAACATCCACCTTAGCCGCCCTGTTTGTTCCCCGAGCGCCAACCGGATTCCGATCTCGCGCGTGCGTTGTGACACCGCATACGAGATCACTCCATAGATGCCAATGATCCCCAGCACGAACGCCATCGTACCGGCAATACCAAGCATGACCAGAGTGAACGAAGTTCGTGCCAGCGATTGGCTGTAAATCTCCTGCATCGTCCGCACCGCCGCCAGCGGCAGGCTCGAATTCACTGACCAAACCGCTTGCTGGATCTCGCTGAGGAAAGCCTCAGTCCCGGCGCGATCACTTCGGATCGCGAATGTCGCCGCGCGTGTGGCATCAAATGTATTGGGCCCGTAGATACCCGCCGCCATCGAAGGCCAATACACGATCGCGGGCGCCTTCTCCTGGACGCCGTTCTCACGCACGTCCTCGACTACACCGACCACTTCAAACCACGGCGGACTATACTCGCGCAATCGCTTGCCCAGCGCAGCCGAGGGTGAGCCCCACCATTCGCGGGCAAGATTTTCGGAAATGATCACCACCGGCCTTCGCCCGTAAATTTCTGTCCAGGTAAGCTCGCGCCCGGCAACCATCCTTGTCCCCGAAGTATGGAAAAAATCGGGGGCAGACATATCTGAACAATCGCAGGGGCGAGTCCTCACCTAAATGTTTCCCCTCAATTTGAACCCCGTTCCAGTTGGATAGGATTCCTTCCATCGGCATTGCGTCCGCGAACCCCACCGAGGTCACGCCCGGAATCGCTGCCAACTTGTCGACAATGTTGTTTTGCGTGCGGGTAACCAATTGCGGGTCCGCTATCAGGGAAGCCGGGATAGAGATGCGTATCGTCTGCAGATGTTCCGCGTGCGCGAACCCGGGGTCGACAGTCGCGTAGCGCCTGGAAGGTGCGTATCATCAACATGGCACTCACCAGCAGGACCATCGCCATCGCAACCTGCGCCACCACCAGCAGATCGCGGGAACGTTGCCGTTCCCGGCTGACGCTCGCAGTTCTTCCCGCGCCCCGAAACGCCGTGGGCATCCGCCGACCCGCATATCTCAGAACCGGAATCGATCCGAATAACAGCCCGGATAAAAGTGAAAGCGTTAGAGTGAAGCCCAGCGATCGGCCATCCAGCGAGATCTCGCCCAGGCGTGGAAGATTCGCCGGACCGATGGCCACCAGGAGTCGCAGACCCTCATAGGCGATCCCGATTCCGAGCACACCGCCTATGAGTCCCAGGGCCACGCTCTCAACCAGCAGTTCCCAGGCGATTCGTCCCCGCCCGGCGCCGAGCGCAGCCCGGACGGCAAGCTCCTGCTGCCGGCCATCCGCTCTCACCAGCAACAGGTTCGCCACATTGGTGCAAGCGATCAGCATCACCACGCCAATGGTGGCCATGACCACCCACAGCACATTGCCAACATTGCCAATTACTTCCTGTTTGAGAGGGCGAATAGCGGGCGCGATTCTCCAGGTCTTCTCATAAAAGTGAGAAGTTACACCTTCCGACGGCCAGGACTCCTCCCAGATAGGCAGCATCCGCTTCACGTCCGCATTCGCTTGCGCAATGGGGATCCCCGGCTTGAGCCGGGCGATTCCCTGGAGGCCGAAACCAGCCAGGTGTTGCTTGTTGCGGTCAAAGGCGAACGGCGCAATCACATCGAAATCGGCATTCACCAACTCGAACCCCTTCGGCATCACGCCCACGATTTCCCGCGGCTGCGCATCGATCGCGATGCTGCGCCCGATCACGGATCGATCTCCGCCGAAGCGGCGCTGCCAATAGCCGTAGCTGAGCATTACGGCTTTCCGGCCATACGGAACCTGATCAACCGGCAGGAGCCAGCGGCCAAGGGAAGGCGGCACGCTGAGCGCTTGCAGCACACCGTCGCTGATTAAGACAGTGTGCACTTCATGTGGCTGGTCGATTCCAGTGACGTTGGCTGTTCCCGCGTTCCACACACCGAACGATTGAAGCGTCCGGTTCTGCTCGGCGAAGGTGAAATACATGGAGGACGAGAGGCGGAGACCACTAGAGAAGTCCGCCAGCCCTGCGGCCCCGGGAGCGATCAGCCGGACGGCTACCAATTGCTCAGCATTCGGATAGGGCAGAGGCTTGAACAGCACGCTGTTGAGCACGCTGAAGACAGCCGCGTTGGCGCCGATTCCGATCGCCAGGGTCAGGATGACCGTAGCGGCAAACCCAGGCGATTTTCCCAGCCGCCGGAATACCAGTTTCAAGTCCGTCCCGAGCGATTCCACCAAGGGGAACTGCCACACCTCCCGGCTGCGCTCTTCCAGCACCGTGGCATTCCCGAAAGCGCGGCGGGCAGCTTGTTCCGCCTCCCTCCGGCTCATGCCTTCGCCCATGAACTGCTCCGTTCGTTCTTCGAGGTGGAGACGCATTTCCTCGGCGAGATCGCCATAGATTTTGCGACGACGAAAGATATCAGGCAGCCAGTTCATGAGAAATTCCCCCTAATTGGCCGTGGATTTTCCTGGATTGAGGACGAGTGCGACACCTTCGAACATTCGTTCGAAGCTGGAAATCTCCTGTTCCAGATGCCGCAGGCCGGAAGCTGTGATCTGGTAGGTTCTCACCCGTCGATTGGTGGAGGAGACGCCCCACTTGGCTTTCACCAGATCTGCTTTGAGCAGCCGCTGCAGCGCCGGATAGAGCGACCCTTCCTCCACCTGGAGCAGGTTATTCGATCGCTGCTGTATGTGTTGGACCAGTGCGTAGCCATGGGCGGGCTGGCGGCGAAGCGACTCGAGGATCATCATTTCGAGTGCGCCAGGAAACAAATCGCGGGCAGTGGATTTTGTCATAGGCCTGTTCGCTACAGGCATAGACTAAACAAGTATACGTGCATTTCGTCAAGTGACGCCGCCGGTACCCGGTCTACCGTCAATCGGGAATCCTGGGGCGCTATTCGTTTCCCAGTGTCCGTTTCATCATCTGTGCGTAATCCCCGTCGAGAAATCCAACTCGGAAGAGAAAGTCGCCGAACGATCCCAGGCATCCGGGGAATCGCTGCCTGTTCAGTTGAAATGAATAGGTCCAACGAACGTGTGTGCGACCGTCCCCTAGGTCGGTCCGGATAAAGTGGCCGACGCCATACGCAATCGGTCGCGCTTTTGGGGTCGTATAGTTCCAGACCACGTAGCGGAACTGCGCCGATTTGTAATCCCGGTCATTTTCGAGGACTTCCTCCTCGGTGGTGGAACCGTCCGTTAAGCAAACCAGACGGCGCGACCCGGGTTGACCAAAGCTCCCTCTTAGCTCGTAGGTTCCGGAGACCCCCGGCAGCGAGTCGCTCTTGCGGATGGCCTGGTTGAGGCTCGTTTGCTCCGCCTCCCTGACCACATCATTCAGTGGACGATGGATGACCACCTCTTCCGTATGGGAAACAAGCTGGTCGACGGGTGCGATTGCCGGGTGCGGTATGTCCCTGAAGCCAGGCGGCGGAACGCAATTGGATGGAACCTCACTCCAGGCGACCATCGTCAGCAAAGGGACGGCAATCATCGAAATCAGTCTCGAATGCAATGTAAGCCTCATCGTTGACTCCTTGATATTACGATGTTCGTAATATACGGCCATCGGAGTTATTTCGTCAACGGTATGCTGAAGGAGAGCGATTGTGTTGCCCATGAAGAGAGAGGCTTTTACCCTGGACGCGGTCGGGGATCGGCAGGCGCTGGCCCTGCACGAGTGCATTGCAGTGCTGATGCGCGATTTCCGCATCGAGCCGGGTATGCTGGCCGGAAGTGTCTATGCAGACCTTCACGCGAACGATATCGGCCTCTTCGAGGTCTTGGCCACACCTGAGACGTGGAGCGTCCGCCGCATCGCTCAAGCCCTGTCTGCTCCGATCTCTACCATTTCATCGGCGCTGGACCGGCTTGAGCGCCTGGGATTGGTCGTGCGGGGCCGCATTGCCGGCGACCGACGCGTAGTTCGCATTGAACTTACCCCGCGCGGACGGCGGCTGGCGATTCGGCTGCGCGATGCACACATCGAAAACTGCCGTAACATGCTTGCCAGGCTCAGCCCGGACCAACGCGAGGAGTTTCTTCGCCTGGCGGGTCAGATCGCCGGAAAGTGATGCCCAGAAAAATAGAGTCCGTGGCGGAGCTAACCACGCGGCAGTCTGCATTTTGATATAGACTCACGGCCGGAGAAATCTGGGCCCAGTCCGGCCCTCACCCAATAACTTGTAATCTGAGCGTCCGAATCTCCAGACCTCCAGGCGATCGAGGGTCTGCGCGATGGTCTTCGTCGGCCATGGCGAGGGTTCGCGTCATTTTTTTCTCAAAACCTGGACATCCTGGATTACCTTTGGCCCGTCTTATCAGATCCAAGAGGTATTGTCAGCATCGGTCCGACCCCGGCCCTTCCACCGCACAGCAAGCCAGGCAGCAACAGCCTATTCACCTATCCAGAGTGGTGGACGGTGGCGACGGCAATGACCGACAAGACATTTCTAATACGATTTAAGCCGCCTGACCTGAGAACCCAGTCTGTGATTGGAGCGAGAGCCGAAATCCACGGTGAGCACCTCGTCCTGTTGAACAAGGAGGGCAAACTAACGGCTCTATTCTTGCTGGAAGTTGTAGAAAGCTGGTCGGAGGTGGAAAGGTAACTGCTGCCCGGGCCGAGCCGCTAACTGGCGGGTGGCGCCACAGCCTGTGGCGGCCGGATGAGAAGAAATACGCAGGCGGTGGCAAACAGAGGCATCAGGCCCGCGGTTAAGAATGCAGGGGTGTAGGAGAATCGATCGACCAGAACCCCCACCGCCAACGTGAAGGCTGCGCTCACCAGGCCTGCGGCCAATCCGCTGAGCCCGGTCACGGTGGCCACCACATCGTGGGCAAGCAGATCCGAGGGTAGCGTCAAGCCCATAGTCGACCAGCTGGCGTACCCCCACAATGCAATGCAAATCAGCGCCAGCGCCAGTGCTACGCTATGAACCCGCGCGGCCGGGATGCCAGCCAGGATGGGCACGCAACTCACGGCGCAGACCCAAAGCCGCGCGCGCACTACCGGCACTCCCCGGCGAATGCAGTAGCCGGAGATCAAGCCACCAGTAAAGTTACCAATATCGGCGGCAACAAACGGCATCCAGGCAAACAGCGCGATGCGCTTAAGGCTGAAACCGCGCGCATCGCTCAAATACTGCGGCAGCCAAAAGACATAAAACCACCAGATCGGGTCAGTCAGGGCACGGCCCAGCACAATGCCCCACACATTGCGGCTCCGGGCAAGGTCAAGATAGCGTCCCAGGCCGCGCCGGGCCGAAATGCGAGGCGTATCCTGGCCCGACCGGATCAACGCCATCTCTTCCGGCGTCACCCGCGGGTGGCGGTCCAACGGATGGTAGACGCGCAGCCACATCGCCAACCACACAAAGCCAAGCATTCCGGAAAAAACAAAGGACCAACGCCAGCCAAACTCGAGCGCGATCCAGGGAATCACCAGGGCGGCCAAAGCGCCTCCAACGCTCGAGCCACTATCGAAGATAGCGACCGCGAGACTCCGCTCCTGGCTGGGAAACCACTCGGCCACCGTCTTGCTGGCGGCCGGCCAATTGAAGCCTTCACCAATGCCCAGGAGAAACCGGAACGCTGCAAATCCGAAAACAGAGCCGGCAAATCCGGTAAGGATGTTGACCACGGACCAGAAAATAACCGCCAGGGCCAGGCCCAGCCGTGTTCCCACGGCATCGAGAAAGATGCCGCCGAGCAGCCACGTGATCGCATACGAGATCTGAAACGCGCCCAGTATCTTGCCCAGGTCGGCGTGGCTCAGATGGTATTGCGCCGCAATCATCGGCGACAAAACGGAGAATGTCTGCCGGCTGATGTAATTGGTGACAGTCGAGAAAAACAGCGTCCATACGATCCACCAACGCACGCGGCCCGATGTTCGGCGCTTCGCAGGCAAGCTCGCCTCAGGCAGTTGGGAATTAGATGGATTCATTGCATCACGGTTCTGCTCGTATGATTATGCCGTGCCGGGAGCTAATCGAGGTCTTTGATCTTGGTAGACTCTGCGATGGCCGCAATCGAATCGATATCAAAATATTTGTAGAGATCCAGGCAGAAGAGATCCGGCGCGGCGCGATACGCAACCGGTGTGTCAAGCACGTAACCAAGGCTCTTCATCGCGTGCCGGCTGTCAAGGGTAGAAAAGGTGCCTGGCTCCACCGCCGCGGCGAGAGCGGCAATCATGGACGTACGTATGCCATCCGTTTCCACTTGCACCGGGCGGCCACCGCTGTTCGTGCGCAGCCACTTGGCAACCGCAGCGAGTTGCGCTGCTTCCAGTCCCAGGGGACGATCGCCGGCGCTGGCCACCAGCAGCGGCCAATCTGCCGGATCGGGAGACTCCGGACTAGCAGACCCGATAAACACCGGATCCAGCGCCAGCACCTGCTCTCCGCGATTTACATGCTCGGCAACCACCTCTCCGGCAGCGGCATAGCCCTTGTCGTTCAAGACGATGGTCACCGGAGCATCGTCGGTCGCGCCGACTGCCTGCAGCCACACACCAGAGGCGCTTAGCCCGTTGGTCAGATCGAAGCGGTAGGAAACAGTACGGATGGTCATGCGCTTGGTATTGCTGAAGCCCCATGCGTGTTCGACCGAGACCGGTGCATACCGGGTGATCTGCTTGAGCTTGTCCCGTTGCGGGCCCGCCCAGGCGCTCCTTGCCTCACCAGCAGGGGGAATCGCAGTCCGGGCATTGGTTGCCGCCAATTTCTGAGCAAGACCAAGGATGGTCAGGTTATCTGCAGGGACCCCGATGGCGAGCTCCTGGGGAGTGCGAACTTCCGCGGAACTCGGAATCTCATCCGCAACCGCCGCAAGATGAAAATGCTGTTCAAAGAAGTGATACGCCTGCAGCCGGTTAAACAGCTGGTAGTTGTGCGTGCCGGGGTCACTGCTCTCGTACCAGGCAAGGTCGTCCCTTTTGCCGAACAGCTTAAAGAACGGACGGACCTGGTCGTACGTGTACGGCTTGACCAACGCGGCGCGAAAGCAGCAATCGTCCTCCGCGTTATGGATCAGAAGCGTGGGCCGGGGTGCGCGCATGGCCACGAAGAACGGATAATCTTCGCCCTGGGTAAGGTCGGTGGCATCCTCTTCCACTTCGGAGGTGTCGCCTGGGCGGGTGATATTCGATTGCAGCGCTCCGAAGCCTGCCACCTCCACGGCGACTGCGACGCGGGGATCCGTGGAGCTGAGAATCATGGTTTGAAAGCCGCCTCCGGAGAGGCCAGTCACGCCCAACCGGGTAGTATCCACCTGGGGCAGGGTCGCGAGGTAATCCAGTCCCCGGCGCATTGCAAGGTAAAAAAGTCCCAGCGCGTTGGAGCCCACCAGGTCGAGCGAGGCGGCATCATCATGGCTGTCGCCTTTGATTGCCAGCTCTCCGAACCCGAACCATCCCAGGCTGAGCGCAACCATGCCCCGCTTGGCAAAGTTGATGCAGCGTTTCTGCTCATATTCGGCCGCATTCCCCATCGGCTCGTGTCCGAGTAGGTTCAGAATGGCCGGCACTCGCCCATTGGTTTTTTCCGGCTCATACAGCAGCGCTGTCGATAGCAGACCGGGCACCACCTCATAGCGGAACTTGCGCACGCGATAACCGTTGCCGCTTTCGATGACTCCGGCTTGCTGGAAGTTGGGAGTGGAGTGTACCCACTCCGCCGGCCAGCCATGAAAGGCGATGTCCTCAAGCAGGTGCTTGCGCAGCCGCTCCTCCTGCTCTATCCACTCGCTTGCGCTCTTAGGCGTGGGCAGGACCGGAATGCGGTGGCTCAGAAACTGCTCCATCTGGAATTTGCTGGTGGCCGCAGGCTCAACACGCTCCGCCAGCAGGCTGTGCAGAGTTGCCTCCGACGTCTGGCCGCGCCCGATTGTTACCGTCAACAGAAGAGTGGCGGCGCAGGCAATTCGGAAACCCGCTCTCATTGCTGGCATCCGGTACTCGTCAGAGGCTCTCCAATTCGGCAGCGGAGTCCGTGTCCAGGTAGACGGTGACGTCCGGATGGGTGCGCAGAAGGGTCGACGGACACGCGGTCGAGATCGGGTCGTGGACCGTGCGCCGGATGATCTCCGCCTTACGCGGGCCCGGCACCGAAGCAATCAGCTTAGGAACCCGGAAGACGGTCGGGATGGTTAACGTGAGCGCTCGTTCCGGTGCTTCCTGCCAGCTTGGAAACCAGCCCTCCGCCGCCTGCTGCTGACGGCACATTAAGTCCAGGGTGACGATCTTCATCTCCAGCGGATCGTGGAAATCGGCCTCGGCCGGCTCGTTGAATGCCAGGTGCCCGTTTTCGCCGATCCCCAGCAGGCAGAGTTGCGGCTCCGCGACGTGCAGTTCCTTGATGTATTCTCGGCATACGGCTTCAAGATCCTGGGCGGTGCCGTCCATCTCGAAAAAGGCGCCCATGTCTACGCGTTGTGTGAGCCGTTGGCGCAGAAAATGGCGAAAGGAAGCAGGATGGTTCTCATCGAGTCCGACATATTCGTCCAGATGAAAGCCTCGCACCTTTCCCCAGGGCAACCCGGGCGTTGAGGTGAGGAATTCAAGCGTGTCGAATTGGGCAGCGCCGGTGGCAAAGACGACGCCAATCTGGTCGCGCAGCTGGTCCAGCCGTCGAAGCTCCTCGGCTACCGCCAGCGCGGCCGCCTCGCCCGCCGCTCTCTTGGTGGGGTAAATCTTCAGCTTCATCTTCCCTGCGGTGAGGGAGGTGACCCCTTCCTTCGTCGTTTCCATAGCTACCTTTCGAGTGTTCATCCAGAGTTTCGTCAGTTGTCTCTTTTACCACGAACGAAGCCTCACACTCCAGCGGGTGAGGTTCCAGGGGAGTCGCGTTTCTCGTCACAGATGAGGGTTATCGCATAACAAAATTGTCATCCCGACCGGAGGAAAGGGATGAAAAACGGCTTCTGCTCAGCTACTACTCTCAATGGAAGCGTCCCCTCCCCTTTGTCATCCCGACCGGAGCGAAGCGTAGTGGAGGGACCTGCGGTGCAGCGGACCTCTCGTGGAGATGTTTTTCGACAGATTGTATTGGAGGGATCCCTATCCCATCACACTCAGTATGGTGCTTTGCCACCGGGTGAACTAGAAGCCGCGCTTAATTCTCGCAGATAATTCGAGCGCCGAATCAACCTGTGCCAGCACCTTTTCTGCCACCAGTGGCGGCGCTCCAGCCAGGTAAAAATCTCTCAGCCGCAACAGGGTAGCTGCCAACAAGTCATTGCTCTCCATCAGGCGTCCCACGAAGGCTTCTATCCGGGCTACTGCAGCCTCGTGCGGGTGGGAGAACTCTATAACCTTGCCCGGCTTTTTTGGCGGGTCCATGATGGTAGTCATTATGCGCCAACCAGGCAGTATAACTGCTTCGAGGCACAATATGGCGTGCCCTGGAGGCGATTTTGCCTTCCGAGAGTCATAAAGCCCATTGAGAGGCAAGGCTCAATGTACGAGATAAGAGTCTGCGTGAGGCTCCATCCCTTTCTATGGGCCGCAAGTGACTTAGGGGCAACGGCGACGCAAGAAACTCCTTGTAAAACGCCCCCGGTTCATCGTAAAAGAGGGCAACCAAACTTTCTCCCTTTCCCAGCAGTTCGGTCACTGCTGCAGTTACGGTCATCTGCGCCGGAGGATTTTCTCGTGCTTGCTGCCTTGCGCCGTTTCCTGCCCCTGGTCATCACTTCGATCCTGGGCCTGACCAGTATTCAAGCCCTGGCGGATGCCTGGATCAAACCAACCCTCGATGAACTGCAGATGACAGCTGAGCCGGCCGCTCCCGGCGCGGCGGCTATTTATCTGTTGCGGGATGAACGGGCAGATGACAAGCTGCACGTTCACATAACCTATGTTCGTCTCAAGGTCCTCACCGAGAAGGGGAAGCAGTACGCTGACCAGGAGATTTCATACGAGGGGGCGCAATTCAAGATCTTTGGGGTTGAGGGCCATACCATCCACAGTGATGGCACCGTGATCCCCTTTACCGGGAAACCATACGTAAAACTGCTCGAGAAGAACGGGAAGGAGAAGTACAAAGCCACGGTCTTTACCCTGCCTGACGTGCAGGTAGGCAGCATTCTCGAGTACCGCTACGTGCTGAGCTACGAGAGCAATGTCGTCGTCTCACCCCGCTGGTACTTGCAGGGTCCTCTTTATGTGCGCAAAGCGCACTTTCAATTCATACCCAGCGACCGTGTTCTCGAAGACGGCCATGGTGGTGTCTTGCAGGGGCACGTAGCCTACTCCGCCTATCTTCCCCCAGGCGGCTCGGTCGTCTACTCCCCAGCCGCCAAATACTACACTATCGACGTGGAGAAAATCCCGGCATTTCCGGAGGAAGAGTTCATGCCTCCGATGCATAACTATTCCTTTCGCGCCCTCTTCTACTACACCATCGCCAGGACGGCGGACGAATACTGGGCCAACGAGGGAAAATACTGGTCCAAGAATGTTGACAAGTTTATCGACGCAGGCAAGCTCTCCGCCGTAGCGAGCCAGATCGTCAGCCCCGACGGACGCGCCGGCACAAAAACTGCAGAAGATCTATGGCGCAGTCATGAAGCTCGAAAATACCAGCCTTACCCGCGAGCACACCGGGGCTGAAGACAAGGCGCAAGGCGTTAAGGTGAAGACCGCCGCGGATATCTGGGAACAGAAGCGCGGTAATCGGGATGAGCTTACCCGGCTTTTCGTCGGCCTTGCCCGCGCTGCCGGGTTTAAGGCCTACGTCGGGGTCGTGACCAACCGCGATCGTAATCTTTTCGTGGCCGAGTATCTCGACATGAGTCAGTTGGATGACGACATCGCCATCGTGCAGGTCGATGACAAGGAACAGTTTTTCGATCCTGGCGAACGCTATGCCAGCTTTGGCGAACTCCATTGGAAGCACGCCGCGACCGAGGGAATTCGCCAGACCGATAAGGGTACAGTCGTCTTCCTTACGCCCGAGTCCTGTTTACCAGTCAACCAGCGAGTTTCGGACTGCGTATCTCGAGATCCAGCCCAACGGCAAGGTAAGCGGCACGATTCGTATCGCATTCACGGGTAGCCGGGCCCTGCACTGGCGTGAGTTTGCCCTGCGCAACGATGAAGATGCGCTCAAGGAGCAATTTCAAGAGACGGTGCAGCAGGAGATGCCGCCCGGCATCGAGGTGAAAACAGATCATTTTCTCGGGCTGACCGACTGGGGCAGCAATTTGCAGGGCATCCTCAATGTTACCGGTTCGATGGGCACGGCGACGGCGAAGCGGGTCTTCCTGCCTGCTACTTTCTTTGCGGCCACCAGCCATCCGCTATTCGCCCTGGACAAGAGAACCATGCCTATCGATCTTAACTATCCCTATGCCATGCAGGACACGGTATCGATCAAGCTGCCCCCGGCTTTCGACGTAGAGAGCCTGCCTAAGGACACCGATTTCACTTTTCCGCAAAACGCCTACTACCGGGCCAAATTTTCCCGGGACGCAGGTTTAGTAAAAAGCCTGCGGGTGATCGTCATCGGCAATGTGGTTTATAAGGCCGAGGAGTACCCGGCGCTCAAAGACTTCTACCAAAAAGTCAATGCCAAAGATAAGGAGCCGGCCGTGCTGGAGTTCACCCAGGCGGCTTCGGCAGGCGCGCCCGCGGGTAAGTCGGAATGAGGCTGCGAATAGGCCTTTCATCGCTCGCTCTGCCGCTATACCTGGCTGTCATGACGCCCCACGCGACCCTTGCAGCCAACGCCTTTCCCGATTGGGTGGTTCAGGCCGCAGCCAGCAAGCTGCCGCCCTACCCGGCAAACACCGGGGCGGTGGTCCTGCTCGATGACCGGCTGGTCACCGTGGCCCCCGATGGCCGGGCCACGGAACGCCTCCGGCGGGTGCTCAAGATCCTGCGCCCCCGCGGCCGCGAGTACGCGGAGATTGTTGCCAGCTACTCCAAAGATGAAAAGCTCGATTACTTCCATGCCTGGAGCATCGGTCCCGATGGTCATCAGTACACCGTCAAGGATCAGGAAGTACATGACCAGGCGCTGGGGGAGTGGGGAATCCTCTACGATGATCTCCGCGCTAAGACGACTACACCGCCCGGAGCCGATCCGGGGGGAATCATCGCCTATGAGGTCGAGCGTCACGTAGCCACCTATGGGGCGCAGGAAGAGACCTGGGATTTTCAACGAGACATTCCCGGCGTGCACTGGATTCTCGAAGTCGATCTGCCGCCGAACTGGAACCACTATGCGGCCTGGCTGCATCATGCGCCGGTCTCCCCCAGCGAGGTAGCGCCCAACCACTGGCGCTGGGAGCTCAACGACATTCCTGCCATTGATCTCACCGACGTACCCATGGCCCCCTCGCCCTATGCGTTGGCTGCCCGCATGGTTGTCCACTATTCTGCCACCGCTCTGCCTACTGGCGACCAGCGCTGGACGGAGATTGGCAACTGGTACGACACGCTGGCTTCGAGCCGCACCGAAGCTCCGCAGGAGATCGCTGCCAAGTCCCGCGAAGTAGGCGGTGCGCCGGACTTCAAGCGGAAGATCCAGGGCGTGGCTGGCTTTATGCAGCGGGAGATTCGCTATGTGGGTATCGAGATCGGCATCGGCGGTTTGCAGCCGCACCCGGCTGCCGATGTATTCAAGTACCGTTATGGCGACTGCAAAGACAAGGCAACGCTGCTGATCGCCATGCTGAACGCGGTTGGCGTACGCGCGACCTGGGTGCTGGTTGACACCAATCGCGGCTTCATCGATCCGGCGCTACCTTCTATTCAGGGCAATCACGCCATTGCCGCCATCGAGATGCCTGCGGGCTACAGCGATCCCGAGCTGCGCGCAGTGGTGACTGCTCGTACGGGCAAGCATTATCTGATCTTCGATCCCACAGACACCTATACCCCCATCGGCCTGCTAGGTTTTCATTTGCAGGGCAGCTACGGCATCCTGGTTGCGGGTAACGACAGCCAGGTGATCCAGTTACCCATACTTGCTCCCGACGCCGATGTGCTGGATCGCACTGCCTCCTTCACCCTCAACGCTGACGGCACGCTCAAAGGAACGGTCACCGAGGCGCGTTCCGGTGAAGCGGCTCGCCGCTATCGCCGGCTTTACAACGAAGAGGGCGAGAAGCAGCAGCATGAAGACATCGAGAGACGCCTGCAGATGGATTTCTCCCGCTTCACCGTCGAGGCCAATAGCGCGCAGAATACCAGCGAGATGGGCAAGAGTGTGGTGTTGAAATACTCGCTGACGGCGAATGCATATGCCCAGCCGACGGGAGATCTGCTGCTGATTCGTCCCCGGGTTCTGGGCCGCAACGCCAGGCCATTCAATGACAAGCCGCGCATCTATCCCATCGATCTGGGGGAGACTGGAACCTGGCGCGACAGCATCGACGTCGCCCTGCCGCCGGACTATGTGGTTGACGATATGCCGGCCGCAGTGGACCTTGATGTTGGCTTCGCCCGTTACAAGAGCGACGTGAAGGCCAATGGCAGCATTCTGCACTACTCCCGCGAATATGTGGTCCGGGAGCTTGACCTCGCTCCGGAGAAATCCGCAGACGTGAGCAAGCTGATGGGCGTCATCAACGCCGACGAAAGCAACAGTGCCGTGCTCAAGAAAAAGTAAGTTACTGCAGGGACGGCCTTTAGTCCCTGAGGGAGAACTTGGAAAAAGAAACAGCAGGTCCCTCCACTACGCTACGCTCCGGTCGGGATGACAATTTTGTTTGCCATTACCCCTTATCGTCATTAACCCTTATCAGGGAAGAGGAACTACTTCCTGGCAAACAAAATTGTCATCCCGACCGGAGCGTAGCGTAGTGGAGGGACCTGCTGTTTCTTTTTCTCACACATGGTTGTGGTCGTGCCGCCGGTTTCCTTCAGCGTTCGGCGGTTCGTTCCGGATTCAGCGCCAAAGGGCCGCCGATCCGCCCACCCATTCCAGGTTCTTATTGTGATCGACACCCATCATGATGCCGCGGCCCATGCGGAGCAGCGGTAACACCGGCGTGATCTCTCGGTCCTCAGGCCAAACATACATAATGCGAATTTCGGCTTGAGTCATGCCGTGCGGCGTCTCGATCACCGGCTCGAAGCGCATACGCTCCTGCAGCATGTAGTGCTGCTGCTGTGCAAAAGGTATGGCATCCACATCGGCCTGCGTGGGATTGAACTTGATGCCAAGGCCAGCGAACGAGTAGAGCGGCTTCAGTACATAATTTTCGTTGTCTCGCGGCACGCTGCTGTTTTGGTCCAGCAGCCACGTCTTTGGCACGCACGGGTGGTTCAGGTAGGGAACCGAGAACTTGCTGATGCGGTAGTACCAATTCGGATGTCCAGCCCATTCCACATCGAGAGGCTCGGTCAGATCGAACGGCAGCTGGATGCCTTTACGTTCCAGTTCATCCACAATACAGCGGTTGTAGATGCGGCGCACGGGAATTTCCCGGCCGTCCCTTTCGTAGAACAGCTTCCTGCCGCGCTTCTTCAGCTTGAGAATGTCGACAATCGCAATGCCCAGATCGCGTTGCGTGAGCAAAAAATCGCAGAGGGTCTTCTGCTTCTCCGGGTGAATCTCCAGCAGGATCACATGGGCAGGGTCGTGGCCGGCAACGATCAGCCCTCGCATCAGTTGCTGATACGTATCGTGATCGTGGCCCCCCAGGTAAATTCCCAGGTCAGCAGGCAGTTCATACGACTCGACATACTGCTCGGCCAGCACCGGCTGATATCCGTAGAGAGAAGGAAAGGCCTGCAGTTCAACCAGCTTGGGTTCCAGCTCTCCCTGCCCATTCCGCACCAGGCCAAAGTCGACCTGGAGGAACATGGGACGCGGCGACTCGTTGGCAACGTTGTATTGCGGCGGGACCGTGGCGTCGGAGGCGCGAAGATATTCCGGATTGTTCACCAGCTGCAGAACCAGGTCTCGGCCATACTCCGCCATCTGATCGAGCAGGGCTTTGGGAAAAAAACATGGCGTCTCGGAAACACGGAATGCAATGGGCGTGCCGGCGCTCGCCTCTAAATTCTTGAGCAACTGCTGATATGTCTAGGGAGAAAGCTGCGGTTGAAGGCCTCGCGCAAAGCGGGGATCATCGTCAGTCCTCTATCAGGAAGTGGCCCTTCTCCATGATCTGCCGCCCATCCACCCAGATATCAAACTTGCGGCCGACCACATCGATGTGCGTGCCGGAATACCACTTAGCTCCAGTATGTTCCCCATATGGATTCCCAAAGGCGATGTGGATGCCGGGGAACTTCTCGTCCTGCAGGATCTGGCCGATGATGTCGGTCAATTCAATATTCGTACCGATGGCAAACTCCCCCACCCGATCGCTGTTTTCGTCCCTGTGGGTGTAAGACCAAAAATCCTGTTCCAGCCCTTTGTTCTCGCTAAAGACCTCGGTGATGCGGTTATTTCGCATGCGGATGGTCAACGGTTGATGCTCCAGGTCGCCGTACTTGTCGCACAGATAATCGCCCACCACGCCGTCGACCACGTACACCCCGTTCACCTCTCCGGGAGAGGTAAAGATTTCGCCTCCGGGCAGATTACCCCACTTGTCGCGGCTGATGATGCCGCTGGTCTTGATCCAGCGATAGTCTGGGTTGAGCGCGCCGGTGAAGTCGCAGCCCGCGGCGGTCTTGCCGGTGATTTCTTTTGCGCTGCTGACGATCTCCATCACCTTGTCGCTCAAGGCATCCACGTGGTTGAAGTCGGCGCGCATACCTTCCAGCATGATCTGCCGATTGATATTCACCATGTGCGCGTGGCGGATGCGCCGCCGGTTCACGATCGCGGTCATCTCCATGCGCGACTTCAGCTCGTTGGTCTGCACCCGCACCGCGAAGATGCTTACCTCGCTGGTCTCCATGTCGTCCGCGATCTCGCGCGGCAAACCAGCCAACGGCCGCGGGGCCAGGTCTTCCAGCACGAAGGCCTTGAAAGCACAGCCAACCTTGGTCAATTCCTGCGCCATGCTGGCGGCAATCTCACGGCTGGCGTAATCGGTGATGAGTGTGACCTTCTCCGAAGGTTGGATACGCAGGCAGGTGTTGACAGCGTTATAGGCGCCAGGGGAAAACTGGGGATCAAATTCGATCCTGGTGATATCGGTCAAAACGGCCAATCAGCTGCCTTTCTCAATGTTTTTGAAGGGTACGACCTTTAGGTCGTACGCAAATGATTGCAAACAGGTGCGGCTCTAGCCGCTGAGGGAACGACCCTCGGCCCCCAATGCGCTAACCGGGCCGAAGCTCTACGACTGCAACGCCGCCGCCTCCTGCATCACGCCCACGCGCGTCTCGGCAACGATGTAGTCGACCACCTTCTTCAAGTCGCCTGTCTCTTCGTAAACCTTGAGCTGCCGGTCCGCGCCTGTGCCCATGCGGAGCATCTGGTGAATATAAGCGATGTCGCGTTCGCAGCCAAGGTCCTTTGCCGCATCAGAAATGAGGTCGATATATTCGAGCATCAGGTCGCGCATCGGCACCTCTTCTTCTCTGCCGAAGTCGATCAGCTTGCCGTCGATTCCGTACCGGGCGGCGCGAAACTTGTTTTCCATAATGAGAGCGCGGCTATAGATGCGATAGCTTTTGTTCTTGGCATGGAGGTCATAGAGCATGCCTACCGTGGCCTGAATCAGGGCGGCAATCGCCATCGTTTCATCCAGCCGCATGGGTATATCGCATACCCGGACTTCCAGAGTATTAAAGAAAGGGTGAGGGCGAATATCCCACCACACCTTCTTGCCGTTGTCGACGCAGTTGGTCTTGACCAGCAGGTTGATAAACGTCTCGTACTCGGCCCAGTTGGCATACACATCGGGAATATTGGTACGGGGGAAGCGCTCGAAGACTTTAGATCGATACGACTTGAATCCCGTCTTCATCCCCTCCCAAAAGGGCGAGTTCGACGACAGCGCAAGAATGTGCGGCAGAAAGTACCGCATCGAGTTCATGATGTGAATGGCGGTGTTGCGATCCTCGATGCCTACGTGAATGTGTAATCCGAAGACCAGATTCGCCCGCGCCACCAGCTGCAAATCTTCCACCACCTGCTTGTAGCGCTCATCCGGGTAGATATCCTGGGCCCGCCAGTCGGCGAAAGGGTGGGTGCTCGCAGCCGCCAGCCACATGCCGCTCTCGCTTGCCAGCGTGATCATCTGCCGCCGCAAGTCGAGTATGTCTTCGCGAGCTTCCTGGATATCCCGGCAAACCCTGGTGCCCACTTCCACCACAGCCTGGTGAAGCTCAGGCTTGGCGCGATCCATGGTGGCAAGCTTGGCTTTAGGCAGGATCTCAGAATGGATGTGGGATCGAAGATCGCGCGTCTCGGGGTCGATCGTCTGATATTCCTCTTCGATGCCAATGCTGAAGCTGGGACGGTTCATCCGTGTACCTCCTGGCTGACCTGCTTGGGCGTTTGCCCGTTCGAAGAGGCGGCCGCGGGGCCGCCCAGGAAACTACTCCAGCGCAATTCCAAAGGCTTCCCGGTATGGATCCTGGCTTTTTCCATGGCCAGCTCAGCTACATGGTTCACGATCCAGTCGAAGTTGGCTTGGCCCACAGAGTTTATATCCGCATCGGGAGCGGGGTTCATAAAGTCGATGGCGTAAGGGATACCATCTTCGCAGGCAAATTCGACCGTGTTCAAGTCGTAGCCCAGGGCGCGGCACAGCGTCAGGCAGTCACGTTCCACCCGCTCTAGAAGCTGCGGGTCTACCGGCGCCGGATTTTTCACGTACCGCTCGTGAAAGGGCGCCGAAGGGTCGTACTGCATGATGTGGACCTTCTGCTGGCCGACGCAATAGCAGCGAAAATACTCCTTGAATTTCACCGCCGTCTGCAGCGTCATACAGAGATCGCGTGTCTGGTTGTAGGCATGGAAGAACTCGCCCGGCGAATTCACCTTGTGCACATCTCTCCAGCCTCCCCCGTCGAAGGGCTTCAGGAATGCGGGAAAGCCCACATAGTCAAAAATACTGGCCCAGGGAAGGGGATACTGCAGGTTGCGCATGGATTGGTCCGTCGTGCCTGGCGGGTGGTGTTTGTGGGGCAGCAGCACGGTCTTGGGGATGGCAACCCCGAGCTTGGTACCCAGCGCGAAGTTAAAGAACTTGTCGTCGGCGCTCCACCAGAAGGGGTTATTGATAATGATCGATCCCGAAAGCGCCGCGTTCTTGAGGTAGCCGCGATAGAACGGAATGTCGTGGGAGATGCGATCGATGATCACGTCGTAGGGGGAGGGCTCTGCCATCCGAACCTCGCCAATGATGGCCAGCTCGGCCTGCACGTCTTCGTCGTGGAAGGAGTTGATTTTGTCGACCAAAGCGGGTGGAAACGTCGATTCCATCCCGAAAATGACTCCGATCTTCTTCACGGCGGCTCCTTGGGGGGCAAAGCTTGTTTAGAACACACAGAAGGCCCGAAAACCAATGCCGTGGGTAGGGTATGGCAGCCCAATTCTAAAGCATTTTCGATCCGGCCGGTTCCCCACTTACTCCAGGTACATTCTGGCCATAGGCTGCCACCATGGCCAATCGTGGTAGCTGCGATCCCCCCAGACATACAGCTCATGGCGAATGCCCTTGTTTCGCAGGACCGTCGCAAAGCGCTCATTCTTCTCCCAGCAAAAGTCCCACTCGCCCGTGGCCAGCACGGTACGGATATGGTTGTACTTCCAGGGATCGGTGCAGTTAGCGAGATAGTCGGGGGGATTGTTGAAGTACAGGTCTTCGCCATACCACCCATCGACGAAGTCTTTCATATCAAAGGCTCCACCCATAGTTACGATGCCGGTGACCAAACCGGGATGGCGGAATCCGAAATTAGCCGCGTGAAAGGCGCCGAAGCTGCAACCGGTGGCGATCAATCGCGGCGTCTGGTTCTTCTTACCCATCAAGGGCAGCACATCGTCCACCAGGTAGCGTTCATACTGCATGTGCCGCTGCACCCGCCAATAGGGGTGGGCATGCTTGTTATACCAACTCTCCCCGTCCACGCTGTCCACGCAATAAAGCTGCAGTTGGCCGTTGTCGATGCGATCCGCCACGCTGCCAACCATGCCGTTGTTTTCATACTCAAAGAACCGGCCCTGGGAAGTAGGGAAGACCAGAACCTTGGTTCCTGCATGGCCAAAACACAGCAGTTCCATGTCGCGATTCAGGTCTTTTGACCACCAACGATAGTATTCGCGCTGCAATCCTCGCTCCTTGCTGACCCGCTTTGTTAATCTAAAAGACCTACGGTGCGCGAAGCCAAAGCTGAATGGTTGCACCATTCTACAGAATGACTTCGGAATCCTTCCTGGCCAATGACCCGGTCTCGCCTTTGCCCTCCAGCGGACTGGCGGCGCGCCTGCACAAACGCGAACAATTTGCTTCCCGGCTGACGGAGAAGCACCACGACCTCATCGTCTATCTGCCGCCCATGTACAGAACCGCGGGGGATCGTCATTTTCCGGTGCTTTACATGCAGGATGGGCAAAACCTGTTTGATCCCGAAACCTCGTTTATCCCGGGGAACTATTGGCGCATGGGGGAAACCGCCGATGGGCTGATCGAGGCGAGTACGATTGAGCCGCTCATCATTGTTGGCATTTACAACACCGGGGAGAGGCGGATCGATGAGTACACGCCGGTCGAAGACAGCCGGCTGGGTGGCGGCCATGCGGATGCGTATGGCAGGATGCTGGTCGAGGAGCTCAAGCCCTTTATTGACGCCCAGTACCGCACATTGCCCGGGAGCACGCAACTGCGGCCTGGGAGGCTCCTCGCTTGGCGGCTTGGTGACTCTCTACCTGGGTTTACGCTATCCCGATATCTTCTCCAGGCTGGCTGTCATCTCTCCCTCCGTGTGGTGGCGGAGGCGGTCGATTCTCAAAACGGTTGCCGCACTTCCGCAAAAACCTGAGCTGCGCATCTGGCTGGACATCGGCGCCAAAGAATCAACCCGCGCCGTGCCGGACGTGCGGGCCCTGCGCGATGGGCTGATCAAGAAAGGCTGGCAGCTGGGCGAGAACCTGGCCTACTTCGAAGCCGAGAATGCGGAGCACACAGAATCCGCCTGGGCCCAACGCGTCGCTCCCATGTTGCAATTCCTGTTTCCGGCTCCTGATGGCGATTGACATTTCGTAGCCGGACCTTCGGCTATGATCCCCCTCATGCCGCGGTACCCATGCGTCCTTCTCCTTGCCGCCATGGTGGCCTCCCTCCCGCCTAAGGCGAAGGCTGAGGCTTGCGGCGCCCATGCGCAGGACCCGATTGCCACCGATCGGCCGCAGATCACAAGTTCGAGTGTAGTTGTTCCCTGCGGAAGCCTGCAGTTTGAAAATGGGTTTTCGGCCACCACTCCCAATGGGGGTCAACGGGGCTACGATTTCCCCGAAACCTCGCTGAGGTTTGGAATTGCCGGCAAAACCGAGCTTCGTTTGGCCGCCCCGGATTACTTCTACAACAGCGATACGGCGTCGGGATATGCCAACGGATTTGGGGATTTGACCCTGGGTTTCAAGCAGCAGCTTGGGCCAACCCATGGATTTGACGTTTCGGTCATCCGAGCCGCGAGCTTTCCCACCGGAGCGAACCGGATATCCAGTCATGGTTATGATCCGGCTATCCAACTGCCTTGGTCGCGTTCGTTGGCAAAAAGCTGGACCATGGCTGGAATGTTCTCCCTGATGTGGCCAACCGAGGGGCCGCGGCGAAATATGACCGGGCAGGCCAGCGTGTATTTCGACCGGCAGCTTACGCCGCCCTGGGATGCCTACGTAGAATATTCCGGCGCTTTTCCCCAGCGCGGCGGTCCGCAGCACGTGATCGACTTGGGCACGGCCTACAAGCCTTCACCCCATCAGCAACTCGATTTTCATTGGAATATTGGACTTTCCTCGGCCGTGCCTGATTATTCGATCGGCTTTGGCTATTCCGTTCGTTTTCAGACGTTTCCACCGCGGTGACGCCTTCTGGTAGAGAACGGGCAGCTGGCTATGGGAATTTCTTCAAAGGTGGATATTGCCGTCCTTTGCCCGGAAGCGCAGAATGGAGAGTTGATTGCATCGCCGCAATCGGTAAGGGCTGTATACCAAGGAGGCGAGTCATGGGTGGGATTCCCAATTCACCGCTCTTCGGCGTCAAACTCTGGTTCGCGATCGCAGTTGTAGCCTCAGCAACTGTCAGTGGATTCGGAGAGCAAGTAGCTGCGCAAACCGCAATAAGTCCTTCCCCAACTGTGTCTGTGCCGGAGCGCAAGACTCTCGGTCTCGGACAACTCCCGGCCGAAAAGAAGGCAGACATTCTTTTGGCCCGTGGAGAGTACGCCGCCGCCATCGCCGCGTACCAGGAAAGCAACTTAAAATCCGCCATCGTTTGGAACAATATTGGCATGGCGTACCATCATCTTTATGCGCTGGATCAAGCCCGTAAGGCTTACCAGCAGGCGCTCGCGATCAATCCTCGCTTTGCTGCCGCTTCCAACAATCTTGCCGCTGTCTATTACGCCCAACACGAGTTTAGAGTCGCCGAACACTGGTACAAGAAAGCCTTGAAACACTCATCGGAAAGTGCGGTCATCTACTGTAATCTTGGCACCGCATACTTTGCTGAGGACAAATTCAAAAAAGGGGTAAAGATGTATCAGAAGGCCTTTGCCATCGATGAAAAGGTCTTCGCCCCCAATCAGTCTGCGATGGTGGAAGGTGGTGGCTCCCGTGAACAACGGGTCGCCATCAACTACTACATAGCGCAAACGTTCGCCAAGGCAGGAAAACAGGAACAGGCTCTGCTCTATCTTCGCAAGGCAATGGACGAAGGCTTCAAAGATCGCAAACGTCTGATTGAAGACGAGGATTTCGCGGTGCTGCGAACCACGCCGCAATTCCAGCAATTGCTGGACCAGGAAAACCTGAACTGACCTTTGTTAGGGACATGAAGGGCGCGGGGCTTTACAAACTGCCTTGTTACGCAGCCTCAACTGAAATACGGTTATTGAAAATAGCCCGATACGAAACCTCAGGAAAAGGCCGTTCCGCTCCGGGACTAGACCGGTGAATGCTGGGTTCTCACGAAGGCTTTTTAGCCCCGCCATCAACCTCGCCAGATTGGGCGGCTTTCCGCCGTGCCGCAAACGTCATAGCCGCTACGGTACGATGATTGAGTACGTCTCAGCCACCCTCGAAGCACCATTATTCCCATGTGCACTCCGGGTGGCGAAGCAGTAACCGGAACGAGGGGGGGACGATTGGCCGCGACGATAAGCCCTGGCGCTGTTACTGTTCCCGCGACTCCAGGAAAACTCGATTACAGCCTCACCGGCGTCAATGCCGCCATCGCCGTGGAGCGGGGCCTCGCCGAAGCGGAGTGGTACCAGTGTCCGGTGCCGCGCGAAACCATGCGCAGCTTGTTGCAGCGTCGCGATGGACCGGCCATCCGCGACACGATGCTGTGGTTCGCCCTCATCCTCGGCAGCGGCTTTGCGACCTATGCGCTCTGGGGCACCTGGTGGGCCATCCTCCCCTACATCGCTCTACAGCGTGCTCTACGCTTCGACCTCTGATTCCCGCTGGCACGAGACCGGCCACGGTACCGCCTTCAAGACCGACTGGATGAATAACGCTCTCTACGAGATCGCCTCGTTCATGGTCATGCGCGAGTCCACGGTCTGGCGCTGGAGCCACACCCGCCATCACAGCGACACCATCATCGTCGGCCGCGACCCGGAGATTGCTGTCCCCCGTCCGCCCGATTTGAAGGCCATCGTCATGTCGTTCTTCAATCTCCGTGTGCTATCCAAAATATTTCGGGCACATCCTTTTGCACTCTGTCGGGCGCATGGCTGCCGAGGAGAAAACCTACATTCCTGAGACCGAGTTTCCCAAGGTCTATCGCAAGGCACGCATTTATGTCGCCCTCTATGCCATCGTCATTGCCCTCTCGATCTAGACCGGCAGCATCCTTCCCCTGATTCCTGGTCGGCCTGACCAATCTCTTCGGCACCTGGCTCCTGGTCACTTACGGACTACACGCAGCACGCCGGCCTGGCGGAAAACGTCCTCGATCACCGTCTCAATTGCCGCACGGTGTATATGAACCGGATCCACCGCTATCTGTACTGGAACATGAACTACCACGTCGAGCACCACATGTTCCCGCTGGTGCCCTACCACGCCCTGCCGAAGTTGCATGCCGCCGTGAAAGACGACTGTGCCCCGCCCTATCCGAGCCTTTTCTCCGCCTGGCGTGAAATCGTCCCTACCATTCTCAGGCAGGTGAAGGACCCCGGCATACCACGTCAAACGGCAGCTTCCCGAACCGAGGCTACGGCTGAAAGAAAGCGCCTATTGCCTCGCCAGCGCAGCCCGACGCGGACGGCTGGATCGAAGTTTGTCGCTGCCGCCGATCTCGGCCTCGCCGACGTCATCCGCTTCGACCACGGCAAGAAAACCTACGCTCTCTATCGCGACGCAGGAGGGCGAGCTCTACGCCACCGACGGAGTGTGCACCCACGGCAACACTCATCTTTCCGACGGCCTGGTGAAGGGCAACATCATCGAGTGCTCCAAGCACAATGGGCGCTTCAACCTTGATCGATGGCTCGCCCGCCCGCGCGCCGATCTGCCGCGGTCTGGCCACGTATCCGATCGAGGAGCGCAACGGCCGAATCCTTATCAACGTCAGCCGCCGCCGGCGGCGCCGGCGCCCGCCCGCAGAAGACGTATCAGATTCCGCGTCGTCAGCAACTCGCAACGTCGCCACCTTCATCAAGGAACTTGTTCTCGAGCCCCTGGATGCCGCGGAGAAGATCGCCTTCACCCCGGGCGACTACCTGCAGTTCGACATCCCCGCTTACGACGCGATCCGCTTTCGCGAGTTCGACATTCCCGAGCCCTTTGCCGACCGTCTGGGAAAGCCAGCACGTCTTCGATCTGGTCGCGCGCAATCCCGCAGCCGGGCCGCCGCAACAACTACTCCCTCGCCAGCAACCAGCAGACCGAGCGCACGCTGCGCTTCAACGTCCGCATCGCCACCCCGCCGCCGGCCAGGACTGCGCTCCCGGCGTCGGCTCCAGCTACGTCTTCAGCCTCAAGCCGGGCGACATCGTCACCGCCATCGGCCCCTTCGGCGATTTCCATATCAAGCCGACGCAGCGGGAGATGGTCTACATCGGCGGCGGCGCCGGCATGGCTCCGCTGCGCGCCCACCTCTCCCACCTGCTCGAAACCGAGCAAACCGCGCGCAAGGTCAGCTTCTGGTACGGCGCACGATCGAGGCAGGAGATCTTCTACGAAGACTACTTCCGGAATCTGGCCGGCAAGCACCGCAACTTTGCTTTCCACCTCGCGCTCTCCTCGCCGCTGCCGGAGGATAACTGGACCGGCCATCTCGGCTTCATCCATGAGGTCGTGCTGGAGAACTACCTCAGCCGGCACCCCAATCCCGAGGAGCGCGGAATATTATCTCTGCGGTCCGCCCATGATGATCAAGGCCTGCACCAAGATGCTCGCCGACCTCGGCGTGCCGGCGGACCAGATTGCCTACGACGAATTCTGAGCCTGGGCAAGAACCAGCAGGCTGCCGCTCAACAACAAAGTGTCCGCGACATAATTAAAGGCGCCCCCTATGTCTGCAGGACTCGCAACCGTGATGGGGACATAGATGACCAGCACCAGCACAAGAGTGACTACCCCCAGCCATGTTGCCGCCATGCCTGCTCTCTTGTTGATCATCAAGCTGACGCCGCCAACGACGAAGAGCGCACCTGCCAGATAACTCCAAAGCAAGTGCGCCGGAATCCACCAAGGCGTCAACTTGGCGAGAGGAACTCCGGGCACGCATTCCGGATGCAGAATTTGCTCCACGCCGAAAAACGTGATCACAGCTCCAATGAGAAGCCGCGCCAGCGTAATAACCAGGTGCCTATGCTGTTCTTTCCATGCTTCTTTTTGGCTTGCGGCAAGACAAAAAGCTCCCGCGGAAAAAGATAAATCCCTCACCCCCACTACCCACAGGATTCGGTTGCGCGGGGCGCCGGCGATCGCGGGAACAGAAATCAGAAGCACGAATAGAAGGATCGTGACTCCGAGCAGAGCAGACGAAAGCCAGGTGTATTTTCTGGCCGCTATGCTCAGGGCTGCGGCGATGAGGCAAACGCCGAAGAAGAGCGCCCAGAACATGTGTCCTGGGAGCCATGCGGGCACCATCCCGGCCATGATTTGCGCAGCCGTGAAATGTTCTGTACCGAAAACCGCGATGGGAATCGCGATAAACACCGGGCCGAGAGCGACGATCTTATGCAGCCCTTGCTTTTGTACAAGGTCCTTCCAGCTCGTGCTCAGGCCAACGGCCAAAATCACCGCTCCGCTGAGATAGGGTAACCATACTCCCCAGGGAAACCCGGACTGGAAAATCCACGCGGCGAGGTGGGTAGGGTGCAGAGATTGGGACACTGTGCAACCACCTTCGGCGAGAAACGGTCCGCTGGCAATAGCCACTCAGCCGGATTCCATGCTAGCCACCCTCCGCCACTAGCGAGATAGGAGCTGCGGATGACCATCGACGCATCGTGCTTCTTCCATCCACGCGTAGGTCGCTTTGTCGATAGTTCTACCGCAGTGGTTGCCCCGAGGTGGAACCAGGAGCACCGGGCACCGAGACGCAATGATCGTCTGATAGACGGTGCTTTCATCCAAATGGCTGCTGTCAATTCCGACTGCGGGCGCTCCCAGTACCAGCAGGTCGGGACGGATCCTCTCCGCTTGCGAAGCGATGGCCCGGGGCACTTCTCCCGAGATGACAAGATGCTCCACTGGCAACGTGTGTGACTCGTTGAACGGCGCCAGAAGACGAAGTCGTGCCAGGCAGTGGCAGCATTGCTGCTCCTTGCCGCACTGCGTGCTGTGGAGCGCCAAAAGTGAGCGGCGCGTTATGCTTTGCGCCAGATCCAGAGCGGCAATGCCAGCCGCGGAAAAATCGGTCGCCGCTATCACTTTTTCCCACAAATAACGGGGCAGGGCGCTTGGCGCTGCCGGGGTTGGCACGGTCAAAATGGAACAGGGCGTATCTGCCATTAACAACCGCGCCACGGTTGCCAGTGCTACCTTGCCCGCGGCCGTTTGTCCCAGCGAGCCAAGGATCAGCAGAGATGCAGAGTGCCGTCGCGCCTCCGCCAGGATCTCGGTGCAGATTTGCCCCCGCTGCACCAGGGAATCGTGGTTGGCGCCGTGCCGCTGAGGGTCGTGCTCCATCGCCGTCAACTCGGCATTGGCGGTGGCGTCGCGTAACTGAGCGGCGGGCAACGCGTAGACCATCGGATCGAGCGAGTGCACCACCACCAGTTCCGCCTGCTGTTCGTGAGCCAGTTTCTGGGCATAGCGCAGCCCATAGGACGCATCCCCTGAGATGTCGCCAACATAGACAATTTTGTTGAAGGGAAGGCCGGTGTGCGACTGCGCGGCGTTGGCCGATGTGCTTGCTTGCATGTTTTCCGCGGATGTCTCGAGCGCTGTCATGGTCCGTCTCGTTTCTTGCTAACACCCAGATATTAGAAGAAGGCAGCCATCGCCTGATGTGACCGCGGTTACAGCCATGAGTGACGCAGATCACATACATCAAACGGAATAGGGCCGCTAAAGGTTCCCGCACCGTCCCCGGCGAACCGGCGCCGGTTGACCTCGACTGGTTGCGGACATAAACTCAAGTTCCGGCCCCGAAACGGGGCAGAGTCAGACGTTATCTCGACCAATAGAGAGAAAAGATTCCATCATGGCTAAAAGAAGAAACCTTGCTGCGACGCTTCAACCAGCGATTCTTTTTTCGCTGTTTACCCTGGCCGCTTTTCCTGCCATGGCGCAAACCCAAACCTGGTACCTCGACCCTCCGCACTCGGCAGCGCAGTTTTCCGTTCGCCATTTGGGGATCTCAACCATCCGCGGGACCTTTACCAAAGTCAACGGCGTGGTCATGGATTCACCGGATCTGAGTAAGGCTTCTGTGAATGTGACCATCGACGCCAGTTCCGTAGATACCCGAGTGCAAATGCGGGATGATGACCTGCGCAGCGACCATTTCTTCGATGTCGCCAAGTATCCGACGATCACCTTCGTATCCAAACGGGTGGACGCCGCCGGCGCCGGCAAGTTGAAGGTGACCGGCGATCTGACCATCCATGGAGTCACCAAGGAAGCAGTTCTGGACGTCGACGGTCCCACCCCACCCATCAAGGATCCGAGAGGAAATCAGCATCGTGGCGTCTCGGCCACCACCACCATCAACCGATCGGATTACGGAATGACGTTTGACTCCGGCATGGTTGGGGACCAGATAGCGATCCAACTGGACGTGGAACTGGTCGACAAGGCGCCTGGTGCGCCGCGTCCGGGGCCGGGTGGTCCACCTCCACCGCCGCCCGCAAAGTAGCTTGAAGGGTACGGGCTTCAGCCCGTACATCTCACCGAACGTCGATGGGCTTTAGAGTCTGCGTGAACGCGAGAAAAAGAAAACAGCAGGTCCCTCCACTACGCTGCGCTCCGGTCGGGATGACAATTTTGTTATGCAATTAACCCAGATCCTCTGCGAGAAACACTGTTTCCTCGGAAAATGAATTGTCATCCCGACCGGAGCGCAGCGTAGTGGAGGGACCTGCTGTTTTCTTTTTCTCGCGTTCACGCAGACTCTAAAGCCCCTGAGGGCTGCGAACGACAGGTAACAGCTAGCTCATTGAAATAGCCTGACTGGCCCTTAAAGAACACTCCCTCAGCGGCGGGGCTGAAGCCCCGCCCCTTCAAAGACCACAATGAGAAACCTAATCTGGACAGGTCTGTCTCAAACTGCTTCCGTCTCCAGCTGTTCGGGCTTGAGGTATTTGATCAGCACGACATCATTGCCATTTTCGCCGTAGATCAATTCATCGATGATGTTTTTCGTGACCAGGATACCGAAGCCACCCGGTCGAAGCCCTTGTTTTTCCCGGATGGCTGCGTGTCGGATGGGATCGAACGGCGGGTTCATAACCGCTGCATGACGGGCTTCCTCGAGCGAAAAACCTTCTCCCGGATCCTTCACCCGGCATAAAACCATGTGCTTGGCTCGTATATAGGAAATCCCCACATGCTGCATGGCATTAAAATGAGCGCCATGCTCGATGGCGTTCATGAGCATTTCGCGAAAGGCCATGCCGACGGCATCTCTCTCCTTGATAGGGAGATCCGGTATCTCGTGAATGAACTGAATCAATCTGTCCGCCGTCTTACGGTCGCAGCGGGCAACCAGCTGAATAAGCTGTGGCGTGGCGGAAAGAATCTCGATGCCTTCATCCCAAACCGGACCGGTCGTCGCCAGAAGGAGCATCTGTTCGAACGCGTCCATGGAATAGGGTTCGGAGAAGTAACTGAAGGCCCGTTCCCGCATGGCCGCAATCACGTCCGCAGGCGTGCTCTCCGCGGTGATGATGATGAGCCGTACGTGGGGCCGGACGAGGCGGATCTGGCGCAGAAGCTCCACATCCTGTTTGCCCGAAGTTGCTTCCCCGGTCAGGACGAGGTCGTAGGCCTGGGCCCTGAGCATTTCGAGCGCAGACTCGGTTATTGGCTGCGCGCGCAATTTTCCACGCGGGCAGCACCTTCACCAAAGCCGCGGTGACTTTAGGGTCGGAGCCGACCACAAGAGCAGCTTTTTGCGGGCCTGACCACCCTGGAGTCGTATGTCCGCCGATAGATCACCGCCTGCGCTCCATGATACGGCCAGGGCTGCGATCAGTTCATCTTCATCCCAGGCATGACAGAGTGATCCATGTTGTCGTGCCCCTGGTCGTCATCGTCGGTGGACCAGACGTTCTTCGCCTCGGTCTCATATGGATACACGTGCACCATCCAGCCGAAGAGGTGCGCATGAAACACCCCGCCTGCCGCCTCACAAGCTTCTTGCGTGGTGATGGATCCCAGCAGTCCGAACTTTGCATCCGGACCAAAGTAGGCCGCCTTCTGTCCAGCCGGCGCCTTACAAAAATTGATGTGCTGATGCCAGTGCGCCACGCTGAGCGGAATCCGCTCGTTTAACTCGTCTTCCGTGGCGTCAACCCGATCCGTATACATCGCTCCTACCAGCTTGTACCCACCGTCCGCCGTCTTCTTGTAAAGCAAAGAGGTAGGCTTATTGGGATCGAAGTGAGACCGGGCCTCAAGACCGTACTCGTACTTTGTAAAGTGATACTGCGCTTGCGGGACATCAGGAAGAAATATCTCATAACCGTCGGCCAGAGCCCTGTGATAGTCCTGATACGGCGCCATGGCCGCTTTTGCCGCGGCCACCACGGCTTCGGCCTTCTGCTGATCGCCCGGCTGTGGAGCCCTGAGGACCGTCATATACATGTGGCCTGCCATGTGCGCCATGTTGCCATGCTGATCGCCGTCCCAGGCAGCGGCTGCGATGCCCGCCAAACCAAGCGCCAGGCAAACCAACACCGTCGTCCGCCTTCTCAAACCAGACCGAGTCCTGCCTGAAGTCACGATGTTCCTCATTCGGTTAGACGGATGAATCCAGGTCTAAGTTTGAAGCAAGGCCCTTCGCCGTGGCAATTCAACAAAAGCGTGGACTAATTTCCTAGACATTAATCTTCTTTGCCCTCGTAATAATTCAACACGCCGTGTGACATTTGACGACATCGAGGTGAGTAGGCCATGAAGCTACAGGGCATCAGTCGCATCATCGCTTGTTGTGCCGTAACGTGCTTACTCATAACTGCCTTAAGGCTCCGGGCAGATGTGGTTGGCAGTATCAGCGGGACGATTACCGACCGCAGCGGGGCGGCCCTCCCCAACGCCACCGTGGAGCTCAAAAACGCCGACACTGGGTATGACCGCCAAACCACCGTGAACTCGGCTGGTTTCTATGAGTTCCCCTCCGTTCCCATCGGTGACCACTATCAGCTCGAAATAAAGGCAACCGGCTTCAAGCCACTGAACCAGCTGGATATAAAGCTACTTGTCAATCAGAGCTACCGGGCCGACTTCCAGCTCGAGGTGGGCGAGGTTTCGCAGACCGTGAGTGTGGAAGGGCGGCCGGTCCAGGTGGAAACGGCCAGTAACCAGATCGGCGACGTGATTGAAGACAGCAAGATGACCGCGCTGCCCCTCAATGGCAGAAGCTTCATTGACCTGCTCGGGCTGCAGGCCGGCGTGGTGGCCGTGGGGTCCCGGCAAAGCCAGCTCAATTTCCCCAAACCTGCCGACGGCCTCGGGGATGTAGGCAATCTCTCGGTCAATGGCATGCAGGAGTCCTCTAACGAGTTCGTGGTCAACGGCGCCACGGCCCAGGAAGTGGTCAACAACGGCGCCGCCATCGTGCCCGTGCTCGATTCCATCCAGGAATTCAGACTGCTCACCAATACCTTCGATGCTGAGTACGGGCATTCTGCGGGCGCCATCGTCAACGTCGTTACCAAGAGCGGCACCAACAGTCTCCACGGGTCGGGATTCTACTTCCTCCGCAACCAGGCGCTCGATGCCAAGAACTATTTTTCCCCGTCGCTGGGAACCTTCTCCCGCAATCAGTATGGCGGCACGATCGGCGGTCCCATCAAGAAGGATCGCGTGTTCTTCTTCGGCGACTATGAGGGGCAACGGGAGACCCAGGGGGTATCGATTGGGGTGGTGAACGTACCCAGCAATAACGAGCGAAGCGGCGACTTCAGCAGTGCGGGAGGCCTGACCGGGGTGGTGCAGGGAGACGACCAGCCTGGCCACATGGCCCAGACACTTACTTCCCGCCTTGGCTACCCTGTAACCGCCGGCGAACCCTATTCGACTCCCAACTGTACCAGCACGGCTGTGTGTGTCTTTCCTGGCAGTGTTATTCCCAAAGCGGCGTGGTCTTCCGCCGCCGTGGGCACTATCCAGTTTGTACCCGCGCCCAACGCTGGGAGCTCCAGTTACATAGCAGCTCCCCAGAATCAGACTTTGAGCGATGACAAGTTCGGAGTTCGCGTCGACTTCAACCGCACCACCAACGATCAATATTCTGTCTATTACTTCTTCGACGACGCCAACGTGTTGCTTCCCTACACCAACCCCAACTTCGAAAATATTCCGGGCTTTGGCGGCAGAACCCTCTCTCGTTCGCAGCTGGCGACCATCAGCAACACCCACATCTTTGGCAACAACATGGTCAATGAGGCGCGGGGCGTATTCCTGCGCAGTGCGGCGAATCGCAACCTTCCTGCCGGCGGTCTAGGCAAGGTCTCCAGCTTTGGGTTTGTCGAAGGAGGTCTGGGACTCATTCCCACCTATCCACCGGTGGAGGGTGTTCCCGACATCCAGCTCATCAATACCGGGCTGAACATCGGTGCGGCTCCCGAGAACGGCCCTCTGAATGGGAACACCTATCAGTTTCTCGACAACTTCACTTTGACCAAAGGAAGACACAACGTCAAATTTGGCGGCGAATTCCGCATCGCACAGAGCAACGAGCGCCAGGCCTACGCCGCCAACGGACAGTACGATTTCCTGGGCGGTGAAACCGGCATCGATTTTGCGGATTACCTGCTCGGGGCGCCCGACCAGTTTTATCAAGCCAGCTACCAGTTGTCCGACGCGCGCGGCAAGGTATATGGGCTCTATGGCCAGGACAGCATCAAGATGAGCAGCAACCTCACCGTGAATCTTGGCCTTCGGTGGGATGTAGCCGGCCCCTACTCCGACAAGGGAAACAAACTGGAAACCTTTGTTCCCGGCCAGCAATCGACTTTATTTTCCGAATCCCCAACGGGGTGGGTCTTCCCCGGCGACAAGGGTATTCCAGCCACCTTGGCGAATACCCCCTACAACAATTTTTCCCCGCGAATCGGTATCGCTTACTCCCCTTCGTCAAGCGATGGACTGCTGGGCAAAATCATCGGCGCAGCAGGAATGACCAGCATTCGTGCCGCGTGGGGAGTCTTCTACAACAACAGCCCTGGGGTAACCAGCAATAATGAAGCCGGTGACGCTCCGTACGGCCTGTTCTATGCCAGCCCTTCTGCGATCTACTTCGAGGAGCCGTATAAGGGGCGCAGAAGCGGTCCCGATCCCGGCCAGCGATTCCCCTTTGTCATCCCTAAGCCGGGCGAAGCGTTCAACTGGGCGGAGGTCCAACCGATCGCCAGCTCGCCTGGATTGGTACCCAACTACAAACGCCCCTATGCGATGCAATACAACTTGAGCATTGAGCGGCAACTGTCCAACTCCATGATCCTCAAGCTTGCGTATATAGGTACCCAGGCGCATCACCTGCTGGGGCAGCTTACGTACAATCCGGGCAATCCGGCCACCTGCCTGGCCGTTCTTGCGGCTCTTGGACCCGCCAGTGGCTGCGGCCCGTTTAAAGAGGACACCATCTATGCCCTGCCGAACGGCCAGATGGTGAACGGAACGCGTCCCTATTCGGTCACTTCGGGACGATTCCTGAGCCAGGGTGTTCTCGATTTCGGCAAGGGTGACTGGTATGACTCCATTGGAAATTCCAATTACAACTCGCTCCAGATAACGGTCGAAAAGAGAGCCGGCGCAAGCAGGTTCCTGGCTGCTTACACCTGGTCCAAATCATTCGACACCGGGTCATCCACGGCGGACGAATTTTATGCATATGCACCCGGCATCTCCAGGAGCTATGCCCTCTCCGATTTCAATCAGGCGCAGAATTTCGTGGTCAGCTACGGCTATGAGCTGCCTCTCCAAAAGCTCACTTCCTCGCAGAGTGGCGTAGTCACCAGGCTGCTTGGAGGCTGGTCCATCAACGGGATCACGCGCTTCGCCAGCGGCTTTCCGATCACCATGTATGAGAGTGACGATAATTCTCTTTGCGGATGCTTTGGGCAAGGAGGAATTCTTTACACCAACATTGATAGCGGCCAGGATTTTCCCAACTACGACGGCCAACCGATCAAAAAGTTCAATCCCCGCAACACGCCCACTCACAATTACTTTGATACCTCTCACTTCACGCCCGAAGCGCTGGGAACGACGGGCAACTCGAGCCGGCGCTTTTTCAGCGGTCCCGGTTTGAATGACTTCGACGTTTCCCTGCACAAGGTGACGAAAATCAATGAGCGGATCGGAACCGAATTCCGAGCCGAATTCTTCAACGTCTTCAACCACGCTCAATTTGAGAATCCGCTGGGCAACATCAACACCAATACCTTTGGCCAAGTGACAGCCGCGCGCGACCCAAGAATCGGCCAGATAGCCATCAAAGCGAATTTCTAGGAAGGGACCCGGAGTTTCCGATTTGGTCCCGCAGGGACGGCTGAGAGCCAGACCTGTCCAAATTAGGTTTCTGAAACTCTCGTAGTGGTCTGTGAAGGGGCGGGGCTTTAGCCCCGCCATAAACTTTGGCTCGGTGAGCGGTTTAGATGGGGAGGGTTCTTTAAGTCCAGCCGGCGCATTTTCGAGGAGTTAGCTGGTTCCCTGTGGTTCGCAGCCCCCAGGGGCTAAAGCCCATCGACGTTCGGTAATGATGTACGGGCTGAAGCCCGTACCCTTCAAGCAGTAAGTTCCACTCTCATTTCCAATGAAATCAAAGGCTGAGATTTCACGCACCAGCTAATTTGGACAGCTCTGATTTGTCCCTTCCACAAACCCCGGGTGCCCCACATCTCGCTCGTTTTTCGCGAGATGTGGGATACCACGAATCCTGACGTTCTTCTCCGTTGCACCCGAAATGCTGGACGGTTTAGCGATAGTGAACGTTAGGCCAGCTGTCCGCCATCGACAAACAGCAGAACGCCGGAGACATACGCTGCGTCGTCGGAGGCGAGGAACAGAGCCGGGCCGGCCACTTCCTCTGGCGTTCCCATGCGCCCGAGAGGGATCACGCCCGTCTCGGAATCGTACTTCGCCAGGTAAATCGGATCGCTGAGGATGGGCGCGGATAAGCGAGTCTTGATTGGCCCCGGCCCAACCGCATTGGAGTTGATACCGAATTTGCCGAACTCTCGGGCCAGCGTCTTGGCCAGAAGGAACACCCCGGACTTAGACACGTTGTAGTGCGCCAGTTGAGCTTCTCCGTCCCAGCTGTTGGTGGACGCCATGAAGACCAGCTTGCCTTTTCTCCTCTCTACCATGTGCGGCACCACCGCCTTGGCTGTCAGGAAAGCTCCGCGCAGGTTGATGTCGAGCGTATTGTCCCAGGTGGCGACGTCGAGGTCCACGAACGGTACGGCATTGGCGATCCCGGCAATGTACATCAGGATGTCGATGCGCCCATGCCAGCCCAAAGCGTGCTTGACGGCAGCTTCCACCTGGGCTTGATCGCGCACGTCGCAGGTCACACCTTTGCAGTGACTGCCTTCGCCGCGCATTTCCTGAACCGTGGTCTCCATTACCTCTGAGTCCACGTCGGCGATGACGACATAGGCCCCTTCGCGCCCCAGGCGCACCGCGATCGCCTTCCCGATTCCATGGGCTGCACCTACAACCAAGGCAACTTGATCCTTAAAACGTGGCACGCTGTTTGTCCCGCGACCTTCCATGCGCAGACTCCCTTCAGCACGCAGGGTATCTCGAATGCCTGCTTGCGTCTGTAGCGAAAGCCCAAAATTTTGTTGAAGCGCTTTTGCACCGGCTCAGCTCATGGTCGGAGCTGACATTTACGTCCGGTGCAAGGCGCAGGCATAATCGACATCGAAGCTATGGACCTTGCCAGGTTTGATCTACACGACATGATCGAGTGTGGCAGGGCGGTGCGGAAGGCGAGCGAATCTGCGTCCAGCATGGAGGGAGCCGCTCGCGAGATTGTTCAGCTCTTTCGCCGCGCTCTCGTCGACCCCCACACCGGCGAGGCCAACTGCCCGCTGGTGCGCTGCTTCAAGACCCATCCCCTGGCGCAGCTTCCTCCAGAGCTGGCCCAGGCTGCGCAAGCCTTGTTGACCGATAAGCGGCATGCAAGGCCAGACCTGCGTTGCCTCACTCTGCTGGCGACAGCTGGAGATGCCCAGCCCTGGAATGACCGGCGAAACTCGCGCCATCACGCCGCGATTCCTTTGGAGAGCGTGGAGATCGTGGAGCGCGCTCCTATGATCGCGTCTCTCTTGCGCCAGATGGGATTAAACCTCGAGCTCGCTTTGCATCCCGACGCCCGGCTGATCCTCGACTCCGATCAACACACCTTCAATGTGTTTCATGTGGAGCATGCCGATGGCAGCCCTTCCATACCGGCGCAGGCCGACTTTGTCAGCCCTTACGGGGTTCGTTCGGCTCTCGGTTTCGGAGGTTTGTTCCCTGGCGGCGAGCTCTTCACGGTCATCATGTTTTCTCGCGTCGCCATCCCGCGCGAAACCGCGGACATGTTCCGGACCATCGCCCTGTGTGTGAAGCTCGCGCTGCTTCCCTTTGCCCGCGGACCCGTGTTTGACTCCTCAGGCAGCCATCCTACGCGGGCTTCGGCTGTCCGGCGCCCGCGAGAGGATGAATTCCTGCGCTCTGAGATCGCTACGATTCAGCTCCTGATTCCCGCCCTGGAGCAAGCCGCTCTGCACCAGACCGAGCGGCTCCAGTCCGCCTACTCCGAGCTTCAGAAACAAAGCGCACGAGAGATCACTCGGGCAAGAGACGACGAACGACTGCTCCAGGAAAGCGAACGCAGACTGCGCCTCGCCCTGGAGGCCGGGAAAATGGGTACCTGGAAGTGGGATGCAGAGACCGATTTGCTGGACCTTGACGAAAAGGCGGCGGAAATCTTCGGCTGGCAACCCCACGTCCCGGTTACCAGGAGTGCATTACGCGATCTTGTCGTCATCTCGGAAGACAGGGCCGTCACCTCGCAGGCACTTACCATAGCACTCCAAGCGAAAGGCACCTATCGATCCGAATACCGGGTGACGCGGGAAGACGGTAGCTTGATCTGGGTTCATTCTTCGGGAACCCCTGTGTTCAGTGGCGAGAAACCCGGAGAGGTCGTGGGCATGATCGGCACCATCCAGGACATCACAGAACGGCGGACCCAGGAAGCCACCCTCAAGCAGACAGAAATGCTCGCCGCGACCGGCAGGATGGCGGCCACCATCGCCCACGAGATTAACAATCCCCTGGAAGCGGTAACCAACCTGATCTTCCTCGCCAAAACCAACAAGAACATCCCTGGGTCGGTGCGCAAGCACCTTGAAATGGCGGATGAAGAACTTGCTCGCGTGGGTCAGATTGCGCAACAAACTCTCGGTTTCTACCGCGACACTTCCCGTCCGCTCCCGCTGGATCTCGCCGCCGTCATCTCCGATGTCGTCGCTGTTTTTGCGCGCAGGCTCTCTTACAAACAGATGAATTGCCGTCCAGAATTTCGCGGAAACCTGCAAATCGTCGGCTTGCAGGGTGAGTTGAGACAAGCAGTTTCCAATCTATTCCTGAACGCGATCGATGCCTCCTGCACTGGTGGCCTCATCCGCATTCGAGCCTGCGAAACGCGAATGCTGAAAACCGGGCTCGCAGCCGTCAGTATTGCGGTTGGTGACAGCGGCTCGGGCATATCCGATTTTGCCAGGAAAAAAGTATTCTCTCCTTTCTTCACCACCAAGCAGTCGGTTGGGACAGGCCTGGGCCTTTGGGTGACGAAAGGGATTGTTGAAAAACATGGCGGGTTCATCCGCTATAGAAGCCGCGTGCAACCTCCCTCAGGTACCATCTTCCGTATTGTCCTGCCCCGTACGGGGGCCCAATGAAAAAGACCCGTCCATGCCAATAACCGTCATTCAGCACGTACTCTCCCGCCTGCGTTCGCTCGGCGTGACCGATGTCTTCGGCGTTCCCGGGGACTTTGCCTTTCCCGTCAACGATGCCATCAGCGAAGATCCGGAAATGCGCTGGATTGGCTGTTGCAACGAGCTGAACGCGGCCTACGCCGCCGATGGATACGCCCGCATCAAGGGCTTTGCCGCGGTCTGTACCACCTACGGAGTGGGAGAACTGAGTGCGCTCAACGGGATTGCCGGAGCCTACGCCGAGCACCTTCCGGTATTCCACCTGGTCGGCGCCCCGGGCATGGGCGTGCAGGCGGGGCGGGCGGTGATGCACCACACCCTCGGCAACGGCGAATACACCTTGTTTCAGCGTATGACGGAGCCTGTGGTTTGCGCGCAAGCGGTGATGCATCCGCAAAATGTGGCGCTCGAAACCGAACGCTTGATAGCCGAGGCGCTTTACCATCGTCGTCCTGTGTACATGGCGTTTCCCGCGGATCACGCCAACCAGCCGGTAGCCAGTGCGGCGCAACCGGTGCCGGCTCCCGGCAGCGACCCTGACTCTTTGCGCGCGGCGGTCGACGCCATTGTCGCCGCGCTCGAAAAAGCGCGCACCGCGTGCATCCTGCCCGGCATCTTGTTGTCGCGGCTGGCCCTGCAGCCAGCCATGCAAGCGGTTGTCGATGCCGCAAACCTGCCCTTCGCCACCATGTTCATGGATAAGTCGGTGCTCGACGAGCAGCATCCCAACTACATCGGTATCTACGACGGAGCGCTGATGAATGAGGGTGTTCGCGGCTTGGTCGAAAGCAGCGATCTGGTGCTGGAGGTTGGCACCATGTTGTCCGACTTCAACAGCGGTGCATTCACGGCCAAACTCGATCCCACGAAGATTGTCAACATCCTGCATCATCGCACTCGCATCGCCGGCAAGACCTACCCCAGCGTGGAGATCGGCGACCTCCTCACCGCACTTGCCCCACGCTTATCAAAACATCACCCCTGGAAAAAGCCGCCGGTGGAATCGATTGGCCAACTTACCGGGAACGGTTCTGATCCCATCACCGTAGCGGCGCTCTATCCCCGCTGGGCCAACTTCCTGCGCGCCAACGATATTCTCGTGGCCGAAACCGGCACTGCTTCCATGGGGCTCGGCTTCGCGCAGATGCCCGCTGGCGCCTCCTTCCACAATCAAACCCTCTGGGGCTCGATTGGTTGGGCTACGCCGGCCGCGTTCGGAGTCGCGGTTGCGGCTCCCCATCGCCGCGTGATTCTGGTCACCGGCGACGGATCGCACCAGCTTACCGCGCAGGAGGTGTGCCAATTCGCCCGCCTCGGCTCGCGGCCTGTGATCTTCGTGCTCAACAACTCCGGCTATCTGATCGAAAGGCTGCTGTGCAAGGATCCCGCCATCGCCTACAACGATATCGCGCCGTGGCGCTACACCGAACTGCCGCGGGCGCTCGGCTGCGATGACTGGTTTACGGCGCGCGCGACCACTTGCGGCGAACTCGATCAGGCGTTGGACACGGCCACCAACGCCGGCGCCGCTGCTTATATCGAGGTGGTAACCGACGCCTACGCAGCCTCCCCGTTCTGGCCCTGAAGCTGCACGAGAGCCTGCGCAGCCTCTACAAATCCTGAACATTTCCAGGCAACGGAGGCCGGGTGCCCCATACCCCCGATTTCCTGTGGAGCTCAATGGGTTCCACGCACTTCATGCGCCTTTCCTTAAAGAAAGGCGCACGCGCTGCCATATACAGTGTATCGTGCAGGAAACTCGGGGTATCTCGCTCGTTTTTCGCGAGATATGGGATACCACAGCGCTCAACCCTTTAAGTAACCGTGACATATGCTAAATAACTTCCAACTCGGAATCGCATCCTGGACCGTACCCTGGGCCATCGGGGTCCCAGGATACCCAAGCCCGCAAAAACCACTAGGCTGGAGAGGCCTGTTCGAAAAAGCGGTCGAAGCCAACGTTTCCCTGGTACAGATCGCCGACAATCTTCCCCTGCACGAATTGCCGGATCAGGAACTGGACCAACTGCGCGAAGCCGCCGGAGCGTGCAACTTAACCCTGGAAGCCGGCACACGAGGCTTCGACCCGGAACACCTGGCGCGGTACATTGCCATCGCCCACAGGATCGGAGCCCGGATCCTGCGCACGGTCTTATCCGGGACTTTGCTCGGACCGGAACAATTGTCCGCAGCCGAGACCGCAATCACGCAGGTTCTGCGGCAACTCGAGCAGAACGGCGTCGCGCTCGCGCTTGAGAACAACGAGGCGTTCAGCGCGGCAGAGTTCGCCGCGCTCATCCAGCGCATAGCGAGCCCCCACGTGGGCATTTGCCTGGATACCGCCAACTCCCTCGGTCGGCCGGAAACTCTGCACACCGTGGTTGAAACCCTGGCCGTGCACGCCATCGAGCTGCATGCCAAGGATTACGATATCCGCCGCATCGATACCCGCATGGGATTCTCCGTGGTAGGAACCCCGGCCGGCGAAGGGAGAGTTGATTTCGATTACGTATTGGCTGAATTGCGCCGTCATGGACGCAGCGGAATCCGCGTGATCGTAGAGCACTGGCCCCCGTTTACCGGGACCATCGAGGAGACCATTCGAATCGAGCAGGACTGGCTCTTGAGAAGTGTGCGCTTTCTTCGCTCGAAGTTGCCGCCGGCCTAGGAGGCGAATCTTGGACTCAATCGCAAAGGTTGCCATCGGCAATACCGGTCTCCATCTTTCGCGCTTGGGATTCGGCGGGGTTCCGCTGGGCGGACTGTACCGGGACGTATCCGAGGCTGAGGCCGGGGCCACCGTCCGCCGGGCGCTTGAGCTAGGCATCAACTATTTCGACACCGCGCCCATCTACGGGTTTGGCAAGAGCGAGCTCCGTCTGGGAAGGGAATTAGCCCACTGCAGTCGCGATTCGATCGTGGTCGCCACCAAGGTTGGTTACACCCTGGTTCCGGAGGATGGGGGCCGCGACGAGAAGGTCTTTCATCGCTTCGACAACGTGCCCCCGATGCGTCCCATTTTCGACTTCAGTTACGACGGCATCATGAGGACGTTCGAGGCCAGCCTGCGACGCCTTAACCTCGCCCACGTAGACATCCTGAACATTCACGATCCCGACCATCACTGGGAGGAGGCGATAGGGATCGTCTACCCAGCCTTGCACCGGCTGCGCAGCGAGGGTGTCGTCCGGGCCATCGGAGTGGGCATGAACCAGGCGGAGATGCTGGCGTGTTTTGCCCGCGAGGGCGACTTCGACTGCCTGTTGTTGGCGGGCAGGTACACGCTCATTGATCACACCGGTCTGCGCGAGTTGCTACCCATCTGCGAACGAAAGGGCATCAGCGTAATCATTGGCGGACCCTACAACAGCGGAATACTGGCCACCGGCGCACGCCCCGGAGCGACCTACAACTACGTTGAAGCCTCACCGGCTGTGCTCGAGAGGGTGGCAGCCATTGAAGCGGTGTGTGCGCGGCACGGGGTACCGCTCCAGGCGGCCGCGCTGCAGTTTCCCATGGCACATCCCGCGGTGGCCGCAATCATTCCGGGTGCGCGCTCGGTGGCCGAGGTGGAGCAGAACTGTCGCTTATTTACTCTCCCGATCCCCAACCACTTCTGGGAAGAACTGCGGCGCCTGGACCTGTTGCCGCCAGGGGCGCCTGTGCCGAAGGGCTTCTGATTGCATCGCCTTCGGACATGAAGACCGTGGCTGCCGACCTGATGCGAAGCACGTCAATCGCCGGGGTTGGCCTTAGGCATACTCCTGCCGATGGAATCAGCAGGACCGGGCCCGGGAGCCGTAACGCACAGCGCCATCGCTCACCAGAAACGCCACTCGAATCCGAGTGGCGTTTTTTGCTCTGAAGGCACGGACATGCCCTCCTCTGGCTAAAGCCTCAATGGTCGGGTTTGGGAAGAAAAACAGCAGGTCCCTTTGCGAGGAAAGGGCCTCGACGCCCGTACGGAAATGCCAGTTCATAGTCCTAAAGAATTGTCATACCGACCGGAGCGTAGCGCAGTGGAGGGACCTGCTGTTTGGCTCTACCTCGATCAAGACTTTTCGCAGCCTGTCAAAGCGCGATCTTCAAGATTCCTTGAGACATCAGCCGCAGGTAGACTTAATCCGAGGACGGCTGTGACCACCCAAGGGGAACCATCTTCTACCCAGGACCGGCTCGAGTTCTGCGTGGCCTACGCCCTGATCCTGGCCGCCATCTGGACCTTGAATCCGTGGCAGAGGCTGTTCTATTGGGTCGCCATCGCCTGGATTGTCGTCACTACCTGGATACATCGTCCGACCTGGCAGGCGCTGGGCCTTGGCCTCCCGGGCCTGGTTCGGTCGCTGTGGGTGGTGGCTGTCGCCGCGATACTTGCGGCCCTGGCGGTCTACACCGCGAACCGCTTGCACTCGCTACACCGGCTGCATGGGCCCACGCCGCTGCTCTCGCATGTCTGGGGATACCTGATATGGGCAGTTATGCAGCAGTTTTTGCTGCAAATCTATTTCCTGCTTCGGTTGATGCGCCTGCTCCCTGGCAAGGCGGCGCCGGTAGTCGCCGCCGCAGGCTTATTCTCCCTCGCTCACCTGCCCAACCCGGTGCTTACGCCGGTCACGCTGGTGTGGGGCATGGCAGCCTGCGTGCTGTTCTTGCGCTATCGAAACATCTATTCCCTGGGCCTCGCCCACGGCATCCTGGGCCTTTGTGTCGCAGTCATTGTGCCAGATTCGATCCAACATCACATGCGCGTGGGGATCGGCTACTACCGTTATCATCCTCAGCGCAACCACACCGACCAGATCGTATCCACCGATGCGTGGGTAATCGGCCGATGCCCCAACCCGGCGCTCCTGACGCCACGCCAGGCCATAAAAGATCCCAGCCAGAGTAGCCAACAGCACATAACGCCAATTGAATCCCGCGGCGCGCTTGTTGAAGTGCGAAAGCCCAAACAAGGTTGAGGTGATGAGCAGCGCCCGAGCCGGCCCAACCCGTCGCTCCAGAAGATTCTGCATCCAGCCGCGAAAGAAAAGCTCTTCCGGCACGGCAATAAAGAAAAAGGTGAACAGCCATGCCACCAGAACGTGCCCGCCCGAAGGGATGAGCGCATGGAAATGGAGAAACCCGAGCAACAGTCCGAGGCACGGCGCCGATGGGAGCATATGCCGCGAGACGCGAACAACCCAATGCCAAAGTCGCGCCGGCGCAAACGGAGGTCGAACCCAACCTGCCGCAGCTGCCGGATACCGAGAAAGCCATAGATGCCGGCATCCAGCAGCAGCATTTTATTGAAGATCGCGAGCCCCGGGCCCCATGCAGGCTCAAACCAGCGTAGGTCCACCGCGAGGCCGATCACCAGAAGGATGAGAAAGATCGCGCCACCCTCCCCGCTGCTCCGGGTCCGCAACGCCGGCCTCGTAGAGCAGCAGGCTGACGCCCACTGGCAGCAGCGTGTAGAGGGCCAGCCAGCTCCAGCGGAAAATGCCGTTAGACACAGAAACAAGTGCGTAGGGAACGACCGAGCAGGGCCGGAGCCAGAATGCGCAGCCCAACCGGCAGTCGCCCCGCCAGCTGGACACTGCGTGGACAGAATGCTGCCGCGAAGTACGGGACCAGCGTAAGCACTGCGGCGAGCAACAACCGCTGGATGGGAAAGCAGACGCAGCATTCACCGGCCAAACTGCCGCAGGTGGTGATCGGCGTGCAAATATCCCCAACGCATCCAGTCCTTCGCGGTCATCGCCCCAAATATGGGGTGCGGCAAGCAGGGCGTTGGCAAACCATCGCAGAACCGGTCCAAGGTGGTGAGCAACGCAGCCAGATCCTGACGGAAATCAACCGGCGGCGACCCGCCTTTGCCCTGTTCCATCTCCGGGCGGGTGGGAACTCCTTTGAGCCACGGCAACGGCGAGTTCAGAGCAATCCTCTTCACCAGCGTTCGTTGCAGCAAGCCACTGGCCGGGCTGGCGTACTTCTCTCCTAATGGACACTTGTATGAGTCATCCAGATGGCACACCATCTGATGGACAGACATGGAGCCCCAGCGCGCCGCTGCGTCCGGCGACAGCTTCGATAGTCGGTAGAGCAATATTCTGCCGGTCGGCGAGGTTGCTTAAGCTTTTCACGCTCACTTGGCGTTGACCCGATGACACGCGGACTGCATCTTGCCCGCGATCGAGTCAGAGTAGAAATTAACCGATCCCTGTGCATCCCACCAGATATATGGCCCGGCTGCATAGCGTGCGCCAGAACCCGAAACCACATTGGCAAAGATCATAGACGTTTCATGGATCGGGACAACCACCAGGCTGTTTCCTGCCCCGTTGATGTATTCGACTGCAAATGCGCCCGCGGGAAGACCCATGGCCGCGCCCTGCGCGTCGCATTGGTACTGCACCGTCCTGCGCGAGAGCGGTTGTGTCCCGTTCAGGTGAATGGTCAGGTCGGTTGCGCCCGCCAGCGCTGCTGAATCCGAGCGCAGCGAACATAATCAGGTTCCACTTTGCCTGCATCCCATCGTCTCCTTACGTGCCTGTGGCCACCACGAAGTATTGCGCTTTTTCAGGTCCCGGGTTGTGAACGCCGTGCAATTCATTGGAGTGAACGAACGCCGCCGATCCAGGACCGATGACCGTTGTCTTCCCCTCAATGGTCACCGCGACGTTGCCCTTCATCAGCAGGAAGAGTTCCTCGTGCTCGTGCCGGTGGGGCGGATGCGGCTCGCTTCCTGGAGCAAGTATCGTCTCGTGGACTTCAAGGTGCTCCCCGGTGTGGAGCACGCCGTCCAGAATAGGCCGGGATTCGTTCTGCCCATTTTGCTTTACCGGCAATTCGCTATAAGGTTTGACGAACGAGCCGAGTGCCGGGCCGTCGGCCGCCAATGCCGAGGCGGCGGCGAGCATGGGAATTGCCTGCAAAACAGAACGCCGGGTTGTATTCATAGAATCCCCCTCGTGATGCTCAAGCGATCCACAACAGCGTTTGTTATAGGCCTTCCGCCTGCGTCAAATCAAGACAGGTCTCGTATTTCGCTGGTAATATCGTCGGGAACAAATGGACGGGGACCCCATGACCTTTACGCCCAATCGCCGCAGCTTCATCATTGCAAGTGGAATGACTGCTCTTGCCTCAACCAGAGTTCTGGGTGCAAACGACACCCTTCGCGTCGGAGTCATCGGAGCCGGCGGCCGGATGAGAACCCTGCTTGATTCCGCCGACAAAACCGGCACCCCCTACCAGATCGTGGCCGTGAGCGACGTCTATGGGCCGCGCCGCGATGAAGTGAAGGAACGGTCCAACGGCATCGCGACCACCCATGTCGATTATCACGAGGTGCTGGCCAAAGATATCGATGCCGTGCTCATCGCCGTCCCCGGACCACTGGCACGTGCGCATGGCATGCGACGCGCTGGCCGCCGGCAAAGACGTCTACCTGGAAAAGCCGGTGACCCACACCATCGAGGAAGGCGCCACCCTGGCCCACGCCGTTCACTCCGGCAAGCAGGTTCTGCAGTGCGGCATGCAGCAGCGTAGCTGGACTCACTTTCGCAATGCCGTCGATCTGATCCAGGGAGGCAGCCTGGGACGCGTAACCCAGGTGAGAACCTATTGGTGGCAAAACTACAACCAGGCCGGCTGGAAGCCCAAGCCCATCGACGTCCAGGCCCTCGATTGGAAGCATATGGCTCGGAGGCGCTCCGGATCAGCCCTTCAGCGAAGAAAAGTATTACCGCTGGCGTTGGTTCTGGAACTTTGGCGGCGGCGGCATGACCGATCTGTTCACCCACTGGATCGATGTGGCCCACTGGGCCATGAAGTCCGATACCCCGCGCGAGGCGCAGATGCTGGCGGATAAATATATCTTTGAGGAGTGGGACTGCCCGGACACCCTCCAGGCCGCGCTCCGCTACCCCGGGTGGGACGTAGTGTACGAGGGCATGATGAGCTCCTCCATCGACGACGGCGGCCTTGAATTCCGCGGCACCGAGGCCACGCTGAAGATCAACCGCAGCGGCTTCGGCGTATATCGCGAGGGGCTGAAGGCCGAACAAAATCCCATTCTCAAAGAAGAGAGCTTCCGCGACGGAACCATCGACCACGTGGAGAATTTCTTCACTTGCGTCAAGACGCGCAAGGAACCGAACGCGCCGGTCGAAACCGGAATCGCCGCCGCCCGTGCCGGTCACATCTGTAATCTCGCCTACAAACACAGCGGTCAGATTGCATGGCCGCCCAAAAACTCGGCCTGAACCAGCTCTTATTTACTGAGATACCACGAATCTTGACTCTCTCTCTCTGCTCATCGAGTCTGCTGTGGCTTTTCCCTCGGGTTCTCAGCAGACTCTGTAAGCGCGGCGCTCCTGCCTACACCGCAGCGATCTGAGACGTAAGGTTCATCCGCGCCTTGGCTGGCTCTTCCGCCGCCGCCAGCCGGCGGATCGACAACACGGTAATGTCGTCCTGCTGCCCGAACGCACAAGCCGCCTCCACGATCTGCTCTGCGGACTTTCTCTCCTGTGCCAACCTCTGCACCCGTTCAAACCCATACAACTCGCCGGTGGCACTCCGTGCCTCCACGATTCCATCCGTGTAGAGCGTGAGCGTTTCACCCTCGTGCAGCCGGAATGCGAGTTCTTCATAGCCCGCATCGTGAGACAGGCCTAGCGGCAACGATCCCCCAAGTGGCAGCTCCTCGCCATCGCGGAACGGCGCCAGGTGCCCTGCGTTGGCAATCGTTGCCTCGCCGTTGGGCTTTAACCGCAGTACCAGGCAGCTGGCGAAGCCATCCTGCACCCGCCCGCACAATCTGCGATTCATTCCCTGCAGGATCTCCGCCGGTTCCTGCGTGTAGTCGGCCAATGTCCGCAGCGTACCCACGATCAGCGAAACCGTCATGGCCGCCTTGAGCCCTTTACCGCTCACGTCGCCGATCACCATCAACGTGCTTGCATCGGGCAGCGAAATGACCTGGAAGAAATCTCCGCCCAACTCCGCCGCCGGCTTATAGACGCTATCGATGGTGAAGCCGGGAACTGCTGGAACCGTTTCCGGCACCAGCACCTGCTGCACTTCGCGCGCCGACCGTACCTCCATCTCCATCCGCGCCTGGCGTCGCCGCTCCAGATATTGCTCCCGGGCCACAGTGAACACCAGCGTGACAAATAGCAGCGTTTCCAGAATCGGACGCATGTCGAAGTGATAGTCCCCTAACGAAAATCCAACCCTCGAGATCCAGGCCTGCAAGCCTTCCAAATGGGTAATCTGCAATCCCTGGCCTGCCATGTCACGCAGGAAGACCCAGAGGCCGTCGAGAAAGATAATAAAGGCGAGCGGCCACAGGTCCATCTGCCTGCGTCGCCGCAGGCCACCGATCAGGATGGCGACGATGTAAAGCGGCGCGATGGTATATACAGCGGTGGTGATGGCGTCTGTCCACACCAGGCCCTTGCCCGCGTATTCCCAGAAGACGAGGGCGACCATGTCGACCACCTGCGCGGCAAAGTAGAGCCCTGCCAACGCCAGCGTCCACCGCCTCCATCGCTTCTCCTGGTCCAGGCCGAACAGCGCCAGCAGCAATGCCCAGAGAGACAAGTCGGCCATGCAGCCGAAAAGTTGTATATAAACCTGGTTACCCAAAAAGCCGGCGTCCATTCTTAGAACGTTGCGGACTCCCTCCACTCCAATCGCGAACAAATAAAGCCCAAGCCAGAAATACAGCCATCGACTCCGCTCCCGCAAAAACACCAGCCATGCGATCAAGCCCGTCACCAGCATGAGGGAGGAGGAGACCATCGCTGGAAGTAGGCGGCGTTCCTGCGCGATGCGCGTGTCCTTCGTCTGCAGTGCCAGGTAAGCCGAATCTCCGATCCGCGGAGCCGCCTCCATACCTCCCAGGGTCGTGGTGTCGACGGACGCTAGGGGCGCCTTCCACACCCGCACCGCCAGCATCCCCGAGTTGGTGGGCAACGGATAAGTCTTGGCGTGGGGAGTGGCGTCCCACTGGGCATGCGGCGGCACTTTGCCGTTGTCGCCGATTTTCGTCCCGTTCCAGTAAAGCTCGTAGACATCGTCGACCGGCGGCATGAGGATTGTGAGTGGTCCGCTGGCCCCGGTCACTCCAATCGGCTTGCGGTACCAGGCAAAGCCCACATACGACGGATGGGTCTGTGCGCCCCAAGTTTCGTCTCCGCGTATCTGCTCCCAGCCCGAGTCGTCATACCCCGGCTGGGCCCATGTCAGATCGTCGCCGGTGCGGAAATGCCAGTTTCCTCCAACGTCAACGAAACCCTTCCCGGGGTCGGGCGCCTGGAAGCTGGTGGAATCCTGGCCGCGCATGGGAAGCGCCAGACAGAACAACGTGAGCAGGAACGGGAGTCTGGGCAAGAACCGAACGGAGCGGATCATCCGCAGCATGAGGAAAACCTCGTCTGAAGCAAGCAGGCCGGTTGTGGTGCTTCTGAGGATACGGCGTTTCACACCAGAATGACAGGTCAGGCTACCCGAAGGAGGCGGGCTTAGCTGACGACGGGCACGGCTTTACAAGCCGCTGAGGTACGCTCGTCTATCCTCGGAGCGATAAGCAGATGAAAAGGGATACAACTCAGGGAGTTCCACCATCCGCGCCCGCACCGGATTCTGATGAATATATTCGCGTCTTGCCTGGAATTCGTTGCCATCCCAGATGCGGTGGTCCGTAAATCCCCGTCCAAACCGGGAACTTCGAGCTGATCCGATGCGAGAAGCCTCCTTTGATGAGCCCCACAACGCGCTCGATCGAATTTTCCTGGGAGTCAGCAAAAGATGAATGTGATCCGGCATGACGACAAACGCATGCAGTTTGTAGTGGCCCTCGCGGCGGTACTGTTGCAGCGTATCCAGAAACAGTTCAGCATTTGCCGCAACCTGAAACAGACGGCGGCGATTGAAGGTTGCGCTGGTCACAAAGTAGGTTCCCGTCCCAACAGAACGAGAGGGGATGGACATTGAAAAATTGTAGAAGGGTACTCGAACGAAGGGCACGGCTTTCAGCCATAAATGAACTGAAAAAGTCTCTGAACGAAGGGCACGGCTTCAGCCGTGCCGAAATCAAGCAACTAATGAGGGCTTCAGCCCCTGAGGTACGGTTCTTCCTGCATATCAGTGGGACTTTTAAGAAAAATCGTACCTCAGGGCCTGAAGGCCATAAAGTTTCGCTTTGTGGCGGCACGGCTGAAGCCGTGCCCTTCGTTAAGTGTGAGTTTTTCCGCAGCCTGTTTAGCCGCTGGAGTACGCTTTTTGTGACTTTGCGACCCGAAATCCGTGCCTCAAACTCTGAAGCCCTCATCTCCACAAGCCCGTCCGCTGAATGACTTTCCCTGCAGATTGACAGGTCAGAACGGATAGCGGCGCTGGTAGACTTCAGGCACCAGATTGGGGCCGCCAATTCAGGAACGATGACGATCGCCGAGGGAACACAGTTTGGGCCCTACCGCCTGCTCGAAAAGATTGGTGCCGGCGGAATGGGCGAAGTGTATCGCGCCCTGGATACGCGGCTTCAGCGGGAAGTCGCGCTGAAACTGGTTTCCGAGAGCTATCTGATAACCGGAATTGGCAGTGGCTCACCCTCCCCCACGCCTGGGACACCTAATTCCGGCCATCTCTCCCATGAACGTTTCCTGCGCGAGGCGCGTTCCGCGGCCACCCTGAACCATCCCAACGTCTGCTCCATTCACGATACCGGGGAGCAGGATGGGCGGCCCTACCTGGTGATGGAACTGCTGCGCGGCGAGACGTTAAAGCACTATCTCGCCAAAGCCGGCGGACACGGCTTGGCGCCCGACGAAGTGGTCTCCTTTGCCCAGCAGGCCGCGGCGGCCTTGGCTGCAGCCCACGCCAAGGGCATCATCCACCGCGATATCAAGCCGGCAAACCTGTTTGTGATCGACGCCTTGCGCGGCAAGCGCCAGATCAAGATCCTCGACTTCGGCCTGGCGAAGAAGCAGGAAGGGGCGGCGGCGGCGGACTCGCGCACCTACGGCTTCCCGCCCAATGGCGCCGGCGACGAGACTGCCGTCGGTTCGGGCACCGCGACCATGGGGCTCACCAGCCCGGGTCGGCAGTGGGCACAGTGGCCTATATGTCGCCGGAACAGGCGCGCGGTATACCGCTCGACGCGCGGACAGACTTGTTCAGCCTGGGATCGGTGATCTACGAAATGGCCACCGGGAAACCGCCCTTCGGAGGAGGCTCGACCGCGGATGTGTTCGCAGCGCTGCTGCGCGAAGATCCGCCGCCGGTCAGCAAAGTAAATCCTGCTATGCCCAGGCGGCTCGATCCGATCGTAGCCAAGCTACTGGCGAAGGACCCCGCGCAGCGCTATGCCAGCGCCGAGAAACTGCAGGAAGATCTGGATACGTTGGCTAATCGCAACAGCCAGGCGGTGGGGGGCGCGAGGAGCAAGCGGAAGCAGTGGCTTTTGGCCTTCGCTTGCCGGGTTGCTGCTGGTGCTGATTGCCGGGGGGCTGGCATGGTGGAAGTACCGGCCCGGGCCGGCGCCCAGCAGCAGCACAACCGGGGAACACGAGGGCGCGGCGGCGGTCGCACCCAAGGCGACGAAAGACTCTCTCATCCTGGCGGATTTTGTTAACCACACCGGCGATCCGGTCTTTGACACCACCCTGAACCAGGCGCTGCAGATCGATCTGGAGCAGTCGCCGGTCATCAACATCGTGAGCCAGCAGCACCTGATGCAGAGCGTGAAGTATCTGGGCAAGCCGGCAGACACGCCGTTGACGCCGGCGATTGCGCGCGAGATCGGCGAGCGCGAGGGCATGAAGGCGATTCTTACCGGAACCATCGCCAACCTGGGCAAGGAGTATGTGATCACGCTGACCGCGCAGAACACCGCCACCGGAGACGAGATTGTCAGCGAGCAAGCCCAGGCTCCGGATAAGGAGCACGTGCTGGATGCGCTGGGCAAAGCGGCTGCAGCCATGAGAGGCAAGCTGGGCGAGGACCTGGCGAGCATCAAGAAATTGGACACTCCCTTCGGACAGGCTACGACGGCCTCGTTGGAGGCTTTTCGCGCCTATGCGCTGGGCGACAAAGCGCACGAAAAGGCGCGGAACATACCCGAGGCGGAGGGTCACTATCTTCGCGCCGTGGAGCTGGATCCAAACTTTGCCATGGCCTATGCACGCTTGGGGGTGGTGTATGTCAACTCTGGCCAGTGGTCGAAGGCGAACAAGTATTTCGCCAAGGCCTATCGCGCTTTCGAAGAATGTCAGCGAGCGCGAGCGGCTCTACATTGCCGGCCACTACTACCAGAACGTGACCGGCAACATACCCAAGGTGATTGAAACGCTGCAGGAGTCGATCCAGACGTATCCGGGGCAACTCGACAGCTATATCAACATCAACGTGGCCTATCAGACGCTCGGTCAATTCGAGCAGGCGCTCCCTTACGCGCAAAAGGCCGTGGAGATCGCAGCCGGAGGATGCGATTGCTTCAGAAAACCTGCTGACCAGCTACGTCGGCTTGGGACGGTTAGGCGAAGCAAAAGCGGAGATGGCTCGGGCGCGCAAGCTGGCGCTGGACGGCAGCACAGACTTTGCGGGGATCAATCTTAATCGCATATTTTCTGTTGGGCGAGCCCAGCGAAATGCAAAGGATTCTGGCCGCAGGTGGCGGGTCGGCCGGATGAGTTCCTGGTAACCCAGGCCCTGGCTGGCACGCAGCAGTTCTCCGGACGCTACAGGCAGGCGGCAGCAACCGTTGCAGCAGGGTTTCGAACAGGCTGGGCACGCCAGGGCTCCTGACGCGCAGGCGGGCCTACTTCTGACCAACGCCGCGGCCAAGGGCTTGGCGGATTTGTGCGCGGGAAACGACGCCATCGTGCAGCGAGGCGCTGGCGCTGGACAAGAGCAAGCAGACGCAGGAGCTGGCCGTGCTGGCGGGCGCGGTCTGCGGTGGCGGTAGGCAGGGGCTCTCTATCGCGCAGGAGTTGAGTGCAAAATACCCCGAAGACACTCTTATCCAGGATGTGTTTCTGCCGATGGCCAAGGCCTTCGGCGCCCTGGCTGCGGGCCGGCCGGGAGAAGCGGTCGAGCGACGCCCACCCGGCTAAGCCATATGACATGCTCTATCCCGGATCTTATGTGCAGGGACTCGCATATCTGCAACTGCATGACGCCATGCATGCGAAGAGCGCCTTTCGAATCTGCGATGCAGGCGCGGGAAACATCTTGCATCCGGAGCGCTGCCCTTTTATGCGCAAGCGCAACTGGGTTTGGCGCGCGCGTATGCCATGGGCGGCGACAAGGCAAACGCAAAAAAGGCGTACGAGGCGTTCTTCACCACCTGGAAGGACGCAGACCCAGACCTGCCCATGCTGGTGGCGGCCAAGAAGGAATACGCGGGAATCTGACTGTCATAGAACTTGTCTGACAGAGGGACTTGCGGTTCTGTGCGCAGGAAGGCAACGAATGATAAGTCATGGTCTGCGGCGAGCACTGATAGACTGCTGGCACCACATTGGAACCTCCAGTTCTGCGCTGTAGTCAGGGACGATGACGATCGCAGAAGGAACACAGTTTGGTCCGTACCGCCTGATCGAGAAGATCGGTTCGGGTGGAATGGGCGAAGTGTATCGCGCCCTGGATACACGGCTGGAGCGCGAGGTCGCGCTGAAGCTGGTTTCCGACAGCTATCTGATCACCGGGGGCAGTGGCTCGCCCTCCCCTGTCTCGCCGGTGCACGGCACCCCCAATTCCGGCCATCTCTCCCATGAGCGCTTCCTGCGCGAGGCTCGTTCCGCGGCCACTCTGAACCATCCCAACGTCTGCGCAATCCATGACACCGGCGAGCACGATGGCCGGCCCTACCTGGTGATGGAGCTGCTGCGCGGCGAGACGCTGAAGCACTATCTGGCCAAAACCGGCGGAAAGGGACTGCCCGCCGACGAGGTAATCTCCTTCAGCCAGCAGGCAGCGGCAGCTCTGGCCGCCGCGCACGCCAAGGGCATCATCCACCGCGACATCAAGCCGGCGAACCTGTTTGTCGTCGATGCCGGGCGGGGCAAGCGCCTGATCAAGATTCTGGATTTCGGGCTGGCCAAGAAGCAGGGCGGCGTGGCCGCGCCGGAATCGCGGACCTACGGCCTCCCAGGCGGCGGCAGTTCGGATGAGACCGCCGTCGGGCCGGGCACGGCGACCATGGAGCTGACGAGTCCCGGCTCCGCAGTGGGCACGGTAGCCTACATGTCCCCGGAACAGGCGAAGGGAGAGCCGCTGGATGCGCGCACCGACCTGTTCAGTCTGGGAACGGTTATTTACGAAATGGCTACCGGTAAGACGCCCTTTGCCGGCGGTTCCACCGCGGAAGTCTTTGCCGCGCTCCTGCGGGAAAATCCACCGCCGGTGAGCACGGTAAACCCGGCGATGCCGAGGAAGCTGGATCCCATCGTCGCCAAACTGTTGGCCAAGGATCCCGCCCAGCGGTATGCCAGCGCCGAGCAACTGCAGGAAGCTCTGGAAGCTGACCTGCACTGCCAACAAAGCCAGTGCCGGCACAGCGGCCGGAACTGGCCCTGGGCCATCGCTGCCGTCTGCTGCTGCTGCTGATCGCAGGTGGGCTGGCGTGGTGGAAACTTCGCCCCGCGCCAGCGCTCGCCGGCCGGGGAGAACGCCGCCGGAGCAGCCCCCAAGGCAACCAAGGACTCGATCATCCTGGCCGACTTCATCAACCACACCGGCGACCCGGTCTTTGACACCACGCTCAACCAGGCGCTGCAGATCGATCTGGAGCAGTCGCCGGTGATCAACATCGTGAGCCAGCAGCACTTGGCGCAGAGCGTCAAGTACCTGGGCAAGCCGGATGGCACGACAGTAACGCCCGAAGATTGCGCGTGAGATCGGCGTGCGCGAGGGAGTCAAGGCCATCCTCACTGGAACCATCGCCAACCTGGGCAAGCAGTATGTGATTACCTTGACCGCGCAGAACACTGCGACAGGCGACGAAATCGTCAGTGAGCAGGCCCAGGCTATTGACAAGGAGCATGTGCTGGATGCGCTGGGCAAGGCGGCCGCGGCCATTCGCGGCAAGCTGGGCGAGGACCTGGAGAGCATCAAGAAACTGGATACCCCCTTCGGCCAGGCGACGACGACTTCCCTGGAGGCCTTTCGCGCTTATGCTCTGGGAGATAAAGCGCACGTCCTTGCGCATGATATTCCCGAGGCCGAGGGTCACTATCTTCGCGCCGATCGAGCTCGATCCCAACTTTGCCATGGCGTATGCGCGGCTTGGGGTGGTCTATATCAACACCAACCAGGTAGCGAAGGCCGACAAGTACTTTGCCAAGGCCTACGCGCTCTCGAAAAATGTAAGCGAGCGCGAGCGGCTCTACATTACCGGCCACTACTACCAGAACGTAACCGGGGACATGCCCAAGGTAGTGGAAGCGCTGCAGGAGTCTATCCAGACATACCCAGGCCAAATTGATAGCTACATCAACATCACAGCGGCGTATTCCGCCTTGGGCGATTTTGCCAAGGCTCTTCCCTTTGCAGAGAAAGCCGTAGAAATGCAGCCGGAGGATTCGATCGCGCGCAGAAAACCTGTTGGGCATCTACCTTGGCCTGAACCGGATGGCCGATGCCCGAACGGAGATGGAGCGGGCCCGCAAGCTGGGGCTCGACACCAGCACGCTTGATCGTATGGTCCAGTTGCAAACTTACTTCCTGCTGGGTGAGCCGAATGAAGTGCAGAGAATCATGACCCTGGTGGCGGGACAGCCGGATGAGTTTCTGGCCACCCAAGCCTTGGCTGTCACACAGCTCTTCTCCGGCGAGTTCCAACAAGCGGCCGTTTCCACCCAGCGGGTCTTCGAGCAAGCGAGACTGGCCAAGGCGCCGGATGTGCAGGCGAACGCCCTGTTAACCAACGCGGCAAGCCGGGGATTAGCGGGTTTCTGCGAGGGCAATGAGGCCGCGGTGCAAAAGGCGCTGGGCCTGGATAAGAGCAGGCAGATCCAGTCGTATGCTCTGCTTGACCGCCGGCATCTGCGGCAACTGCAAACTGGTGGTCCCTTTGGCGCAGGATTTGAGCAGGAAATTCCCCGACGACACGCTGATCCAGCGGGTGTTTATTCCCCTAGCGAATGCCTTTGTAGCTCTTTCGGCGGGTCAACCCCGCCAGGCGATGGATGATGCCGAGCCAGCCAAGTCGTTTGCGCTGATTTATCCCGGGTCCTATCTGCAGGGTCTGGCGTACTTGCAGCTCCATGAGGCAAACCAGGCGGCGAGTGCCTTTCGGGTCACGATCCCAGTCTCCTGGCGCCAATCTCCAGGGGCCGACGCCCTTTTACGCGCAAGCGCAACTGGGCTTGGCGCGGGCCTATCCATGGGAGGCGACAAAGCAGACGCAAAAAAATCCTACGAAGCATTCTTCACCACCTGGAAAAACGCCGACGCGGACCTGCCCATGCTGATGGCGGCCAAGAAGGAATACGCCGCCCTCTAAAGGTTCCTTTTCCTGGTTCACCAGAATCCCAAGTCATTGACATCGCAGCGCTGATAGACTGCTGGCACCGATGACCATCGCAGAGGGAACACAGTTTGGCCCGTACCGCCTGCTGGAGAAGATTGGCGCCGGCGGCATGGGCGAGGTCTATCGCGTGCTGGACACGCGGCTGGAGCGCGAGGTAGCGCTGAAGCTGGTGTCAGACAGTTACCTGATCGCGGATCTGGGGAGCGGATCTCCACACCCCCCACGACACCCCCGTTCATCCCACACCCCACTCCGGCAGCCATCTTTCTCACGAGCGTTTTCTGCGCGAGGCGCGTTCCGCCGCCACCCTGAACCACCCCAATGTGTGCGCCATCTATGACACCGGGGAGCAGGACGGCCGCCCCTACCTGGTGATGGAGCTGCTGCGCGGCGAGACCCTCAAGAGCTATCTCTCCAAAGCTGGAGGACACGGCCTCCCAGCCGGAAGATGTGATCGCCTTTGCCAGGCAGGCGGCAGCCGCTCTGGCGGCGGCCCAGGCCAAAGGCATCATCCACCGGGACATCAAACCGGCCAACCTGTATGTGGTGGACGGCCCCCGCGGCAAGCGCCAGATCAAAATTCTCGATTTCGGCCTGGCCAAGAAGCAGACCGGAACGGCGGTGGCAGATTCCCGCGTTTATGGCGCCCCGGGCAGTGGGAGCTCCGACGAGACAGCCGTCGGGCCAGGGGTGGCGACCATGGAGCTAACCAGCCCCGGCTCGGCGGTAGGAACGGTCGCGTACATGTCCCCGGAACAGGCCAAGGGCTTGCCTCTGGACGCGCGGACCGACCTGTTCAGTTTAGGCACGGTCATCTACGAGATGGCGACAGGCAAGACGCCATTCAAGGGCGACTCGACGGCGGAAGTCTTTGCCGCCCTCCTGCGTGAAGACCCGCCGCCGGTGAGCGCACGTCAATCCGGCGATGCCGAAGCAGCTCGATCCAATTGTGAAGAGACTGCTGGCCAAGGATCCAGCCCAGCGCTACGCCGAGCGCCGAGAAGCTGCAGGAAGATCTGGAAAGCCTGGCATGCTGAACGCCGCCGCCTCCGCTAGAGCAGAGCAGCGAGCCGGACGGCCAAAGTGGCCCTGGGCGGTAGCGGCGGTCGTGCTGCTGCTGCTGGTTGCCGGTGGGCTGGCATGGTGGAAGTACCGGCCCACAGCGGCGCCGGGCGGGGCTGAGAGCGGTGGCAGCGAGGCCAGCGGAACCGCGACCAAGACAACGAAGGACTCCATCATCCTGGCGGATTTCGTGAACCGGACCGGCGACCCGGTCTTCGACACCACGCTCAACCAGGCGCTGCAGATTGATCTGGAGCAGTCGCCGGTGATCAATATCGTCAGCCAGCAGCATTTGTTGCAGAGCGTCAAGTATCTGGGCAAGCCCGAAGGTACACCGGTAACGCCTGCGATTGCGCGGGAAATCGGCGAGCGCGAGGGCATGAAGGCCATCATCACCGGGACGATTGCCAACCTGGGTAAGGAATACGTGATTACCCTAACGGCGCAAAACACCGCTACGGGAGATGAAATCGTTAGCGAGCAGGCACAGGCCCCGGACAAGGAACATGTGCTCGACGCGCTGGGCAAAGCGGCGGCAGCGATGAGAGCCAAGCTGGGCGAGGACCTGGAAAGCATCAAAAAACTGGACACCCCGTTTGGCCAGGCAACGACGTCATCGCTTGAGGCCTTTCGCGCCTATGCGCTGGGTGATAAGGCCCACGCCAAGGCGCACGACATTCCCGAGGCGGAGGGCCACTACCTGCGCGCCACAGAGCTGGATCCCAACTTTGCCATGGCGTATGCCCGGTTGGGCGTGGTTTACATCAACTCAGGCCAGGTGACCAAGGCCAACAAGTATTTTTCCAAGGCATATGAACTGTCGAAAAATGTAAGCGAACGGGAGCGGCTGTATATCAGTGGCCACTATTACGAGAACGTAGCCGGCGATTTGCCCAAGGTGATTGAAACCCTGCAGGAGGCAATCCAGGCTTACCCGGGCCAAATCGACAACTACATCAACATCAACGTCGCATATCAGACGCTGGGGCAATATGAGCAGGGTCTCGTCTATGCCCAAAAAGCGGTTGAGCTGGATCCGCAGGATTCGATTGCGGCCGAGAACCTTTTGTCGGATTACATAGCGTTAGGCCGGATGGCTGAGGTGAGGAAGGAGCTCGAACGGACCGAAAAGCTGGGTCTGAATAGCAGCACCGATGACTTGGTGAGTTACATGGTGGCCCATTTCCTTTTGGGAGAGCCGCAGGAAGTGCAAAGAGTCATGGGCAAGATAGCCGGACGGCCGGATGAGTTTATTGCCACTGAGGCGCTGGCAGCGACGCAGCAATACTCTGGCCAGTACCGTCTGGCGGCGGCGACCCTGCAGCGGGCGGCGGAACAGGCGGCCCGCGCTAAGGCTTCTGATGCGCAGGCCGGCTTTCTCTTGGAAGGTGCGATCGCCCGCGGATTGGCTGGATTCTGCGGGGATGAAGATAAAGCGGTAGTGCAACAGGCGCTGTCACTGGACAAGAGCAAGCAGACCCAGTCGACGGCTACGCTGGCGGCGGCCATCTGCGGCAATGGCAAGCTTGCGTTGCCGTTAGCTGCCGAGCTGAGCAAGAAATATCCCCAGGACACTCTCATCCAGGATGTGTTTGGACCCTTGTCGAAAGCGTTCGTGGCCCTGGCCGCAGGCCGCGCCCAGGAAGCAGTGGATGCCGCCGAACCAGCCAAACCCTATAACGCGAATTACCCGGCTTCGTATCTGCAGGGCTTGGCGTACATCGAACTGCATGATGCCGGCCGCGCGCTGAATGCCTTTCAAACCGCCTCCCAGGCCAACTCGGGGACCCTGCAAATTGGGTCTGCGCCATACCTGGCCCAGCTGCAACTCGGGTTAGCGCGAGCCCATGCCATGGGCGGCGATAAGGCGAACGCGAAGAAGGCGTACGAGGCATTTTTCGTGACTTGGAAAAACGCTGACCCGGACCTGCCGATGCTGGTAGCAGCAAAAAAGGAATACGCCGTCCTCTAGTGGACTGTAACGGCTGATTCGGAGAAACCGCAGATCTCCCCACTACGCTACGCTCCGGTCGAGATGACAACTCTGCTTGAACCGACAAATTTGTCATCTCGACCGGAGCGTAGCGTAGTGGGGAGATCTGCGGTTTCTCCGAATCAGCTGTTACAGTCCACTAGCTACTGAAGGGATCTGCGGTCCCTTTCCCCACGTTCCCAGAATCCCAAGTCATCGGCATCTCAGCGCTGATAGACTGCTGGCACCAATGATCATCGCAGAGGGAACACAGTTCGGCCCCTACCGTCTGCTGGAAAAGATCGGCGCCGGCGGCATGGGCGAGGTCTATCGTGTTCTGGATACGCGGCTGGAGCGCGAGGTAGCGCTCAAGTTGGTCTCGGATAGCTATCTCATTGCGGACGTGGGCAGCGGATCGCCAACCCCCCACGACACCCCCGGCCAGGTCACGCCCCATTCCGGCAGCCATGTGTCGCATGAGCGTTTTCTACGCGAAGCCCGGTCGGCAGCCACGCTGAATCATCCCAACGTGTGCGCGATTTACGACACCGGGGAGCAGGATGGCCGGCCCTACCTGGTGATGGAGCTGTTGCGCGGAGAGACGCTCAAGCGCTATCTCGCCAAAGCCGGGGGCCACGGCTTGACGGCGGACGAGGTGATCTCCTTTGCCCAGCAGGCAGCGGCAGCCTTAGCAGCGGCCCACGCCAAGGGGATTATCCACCGCGATATCAAGCCGGCGAATCTGTTTGTCATCGATGCCCTGCGGGGCAAACACCAAATCAAGATTCTCGACTTTGGGCTGGCGAAGAAGCAGAGCGGCGCGGCCGTCGTCGACTCACGCCCCAATGGAATCCCGGGAAGTGGCAGCTCGGATGAAACCGCTGTAGGTCCAGGTGAGGCGACCCTGGAGCTGACCAGTCCCGGCTCGGCCGTGGGAACAGTTTCCTACATGTCTCCCGAACAGGCGCGTGGTCAGCCATTGGACGCCCGCACCGACCTGTTCAGCCTGGGCACGGTGATCTACGAGATGGCGACCGGGAAGACCCCCTTCGGAGGTGGTTCCACAGCGGACGTTTTCGTGGCCCTGTTGCGCGAAGATCCCCCGCTGGCGAGCACCGTGAATCCGGTGATGCCGAAGCAACTGGATCCCATCGTAGCCAAACTATTGGCCAAGGATGTGGCCCAGAGATATGCAAGCGCCGAGGAGTTGCAGGAAGACCTCGAACGCCTGAACATGCACACGCCTGCGCCGGTCAATGTTGTTGCCGGTAGGCCAAAGTGGACCCCAAAGTGGTCTTGGATGACTGCCGCTGCATTACTCCTGCTGCTTGTTGGTGGACTCGCGTGGTGGAAGTACCGGGGCGTAACCGTGCCGGCAACGGGCGGCGCGTCAGAAAGCGCAACCGCCTCCCCGGTAACCCCCGGAGCAACGAAGGATTCGATCATCCTGGCGGATTTTGTGAACCATACCGGTGACCCGGTCTTTGACACCACCCTGAACCAGGCCTTGCAGATCGATCTCGAGCAGTCGCCGGTGATCAACATCGTAAGCCAGCAGCACCTGGCGCAAAGCGTGAAGTACCTGGGTAAGCCGGCGGATACGCCAGTTACGCCGCAGATTGCGCGGGAAATCGGCGAGCGCGAAGGAGTGAAGGCCATCCTCACTGGAACCATCGCCACCTTGGGTAAGGAATATGTAATTACCCTTACCGCCCAGAACACGGCAACGGGGGACGAAATCGTCAGCGAGCAGACGCAGGCTCCGGACAAGGAGCACGTGTTGGACGCGCTGGCCAAGGCAGCCGCGGTCATCCGGGCTAAGTTGGGCGAGGATTTGGCGAGTATCAAGAAATTAGATACTCCCTTCGGACAGGCGACGACGACCTCGCTGGAAGCATTTCGGGCCTATGCCCTGGGTGATAAGGCACACGAAAAAGCGCAGGATATTCCCGAAGCGGAAGGGCACTACCTCAGGGCCGCGGAGCTGGATCCCAACTTTGCCATGGCCTATGCGCGCCTGGGCGTGGTGTACATGAATTCAGGCCAGGTGGAAAAGGGGCATGACAATTTTGCTCGCGCCTATGCGCTTTCCCAACATGTGAGCGAGCATGAACGCCTCTATATCGCCTCCCACTACAACCTGGAAGTGACCGGGAACATCCCCAAGGTGATCGAAACACTGCAGGAGGCGATTCAGATTTACCCGGGACAACTCTACAACTACATCAACATCAACGTGGCCTATTCCTTGATAGGTCAGTACGAGAAGGCTCTGTCTTACGCGCAAAGAGCTGTGGAGTTGCAACCCGAGGATTCGATCGCTTCCGAGAACCTGCTGTCGGACTACATAGTCTTGAACCGAATGGCTGAGGCCAGGGTGGAATTGATGCGCGCCCGCAAGCAGGGGCTGGACACCAGCACCGACGACGTCACCACCCATCTCGCGGCTTATTTCCTGATGGGAGAGCCCAATGAAGTGCAAAGGATTCTGAAGCAGGTAGCGGGCCGCCCCGATGAGTTTTTGGCGACGCAGGCTCTGGCCAGCACGCAGCAGTTTGCCGGCCAATTTCAGAAATCGTCGGCGACCTTCGCGCGTGCCTTTGAACAGGCAGGGCGCGCCAAGGCGCCGGATGTGCAGGCTGCCGCGCTATTGGTAGAGGCACAGAACAGGGGACTCGTAGGCCTTTGCGAGGGCAACGAGGCCGTGGTGCGCCGCGCATTGGCGCTGGACAAAAGCAAGCAAACCCAGGAATATGCTCTGATGGCCGCGGCCATCTGCGGCAACGGTAAATTGGCGCTGCCCATGGCCAAAGAGATGAGCAGCAAATTTTCCCAAGACACGCTTATCGAGAATGTATACATTCCGCTAGCCAAAGCCTTCGTGGCACTCGCGGCGGCCCGGCAGCAGGAAGCGGTCGCCGATGCGGAGCCGGCCAAGCCTTACGACGCGAATTTCCCCGCCTCTTATGTACAGGGCCTGGCATACCTTCAAATGCATGACGCCAGCCAGGCGCAGACCGCCTTCGAGGCGTCGATACAGTCCCCCGGAACCAGCCTGCTGACCTGGGGTCTGCCTACCTTCTATGCACCGGCGCAACTGGGCTTGGCGCGAGCCTATGCCATGAGTGGCGATAAGGCGACCGCCAAGAAGGCATACGAGGCGTTTTTCGTGACCTGGAAAAACGCTGACCCGGACTTGCCTTTGCTGGTAGCAGCGAAGAAGGAATATGCCTCCCTTTAAAGGTTCTGGGAACGTGGGATCTCTCCCAGCTACAACAAAAACAACCTTCAAATCGAGGAAAGAATGACAACTACTACGGCTACAGTAACGCCTGAACGTATCATGCAGTTTGCCTGGGGGTATGTTCCACCGCTCGTTCTGGAAGCGGCCATCCACCACCGCATTTTTGACGTCCTGGATGGCGGATCTAAAACCATCTCCGAGGTGCAGAAGGAGACAGGCGCCTCGGAGCGCGGGCTGGCTGCCGTGATGAATGTCCTTGTGGGCCTCAATTTCCTGGCAAAAGATAAGCAGGGTTTCTTTTCACTGACGCCCGAAAGCTCCGCATTCTTGGTGAGCACCAAGCCAGGCTTTCAAGGCGGATTCCTTCGCCACGGCAGTGAGCAGTTGATTCCCAAATGGCTTCACCTGAACAAGATTGTCGAGACGGGCCGGCCCGAAGCTGCCGTCAACCAGGAGGGGACTGGAAGCGACTTTTTCCAACAGTTCGTCAATGATATTTTTCCCATGAGTTATCCTGCAGCGCAAACGCTGAGCCGTCATTTGCATGCCAGCGCTGCGGTGACGGCAGTCCTTGACCTTGCCGCGGGCTCAGGAGTTTGGGGCATTGCGATGGCGCAGGGATCCGAACAGGTCCGTGTCACTGCCGTGGATTGGCCGGAGGTAATTCCCACTACCCGCAAGACCGTCGCCAGGTTCGGGCTGGCCGACCGCTTTTCATTTATTGCCGGCGACCTGCTCCAGGTTGACTTCGGCGCCGGCCACACCGTTGCGACGCTTGGGCACATCCTGCACAGCGAAGGCGAGGAGCGCAGCCGCGAACTGCTCAAGAAAACCTTCCATGCGCTCGCGCCCGGGGGAACCATTGCGATTGCCGAATTCCTGGTAAATGCCGACAGGACCGGTCCCCTGAACGGGCTCTTCTTCGCGGTCAACATGCTGGTGAACACCGACTGCGGAGGCACCTACTCCTTTGAAGAAATCAGCGCCTGGTTAAAAGACGCCGGCTTCATCAATGCGCGGACCCTAGACTCGCCCGGCCCTTCACCCCTCATCCTGGCAACCAAGCCGGCTGCATAGAAGCTCAACACAATAAAAATGGCCGCTCCCAAATATCAGGGAGCGGCCATTCTTCTTGCTGTGCGCTGAGGATTACTGCAGTTCCTCCACGCTGCGGGCAACAAACACCGGCTGTCCATTGGTCGGATTCTTCAGCACCAGCCCAACCACGCGGAGCGCAATCGCCGAATTACCGCTAAGGTCGCTCAGTCCACTCAGGCCGCCCAGATACTGGGTTACCGGTGTGGTGTAGACCGTGATAGGACCGTTGAACAGAACACCGGCCAATCCATTCGAGTTGAACGAGAACGTGCCATTGCCGGTATTCGTGCTGCCGACCACCCATTCTCCTGCATGACCCTCGTGGCGAAGGACGATGCGATGCGCAGTTACGGATTGCGAATTACCGGCGCCGCTCAATGGGCCGCCGATGCTGATGTGCTGTCCGGGAACCAGCAGGCTGGAGTTAAAGAAGAAGTTAGTAAGGGGCGTATGCAGTCTTGTAGATGAAATATTTCTCGCTGCCAGTGAGATTGATGTTGGCGATCTGGCCCAGCGTCAGGCCGGTATCCGCCGGCAACTCCGCGCGGACGTACATGTTCAATGAGGTTGCCGCGCCTTGCGCCGGGGTCACGTAGGTGACCAGACCGGCTGCCCAATAACCGTCTTGCGACAGAATACCCACGCAATCCGCGTTGATAGTCTGACTGTTGGGTGCAAAGGAGCCGGAGATCTCAACAATCGAGCTGGTCGTAAGGTTAGCGATGGTTTCGTTGTTTTCGAACTCGGTGTTAGCCGAAACCTGCACTGTGTATTGACGGCCGTGTGGGCCCTGGACAACAAACGAATTGGACCCAGCGTCGATGCTGACAACTCCGGCGTCGAACTCATCGATGTAGCGTTCAGGATCGCTTGCGCTTAAGCGCCTTGAGATCGAGGACAGGTGTTACCTGGCCGGTGATCTGCCCATTGCTGTCGACCTGGATGGATTGCCGCAGATCGAAATCGAATCTGAGTGCGTCCATGTCCCCGGCGTTCACCACAAAGGGGCTGGCCAGATTGATGGTGACGACGGGCTGGGTAAGCATCGCCGGCATGCTGGCAATCGCAGGCGCGCCTCCGGTCTGTGTATTGAGATATCCGAGTGTGGCGCTGCCCAGCGTAATGGTTGCGGTGGTGTAAGTGCCGGTGGGGATGGAGTTGAAATCAAGCAAGGTTGAGAGCCCGTTAAAGCGCGCGAAATCGACCGTCTGTGCGCCATTCAAGATAGAAACCGGCGTTGAGGAGCCGTTGGAGAGTGTAATGCTTTGCAAGCTGACCGAGAATGAAACCACGCTGGGAAGGGGAGCATCGGTTCCCAGTACATACACGGAGCCGGTCTGCTGAGAGGTTGTGCCTGAATTACTGCTCCCGCTTGGGTTATTACCGCTTCCGGCGCTGCAACCAACGACACACGCGGTAACTGCAATCGCTAAGAACACACGAAGCCTGTTGAGGTATTTCATAAAGCCGCCTGCTTTCTTAATTGTCTAAGTTGGTGCTGTTCAGCACCGGAAGCAATCACACCCAAGGTGTATGCCTGGGGGGCGGGTCGCGTCGCTGCCACACGGTAAGTGCGCGATTGCTGTCACTGTGGAGGCAAACCCTCTTCCTCAACTGAAAGTTTCGGAAATAAGTGCAACTTTAGGGGGAGTAACGTGTCTTATTGACCAGCGGCAACGCGCAATCCTCCGGCGCGGGCGTGCGCCCTAACTCGTCCACAAAGACTCGAAGGGGACGGCCTTCAGAGCGTGTGTGAGAACTCGCGGTCGAAAGATCTCATCGTGCCACCGATCTTGGGTGCCCCATATCTCGCTCGTTTTTCGCGAGATGTGGGATACCACAGCTGCCGATCTACATTCTTTGCGTGTCCAGATAATGCCAATCGAGGTCCGTGGTATCCCACATCTCGCGAAAAACGAGCGAGATATGGGGCACCCAAGATCGGTGGTCGGGACAAAATTGGGACCGGCGAGTCTCTATGGGCCGGCCTTTCCCGTGGACTCTCCAACTCGCAGCGTGGGAATGATCAGATACTCTTGTCCCATGTGCGTAGGTGAAGTGAAAAGAGACTGAAGAGCGTCAGCGGCCGTCCGTCCTATCAGATCGCGCTTCAGGTCCACAGTGGTCAGCGAGGGCGTCGTATATGCAGCTAATTGCGTGCAGTCAAACCCGGTGACCGAGACCTGTCTGGGAACGTTCAGTCCGCTTGACTGCAAAGCTTTGATGATGCCGATGGCAGTTAGATCGTTCATCGCCACCACTGCGGTAGGCCGGGGATGAAGTTGACAAATCTCGGCCCCGGCTGCCAGGCCTCCATCGAAGTGACTGTTGCCCTCGAATACAGTCCCGACCTTCATCCCGTGATCGCGGATGTATTGCAGATAAGCATCGCGCCGCGCCGCATTGGAACGCAGATCATTACGCGCGCCGACAAAAGAAATCCTGCGATGACCTAATGCGATGAGATGGTCGATAACTATCCTGATGCCATGAGCGTAGTCGACCTTCACGTTGCTGACGTACTGCTGCACCGGTCCGACATCCAGGAACACCGAAGGGGTTTGTCTGGCTTTGATCTGGCGGATGGTCTCCATCGCAACTTCTGAAGTTACAAAAGAAACCCCGCGTACTCGCTGCCGCAACATCCTTTTTGCCGCTTCGGTCATTATCGTGGCGTCGTAGTTTGTGTCGCTCAGGATCACGTCATAACTCTGCTCGCGCGCTCTTTGCTGGAAGCCCTTGATCACTTCCGGGAAGAACGGATTCTCAATGTCGGAGACAATCATGCCCAGCGTCTGGCTGGCATCCTTGGCCAGGTTGCGCGCGTTCAAATTGGCTACGTAGTCCAGGTTCCGGGCCGCGGAGAGCACCGCCCGTCGCGTTGGCCGGCCCACCCGGCCGCTGTTATTGAGGACGTAGGAAACGGTTGCGACCGAGACGCCTGCTGCTCGAGCTACATCGCGGATCGTTACGGACTTCATCGCTGATGATTATAGAGGCCGCTCCAAACGCTGAAATGCCGCTTGACAATCGAAATTTATGGCGTATAAAAGCGCTTATATTCGGTCGCTTATCCGTTTCAGCAGCGGGCCTACCCACGGGAAAAACAGATGTTCCAAATCCATCCGTATATTCGGAGGTGCGAACGTGTGCAACAACCGAGGAGCTGTTCCCCAGCAGAGCAACACCCGAAATCCGGCGAGATGGTGGGCCGCCCACAACCGGACACTGATGTGCCTCCTGCTAGGCCTGCTCTCGCATCCTCTGTGGGCGCAGGGCAGCGGGCGTTTCTACGGGGTGGTCACAGACGCGGGTAGCTCTGCGGTTGCCGGCGCCAAGGTGACCCTGCAAAACACAGGGACGGGCATCAGTCGGGAGACCGCCACCGATGCGGGCGGAAACTATGAATTCCTGGCCGTGCCCGTCGATAGCGGCTACAACCTCACGGTCACGGCCACTGGCTTTGAAACATCTGTGGAATCAGGCTTTCGGCTGGAGGTAAACCAACGTTATAGCGTCGACTTCAAGCTGCACGTCGGGGCAGTCGTTCAGACTGTCAATGTGACGGGTTCCCAGGTGGAAGTGGAGTCCAGCAGCACGACAGTAGGCGACGTCATCGAGGACCGTAAGATCATTGCTCTCCCCTTGAACGGGCGCAGTTATCTCGACCTTCTGGGTTTGCAGCCCGGCGTTGCCCCGGTGAGCAACCCCAGTCCATTCCAGCCCACCATCCCAGCATCCGGCAATCTCACCACCGGCTTGCTGTCCGTCAATGGTCAGCGCGAAAACGCCAACGCCTTCATGATCAATGGATCCATCGTAGAAGACAGCGGCTCCAATGGCGCCGGCGCCATACCAGTGCTCGATTCCATCCAGGAATTCCGCCTTCAAACCAGCACCTTTGACCCCGAATACGGCAACTTCTCCGGTGCGGTCATCAACGTGATCACCAAGTCCGGCACCAATCAGTTCCATGGTTCTGTTTTCGAATTCCTGCGCAACACCGATTTAGACGCGAGAACTTACTTCGATAGCACCCGCGGAACCTTGATACGGAACCAGTTCGGAGGCTCCGCCGGCGGTCCGATAATCAAGAACCGCGTGTTCTACTTTGGCGACTACCAGGGAACACGGCAGATCGCGGGGCTTTCCACTGGGGTTCTGAACGTGCCCTCGGCAGCGCAGAGGAGCGGCGATGTCTCCGCTCCGGTCGCAGCCCTGCTCGCCAACCTGGAACAAAACGGGAATCCGCTTCCCTCCGTGCGCGGAGATAATCTTTCCGGACACTTTGCCTCCACCCTCAGCTCGCGCCTGGGCTACCCCGTGACGGCGGGAGAGCCCTATTTCGCTCCCGGTTGTACCACCACGGCGGCGTGCGTCTTTCCCAACGGCATGATTCCCCAGGCTGGCTTTTCGCCGGCCGCGGCGGGCCTGCTTAAGTTCTTTCCCAGCCCCAACGGCGCCGGCAGCGGAGTCTATCCAACCTATTCGAGCGCAGCGGCCGACCAGCACCTTACCGACGATAAGTTTGCTGCGCGCGGCGACTTTCCTACCCACAACGGCAACGACACCTGGTCGGTCTATTACCACTTTGACCGTGCAGTCGTGAACTCGCCCTTGGGCGCCCCCAATACTTATGGCACCTTCACCAATGTACCGGGCTTCAGCTACATACTACCTTCGCGCGCCCAGGTAGCCACCATTAGCAACACCAAGGTATTCAGCTCCAGCAAGGTAAACGAGGGCCATTTCACTTACTACCGGATTGTGTATCCGGGTCCCACTCCGGTGGGCGGGCTGGGCAAGGTAAGTTCCTTCGGCTTCACCGAGGGTGGCCTCGGCCTGATTCCCGCCAATCCATCCGCGGAGGGTGTTCCGGATGTGATCCTCAACGGTCTCGGTGTGACCATGGGAGCCGCCATCACGGACGGCAATTTCCAGAACGTGTTTCAAGTGCAGGATGGTTTCTCCTGGATCATCGGCAAGCACACCGTCAAGTTCGGCGGAGAATGGTCGCACAAACAGTGGTATCGGCGGGGCGGACCAGTGCCCAATGGCCAGTTCATCTTCAGCGGAGGCGAAAGCGGAATCGATTTCGCCGACTTTCTGATTGGCGCGCCGGACCAATTTATTCAGAGCAGCAGGCAATACCTCGACGGACGCTCCAAGGCTGGCGCTCTCTACATCCAGGACAACTTCCGCGCTCGCCCTGATCTGACCATCAACTACGGCCTGCGCTGGGAGGTCGCCCAACCCTGGTCCGACGCGCGCAACAGAATCCAGGCGTTCATTCCTGGTCAGCAATCTACCGTCTTCACTGACTCCCCTACCGGCTGGCTCTTCCCCGGCGATAAGGGAATTCCTCCGTCTCTTGGGCCCACGCGCTGGAATAACATTGCCCCTCGGCTAGGTCTGGCATATTCTCCGTCGCCGGAAAATAGGTTCTTGCAAAAGCTGCTGCCTGCCGGCCAGAGCACCATCCACGCCGCGGTGGGTGAGTTCTTTACCACTCTCGACACCACCTCAGGCGATTTCGAAACCGGGGACGCTCCTTTCGGGCTTTACTATGTAAGCCCCTCGCTCATCTACCTGGAAACACCGTTTCAGGGCCGCTCCAGTGGATTCGACCCCGGGCAGCGGTTCCCGTTTGCCCTTCCCGCGCAGAACGGCAGCTTTGCCGCGTTCCTCCCCATCGGCCTCTCCCCGGCTTATTACACCGGGAATAAGTCTCCGTATGCGATCGAATACAACCTCACCATCCAGCGCCAGCTGGGCCCTACTACGATTCTGACCTTGGGCTACATCGGCGCCGTGAACCACCACTTGTTTCAGATTCAGGAGTTCAACTCCGGCAATGCGCAGAGGTGCTTGGGGATTGCGCAGGCATTCGCTGCCGCCGGGCAGTCCAGCGGCGGATGCGGTCCCTACGGAGCAGATACCATCTACTCGCTCAATGGACAGACCTGGAATGGAACCCGGCCCTACTCGGTCACGTCGGGACGCCATCTCAATATCGGCGAGCTTGATTTTGCGGATAACCCGTACAGCATAGCGAACGGCGATTCTACTTTTAACAGCCTGCAGATAACGGTCGATAAGAGAGTCGGATTTGCCCGCTTCCTGGGTGCCTACACGTACTCGAAATCGTTGGATGACGCCTCTGCTTATACCATGTCGGTGAATCCCACCAACGCGGGTCTCAGCCGTGGGCTTTCTACCTTCGATATCAGAAATAATTTTGTCGTGAGTTACAACATCGACTTGCCTTTCGGCCACTGGCTTTCCAGCCCCGGCGGCCTCTCCGGTAAGTTGCTCAACGGTTGGCAGCTGGTCGGTATCACACGTTTTACCACTGGTTTCCCTGTCCTGATGCAGGAAATCGACGACCGCTCTCTTTGTAGTTGTGACGGTCAGGGCATTCATTCCATCGACCTGCCTAATTACAATGGCCAGAAAGTCGCCAAATACAATCCTCGCAACTCTGCCGGGCACCAGTACTTTGACACCGCCGTCTTCTCTCAAGAAACGCTGGGGGTTCCGGGCAATTCCAGACGCCTGTTCTTTACCGGACCCGGCACGAATAACTTTGACACTGCGTTGCACAAGGTCACTCCCATCACCGAAAGAGTTTCCCTGGAATTTCGCGCCGAGTTCTTCAATACCTTCAACCACGCTCAATTCCAGGCTCCTGTGGGCAACTTCGCCGCCAGCAACTTCGGCCAGGTGACGGGTGCAAATGCTGGACGCATAGGCCAGGTCGCTCTGCGGCTCGTGTTCTAGAGATGACGGTAAAAGCCAGGACTCATCGCATCATCCAAATCGGATGGCCTGAATTCGGGCAAGCTGCTTATCCCCCTCAAGCCTCGAGCGCCGAGCTGCAGCAACGGGTCGACAAGCTACGCACCAGGATGGAGGAGCGAAAACTCACCCACCTTGTGGTCTACGGCGACCGCGAGCATTTCGCCAACATAGCCTACCTCACCGCCTTCGACCCCAGGTTTGAGGAGGCCTTGCTCATATTTTCCTCGAGCAGCACTCCGTTGCTGGTTGTGGGCAACGAGTGTGAAGCCTATGTCGGCGTGAGTCCGCTTTTTCAGGACAGAAGGTTGAGAAGGGAACGTTTCCAGCCATTTTCTTTGCTCAACCAGCCGCGTGATCAAAGCAGGACGATACGAGAGATCTTTGCCGGGGAGGGAATCGACGCAACATCGCTGGTGGGATGTGTGGGATGGAAGTATTTCTCTGACCGAGAGCATCCGAACGCGCAATATGCGATTGAGCTGCCCTCCTATCTGGTAGACACGCTTCGCGATCTTGCTGGGCACGATCGGGTTGTTAACAGTACTGACTTGCTCATGCATCCCGGCTACGGCCTGCGCACCTTCTGCTCTCCATCGGAAATCGCCTACTTTGAATACACCAGCGTCCAGGCTTCCGAGAGTATAAAGCGGATGATCTTTGGTATGCGCGAAGGAATGACCGATCATGACGTGGTCGCGCTGGGTGGCACCTGTGGAGAGCCGCTGGGGTGTCACGTCACCTTCACCACCGGACGCAATGCCAATCTTGGGCTCTCCGGTCCGCGGGGTGAAAGGATCGAGCGTGGACATCCACTATCGATGAATCTCTCTTACTGGGGTAGTAACAGTTGCCGTTCGGGATGGGTTGCTTCTTCGTCTCATGATCTGCCGGCTGCCGCTGCCGGCTACATTGCAAGCTTTGCTGGCCTTTACTACGAGGTCATGAGCGAGTGGTTCGCATTGCTTAAGCCAGGCACTCCCGGAGGTGAATTGTGGCAGTTGATTCACGAGCGCCTTCCCTTTGACCGTTTCGGGATTTTCCTGAATCCAGGTCATTTGATCCACCTGGATGAGTGGCTGAGCTCCCCGATTTATCCAAACTCGGAGGTGCCTCTTCATTCGGGTATGGCGATCCAGGTGGATATCATCCCCAGTTCGCCCGTGTATGCATCGACTCGTATGGAGGACGGGGTAGTGCTTGCTGACAAGGAACTGCGGCAGCAACTGCAAGCTGCCTTCCCCGACTGCTACGCGCGCTGCCAGAAGAGGCGCAAGTTTATGATCGACGTTTTAGGCATCGAACTACCCGAAGAGATATTGCCGTTGTCCAACATCCCGGCCATCGTGCCTCCCTTCTTCCTCGCCCCTAACGACGTTCTCACCCTTCAGTCGTAGTGCGCTTTGGCATCTCCCAACTCACAACAAAAACGTCGGTGTGGAAAAGGCCCGAACAGCACGGGCAAGATAAGCACCTTCGGGGTCCTTCGACTGCGCGCCACCAAGCGCTGTGTCACGCGATAAATCTGTGAGGGCGCTCCGCTCAGGATGACGATTTTGTGGAAGTTGTGACGAAACAGGGCACGCCCCTTTGTCATCCCAGAATTAGTCTTACAAATAAATTGTCATCCCGACCGGAGCGAATCCGGATTTCCTGCCAGGCAGCGCCGGACAAGGCCGCGTATGCGCCTTTCCGTAAAGAAAGGGCGCACGAAGTTCGCCAACGCCACCAAGTTTCACAGGAAATCCGGGGGAGCGCAGTGGAGGGACCTGCTGTTCTCCCTGCCGGTATAGAAGCCGGACCGAGTCCATATCAACCATGACCGGGAATTCCGTCATTGCGTCATCGTAAGGACAAACGTCTGAGAATGAGTCGGCGCGGTTGCGCCAGATGCAGTGACAGTAACGTTATAAGTAGTGGACTGCCCTTGCTGCGAACTGCCCGATGGAGAGGACGATGACCCGCAGCCGGCCAGGCTAAGTAAGCAGAGGGAAACCAAAATCCATCGCGCCCGCCGAGACCCAAACCAGAACAACGGAAGCGGCGAAACCAACGCCAGGAGCAATCCCGAAGAAGCGGAAAGCAACCGGCTGCTGTTGGTTGTGCTCACCGTCATCTTTGTACTCTGCTCCGCGCCGCCCGACAACGTGGAGGGAGCGAAGCTGCAGTCCCATCCGCTCGGCAGCCCGGAACAGGCAAACGAGAGCGAAGCGTTAAATCCATTCTCCGGAGCGACCGAGACCGTCAGGGATCCGGAGGAACCTTGCGACAAGGTAAGTGTGCTGCCGGACAGCGTAAGCCCATAATCGGGTGACGAGGCCGAAGTGGAGCCCGAAACGGTCACCGTAACTACATTGGAAGTGGAGGTCGAGTCCGCTGCATCGCCGCCGTAGGCTGCCGTCAGAGTGTGGCTTCCAACGCTCAACGTGCTTAGGGCGAGTACCCCTTTGCCGGAGGCCAGGGTCGCGGACCCGATCGCGCTGCTGCCGTCCTTGAACGTAATAGTACCGGTTGCGGAAGCTGGTGTGACTGTCGCCGTGAGCGTGATCGTCTGCCCTGAAGCAACCGTTGTAGCAGAAGCCGCCAGTGTAACCGTCGTCGTTTGCAGCTGTCCTGCTGCATTCACCTGGACCGGCACCGCGCTCGACGTAGACGCCCCATCCGCAGCATCGCCGGCGTACGACGCAGTGATGCTATGGGTGCCGGCGGCCAGCGAGGGGATGGTGAAGGTAGCTGCCCCATTCGACAGGGAAGCGGTTCCTAACGACGTGGAGCCATCCAGCAGAGTAACCGTCCCGGAAGGCGTAGAACCTGCCGCCGCCGCGACAGTCACGCTAAAAGTCACAGACTGCCCGGCGTTGATTTGCGCGGCCGAAGCGGAGAGAGTCGTGGTGGTGGCAGCGGCCGTTGTAGCGCTGGGCTGCACCACAAACAGCACCGCCGAATAGCCGGGAAAGGTATAGCTCACAGAACCGTTCGTGATCGCGGCATCAGAGGGGTGAGCGATCGAGGTGAGACTTGTCCCGCTATAAGAATAAACCTGGGCAGTTGCAGGCAGCGTCACGTTGGCAACGGCAATGGCGCTGTTCAATGCCGTGGTCGTCTTGTTAATGACCAGGATGGTCACTGCCTTGTCGCTCGATCTCTGGGCGGCATAGATGGAGAGCGATCCCTGATTGCTGCTGACCGCGCTGATGGAGGTGTCCCCGAACTGGCTTCCGTTACCATCATAGTTTCTGAACATCCGGAAGGCATAGGCGATGGGGTCCTGGGGCCCTGGCGCGGTCCACATATTGGCAAAGTCCAGCGGCTCCCGGCCGAAGATGCCAAGAACATCCATCTCCGCGATGGCATCGACGATCGACTTCTGTCCGCTGTCGATGCTGTATTCCGAGAGCGACAACAAAGTTCCCGGGTAGTACGTGCTTATCCAGCCGCGAAAACGTGGAATCAACTGCATAGGGCCGTCGAAGTCGTATTGCTCCACCCAGGTGCCGCCGTTGTAGGTCGGGTCCCACAGGGTGCGCGTGGAGGCCAGCTGCGCCGCCGGGGTGGAAGTATTGAAATAATAGTGTTCGTCGAAATAGTCCAGGATGCGCTGGCCATGTGCCTTGTCATAGGCACCCATTTGCTGCAGGTAGTATTCTCCGGCGAAGAGGCCGCCCTGCTGGCTGGAATTTCCAACCCAACCGCCCAGGGTGAAATCGGAGGGTCCGAGGACCAGCGCCGTGCTGTCAGCCTGTTTAATCGCGGCGGCATATTGCTGCCCCAACTGCGTGATGGTTGGGTAAGTAGCGCCGTTGGGCATCACATCCCGATGCGTGTTACCCCATCCGTAGGGCTCGTTGTCCAACTGGTAGAACTTAACCCCTCCGTTGGCAGCGGCGCCAAAGGTGCTGACCAGGTGCTGCACCCATTGCTGTTGCAGGCTGGTTGTGTTGTCAATGTGGTTGGCGTAGATATTGTTATCGATCAGCTGCGTGCCGTTGGTAGCGATGCTGTTGCCGCAGTTATCTCCGTTGGGATGAACATAGGGGTTGGTAGACTGTTGCGCCCCATAGACCGAGACCGGGAAGCTGCAGTTCCATGCAGCTAGCTTGTTGACGTAAGGAATGATCGGGATGGTGATCAGGGCGTCGGCCGGTTTGTAGGTTTTGACCATGAGGTCGGCGGTGGCGCCAGGCACCGGCGTCGTTTCCCCATTGCCGCCCATAAAGTACCAATCGAAACCTGCGTTGCTCGAATCCACCTGCCAGTTATAGCGAGTCGTGCCGTCGCCTCCCCAGCGGATGTTGGGCACCTGGATCTCCTTCGCGAAGGTCGCGTCGAGGCCGTAGTTGGCGATCCCGTAGATTTCCGGGCTTATCGGATGGCGGGATGCAGACGCATCCACTGTAAGCGTGAGTGCTCCAGATTGGGCCGGTGCTCGGTGGCCGCTGCAAGCCACTGCCCAGGCTACCAGGAGAAAAGCCTTTGCTGATCGCATGCCTGGCCTCGCAGTCTGACTTCCGACTGGGGCAAGGGTACCGTTATCGAATTACTCCATCCAGTTACGGATGGGGGATGCGGCGCTAAATTGTTTGGCAGACGTTAGAAATTCGAGAAGACGCTGGTTTTTTGCATCTCCAACTCATCACAAAACCGTCGGGGTCCTTCGACTGCGCGCCTTCAAGCGCTGTGTCACGCGATAAATCTGTGTGGCGCTTCGCTACAAGGATGACGGTTTTGTGGGAGTTATGAAGAAAAAAATCCCAGATCAGATGCTTCAGAGGTAATCCGTTCCGGGTCACCTCTGGCTCATGCTATTTGCCCGCAGCCCCGTAGGCCGTTGACTCAATCTTCTTGAACCCGGCCGGCACTTGGAAGGCAGAAGATGGAACCGCGGCCTGGGAAAAATTTGACTTCTGCATCGTCGTCTCCATCAACGTTGCGCCCGTTCCATTCTGCGTCCCATCTGCCGCCGGTGTCGCAGGCGCTCCGCTATCTGCCGGCGGCTTCTTCTTGTGGAAGCCCCCCAGTGCGGAGCCGCCCAGCGCAGATCCCAAAAGACCACCGACCGAATTGTTAGAACTGGCAGGTGCTGCCGCCGGAGCAGGCGCTGAACCCGAAGTTTGCCCTGCCCCGGGCCCGCTCCCGCTCCCACCCATTCTCGTCACTTCCATCACCCGCGTGCCTTGCAGCTTGGCCATCTCTTTCCCCATCTCGGCCATGGCTTCGCCAGATCCTGGTTTGCTGCTGAACATTTGCGCCATACCCGGATTTTGTCCCGCCATCTGTGCCTTCCACGCCGACATATCCACACCTGCCATCAGCTTTTGTGCGAACCGCTTATCGAAATCCTGAATCTCTTTCACCTCCGGCGGGTCGGGGGCGATCCACGCATCGGTGGTGACCACATAGGTCATCGTGTTCCCTGCGTCTGAGGGGGGCGCGTTCGGATCGGTGACATGCATCTGCAGTGTGACCACCTGCTCCTGGGCTGTAAGCCCGTTCACCTCTTTGGTCACACCGGTGTTCTTGACCGAAACGTCAAAGCTGGTCTTCAAATCGCTTTTCGGCTGTTGCGGCTGTTGTGCTTGGTCCTGTTTCGCCTTGTTCTGGGCTTGCTCCATCTGTTTCGGCATATTCTCGAACGCCTGCCGCATCTGGGCGAACGTCACCACGGAATACGTCTTGTGGATCAGGTCAACGTGGGTAATGGTTTCCTGGTCCAGATCGGTGATCTCGATCGAGTCCTTGCCCACCACGGCTTTTTGGTTGCCATGCACCATGGTTGTTGTGGTGATGGGGGCAAACATGTCTTTCATCGATTTGCTGAGAAAGCTCATCGATTTGAGCGGAGCCACCATGGCCCCGCCCGTGACCTGGGTGGTCTCCTGATAGCTTGCGTCGGCAAAGCCAATCCGGTTGACCAACAGGATGACGCCGAGGGCTGCTACATTGCGGATATTCAATCTCTGCCTCCCTGACTCGTTCTTTCATTCTTTAGTAGTGGTTGCCGCTGCGAGGGCGTTTCACAGGCCCGGGAGATCGGCCCAGCGGTCGCCATTCAGCTTACCAACAAAACGTGGATCGGGCATTTTACGAAAAATTTCCGGTCCGTGCCCGCCACAGCGCGCCGTCGATGGGATCGACCCCTTTTTCCGGCGCACGCACGCCGGGAAACTCGCGCTGCACGGCTCGGATCAAAGCATCGCGCACCGGCGGAACATTTTCCAAGATGCTGCCTGCAAATGCGATGGGCGGCGTCCACCCGCGTTCGCTTGAGGCCCGCACCAGCCGCCGGATTACCAGCCGCACCAGGTACGCAAGGTCATCGCCCTGTTTCCGCAGTACAGCTAAGGCGATTTCGTCCCCCAGCTCCGCACAATTCAAAACCACTCCGGTCAGGGTTGAAAAATCGGGTGCGGGAAGACTGTTTGCGTATTCCACCAGGTGATCCAGCGACGATAATTGCCAGAAGTCCAACACCGCGGGTAGCAGCAGCGTGTCCCGCTCCTCGTCCTTGGCCAAAAAGATCGCCCGCAGGCTTTCCAGGCCGATGATGTGTCCGGATCCCTGGTCCGCCAGCGCCGGCCCCCATCCTCCCGCGGAAATCAGCTCCCCGGCACTGGTGCGGCCGACCACGTTCGAACCGGTGCCGGCAAGCACCAGCACTCCAGCTCGACCCGGGAAAGCTGCGTCCAGTGCGATCTCCACGTCACCCAGAATGAGCAGTCCGCCGCCCACTCGCGCGGAAATCGACTCCCGCAGCCAATCCTTCACCAGGGGAACCGTCTCCCCCGCGGTGCCCACGCAGGTGCGGGTCACCGATTTCATCGAGATCCCCGTCCGCGCGCTCAGTTCGGCCAGCGCCGACTCCAGGTTCCGGCAGGCGGTACCTGCGTCCACGCGCATGCGCTTGATGGTGCCCGTGCGCACCCGGGCCAGCTCGCGCGTTTCATCGGCGAGCACATAATCGGTCTTCGTTCCCCCCGCATCCAGAGCTAAAAAGAAACTCATTCGGTTATGCACTCCGGACCCGGCAAGCTACGCAGCTGCAAAGCGGGCCTCGATCTCCTCCAGCGTCTTGCCCTTCGTTTCCGGAAGAAAGAAGGCCGCGGTCAACAAGTAAATCAGGGTGAAACCACAGAATAGAAAAAACATCATCGAATATCCATACTTACCCACCACCGGCAGGAAGATGGCCGCCAGCGTAGTCGAAACCATCTGGTTGATGACCAGCGCAATGCTCATACCGTTCGATCGGATGCGCGTGGGCATCAATTCGGAAAGGGCCAGCCACACGCAAACCCCCGGGCCCAGCGCATAGAACGAGACAAAACCGTACAAGCCCAGCGCCACCAGCCAGCCATGCACTGCGTTGGGCAGTGGACCAATATAGGCATGCTCAATCTTGAGCGGGGCCGTACGCGCCGCTTCGAGGTTGGCAAAAGGGTCGCGGAAGAACGCCTCCACCTTGCTCGAAGGCAGGCTACTTTGCCGGTCGATGGGGATGGCAGCTTCGCTATCCGCCGAACGCATGGTCCTGGTCGCCGCGGCAAATCCCCCGTACGAGTAGATCACCGTGAGAGCCAGGCGGTTGGATGAAAACCTATCCGCCGGCAGAAGCCGTTTTGCGTCTGCCTGATCAAAGTGGAGCTGCAGATTCTGCTCCGGCCCCACCTGCGCCTGTATGCGGTCCCGGGCGTCATACCGGTTCTTTTCCGTGCGCAGAAACAGGGTGCCAACCAATAGCAGGCACACCATGATGCCCGACGTTCCCAGGGTAAGCAGGAATTTGCGCCCTTTGCGGTCGACCAGCGTCATGCCGATAAGGGTCATCAGAAAATTCAAAAACGTGAACAGCACGTAGCCCCAATGCGCCTGCAGATCCGACAAGCCGCTTTGCAACAGGATGTCGGTGTTGTAGCCAATGATGGAGTTGATGCCCGTGGCCGTATTACAGAACAGGATGACGCATGCCAGCAGGAAGGGGAGAACATACTTTCTCCGCAGCAGTGAATCCCGGGCCGCTCCTTTGGGCGAGGAGCGGGAAATCTGCTCCATCTCTTCCAGTTCGATCGCCGCCTGCTCCCTGGGTCGCGATCGAAGCAGCGCGTCGAGGGCTTGTTGCGTGCGCCCCCGCCGGAACAGCCACCGGGGCGACTCGGCGACAAACAAGCCGCCCACCAAAAACAGCACGCCGGGAGGCATCGACATCCAGAAAATGCGTCGCCACGCCTGGTCTTTGACGCTCAGCAGCACCGCCGGCGTAACGGAGTTCACCAGGCCAGCCACGCGATAGCTGTAATAGATGCCGATGCCCGCGGCGAAGAAAATACCCAGGGTCAGGAGCCATTGGAACGCTCCTGTGCCTTTGCCTCGATCCTGGGCTGACAGGCACTCGGCCAGGTAGAGGGGAACCACGATGCCAACCAGTCCTCCGCTGATGCCCTGGAGCAGACGGCCAAGAAACAGCGGACCGAACCCATGTGACAGCGCGATGACAGGAATGCTCAGCACAAAGATCGCTGCGCTGATCACCATCAGCGGCTTGCGTCCCAACCAGTCTGCGAGCAGACCGGCAAACAGGGTAGAGATGACGCTACCCAGCAGCACCGCCGCGACAATGATCGACAGCTGGCTGGGATTGAGTCCGGAGGTGGCTTCGAGGTAAGGCAATGCCCCGCCGATGATGCCGACATCGACTCCATAGAGCAAACCGCCCAACCCCGCAACTAGGAGAAGCAGGCGGTTATAACTGCGGTTACTTGGCATCATGGCGACCGGGCAAGATAGATTGGACCCCAAACCATCAGAATAACCTGCGGACCCACATATTCCACAACGCCCGGGTGCCACACATCTCGCTCGTTTTTCGCGAGATGTGGGATACCACGAATCTTAAACGTTTTGCTTTTTGGGCCGAAAAGGGGAAGGGAAATCCTACCGAAGCCGACGCTTGCTCTCCATCAACGCTTGCTTGGCGGCCATATCGCTGGCGATGCCGAACACCATCAATTCCAGCGGTCCGCTGCCGGAGTTAGCGAAGGACTGCTTCTCCCCCAGCCGCACCGGGACCGCGTCTCCGCTATGGATCTGGGCCGTCTCGGAGCCAATGGTCACACTCCCATCGCCGGCCATCACGTAATAAATCTCGCTCATATCCGGCTTGGAAACAGGGCCAACCGAAGCTCCCGCAGGCAAAAGCAGGTGGTCCACATACGACCACGTGGTGTAGAAGACGGTTGGATCGAGCGCCCGCCGATACTGCACCGTACCCGTCCCCCCATCCATGTGCTCCACCGGTTTAAGCAGCGATCGATCCAGGTGCATAGTAATGAACGTGGGGATCGGGTCGAGCGGAGCGCCCACCCGCGGATCGTCGAGATTGAAGGCATCGTAGACACCCTTCATCGTGCCCACGTTGAAATTGATCCACTCCACCGGCTTGTCGCGTATCGTTATAGATGGCGTGGGAATGGCCCAGCCGCGTCGGCGCGCCCGCGGGCCCTTTCAGCGTCGAGGTCCGGCCATCGATCGTAAACTGGGCTTCGCCATCGAGGATGATGAACATCTCCTCGCACTGGTTATGGAAATGCGCGCCGATGCCGCTCTTGGGCTCGATCACCCCGCGGTGCATAAAAAACAGGTTGGTTTCCAGTGTCTGGGCATCGAACAGCGGTCGATAGTCCAGCGCACCGGGGCCATCATGGACCGCCTTCATGTTGCGATACTTCGACGGGTCGGCGTGGGCGATTCGTTGCTCCAGCGGCGCCACCGGTACCAGTGGGGCCTGCTGAGCCAGCAAACCACCGGGTGCAACCACCAATAAAAGAACCAGGCTTTTCATCACGGACGTTCTCCTATTGCGACCACGGGAGGCCGCAATCCCAGCTGCGCCAGAACGATATAGATCACGAAGCCGCAGGCGAACGCATAAAGCGCCGAAGGATTGTCGGCTTTGACCAAGGCCGCCGGAAGCCCGGGAATATGTTCCGGCATCCCGACCAGGAAGCCGATGATCCAGGCGATATACCCCGCCCAATTAATACCCAGCCGAGGGCCGGACCATCGTCTGCCGGCGAGCAGATAATCCGCCACCATGGCGCCGCATATAGGCCCAAACGAAGCCGCGATAAGACTGAAGAATCCCACCAGGTTATCGGCCACGCCGCTGATGGCCAGAACGGCGCTTAAGGTGACCCCAACCAGCGTCGATACCGTCCGGGAAACCTTAGGCAGCATGGTGCTGAAGCTGTTGGCTGCGATGAATGCGGAAAAGCAGGTCGGCACCAGGCAAGCGACGGCGAAGAGAAAAAACATCACCGGGGCCAGGGCTCCTACGCTGGCGATCGCGGCGGTGTAATCGTAGTTGGTCGCCCCGGCAGTCCTGCCCAGGTACCCGGCCACGGAAAGAACCTCAATCCCGCCGGCAATCACCGCCCCGGCCGCAATACCGGTCAATCCTCCCAGAACAATGTCCTTCCGATCGCGGTTATTCATGCCGAAATCGGTGCCCGCCGCTCCCGCGGTAGCAAAGAATCCGATGGTGATGATCAGCGCATTCAGAAAACCAGTCACAGGTTCGTTGTGCGGGGGCTGGTACTGGGGGATACCGCTCCGGTTTGCCCACAGCACGATCAGCATCATCAGGAACGGAACCCAATTCAGGAACTTGGCCACCTGGCCGACGTAATGGATTCCCTTGATCGCCACCCATCCCAGGCTGTAAAGCCACACCAGCGCGATCACGCTATAGAGCGTCCGCGACGTCAGCCCCAGGCCCTTCATGATGAAGCTGGTGGCGATCGCGGCATCCACCGCCACCCAGCCAACCTGCAACAGCCCCATCAATATTCCGGGAATCAGAAATCCGCCGGTGGTGCCAAAAGTCGAAGTGCCCACCACGTACAGCGTGCGTCCGGTCTGCATGCCCAGCATCGCCGGCACGTAGTAGTAGAGCCCAAAGCAAAGCAGCCCTGCGACCACCAGCCCCCACAGCACAACCGTGGGGCTGGCATAGCCAATCGTCGGCCCGGCCAGCTTGAGGTAGTAGCCGACAAACAGAAAAATACCGAAGTAGCTGGGGAAGGTGCTCTTGTACCACGGCACTCTGCCCGTAGCCGGTACGGGAACCGAGCGGCTTACATATTCAGGAACATTGCGCTCCATAGGCGCTCCTTAAACTGAGGTGTAGTCGTAGACCGAATAGTCGGCAAAATGGTTCTCCATCTGCGGCCACACCACCTGGTGCAGATCGATCGCCACCCACTTCCTTTGCAGATCATGGGTCTCGAAAGAAATGCTGAGCCGCCATTGGTCGCCGGTCTTGTTCGGGTCGCAACAGCTCCACCCCGCGAAAACCTTCCTGCTGCGAAATGGCCGGCCGGAAGGTCTCGGTGTAGGTCTTTTCCAGGGCCGCCTGTGCGCCCGGTTTGAGCTTCATATCCACGAACAGGACGAACATCGTCACCTCACCATTTCAGTTTGAATACATCGATGGCTGTGCCACCCAGGACCTTCTCATAAACATCGGGCTTCAATTCCAGCGCCTTGTATTTTGCAAATTCCACCGGAACGTTGCTGGGCAGATCGGCCCCCAGCATGACCCGGTCCGCGCCGATGGTATCGATCATCCACCGGATATCTTCTCCGATACACCACGACGTTTCGAGATACAGATTGCCGCAAACAGAAGCCGCGACCTGGGCCTCCGCCGTGAATACGGCAAAGCCGGCGTGGGCAAGAATGATCTTCAGGTCAGGGTACTTGCGCGCTGCGGGAATGCACAGCGCGGGCAGCGCAAAGGGAACTCCGGGCCCGGTATGGACCATCGCCGGAACCCCCAGTCTGTGCGCGGTTGCGAACACAAAGTCCCCATCTTCTGACAGAGGATTGACCCCATGCCCGATGGTATGCAGCTTGATCCCGACAAACTTCAGATCCTTGATGCACCGTTCCATTTCGCGTTCGTAAGCATCGTGATCCCGGTGCGGAGTCACGCTGGCGATGCCGAAAAAACGGCCCGGATGCCGCGCGCACAGATCGGCAATGCGGTCGTGCGTCTTGGAAGCGATGGTCGCGCCCGGATACGGCTGTACGATGGTCGCGTCCACGCCGCATTCCTCCATGCGGCGAAGGATGTCTTCCTCTGTAGCCAGCAGGCCGAAAACGCAACATTCGCCCAGGTGGGCATGGGTATCGATCTTCTTGGTCATCAATCCTCTCCGTATTGAGTTCAGTGGGCGTGCGGAAACGTCACCCAACTCCGTATCCAGCACGTTCTTTTGCGCCGAGATGCCGACAACCATGAGCTCGAGGTCGGCTGATCCGTTGTTGACGAAGGAGTGGGCTTCGTTAAAGCGAATCGGCACCCCGTCGCCTTTATGGATGGGCGCCGTCTCGCCATTCACTTCCACCTGGCCATCGCCGTTGAGCACGTAAAAAATCTCTTCGACGCCCTTATGGTAATGCTGGCCGACCGATGCTCCGGGCGGAATCAGGAGATGATCCACGTACGCCCAGTTGGTCAGGAACACATCCGCATCGAGTGCCCGCCGGTACTGGACGGTGCCCTGGCCGCCGAGGTAGTTCGGCATGGGTCGAAGCAGCTTGTTATCCAGGTTCATGGTCATGAATGTGGGGATGGCGATCCTTGGGGGCGCCGACGCGGGCATCATTCGAGATTGAAGGCATCGTAGTGGCCTTTGATCTGGGCCACGTTGATGTTCATAAATTCGACCGGTTTATCCGAGGGGTTATAGATGGCGTGGGAGTGGCCCATCCGGCAGGGTGCTCCCACGGTTCCTTGCAGGACTGAGGTGCGGCCGTCGATGGTGAACTCCGCCTGGCCGTCGAACACGATGAACATCTCTTCGGTCGTGTTATGGAAATGGTGTCCGACGCCGCCGCCGGGCATAATCTCGCACCGGTGCATGAAGTTGAGGTTGACGTCCATGGCGGAAGGAGGAACCAGAAGCTCGCAAGCCATATCGCCGGCGCTATTGTGGGAGCGGCTGCGGGTGTATTTGCTGGGGTCGGTATGGCCGATCCTGGCCGCGAGGGGAGTTTGTGCCCACAGGGAAGAGATGGGAAGAACCGCAAGGGCACAAAGAATCCGTAGCAGATACACGGGTCGCATCATATCGTTTCCTCAGGCGAAGCCGCCCAAGAATATATTTCGAGGAAAACACCGTCAAGCAAAAACCAGAATCAACTTACGCTTTATGGAATGCTGTTTCACAAATTGGTCGACAGGTCTCGGTTTCCGAGAGGGGAATGAGGCCCTTAGGGGCTAGACAGGCTGCGGAAAGGTCGCTCTGCGGGCCGAGAAAGAAAACAGCAGGTCCCTCCACTACGCTACACTCCGGTCGGGTTCCGCAGCCCTCAAGCCTTCCGCAAATCCAATGCCAACTGTTCCGCCGCCGCCCTAACTGCGGCAATAATTGCCTCTTCATGCGCGCCATCCCGAAGCCGCGTCTTGGGCATCGACGAGCTGATCGCCGCGGAAACCTGTCCATTCGGTCCAAAAATAGGCGCGCAGAAACAAATCCCGTCATACGCGCACTCCTCGCGATCGATCGCGTACTTCTGCAGCCGAATACCCTCGTACTCCTGGCTCAGTTCCTTGCGATCGGTAATGGTGTGCTTGGTAAATCGATACGTCCCAAAGCTCCGCAACAGCCTTTCCCTTTGCTCCTGCGGCTGAAACGCGGTGATCGCTTTTCCCAAAGAACTGGCGTTCGGAGGCAGAATATGACCAACCACATTGCTCATCCGGATCACATGCGGACTCTCGACCACTGCGATCACTTCAACCCGGTTCTCAAACAAGGCTGCCAGGGTAGACGTCTCAGCGAGTTCGCGGCTCAGCGCCTCCAGGTATGGCACCCCAACCCGATGCAGCTTCCCCAACCATTGCGTGGGTGTCACCGCGTGGATTCCCGGGGCCAGCACATATTGACCCCGTCCATCGACCACGACGCAGCCCAGCGTTTCAAGCGTACGCAGAATGCGGAATGCCGATGTTTTTGAAAGTTGGATCCGCTGCGCAATCTCATTCATCGACATGGGCTTCAGTTCGGCCTGGAGAAACTCCAGAACCTCCAGCGCCTTGCCCACGGCGCGCGAGAAGTATTGATCCCCGGCGCGCGGCTCCGTAGCCGCCTCAGTCTTCACCAGTTTGGGTGTCCCACCCTTTGCCGGGCGAGCGGTCTTGGTTTTCAACATAGACGCTCGCTGGACTTCATGATAGCGGAACCCTGGCGGACCACGCAGTGGGCCGATGATAGCGGAACCGATACCGAATTGTCGATGATCAATCAGGATTTCGAAACTTTATTCAAAAAAAGTTGCGCTTCGTTCACTGCGCGGTGATATAGGTTTCTGCGCACGATTTGAGGAGGCGGGAGCTGTGTTCAAAAAACAGACAACACAAACTTTTGGTTGGCAAAGACGCTTTGTCTCGTGGCGGCAATTTTCCTGGTTGGCTCGCGGTGCCCGGCCCAGATATCCACCGCCGAATTGAGCGGCACCGTGCTCGACGCCACCGGCGCGGCAGTTCCCGACGCCACCGTAACCGCCATCAACGTCGAGACCACCATTGTTCACAAAACCGTCAGCGGCAAGAGAGGAGACTATGTGCTCACCGACCTTCCCCCGGGGAACTACACCCTGACCGTCGAAGCTCCGGGCTTTCGCAAGCTTGAACAGACCGGCGTGAGTCTTCAGGTCAACCAGCAGGCCCGTGTCGACCTCGCGCTCCAGGTAGGGCAGACCGCCGAAACGGTGAGTGTGACTGGCCATCCGCCGCTGCTCGAAAACGAGTCTTCTTCCGTAGGAACGGTGATTAACCAGCAGCTGGTGAATGAGCTGCCGCTCAACGGCCGCAACTTCGTTCAGCTCGCGACCCTCAGCCCGGGCGTGAACGGAGTGGGCTCAGTCGGCCAGCGGAACCATCATGGGCGGAACCCGGCCCGACGATCGCCGCGCCGGCAACGAGATCTTCTCCAATGGTAACCGTGAAGGCGACAATAACTTTCTGTACGACGGCATCGATAATAACGAACGGCTTACGCTTTCCCTTACCCTTCGGCCTGCTGTAGATTCGGTCCGGGAATTCAAGATTCAGACCAATCTCTACAGTGCCGACGTGGGCCGCAACTCGGGTGCTGTGATCGACGTCATCTCGCAAGTCAGGAACCAATCAACTGCACGGCAGCCTGTTTGAGTTCATACGTAACTCAGATGTCGATGCGCGCACCTACTTCAACACCGCAGGCACCAGTTTCCCCACCTTTCGCTTGAATCAATTTGGCGGCTCGCTGGGTGGCCCGGTGGTCATCCCGACATGTCTATCATGGCAAAGATAAGACCTTCTTCTTCGTGGACTACGAAGGTTCCCGCAACAGCATCCAGATATTCGAGCGGGGCAATATCCCTACCATGCGCATGCGGCAGGGCGACTTTGGGGAGCTGCTTCCCGGCACGCTTATTTATGATCCCCTGACCACCGTGCCCAATCCCGCGAAAGCCGGGACGTTTCTTCGTACTCCGTTCCCCAACAACATCATTCCGTCTAACCGCTGGGATCCGATCGCGGCAAAAATGATCAACGCGTACCCCACCCCGACCAGCTCCGGTCGAATCAATAACTATGCCCTCCCCCGGATTCAAACCCAGAACTATGATCAGGGAGATGTAAGGATCGACGAACAGATCACGGCCAGGGATTCCATCTTTGCCCGCTGGTCTATTCAAAATACCGACCACCATTTCACCCAGCACGTACGCGCAATCGACCATTCCCGGAATTTCAACTCCCGTAAGTCTGAGCGACGAGGCCTCGTTTGCCGGTGTATCCCACCAGCCGACCCAGCATGTTGCCACCAGCTACGTGCGCGTCTTTACTCCCTCGCTGGTCAACGACTTCCGCGTGGGCTTCAACCGCTATCGTCTGGATTATGTGCCCATCAACTTTGTCCCCGGCGGCGGCCTCGGCAACGAACTCGGGGTTCCCAATTCGAATGTCACGCCCCGGGAGCAAAACCTTCCCATCTTTTCGCCATCCAGTTATCTGGGTGTCGGCCAGACCCGCTCTCTTGCCTCTCTATCGCCGGGAAAACACATTCCAGGAGCTCGACAATCTGACCTGGACAAAAGGTGCGCACACCTTCAAGATAGGCGCCGACTTCCGCCGGCGGCAGCTGACGATTTATCAAACCAACCAGGGCAACGGCCGCTTTAATTTCTCACCCGCGTTTACCGATTCGCGGGAACCCGCCGGCAAGGGCGGCGATGCCGCGGCTAGCTTCTTGCTCGGTTACCCGACCCTGGACGCGCACGACTACACGTATCAATTTCCAGGTATCCGGTTGAACGAGGTCGGCGTCTACTTTGCCGATGATTACCGTGCCACCAAGAATCTGACGTTGAACTACGGCTTGCGCTGGGATTACTTCAGCCCGCCTGACGAAGTCACTAATCGCTGGTCCAATTTCTCCCCTGTCACCGGCCAGTACCTCGTCGCCGGCGTGAACGGCGTCAACCAAAACGCGGGCGTACTGAAGTATTGGCCGAACTTTGGTCCACGCTTCGGGTTTGCCTACCAGGCACTGCACCCATACCGTGATTCGCGGTGGCTGTTGGGCTCTTCTACAATGCCTCCGGCAGCGAGGCGGGCAATATGCGCCTTGCGCGCAATCTTCCTTTCGGCTTGACACTGCAAACCACGCCCGGAGACGTTTTCGTCGGGCCGACGGTGAGTCAGGGCTTTCCAGGCCTGCAGCCGATCGTCATTCCGCCCGTGCCCAATGGAACGGCAACTGCGATCGCTCCCAACTTCCGTCCTTCGTACGCCGAGCAGTTCAACCTGGCCGTGGAACACGAGATCGTACCCGTTGGAGATGGTGTTGAAATTCGTCGGCGTAGGCAATCTGGGCCGTCATTTGCAAGACCTCTGGAACGCCAACGAGCCGATTCCCGGGCCCACCTCAACCGTATCCCGCCGTCCGCTGTATCACATCGATCCCCTGCAGAGCGATGTGAACTACTACATCTCCGATGGATTTGCGGAGTATTTTGCTTTTCAATTCACTGCCGATAAACGCCTGAGCCGCGGAGTGAGCGCGCTGCTTGGGTACACCTACTCCCATGCCATCGATGATGTCCCGCTGGAATTCGGAGGCGGAGATGCCGGGCCCAATCCGCAGGATCCCCGCTTCCCTCACGAGGTGAGCAACTCAATCATCGATCAACGGAACCGTTTGACGCTGAGCTTTCTTTGGGCCTTTCCTTTCGGCAAGGGTCAAAAATTCCTCAATAGTGGTGGCGTCTCAGATCTTGTTCTCGGCGGATGGCAGATGAATGGGATTCTATTCACCCAAAGCGGCCTCTGGTTCTCGCCGGTCTTGCAGACATCGACGACCAACGGAACCTCCAGCCGCCCTAATATCATTGGCCCGGTCGTCTACCCCAAGACCCTGCTGCACTGGTTTAGCCCGTCGGCCTTCGCCACCCCGGCCCCGTATACCTACGGCAATGCTGGACGCAACACGCATTGTCGGGCCAGGCCGAACCAACTACGACGCATCGCTGTTCAAGAATTTTACCCGTTCATGAACAGATGCATTTTCCAGTTCCGTTTCGAAGCGTTCAATGCATTCAACCATCCCCAGTTCGGATATCCCAACTCAACCGTTGGCAATTCGCAGGTGGGTCAGATTACGTCCATCGTCGGCAACGCGCGTAACTTGCAGGCATCGCTCCGGTTCCAGTTCTAGGGGAGCTGTTACAGCCGATTCAAGCTGAGTGGATAGGAATGATCATGACCCGTCTCGGACCTAAACGAAAATTCGCCGCTGCGTTGCTCACTCTTGCCGCATTGCTGGCAGGTCACCCCGCGGCCTCGGCCGCCACTCCGCGATCTTCGCGTGTACTTCATCGATGTCGAGGGTGGTCAATCCACGCTATTCGTCACCCCGACCGGGCAGTCTCTGCTCATCGACACCGGATGGCCGGGCAACGATGGCCGCGATGCCGACCGTATTCTTGCTGCCGCCAAAAGCGCGGGCATCAGCAAGATTGACTATGTATTGTTGACCCACTATCACAACGACCATTCGGGCGGTGTACCGCAGTTAGTCGACCGCATTCCCGTAGGAACATTTATCGATCACGGGGCCAACATCGATACCAAGCCCGGCGCGCCCGACGGAACAAATTTACGCTGCCTACCAGCAGGTGCTGGCCACGGGAAAGTACAAGCACATGGTCGCGCATCCCGGCGACGTGCTGCCCATCACCGGCATGAAGGTCACGGTCATCAGCAGTGACGGCAACGCGATCGATCATCCTCTCCCGGGAGCAGGGGAGACCAATCAATACTGCAACACGCCGGAAACCAAGCCCCACGATCGCCAGCGAAAATTCCCATTCGCTGGGAGTGCTGATCAACTTTGGCAAACTCAAAATCCTCGACCTGGGTGATCTCACCTGGGACAAGGAAATGGCCTTCATGTGTCCGGTCAATCGTGCTGGGACACATCGACATCCTGGTGGTTTCGCATCATGGCCTGAACGCGAGTTCCAGTCATGCTTTGATCGATGGCATTCAGCCTCGCGTAGCCATCATGAACAACGCGGCGACCAAGGGCGGAGCGCCGGAAATCATTGATGAGATCCTGAAGTCTCCCGGCCTCGAGACGCTATGGCAGCTTCATTATTCGGAGAAAGGGGCTGCGGAGCACAACACGGCCGCGGAATATATAGCCAATCCTCAGGGCGCGGATCAGGGGAATTATTTTATGTTGACGGCGAGCCCCAAGGGCAGCTTCACGATTTACAACTCGGGCACGAAGCAGACCAAGGACTATGCGGCCAAGTAGGCTTGTTCCGGGACCGGCGCGTCATCGAACCTGACCTCCTTGGTACATTGGCTCAGGAGAGAACTCCCAGGAGCATAAGCCTTGATTGCAGTGGATTGGGGTACCAGCAATTTCCGTGCGTTTCGGATCAATGCAGAGGGAGCCGTGGTGGCCCGGCGTTCTTCGCCGCAGGGCATCCTTCGCGTGGGCGAAGGGAATTTCGAAGAGGCCCTGCGCGCGGAAGTCGGCGGCTGGTTGACCGAGGGGAGAAGCACATCCTGCTGTGCGGCATGATCGGCAGCAGGGAGGGCTGGGTCGAAGCAGAGTATCTGCCTTGTCCCGTTGGGATTGCGGAGCTGGCCAATGCCGTCATTCAGGTGCCATTTTCCGGGGCCAAAGTGCGCCTGGTTCCCGGAGTCATAGGACCAGACGCCGCGGGTGTGCCGGAGCTGATGCGGGGTGAAGAAACCGCGGCCATGGGCATGTTGGACGCCTGCGCCGGGGCCGGTCTGGTTTGTTTTCCGGGAACCCACTCCAAGTGGATTCAACTGAGCGATCGCAAGATCGTGAGCCTTCACCACCTGCATGACGGGCGAAATCTACGGCGCCCTGCGGAAATGCACCATCCTAGAGCGCACCATGACAACCAACGCTCCGGTGGACAATACTGCGTTTCACGATGGAGTGACGCGCTCCGCCGACCCCGGTGGGCTGTTACATCATCTCTTTGGTGTGCGCACTCTCCCCTTGATGGGTCAGCTCAAGGAAGAGGCCTCCGCTTCTTATCTGTCGGGTCTGGTGATCGGGCACGAGGTGCGCGCCACCATGCCCCGCGGAGGTCGTGTTCACCTGGTCGGCGCGGCGCATCTTTGCCGTCTCTATGCTCAGGTCATCGAAGCCTGCGGAGGGGAAGCCACGGTGGAAGGCGAGGATGCGGCGGCGCTCGGGCTCGCCGCCATCGGCAGGAGGCTGCATTGGACCTGACAGCATGGCTCGAACGTTGTCCCCTGGTAGCCATCCTGCGCGGCGTTCAGCCGGCCGAAGCAGAATCGATCTGTTCTGCATTGGAGCGGGCGGGCATCTGCATCGTCGAGGTGCCTCTCAACTCACCCAGCCCGCTCGAGACCATCTCCATTTTGTCGCGCGCCTTCGGCGACCGGATGCTGATTGGAGCCGGCACTCTCACCGCGCCCTCTCAGGTTGCGCAAGTAGCAGCCGCCGGCGGCCGATTGATAGTGACCCCTCACGCCAACGCTGCCATCGTGCGCGCCGCAAAGGAGGCGGGTCTGGTTGCCATTCCCGGCTTTTTCAATCCCACCGAAGCCTTCGCCTTGCTCGAAGCCGGCGCAGATGCGATCAAGCTTTTTCCCGCGGAGGTCCTTGGTCCGCCCATGTTGAAGGCGCTGCGTGCGGTCCTACCCAAGTCGGCCATCGTGATCCCCGTAGGCGGAGTAGACGCCAACCAAATCGCCCCCTGGATGGCAGCCGGAGCGCAAGGCCTGGGCGTCGGCTCCTCAATCTACAAACCCGGAGACAACGCCCAGACCGTCGAAGCGAAAGGCAAAAGCTCTGCTAGCGGCAGTGCGTGCGTTGCGGAAAGAGTAAACAGCTTGCAGAAATATTGGTCGTATGGAGGGTACGGGCTTTTAGTCCGTACATATAAGGATGCGAAAACGATGGGCTTTAGCCGCTGAGGCAGCTTTCGTCTGCGATGTGTTGAAAAGCATGCCTCAGCGGCTAAAGCCGATGTTCGTTTCAAAGCAGTTACGTACGGCCTGAAGGCCGTACCCTTCAGGGCTTTTTTCCGCACCTTGTAAGAGGTTTCGAGTATGAAGGAGATGTCGAATCATGAAAAGAAGAACATTCCTGCGTTCTCTGGCAGCCACTGCGGTCGCGACCGGAGTGCGCGCTCTACCCCCTACGCCGTGCCTCTCCCCAAGATGAAAATCACCCGCGTCCGCGCCTATTTACCGCCGCATCCCAACCCGCTATTCAACCAGAGCGACGTGGTGGTCACCATCGAGACCGACGCAGGAATCACCGGCATAGGCGAGGGCGGCGTGAAGGACACACTATCCCAATCAGCCGGCAGACTCATCGGCCGCGACCCGCAGTATATCGAGCGTCTCTGGCAGGACATGAATCGCGCCTTCTTCTACCCCGCAGGCCGCGAACGGACCGACGCCATCGGAGCCCTGGACCTGGCGCTCTGGGACATCAAGGGCAAAGTCCAGGGGTTGCCGGTCCATCAATTACTGGGCGGCATGGTTCGTAACTATTGCGAGTGCTATAACACTGCCGGCGTCATCCCGGGGATAACCAAGGATTCGAGCCTCAAGGATCGAGCCCGGCTCACGATAGAAGCCGGCTATCGCGCCTTCCGCTTTGGCGCTTCGGAGGCGCCGGCAAACGGCACTTACAACACCCGGGAGCGCATCAACCACATGCGTGAAGAATGCGCCCAGGTGCGCGAAGGCGTCGGCAAAGATGGTGACTGGGTCATCGATTTCCACCAGCGCTTCGATCTGCCCGACGCCATTCGCGGTTGCAACTCGATCGAAGATCTGGCGCCGTTTTTCGTGGAAGACCCGGTCCGCACCGAAGCCTTTCTCGAAGACCTTCCCATCCTGCGCGCCAAGGTGAACGTGCCGCTGGCTGCCGGCGAGGAGTGGGGAAACCGCTGGGACTTTAACAAACTGGTTGAACATCACGACATCGATTTTGTTCGCGCCACCCTGCCCAATGTCGGCGGCATAACCGAAATGATGAAGATTGCCGCCATCTGCGAAACCCATTTTGTCGGCATCGTCCCCACTTCACCGGGCCCATCGCCACCGCCGCTCTGGTCAACTCCCTGGGCACATTCTCCGGGCCGCTGCTCATGGAGTACAACTACCAGGGCCGCACCTTACCCCATCTGCCCGTATGCCTGGACTTCAAGGACGGCAAGCTCTATCCCAACGACCGCCCCGGTCTGGGTGTGGAATTGGACTACAAGCAACTCACCCAGATCGCCGAAATAACCGAACCCGTCACTGCGCGTGCGCAGACCTACTTCCGGCCAGACGGTTCCATCACCAACTGGTAGGAGGCTTATGCGACGCGCACTCGCCACATGTCTGTTGTTAGTACCCCTGGCCGGTCATACCCAAACAGCTCCAACTCATCCGCCTTTGGCGCAAAGGATAGGCCACACGGATCTGAGCGAGGTCGAGCCTGCCCACTCCCACGGCAGTGTTGGATTAAGAAAGTGCCAGACCCTGGTGCCCGCGAGCGCTGTGGACGTTAACCTGAATTTCGTTTTCCGCTGTCAGATGCAACCGGGCGGAGGCGTCGCGGAACACTTTCACAACACCGTGGAGGAGATGTTCACCATCCTCGACGGCGAGGCGGAATTCACGGTGGACAGTCACACCTCGCGAGTGAAAGGCCCGGCCGGTGCGCCCCAGAGGAGAGGGCACTCGCACGCGATCTACAACCCAACCAACCAGCTGGTCGACTACCTGAATATCAACGTATCCATGACCAAGGGTCACTACGACGCGTTCAACCTCGGCGACTCGCGCGACAAGGTGACGGCGAAAGATGACATCCCCCAATTCATGCTGATGAGACTCGACAAGGCGTTACTGCAACCGGTCCCCAACTATCACGGTGGGCAAGGCACGGTGCAATATCGGCGTGCGCTCGATTCCGATGTATTTGAGACCAACTGGGCTTACGTGGATCACCTTCTCATTCCGCCCGGAGCGTCGGAAGGCTTGCATTACCATACCGGTGTCGAAGAGATTTATTACGTGATGGACGGCGCCGGTCAAGTACAAGTGAACGGAGAAACCGAGTCCATTCACAAAGGCGATGGCGTGCCCATCCTGTTCCGGGAGGCGCACTCGTTCACTAACAACGGCTCGTCGGATCTGGAGTTGATGATTATCGGTATTTCGGCTGTCAAGGACGCGCTGGATACAGAGCTGGGGGCGCCCCATCAGCCGGGACGATAGCTAACTGCTAAACCGTGCCAGATCTAATAGAGTGTCCCTTCGCGATGGATTCAAGCTACCATACGGCGCATAGGGCGCTTATGGCGCACACTTTTTCCCGGGGAGGGACGATGAAACGCAGAACCCGCCTCCTCTACGAGGTCTACTAAGACATGACACCGGGGCCAAATAGAGACCAAACGGGTACCCCACGTTCGCCAAAGCGTACGTGGGCCGAAAAAGACGGGGTGACCCGGATTTCCTGCTCGTGGTTCTCACCCACGAACGCGTCTGCGGCTTTCCTTAAAGAAAGCCGCACGAAGTTTGCCGACGCCAACAATCTCCACAGGAAATCCCGGGTGGAGCCCCCTCATAGCTTCTGCTTTATCGGCCAGGAAATCCCGTGAAGGAAACCGTCCTATCCCAATCGAATCCCGCGATAAAACAGCCCCCCCACAACACCCGCTGGCTGGTCGTAGCGCTTCTAACCGTGGGCGTCATCATCGCCTACACCGACCGCATCAACCTGTCCGCTGCGCTCCCCGCGATTCGCATGAGTTTCCCCCTCTCAGCGGCATCGTCAGGAATTCTGTTATCGGCTTTTTTCTGGGCCTACACTCTGCTGCAAACTCCAGCCGGATGGGTCGTCGACCGCTTCGGCCTTAAGTGGCCTTATGCCGCCGGAATGTTGTTGTGGAGCGCGGTCTCCGCCGCGACCGCGTTGGCAAGCTCACTCCACGGTTTGATTGCCCTTCGCATCCTGGTGGGCATTGGCGAGGCCATTGCGATCCCGGCCAGCATGCGTTATATCCGGGAAAACTTTGCCGAGCGCGAGCGTGGTCTGCCCATGGGCATTCTTATGTCGGGGACCAAGTACGGACCGGCAATCGGGGCGCCGATTGCAACTTACCTTGTCCTGGGCTTCGGATGGAGATGGATGTTCGTCCTGAATGGAGCCTTCTGCATTGTGTGGTTGCTCCCCTGGCTATTCTTCGTAAGGGATGACCGCCGAAGCACCCTGGAAGGGCAGCTCGCGCCGCCATCAGTTTCCTTGGCTGCGATTTTCAGTACCCCGGTTATCTGGGGCACCTGCCTGGCGACCTTTTGTTACATGTACTTTGTTTACTTCTGCATGACCTGGATGCCAACCTATTTCAAGGAGCGGTTTGGTTTGTCATTGGCCGCGTCGAGTTGGTTTACCTTCATGTCCTTCGCGGGAACGGGTACGATCTCGATCCTCGCGGGCTGGGCGGCCGATCGGCTCATTGCTCGAGGGCGTAACCCGGTCACGGTGCGAAAAGCCTTCACCATCGCGGGTTTCGTGCTGGCGTTTAGCGCCGCTTTCGGCGCCTTCTCGCACTCCACTACGATCAACCTTTTCCTGGCTGTCTTTTCCCTGAGCGGACTTGGCCTGGCCACCGCGAACTACTGGGCATTGACGCAGACGTTAACCCCGCGTTCCGCTTCCGCCCGCGTCGCCGGCATACAGAACACCGCTGCCAACTTAGCCGGGATCGCCGCCCCATGGATTACCGGCTTGCTGGTGCAAAAGACCGGCAACTTCAACGCGCCGCTCATGGCGGTAGGTTTCTGGCTCCTGGTAGGAATCGGCTGCTACCTCTTTTTAGTCAGGGAGAGATATGCATTGCGCTAGAGTCGTGGTGTTTCTGTGCGTTTGTCTTTCAGCGGCTGCGCAAACTGGAGCCAAGGGTGGCGAGTGGCCGACGTATGGAGGCGACCTCGCCAACACCCGCTATTCCGCTCTCGATCAGATCAACGCCTCCAACTTCAATCAACTGCAAATTGCGTGGCGCTTTAAAACCGAAAACTTCGGACCCGAACCTGAATATAAATTCGAATCAACCCCACTGATGGTGAACGGAGTCCTCTACACCACGGCTGGATCGCGGCGTGCCGTGGTTGCGCTGGATCCGGCGACAGGCGAGGTGCTGTGGATGCACGCCGAGCACGAAGGCGCTCGCGGCGCGGCTGCTCCGCGGCAGCTTTCCGGCCGTGGCCTGGCCTACTGGACCGACGGCAAGCAGGAGCGAATTCTGTACGTCACCCAGGGCTACCGGTTGATCGCGCTCGATGCCAAGACCGGTACGCCGGTACCTACCTTCGGCAAGGATGGCGTGGTTGATCTCAAGCTGAATGACGATCAGGAGATGGACTTGGTAAACGCCGACATCGGGCTGAATGCCACTCCGATCGTTGCCGGCAATACGATAATCGTCGGTGCCGCTCATAGTTCCGGCGAACAGCCCGTGAGCAAGACCAACGTGAAGGGCTATGTCCGCGGCTTCGATGTGCAGACCGGTAAGCGCCTCTGGATATTCCACACCATACCGCGCAAAGACGAATTTGGTTACGGCACCTGGGAGAAGGGCTCTGCGGAATACACCGGAAACACCGGCGTCTGGACCCAGATCAGCGTGGATGAAGACCTGGGCATGGCCTATCTGCCGGTGGAATCACCCACTGGGGATTCTTATGGAGGTTATCGTCCGGGAAGTGCTTTATTTGCGGAAAGCCTGGTCGCTGTCGATCTTAAGACTGGCCAACGCAAATGGCATTACCAACTGGTTCACCATGGTGTGTGGGATTTTGATATTCCATGCGCCCCTGTCCTGGTGAATATTACGGTGAACGGAAAACCTGTCAAAGCCCTGGCGCAGGCATCCAAGCAATCCATCCTGTATGTGCTAAATCGCGAGACTGGAGAACCGATCTGGCCCTTTGTCGAGCGTCCTGTACCGCAGGGCGATGTGCCCGGGGAATGGTACTCGCCCACGCAACCCATTCCCACCAGGCCGCCCTTTTATGACAGAAACGGTTTCACCACGGACGAGCTCATCGACTTCACTCCCGAGTTGCGAGCCCAGGCGCTCGCGCTGGCATCGAAATACAAGATCGGGCCGGTCTTCACGCCGCCAGTGGTGAGCAAAGCCGAGGGGCCGCTGGGAACATTGATCATTGGCTACCCAAACGGAGGAACGAACTGGGCCGGTGGCTCCTTCGATCCACAAACTCACATCTATTACGTTTTCTCCCAGGGAGTCCCAGGCAGCCTGGGCTTGGTCCCGCCGGATGACGGCAACTCAGAGGTGAAGTACTACGTGGGTACAGTACATCCGAGTGGGCGTGCATTTCGTCGCCTCACGGTCCAGGGGCTGCCGTTGGTGAAACCACCCTACGGCAGGATTAGCGCGATCAATCTCGATACCGGAGAAATTCTATGGCAGGTACCCCACGGCGAGACGCCGGATGAGATTCGTAACAGTCCCCTGCTCAAGGGCCTGAATATCCCACGCACTGGACGTCCAGGAGTTATCGGCGTGCTGACCACCAAGACCCTCATCATCGCCGGAGAAGGGGGAATCTTTACCAACGCCGCCGGCCAGAAGGGAGCCCTATTGCGTGCCTACAACAAAGCCACCGGCAAGGACGCAGGAACCGTCTATATGCCCTCCGGACAAAGCGGTTCGCCCATGACCTACATGCTCAACGGCAAGCAATACATCGTAGTAGCCATCGGAGGTCCAGGCTATCCCGGCGAGCTAATAGCCTTCAGCCTGCCAAACTAGCTGGAGTCCGGTTCTGCTGCTTGACGAATTTTGTTATGACACAGCGCGCTCTCAAATGAGCGAAAGACTCTGCGCAATCAAATGCCTGGTATCAAACAGGGGCTCTGCGTCGGAATCCGATTCGATCGAATAATACCCTCGATATCCCGAGGCCTTGGCGACCCCGAATAACTCAGCCAGCGACGCCGTCTTCCGCTTGTCGTGAACCAACTCGGCGTCTTTGACATGAGCGATATTCCAGGCGTGAGCAAACATGTCTTTCACATTCTGCGCATTGAATCGTTCATCGCCACCCATGAGCCCATTGCCAAAGTCAGGCAGCGCCCTTAAGTACGGACTATCTGCCAGCTTGATAGCAGCGATGGTTCGCGCGGCGGAAGCGAAGACCGGATTGTCATTCTCAAGATTGACCACGATGTTTTTTGCAGCCCCGTAATCGATCGTCGGCTTGAGGGCGCGCACCGCTTTGGGAAGATCGGAAGTATCGGAGCACTTGGGAATCCAGACGCGGATGCTGGGCGAACCAAGCAGCACCGCGACATCGACCCAATGCCGGTAGCGCGCATTGCCGGCATCGCGCTTGGCTTCATCGTCACTACATAGCTCGACTGCTTCATCCACCGGGATATTCACCGTGTGCACGCCCGCAGCGTCGAATTGCGCACGCAGTTTGCGTATGTCGTCGGGCTCGGTCGAAGTAAAGTGAGAATCCAGCGGCTCAATCCCGGGAACGCCAAACTTCGCCCGCACAAACCGTGCGAACGCGGCCAGATCCATCGCGGGTTTCTTGGGATCCCGGTCCCGGTTTCCGGGTGCGATGATCCATGCCCGGAAAGGATAGCTCGCAACCGCGATGCGCTCCCGAGGGTCAACCGGAAAGCTAGCCTGCGGACCCTTACCCGCGAAAGCAGCGCTCGCAGAACAAACAAGAGCTCCCTTAACCAAGCTACGGCGTGTGAATGACTTCATCCAAACCTGCCTTTGAACTTTATCCTTACCATGAACCTGGGTGCCCCACATCTTGCTCGTTTTTCGCGAGATGTGGGATACCACGAATCTTCGTCTTGCTGTTTGGGAGTCGAAGCTTGCCGGCGGAACGCAGCCGTATCGGGCTCATCCGTGGGCACCCGGCTTGGATGCCAGAAAACCAGACTCCGAGGCCGTGACCTCAGAGACGAAACGAAAATCGCCTGGAGTGATGCCGCGCCACAGCGCGAGCCGGTACGCCGCCACTTGCAGAGGAACGATTTCGAACAGCGGTGCAAGCACCGGCACAATCTCCGGCCATGGAACCAGCGCAGGCGCGTGATCGCCGCTGTCAACCGGTCCAATCCAACGAACCTTCGCGCCAACGGAAAAAAGATCGTCGGCCAGCGACCGGTCGAGGGCTCGCGTTTGCGGGGGCGTACCGAAAACCACAGCCCGAAACTCATCCGAAAGAATCTCCGCCGGTCCATGCCGGAACTGCCCCGACGTCATGCCCACTGCTGCCGTCTTCGCTGTTTCGTGCAGCAGCAGTGCGCCTTCGTAGACCGAACCGAGCGCCGGTCCGCGGCCCAGCAGGTAAAGCGGGCCGCCCATCAGCAGCTCTTGCCAGCCGTCGCTCTCGCGCACGCATTCGTCAATATGCGCCGACAGCGTAGGCAGCGAAGCGGAGCATGTGTCGCTCAGCTTTGCGCTCTCCCCGCTCAGCACCTCCTCCGCCAGAAGCAACAAGGTGAGCACAGTGCCGGTGTACGTTTGCACCGCAATGAGCTTGTCGGCCTGCGAGCCAACAGGCAGCGTGATATCGGCCAGCTGTTCCAGTTTCGACCCGGGTACATTCGTGACCCCGATGATCGTCATGCCCGTCTGGCGCATTTTTTCCGCGAGAAGAACCGGCTCGATCGATCCGCCCGAGCGCGAGATCACGACACCCACGTCCGCGGCTTGCAGAGAAGCGCCGCCATAGTGCAGCAGTTCGGCGCTCTCAATCGCCTGCACCGGGTATCCCTGCTGAGCCAGTTGGGTCACAGCCGCCAAAGTCGCAAACAAGGACCCGCCCATGCCGGTGAAAATCACTCTGCCCTGCGCTTTGCGGATAAGTCCCGCGCACGCACGCAATGTCGCGTGCTGGTTGCCCTGGTGAAGTGCCAGCAAGCCGCGATGCGATGCCGGCTGGGCCAAAATGTTCTCGAGCATCGGTATCCGGCTCATGCTTTCTTCCTGTTCAGCCACTCATCCACCGGGCGCTCTGCCGTGGGCTTGTAAGGCAAGGGCACCTTATGCCCCAGGCCTGCCGAAGCGTAGCCAGCGTAGATGGCTTCGAGCACGACCTTGCCGTCTTCACCCGTGGCCAGCGGCGCCTCCAATCCACGTATGGCGCGCGCGAAGTGGCGCATCTCCTGGGGAAAGCCATAATTCCAAAGCTCTTCAAAGACCGGGTAGCTCCATCCTTTCGTCGTGGGCGCCTTTTCCACCGCGTAGCCGAAGCCGTACTCACTATAAGTCGGCAGCGCGTTGCCCATCTGCAGGTTGGCAATGGTCAGCCCACCCTCCCCGTAGACCTCGATGCGATCGTCCATGCCGCCGCGCCGAGCCCAGCTATTCTCGATGATGCTGAACGCGTTGCCCTCGAACTCGATGATCGTGACCGCCTCATCATCGAGTTTGGTCTTGTCGCCGTGGACGTAGGTCCCCAGGTGAGAGTAGGCGCTCAATATCTTAGGCCGCCCCAGGAACCAATAAGAGAAGCCGATTCCATGGGACCCCAAATCCAACAGGGCCCCACCGCCGGCTCGCTTCACATCCCAAAACCACTCCGCATGGGGGCCGAAGTGTTTCTCGCTTTGTTTGATCAGGTGCACTTTGCCGAAAGCGCCGGAATCTGCCATTTCCTTTGCCTTGACGTACTTCGGGGTGAAGAAGAGCGACTCGGCGTAAAGCAGCAGCACGCCGTTGGCGCGGCAGGCCTGGATCATCCTGTCGGCCTCGTCGAGGGTCACACAGAGCGGCTTCTCGCAAATGACATGCTTGCCCGCCTGCGCCATGGCGAGGGCCATTTCGCAATGCAGGGCGTTGGGCGCGGTGATACTGACCGCCTCAATCTCCGCATCCTTGGCCAGCTCCTTGTAGTCGTGTGTAAACCCGGGGAATCTTATACCGATCGGCCAGACTCTGCGCGTGCGCCGCGGTGGGGGAAGCAACGGCGACGGCCGACATATCGTCCTGGATCATGCTGATTGCGGCTGCGTGACAATCCGCCTGGAATTGCGAGCCGATGATGCCTACCCGCACCGGACCATTTTTCATGATTCTCTCTTTCCTTACCTCAAAACGTGAAAGCAAAACCAACCGTAGCACTGCGATGTGCCCGGTCTTGTCGGTGATAACGATTTTCCCCTTGATCTTGGCCGGTCCCTTTACGGTGGCCATGGCCCGCCCATCCGGGGCGCCCGGTTTCTTTTCGACCGTCAGTTTGACAATCGAAGACTGCTGCGCGTGCAGGCTAATCGTGGCCGGCAGCAGGGCAGCTGCGGCCAGGGCATGAATTGCGCGACGGAGCATCTGGGCAAGAAAATGGCGAGGCATATTCTCGTTAGCTTCCAGAGAATACACTGGGTTCCTTTCCGGTGTGCACCCCCGTTGCTCGAAGAGCAGCGAATCAGGCAGAATTGCAAGGTACGCCGCTAGAGCGGTCTCCGGACGCAACCGTAGACGGGCCGCCTCGGGAGACCCTTTGGAAGCCGCCGCGTATCGACGTTTGCTTTTCCGCCTTCTCGCCCTCCCAATCGTCGCCCTGGCTCTGCTTGCTTTGACCCTGGCTTACGGATTCCGGCTGGTGCAGCGGAGTGCTCGCCTGGTTGACCGTTCCGATCAGGTCATCGCACACGCCAACAACCTGGTCAAACTGATGGTCGACGAAGAGACCGGACTGCGCGGATTTTTACTTACTCACGACACAACCTTTCTCCAGCCCTACCATGAAGCCAATCAGCGCCTGGAACCTGAATTCACAACGCTCTTCAACCTGGTAAAGCAAGACCCTGAACAGACTGCCCGGCTGCAGCGCCTGCAAACAGCGTCCCGCGCTGTGGCAGCAGTACGCCCGCCAGGCCATTGCGCCGGGCACGCCTGCCACTGGCCTGAATCCTCAAATGCTGCGAGCGCAAACGCCAAATGGACGCTTTGCGGGCGACCGCCGACGATTTCCTTTCCGCTGAGACACGCATACGGGCCAGCCGCTCATTCACTGCCCTGCGCGTGGATAACCTCACCCTTTATGGGCTCATAGGGCTGGCCGTTTCTCTCGGAGCGCTGCTGGCGTGGGAGATTCGCCGGCTCTTCCAAAAACTCGCCAGTGCCTACGGCCTGCAAATGAATGAAGTAAAGCGCTGGGGAAACGAATGCTATGCCCGCGAGCAATGGCTGAATACCACGCTGCGCAGTATCGGGGATGCGGTGATCGCCTGCAACCCCGAGGGCCATGTTGTTTTCATGAACCCGGTTGCCGAGCAGCTTACGGGATGGAAAGAAGTGGAGGCGGACGGCCTTCCACTGGCAAAAATCTTTAACATCTATAACCAGCGCACGCGGGCTATCGTTGAAAACCCGGTAGACGTGGTGCGGCGGTCGGGCAAGATTGTGGGGCTTGCCAACCACACCATTCTTGTCGCTAAAGACAAGAAAGAATTCCATATCGATGACAGCGCAGCGCCCATCCTTGATAAGGATGCGCGCATGATTGGCATCGTTCTCGTCTTCCGGGACATCAGCGAACGGTATGCCTCTGAGCTTGCCCTTATGCGCGCGGAAAAACTGGCATCGGCGGGGCGCCTGGCTGCGGCCATCGCCCATGAGGTCAACAATCCCCTGGAAGGCCTGGTCAACCTCATCTATCTGGCGCGCGGTGAGGACGATATGCCAAAGATTCGGCGGCATCTCACAGAAGCCGACCGCGAGCTGCAAAGAATCGCCCATATCACCCGCCAATCCCTGGGCTTCTATCGGGAGAATTCTTCCGCCAGTCTTTTTCGCCCTGATGTTGTCATCCGTGAAGTCTTCGACTTCTACTCCTTCCGTGCAGCCCAGGCGCGCGTCAGCTTGCACGTGAATATAAAAACGGAGCAGAAGGCCTGGGGAAACCCTGGCGAGCTCCGCCAGGTAATTTCCAACCTTCTTGCCAACAGCCTGGACGCTTGTCGCCGCCGGCGACGCGATCTGCGTCCGAGTTCTCGCTGCCCGCAGCCCGTCGCGCTTCCGCGTTGGAGGGGGTGCGCGTGGTCGTGGCAGACACTGGCTGCTGGCATTGGCCCGGAAAACCTCAACCGTATCTTCGAGCCCTTCTTCACCACCAAAAAGGACACGGGTACGGGGTTGGGATTGTGGGTCTCGCGCGAATTGATTGAGAAGCATGGCGGCCATCTTGGTGTGCGCTCCAGCGTCGCCGGGCGCCGCACGGGAACGGTCTTTTCGCTGTTTCTGCCCGGGTCTCCAACCGCCGACCTGGCCAAGTAACCAGATTTTAATGTGAAGATCCTCGACGACGAAGATTAGTATGGCGCAAAGTTTGGCTCACAAGGAGAGCGCATGGCAACGACACCTGAGGCCGTCCTTCATTATGAAGTAGAGAAATCGCAGGATGAAAGCATCGGTCCAGTGACCACCATCATTTGTCATGGCAGGGTGGTAAGCGAAACCTCGGGCCAACTCAAGGAAGTGGTCAAACCCCTCATCCCCCTGGGCGGCCGCATCGCGCTCGATCTTACCGACGTTAGCTACATGGATAGCTCCGGTCTGGGCGCCCTGGTGGGGCTCAAGGTTTCGGCCCTCAGAGAAGGATATTGCAAGCTGGAACTGGTCAACCTTTCCCCCCGGGTAAAGGAACTGCTTCGCCTCAGCAACCTGACCCAGTTGTTCTCTTCCTAAGCGCGACAGTCCTTCGCGACCGCACACTTCGACCTCCGTCGATGTGTGAGAAGCAGAGAAGAAACAGCAGGTCCCTCCACTACGCTCCGGTCGGGATGACAATTTTTCTTGGGTACCCCATTCCCGATACCCAGCAAAATTGTCATCCGCGACCGTAGCGTAGTGGAGGGACCTGCTGTCTAACAAAAGCCTAGATTCTTGTTGGGCTTTTGTGGCGCGTAATAAAGTCCTACCCTGATATCAAGCGCAGCCTAGTGGATGGACTCTACGGTTCTCTCCTACCCGGCATCCGTTCTAACCTGCTCTGGTAACTCGCCGCGATAACTCGTATGACAATGATGCATCCCGCCCTAAGTCGCAACATAACGGTTACCAGTTAGCACGATTCCGCAAGTATCTCCCTGTGTTTTTCGCTTCATGTCCCCCGAAAGTACTGTTCCCGTGATCGCCCGGCTTGCGTATTTTCAAACTGTCACTACGGCGAGCGTCGCGCTTTCCGAGCCCAAGTCTTTCCAGCAAGTCCGGTTAGTGCGGAGCGCAGTATGTGGACAGCGAACGTATCAACTAAACGGCAAAGCAGCGCTGCTGCGTTATGCCTGGCGATGGTCAGCCGTTACTACTGCCGGTTGCGGCTTTAGCCTCAACGAAGCTGCGATCATAAAACTGTCAGCCATCCAGGCTACCGGCAACAACCTGCGCGTAACCCAAACGATGCAGTTCAAAACCGAGGCGCCGGTCATCTGGTCGGTGAACGGTATTCCCGGCGGCAACGCCGACATCGGCACCATTTCCAGCACCGGCCTCTACACTGCGCCGGCCATCGTTCCGCTGCCCAACAACCAGGTAACGATTGGAAGCTCCGCCGAAATCTATCCGTCTAAGGGAAGTTATGGCGTTTCCGTTCTGAATCCAATTCCTATCGTGACCACCATCACGCCAGGATCATTTTCTGAGGGAATGGCGCAGATCGTGGTGAACGGATCGGCCTTTGTCTACGGTGCGCAAATCCTGTGGAATGGCGTAGCGGTTCCCACCACCTATATATCGGGCACCCAACTGGTAGCTATCATCACGGAAAATACCCCGGGCACTTATCCCGTGACCGTGGTCAATCCTGATCCTGGTTCGGCATCTTCCAAGAGCGTCAATGCACTGGTTCAGCCAGGCCAGGTAGTGATCCAGTTACAGCCGTCAGAAACCAGCGTCCGGGTGAACAACACCATCACCATTACTCCTACCGTGACTGGCTCGCAGGACACTGCGCTCACTTGGACCGTCAACGGAATAGCCGGCGGCAACGCCCAGATCGGCACCATCAGCGCCCAAGGGCGTCTACACGGCGCCCGCAGTGGTACCCAATCCAAACCTGGTGGTGGTGCAAGCGACCAGCGTCGATAATCCCAACTCCGTCACCATCGTCAATGTACAGGTTCTGAACCCCGTACCCATGCTGCTGACTGCCACACCCTCTACGGTCAATATCGGTTCCAGCACCGTAGTCCTGACCGGTGCGAACTTTCATCAATGGCGCCACGGTGCTCGAGAATGGCACGCCGATACCGACGCAGTTCAATTCGGGCACCCAGCTCACGGCGACGGTAGATCCCACCGTAGCCGGTCCTTTTGATCTGCAGGTTCTCAATCCCGATCCCGGCGCCGCTGTTTCCGCCGACGTGGTGGAGCAGGTGCCGGGCACTCCGCCCACGCCGCTGGTTCAGCCCGCAGGATGCTTCGCGCTTCCTGATGCAGGCGACGTTTGGCGGCTCCGAGGCCGACATCAACCACCTCTCGACCATTGGCTATAACGCCTGGTTTGCGGAGCAATTTGCCGTTCCGAATACGCTGCATGAGCCCTATGCCGAGCGCGCAGATCATGCTCAACACCCAGCCCGCTTGCGCTCCGACGGACGCCACCTGCAACCAGAAGCTATTCCTGCAGACCTTCGGCGATGCTATACTTCGAGCAGCCTTTCTGGAGCAGCGCCCTCACCGGCAAGGATGCATTGCGCAAGCGGGTGCAGTTCGCGCTGAGTGAGCTCTTCGTGATCTCCAGCCAGGATGCGATCGTGGGGCAAATGCCGCGTGGCGTGGCCAACTACTACGACATGCTGGGCAACGACGCCTTCACCAACTACCGCCAGTTGCTGCAGGATGTCACGCTCAGCCCCATGATGGGAATTTACCTGTCGATTTGGCCAATGACAAGGGCGACGCCAACCGCGATCCGGACGAGAACTACGCGCGTGAGGTGATGCAGTTGTTCACCATCGGCCTCAACCAGCTCAACCCCGATGGAACACCGCAACTGGATGGCAGCGGCAATCCTATCCCTACCTACGGCCTCAACGACGTGGTGGGCATGGCCAAAGATCTTTACCGGCTTCAGCTGGAACATGAGCGGCAACACCAGCGAACAGGCGTGGTCCGGCTACGGCGCAGTCTATGCCGGGCCCGGCGTTGGCCAGGATCTTGCTGCCCATGGTCGACCTATCCCACTCACCACTCCACCGACGAAAAGGATTTTCTGGGGGTGACTGATACCGGCAGGTTCCTCCGACCCGAACGGCGACCTGAAGATCGCCCTCGACACCCTGTTCAACCACCCCAATACCCCGATCTTCGTTTCCAAGCAGCTGATCCAGCATTTGGTCACCAGCAACCCCAGCCCAGCGTATCTGCAGCGGGTGGCCGCGGTTTTCAAGGACAACGGCCAGGGAGTACGCGGCGATATGCAGGCCGTGATCACCGCCATCCTGATGGATGACGAGGCGCGCAATACGACTTCGCCCACCTTCACCAGTCCCAACTACGGCAAGGTGCAGGAGCCGCTGCTTCGCTTTGCCCACATGGCTCGCGCCTTCACGGCGGAGTCGCGCAGCGGCGCCTTCGATCGTTGGCAGCACCGAGGATCCCGCCTACGGCTTCGCCGAGATGGCCTCGCGCGCGCCCAGCGTCTTCAACTGGTTCGCTCCTGGCTATATACCCGCCGGCACCAGCATCGAGCAGGCGGGACTCACCGCGCCGGAGATGGAGATCACCGACGTCACCACCGTGATCGGCTACCTCAACAGCATGCAGGCCGCGTTGTCTGGCGGCTACGGCAACAACGGCGACCTTTACATGACGCTGGCGACAGAGACGGCACTGGCCAACAACCCGGATGCACTGCTCGATCGCGTGAATCTGCTTGCTTCTCGGCGGCCAGATGTCGTCTACGCTGCGCAGCCAGATTCTGGCTGCGGTGAATGCCATCTCTATACCGGCCGGCGGCGATCCGCGATCAACAATGCGCTTTTGGCGCGCGCACAAACCGCTATTTTTCTAACCGTCGCTTCGTCTGAGTACACTGCCCAGCACTGACGACGCAGTAATTGAGGAGCTTATCGACTATGCGGAAGATCGACCATTCCCGGCGCCAGTTCATGAAGACGGCCTCCTATGCGGCGATGGCTGGCGTGACCGCAAGCCCGCTGCTGCACAGCATGCGCGCCCTGGCGGCGATGAGCTTCGCATACCGCAGCCGCTGCCACTGACTATCGCGCCATCGTCTGCGTTTACCTGCAGGGCGGCAATGACGGCCACGGCACCCTGATCGCCACCGACCCTGATTCCTTTGCTGCGTTTACCCAGGCTCGCAACAGCGCCCAGGGGCTCGCCTATCCGATGAGCGAGCTGCTGCCGATTGCGCCCATTACCCCGCAGTCGGGCCGCACCTTTGCCCTCAATCCTTATCTCACCGGGATACAAAACCTCTTCAATGCCGGCCGCTGTGCGCTGGTCGCGAACACCGGAACGCTGATCGAGCCGATCACCAAGGCAGCAGTGGAACTCGGGTACGGCTCCTCTCCCCAGGTCGCTGTTCTCCCATTTCGATCAGACCAACGCATGGGAGGCGGTTGCCGCCGACGGCGCCAACCGCGGATGGGGAGGCCGCATGGCCGACCTGTTCGAGAGCATGAACAGCAACGCTTCGTTTACCTGCATCAGCACCAGCGGCACCACGCTCTTTCTCTCCGGGCAAACGGCGTTCCAGCTGCGGGTGAGCTCCGCAGGGGCTCTGCAGGCGAACGGGCTGGCCAACCCGCTCTTTGGCTCCGCGGAAGGAACGGCCGCGCTGCAGTCGATCATCAGCGCCGACGATGCGAACCTGTTTGCCAAGGAGTATGCGGTGGTCGTTCGCCGATCGCTGGCAGCCCAGGCGGCCTTGGCTGCTGCCATGGCGCCGGCCGGCCCGACCGGCGTGCCCAACCCCACCCAATATCTCGATCCGGCTACCGGGATGCTGACGAATAACGGTCTTGCCCAGTCGTTGCAAACCGTTGCCCGCGTCATTGCCGGCCGCACCGCGCTGGGGGTTAGCCGCCAGGTCTTCTTTGTTCAGTTGGGCGGTTTTGACACCCACGATACCCAGGCCAAGCGCCATCTCCACCTTGCTCAGCCAGCTGGGTGCTGCGTTCGAGTACTTCGATCAGCTGATGGTCACCGCCGGACTGAGCAGCCAGGTGACGCTCTTCACCGTTTCTGACTTTGGCCGCACGCTCACCGCCAACAGCGATGGCACCGATCACGGTTGGGGCAGCCACCACATCGTGGCCGGGGGAGGGGTCGCCGGGCAGAATATCTACGGTGAGTACCCGGTCGTGGGCGCCAACCAGGCCAATGATGTGGGAGCAGGCCGGTTGATCCCAACCACTGCCGTCGAGCAGTACGGCGGAACGCTGGGCAGATGGATGGGACTTTCGGACAGCCAGGTCCGCGAAGTCTTTCCTAATTTCGCCAACTTCGGCAGCAATCCCTACCTGGGACTGATGGGCTAGTCCTAGCGACGAAAATGCGGTGAAAAACCCAATGTTTTTGAAGGGTACGACCCTTTCAGGTCGTATGTAAGCTATTCCAAACAGGTGCGGATTTAGCCGACTCGAGGAGAACGGACCACTCACCTCCTCCAGGATTTTTTCACGCCGCGCGATCGCAATGACGTCCGAGATAGACACTGGTTTGAGCATCTCCGCGTCGGCTTCCTTGCGGACCTCCGCCGCACTGACAGCGTCGCCTGGTGGGGCAACGATCTCGAAATTGCCATACTCGTCCTTGCCCCGCACCAGTTGAACGATTTGGCGCTCGCTACCCTTCTGCACGACCTCTGGAGCGATGTACCGGACCGCGATACCGATGCGGGCATAGTTTGACGCGGTTCGCCTTGGAACCGTGGGCAATCCCGATGTGATGCAAGGACATTTCACCGGGCGCAAGACTCAAGGCAACCGCCTTCGATTCGTCCACCTCGAGCGCAATCTCCTGGCCGCGCGATAAAGCATTATCCAGCGCGTAGGTTTCTCGTTGCGGAAACTGCGTCTTCTGGGTGCCCGGCATCACCTGCATGCATCCGCTCTCCAGCGTGCTGGGAGAAAGTGCAATCCACGCGGTTGTGACTTTGGGTGGCTGCAATCCCCAATACGCTCCGTCCTGGTGCCAGGAAATAAAGGCGGCGTCCCGCGGAAACTTAACAAACCAATCCGACCCCCACACCAGGATGTTGGGGCCAATGGCCCCTTCGACCGCATCGAGGACCCGGGGATGAGAGACGATCTGATAGACCCAGGGGAGCATGAGATGGGTGAGACCGTACACCGCGCGCCGCTCCCGCGGAATCAACTTGCTCAGGCGATCCTTGTTGTGTTCTGTGTAGTCGTCAAATTGCCGGCGGAATTCCGCCGTCTCGTCTATCGCTGAAAACCCGAAGCGGATAGAGATAACCATTCTCTTCGTAAAACTGCCGTTGTTCCGCGCTAAGCAATGGTTCCTCCTCACCCCACAAAAGGGCGGATCAACCGCGCCAGCTCGAGCGGTTCCGCCAGAAACGCGTCGTGGCCGTGGGAGGAAATCAGCTCCCGGTGTTGGCATCGGACTCCGGCCTTCGCCATGCATGCCGCCAGGGCGGCTATTTCCGCCGCCGGAAATAGCCAGTCCGAGGAGATACCCACCAGCATAACCTCAGCCTGGATGCGGCTGTAGGCGGCTGCGGCGGATGGGTATCCGCGTGTGGGATCGAAGGTATCCATCGTCCGCGTAATGGCCAGGTAGGCATTGGCGTCAAAGCGCTCGACGAACCGTTCGCCTTGATAATCGAGGTATCCGGCCGCATCGAATCGTTGTCCGCTGAGGCCCTGGCCACTCATCATGCAGGGAAGCCCAGGGATCTCCGCCATTGCGGTCCGGCTTGCGCCCAAACCGATGCTCGAACAGCTCCGCCGACTTGTAGGTGCAGACCGCCAGGGCGCGGGCCAGCGCCAACCCCTCCCGCGGCTGTTGGTCCGGTGAATAGTGCCCACCCTGCCATGCGGGATCCAGTTGGATCATGCGCCGTTGCAGATGGTTCAGGCCCAGCCCCATCGCCTGCAGGGGAGCGGCCCCGATCGAGATCGCCCGCTCTACCCGCTCGGGAAAACGGATCGCCATCTCCAGCGCCTGCATGCCGCCGATCGAGGCGCCCATCACCAGCTTAAGGCGATGGATGTTGAGCTTTTTGAGCAGACGCGCCTGCAAGGTGACCATGTCGCCGACGCTGACCAGAGGAAAATTTGGTCCGTAGGGGCGGCCGGTTCGCGGATCGATCGAACCCGGCCCGGTGGACCCGTAACAGGAACCGAGCATATTGATGCCCACGATGCAATCGCCGCCGCAATGGAACAGGCCTCCGTCGGAGAAGAGGCGCGGCCACCAGTCCGCCACCCGGGCCGAGCCGGAGAGCGCGTGAGCAACAAAGATGACGTTATCGCCCGCCGCATTCGGTTCGCCGTAGATGGCATAGCGCAGGCTAGGCGACTCAAGCACCCCGCCGGCTTCGAGGGAGAATGCCTCGCCAGGCGAGTAGTCTCCCTCGAAACTGGGTGCGACCAGGCGCCGCGCTCATCGAGCGCTTAGTTCTTCCACCGGCTTGGCCGAATGGCCGTTGGCCACCTCGATGGCATCGTTAAGGTCAGCGAGAATGTCGCGCACGTCTTCAATGCCGACCGACAAGCGTACCAACTCAGGGGTAACGCCGGTGTCGCGCTGCTCCTCGACCGTGAGCTGCGAATGGGTGGTGGAAGCAGGGTGGATGACCAACGACTTGGCGTCGCCAATGTTGGCCAGCAAAGAGAACAGCTTGAGGGAATTGATCAGCTTCTTGCCCGCCTCGTAGCCGCCCTTGATGCCGAAAGTCACCAGTGAGCTCTGGCCCTCCGGCATGTATTTCTTCGCCCGCGCGTAGTACTTGCTGGACGATAGACCGGGATAATTGACCCACTCGATGCCGGGGTGGCTGGCCAGGTGCTTGGCCACGGCCAGCGCGTTCTGCGAGTGCCTTTCCATGCGCAGGTGAAGCGTCTCCAGCCCCTGCAGAAACAGAAACGAATTGAAGGGCGACAGGGAGCCGCCCATGTCGCGCAAACCCTGCACCCGGGCTTTGAGGATGAAGGCCAGCGGGCCGAATGCCTCCGTATACGACAGGCCGTGGTAAGAGGGGTCGGGCTCGACGAAATTGCGGAAGCGCCCTGAGGCCTTCCAGTCGAACTTGCCGCCGTCGATAATAACGCCGCCGATCGAATTGCCGTGCCCGCCAATGAATTTCGTGGCCGACTCGACCACAATATCGGCTCCCCACTCGATGGGCCGGGTAAGAATGGGCGACGCGGCGGTATTGTCGATCATCAGCGGCACCCCCTGCTGGTGGGCAATGCTGGCCAGTCTCTCAATATCGGCAATATCGAGCTTGGGGTTGCCCAGGGTCTCGGTGTAAAGAGCCCTGGTTTTCTCGTTGATAGCCGCCCGCAGGCCCTCAAAGTCGTCGGCATCGACAAAGCGCACCTTGATGCCGAACCGCGGCAGGGTGTAGTGGAAAAGATTGTAGGTCCCGCCATAGAGAGAGGTGGTCGAGACGATCTCGTCCCCGCCGCTGGCCAAAGTCGTAATCGCCAGGGTTTCGGCCGCCTGGCCGGAGCCGGTGGCGAGCGCCGCCGCTCCCCCTTCAAGCGCGGCCATCCGCTTCTCGAAGACGTCGGTCGTCGGATTCATGATCCGGGTGTAGATGTTGCCGAATTCCTGCAACCCAAACAGCCTGGCGGCGTGATCGGCGTCCTGGAAGACGTAAGAGGTGGTCTGGTAGATGGGGACGGCGCGCGAGCCGGTGGTGGGGTCGGGTTCTTGCCCGGCGTGCACGGAAAGTGTGGCGAGATGCTGCTTATTGCTCTGTGGCATTGCCTTCTCCTGTGAAATCTCGCTGCAAGCGAAAGGCCCGCAGTCTTGGTTGACCGCAGGCCTGGGGGAAACCTGGTCTGGCAGCTTTCAGCTCGTTAGCCAGTCTCCCACATTGCCCGCGTCCATGCGCAGACACCAACAGCATGGCCAGCCGGAGAGACTGACGTGGCGAAAACTCATGCCCACCAGTATTAGTCCAAGGGACAGATGCTGGCAAGTGGGCCCCCGGCAGTGGCTTTCGTGACCGGCGTCGCCCACTGCGCTGTCGTTCCATGTTCCGTTCCCGCAGCATCGCCAACGAGTTCCTGACCCAGCCGCATTTTTAGCCGATCAACAAGAAGGATGGCGTGACAGATACTGCCGCGAAAGTGTGATCTGTCAGCGCAAATCCCCAGGAGTAGTATGAGTTCCGCGTCCATCTGACCCTGTCGTCAGGAAAGGAGGCAAGTATGACTGACCTTCATCGTCGCAGGTCATCCGGCCTCTGCTTTTTGTTAGTGTTTTCCATCGGGGTGTGCGTTCCCAACACCTTCGCCGCAACCGTCAACCCTTCTTCTTCTGCCCCGGAAGTAGCCACCTCAACTCCATCTCAAACTGCAACGCTCACGCCGGAGATTCAAGGCGATCTGCTCATGGTTCATCGCAGCTACGCGGCTGCAATCGGCGCTTACGAGCAGGAAAGCCCGCGATCGGCTGTACTTTGGAACAAGATCGGTGTTGCCTACCATCACATGTTCGCGCTCGATGAGGCTCGCAAGTATTACCAGATGGCGCTGAGCATCAACCCGAACTATGCCGATGCGCTGAACAACCTGGCCGCCGTCTACCACGGTCAGCACGATTACCGGCAAGCGGAGCGTACCTACAAGCAGGCGCTTAAGTACGCGCCGGAGAACGCGATCACCTACTGCAACCTGGGGACGGCGTATTTCGCAGACGAGAAATACAAGCCCGGGATGGAAGCGTATCGCAAGGCGCTCGATTTAAACCCGCACATCTTTGACCCCGGCCAGACCCAGATTGTGCAGGAGACCAGCACCCGCCGCCAGCTCGTCGCCGTCAACTACTACCTGGCCAAAACCTACGCCACCGCCGGAAAGATGGAGGAAGCGCTCAGCTACCTGCGCAAGGCCCTGGAAGCCGGCTTCAAAGACCGAAAGCTGCTAATGAGAGATAAGGAGTTCGCCGTGCTCCGTTCCACCCCGGAGTTTCACCAGCTGATGCTGGAACAGACCGGGGGCGAATAGACGGCCAGACAGCAGCAAAAGAAAAAACGACGCGGTGCTTCTCCGCCGCCCGGGCCATCGAATCCCTCCCCCGAAAGAATCGATGACAGGACAGCGAAAGTCACCGCGTCGCTTTTTAGGATACTGTTTAGGGATGGCCAGCCGGTTCCCGCGGGCTGCGTAACCAGAGGGCAGTAGCTAAAGAGTTACCTCCTGCCTCTGCTGGCTGTGAGGTTCGCATGACCCTCCCGGTCATCGAATTCGCAACGGACGGACCCGCAAGAGACGGAGATGGCCGCCGTGCTCCAGGAGTACCGCACCGAGAGCGGCCGCACTTTGCTCGAGCTCCTGGATGAATCCCCGTTGTTGCTCATTTTTCTTCGCCATTTTGGGTGCTCGTTCTGCCGCCAGACTCTGGACGACGTCTCCAGGATCCGGCATACCATTGAGGCGAAAGGTATTCGGCCGGTCTTTGTCCATCTCGGGACGCCGGAGCGGGCCAAGCCCTACTTTGACTACTACCATCTTTCGGATATCGAGCGGGTCAGCAATCCGCGATGCTTCTTTGCATGCCCGCTCCGTCTTTCAGTTGCCGCGGAAAAATGTTTTTTCCCAGTTCCTGGTTCCGGCGGTATGGAAGGGCTGGCTGCAGGGCGCGGTTTGCAAGCATGGCATCGGCATGATCAAGGAAGATGCGGATCAGATGCCCGGCATTTTCTATCTGCGCGAGCCGGGCCATCGTCCGCGCCTTTCGCTATAAGACGATCGCGGATGAGCCGGACTATTTGCAGCTGATTGCCTGAACTTTTCCGCCTCGGCTGCGCCCACGTTACAGTGACGGTGACAATGCTAAGGCGCCTTTCCTCAATGAGATCTGCCTGCATGGATTTTGAGTATTTATGCTGGTGTTTTCCTCAGCTAGCAATTCCTCTGCCAACAGAGATTTTCCTGAGATGCACAATTATCTAAATTGATGCGATTTAATCTCGGATCATTTTATTGTTGCCGTAACCTTCTCCTGCGCCTGTAATCGCAACTGTAACTTGCATTGTGACTTAGCGGCGACGGGCTGCCTGTCGAAAATCTTCATATCACATCCGCAGGGTGATTGAGTGTGTTGTGTGAGCGGATACCCATTACCAAAGGTGGTACCAAATGGGAGTTTTTTATTTGCTCGCTATCATGCTCCTGCGCTAAGCTGATCTCAGTCAGCAGTGTCACTTAATTTCGATGGCAAGCTGACCCGTCCGGAAAGCGCAGTCGCAGTTGCTTACAGCTTGCGGCCTGTGCGGCTGGGTTCGCGCCTCCACATTACGATCGTCACTCAAATTGTTACAGTAGCGCAACATAAGAGGGGCAAGCAAGAACCACAAGGTAACCTTGTAAGCGCTAATAGGATGGTAAACCTCACAGCTAAGTGAGCGCGCGAAGCTTGCATGAAAAGAGGTCAGATGGCTTGGATTACAACGCAAGGAATCAGCAACAGACCGATAACGTCTTTAGTCAGGATCCCATTCTTTCCGGTAAATATGCTTTGGAATGGGTGCCGAAACGTTTTTGACCTGGAGGTATGCTGTGCTGGTTATCCCCCCTGTTTCGGATCGAGGCATGACCAAGCCTCGCGTCGAAGCGAGTGCCATGTATCCAAATGCATCCAAGAAAACGTGGTTCGCGGTCTACACCGCAGCCCGCCACGAAAAGTTCGTCCAGGCTCAGTTGGTAGCCAAGCAAATCCAATCCTTCCTGCCTGTCTACACAGACATACGACGGTGGAAGAACGGGGTTCGACGGGAAATCCAGCATCCGCTCTTTCCGGGTTACCTCTTTGTCTGCGTCGATGCCAACGAGCGGCTCCCGGTGGTTCAGACCTCAGGCGTCGTCTCTATCGTGGGCAACGGCAAGTCGCCGGTACCTGTCGATGATCAGGAGATCCACGCCCTCCGCATCGGTGCCCAACGTGCATCACTTATGCCGCATCCCGTTCCATGCGCAGGCGACACGGTTTGCATCAAGCGCGGTCCGTTCCAGGGAGTAAGGGGACATGTACAGCGAGATCGTGGCAATTTGACATTTGTAGTCACCATTCAGCTAATCCAGAGATCGTTTGCTATCGGCGTGCAAGCCTGCGACCTAGAATTGGCCGGCTAGCTGCGAAGTCCGCAGCGGCCGCGTTGAACAAGGTGTTGCGTGAAAGTTGTTATCAGAGAGTTTGGCGGTTTAGGAAACCAGCTATTCCAGTATGCGGCGGGGAAGTACTACGCCAGGCGATACGGCGCCGCGATGAGAATTGCGGTCGATCCAGCCTGGAATGCTCAGTGCAATGGGTATCCACGGCCCTGCCTGCTCTCGCACTTCTCGATTACTGCGCCGTTGGCGGAGCGCTCAATTTCGACCGTATCCTTTTGACAGATAAGGCGTGGCTCAAGGCTGCAGCGGCCCCATTCAAAAGCGCCCTGCAGATACAGGTCTTCACCGAGCAACCTGAACATCGTTACTGTTTCTTGCGCGACCTGTCCCTGGAGCCGGACGTCAAGACGCTCTATCTTCTGGGTTATTTTCAATCCAACCGCATGGTCGAGGAAATCGCCGAGGAGCTGCGGGTGGAGTTGACTCTCAAGGAGCCTCCACAGGGAAAAAATCTGGAGCTACTGCAACAGATCAGACGAAGCAGAAATCCGGTGTCACTTCACATCCGCCGGGGAGACGCCACGCTGCCCACGGAAGGCAAGGTTGTTTTGCCCATGGAGTACTATTCCCACGCGATCTCCATTATCAAAGAACGGCTGGTCGACCCTGTCTTTTTTGTCTTTTCCGACGACATGCCTTTCGTTAAAGAAAACCTGCCGCGGGATTTAACAATGGTGTTTGTTGAGCACAACGATGATTTCGCCGCGCATGAAGATCTTCGGCTCATGTCCTCTTGCCACCATCACATCATTGCCAACAGTACCTTCTCCTGGTGGGGAGCGTGGCTGAATCCTCGACCGGACAAGATGGTGGTCGCGCCCAGGCACTGGTTTCTCGGGGTGGAAAAGTACTACCCCGATTTGTTGCCGCGTGATTGGATGCTCGCGGATGTTGTCGCCTTCGCCTAACCGGTTGACCAGCAGCGTCGATAATTAAACCCACTTCAATGTCTTGTTAAAGAAACAGTAACTGTAATTAAATAGACTGATGTGCGCGTCCATGCTAAATTCAGAACCCTCACAGCGAACCGAGATGCTATCAGTTAACCAGCCGCTCAAGCAATGTTGCAATAACGGATACCCCTTACGAAAGATGTCCAAGGGGCCCATTTTTTGTTTGATCGGGCTCATGCTCTGGGCTAATCTGATCCTATGTTAGCAGTGCCACTTTAGTTCAACGTGGTAACTTGCTGGTTCGGAAAGCGCAGTCGTAGGTTACAAGTTGCGGCCTGTGCGATTGGGTTTTTTGCCCGCGTCAGAGTTGTAGCCAAAGAAGTTACAGCACCGCAACATCACAGAAAGCAGCGTTACAAACACGAAATCACCTTGCGGGTGATAGCATGGTGGTTATTCTTACGGCTAAGCGAGAGTGCAAGGCTTGCCTAAACGGATGAGTGAGATCGCTCGCCGATTATTACTGGGCAATGAATCAGCGACAGGCCGATAACGTCATTAGTAGGCCCCCATTCTTCCTCGAGAAGCATCACAGGGAGTGGGTGCCCATGTTTTCGACATGGGGGTATGCTGTACTGGTGATTTGCCCGGCGTCGCATCGCAAAATCTCATAACTTGAGGCTCTACGAAATTCTTGCGAAGAATTGGGAGGAGGCATCAAATGGGCCTATTTAAGAAGCCATTGGGGAGCTTCAAGGGCCGTCACATCGGCTGCGCGCCTGGAACGCACACCGCGATAGCTTCCATGGTTTCCCGACATTTAACATCCCGCGGTGCCGTCTTAGATATCGGCGCTCACTCGGGTGCGCTGCTCTTGCGACTCAAGGATCTTGGTTTCGTGGAACTGGTAGGTACCGATCTTGACTCGACGAGGTTTGACGTCCCAGGTGCCGAATTCAAATGCCTCGAACTCAATCAGGCTTTCGCTTGTCACTTCGGTAGAAAGTTCCAGTTGGTGACGGCGACCGACGTTATTGAACACCTCGACAGCCCACGTAACTTTCTAAGAGAGGTCCATGCTCTCCTGGAGGAGGACGGCTGGCTCGTCATCTCGCTCCCAAACGTCGCGTCGTGGGAGGGACGCCTGAGATTTCTTCTTGACGGTGAGCTTTGGCAATTTGCTGAAAGCAATTACCGCGATCAACGGCACATCTCTCCTATCACAAGTGAACAGATGGTTATGATGATGCAAGAGCTGGGGTTTAGGGTCGTCGAGATGGGCTCGGCTGGGTCTTTTTCTACATGGTTGAGGAAGACGCTAACCTTTCCGATCTGGGCGTTGTCAACCGCACTTCGCGGCATCTCGACAACTGGCGCATCTGCTCTATTTCTTGCCCAAAAAACCGCCCCGGATCCGGAGTTGACCCAACCAACGCATTACAGGGATCGCTGGAAGGGACTCCCAAACTCGATTGGTCTCGAAGCGAGCTAGCTACTCGCCGCGGCAAAATTAGCGGTAAACCGGTGATTCTCGAAGAAGTTCCGCACCACGCACCCCAATCCGCAGACGGCGGAAAAGACCATCGACCCACGACGGTTTCGCTGCGTTGACCATGCACCGCCCTCCCCAGCAACACTTATCAGGGTAATCGCGTTCTTGCGCTGCCTACCCCCGAGAAAGTCCGTCAAAGTGGGCCAGTCTAAAGCTCGATCGCTCCCGTAAAGATGGAATAAGTCGGCAAGCTGCGACAAGAGGTCGACGAATTTAACTGCTTGTTAAAGACACAGTAGTTGTAACTAAATAAACTCATGCTTGCGCTGGCAGAACCCGTGCAGCAGGCGGCCAAAAATACTATCACTCAGTGGGTTTCTTGGACAATGTTGCGCGAGCAGGTACCCGTTACGAAAGATAGCCGTAAGCACTTTTTTTGTTTGATCAGGCCCCTGCTCTGGGCTAACCTGATTTCAGTCAGCAGTGCCACTTTATTCAGTTAGTAGTAACTGCGGCCGTCCGGAAAGTGCGGTCGCCGTTGGCTACAAATTGCGTCCTGTGCGGCTGGGGTTGCGCCTCCACTTCACGCTTATAGCCAAAGAAGTTACAGTACCGCAACATCACGAACGAAGCAATACAGACCGCGAGATCACCTTGCAGGTGACGAAAAAGTCGTCAATCCTCACAGCTAAGTGAGAGTGCGAAGCGTGTCTGGGTGGCTGGTGAGATCAGTCGAATGCGTTCCCATCATTACTGCGCAATGAATCTGTAAGACAGAGAAACGGGCACCGTTTGTGGTTATCCATTCGATGCCTCGGCGATTCAGCCGCACGAGTCCATTACCAGAATACCTGATCAGCCCAGACCGGAGCAGAAAGGGGTAGCTGCGGCGCACGATAATTGTGCGCTGGCTTCCCAGATGCTCCTCGGGGCTCAAAGCGGCATCCTTCCAGGGCCCTCAAACAGCGCCGACAAGGCTATCCCATGTGGCACGGTCTGAAACCAGGTCCTAAATAACTTAATCCCTTCGCCCGCGCTGTCTTAATTGTGGGCTTACAGGAGCCCTACTCCATGATTACTCGACAATCATTACCGGCTTCCATCCCCGAGCGATCAGGGGGGCAGTTTCCCACGTTTGACATGCTTAGCATCCGAGTGCAGGCCATCACGACGCATGACCTGCTGGCCATTATTTCCGAAGCTGTCGTGAACGAGGCGAAGTATGTGGTCACAAACCTTAATATGCACTACCTTTACGGCTTGCATCGCTATTCGGAGATACGAGACCATCATGCCCGAGCAGACTTCACGCACGTCGATGGGCTGCCATTGATTCCGCTCTTACGATTGTTCGGGATTAAGTTGAAGCATGAAAACCGCATCGCGTATGTGGAGTTCTTGCCTCTGCTGGCTGCGGAGGCCGCAAGAAGCGCGAGTGGCGAATCTATTACCTGGGATCGGAGCCCGGCGTCGCCGAGAGAGGAGCAACTCTTCTTCGAGAGAGGCATCCCCGGATTGCAGCTTCGCACTCATCACGGATACTTTGATACTCAAGGCGCCGAAAACGAGGACGTTCTGGCCGACATTCGCGGTTATGCGCCGGACGTCCTTATGGTTGGAATGGGAATGCCTCACAGGAAACATGGGTCACTGAAAACCTGGACCGCATTGCTGCGCCGGACTATATTCTCCTGCTGCGGTTGCACAATGGACTACATCGCGGGAAAAACGCCCGCCTGTCCACGGTGGCTGGGCAACAATGGTTTCGAATGGCTTTATCGGTTGCTCGCCGAGCCTACCCGGTTGTGGCACCGTTACTTGGTCGAACCCTGGTTCGTTCTGGTCCAATTGGGAAGCGCATATTTCAAGCTTGGCCGGACCTTCGATGCTTTGGGTTCTGTTCTCGAGGACAGGAATGAATAACGCTTTGGATTTTTGAAAAACACGTGGAGGTTATGGAGCGTAATCGATGCGTATTTGCATGGTGAATGACAACTTCTACCGAAGCAGTGGCGCGGCGATCGCTATCAGGCGCATCACTCAAGCCTTGACAGACGTTGATTACTGCGTCGCGGGTTGCGTAGACGACGGCGTTTCGGAGGATTTGTCCTGGGTTCCACCAGGAAGATACGAATGCTTTGACCTAAAGTCATCCAGCCCCATCCGGGTCGTCAGCGAACTCATTCGTTTCAAGAGGTGGTTCAAGCTGCAAAGCTGCGATCTTGTTCACTGTCACCATCGACGCGTATCTGTGCTGCTTCAAGCAGCCGGCCTCCCGGTGTTGTATACGGGTCACTTGGCATTTCCGTATGCGGTGTGGTTCCGATGGCTCCGTCCCCGTCGAATGACGGCCGTCACGCCCTCAGTTGCCAGGAATTTAATTGAGACCGCAGGACGAAGGGCCCTTGCTTGTATAGGCAACCCGGCTCATTTTCCGAAGACGCCGCCGCGCATCGAGCTGGATAAAGTGAAAACAAGAGCAGTATGTATTGCACGCCTTGAGCGGGTTAAGGGACATACGTATCTGTTAGCCGCCTGGAAGCTGCTTAGTGACCGGGGTTACCGCTATAAATTAGACCTAGTGGGGGAGGGCTCGCTGCGAAGCGAACTTGAGGCCCAGATCCATAGAGATGGTACGCAGGAACTGATCCGGCTTTTAGGCTTCACAACCGATGTGTCGAGCATGATCGGCAACAGCTTGTTCGCTGTGCTGGTAAGCGAGGTAGAGGGGCAGGGTATTGTTACCCTGGAAGCAGCTGCTGCCGGACGGCCCTCTCTACTGACCGCGGTTCCTGGTTCAATCGATCTCCTCCCTCCAGGCAGAAAACTGAGAAACGGCGTACGGTTTGGAGACGTCAAAGAACTTGCCGACGCTCTTGAAGAGTGGTTCACACACCCGGAGGATGCCATCGAGGAAGGAGAGCGGTTCTTTCACTTCCTGAAGGCTTCGAGTGATCCAAGCAGAATTGCCCATGACTACAGAGAGGTTTATCAGCGGATTCTGGCAGGATCTGCATAGGACCGGCCTGAACCAACGGGGATATGTTAGTCCAAAACCAGAGCGGAATTCGTTGTCAAAAGCTGAGCGTTAATGAGGCCCGAGCGAGTCACACTTTTTTTTTTCGCGTTTCAGTTTTGGCCGATTGTCAAGAGGAGAGGGTTAAAAGCGTCGGAATACTATCAGTCGGCGAGCCGCTCGGCAATGTTGAAACAACGGATACCCGTTACGAAAGTATGTCCGAGAGGTCCATTTTTTTGTTTGATCAGGCTGATGCTCTGGGCTAAGCTGAACCCAGTCAGCAGTGCCACTTTAATCTAAATGGTAACTGTCCCGCCCGGAAGGCTCAGGCGCGATTGGTATAAATTGCGGCCTGTGCGTTGGGTTTGCGCCTCCAGATCACGATTGTCTCAGCACGAAAATCTCGTCGAGATCCCTAGTCAACCAAATCCGGTCCTTGTTATCTCTCCGCGTGGCCGTGGGGAAATGGAAAAACGGTTCCGGCGCGAGATCCAGCACCGCTCCTCCTCTCGCACGGAGTTAGTTGGCGCGGCACGGAGTAGCTGCTTCCGGGCCGATCGATTAACCAAATCACCGAACTGGGGCTCGGGCGGCTTTCAGGCCATAGTGACGGGCACATTTCAACCATGTAATGTGCAGTCGGTGCCGTCGTGACAGGCCCTAGCATGTTCGCTGAAGGTGTGAAACAAATGCAACCAGACCGGTACACAGCCCGCCACCAAACTGACGACTCCTTGAGCCTTTATCAGGAGCGGGAGTTGACGCTGCGCGATCTGCTGCAGATGTTTCGCCGCAGACGTCTTTTCGTTTATGTAACCGCTGGAGTGGTTTTTGCGCTTGCTGCTTTGTTTTGCGTCCTCAGTACCCGGCGCTATGAGGCAACGGGAACAATCCAGGTGCAAAAGGAGAGCTCTGACGGCCTTGATTTGGATAGCCTGATAGGCTCCGGCGGTGCTCAAACAGACGCTTTGGACGCAGACATCAACATTCAAACGCAAGCCAGTATTCTGCAATCGAACGAACTCGCTTTGCGGGCCATCAAGAAACTCGGTCTCGAGAGTACGCGCGAGTTCCGGTCCTCTTCAAGCGAAGCCCCGTCAGGGTCGGAAAGATCACCCGAGCGGGTAGCCAAGGCGTTAAAGACCTTTCACCAGAACCTGATCGTAAAACCCGTGGGAGGGACGCGCTTGATTGAGATCGACTACCTCAATCCTGATCCTGCGCTTGCCGCTGCGGTCGTGAATCAAATGGTCCAGGAGTTGATCGATTACAGCTTTGAGACCAGATATAAGGCGACGGAAGCGGCCTCCGAATCGTTAAGCAAGCAGCTCGCCGAGTTGCGCATCAGGAGCGAAAGCCTGCAGGCGCAGGTTGCACAAATGCAGCGTGAGTCTGGCATTTACAGCATTGGAACAACAGACGCCAATGGGCGCCAACAGGCTTATTCGGCAGTACTGGATCAATTCCAGAGGGCAGCTACAACGCTGAGCGACGCCGCCCAAAACCGTATCCTGAAGGAAGCGATCTATCAGGCAGCGAAGTCTGGGGATGCCGAGATGCTCTCCAGCCTGGCTGGAAACACGCTCGGCGGGGCCGCGTCCCCGGAATCACTAATTCACTGGTTACGATCCAGAACCTGCGCGGTCAAGAGGCTTCGCTGCAGGGCCAGTTAGACCAGATGAAGACCAAGTTTGGCCCTGGCTATCCGAAAATTGGAGAGACACAGGCGAATATTAACGGTCTTCAGAACGCCATCCAGCAAGAAATAGGCCGTATCGGCGAGAGAGCGAAGAATGACTACCAGGTTGCTGACCAGACATCGAAGGATGCGGAGCAAAATTACAACAGCCAGAAGGTCAAAGCGGATGCACTGAACAATAAGGCTATTCAATACATCATCACCCGGCAGGAAGCTGACGATAGCCGGACGCTGTATGAAGACTTACTCAAGCGGTTGAAAGAAGCAGGAATTCTGCAGGGTCTCAAGTCGAACACTATTACTATTGTGGATCAGGCCCTGGTACCGATTAAAGCAAAGAAGCCAAACGTGCCCTTGTATTTAGCGGCGGCACTTGCTTTCGGGCTCTTCCTGGGCGGGGCCGGTGTGCTGGTGGTCGACACGTTGGATGACACGGTTCAAGACGCAGTGATGATTGAGCAAATGGGCTTACCTCTGCTAGGCGTCCTGCCCAAATTTGAGAGCCGGGGGCCGGCAATCGAGGTTTGGGCTAACCCAAAATCCCGGTTCAGCGAAACCGTTCGCAATCTCCGCTCAGTATTGACTCGCGTCAAGAACCGGACGCCGGCCAAAGTGATCCTGGTGACCAGCGCTGTCTCCGGTGAAGGCAAGACCACGCTCTCCATCGATCTTGCCGCCAGCTTTGTGCAGCAGGGGAAAACCGTCTTGTTGCTGGAAGCCGACATGAGGCGGCCCGCGATACGTACCAGCATGGGACTGCCCGGAAAAAGCGGCTTGAGCCTTTTGCCGGCCGGCGAATCGCAGGAGACGAAAACGCGATTTTCGTTCATCCCCAGGTTCCCGGCCTCTACCTGCTGCCGGAGGGAGCCGTTGCCGCTTTTCCCTCCGAACTTTTGGAGTCCGATCGCATGCGGGAGCTCTTGACGACCTTACGCGAGGAATTTGACGTGATTGTGATCGATGCCCCCCCGGTGCTGCCGGTAGCCGACGCGCGCGTGCTGAGCGAGATGGCGGATGAGACGATCCAGGTGGTTCGGATCGGTGTGACGACAAAGACCGCGCTGGGTACGTGCCCACGATCTATTGTCCATCTATTCCAGGAGGCCTGTTGGCATTGTGCTGAACGCGGTTGTCGAAGGGATCCAGCGCCTACCATGATTACTACGGATTTCGCGACTTCAACCGCTGGGGCAAGGAGGGGAAATATGAAAATGCTTAAGTGATTCTATTTACCTTCTTCCTGACCTCGACTCTATTTGCACAGCAGGAGAGCCTGGTCATCGGACCGGGGGATGTGGTGCATGTCCAGGTGTTTGACACGCCTGATCTGAACGAAAACGCGCGCGTGACCGATTCTGGAGAGCTTCCGCTCGTACTTGGTGGGAAGATCAAGCCGGCCTCTCTGACACCTGGTGAAGCTGCGCGCTCGATCGAAGCGGCATTATCTAGTCGCATGTAATGTATTACCCACGTGTAATGGTTACGGTGACCCAATATGCGACCCAGAACGTAACCGTCTTTGGCCAGGTTGTAAGGCCCGGTTCTTACCCGATCGACACCCCGCGCTCTGTGGTGGATGTACTTGGTCTCGCGGGAGGGTTGACCGATCTGGCAGACCGGCGTGTGACGATCGAACGCCACACCAGTCACCGGCAGATATCCTACTACGTATCGAACCGCTCGGACGATCTTCTGGATCAGACCGTCATGGTAAACCCGGGTGACAAGGTCGTGGTGCCGAAAGCAGGCATCGTGTACGTGTTAGGTGACGTGGGCCGGCCCGGAGGCTACCCGATGACCAACAACGATGGAACGCTGACAGTTCTGCAGGCGATTTCCGCCGCTGGGGGCACCCATAGCTCGGCCGTGCCCAGCCACACCCGATTGATTCGGCGCACCAGCGCGGGCGGCTATCAGAGCGACCCCGTTCCTTTTAGCGCCATGCAAAAAGGGAAAAAGCCCGATATTCATCTGCAGGCGGGCGACATTGTCTACGTGCCGTTCAGTTACTTACGCAATGCCGCCCTTGGACTGACGGGCATCGCCGCGGCCGCTACTTCAGCCGTCATCTACACTAAAGTGATCGATCTCAAATCGCGGAAGCGATCTGCAAATGTTAGGGCCCACAATCCGTTTTTAGTACCGGTGGCTCGATGGATCCCTCGATTGCCCTAGAGAGGCGCAGGCAACTAGTGGGATCCGAGGGATACGGAGCTGGCCCTCGGTTGAGTGGGCAGAGGTCGATCCTGAGGATCTTATGTGCTCAAACAGTACATCACGCGTCAAATATTTATACGTGAGGTAAATTGCGGCGAATGTCTAAAATCTATCACTTTCTTGACGAGGGAGAGGCGTTCTCTGAGTTTAGCGGGGGCGCAATCTCCAGATGGGCTGCAAACGTTCTAAGAAACGGAAACGAAACGATCATCTGTCCCTCCTTTGATGCTTCTTGGGGCTTTCCCGCTGAGCGCCTGTTTCGCCTTCCCAGCTGGGATCGTTGTTCTCAAGTTCATCCGCTCTTGTATAGATCTCCCTGGGAAATACAAAGAAGAATCTATCTGCGCATTCTTCGTCCCCTGTTTGAAAAGCTGAACCGGGGAGATATCCTATACATTCATAATCGGCCGGAAACCGCCGATGTACTCGCAAAGATTGCTGAGGAGCGCGGCTCTCCGCATGGTGCTGCATATGCACAATTCGCTTCTGCATCCGCGAAGCCGCAAGCACTAACCACGACATTGAAGCATGTCCCGATTGTCTTTTGCAGCGAGTTCCTCAGGAAGGAGGCGACTTCAGCGTATCCGAACCATTTTCAACAAACGCACGTTGTCTATAACGGGGCTGATGACGATAAGTTTAGTGCAGGGCGGCAGGAAACAGAAAGCCCGTGCCGCAGATTATTTTTACCGGGCGCCTCGTACCCTACAAGGGAGCGCACGTTATTCAAGCGGGGGCCATGGGTATCCTGCAACGCAGGGGCATCTCAGACGACGTGCACGATTGTCGGCGGATCAGCGTTTGGCAACAGCAGGCGGACGCGCTATGTCAAAAGCCTGGAAAAGACGCGGCCCAGCAATACGGAACTTATAGGCTATCGAACTGGTCATGAGCTTGCCGCCTTGCTCAGAGAGGCGGATATCTTCTTGCTGTCCCTCTATCTGGAACGACCCCTTTCCCATGAGCCCCTCTGGAGGCGATGGCATCGGGACTACCTGTAGTGGCTTCAAAGACGGGTGGGATTCCAGAGGAGCTTGCCTACGGCGGGGGGATCATGGTCCCTCCAAACGATAAAGAGGCCCTGGCAACAGCGCTACTAAGGGCTTCTGGAAGACGATTCGTACCGGGAACGGCTTGGAAAGAGAGGCGTTGCAAGCAAGTCGCGACCATTTCGTTATGGGGAAAATGTCCGCCGATCATTTACGAACTTTTTCATCGCCGGTCTGAAATCGTGAAGGGGTGGCGGACACGTGTAACGACAGTTGTCTCCGCACAGGGTTCGTTTGCACGTCATTTTGGGTGGATGTTTCTTGGACAGGGGATGGGCTACGTCCTGCGAGGCGTCTACTTCGTCCTGATTGCTAGGTTGCTCGGTGTTCTGCAATATGGAGTCGTCGTCGGGGCGATCGCGCTGGTCAACATGGTAACGAACTATAGCAGGTTGGGCAGCAGCATCGTCTTCATTCGCCATGTTTCCGCAGATCGCACTCAGTTTGCAGTCTACTGGGGCAACATCCTACTGGTCACATTGGGCATGAGTAGCTTCCTGATCCTGGTGTTGCATTTTGCAGCCCGTCACCTGATTGCCCCCGGGCAGTGCTGCTCTCATCATCCCGACAGCGATTGCGAGTTGCTTGTGTGAACAGTTGACTGTCGGCGCTGGCCAGGTCTTTCAGACCTTTGAAGAAATGAGAATTACTGCAACGCTGAACCTGCTGACCTCTTTGACGCGTACTTTAACAGCCGGAGCAATGCTAGTCGTGCTGCATCGCGCGACGGCGCTCCAATGGGTGGTTGCGTCTGCTGTAGTATCGGCAATGGCAGCCATTGCTGCCGTCAGCATGGTGACGGTTAAGTTCGGCGCGCCCCAACCTTATACCCCGACTGTTTCTGAAACGCGGAGTGGAGGGTGCCGAGTACGCAATTTCAGCCTCCGCGGACACTGCATACAACGATCTCGATAAGACGATGCTTAGCCATTACGGGATGAGTGCTGCAAATGGAATCTACACCATGGCCTACCGGGTTATCGATCTGGCAACGATGCCCATCTCATTCGTTCAATAGCATTGGAGCCACGCTTATTCCAATTGGGCGCGATCAGCTTGCAAGAGGCGGCAACGTTCGGGCGCCGCTTGCTCAAGCGCGGCCTTTTGACGAGTATGGTTGCGGCAGTGGGAATGTTTCTGCTCGCTCCGCTGATTCCGCTCGTGGTAGGCAAGGGCTTCGCGGAGAGCATATCTGCTTTGCGGTGGTTAAGCCTGATACCTGTTTTTCGCAGCATTCATGGCATCACAGGCGGCGTGTTGACCGGCGCAGGTCTGCAACGATATCGAACCACGGCACAGATAACTGCGGTCGCGCTCAACTTCGGCTTAAATCTCTGGTTGATACCGGGCCACGGCTGGCACGGTGCCGCATGGGCGAGTCTCGCAACCGATGGTGCATTGGGAATCATCAATTGGAGCGTGCTGGAATGGGCGCTGAGCAGACCTGCATTATGTTTGCAAACAAAATGCACTTAGGTGGCCGATGAGGCGCGCACGCACCTCGCGCGACGGCCGAGGCTCTCCGGGAAGCTACTTCTTTTTAGAACTGAATGCGCAGCAAGACGAGATCGGCAGGCAGATCAATGAAAATAGTCATACTCAATGATAGTGCGTCGGTGAGGCAAATTTTCCAACGAGAGGCAACCGATGCCGTTAGTAAAAGCCCTGACAAGAACTGACCGTTAGCCACAATCTACGGCCGATGCCAGTCACGCATCTGTTTCTGGGTTGGATGCTGGTACTCCCGCTCATCTTCTTTGCTGTCAGCGGAAATTTCTGGTTCGAAAATCCTTATAACGAAACTCTCTCTCAAGGAACGTCTCTCTCCGGCCTCGTGCCCACCCGTAGCATGGGTATCGTTGGATATGTTGTCATTCCCGGTATCGCTTACTCCATCGTCATGTGGTTGCTTACCCTCAATTGGGAGCGTGTCCTCTCTCTTGCCTTGAAGATGAAGATGCTTACTCTCCTGGCATTGCTGACGATCGTTTCCGCTGTCTGGTCGCAAAACCCATTTCGCTCCGCCTACAACGGGCTGTTCTATCTAATAGGCACGTTGTTTGCTTTTTATCTTATAGCCAAGTTCGAACCAGAGCAGATCATGACCCTTACAATGCTTACGGGAACGGCGGTTTGCATTTTGGGGTTAGTTCTCGTAATCTTCTTTCCTCGTTACGGCGTAGCTAACTTCGAAGTAAGAACTGCGGGCTCATGGAGAGGGCTCTTTACCGGTCGTACCAACGCAGCGAACTGCCTCACTTTCTTGTTGAGCCCCGCGCTGGTCTTTGGATATCGCCGTTTCAACCTCTGGCGTGTTGCGTACATCCTTTTGGTCGGAACGAGTATTGTGATGGCTCATGCCGTCACCGCGCTGATAATTTGCTCCTTTTACACGCTGTTTATGGTCCTTATCTACCTGGCCCGAAGGCTCGAGCGCAGAACCGCACTTGTTCTCGCAATGGTTGGCATGCCATTCTGTGCTCTTGTCATCTATCTGGGCGTGCCCTATGTCGCGGCAGTGCTGAGCTTTCTCGGGCGGGACTTGACCCTCACAGGACGGACCGCGATTTGGGCGGGCATCATACAATCCATCTCCAAGCGACCCATTCTCGGTTATGGATTCTATGCATTCTGGCAAGGGTTAAATGGAGAGTCCGCAAAACTTATCCTTGCGAATCATTGGGTTTTTGGATACGCGCACAATGGAATGCTGGAAATTCTTCTCCAGCTTGGAATTGTCGGCCTGGCCGCTTTCCTTATTACACTATTCCAAGCAACTAAGGATGCTTGGAGTTGCTTTCGGCGCGGGCGCTCCATCGGAGTGGAGTGGTATACCGGAGTCCTGTTCTTAACGCTTCTCTACAATATCGACGAAGCCACCGTTCTTTTTCCAAATAACTTGCTGTCAATCATCTATGTTCTCGCGTGCTGCGGTCTTGCAGTGGCGGCCAATCCGATCTCAGTGGGATTCCATTCGCCCCGATCTGGCCCAGACTTGGTGTTTGAACATTAATATGATGAGCAGTCTCGGGAGTCAAAATACAAGCGAAATCGTGCGCCTGATTTCATTCGAAACCTGTAGCACAATCCTCGGAGCAGCTGGAGGTCTATCGCATGAGGACTGACGTTCTTGTTGTGGGAGCTGGATTTGCGGGCAGCGTGATCGCAGAGCGCTGCGCGTCCGCTGGCATGAGCGTTGTGGTGATCGACAAGCGCGAACACATTGCGGGAAATGCATTTGACGAGTTCGATCGTCACGGTGTCCTGGTACACAGATACGGACCACACATCTTCCATACCAATGCTATCTCGGTCTCAGAATACCTATCGAGGTTCACTGAGTGGATCCCCTATGAACACCGAGTGCTCGCCCAGGTAGATGGTGAGCTTTATCCGGTTCCAATTAATCAAACTACGGTGAACCGGCTCTACGGGCTTTCACTCGATGAAGATGGAGTAGCCCAGCACTACGCGCGCGTACGCGAGGTGCGCGAGCCCATCCGCACCAGTGAAGATTCCGTTTTGGCGAGTGTTGGCCGCGATCTCTGCGAGAAATTTTTCCGCGGCTACACCCGGAAGCAATGGGGTCTTGATCTTTCAGAACTCTATGCGAGCGTCGCGGCGCGGATTCCCGTCCGCACCAACGCGGACGATCGTTATTTCGGTGACTCATTCCAGAAAATGCCCGCGGATGGATTTACGGCGATGTTCGCTCGGATTCTCGAACATCCCAATATCCGCGTCGAGCTCGGCGCGGATTTCAGGGATTTCCGCAAACACGCCACCTGGAACCTCCTTGTCTATACCGGCGCGATCGACGAATACTTTGATTGCTCCTTCGGCAAACTGCCCTACCGGTCGCTGCGTTTTGACCATGAACACCTCCCGAATACTAGGCGTTTTCAGTCTGTCGGCACCGTCAACTACCCCAACGACCATGAGTTTACGCGCATCACGGAGTTCAAGCACTTGACCGGTCAACGGCACGCCAGCACGTCGATCGTTCGTGAATACCCTGGAGATGAAGGCGATCCCTACTATCCGGTGCCACGCCCGGAGAATCAGGAACTTTACCAGCGATACCACGCCCTCGCGGAGTGTGAACGGGATGTCCTTTTCGTGGGACGGTTGGCAGAATATCGTTACTACAACATGGACCAGGTAGTAGCCCGCGCACTAATGGTGTTCGAGAAGATCATCTCTCGCACACCGACCAGGACAGATGTCGATCACGCCAAAACGGCGATCGTCCGATAGAGGAGAGCTTATAGTGGTGGAAGAAGCGAAAGACGCTGTTGCGGCAGTGGTTGTAACTTTCAACCGAAAAGAACTGCTGTGTGAATGTCTTGATGCGCTGCTTGCTCAAACTTTTCCGGTAAGCCGCATCGTGCTGGTCGATAACGCCAGCACCGATGGAACATACGAGTTGTTGGCGGAGAAGGGTTATCTTGAGAGGGGTATATTTGACTACTTCCGGCTGCCGATAAACTCCGGCGGCGCAGGCGGATTTCATGAGGGCGTCAAGCGAGCCTATGAAGCCGGCTTTGATTGGCTATGGTTAATGGATGACGACGTAGAACCGATGCCCGGAGCACTCGAGAGAATGATTTCGTACGCCAACGTGTCGCAGTGTATACAGGGCTGTAAGGTATACAGAGACGGGCAGTCGGAGGGCTGGGAGAGGTGGGCCAGTTTCGACGAATCGGGTCGCCCAACCACCTCGAGTGAAACGCAAAACCCTGATTACATCATCGCGCAGACCGGATGTTTTGAAGGGATGTTAATACACCGCCCGATCGTTTCCAAGATAGGCTTTCCGGATAAGCGCTTCTTTCTTAAAGGAGACGACCTAGCCTACGGCTACATGGCCAGCAAACACACCCGCGTCATTTACCTTCGCGAGGCATGCTTCTTAAAGAAGGTCAATAAATTAGGCTATCCTGGTCTGCTTCAGCGAATGCGCGACCGCTTCCTCAACCGTCGATCTTACCGGTTTTATTTTCTAGAGGTGCGCAACGAGTTCTTGATGTATGGCTACATGCGCGATAAAGTCCGCGCCAGCCGTTTCTCTATCCGAATCGGAAAGATGTTGCTGATGCATTCAGTCATGCATACACATCCTCTTTGAGCGCAGCCTTTCCAACTTTGCCGCATTGTGGCAGGGCGCATTCCAGGGCTACTTACTTCTGACTTCGCCCTGGCCAGACTTCGATCTAACAACCTTGCAGCGGGTTTGAGAGACTGAGGATGAGCTGGCACTGCGTGGGGCAGCTGCTCATCCCTGCCGCTTTGCGGACGCCCGCGCAGAGCAAAAGTAGGTGCGCAGCGGCACCCCTAGCATCGCATGAAAACTGTAGTAGAGCCCGCGGAGCCGGTAGGTAAGCGTTTTGTTGGGACGCAACTCATGCACCCACCGGGCGCGTCCATGGCGGAGCCTTTTTCGTTGCGCGGGCGTAAGTTCATTTTCCGCTTCCAGATGGTCGAGTGAATCTAGGATGCCGCGAAGCATTCTTTCCTTATCTTGCGACAAGCTGTTCCGGTGGAAGCGATAATCGACAACGCAAAAACTCTGCCTGACAAATGGATGACGACGCGCGAGGCGGAGATAAAGAGGGTAGTCCTCCACAATTCGCAGCGACTCGTCGAAGCGTCCAGCCTCAATGAATGCGTCTCTGCGGATCATGGCAGCCCCTGGGCAGCCGATCGGATTGCCTTCAAGAAGCTTGAGAAAATAATCCTTGCGCGGTCGGCAGATTTGCGCTGGCCGCACGACATTGCCTTGTTCATCGATAATCCGCTGCGCGCCGAAACTAAGCACGGCCGCGGGGTTTTCCCTAAGAGCCTTGACATGGGCTTCAAGCGCTCCCGGCGTCAACATGTCATCGGAATCGAGAAACACCAGGTATTCCCCGGAACTTTGTTTGAAGCCGAAATTTCTGGCTGCAGCGCAGCCATGATTCTCTGTGCGCAGCACCAATACATCACTGCCTTCCTGAAGGACGGCAGCGGCAGGCACGGGAGAACCGTCGTCCACGACGATGATCTCGAAGTTACGGTACGTCTGCTGCCTGACGCTCTTCACCGTCTCCGCGATAAATCCCTCCTGCTTGAAGTACGGGATAATTACGGAGACCAATGGATTCGTTGATGCGGAGAAACCAGTTGCCGGTCTGATCGAATTGAGCGTTGAGTGCATTCAGAAGTAATCTAAACCCGGAGGGAGTGGTCCACAAGGGAACGTGTTCAATGAACCTGTACCAACAAGTGACTACCTTTGCCGTAAAATGAGAACGGCGATTTTCCTTGTTCCCTTTCATCGAGTCCCTCCCCCGAAAGAATCGATGAAAGTGTTCTTGGAAAATCGCCGCTTGAAAAGAGCATACTTCTTCTGCCGGAATTCGCCATAGTTCTTGAGTAATAAACCGCCGACTTGTGGTAACTGCAAGTAGTAATGACTCCCGCCCCCGCCCACATCTCCTTTCTTATGAAAGAGCCATAGTTTCTGATCCCGCGCGGGACCTCCGGGTGCTATTACCTCCGCTCACCGGCCGGCGGCTTGACACCAGACAGGCGCCCAGCCGGTAATGGCAGCAGGAGAGCTGCTGCATGCATGTGGTGGATCTGATTCGGAAGAAGCGCGACGGCGGAGCGTTTGACGGATGCCGAAATAGCCTTTCTGGTCGCCGGAGCAGCGACAAATTCCATTCCTGAGTATCAGCTTTCGGCCTGGCTCATGGCCGTCTGTCTGGCGGGGCCTCAACCCTGAGGAACTGCACAGCCTCACCACCCACATGCGCGATTCAGGCCGGGTCCTGAACTTCAGCAGCCTGCCCGGGGTCAAGGTGGATAAGCATTCCACCGGGGGAGTGGGCGACAAAACCTCCTTCCTGGTGGCGCCGATCGTGGCCGCCGCCGGCCTCTATGTGCCCATGATTTCCGGCCGCGCCCTGGGTCATACGGGGGGAACCCTGGACAAGCTGGAGAGCATTCCCGGCTACAGAACGCACCTGCAAGAGGATGAGCTATTCGCCGTCCTGAGCGCCTGCGGCCTGTCGATCGTAGGCCAGACGGAATGGCTGGTGCCGGCAGACCGCACGCTCTACTCTCTGCGCGACCGCACGGGAACGGTGGAGAGTCCGTTCCTGATCTGCGCTTCCATCATGAGCAAGAAGCTCGCCGCCGGTCTCGACGCGCTGGTGCTGGACGTGAAAACCGGCTCCGGGGCTTTTCTGAAGCAGGAGGCAGAGGCCATCCACCTCGCCAAGCTGATGGTAGCCACCGGCAACCACGCCGGAACCAGGACTGCCGCCCTGATCACCAACATGAGTCAACCGCTGGGCCGCATGTCGGGCAATGCGGCGGAGATTGTCGAATCGGTGGAAGTGCTGCGCAACCAGCGCCATCCGCTCACCGAGGATCTGCGCCAGCTTTCGCTCGAGCTTTCGGGATGGATGCTCTACCTGGGAGGGAAAGTGCCGACCCCTGAGGACGGCGTGCAGTTGGCGGAGGAGCTATTGATCGGCGGCCTTCCGCTCAAGAAACTCGGCTGCATGATTGCCGCGCAGGGCGGCGACCTGGCGCTGGTTTGAGAGTCCGCAATGGCTGCATAAGCCGGCCCATCAATACCCGGTCAAATCCCCATCCGCGGGCTTTCTGTCCAGTGTGGATTGCGACCAGGTAGGCTGGGCTGTACAACGCTCGGGAGCGGGCAGGACCGTGCCTGGGGAAGCCGTCTCTGCGCACGCAGGCGTCGAAACGCACAAGAAGATTGGCGACCACGTCGCCGCCGGCGAAACGCTGTTCACGGTGTATTTGGAGGACGACACGCGCCTGGAGTCGGTGGTGGCTATACTGGACCGGTGTTGTACGTTGAGTGCCGAGCCGCCTTCCCCAGCGCCTCTCGTTTACCAGGTAATCGTGTGAGGTGCCAACTGCAGTCCTCCACTGTTTTAAACAGAGCATTCGGCATGGACCTGCTGTTCGATGCTGTTCGAGATGCCTAGTGCCCGTACTGCAGCCCGTTGTCCAGCCCTGACCCGTGGACCGGCTGATAGGGCTCAACGGCAAGAATGTTGCCCAGAATACTGCGCTCCTGCGGTGAGAACTGAGCCTGAAACTGGCCCGAGTTCATCATCGCCTGCGCGCTGTTCGGGCGGATATTCGCGCAGATCGCGAAAGGCCTTCTTCATCAGCCGCTGCCGGTCCTCAGGCAGGGCATGGAATTCCTGGAACGAGGCGCGCACTTGCTGGCGCATTTGCGGACTCAGGTGCTCCATGGCCTCGATGCGGTCGACCGTACGCTGGCGCTGGTTGGGAGGCATCCGGTTGAGCTGGCGCAGGCGGTCGAGCAGCCTTTGCTGCGTGCTCCGGGGGCAGCCGGTTGAAGCCTGGCTCGCTCTGCAGGGCTCTTTCCTGCTGCTCGGGAGTCAGGTTCCCATGCCGCTGCAACCAGGTGCCGAGGTGGGCCTGCTGGTTGTTTTCAAATCGTGGCCGAGGAGCCTGCTGCGCGGGCCGGGCAAAACAGGGAGCCACCGCGAGCGGCAGTACCAGCAGCAGCACCGCGAAGCACACGCCGAGCGAGCTTCCCGCTGTGGGATGTTACCTCGAGCTCGTTGCGCCTTGCCATGGTGGTGCCCTCCGAAGCGGTTACGTCGACCGTCGTATTCGGGCGCCTCGTTTCCCGGTTTCTGTGCCCCATCGGCACCTTATCACTACTCTCCATCAGTTCGAAGCGCCGGTCGCGCTATCCTCGTCCCCGTCCAGCGCATTCAATTGCTGAAAGAGCTGGGCGTTTCCATCATAAGACTGCAAGTCGCGCACCGTGGCCGAGGTTTGAGCAACCGGCACCGGCTGGTGGTCAAGCAGGGCAAACGTCCCGCCGCCAATCACCAGCACCGTGGCCATGGCGCCCGCCGCAAGCTGGCGCATCTGCAGGTTGCTGCTGTAAAGCAGCCAGGCCTTGGCACGCTCAAACAAGCTGGCAGGGGCGGTTGCTCTGTTCCGCCCGCAACCGGGCATACAGCTTGGCGTCAAAGAAGGCGCTGGGCTCCGGTGCCTGCCATTCGTCCAGCAGCTTCCAGGTAGCTTCCATTTCGGCCAGCTCGGCCGCACACTCGGCACACCCCGCGATGTGCTTGCGGGCCTCGTCCGCCAGTGGCCGGGACTCGAAGACCGCTTCGGCCAGATTGTTCTTCATCTCAGGGCAAGTCATGTTCTTCCTCAATTCTCTTAAGCAAAATCCTTCAGGTTTTCGCGCAATGTCTGGTAAGCCCGGAAAAGCAAGGATTTGGTAGCTGATTCGCTCAGCTTGAGAACCTCACCAATCTCCTTGTAATCCATTTCCTGATACTTGTGCATTAGCACCGCGGTACGCTGCCGTTCGGGCAGCGCCATCACGTGCTTGCGAATCGCGTTCATTCTCTCGTCGCGTACCAGCTCCTGTTCCACGCTGAGGGTATTGTCGGCCACATCCGGAGTGGTGCCGGTTTCCGGATCCGGCTGATCGAGATAAACATTCTGCGCGGTCCGCTCATACTTGGTATCGCGCGCATGGTTCACGCCCAGGTTGGTCGCGATACGGTACAGCCAGGTGCTGAACTTCGCCTCGGCCCGGTAGGTCTGCCGCGAACGATAGACGCGGAGAAAAACCTCCTGCGCCAACTCCTCGGCAACCGCCTGGTTACGAGACATCCGGAACATGAAATGCACCATCTGTTTGCGGTATTTCTCGATCAGGATGCTGAAGCCCGAATCGTCACCCTCCCGGACGCGTAACATGATCTCCGCGTCGGAGAGCTGCGCCCAGTCGATCCCGGGCGTATGGACCGGCGCACCCTGCTGGGTGCCCTGGAACCCGTTCTGCGTAATGGCTAAGGTACCCATACCGTTTGTAACCCCACGCTCCTGACTAGGTTGCGCGGGGCCGGGAGAGTTTTGTGGGGTCTCCCCTTCGCCGGCCAAATCCGGATGCCCGGGGGTGGGAGAACCTTGCTGCTCTGGGGGAGGAGATAGCCATAAGGTGAATGGATTGTAACTGTTGCCGCGGGCCCTGGTCTCGCCCCGTTTCGTGGGATATGCGGCCTTGGGACAACCCGGCGTCTACCAGCCTGCAATCAATGAGATATGTGAAACGGTCTGCGCAGTTGCAGCACTATCAAAAAATAGGGGTAAGCCCGCTCCCACGACTGGTTGACGGCGTTGCTTTAAGAAAACAGCCGCTCAGAACCTTGGGTTACCATGATACCCAGTTAGAACCTCGGCTTTTAAGGTTCGCTTTCGGGCCCTGATTGGGGCGGCGGCATAGCGAAATTCCGTCATCAGAATGCCGCACGGAATTCAAGAGGGAGCGGATGGAGCTAGCCAAGAGCGGCTTGGCGAAGAGTTCTGATCCTGGGCATCCAGAAGATCGGTAAGTACGTCGTGGTCGACGTCATCGGTTCGGGCGGGATGGGCATCGTCTATCGCGCCCATGATGCTGCGTTGAATCGAACCGTAGCCATCAAAATGCTCAAGCGGCCGGATGCCGGCGACGGCAAAGTGCGCCATGCTGGAGCAATTCTTCCACCGCGAGTTGCGCGCGACCGCAAGCCTGCAACACAGGAACATTGTCACCGTTTACGAGAGCGGAGAGCAGGACGGGAACCCCTACCTGGTGATGGAGTGCCTGGAGGGCGAGCCGGTTTCCCGCATCATTGCCGAGCGCCGCCCCTATGCCGATCGTCGACAAACTGGAGTTGTTTGTCCAGGTCTGCGATGGGCTGCAACATGCTCACGACCGCAAGCCGCAGGTCATCCATCGTGACATTAAGCCGGCGAACGTCATCCTGTTGAAGGATGGCACCGTGAAAATCGTCGACTTTGGTATTGCCAGGGTCGTCGGAATCGAAACCTCCACCCTGCAAACCGGCCAGCTTCTGGGCAGCTTGTCCTACCTGTCGCCGGAGCAGATCAACTCGCGTGCCCATCGATGCCCGCACCGACATTTTTTCCGCCGGCGTGATGCTCTATGAGCTGCTGACCTACGCGCTGCCTTTCAAGGGAACTGATCCGGCGGCGGTGTTCGTGAAGATACTGCGCGAAGACCCCGCCCCCCTCTCGACCTACCTGAGCGACGTTCCACCCGAGCTGCAGGCCTGCGTCAGCAGAGCGCTGGCCAAAAAGACGCACGACCGGTATCAAACGGCTGAGGAACTTGGCTTTGACCTGCTGCAGATTCAAAAGAAAATCAAGCAGGGTATGGCCGCCGACTTCATGCAGAGAGCCGAAGCGGCGATGCACCGCGGCGACCTGGAAAGAGTCGAAGCTTCACCTGCAGGAAATCCTTCGTCTGGATCGCCACCACGACCAGGCAAACCGCATACTGGCGGAAGTGCGCAAGGCGATCCAGGAACAACAGCGCTCGGCGCAGATCGTGCAAATGCGTTCCCAGGCCCAGGTGGCGCTTGCCGGCCAGCAATACGAAGAGGCGCTGGCCTGCGCGGAGCAGGCCCTGCAACTGGATCCCGCCGACCAGTGGCTCGATCAGCGCTGCGGGAAGAAATACAAGAGGCCATCTCGCGTAGCAAGGCGGTCCGCGACTCACTCCGCCGCGCCGAATCGGCTCTCTATGCCGGAGACTTCGATGAGGCCAGAGAAGCGGTGGACGCGGCTCTTCGTCTGGATACCGATGGCGCCGAAGCACGCGCCCTGGCGGAGATCATTGATAAGGAGCTGTCCGAGCGGTCGCGCAGGCTGCAGGTGCAAGGGCTGGTGGATAGTGCGCGGCAGGGAATTGCGCAGCGGCTGTTTGGCGACGCGATTGAGTCTTTGCGCAAGGCCGAGCAATTAGATCCCTGCTGACTCGAATGTGCGGGAATTGCTGCAATGGGCCAATCGCGGACAGGAGCAGGAGCAGCGCCGCAAGGATCTACTTGATTTAACCGACCAGATTCATGGTGCGCTGCGGGCCGAGGATTTTTCCTCCGCCTACACCATCTGCGAAGTCGGGCTGGGGAGTTTTCCCAACGAGCCGACGCTGCAGCGATTGAAATCGATCGCAGAGAAGCAGAGAGATATTGCCGAGCGGCGAAGGTTTGTGCAGGACCAGAGCCTGGCGGCGAAGGAATTGTTGGATCGGAGCGAATTCGCTGCGGCCATCAAAATGCTCGAAGCCGCTTTGCAACAGCTTCCCGCCGAGCCAAACCTTGAAGCGCTGTTGTCGCTGGCGCGGGACGAGTCGGAGCGGCAATCCCAGGATCAGCGAATCTCTGGCCGCCAAAGAAGCGTTCAGAGCGCGCGCTGCTGCAGAACCAGGCGGCGCAACGGCAGGCGGCAGACACTGCGAAAAGCGCTGGATGAGCCGGGAGGAAGTCGACCGTCTGGAAGTTCTTGCCTCACAACTAAGGCAGCATGTTGATCGGGCATCGACTTCGATGAGGAGACCCGCAGTTCGTTCGATCCGATACTCGAGAGAAGTGCGCGCTCGACAGCTGGCTACGGAGCAAGTGTCCGCGGAACTGCAGGATCTCAGGAAAAGCATCGAAGACTCTTTCGACCCTGACTCCAGGGCGCGCGCCAAGACCGCTTGCAGGAGGTCAAGGCGGAGTTTCCCCACGAAAGAAAGGTCCAGAGCGCCTGCGAGGAAGTGGCCAGGCTCCTTGATGCGCGCGGAGAGGAACACGAACGAATCATTGCTGAGCTGACGAAAATTGCCGAATCGGTAAAGCACGGTTCCGCTCAGTCGAGGCGACCGATACTCTTGCGGTGGTGCAACGCAGGCTTCCGGCAGACTTTTCGTCGGAGCCGCAGGTCGGTGCGCTGATTCAACAGATCGAGTATGAAGTCAATCGCCGTCTGGCTCAACGGCAAGCCTGCATTGGGGAATTGGAGCAACTGGAAGACGCATCTTCGCGCGCCCGGTCGCTCGCAGCCTTTCCCAGCTTGTCAGCATGCGCAGGCGGTCGCTTCCACGTTGCCGCGGAGACCGGAAATCGCTGCCGCTCTCGAAAGGGTGAAAGCGGCCGCAGATGCTCGCCGCCAGGAAATTTCCCGCCTGATGGCTGAGCTCAACCAGGCTGCAGACAGCGCGCTGGCATGGCTCTAGACGTAGCTGCGGCGGAGCAGTTGCTCGCCGAGGCGCAGCAGCGCAGCGTCCGCCCATCCCGAACTCGACGACCTGCAGGAGATCATTGTCCGCGTGTCCGCGCAGGTGCATGGGCGCCGGGTCGAACACGAACTTATTTGCGAGGAATTGAGTTCGCTGAGCGCCTCGGTCAGTCAGGCGCTGGTGGCCGACTGACCTGGAGCCTATCAGACAGCGCGCGGTGCAGATAAGGAGATAGGCATGCGGCGGATCAGGCCATTACTGCTCTTTGCGAGCAGGTTGAGCTGGAGGTTCGCTCGCCGCGGGCAAAGTTGCTGCAGATCGAGCTGCGTCGCTTGTCTCAGGAGCAGGACTCGTCTCTTCGCTTCCCCAGCAGAAGACAACCGATCAGCTCGCTGGTAAAGAAGCTGCAGGAGTTGGTCAAGAGCTTTCCTGAAAGCGTAGAGCTCCGCGGGATGCTGCTTAGGGCAGAAGACAGCCTGGAGCGGGCGGAACGGGCGCGACAATGAGGCGGCAGCGCGCGCTTCTGCGATCGATCTTGGAGGTCAAGGCATATACCAGGCTGCTGGAAACGCGGCAGGCCGGCAAAGGCGCTTGAGCGCCCTTGAAGAAGCCGCGGTCAAAGTATCCTGAAAGCGAACAACTGCAGTCCCTGCTTTCCGCAGTGCAGAGAGCAGATCGAGGCAGAGCAGGAGAGCACAGCGTCAGGCCAGCGCGCAGAAGGCGGCGATGCAGGCTGCGATTGATAAAGGGACAGATCTTCTCCGCAACCGTCGCTACGAGGAAGCCGCAGCGCTGCTGGAGGTTGCTTGCCAGCAATGGCCGCAGGAAAAGCAGCTGGAGAAGTTGCTATCGACCGCACAGAAATCGGCCGAAGCGACGCCAAAGCAGCGGAGCAAGAGAAAAGCAGGCAGCGGCTGTTGCAAGTTGCGCGCGCTCCCAGCATGAAGCCCCGCAGGCTGCTGCTTATTCTGTGGCTCGTTGCATGCCTGCTGTTGGTGGTGTTCGGGTTCGTGATCAAGGTTCTTAACCCGGCCGCAGGTCTCCGTCCTGACCGTTGAGACGTCTCCCGCTGGCGCTGAGGTGGACGTGGACGGCCGCAAGTGCATTACTCCGAACTGCAGCTTTCAACTTTCGCCGGGGATCGACCTACAGTGTAAAGCAGATCTCAAGGGCTACGTTTCCAGGAGCCAATCCGTTACCCTCACCAACGACCAGACAATTTCGTTCGAGCTCTCCCCGGAACCGCCTCTACCGGAGCTCCCGCTCCTGTTCGCGCCCAGGCGCCGGTCATGGCCCGGCTGGTTCTCAAAGGAGCGCACTCCGGTGATCAACTGTTTGTCGACGATGTTCGAGCTTGCTGCGAGCGGGCCGCCGGGTACCTGGGAGCTGACACCTGGCTCCCATCGCCTGCGGCTCATGGCCGGAAATCAAGAGCTGGTCGCAGACCCTCGCCATTCAAGGCAAATGCAACCGTGGTGCTCAACCGTGCTGACTTCAAGCAGCCGGCTCCGGCGACGTCAGAAGAGCAGATTGCCTGGAATCGTATCAACAGCACAGGCGACACTAGCAGCGGTGGAAGACTTCCTCCGCCGTTATCCCAATTCCTCTTTCCGGTCGCAGGCGGAGTCCAAGCTTGAAGAGCTCTATTGGGCGAAGGCCAGCAGCGGCGGGAGCTTCGAGACTTTCAGGAATATGCGGCGAAGTATGCTTCCCCGCCAGGTCCTCATCTGCCGGCTGCGCTGGCGAAATCGCGCGGCTGGAGTGGGAGGCTATCCAGAACACAACCGATCCTCTTCAAGTGAAGAAATTTCTCGATCAAAATCCAAGGGGCCAATATCACGACCGCGCAGTGGCTCTGCTCGACGATCTCACCTGGGGGCAGGATAGCCGTAAGGGGGATGCCGCCAGTCTCAAGAGCTACCTGGGCAGCTTATCCCTCAGGCAGGCACAAGGACGAAGCGACAACGCAAGCTCGCCAGGCTCAGCCCCGCCGGTAGCGCCCTGCGCCGCAGGCTCCCAGGCGCCTCGCCGTTCCTCCGCTCCCCGGTCACACCGAAGTTTCCGATAACACCGAGGATATCGATGCCATTCGTGGCGTTCTTGACAGCTATAAATCCGCCTATGACACCAAGGATCTGGCCAAGCTCCAGGAGCTCTGGCCAGATATGAGTCCCAAACAGGTGAATGGGCTGCGCACGGCTTTCCACGATGCGGGCAAAGTCACGCTGACTTACGCGATCACCAAAGGTCCAGAAGTAGCAGGCAACGTGGCCGTGGTCACCTTTCAGCAGCAAATCATCACCAATGCAGCGGCAAAATCGCAGGTGACGATGACCTTGAAAAAAGACGGACAAGTCCTGGCACATCACTTCTGTCCGCTAGTGTAGTGCGTCACTCAAGCATCGCCTATGTGAGTGGCAATGACCTTAAGAATCTTGACCTGCCACCCAACCCGGGTGCCCCATATCTCGCTCGTTTTTGGCGAGATGTGGGGGGCGACCGTTGGTCGCCCTTTTACCACCTGGACGGATTCCAGTCGCAGTGCAGTAGAATCCCACATCTCGCGAAAACCGAGCGAGACATGGGGCACCCGGGTTCGTGGCAGGTCAATCGCACCCCTCTAGAACGTGTACGACACGCCGATTAGTGGTGACGGCTTGAAGTGCAGACCGGCGTCGTTCAAACGGAACAGGACATTGCCGGTTATCAGCAGCCTGGAAATCGGCCGCACTTTTGCTCCCATCGAGATATTCGACTGGTTGACCGTCGAGACAAAAGTATTGATGTTCTGGTGGCCATTGCCGTCGAAGTCGGTGAATGTCGATGTTTCAAGGCGGGATGCATTCAACAGTGAAGTGCCGATGTAATCCGCGGAGAGACCGAGCCAATGGAGCACGGACGCATCGGCGCCGGCGGAGTACGTGAACACATCAGGCAGGTGGGCTTTGGTTACCGGTTGCGAAGTTACGTCGCCGGCCAGGACAGAATTCCCGTTTCCTTCAAACCCTGCGCTGGCGTGGGGAGAAATCCTTGCTGAATAAGAATAAATAACGAAGGGCCGTAAACCCCACGTCCCTGAGCCTAGAAAGTTATACGCGTCCCCGGTCGGAAGACGAAGGTCCATGCCGACCGCCACCGCCGATTTTTCTTTTGCATCACGCCATGCAACATACTTGCCACGAAGCCTCAAATCGCCGATGCCTGTTGCGGAATTGCTATTGGTCAAGATCGCGTTGAACGGGCTGATATAGGTTTCGCGCGGGTTATCGGTTACCGTCGCGAACATGTGGTTCACAGGCGGAGGCTCAAAATTGTAGATCGTGGCATTTGAATTCATCCCCACACGTACGTCCACGACCGGTACGGCAATCGATACATCAAGCTTGTCTGACAAGCCATAGGTGCCAACCAGGGTGACCTGGTGAACCTTGATATCGATGCGGTTTTGCGTGCTAACAATGTCGTTCGTAAAGATCGGCTCGCCATCGATGCAAGGGGTCGACGGAAAGGTTTGACAGATGGTCGGCTCTGGCTCGTGAGTGAACACAGCCCCAAACGATCTGAGATTGACGCCATCCGCCTTATCGAAATCGAAATATTCATAGCTGGCGCCGACAAAAATCCGTCGCCTGCCGAGAGTTTCGGCGCGATCCGCCAACACCGGTCCGAAGCTCGTGGCTTCCTGCATGACTCCGTTCGCAAAGATGAACCCAGATACGGGGGACGCGAGCGGCACCTGACTGAGTTGCACGCCGATCTCCGCATTGATCGGGCTCAGGCTATTGATGCTCGAAGACTGGAAGTGAACCTCGTGGAACCTCGTAGCGGCCAGTGGCCCGCCGTTATCGATACCCACCAGGCCGCCGGCGCCGTAAACCTGAGGTACGGTGCAAACCAAGTCGGAAGACCGTTTGGCCGCAGAACCCAGAATCTCTTGAGTCGGGCAAGGGCCCTGAGCAAAGGCCCCTGCAGACAGGATCAGTGTTACCAGGATGAAAAGCATCCAAAGACGCGACATTCTCAATTTCTCCGAGGGAAATGGAGTCCTATTTCAGATCTTGGTTGTACTGGAGGCCCGTTGACCTTATGGTGAACCGGAGTCGTGTCCCGTAACAAAAAGGTAAAGGGCGAACAATCAGCAATGGGGGGATGCGATTGTTCGAAGCGCGCGTATCGGAATGTTGAATCTAACAGCTTAGGGCCGCGTGGCAAAGTGCTGCGTCAAAACCATAGCATAGCGCCCGTGCCGGGCACCTGCCGATCCAGGACCCCATTGGGTCGCGGTGACGGTTCGTGTAAACTACGGGTTGTCCCGGAGGGCGCTTAACTCAGCGGTAGAGTGCCACCTTCACACGGTGGAAGTCGCAGGTTCGAATCCTGCAGCGCCCACCATTAAGAACAACAAAATGAGTAGTTTGCGAGGCGCATGCTGCGTTTCAGCAATATCCGCCGGATCCTCCTCCTAGGGATTCTGGTTCTGGCTGCGGTTTCCTGGCTCCATGCCCAGACGCCCACCCTGACCACAGAGTGGATAGTAGGTCCGGGAAGCAGGGTGGACGACGTGCCTTTGTTCGTTTGGCTTGACGACGGCACGGCGATCCTGGACGACGTGCGGTTGCCGGAATCACAGCAAACCTTCGAACGCCTCGACCCCGTCACCGCCAAGCGGCGTCCGGTCCTGGACATGAGGCGGGCTGTGACCTCGCTCAAAGCAATCGAGCCCGGCTCCGGCATTCGGGGCGCACTTCCGTGGCCCATCGTTTTCAATGCCGCGGGCAAGCAGGCGCTCTACGTTTTCAACGGAGACATCTTCCTGCTGGACCTGGATTCGTCCACCTTCTCCCGTTTAACCCAAACGCCTGAGGAAGAGAAGGATCCTCGAGTTCTCGCCCAATGGCCGCTTCGTCTCCTTTGTGCGCGCCAACGATATCTACCTGTGGGACCTGTCCGCGAAGAAGGAGATCCAGCTCACCCACGATGGTTCGCAGACGATCTTGAACGGCACCCTCTCCTGGGTTTACTGGGAAGAGATCTTTGGCCGCCACGACACTGGCTATTGGTGGTCACCCGATTCGGAGTCAATCGCCTATCTTCAGACCGATGAGGCCGGCGTGCCGGTGAGCACGTTCGTGGACTTCTCCCCGGTAAACCCGCGTGTGATTCATCAGGCTTATCCCAAGCCCGGGGAGCACAATCCCGTTGTCCGCGTAGGCGTCGTTGCTTTGGACAGCGCTTCCACCCACTGGATTCCAGTTAGCGACAAACCCTATGAATGGCTGCTTCGGGTGAACTGGCTCCCCGACGGAAAGCACCTCAGCTTCAAGACTCTGGATCACAGCCAAAGGGAACTGGGACTGTATCTTTCCGATCGCGACGGGCGTGTGGTGAAGCGATTGCTTACCGAGACCGACCCCGCATGGGTCAACGTAAACGACGATCTGTATTTTCTGCGCGACGGTCACTTCCTCTGGGCATCGGAGCGCGATGGTTACATGCACCTCTATCGCTATGCCGCGGATGGAACGCTGGTCAACCAGGTGACCAGGGGCAATTGGGCAATCGTCTCCTCTCACGGCGGCGCATTCTGGGTGCACCAGGGAGTGGTGGGGATCGATCAAGCCAACAATTGGATCTACTTCATCGCGCTCAAGGATGGCTCGGTCGAGCGGCAGCTATACCGCATCAACTGCGATGGCAGCGGATTGAAGAGGATTTCCGCGGAACCCGGAACCCACGAGATCGGCATGTCGATCGATGCGAGCTGCTACTTCGATGCCTACTCGAACATTCGTACCCTTCCGGCGTTGCGGCTCCATGCCGCGGACGGAGAGCTGAAGACAACCCTCGCCGCGCCTCGGCCTGAACTGCTGCCGCCTGACCTGCAGTATCCGCAGCTGACCACCATTCCGGCAGCGGACGGCTTTGCCATGCCGGCGCAGATCCTAAAACCGAAGGGCTTTGATCCCACGCGCCGCTATCCCGTGATCCTGCATGTTTACGGTGGGCCCTCCGCGCCCACCGTCAAAGACGCATGGCAAAACGAAACCCTCTTTGACAATGTGCTGGCCAGCAAGGGTTACATTGCGGTGGCGATCGATAACCGCGCCGCCACCGCGATCAGCAAAACGCTCGAGAACACCTTGGCGGCCCGCCCTGGCGCCGGAGAAACGGCGGACCTGGTTGCCGGCATTCGCTGGCTCAAGGCGCAGCCATGGGTGGACGGCAAGCCGGGTCGGCGTCTGGGGCTGGAGCGGAGGCGGCACCATCACCCTCAACCTGATGACCAGGTCAAAGGAATTCAAAGCCGGCATCGCCGGAGCGCCCGTGACCGACTGGCGCTTCTACGATTCCAAGTGGGGTGAATCGTTTATGCAGCTACCGCAGAACAACCAGGCCGGCTACGACAGCGCCTCGCTGATCCCGCGTGCTCGCGACCTGCACGGCTCTCTCATGCTGATCTACGGCACCTATGACGATAACGTTCATCCGCAGAATGAGGAGGCGTTTATGAATGCCCTGATCGCCGCCGGCAAGCCTTACCAGGTCGAGCTCTTTCCCATGCGCAAACATGGATTTGTCGATGCACCCGCGCTTCTCCAGCGATACAACGCCATGCTCGCCTTCTGGGAAAAGAACCTGTAACACGACTCCCCCCGTACCTCCGTTCGTTGAACGATTTCCCTGTATCCGAACTTCTATCGGTATACAAGGCGCACACATCGGTTTGGAGGTAGCACTGCACAACCATCCGCTCGTGGTCGAAGCTTCCGCAAAGGATCGCTATCGGCATTCTAGTTCTCCTCTGGGCGCGGGTCTCCTCTCGAGGAGCGGCCAGTCCGGCCTCCATGCAGAGTTTTCAAATTCCGAGTCATGGAGCGCTGCTCAACGCGTTCGTCTATGTCGCTGCGGGTGCGGGTCCCCATCCAGTGGTGGTGCTGCTGCACGGGTTTCCCGGTAACGAACGCAACCTTGATCTGGCCCAGGATATTCGCCGCGCCGGATGGGATGTTCTCTACTTCGACTACCGGGGCTCCTGGGGCTCTCCCGGAGACTTCTCGTTCTCTCACGGCATCGAAGACACGGCGGCCGCGGTCGATTACTTGCGTTCAGCCCCCATGGCCAGGATCCTGCGCCTGGACCCGTCGCGCATCGTGCTCATCGGACACAGCATGGGCGGCTTCATGGCAGTGCAGGCTGCGGCCGCCGACCCGGGGATCGCGGGGGTTGGTCTTATCTCCGCTGCCGACATTGGAGGACGCATTCCCCGGCCCTTCCACAGAGAGCAGGAACAGGCAGCGATTAAGGCGCTGAGCGCCGGCTACGAACGAGACGGAATGGCGCCTTTGAGTGGCTGCACGCCCGAGGGGCTGGCCCATGAAACGCTCGCCAATGCGTCGCAATGGAGCTTCATGGCCAAGATCACGCCACTCAAGAGCCGGCCGATGCTCATCGTCACTTCCGATGATGCCTATGCCCGGGGAGACGAGGCATTCGCGGGCGCATTGCGCCGCGCGGGAAACAACCGGGTAGCGACCCTCCACCTGACTACCGATCACGCCTACTCCGATCAGCGCGGCCCTCTTTCGGGCGCAGTTCTCAGGTGGCTGTGCAACCGTTGCCTCTCCACCGCAGTGAGCTACTGGTGTGGCAGCGTGGCGATGGTGGTGATGGTGATGGTGATGATGATGGTGAGTCGCCGCAAAAGCAGAGGCCGTGAACAGCATAACGGTGGTGAACAGCAGGGCCTTTTTCATGCCCCCAATGATAGCAACAGACGGCATGAAGGTGACTGCCGCGTCGGGTCACTTTTGAGTTACATCGATTTCAATGAACCTGCCTGATCACGAGAAATCTTCGATCGCGCCCGCTGCGGCACTGCGCTTGCGCCGTGTGCGGAAAAAGAAGACCAGGGTGATGAGCAGGTAAACGAAGTAGAGATACGGCAGCCAGGAATAAGGCGGAGCGGGAACGGGATAAAGAGTTCCCGCCAGGGCCATCACCATGGAGACTCCTCCCAGAATCGCGGTCACCAAGAGCGCCGTGGACAGAGCACCCTGTTTCTTCAGCTGGAGCGGCAGCGCAACGCAGGTAAGTCCATAGATGGTGATGAATCCGTAGACCGCAAACGAGCCCAGCCAACCGTAGATGTCTGGCCCGGAATAGCCGAGGATGGTGAGCACCAGGGTGGGGACGAGGACTACGACGGCGGTGAGCAATACGGCCAGGTGTGGGGTTTCGTTGCGGCGATGGGTCTTGCAAAAATGCATCGGAACCAGCCCGTTATGGGCCATGAGCAGCAGGATGCGCGCGCCGGCCGTGATGCAGGCCAGGGCGCAGGCAAACATGCTGACCATGGCGCCGGCGTCAATCACGATGCCAAGCACAGGCAAGGCAGCCTGGTTGGCAAGCACGTGCATCGGCGCATCGGTCTTGTCCAAGGCTAGGCCCGTGCCGCGAAACCCCAGCACTTCAGCATACGCAGCGAGGACGAAGAACGCTCCCGCGCCCAGGGCGCACTGCAGAACCGCGCGAGGGATGGTGCGCAGCGGGTCTTTCGCCTCGTGGCCGAGCGCGGTCGCACTCTCAAAACCAACGAAGCTGAAAATCGCCAGTACCAGCCCCAGGCGAACGCTCGAGATCGAACTGCCCTGCAGCCGCAGTTGCGGCCAATCGAGGTGTAAGCCGTTCTTCCATAAAACCAGAAGCAACACCACCAGGATGCAGGCAACCGACGCCGCCTTCCAGCCAGAGCATGGCTCGCGCAGAGAGCTTCACATCGCGGTAGGCCATGGTCGCGGCTGCAAGTACACAGACCAGAACCAGCAGGGAAGGCGACGCCAGGTGGCCTGTAAATGATTTCAGCAGCACGTTCGCATACAGGGCGAAGCCGGCCGCGATCGAAGAGCCGGTGGCGACATAACCGAGAAGCAGGGCCCACGCCGCGATGCTGGCAAACACTGGGGGTAGCGAATCCGTGGCGTAGCTATACAGCGAGCCGGGGGAGGCGGAACGGCGTGCAAGGGCCCCGATGAGCAGTGCAATCAGCGTAACCTGGACGGTGGCCAGGGCATAGGCGGCCCAGGTGCCATTGCCGGCCAAGGCAAAAACCAGCGGAATGGTCAGCACTGGCGAGGTGGTCGGCGCGATGGCGGCAACCGACTGGGCCAGGGTTTCCCAGGGCGTCAGAATGTTATGGCGCAGACCATATTCGATCTGGCCCGCGGGAGAGTCCGATTCAAATACAGCTGTGGTCTCGGGCGGCAGTGGTGCGTCTCCAGAAAACTGGTTCAAGGTAACTGAGTTTGCGAGCGACGATGAAGGGAAGGCCGGAAGACCGATGTCCTTAGTTTGCGGGGAAGTCGAGCGGGAAGTCAAAGGATTTTATCTGACGGTGTCAGAGTGAGCATGGAGAGGAGCCTGCGGTGGTAAGCTCAGCTCGCCGAGCAGGCGCTGAGCCTCTACGATCTTCCCCGGAACTCGAGCGTCCACCTCATCAGCCTTTCCGAAAATGAGACTTACAAGGTAGAAGCGCCCTCCGGCAGACGGTGGGCTTTGCGTCTCCAGCGGCCGGGATACCAATCGAACAGTTCGCTGGCTTCCGAGATTGCCTGGCTGGTTGCCTTGCGCAAGGACGGCGTCGTCGCCACTCCGGTTCCCGTAGCCGGGCTTAATGGAGAATGGGTCCAGAGTCGCGCGGGGACAGCGAAACATGGTTCTTTTTGAATGGGAAAACGGCCGCCAACCGCGAGATCGGCATGGATCTGCGCCACGTGTTTCAGGACCCTGGGGGCGATCACCGCGCAGATGCATGCACATAGCAGAACATGGCAGCGGCCGGACGGTTTTGAGCGATTCACCTGGAACTTCGAGACCGCTTTGGGGGAGGCTCCGCGTTGGGGCCGTTGGCGCGATGGGCTGGGAATGAACGCCGCCAGGCTCGATCTGTTTGGCCGCACGGCGGAGTTGATCCGGGAGCGCCTGGAGCGTTATGGCAGCGCGCCCGGACCGCTTTGGTCTGGCCCACTGCGACTTGCGCCTGGCCAATCTGCTGCTGCACGGAAGCGAAGTCAAAGTGATCGACTTCGATGATTGCGGCTTCGGTTGGTATATGTACGACGCCGCTACGCCGCTGTCGTTTTACGAGCACTTGCCCCAGGCGCCCGGCCTGATCGAGTGCTGGCTGGAAGGCTATCGATCGGTGTCCGCGGTGAGCATGGCCGAGGAAGAAGAGATTCCCACCTTCGTGATGCTGCGGCGGCTGCTGCTGGTAGCCTGGGTCGGCTCTCATGCGGAAACCGACCTGGCCCGATCCCTGGGCGTTTCCTACACCGATCAAACGGTTGCCCTCTGCTCCGCTTACCTCAGGCGTTTCGGGTGAGGTCAGTCGAAACGCACCATGATCTTGGAAAATCCGCTGGGATTTTCGCTCCAGGCCTTGAGCATTGCCGGCGCCTGCTCCAGCGGGACGATGGCGCTCACGGCTTCGTCTACCGGGAAACGATGCTCCTCGAGCATGCGTATCACTTCACGAAAGTCTTCAGGAAGGGCATTGCGTGAGCCCAGGATGTCGAGCTCCTTCTGCACAAAGAGCTTGGTTTCGTAGGCCACCGGCTCTTTGGCGTAGCCGATGTAAACCACGCGCCCGGTAAACGCCACCTCGTCTACGGCGCTGCGAAAGGTTTGCGGCAGCCCGATGGCTTCGATAATCACGTCCGGCCCTCGGCCTCCGGTAAGTTCAAGCAGCCTTTCGTGCAGGGGCTCTTTGGCGGTGTTGATGGTGTGGGTTGCCCCGGCACGCAGAGCAAGGGCCAGTTTTGCATCATCGAGATCGACGGCGATCGTCTTGGCTCCGCGGAAGCCGGAGGCGGCGATGGCGCCGAGGCCCACTCCGCCACAACCGAAGATCGCGACCGCATCCTGCGCGGTGACGCGTCCCCTGCCCACCGCGTGGAAGCCGACGGTCAACGGCTCGACCAGGCAGAGCTCCTTGATGGTCAGCCGTGCGGGATAGAGTTTCGCCGCGGGCACAGCGATATATTCCGTCATCGCCCCGTTGCGTTGCACGCCCAGCGTCTCGTTGAATTGGCAGGCATTCGGCCGGCCTCGCAGGCAAGCCGGGCAGCTGCCGCAGCCGAAGTAAGGAGAAAGGGTGACGTCCATGCCTGCGGCGAGTTCCGGATGCGCCTTGCTCGGTTCGGCGATGGTAGCGGCCACTTCGTGACCTGGGATGCGAGGAAAACTGATCAGCGGATTTTTACCGCGATAGGAACTCAGGTCGGTTCCGCAAAGGCCGATCATGCGCACCTTCAGCAACACGTCGTCATTGGTAGCAACTGCATCCGGCAACTGTTTCGATTGCGACATCACCGGGTTCTTTCATCACAAATGCTTTCATATCAGTTCCCTGATCTCCCTGTCATTATTAGATTCTGCTCCCATTCATTCAGCAACTACTCTCAATGGAAGTGCGGCCCTCCCCTTTGTCATCCCGACCGAAGCGCAGCGAAGTGGAGGGATCTGCGGTTCACCGGGCCTCTCGTGGAAATGTTTTTCGGCGATCGTAACGCACTGGAGAGTCGCTCTTCTTACTCCTGGTTCTCAGGACGGCCGGAAGGCCAGACATAATTGAATACCGGCGCCAGAATGGCTTCGACCTGGGCCAGCAGCGCCTTGTCAGTCGAACCTTGCAGCAGCTTCAGGCTCGTTTCCACCTGGCTGCGGGTTTGCCATGACCGATCAGTGTGCTCGAGACGAAAGGATGGTCCAGGCAGAAGCGCAGCGCCAGCTCAGATATATCCGCTCCCTGCTCGCGGCAAAACTCCGCCGCTTTTCTGCCCGCTTCCACGCACTTGCGGGGGCGCCGGATGCCAGTCGGGCGGCCCTTGTTCGGTCAGAAGCCCCATGCACAAACCAGACGCATTGATCAGCCCGATGCCACGCTCCCGGGCGAAGGCGGTCAAAACTCCATCCATATCCGTGTTCAGCAGGTTGTAGTGGCAATAGCTAAGGATGCTGTCGACCGGCGCCGCCTCGGCAATGCGCCGCAGCAGCTTCGGCGGATATCCCGTGATGCCGATGTAGCGCGCCTTGCCTTGTTGCTGCAATTGCCGCAAGGCGGGCAGAGTCTCATGGATAATCTGTTGCACGTCTCCGAACTCGACATCATGAGCCTGAAACAGATCGATGTAGTCGGTCCGCAACCGTCGCAGTGACTCATCGATGCTGGCGATCACGCGCTTGGCGGAAAAGTCGAACTCGTCAAATCCATAGCGCCCGCACTTGGTCGCTAAGATGACGCGTTCGCGCCTGCCCGCCAGGGCCTCACCCAGCCGCGTTTCTGCGAGCGTAATCCCATAGTAGGGTGACGAATCGAAGAAGTTGATGCCGCTGTCCACCGCCAGGTGAACAGCCCTGATCCCTTCACCGGGGTCGAGTTTGCCGAAAACATCGCCTAACGTAGAGCGTCCCAAAGCCAACCAATGAGAGGTTAAGATCCGTCTGGCCCAGCTTCCTGTATTCCATCGTTATTGGTTGACTCCGCTGGCCAGAAAGCCGCCGTCGACCACAAGGATCTCGCCCGATACGAACGATGCCGCGTCCGAAGCCAGGTACACGGCCGCGCCCACCAGTTCTTCTGTCTTGCCAAAGCGGCCAATGGGCGTGCGCATCTTGAATTCCCGTCCGCGCTCCGTGCTATCCAGCAGATTTGCGTTTAGGTCGGTGCGGAACACCCCGGGGGCAATGGCGTTCACCAGCACTCCATGGCGGGACCATTCCACGGCCAGTACTTTGGTCAGTGCGCCCACCGCCGCCTTGCTGGCGCAGTAGGCGGCAACCTCGAACAGTCCCACGTAGGTGGAGAGCGACGCAATATTGATGATGCGTCCGTAGCCGCGGCTGAGCATGTGTTTCCCGAAAACCTGGCAGCCTCTGCAGCGTGCCGGTCAGATTGATGTCGATGATCCGGTCCCAATCCTCCTCGGGAAAGTCGATCGTCGGCGCCCGCTTGGTGATGCCGGCGCAATTGATCAGGATGTCCACTTTGCCAAATTGCCTCAGGACTTCATCGCGCAATGCTTCTGAGCGTGGCTCGATCGTGCACGTCCGAGGTGCGGCGCAGTGTTTTACGGCCTTTGGCTTCGATTTGAGCGGCAGTTTGCTCCACCTGTTCCGCCCGTCTGCGAAGAGGCGACCACATCCGCGCCGGCGTCCGCCAGCCCAGAGAGAGAGCATGGCCGATGCCGGTGGTGCCGCCGACAACCACGGCGGTTTTTCCTTGCAAATCAAAAATGGAAGCACTCATGAGGGGATGTTTCTTTCAGGGGAGATTGCGTTGCTCGTTTGACCGTCGTTAAAGTAAGCGCTACATTGAGTCTATATCCACGGCAGAGTGCCGGCGAGAAGAAATGGCTGCCGAAAAAATACTCAGGATCGACCCCAAAGACAATGTCCTTGTAGCGCTGACCCAATTACCCGCCGGGGAAGCCATCACGTTCGCCGGGGAGCAGTATATTCCGCCCTCCGACATACCCGCCAAGCAAAAGTTTGCCATCCGCGATCTTGCGGTCGGAGACGAGGTCATCATGTATGGCGGAATCGTCGGGCTGGTCCGCCAAGCGATCCCTCGCGGCGGCCTGCTCAGCACGCGAAATGTGCAGCATGACGCCTCCGGCTTTGGCCCCAAGGTGGGCGAGTATTCCTGGTCTGCGCCCGATGTCTCGGGTTGGTCTTCGCGCACCTTTGACGGTTACCATCGTGCGGACGGCCAGGTCGGCACGCGTAATTACTGGCTGGTGATTCCGCTGGTCTTTTGCGAAAACCGCAATGTGGAAGCGTTGCGTGATGCCTTCGAGGAAGAGCTTGGCTACGGCCGGCCAAAACTTTACCGCCAGCAAGTGCGGCAATTGATCGCTCAGCATCATCAGGGTCCGCGGGCAACGGAGCGCACGTGATCTTACTTCGAGCCGGTCCGAGCGGGTCTTTCCCAATGTCGACGGAGTAAGGTTCCTGGTGCATGAGGGCGGCTGCGGCGGTACGCGCCAGGATTCGAAGGCGCTTTGTGGGCTGCTCGCCGGTTACATTCATCATCCAAACGTCGCCGGCGCGACGGTGCTGAGTCTCGGCTGCCAGAACGCCCAGCCCTCCATCCTGATGGATGCGCTTCGTCAACGGGACCCGGCCTTGCACAAGCCGGTTCTGATGTTCGAGCAGCAGCAGTCCGGGCTTGAATCGGACATGCTTTCCGAAGCCATTCGCGCCACCTTCGAAGGCCTGGTGGAAGCCAACCGTCTTACCCGAAAACCCGCTCCTCTTAGCAAGCTCACGGTGGCCTTGAAGTGCGGCGGCTCGGATGGATTTTCCGGCATCTCGGCCAATCCTGCGCTCGGGCATGTTTCGGACATGCTGGCCGTCCTGGGCGCAAAGTCGATCCTGGCGGAGTTTCCCGAGCTCTGCGGAATGGAGCAGAGTCTTATCAACCGCTGCGTGGATGCGAGCCAGGCCGACCGTTTCATCCAGCTGATGCGTGATTACGCTGCCCGGGCAAAGGCGGTCCACTCCGGATTTGAGATGAATCCCTCCCCCGGGAACATCAAGGACGGATTGATCACCGACGCCATGAAGTCCGCCGGCGCGGCCAGGAAGGGCGGCACATCCCCCGTCTGCGCGGTCCTTGACTATCCCGAGTATGACGACACCCCGGGTCTGGCCTTGCTCTGCACTCCAGGGAACGACGTTGAGTGTGTGACGGCCCAGGTGGGCGCGGGCGCCAATGTCGTTCTCTTCACCACCGGCCTGGGGACCCCGACCGGCAATCCAATTGCGCCGGTGATCAAGGTTTCCACCAACACCAGCCTTGCCGAACGCATGTCAGACATCATTGATATCGACACCGGAGCTGTCATCCGCGGTGAAACCACGATCGAGCAGGTGGGCGAGTCGATCCTGGAGTTGATCCTCAAAGTAGCCAGCGGAAAGGTACGGACCAAGGCCGAGCAGCTCGATCAGAACGACTTCATCCCCTGGAAGCGTGGCGTGTCTCTTTAGTTTACTCTGGTGGCGTGCTCAAGACAGGCATCCTCAATCCCGCCATCAACTCTCTTGTAAGTCGTATCCGGCACACGAATACCCTGGTCATTGCCGATCGGGGATTTCCATTTTGGCCGCAGATTGAGACGGTCGACATTTCGCTGGTCGACGACATACCTCGGGTCCTGGACGTACTGCAGGCTCTGAGCAAGAACTTCGTTGTTGCGCAGGCTTTCATGGCCGAAGAGTTTCTCTCTGTAAATTCGCCCGCGACCAAGGCTGCTTTTGCTGCGGCGCTGACGGGCATGCCGATGGTCTACGAACCGCACGTCATCTTCAAGAAGCGAGTGCCCCAAGCCATCGGGCTGATCCGCACGTCTGACACCACGCAGTACGCAAACCTGATCATCGAATCGGGCTGACAGTTTATTGGCAACACCAGAACTTGTCCCTTCAGCAGAATTGTGATCCCGACCGTAGTGGCGGAATCTGTTGTCAGCCCAACCAGTGCCCGACGTTGATGGAAGCGTCGATGCCGTCCCGCCGCTTGACGCAGTACTAAGTCCGCCTTACCATCGGTTTCATCCTATAGAAGCAAACATCAATAAGGGGAAAATGCTTGAAACTGCAGGGAAGAGTCTCGGTTGTCACTGGAGCGGGTGCAGGCATCGGCCGCGCGATCGCCAATGGCCTAAGCGCGGAAGGCTCCCGAGTGGTTTTGGTGGATATCGATGGAACCAAGGCGGAGGTAGCAGCGGCTGCTATTTACTCAAACGGGGGTGACGCCCGGGCTTTCAAGGCGGATGTCGCAGATCCCGGATCTGTCGCCAGCCTTCAGGCTTTTGTGCGCAAGGAAGTCGGACCCTTGGACATCCTGGTAAACAACGCAGCGATCCAGGTCAACAAAAGGATCGAAGACACTTCGCCCGAAGAATGGAATCGGCAGATGGCGGTCAATGTAGGCGGAGTCTTCCTGTGCTCTCGCGCCTTCATGCCCGACTTGCGGCAGACGCGCGGAGTCATCATCAACATGTCGTCCGTGAACGGCTTCTTTGTAGAGCCCTCATGCGCCGGATATTGTGCGACCAAGGGAGCGATTCTGGCATTCACCAAGGCAATCGCGATTGATCACGGACGAGAAGGGATACGAGTCCACGCGATTTGTCCTGGATACATCAATGCAGGACTGGCGGAAGGCTACTTCGAATCGCAGACCGATCCAGCCAGGGCTCGCGAGGAAGCTGGTTCGCTCCATGCGCTGGGGAGGATCGGACAGCCCGAAGAAGTAGCCCGGGCCGCGGTCTTCCTCGCCGGCAATGAATCCTCTTTCATGACTGGGTCAGCCCTGATCGTAGATGGTGGCTTCAGCGCCGGCTTACCTCCTAAGTAAATCGCCGAAGCGATGGAGCGCGTCGGTGTGAGTCTCTGGCGCGCTCCATGTAAGGGGAAGCAGGTCCTCCTTCAAATTGAAGGTAGTTTCATTATACTGTTGAAGGCGAAAGTAGCCCGAGGGAGCTTGCGTGTTCTCTGCTGAGCGTCTGCGCGACTGGATTCTTCTCCTGCTTTGTAATCTCATGTGGGCCAGCCAATTCGTCCTGGTCAAAATTGTCCAGGAGCAGATGGGCCCAGTTGCCGCGACGTCTTTTCCCATGTTGATTTCCACTCTTTTGTTGATTCCCATCGTGCGCTGGGAAGGGCGGTCTCGCCCGCTGCAAGACCAGAAGCGCAACTTCGGCAGGGACGCTTTCCAATTCATGCTGATCGGGGTGTTGGGCCAGGTCGTGGCCCAGCTATTCATCACCTGGGGGCTGCGTTTCTCGCTGGCCTCCAATGCCGCGCTCCTGATGTTAGCTCTGCCGATTGCTACAACGGTGATGGCCTATTTCATTTTGGGAGAGAAAATGTCTCCTGTGCGCTGGCTCAGCTTTGCTCTCGCAGTCGCTGGAGTGGTGGAGTGTTCCGGAGTCGATTGGAAAGAGCTGAATCTCACCAGCAAGGGCTACCTTCTGGGAAACCTCCTGATATTTATCAGCGTCTGTGGAAGTGCTTTCTACAATGTCTACAGCAAAAAATTGCTGGAGCGTTATACCCCGCTGCAGGTCCTGCTCTATAGCTACTACTTCGTGATCGCTTTTTTGATGCCGATTACCTTCTACGCCGAGCCCGCCGCTTTTCATCAGATCGCTTCCTATACGGCCAGGACGTGGCTTGGCATCGCCCTGCTGGCGATATTTCAATATTGCCTTTCGATGGTAATTTTTCTCACCGTGTTGACCCGACTGGACGCAACCCAGGCAAGCTTATCGAACTATATGATTCCGTTCTTCGGCCTGGTGATTGCGGCACTGGTACTTCATGAGCGGCTGACGCTTCCCATGATCTTTGGCGGAGTGCTGGTATTGCTCAGTACGCTGCTGATCACGGTGTACGAGGAACACAGAAATAGGCAGCCGGCAATCTTACCGGCTCCATAGGGCTGAGGTGGTGCGCTCCCCGGCAACAAAAGCGTTCGACTCCGCCGGCTTTGTACCCAGCCGGGTGGACATCGCATCTGCAAACTGTTTCACCTGGACGCCGAGCTCGGGAATGCGGTCCTCGCTTATCTGGTGCGTCGTGCCCACTACGCTCACTGCCGCCAGCACAATATGGTCCGGACCAAAAATGGGAGCAGCCACGCACGCTACCCCAGGCTCGCCTTCGTTGACCTCCCACGCGTACCCCAGACGCTGAAACTGGCGAAGTTGCTGTTCCAGCTGCTGCTTCACGGTAATGGTGTACTTAGTCAACTTGCTAAGGGGAAGATATTTCAACGTCTGGACCAGCTCATCTTTGGGAAGGAATGCGAGCAGCGCCTTGCCGACACCAGAAGCATGCAGTGGCCATCTCATGCCGACATAGGACGAAAACTGCATAAGCCCCTTGCCTGGGACCCGGTCCACGTACATCGACTCCCCTTCGCGCATGACCGCAATGTGCGCAGTGAAACCGCTCTCGGCGGCAAGCTGTTCGAGCAAACCATGCGAGCGCCCTACCAGGTCGAATTGATCGCTCATCCTCGCGGACAGGGAGAATAGCTTGGTGCCAAGCGTGTACCGCGAGGACTCCGGATCCTTGTCAATGTATCCCAGAGCCTGCAAGGTGTAGAGGATGGCCGCAGCCGAACTTAGCGGCAAGTGCAGGGTCCGATGAATCTCGGTAACGGTCAGTCCCTTCTCTTTGCCCGAGAGTAAGTCAATCAGGTCAAAGCACCGTTTGATTGCAGGCACAAGATAGTGTTTCTTGATGATCTTCGGCATCGATAGTAGTCCTGAGCAGTTGGCCCAAATGAGTGTACCAGCTATCTCCGCGCACGCTCACTGCTCGTCAGCTTCGTCCGACAACCGGAGGAACAAACTCCAATTCCGCAGCGTTGGCTGGGCGGAGGAAATCAAAATCGCAGCCCTCATCACATTGCAGAACGTGGTCGACATACAACTTTGGATAGCCTCGCAGGTGAAGGCTCGCATGCGGCTTTTGTTTTTTGAGGCGGCGGGCAATTTCTTCCCCCGGCAACAGGAGTTCCAACTGGCGTCGGGCTACGTCCAGCCGGATGAGGTCGCCGGTCTGGACAACCGAAAGTGGGCCTCCAGCCGCGGCTTCCGGGCAGGCGTGAAGGACCACGGTGCCATAGCTGGTTCCACTCATCCGCGCATCGCTGATGCGCACCATGTCACTCACTCCTGCAGCCTGCAGCTTGCGTGGGATGGGAATCGCCCCCCACTCCGGCATCCCGGGAACTGCCTTGGGCCCGCAATTCTTCAACACCAGAACCGAGTCGGCAGTGACCTCAAGCTCGGGGTCTTCTACACGCGCCAGCATGTCTGCGTAGTCCTCAAATACCACCGCCTCGCCCTGGTGGCGGAGCAGATGCGGAGATGCTGCCGAGGTCTTCAGGATCGCTCCTTTCGGCACCAGGTTGCCCCGGAGCACGGCGATCGCGCCCTCTGCCCGCAAAGGTTGGGAGAACGGGCGAATCACGCCGGTATCGCGAGAGGTTACTCCATCGAGATTCTCGCCCACCGTCTTGCCGGTTACTGTCACGCAGTGGGTATCCAGGAGATGTTCAATTTCCTTCATCACCGCAGGTACACCGCCGGCAGCGTGCAGAGCATGGATCAGGTGGCGTCCCGACGGCTTCAAATCCGCCAGGCACGGGGTGGTCCGGCCGAGCTGATCAAATCTCTCCAGCGGCAAATGGAATACCCACCCTGCCTGCCATGGCAACCAGGTGGATGATTGCGTTGGTCGACCCGCCCAACGCCATACAAAGGCGGATCGCATTGTCAAACGCGGCTTTGGTCATGATGTCACGCGGCCGGAGGTTTTGCTCGACCAGCGCAACAATTCGTTTTCCGCTCTCTTCCGCCACGGTCATGCGGCCGGGATCGTTGGCGGCGAAGGTAGAGGAGCCGGGTAACATCATGCCCAGCCCTTCGGCGATGGCTGACATGGTAGAGGCAGTTCCCATCACATTGCAAGCGCCGGCGCCGCATGACATGCACTGCTCCAGATCCTGCCAATCCTGCTTCGAAATCTTCCCCGTTCTGTACTCGTCCCAATACTTCCAAAGATCGGTGCCGCTTCCAACTTCAATGCCTTTCCAACGGCCAGAGCTGCGCGGTCCTCCATTCACCTGGATGGCGGGGAGATTGGCGCTGGCAGCCCCCATAAGCTGCGCCGGCCCCGTCTTGTCGCAATTGCACAGCAGCACAACCCCGTCTAAAGGGTTGGCGCGCAGCGTCTCTTCCACATCCATCGCCATTAAATTGCGATAGAGCATGGCAGTAGGCTTCATAAACTCTTCGCCCAGGGAAATGGTCGGAAACTCCAGTGGCAGAGCCCCCGCTGCCAGGATGCCGCGGCGCACGGCCGCGGCCACATCGCGCAGGTTCATGTTGCAATTGTTCAGCTCGCTCCAGGAGTTTGCGATGCCGATGACCGGCCGGTCTTTGAATTGCGCGAAATCGATCCCCATCGTGCGCAGGGCGCTGCGATGTTGCAACCCAAGTTCGTCTCGACCCTCAAACCATTCCTGGCTACGAAATTTCATTTCAGACTTTTGCCGGGGCGTGATCGTGGAGCCATTCAAGAATCTTGCGGTTGAGGAACTTGATGTGCGCCTGATCATCAGGCCCCAGGGTGAGCGTCACCTCGCGGATGATTGCCTCCGGAAGCACACCCCGCGCTACCAGCAAGGCCTTCTCCGTGTGGTGGAAGAACTCGAGACTTTGCAGGCTATAGGTAATTTGAGGCAGCACCTCCACAAAGTCCGCATAGGCTCCATCCTTATCTCCCTGGCGAGCGCGGCTCCAGACCTGTTGGAGTATGTCCGAGACTGCCAGGCCGGGCATGACACCGCAAATGCCCGCACCCATCAGCTCAATCATATACATGCCGCCCCAGCCTTCCAAAACACCCAGCTCACCGGAGGTTCCATCCAGAATCTGCCGAACCCGGTCAGACATGAGCGGCTCTTCCAGCTTGAGAAAACGGAAATGCTGGTGCTGCTTCCGCAGTTGCTGAAGAAAGACAAGGCTCAGGGTGGGTCCACCTGGATTGAAATCCTGAATGAGCAGAGGAATCGAGATGGCCTGCAGAATTCGGTCATAGTAGCGCAGCAGGTCACGCTCCGGCAAGCCAAACAGCCGCGGCACCGCGACAGAAATCGCGGACGCACCCGCACGTTCCAGATCGCGGGCCGTCTCGGCTACGTAAGCCGCCGAAACATGGTTCACCTGGCCGATGACCGGGAGCCTGCCCTGCATGAGCTCGACGGCATGGATGACCATATCGCGCCGCTCTAAGTCGGTTAGCTTGTAGAACTCGCTGGCATAGGCCGGAAGGCAAACAGCGCAGACCCCGCCATGGACGGCAAAATCCAAAAGTCGTCCCAGGGAGTTCCAATCCGGCCCGCCCTGGGGAAGAAAGGGCGTTGGAATAATTGGAACCACTCCATCGATTTGTAATGTTGACATGACTATTTCTCCTGAGCAAAGCAATTTCCTTGAATGAGCGGGGATAGTCGTAGATTCAATAGAACGCAACCTGAGATGTGGCTTCCCTGGGGAGAAAACCACATCTCGTTCTTCCTCTCGGTCTAACCTATGATGAAGCCATTACGAAACAACGCCCCCGGTTTCGATCAGTAGATCACCCTCAACCCCAGCTGGATCTCGCGGCTGTTGGAGGCCTGGCTGGTATTCGTAATCTGGCCCACGATGTTGCTGCCAATGTATTGATTCGGTAGGGCGAAGTTCGGATGATTGAAGAGGTTGAAAAACTCCCCCGTAAACTCGGCCTTGACTGATTCGAAGATCGAGAAGCGCTTGATGAGCGAAGTATCCAGATCGACCAGGCGAGGGCCAGTCAGGATGTTACGCCCCGAGTCGCCAAAACGTGGAGTTCCATTGGCAAGCTCGGCGGCCAGGGCGGCGGTGGGAAAGCAACTGACATTGAACCATTCGGCGGTCGTTCTCGGCCCCTTGCCGCTGCAGGTGCGATCCGGTTTGGGAGAAGGCGATCCCGTATTCGAAAAGTCATTCGACGAGAGCACGCTGAATGGATAGCCACTTTGTGCCTGCACGATCGCCGAAACATCCCAGCCACCCACCACGGCGTTCACCAGGCCATTACTGGAGTTCAGAAAGCTCCTTCCATGGCCGAACGGCAGTTCATAGATGCCGCTCACAACAATCCGATGGCGAATACTGGTGTCAGACACCCCGTAATTAGAGATCGGGTTGTTGTCGTCCTGTGGGGCCAGGTTTGCGTTGATGGCGCCGCCGTCCGTAGTGCCCCCGTCGTCATCCAAACCCTTGGAGTAGGCATACGCGATGAGGCCGGAGAGCCCGTGGGATGTCCTTTGCGTGACCTTGATCGTCATCGCATTGTAGTTGGAATACGCATCATAGGTATCGTAAGTGATGGTGTTGAAGTCCGGCCACGGCCGGAAAGTCTGCAATTGCGCCTGCGTGGATGCGGTATTCGGCTTTGCCTGGTTGCCAACCTGGTGGTTAAAGTCCTCATGATACCCGCGGTTGCCGATATACGCGATTTCGACCGCGGTGTTTCTAAGTACCTGCGCCTGTGTGCTCGCACTCCACTCCCATATAGTGGGTGTGTGGTAGAACGGGCTGGGCAGCATCTGGGAATTAATCTGAGACAAGTTGGGCGTCGTAGAGGCGAGGAAGATGTTGGGCGTGGTGATGATTCCACCGCTGCCGTTGGGCGGAGGCGGCGCACCGAAGGGTTGCGAATACGTTGGGGTCTGGGTAGAAATCGGATTGTTGTTCACATAGGAACCAAGCGGGTTGGAGGCCGGGAGATCGAAAAAGGCGCCGGCCCCGATGTGAAAGATCAACCGGTCCGAATCCAGTGGACGCACCGAGAAGGCAAGCCGTGGAGCGAAGTCGCCGTGTTTCGGACCAAAGCTCAGTTCACGCAATTTGTTACCGGTGAAACCCAGCGCTGCTCTTTGCGTCGAGCTTGCCAGTACACAATTGCCGGTGGCTGCGGAAATGTAATAGGACTGCGAGCAGAGCGCGTCATTCTGCGCCGCCGGAAAGGCGCTTAGCAGCAAGGCATCGCCAGGCGTATAACTCTTCGAAAGCGGATACAAAGCGGCGACCTGGTTGTTTGTGTCTACGGGCAACTTGCGATACTCCCAACGTAAGCCGGCTTCAATCGTCAACTTTGACGTTGCACGGAAGTTATCCTGCACGAACAAGCTGATCCAGCGCCCTCCCACAAGGTTGGTGACAAAGGCTCCCTTGGTGTATTGGCCCATGCTCGGAGAGCCAAGTTCGAGATCGGCAAGATCGGATGCGGTGGTGGCGTTGCTCGATTCTGCGCCGAGATCCGAGTACTGTCCGTTGAAGCTGAGATCCCCGTTCGCATGGATCGGATCGGAAACGCCCTTGGTGTTCCAGAAATTTAGGTCGAATCCAAAATTGATGGTGTGGCGTTTGAGCGTCTTGGTAACCGTGTCCTCATACTTGAAGATCTGGTCCGGAATCACGTCCGGAAAATACCCGGGGAACCCGTCCCCCAACGCCGGAAAATTCGAGAAAGTGAAATTCGGGTATTCCTCAAAGGCCGGCACCGCCGCGGCCAGCCCCGCGATCCCGAAGCTTTCGATCGTGCCCGCCGCGCGGGGACAGCCCTGGCAGGAGTACTTCAGATAATCTCCCTGATAGCCTGCGCGTGCATCATTGATGAGCGTCGGCCCAAATGTGTGGGTCCAACCAACAACCGCGTTATGCCCCCTAAAGTGCTGCACGCTGTTGAACGGATTGAAGGGGCCGGGAAAGAGCTGGTCAGCGGTCCCAAGAAGGTACCGGCCAAAAACCAGGTCTCTCGCGGACAGGTTGTAATCGAGACGGCCATCGTATTGGTTGCGGTCGTCCGTGGCATTTTCAGGGTTGAGATAGAACACCGAGCCTGCCGCGGGGTCATGAAAAAGCGGTAGCACCTTTTGTGCAACCGGATCGAAGTTGGCCGTCCCACCCAGATAGCTTGAGATGTTGTTATTGGGAATGGCCGTGCCCACAAGGATGCTTGCGCCACTGTTAGGGCAAGTGAAGGTTGACTCTGTCTTGGGATCGAATAACTGCCCGGTATCGTAAACCAGATTGGCGGGGCCGCCCGCACCGCAAAGGTTTTGCGTGGTCCCGCTCAGCAGGCCGCTGAAATCTCCCTGCTTTTGACCAACTGTCGGAACCGGATTCTGGTTGTTTGCCGCTTTGATTTGACGCAGCCCTTCATATCCGCCGAATAGGAATAGCTTATCCTTGATGATCGGTCCCCCGATGGAGCCGCCGAACTGGTTGCGGATGTATTCAGGCTTTTCGGGAGAGTTCGCCGTGGTCTGGGTAAACTGCCGTGCATCCAGGTCGCGATTGCGCAAGTATTCCCAGACTGCGCCGTGAATCTTGTTGGTGCCCGACTGCGTAATGAGGTTCATTGCAGTGCCTGACGTCATGCCAAAGGCGGCGTCATATACATTGTTCTGTATCTTGAATTCCTTGCACGAAGTCGGGCGGCGGATTGAGCGCCAAGGCGCCGTTGTTCAGCGACCGCGAGATCATTCCATCGATCAGCAGCAGGTTCCCGCCCGAGGCTCCGCCGGCGCCGCTATAGCTATTGTCACCAAACCCCGATCCGTTCCCGTTTAAGCTGGTCAGCGACCGCCCCGTGGTATCGACCGTGCCCGGGACCGTGAGCGCGAGCGCGCCCACCTGGCGAAGGTTCAGTGGCAAGTCCTGAATGGACTGCTCATCGACAACCGTTCCCAGGCTGGCCGTGCTGGAATCGACCAGCGGCGTACTCGATTGCACCGTTACCGTTTGGGTCGCATTGCCCACCGAGAGGACAATATCGACCACAGCCTTCTGGTAAACCTGCAGATCGATGCCGGAGAGCTCAGTTGCCTTGTAACCCTCCCTTTCTGCGGAGATGGTATAGCCTCCGGAAGGGAGCGTCACAAACCTGTAGACGCCATCGCCGTTGGTAGTCACCTTGGTTACCGTGCTGGTTGCGGTACTGGTCGCCGTCACGCTGACCCCGGGCACTGCGGCGCCGGAAGTGTCAGTAACCAGTCCCGAGATACTCCCGGTGGTTTGCTGGGCCGAGAGTGAAAAACCCGAGACCAGTAGAAGGAGAAAGACTACAGCCGGCTGAAAGATGAACAGCCTGTTACGCTCAGTAGTTTCCGCTGGATAGAACCTAAGCCTGCGACCGCCTACAATCATTGTGTTTACTTGATATAGATCTGAGATCATAAGACACGCCCTCCAACGTTGGTGTTCTTTGTATGGAGATGGGCCCGTTTTGCGTCACAGAAACTGGTGTGCAGACCTGCAGGGCATTGCGCCCCGGCGAAGGATGGGAGCAGAGTTTCAATCTGCTGTTTCGTTGTTCAATGTACTGTACCGTATACTTCACGCGGCTGCAATACTAATTTGCGGGTGAATATTGACCAGGATTGACCAGGATGGATAGGACCCGGCTTTCTCATTCCGCAAAAATGCTGCTCGCCATATCTCTATGCGTGACGACGGCAGCTGCCGCGCAGTCTTTCCCGGTCATCTCGACTGTGGACGCTTCTTCAATCGCCGGACGGTCAGTTGCGCTGGATGGTCAAGGCAAGCTTTTGCCCTGGCCCATGCCGGACAACACCGGATTCTCTTATTCAGGTTATTTCCTTTCCCAGTGGACTATCGTTTGGGATCAATACAACCGGCAACGGCTGCCTTATTATTTCTGCTGCTTCGACTTCGACCGAACGACGTTTGAAATGTTTCCGGATTGGCATTGGGCCAACTCGACCGGCTACCTGCGGGCGATGATGCAGGGATTCATCGAGCGTCTTTATCCATATACCGGTGATCCGCACACGTTAGAGTTTCTCCAGAACTTCGTGGATTACGAACTGGAGAATGGGTTAACTCCCGAAGGGTATGCCTGGTCCCGCGTGCCCTATCCTTCCGCGAATCCCGGCAGCCGCCGCTACACAGGATGGAGTCAGCATGGTGAGGACTTCGTGGAGCCCCATGTAGTGGGTGAAGATGGCTACGGATATCTTCGACTCTATGAAATGACGGGAAACAAAAAATACCTGATGGCCGCGATCCGTTGCGCCGACGCGCTGGCGAAGAACTTCAAGCCGGGGGATGAACATGTTTCGCCCTGGCCTTATCGGTGCTTTGCCCGCGACGGATCGATTGACGGGGGGAAGGGGATGTCACCAGGATTGCATATGGCGCCGGTACAGTTACTTATTCGACGTTTGATGCCGATTCGACAGATGTGCTGCGCCTTGACTTTGTGCCGGATTCCGTTACGGTAGGTGGCAAGGCCATCACCCGCCGCAATGACCTGGACCGGGAGGGATATACGTTTGAGGATGCAACCCACGCCCTTTCCATTCGCCATACGAGCTCGCGCGACGTAGATATTCAAGGAAAGAGTGATCGCGTCCCGCCTTCCTACATTACCTTTGACGATCCACACCTTCCTGCCGGCACGCCTTTGGCCGGGCAATATCCTTCCGGCGTGATTGATTGGGGCAATGGGGAGTGGCTAATAGGAACACCTTACGGCAAATTCGGGACGTTTACGCTGGTGTTGTCAGATCCGGGCGCGGCCGACGGGACATTTGCTTTTTACACCCCGCACATCTTTGCCGGCGTGGACGTGTATAACGATGGTGAGCGCGATGCAACGATTACGATTCGTTCGCCGGAGACCCGAGAACGGTCTTACACTATCAAGCCCAGGGAGCTTCGCCGATTGAGAACCGGCTGGCGTGATCCCAGTACCTCCCTCGCCTTCGACATGACAAACGGGCAAGCATTGCGCTTCGACAACCTGGCATATGTTCACCAGTGAATCTCGCGCCTTTTGCGAGATGTGGGATACGCAAACCCTGACGTCAATCCGCCACTAGTGGACTGTAACAGCTGATTCAGTAGAACCGCAGATCTCTCCACTACGCTTCGCTCCGGTCGAGATGACAAATTTGTTTTGGGTAAATTGCGGTTTTTCCAGTCGATACACGGCCTTACATCGCTCGATTAATTTGTCATCTCGACCGGAGCGAAGCGTAGTGGAGAGATCTGCGGTTCAGGCAGGCTTTCGAGCCAATGCGCGACGCAGAACTAGTTCCAGCGCCTGCTTCTGCTGTTGTACTCCGTGTCGGTAAGACGGCCCTGAAGATGGTCCGTCTCGAGCGTGAAGAGCTCATCCTTGAGCGCAGCTAGCAGGCCACCTGGCATACCCGCCTGGATAGCGGGAGCACGCAACAGCCTCGGTAGCGGAGGCGTCTGCGGGGCTGCGCAGCAAAAAACCCGCACCCACCGCGAACACCAACGTGATTCCGCCCAAAATCCACCACTTGTACTTGTTGAGAGGATCGGGCGTATCGATCGGCACGCCGAGGCCGCCTCCGGGTCGGGTGTCGTTGGCCGCGCATTCCCTCGCCGTGCTCGGAGCTGTCATTGGTCTGGCTTTCCGCCGCCTGCGTATCGCGGGGCATGGCGCCAGAGCCGGAGACGGTGAAAGCAAAAGGATGCGATCGGAGCTGCCGTTTCGCGCCAGAAAAGTAAGCGCACCGGGAGTCTCATTCAGCGATTCGAACGATACGCCCCCGCCTGGCTTGAAGCTCATGCTCTTGGGCATCATCACCACGAAGCTGTCGGTCGTATTGGCGAACCGCTGGTCAAAGGCCAGGCTGCCGGAGTAGGGCAGGTGATAGCTGAGCTGAAACTGCGTCACCCCGGGCCGCAAAGGAAAAAGAAAGGCATAGTGGCCCTTCTCCCCCAAAGGAACGGGCGAGGACTGGACCGGCATTCCGCCGGGAGCCATGGCGGCCGAGCCTTCAATCTGCGCATCGGGCGGCAAATAGAAATCGTAGGAATGCTTGCTGAACTGGGTGCGCGGCGGGTTGGAGTCGTTCTTGATAAAGAAGCTCTGGGTCACGCGAAGCCCCTGCGCATCGGTCTCCACGCGCATTACGTTGGCTACCGTGCTCACGCCGGCGACCACAGCCGCGACATCATAGACCTGCGCATTCACATTGGGCGTATTGGGCGGGGCGGGCTGAAAATATGCGGCGCCCTGGTGATCGATGCGTATGAGGTGCATGCCCGGATCGGGTGCATCGATCGAAAAGTGGCCCTGGGCGTCGGTCGTGGTCTTGGCGATCTCCTGCATGCGCTGGTCGAGCGAGATCAGCGTGACCGTGTCTCCGGCTGCGGGAGTATGCGTCGTACCGTTGGTGACGGTACCCGTAATGGTGGCCGCGGAAGCCCCGGCGGCGAAGGACAAACACGGCGCAGAATGCGCCCACGATCGCAAGACTCGGTCTCATTCTCATCTTTCTCTGAAGCGGCGCAGGCTTCAGGAGTGCGCGGCATGCAGCTCTAACTGCTCAATTTCCGCCAGCACCGCGGCAGTCTCGTTCTCCAGAGCCGCGCGCTGGGCCGCGTAATCTTCCGCCGTATACTTGCCCGCACTGTATTCGAAATTCAAGTCGCGAAGATTCTCGTACAACACGTCTTTCTGTTCGCGCAGAAAGTCGAGCCGTGTCTTCGGAATCTGCCGCGCCGTATGCCGCTGGGGATAAAAGACGAAGGTAAAGATGGCGAGCAGAAGAACGCCGCAGGCAATGGTGCTCATATTTGGGTCTCGCGGCGTATGCGGTCGCGGGTGGCGGTAAAGGCGGGTGTATCCGGCACTGCAGGCATGGGCACCGTGCGGAGTTTCCAGTTGCGCACAATAACCAGAACGCCCGCGATACCCAGAAACAGCATCAGCGGCGGCATGATCCAGGCGACATGATTAAATCGCGTGAATCTCGGCGCGGCTAGCACTACCGGTCCGTATTGCTCCTGGAACTGATGGAAGATGGCGTTGTCGCTATCTCCCCGGGCGATGCTCGCCGCCAGTTGCACGCGCATGCCGTCGGAATCCGGGCAACCGACATGGTTACATTCGCCCAGCAGCTGATTGCAGCCGCAGACACACATCATCTCGTGGCTGTCTTTGTCGAACCGGGCAGAGGAATCGGTTGCGCCGGCCGTCATCGCGATCAGGATGCCCAGCAGCGCGAACTGCGAGCCACGATCGAGAAGACTACGCCGATCAATCTCGACTCCTGCCGGCAACCGCGACTTCCGGCTCATCCACCAGCCGCGGCTCCTTGACGGATGGCTTCGCGCTCGGCAACGCGGGTGCGGCTGGAAGCCAACGCCGCGCTGAGGTTGGGCGCCAGCGCGACCAGGGTGCCAATGCGCCACCACAATCACCCCAATCCAGATCCAGGCCATGAGCGGATTAAGGAAGACCTTGATAATCGGCAAGCCGCTGTCGGGGTTCTTTCCGGCATAGATCACGTACAGGTCCCAGGCCAGCGTGGAGTGATTCGCAACCATGGTGGATGGTTGTTGCGAAGCGGCGTAGAAACGCTTCTCCGGCGCAAGCTGGGTGATCTTCTTGTTGCCGCGATAGACGTCGAGCAGGGCGAACTCGGTATCGTAATTCAAATTCGAATCCTGGGTGAAACTCTCGCACACGATCCTGTACGGCCCAATGGTCATGCTTTGGCCATTGTTCATTTCCTGCTCGTGGCTTTGATTGAAGGCGCCGCCGGCAATGCCGATGAAGATGACCACCACGCCGAAGTGCACGATGTAGCCGCCGTAGCGGCGCGTGTTGCGGCGTGTGAGCTGGACCATGGAGGCGAAGAGGCTCTTGCCGGTGTGCTTGCGGATGACGTTGGCGCCGCGCAGAAACTCCGAAGAAATGGCAGTGATGACGCCGGCGCCGAGCGAGAAGGCAACCAGCGAATAGAACGTGGACTGATCGTTCCAGGGGCGAAGTCCCGCGGCGATCAGGACGATCGCGGTGGTCACCATCGCCGCACCGGGCAGGATAAAGTTGCCGCCGGATGCTCTTGAAGGAGGCGCTGCGCCAGGCCAGCAGCGGGCCGATCCCGGTAAGGAAGAGAAGAAAGAGCCCGATCGGCAGCGCGACGCGATTAAAGAAAGGCGCGCCGACGGTGACCTTGTTGCCCTGCACGTACTCCGAAATGATGGGGAACAGCGTGCCCCACAGGATGGTGAAGCAGGCGGCCAGCAGCACTAGATTATTGAAGAGGAAGCTCGACTCGCGGGAGACCAGCGATTCCAGTTTGTGCTCCGACTTGAGATGATCCCGCTGCCGCAGGAAGGTGAAGAGGCAGACGGAGAGCACGATCACCAGAAAGGCAGTGAACCAGCTGCCGATGGAAGACTGGGCAAAGGCGTGGACGGAACTGACCAGGCCGGAACGGGTCAGGTCGGTGCCCAGGATGCACAGCATGAAGGTGCTGAAGATGAGCCAGACGTTCCAGTTCTTCATCATGCCGCGCTTTTCCTGCATCATGACCGAGTGCAGAAAGGCGGTGCCGGTGAGCCAGGGCATGAGAGAGGCATTTTCCACCGGGTCCCAGCCCCAGTATCCGCCCCACCCGAGCACCGAATAGGCCCAGTGCGCGCCGAGGAAGATGCCGCAGGTCAGGAAGAGCCAGGTCACCATGGTCCAGCGGCGGGTGATGTGAATCCACTTCTCGCCCGGGTAGCGCATCATCAGCGCGCCGAGGGCAAACGCGAACGGCACGCTGAAGCCCACGTATCCCAGGTAAAGCATCGGAGGATGGATCACCATCTCCGGATACTGCAGCAGAGGATTCAGTCCGAAGCCATCGGCCGGCGCCTGGCCCTGCACCAGCGCAAACGGCGGCGCGGCAAAGTTGAGCAGGAGCAGGAAGAAGATCTGGATGCCGGCCAGGATGGTGGACGCGTAAGCGGTGAGGGTAACGTCGACCTTATGCCGCAGGCGGAGCACAAAGCCGTAGGCGGTCAGCAACCACGCCCAGAGCAGCAGCGACCCTTCCTGGCCGGACCATAGCGCGGCGAACTTGTAGGGTCCGGGCAGCGCGCGGTTCGAATGATGAAGGATGTAGGAGACGGAGAAGTCGTTGGTAAAGGCGGTGTAGACCAGGGCGACGGCCGCACAGGTGACGGCAAAAAAGCTGCCGATGCCGGCTCGCCGGGCGGTTTCCGCCAGCCTGTCAGGGGAAATCCGGCCGCGGGATCCGGTGGCCAGTTGCCGCAACGCGACTCCGCCGGCCACCAGAGTGTAGCCGCTCAGGACAAGAGCGAGGAGAAGAGAAAAACTTCCAAATTCCGGCATGAGAGGGTCACGAACCCTTCCAGATTGTCGCAGAGGCGGACGGCGAACGGCAATGGCGGCCCAAAGCTGAGCGAGTCCAGGCGAGTCTGATGGCAGACCTCGGGCGCTGAAAAACTGCGAGCACACGGGTCGTCAGCCGCCAGGGACCGTTCGACTCCGGACTGCTGCATCACCGTAATCTGTGAGGCCCCGCTCAGGACCGCCACACTTGTCGCACCCTGAGGTTTAAGTAGGTCCGCCTCATGACTAGCGGAGCGGCGCATGCACTCGCCGAGCAGATCCTGAACCAGCTGGATGAGGCTGTCGGGATCGAATGGCTTAAGCCGGAAAACCACATCCAGCCCTTCATAGGCGGATTCGGCATCGGGAAGGCCGCTCAGCACCATCACGGGAAGCGTGAAATCCCGGCGCCTTAACTCAGCGACAAACTCCGGACCGCTCATGACCGGCATCAAGTGGTCAGTGATGACTAAGCCGATGGGCTTTGCGCTTTCCGCTTCATTGAGCAGTTCCAGTGCCTGCTGACCTTGCGGTGCGATGCAGACTTCCCGGCCACACCCTTCCAGAATCGCCCGGCGGGTGGCCGACTGAATATGGTTATCATCCACCAGCAATATGCGCGCACTCATTCCCAATGGCCCGGTTACCCTCTCGACAATGAACAATGGATGAGTGGATGAACGGTGCGATGAAAACGGTTGCCCTGGTTCAGGAGCTTTTTATTACTGGTGTTTACACTTGTACCCTGATACCGCTTAGACCGGGCCAAAGTGAAAGTGCAGCTCCTGCACGCTGGCGATGGGCGTGCCGTCCTTGGTGGCGGGGCGAAAGGTCCAGGTCCTCAGGGTACCGATCACGCTGGATTCGATGCCGTAACCAAGGGTGTGCAGAACGGCAAGATCGGCGACCTTGCCGCTGGGATCGATGGTGACATCGACAACCACATCGCCCTGGACACCATGGGGGAGTACCGAAAGGTCGGGCGCCGGGCTGGGGGAGTAAGTAGTAAGAGCTATCTGGATCGAGCCCGAGCCCCACGAGTCGGAGCCGCTACTCGAGTCCGGAGTAGCCGATGCGGGGGAGGAAACATTGGGGGAGGGGCGGCCTCAGTGACCGTAAGATGTGGCAGGGGCGGAAGATGGACGGCGGCCGGTGCCGCCGCCAGGACGGGTGAGGGGAGAGTGGCCCGGAAAGCGCCTTGGGCTTGACCCTGGTTTGCGGATGAGGCGCCGGGGCAGGCGCCCGGCCGGGCAGGTAGGTGAGCTCCACCCGGGTGCCCAGGTCCGTACCCGGCAAACTGAAGACCTTCACCGGATGCATCCGCAGCGAGAAGAAAAGCGCCACTGCCACCACCGCATGCGCGGCGACTGACAGCGCGGTTGAGCCCAGCCAGCTGCGCCGGTTTGGAAGCGGAGAAAACATACACTCTCTGCCACCTATTTTAACCGGCTCTTAGTCGTGTCGTGGAGGCAGCGCGTCGGGCATAGCGACGATGGTAACCCCACCCTGGGCGTCTCGCTCCAGCACCGGGGCGTAGATTCCCAGCAGCCGGCGGGTCCACCAGTCGCCGGTCGTGCGCTTCTGCTCCATCGAAGTAAACCAGTATTGCCACAGCACGGCGCGTACCTGGCGTGGAGGGGCAGCGGAGAAGGGATTGCCGGCAAAGAGCGCCAGCACGTCAGGGTCGTTGGTCAGCAGGCGCTCTTCGGTTCGCGGAACCAGGGGATTTCCGCTGCCACGAACCGAGCGAGGCGAACCAGAGATTCCACTCAAAGCGCGGCTGGTAGGGTGCATAGATTCCCGGCGCCCGATCGAGCGCCTGCGGCTTGAAGCGGAAGGGATAGGCAACCCAGGCCTGCCCGTCGCGCGAGCCCTGGAACTCGATCTCGTAGCGGCCCCGGGTCATCACCGCAAACAGACCATATTGGTTGGCGATGCGAAGCGGCTCCAGCATGGTCACCGGCTGCATCGGCAAGGGCAGGCGGCCGAAGACCATGGAGATCAGCTCCACGGTGGTCACGTAGCCAACCAGGGTGAGCAGCACGGCGCTCACTGCGATGCCCAATACCCGTAAGCACGCGGCGCGTGCCGGTGGCGCTTGCTCCGCGGGCTCGCCGGTTTTTACCCAACGGCTGAAGAAGCGGTCGTCCAACAGCAGAAATCCCAAGCGCCAGAACGAGGTAATTGAGAAAGGTGTAGTTGGCGGTGAAGATCACGCCAATTTCCCACGGGGTCACAATCAGAAAACAGATCACGCGCCAGCGGCGGGGAAGAAACAGCATCCAGACGATGACCAGTTCCAGCGCCAGCGTGGCGAACGCCGTCGCCCAATGGAACCAGTGCGGCAAGTGCTGGATGTACCAACCGATCCAGGTGGGCAGGGGGCCGTTCTGGTAGTACTCGTCCATGGCGGTCAGATGGCGCCATTCCGTATCGCCGCTCAGCAGCTTCACCAGGCCTGATTCGAAGTAGATGCGGAACCACTCCCACTGCAGCAGGAACAGGCTGGCGCGCGAAGGGGGATGGTCACGGCCCAGGCCCGGGCGCCAGCCGGGCGGGGCAAAAAACAGCGCCAGAAATCCTGCTTCGAGCAGCATGCCGTCGGATTGGTAGCCGGAAAAATCCTGGGCCGCGCTGACGAAGGAAAGAAAGCAGACAAAACAAATCAAGCAGCATGGCACGAGGCCAGAGGTTGACGGTCAAGCAGCAGGGAAGCGGCCAGGCCCACCCAGCACATCGCCATGAGCATGTGCGAGCCGCTGCTAAGCCACAGTAACGTGGGCGCGAACCAGAGGCGTATCCCAGGCCCGAACGATCGGGCAACCGCCTCCAGGTACCGGTCCGCGGGCAGAATACCGGCGGGCCCGATGAGGCCGCGGATCTGAAACAGGAGAGAAACGAAGGCTGAGCAGTAAATCAGGCCCAGCGCGCGCAGCACTAATCCAGCGTGGTATGAGCCGGTCCGCGGCGCCCTGCTCCGAACTGAACAGGGCCACCACCTTCGCCATGACCCAATATAAATAAGAAGGCGCACCTCAGATGGGTGCGCCTTCCGTTCAGGTGCACGTTCCAGCACCTTTCCCCAGTGGGGAGCACGTCGATTTGTCAGCTGAATTCTTTAGCTGCCCTGGTGAACCACGACCTTCTTGTGCTGGGCCTTAGGCTTGGTGCCGGGGGCGCCGGCGGGGCAGCCGGTGTGCTGCTGGCCACCATTTGATCCTGCGCCGGGTTGGCAGCCGGTGTGCTGCCCTGCCTGCCGGCGCGGTAGCATGGCCCGGCGGTCGCAGCGGCCGGAACCGGGGCCGGGGCAGCCGGAGCGGCAGCCGGGGCCGGAGCTGGGGTCGGCGCAGCGGCGGTCGTGGCCGGCGGCGCAGCGACGGTGCGTGGCCGGGCCGCAGCGGCCGGGGCTGGCGGTGGGGCGGCCGGGGTGGCAGCGAGTTCCTGATGAACCACGGGGGCCTTCTTACGCCGGTTCTTGGGCGTGGGTGCCGGAGCAGGCGCCGGCGCATCCGGTATGGCTGCTTGCCACCAACCACTTTTGCGCCGCCTGCAGCACCGCGTCGTTGCTCTCCGGTGGCATGGAGCTGCTGTTGTAAGGGATTACCTCGTCGGGCGTAAAGCCATCGGGGTACGCCTTGCCGGAGCGGTCAGCATCGATGGCCGTGGTGAGGTAGAGTTCGGCGCCGTCATCCAGCTTGAAGGGCTGCACAGCGGTGGATTTGCCGGCCGTGCGGGTGCCAAAGAAGCGGGTATCGGGGCGGCCGTGGAAAGCAATCGTGATCGCTTCCGCCGAGCTTGCCGTGCTGCTATCGACCAGAACAGCGACCGGCGCGGACGGGGTCATGAGGACGGGCGCGTCCTCCAGGGTCAGCGAAACTGTCTCCAGACCCGCGGGATTGCGGGTTCCTGTCTTCCCATCCTGGTAAAACCAGGTAACGTTTCCGTCCGCGGCTACGAATGAGCCCACCGCGCCATCGCCCAGGATCGGCCCAATGCCGGTCAGCATCGGCCACATATTGCCGCCGGTGTTGCCCCGCAGGTCAACGATCCAGCCCTTGGGGTTTTGCGCTGCGAGATCGGTCAGAATGCGGCGCACGTCCGCGGCGTAAAGCAGCAGGCCATCGTTGTCCTTGGCGGAGCAACGGGGAAGCACGACGTAGCCGAAATTCCTACCTTGCGCAGTTACGATATGCCCTTCGGGCAGACGGCGGCTGGTGAAGGCAGTGGGAATGGACGTCTCTTTCCGGGCGCCGCCCGGCGCATTATTCAGAGCCTCTTTCTCCGCCTGTTGCAGCAGGGCGATTTGATCGGGATAAAGGCCGGGGGGCAGGCGAAGATGGCTTCCAGGATCGCCCAGCTGTACCAGGGCCCAGTAGATCGCCGGGTAAGTATCGATGGGATTGAAGGCGCCGCCCGCGCGCTTGAAAGCTTCCGTGCGCAGCGCAACCCAATCAACGCCTTGGCCATGCAGGGCGTGTTGCCGCATGATATCGATGGCGTTGTCCAGGAAAGTCGCGGCGCCCGGAGAGATCGCAGTGGGACTGACCTGCGGCCCTGGAACGGGCTTCTTACCAGCCAGGCTGACGGCCGGGCTGAGGAGGAGCAACGAGCATGCGAGAAGTCGAATGTGGTACTTCATGGCAGAGCAAGGCTAGCATGTTACCGTCGGCCAATTTGATCGCACAAAGGTTGCAGATTGAGACACTTCGATGCTGTAGGTGTACGTACAAAAGTTGTAGAAAGACACAACAACGGGTACGTATCGAAAGGTTACCGGCTGACGGGCAGCGCGAAGTCCACTCCGGCAGTCGCGGTTGGCTTCGACCGTGGCCGGCACATTGAGCAGGGAGAGCGGTATTTCCTGCCGCGACTCGCCGTCGAGAGCATAGAGGGTGCTGCCGGTAAGCGCGTAGTTATGCACCTGTGCGGGCGGGCGGCCATCTTTGAAGATCAAGGTTGTGGCAGGCTGGGCATGCACGGGAGCCGTCTCGACTGGCGCCTGGTACGCGGGCCGGAAGGGCGGTGGCATTGGTGGCCACTTGCGGGCCCGGAAGTTGCGGGCCGTAATCGATCATAGGCTGGTCGGCTGGCTGCGGCGCCGGTTGGGGGCCGCCCTCATCGTCCAGGTCATTCCCGTAGGGGCCCCGTACGCCAACGGCAGACCGTAGCCGAACGAACTCAACCACGGGTAACCTGCGTAGAGATAAGGCCCGCGATATCCTACTCCACCGCGGCCATGGTCAGGATGATGGGCCGGGTTCCAGGAGGGCCAGTGCCCCGGCCGGTTTGCCTGTGACAGATGGGGAGTGCGCCACCGAGGGAGGGGCAAAGCTCCGGGGCGGTCCTGAGAATGTTGGGGAGGGTCCCGCGTGGACTGCTCCACCGACGTGTGCGAGGAGATCGACCGGCCCTCCATGCTGGGCCAGAGCGCAACACCGGGAGCCAGGAAAATCAACGCAACTTGAACGCAACGTGAAAACCCGCGCACCATACGATTCAGATTATTCCCCGTTGCCGCAGTGCTGTCCAGTTGGGACTCGGTCCCTGCAACAACGTCCTTTTTCGCCAGCTCCTATTAGCCCTTGTCCGTTGCAGGTAGAATCCAGACCTACTCCAAGACAGGGAACGGACTCATCCCGGTTGCCGGCGAACGGGCAGGCGCGTCCGCCCACACCGGCATGGCAAGCTCGGGCATTGGTTTTGAGGTAAAGAACTTGCGCGTATGCCGGGAAAGCCAGCGCGCGCCGGAATTTGCTTTCTTCCGGCGTGCGCTGTCGGTGCTGATGCCGGTGCCGGCATACATCTTGCGGTAAAGCTTGGAGAGGAAGCAGAAGGCTATCCGGGCACGCAGCGTCGGCGCGCACTCGGAACGCTTCCAGATGGAGGAGAAGCTGTAAAAGCGATCCCACACTCCCTGGGTCCGGTTGCTGATCTCCTGCGAACTCATGAGCGCGTGGGGCATGAACATCTTGGGCCGGATCGCGGCCGGAATCAGCCAGAAACGCGTGACCGGAATGCCCTCGACATACACCGGCGCTTTCTCCTGCTCCTTCTCCCAACGCAGAAAGTCCACCGTACCCGGGAAAGGGCGTCAACATGACGAACTGGGCAAAGGCAAGTCCCGCCCGGGAGGCGAGATCGGCCGTGGCTTTGAAGGTATCCGGCTTGTCCGAAGGAAGGCCGAAGATGAAGGAGCCCAACATGTGCAGCCCATGCGCGCGAAAAGTCTGCAGCTGCTTTACCAGGCCCTCGCCGGATAAATTGAACTCCTTGAAGACCGACTTCAGGCCTTCGGGAGTCACCGCCTCGACGCCGACTAACGCTCCCTTGATGTTCGCCTTGCCGCATGGCATCGAGATAGTCCGGATCTTCCGCTGATTCCATGGTGATCTGGGTGAAAAAAACCATGTTTTTCGGCAGCTTTGCCAACTCCGCCATCAGCGCGAATTTATCGCTGCGGATCTGCTCCAGCTCCGCCAGCTTGGAGTAGTTTTTCTGTTCCCGGGCCAGCCGCAGATCGGTCAGGGTCACGGGATAGAAGTTGTCGTCCGCCAGGGCGATATAGCGGAAGCCCTTCCGCCGCAACTGGACGATTTCTTCAATGACGCTCTCAAAAGGCCGCTGTCGCGGACGTTGACCGTCGGTGCGCCAGACGGAGCAGAAAGAGCAATGCTTAGGGCAGCCACGAACCGTCTGCACCGACGCCCACATGTATTTGTCCGGCGGCAGCAGATCCCAGCGGGCGGCAACGAACTGATCCGCATCGATCTTGCCGCCCTCGTAAATCTTGTTCGGCTCTGCCCTGCATGCAGGCCTGCAGCACCTTGGACCAGACCACATCGCCATCGCCCTTGACCACCGAGTGCGCGTGACCGCGCTCCAGCGCTTCCTCGGGGTATAAGCGTCGCGTGAATCCCGCCATAGACGACCCATGCGCCGCGCTCTCGCGCCAGGCGGCCGACCTCGTAGCCGCGCAAGGCGTTTCCGGTGTGAATGCCGATGCCGACGAAGTCTCCCGCCTGGATGCTCGAGGGCACCAGCGCTTCGAGCGTCTCGTCCACGATGACCGGATCGCCAAACGAGAGGGGGGTGGCCGCCGGCCAGCACATAAAGCCAGCGTGGGGTGATCACGGCAGTGCCAAAAGAATGGTCGCTGGGATTGATGAGGAACACAGCCATACGGATACGTCCTTTCGTGACGCAGACACTTGCTTGCCACGTGCAAACTATCTCGCACAAAACAAGCAAGTTACGATGACAAGGGGTCACTAGAGCTTCCCGAAAGGAGCAGAAGAGATCACGTTTGGCAACGTGCTAAGACTATTCCTAAAATACCAGGGTTGTGTGTGAAATATGGCGTAATATGGCGCATATAGTTACCTAACTGATACGCACCTCAGCCTCTGTCTTCCCGAAATGGATGTGGCAATCGGCGGCTAAGGGTAGCACCTCGTTGGGCTTCACTTCTATCATCGAGCCATTCTGGGTTCGGCTGGTCCATCGCTCCGGGGAGAGATTTTTCAGTCCCAAAGGCTTGGTAACCACTTCGGCCAGACGGGCTCTCGAAATTGTAAGTATCCCCCTCCAGGTGATGGGCAAAGAGTTGCGCGCCGGGGCTGAGCATGACCAGCTGCGAGCCGTAAGCCGCGCCCATGCGCATGCGAGGAGGATTGCGCAGCAGCGAACGGCAACCCCAGCAGGGTTCGAGCGCCTTTCTTTTGCCGCAAAAGCTCGAGATCGAAGAAGTTCTCCGCGCCGCATTGCGGGCAAAGAAAGATGGCATCGCGCAACGCGCACATTTCCTTGCGCCACTCATTTTCCATCACCCGGGCGTCCGGGTCGTGCAGACCCGCGGTGAAAGCGCGGATGAAAAGCTTGCGCAGCGAGCCCGGGTAGATAGGCCAAAAGCTCAGCGGATTGTCGTGCACTCCCGGTTGCGGGCGATTGGAATCGTTGTTGGGATCGAAGATAAACACCGGATCCAGCGCGCAAAGCCGGTGCGATTGATCGGGATCGGATGCATCGTAGGGCAACGCTCAGTTCTCGCTTGCCTTTCAAGGGATGACCGATCACGAAAATGAAGAAGAGCAGCACCGCAAGCGAGAAGCGGTCGCTGGCGGCGTTGGGTTCCACCAGGTCCTTGGCCACTTCGGGAGCCATGAAACCAGGCGTCCCCTTGATGCTGCCCGGCTTCAGGTTCACGTCCACATTGTCGGTATCCGCAATGCGAATATCTCCCGTGTCGGGGTTGAAAAATACGTTGCCAAAATTGATATCCCGATAGCACAGGCCGGCGGCGTGCAGCTTGAGAAAGCTATGCGCCAGCCGGAAACCCACAATGGTGAGCACCCGGAAAGAAGGCTCCGCCTGGCGCCGCATCAGGTCGACCATGCTGACGAAGTCGGGAGTCTTGATCGGCATCAGGTACCCGCCGTAAGCATGGCTGCGGGGATAGGAAACCAGATCGAAGGGCCACAGAAACTGCTCTGTAGGCGTGCCGCTGTTGATGGCCACCTTCAGCCGCTCCCACAGTCTCTGGTCTCCAGCCAGATACTCCGGCCGATACCACTTCAGGGCATAGTGCGCGTCGCCGATGCGCGCGCGGTACACTTCGGCCTGGGCGCCTTCGCCCAGGGTATCTTCGATCACCGCCGCGGATTGCATATTGCGGGCGATCAGCACCTGGCCCCGCTTCAACATTCCCTCCATCACGGGCCTCCGGCGCTGACCGTTGGTGCATCGGGGGTGGGGGTCACGGTTCCCTTAAGCTTGGGCGCAAAGAGGATGGTGAGAGGCTTCTCGCCCAGCTTGAGTTCCTCGTTGGGCGGGATCTTCTTGCCGGTGCTGATCACCGTCCACGTGTCCTTGGAATCGTTGATCAGGACAATCCCCTCTTTCTTCTCGTCATAGGCCACCTGGGCATAATCATCTCGCGAGGTTCCGGCCGTCGCTTCCTGGTGAAAGTCCAGGGGAATTTTCTCTCCCTTGCTTAGCGGGATCCGCCTGTCCTTCACCACCAACAACCATTCGCCAACGGCGGTTGTGGGTGAGCAGGCGCCGCAGGCGGTGGCTTCTTGGGCGCTGGCGCCGCACCCATCGCGGGGGGTAGGGGAGAGCTGGCGGGCGAATGAGGAAAGATCCGGTCGTGAAAAATTGCCACCGGGATCGCGATCGCCGCGGCCAGCAGCAGCAGCAGGGTGTTGCGCAGCCGCCGGTTATCCTTGCGCGTCTGCTCCACCCGGACCGCAAGTTCCTGCAGCTTATGCTGCTGGCTGCTGTGCCGCGCCTTGAGTTGTTCAATCAGCGCGGATTTCGAGGCAGCGGTCATCAACGGCCGCGGCACTTTGGTTGGTCCTGGGGCGCTCAGATCATCCTGCAGGATCGCGAGGGTGATGTCGTCGCCGCTCCCCTGCTGGGTCGCCTCGGTCAGAATGGCGGGCAGTTCTTCGGCCAGCGAGGCGATCCCTTGCTCCCGGATAATCTCCAGATAATCCTGTCCGATCTTTAAGAAATCCTCGTCGGAGCGGAACGAGTTGGCATAACCATCGGTCGAGAGCAGCACCAGCGAGGGGAGCGCCCCATCCGTCACCCATGAGGAGCGAAAGTCTTTCCACGCTTCCGGCTGGCACAACGAGGTCGTCTGGTTGGCGATCAGCCGGTCGTCCGGTGGCAGCGGCCGGGTAGTGGTTCCCTGCGCGTTGACGCTCAGGATCTCGCCATCGCCGAGTTGCAAATAGAGCAGCACTTTATCGGTTGCCGCCGCAGCCAGCAGGGTGGCGCCGTAGGCCAGCTCGGGAGAACTCTCGACCGCCGCCCGGCCCTCCACTCCCTCTTCCGTTTCCACGGCTGCCAGTTCCGCTTCCGTAAAGGGATTGTTTTCCAGATCGGACTGCACCGCTGCCAGCCATCCGCTCACAATCTTGCGTTCCAGCTCATGCACCTGCTCGGGAACGAAGGGCACATGCCCGTTGCTGGCCACGGAGTCGCGAAGAAAGCCCTGCAGCGTGGCGGCGACTGTGCTCACGGCCAGCGAAGAGCCAATTTGGCTGCGGAAGTGGCGCGGGCTTCCATGGCCGTCAGAGACAACTGCCACCGCTACGGTTCCTTGCGCACCCGGAGTGACCGTGCACTGCACGGCATCCTGGTTGGGAAGTCCGGAGCGCCGATGGGAACTGCCTCGTACGCAGGCATGGGCTACTTTCCAACTCATCGTTTCACCTCAGCCACGATAACTCTCTTGCTGCTCATGGCTGAAAAAATCCTCACCACGTCTCGTCATCGGCCGGCGCCGCAGTAACCGCTGGAATGGCCGCGGGTTCTTTGCCTGGGGGCGTTGCTGTTACCGAAGTGGAGACATAGCGGAAATAACGTACCAGTTGTTCCGCATTGTCCACCCGCAGCACCGGCTTTTCCGGATTGTCGACAAACTTGCGTAACGTCTCCTGATCGGCATCCTGACCGATGGCGATCGCCTGCCGCACGGCGCGCCGGCCCCAGGGAATGTTCAGCAACGCCTGCAGGGCTGATTTCCAGTCATCGGTGGGCTTGCCGTCGGAGATGAGCACGATCTGTGGCGGCAGCATGCGGGCTTCCGCGGGCATCTTGCTCATTTCCTCGGCCAGCAGGGCAAATGCCTGACCCAGGTCGGTTTCTCCTTCCGCATGCAGATCGACCCACTTGAAGTCCGATAGCAATGTGGGTTCGGCAATATGCCAGGTAGCTCCGCTGGAAAAGCGAATCACGCGTACGTAAAACTGAACCTCCGGATTGCCCTCCGCCGCCTTGCGCATGGCGGGCACAACCTCGCGAATCGCATTGTTCAGCGCCTCGATCTTGCCGCTAATGGCCATCGATCCGGAACAATCCAGCAGCCAGATTACGTGGAGAGGTCTACCCGCATACTCTCCACCAGGTCGCACAGCCATATCTTCTATTCTCCCGTAATTCTCAAAAGTAGAGAAGAAACATCAGGTCACTCCACTACGCTGCAATCTGTGTCGAAAAACATTTCCACGAGAGGTCCGTTGAACCGCAGATCCCTCCACTCCGGTCGGGCGCTCTGTATCAGGGCACGACTTTAGTCGGGCCATACAAGCCCAACAAAAATCTGGGCTTTAGCCCCTGCGGTTTTCTCAGACCCAAGCACCAGTGAACAGGGGCTAAACAGGCTGCGGAAAACCCCAATGTTTTTGAAGGGTACGACCTTTAGGTCGTACGTAAACTATTGCAAACAGGTGCGGCTTTAGCCGCTGAGGGAACAACTCTCGCCCCTCCAGGACTTTTTCCGCAGCCTGTAAAGCCCAAATCATTTATGCGGTCTCAGTGGCCCGACTAAAGTCGTGCCCTGTACAGAGCGCCCGACCGGAGTGGAGGGATCCGCGGTTCAGCGGACCTCTCGTGGAGATGTTTTTCGACACAGAGCACGCTACGAGCCCGTTGGAATGCCCCTAGGCAAGCGGAACTGGAGCACGGTCTCGGCACTGACCTTAACCGGCGCAGGGTGCGAGGTGAGTGCGCCGGCTGCGCCCCCGGCGCCCGCTCCTGCGGCGGCGCCGGCCCCTGCGTGATGGAAACAGATGACCGGTGATGGCGCCGATCGCAGCGCCCGCGGCGCCCCCGATGCCCGTTCTCTCCGCCGTCCTGACCCCTTGCGAGGGTCCGTCCACTGCCTTGGATGAGCCGGAAATGTGCATCAGTTTGCCGTGTGCGGTCAGTCCTACCAGGGCGAACTCCACTTCCGACTTACCCGAAATCTTGCCGCTCTTATCGATCCTGACCACTCTTAACTGCGCCGCTGCTCCCCGTCTGCACGACCACGTTGCCTTCGCTGGTCAGCGGAGTGACCACGGTCGCCGGAAGCACTTCGCCGACCGTGGAATTATCCGAATTGAAGTCACTGTCCAGGCGCACCACGACCGATGTCCCGGCCGCCATCGCCGAAGAAGACCTCGTCTGCTGGTGGGTGGTCGAATTGCCTGAATCAACCACCGGGTTGGTTCCGTTATGCCCCTGCTGAACAGGGGGAACCTTGTTTTGTCCATCCTGCACCGGGGGCACAGGGGTCTGCCCGTTTTGCCCATTCTGGTTCTGCCCATTCTGCCCATTCTGAACCGGAGGATTGTTGTTGGGCGGGGCGGTAGGTTGTGGATGGTGCAGAAGTGCAAACGCCACCGCGGCCACAGCCAGCAGCCCTACGCCGCCTACGACAGCCTTGTTCTGATTGCTCATGCCGGCTTTGACCACAACCGGCGGACACGACGGACGGAACCGAGCCCGCCGGACGGTCGGCCGCGGCCCGCTCGGCAGCCGTCAAGCCCACCGCCACCCCATTGCTGACAGGCACATCCATCACCCGGTCGGAGCTACGTCCCAGGCCGACCCCGAGTGCGTACGACCAGGTATCGACAGCATAGTTGGCTATCTCCGGCGCCAGGCCCCGGTTGTCCTCTAGCCGTTGCACCAGCCGTGCGCGCATGGCCTCCGGGGTCATCGCGGTTTGCCACGAAGACTTTAGTTCCAGCGGAACCCTTTCTTCCAGCGCGCCGACCAGGGCAGAAATCTCCCGCCGATGGCCCCCACAATAATCCTTCAACAAACCTTCGCAGCGGTCACGATCCTGGAGCAGACTGTCTCCGTTTTTCTCCATCAGCTCTTTGAGCTTTTCGCGAGGTACTTCGGTTGCCATGTTACCCACGCCCCTTCTCCGTTGTGTTCATCGCGTCAGCCAACCTCGCCGTCGGTAGATCCGAAGTCGATCTTGGCGCCGGGAGCCAATTTAATCGTTTGCCCGGGCGCGATCTGGCGCCGGGAGCCGTTCGAGACCGCTTCCCAGGCCGAGCTGGAAAGATTCGTCAGCCCGAGAACCGATGGATCGCTGGGGTTGCGGGTTACCTCGGCGACCGCGCCTCCTGGGGACTGTGCCATCAGACCCGGCACCTGGTGCTCAAGCAGGCGCAGGCCGGGCACGATGACCAGAAACTTGCCGCCTACGCGCAAGCGGTTCCCCTTGCTGCCCCCCGGGCCGGGAGCCGCGAGCCCGACCTTGGCCATGGGGGGAGAGCTCACCACCGGCGCGGCATAAGCTGGGGCCGGCGTAGGGCTGCCAAAAATCACGCTGGGCTGCAGCAGGCTGCGGTTGGGCGAGATCTCGCGCGCCTTGAGCACCGCCGCTCCCAGCACCGCGTACGACAGCAGTGCGATGGCCGCTTCCAGGGGCACGGTATTCATGCTCACCACCGTATCCCACAGCGCATGGGGCAGCGAGGCCGAGACCAGGCCGATCATCAGGATCTTCCACCGCTGCTCCGGCTTGATCACGGAAAGCCCGATGAAGTATCCAAAATAGCCGGCGTAGGCCATGTGCCCAAACGATAAATCGATGGAGCGGATAATGAGCCACTTTGATCCCCGGAGCGGTATTGAGCAGAAAGCTGCCCTGGTTGATCACTTCCCGCAGCTGATCGAAACTCATCCTGTTCAGCACTGCGTCCTGATTGTCGGTAACGTTGCGGAAGGCAAGCACAATGTTGGTCCACGTGCTCACCAGCTTCTCAGGGGTGTACTGCAAGAGGGTTTCCGTGACCGCGAATCCGCCGCCGGATGCGGCTCCGATCAGAATGCCATCGAGGGGCTCTTCGATCCCGATCTTGGCCCGCACCTCCGGGGTCATATAACGGTCGGCTGCGACCAGGGCAAAGATGGGCAAGGCCTTGACGATTTCCTCGAAAAACCCGGTGCCCAGAAAGTGCTGGATAAAGAGCTGAATGAACGGAGCACTTTGCATCCGGCTCTCCCCCCGCCAGGTGAAGGTGGAAGAACTCGTACATCCACACAAAGTCGTGATCGACCTTGAAAAGCCATAGATAGTAAGCGCTAAAAAAAGCGGCGCCGAACAGGATGTACCAGGACTTATCCTTGCCGATCATCCGGTAGATGAACCACATGACTCACCATGGTCAGGAAGACCGCCAGCATGATCAGGAAGTTGGAGGTGTAAATCCACAACCTGGGGTCCAACCAGTGCTTTCCGTCCGCGGCCACGATGGGATAGGTGATGGTCGTGGTGGTGCCGAACGTCGCCATGGAGAAAAAGACCATGATGCAGAAAAGCACGGGTCCCAAGCTGGGCGGTCTTGCCCAGCTCAGTCCATTTGGTGATGACGGGGATAAGCTGGGAGCGGGTGGCTTCCGTGCCTTGGACCATCACTCCACCGGGTCGCTTAGCCATAAATCCTTCTCCTCACGCAGTTGGTTTTGAGACTGGTTCGTGGGAGAGATTCGGCGCGTCCAGGGACGTCTGCATGGATCACCATCGACAGAAAGTAAACAAAAGGGGAAAGGGGGCGGAACGGGGGCCTTTAATTGGCCTTCACTTTACCATCGCCCTAAGAAGGCTGTCGACCGAAAATGGCGTCTTGTTAGTGACGGACGGGCAGTGAAGGGGAGAGCCAGTATGTGCTTAGTCCGCCCTGCCGATGGGGCACGGGGCGTTGCTTCGGTACGACTTCTCGGCGGCTACGGCGATCTCGACCGCACGCAGGCCATCTTCCCCAGTGACCCGAGGCGCGCGATCGCTCAGGATGGTGTCCACAAAGTCGATGACTTCGGCCAGGTAAGCATCCCGAAAGCGAGTCAGGAAGTGATCCTCCAACTCGTAGCTGCCCTGGCTCGGCTGGAAGAAGGTGGCGGAGTTTTGCCGCAGGGTCCAATGAAAATAGACCCCTTTGAGCCAACGATCTCGGTGCGGACATCGTAGCCGTACAGGCACTGCACATACGACTCGACATTCCCGATCGCGCCCCGGCCGAAGCGAAGGTTCACCGTGCTGGCCACCACATCTCCGAATTCCGCGATCTCTGGCCGTATCGCGACGGTAGCAAAGGAGTGCACTTCGGCCACCTCGTCATGGGTCAGCCAACGCGCCAGATCGAAGTCGTGAATGGTGCTGTTGTAAAACAGCATTCCATTGATCCCCGACTGATAAGCCCGGAGCGGAGGCATGTTCTTATCCCGTCCGATGGATTTGAAGACCACCGGCTCGCCAATTTCTCCCCCTTCGATCCGCTTGCTGGCGGCCGCGTAGGCCGGGTCATACCGGCGCATGAAGCCCACTTGCAGCCGGACCCCGGCCTTGGCGACCGCCTGCAGGGCATTGTGGGTGCTCTCGAGATCAAGGCCGAGCGGCTTCTCGCAAAGAATGTGCTTGCCTGCCTGCGCTGCCGCTTGCACTGCGCCGGCATGGAACTTGTCCGGAGTCGCGATCAGAACGGCCTGGATGTCTTTGCGTTCGAGCATCGCCTCCAGGCTGGCATAGGAGTGCTCAATCTCCAGCTCCGCGGCCACCTTGCCGGCGCGGGCGCCATCGACATCGGCGACGGCCAGCAGTTGCGCCTGGGGGACCAGGCGGCGCAGATTCTCCGCGTGCCGCTTTCCCATCTCCCCCACGCCCACGACTCCGATACCCAACTTGCGCATCCTTGTTGCTCCCTTGACGAGAAGAACCAGCCCCCTGCATGATAGGTGATATAAGCGCTTAGCGAAAGGCCTTATATTCTCATGCCAGAGGTTCACGCATGACCGCACAACCCTCGCGCTTCAAGTTTGCCTCGGCCCCGAACAGCTGGGGGGTCCTGGACTATCCTAGTCCTTCGTGGGAGCAGAGCTACCAGAAGATGTTGGATGAGATGGTCTTTGCGGGCTACACCGGCACCGAGCTGGGACCTTACGGCTTTCTGCCCACCGATGCCAAGGTGCTGCAAGGGGAACTATCCCAGCGGAAATTGAAGCTGTTGGGTTCGTTTCGTCCCGGTGGTCCTGAGCGACCCCGCCTCGACCAAAATCGTGGTCGAGCAGATCCGCATCGTGGGCGGCCTGCTTGCCGCCCTGGGAGCGCCCTTCCTGGTGCTTGCCGACGCCCAGTCGGAGGCACGGGACCGAATTGCGGGCCGGGTCCCCAGGGATGGCAGCAAGGGCTTGAACCCCGAGCAATGGAAGCAAGTGGCCAAGGTGGTGGCGGAAGCGGCACCAGGTAGCGGAGGAGTTTGGCCTGGACCTGGTTTTCCATCCCCACACCTCAACCTATGTTGAAACGCCCGAGGAGACGGAGCAATTCTTCGACGCTACCTCGGCGTCGAACATCGGACTCTGCCTGGACACCGGGCATTGTGCTTACGCGGGAGGAGATCCCGCGGTGGAAGCGGAGAAGTTTCGCCAGCTTCTCAGGTTCGTTCACATCAAGGATGTCGACGACAAGGTGATGGCGGAGGTTCGCCGCACCGAGATGAACTTTGAGCAGGCGATTGCCGCCAATGCGTTCACCATCATTGGGCAGGGATCGGTTGACTTTCCGGCATTCTTTGCCGTCCTGGACAAGAATCAACTATTCGGGCTGGATGGTAGTGGAGCAGGATGTAACCTATGGCGCGACGGTCGTGCCTCCGGTGGAAAGCGTCGCTGCCAGCCTCAAGTACCTGCAGCAAGCCTCGTTGGCCTTTGACCGGTCGAAAGCTCTTTAGCTATCCGCTGTCGCTGCACAGCGCTGTACAGCGCTGCAGAGCGACCTGCTTGTTATGCCAGGATTTGCCGGCCGAAAACCATCTCCACGGAGGTCCGCTGAGCCGCAGATCCCTCTACTGCGCTTCGCTCCGGTTCGGGATGACAAAGAGGAAGGGGGCGCTTCCATCGCGAGTAGTGGCTGAGCAAAAGGGAGCAGAGGCCCTTTTTCATCCCTTGGGTGGGCCGAACGCCCAGATTCCTCCGGTCGAAAAGCATCTCCACGAGAGGTCCGCTGAAACCACTACTCTCAATGGAAGCGCTCCCCTCCCCTTTGTCATCCCGACCGGAGCGCAGCGCAGTGGAGGGATCTGCGGTTCAGCGGACCTTTCGCGGGGATGTTTTTCGGCAGAGTTCAGCGCTGTGCAACCCTACTTGGAGAAATTCTGAACATAGGTGTCCGCGGGCAGTCCCATACGTTGCGCTTTATCGCGCATTTTGATCGCCTCATCGTGATCCATAGCGCCACCGACGGTGACCAGGTAAACGCCGCTTCTTCCTGGAGGGTTGAAGACCTCAGCGCCGAGATCCGCATGTTTCTCGCTGATCTTAGCCACCATGTCCGCAGCCTTGGTGTGGCCTCTGTACGTATAGGCGATCACGCGCCAGACCGAACGCCCATCGGCAGGGGTGGCGGAGGCAGTGGACCTGGGAGCAGGGGTGGAGGGCGCGGGTTTCCCAGCGGTTGGTTTCGCAGCCGCCGAGTTCGCAACCGCCGAGTTCGCAGCCGGCGAGGTCGCAGGCGCAGGAGCAGGAGCTTGGGTCGCGGTTTGCGGCGTTTCCGTGTTCGCTGGGGCGGGCTCGGAGTGGGGACGCAAGAGAAGCCATCCGAGGATCGCCAGCACCACAACTGCCACTGCACCGTACAGCGCAAAAGGTCTCCGTTTGGCGACAGCCGGCTCCTCTTCCTGCTCGGCTCGGAGCGTTTTCGGCACCGGAATGGGCGGAGTGACCAGGCGCTCGTCAATAGGCGGTCTTTTGGCGGGGGCCTGAACCGCAACGGGCTCCGGCTGAGGACTGGGCGGAGCCGGAGCGGGTACCGGAGCCGGCGTCGGAGCCGGAGTCGGAGCCGGAGCAGGAGCGGAGCGGAGCGGAGTAGGAGCCTGTACCGGAGCCGGAGTAGGTACCGCAGCCGGCGGGATCACGGTGGCGACCGGCAAAACCGGCTTCAAGGCATTGCTGATTTGGGCTAAAGTCCAGCGCCGGGCGAAGGAGTTGCGGATAATCTCTGCGAACGGCGCCGGGATGCGATTGATCTGTGCATCGGTGGCGGTGAGCACTTTCCGCTGGGTGAAGGCATGGAAGAGGGTGGTGCCGATGCCTGCTACGTCCTCGGCCTGGCCGGCCGCGGTGGTGTGCAGGCAATCGCTGCGCAGCTTTACCGTCTCCTCGGTGGCCAGCACGCTGGCCGCTTCCACGCGACCGTGCGACATGCCCTTTTGATGAATCGCCGTGAGCGCGCCAACCAGGGCTTCGGCGACTTCGCGGCCTTCCTCCGGCGAGAGGGCCTGGCTCTGCAGCACATCGGAGAGGCTCTGCTCGATGTGCTCCATGACGGCATAAACCAACAAAGTGTTGTCGACCTGGACTTGCCCGACTTTGGTGATGCTGACCAAGTTCGGATGCTTCAGGTTCTGCGCGGCCTGCAGGCGTGCGACGACCTCGTCCGCATCCGTCAGGGCTTCGGTAAGGCTGATGGTGGCGGGGGCGCTTTGCGGCTCACCCGTCTCGGTCTCAAACCATGCGCTGCGGCCTTCGGATCGCACCAGGCGGCGCAAGGGATAAAGCCCATCGATTGTTTGTCCTTCCAACTCATTCCAGAACTGCATAGTGTCCTTGTTTCCCGAAAAGTGAGGGTATGAGGGTAACGTGCAGAGCCTGCGGGTTGTGCCAGGGCTCCGGAGAGCGTGACCCGTTCATAGCTAACCTGCCACTGACATTATCTTAATGTGCGTTGTGGGGTTTGCCGGGTCAGAGCAGGTTTTCGCCCTCGAAATGCGGCTAAATTTGTGGCCAACCGCGTAGAGACAGCCCGGAATGGAGGCCGGGCTGGCTCTGCATGTCTCGCGGGATTAGAAAGGCGGCCGCGACTTCATGCAACCAGCTTACGCGATTCTTTCGATGTTGGTCTTTGCCGTGTTGCTGGTGCGCGCCAGCATGGCCATGCCCTCACGGGCCATCTCCCGAGCCATCCTACGCAATTCGTCAGGACGTTCGTTGTGGATTGCAGTGAGCTGCTCCAGGGCGGCGGCGGCGCGCAGCTTGGCCACTCCCTGAAAAGCGTGCTCGCCTGAATTTCCGCAGGTGTGAACAATGCTGTCGGAGGTTATTTTAAAAACATCTTCGCCCTGGATGACGAAGGCCACGAAATACTTTTCTGGCGGGGGAATGGGGGTGTGGGATGCCATTAGCACTTCCTTTGGTTGATTCCATGAATTCCAGTGCAGGACGGTCTCAATCGGCCAGACAATACACTACAGTTTGCATACTAGAAGCACATGGATCGATGCAAGTGTATTGAGCATGCGGAACCGCAGAGGTAACCAGCGAGGAAGGCGGGCAGGATCAGGAAAAGAGGAACTCCTTGGTCCGCAGGTCCTTGATGTTATCCCGCAGCTTGGCCGCCTTTTCAAACTCAAACTTCTTGGCCGCCTCGCGCATATCCGACTCCAGCTTGCCGATATAGTCGTCCAACTCCTGCTGGGTATTGAATTCCGGCAGCGCTGTCGTCCTGGCTGGTGAGGTCCGCATACTCCGCCTTGAGAATATGAACCAGGGACATATCGAGCGAGCGGCTGATAGAGGTCGGCGTGATGCCATGCTCTTCGTTATGCGCCCGCTGCACCGTGCGCCGGCGATCCGTTTCATCCAGCGCGCGGCGGATGGAGTCCGTCATCACATCGGCGTACAGAATCGCGCGGCCACTCAGGTGCCGCGCGGCGCGGCCGATAGTCTGAATGAGCGAGCCGGAGGAGCGCAGAAAACCTTCCTTATCGGCATCGAGAATCGCCACCAGCGAAACCTCGGGCAGATCCAGCCCTTCCCGCAGCAGGTTGATCCCGATCAGCACGTCATATTCTCCGCGGCGCAGATCGCGCAGCAGCCGTACCCGCTCCAGGGTTTCGATCTCGGAGTGCATGTAACGGCATTTCACCCCGACTTCGGAGTAGTAGCCAGACAAGTCCTCGGCCATTCTCTTGGTCAGCACGGTCACCAGAACGCGCTCATTGCGCTCCACGCGAAGGCGAATCTCCGCCAGCAAATCGTCGATCTGCCCCCGTATCGGCCGAATCTCCACCTCCGGATCGACCAGGCCCGTAGGCCGGATGATCTGCTCCACCACCACGCCCGCGGACTTGGTCAGCTCATAGGGCCCGGGCGTCGCCGAGACATAAATGGTCTGATGGGTGCGGGTTTCGAACTCCTCGAACTTGAGCGGGCGATTGTCCATCGCCGAGGGCAGGCGGAAGCCGTAATCGACCAGGTTCTGCTTGCGCGAGCGATCGCCATGCCACATGCCGTGCAGCTGGGGAACGGTCACGTGCGACTCGTCAATAAAAACCAGGTAATCGCGCGGAAAATAGTCCAGCAACGTGGGCGGCGGTTCGCCCGGCAGCCGGCCGGAGAAGTGCCGCGAGTAGTTTTCGATGCCATGGCAGTAGCCCATGGACTTGATCATCTCCAGGTCAAAGCGCGTGCGCTGATGAATGCGCTGCGACTCGACCAGCCGCCCCTCCGACTCCAGCTGCTTTTCCCACACCCCGAGCTCCTCGAGGATGGATTCGATCGCGGTCTTCTTGCGCTCCGGCTGGACCACGTAATGGGATTTCGGATAGATCGGCAGACGGGCATATTTCTGCCGCACGGTGCCGAACAGCGGATCGATCTGCGACAGTGCCTCGATCTCGTTGCCGAACAGCTCGATGCGATACGCCATCTCATCGTAGGTGGGGTAAACCTCGATCACGTCCCCACGGACACGAAAAGTCCCGCGGCGGAAGTCGCCATCGTTGCGCTCGTAGAGAATTTCCACCAGCCGGCGGGTAATGTCTTCGCGGCGGATCTTCTGCCCCTTTTCCAGCAGCAGCAGCATGCCGTAATAGGCCTCCGGCGAACCCAGGCCGTAGATGCAGCTGACCGAGGAGACGATGATGGCGTCGCGCCGCTCGAACAGCGAACGGGTGGCGGAGAGGCGCAGCTTGTCCAGCTCCTCGTTGATGGTGGCTTCCTTCTCGATGTACAGGTCACCGGAAGGGATGTAGGCCTCGGGCTGGTAGTAGTCGTAGTAGGAGACGAAGTACTCGACCGCATTTCCCGGGAAAAACTGCTTGAATTCGTGAAACAGCTGAGCCGCGAGCGTCTTATTGTGGGCCAGGATCAACGCCGGGCGATTGGACTGCTCGATGATCTTGGCCATGGTGAAGGTCTTGCCCGAGCCGGTAACCCCGAGCAGGGTCTGGTGCTGCTCCCCGGCAGCCAATCCGGAGATGAGCTCCTGGATGGCGCGGCCCTGGTCGCCGCGCGGACGGTAGTCGCTGACTAACTGAAAGTCCATGAATCCCTGTGAGTGAGAGAGTGCGCTGGAGGGCGCTAGGGCTTCTTTTAATTATAGCCGGGGCAGGGGAGGGTACGACGACCGGCCCGCGCACCATGCGGCGCGTCAGCACGATCAGGCCGCCGATAATGGCGCAGATGACCAGGATCATGGGCAGAAAGATGATGGGAGCAAAAACCGTAGGTGGGTGGTCGACGGTGGCGGAGTCCTGATGCAGGTGGCCGCCGAAGATGAACACGTGGCCACCGATGGCTGCGCTGCTGGTGAGGGTGAGATTGCCGCCGAAGACCAGAACGTTGCCCGCCACAGACCCGTTGAGAAAAACGTTTCCCGCGAAAACACGCACGCTGCCGGTGGTGTGTCCCTCCACCTCGGCGGAACAGAGAAAGCAGCTGGCATCGTGAACTGTTTGGTCCGGTGCAACCACAATGTTCCGATGCCGAAATGGCGTACGTTCGGGCTGGACTGCGCAACGCCGGCCAGCGATGGCAACAGGATCAGGGTGCAAAGAGCGAAGCACCGTGGAAGCATGCGTGCGTTTCCTCGGAGAACTTACGCTATTCGATCATCCAAGCTTTACCCAGGGAGAAGTGACAAGGCAGTTTCCGGCTCAGGTTGCCCGCAAGTTGAATGCGGTGGGATGCTTCGGTTGGTACAACCCAAGTGCGCCGCCTCCCGGAAGCCTGATCTTTGTAATCGCCCCCCATCTTTCTTGGTGGACAGCCGAGCAAGCGACGCCTTTTCCCGCCAGGATCTTCATCTCGGCCTTTAGGTCTTCACACATGAGATAGAGTTCGTGACGATCGTTTTCTTCGCCGGGATGAAAGGCGGCTTCTGCCGGAGGGAGAGCGAAGATCAGCCAGCCGTGACCGGCATCGACGGAAGCGAGTCCCAGCACATCGCGAAAGAAGGCGCGGTCTGCCTCCGCATCCTTGCTGTAGACGATGACATGCGCACCCGAAATCACGGTGGACCCAGTATGCATAATGTAAAAACGATGTTCAACGCTTTATTCCGCTGTCGCACTTTGGCCGCGAGCCTTGCGCTGGCCGTGTGCCTCTTGAGCACGGATGGCGCGGCGGCCGCCCCCACCATGGGCTACAAGGTAGTGGCACGATATCCCCATTCGACCGACAGCTACACCGAGGGCTTTCTTTATCTGGATGGGTTGTTCTATGAGGGCACAGGCATTGCTGGACACTCAGCCCTGCTCGCCATCGAGCCCGAAACCGGCAAACCTGTCCAGAAGCGCGAGTTGGCGCCGCAATACTTTGGCGAGGGGATCGTCGATTGGGGGCCGAACATCTACCAGTGGACGTGGAAATCGCAAATCTGTTTTGTCTATGACCGCTTCAGTCTGCGGCCGGTAAAGCAGCTGACGTACACCGGTGAAGGCTGGGGGATGACCCGCACGGCTAAGGAGCTGATCACCAGCGACGGCACCGCCACGCTTCGTTTCCGCGACCCCGACAGCTTCAAGGAGACTCGTCATATTCTGGTAAAGGATGGTGCGAAGGTTATCGACGAGCTGAACGAGCTGGAGTTTATCAAGGGCGAGATATACGCCAATGTCTGGCACTCGGACATGATTGCGCGCATCGATCCCCGGGACGGGCACGTGATTGCCTGGATTGATCTCACCGGTCTGTTGCCGCCCGATCAGAAGATGAACGAAGAGTCAGTGCTGAACGGGATCGCTTATGACGCCAAGCGAGACCGCCTTTTCGTCACCGGCAAGCAATGGCCCACGGTCTTCGAAATCAAAGTAGTTCCTCGCGCTGCGAGCTCTGGTCGCCGTTGACCGGCCGCGGGTGTGGAGAAGAGGGCTTTGCAGGCTCCGGAAAAACTCGGGGTGAAATCCTACCCGACACTCCCGTGCCGGGCTACAGATTGTCCCGTCCCTTCGGGACTGCGTCGGGTGACCTGGGATTCTTTGCTACCCCGTTAAAAGCGCCTGAGGGCCGCGAACCGAAATCAGAGCGTCCAATTCGGCACCGTTACCCTCAGCGGCTAAAGCCGCATGTATTCTGCGTCGTTTATGGACGGCCTGAAGGCCGTCCCCTTCAAGACCAGATTTAGTTCAGAGGCCCTTCCGTCTAGGGCTCTTTAGGGGGTAGAAAAGAACCGCAGGTCACCCGATGCAATCAGTCCCGAAGGGACGGGACAATCTGTAGCCCGGCACGGGAGTGCCGGGTAGGATTGAACGCCAATCGAGTCCCGAAGGGACGACACAAGGGGAGTTCTCACGCAAACTCTATTGCCGCTCACTGACACATTTTTCAATTGCCTGCTGCCACTCCGGACCGCTCTCACCGTCCTTCTGTCCCATAGCCTGTACGTCGTCGTTCGCCGATACGTTCAGCGCTGTTCGAGCATAGGTTACTTCCACACTGGTGCTTGATGGACCGCGCGCCGTCAGGTGAACGTCAACCGTGGATACCAGCTTGTCCGGAATGAAGGACACGTACTGCATTCGTCCTCCTGCCGGATCGAAGACCGTGTTCACCCAAACGCTGTTATGAGGACCGTGCTGAACCGTGAACACCGCACCCTGTATGTCTTTCCCGGGCTGAGGGTAAAGAAACTCTGGATTCCAGTGCGGCCCGGCCCAACAGCGCTCCCCGTCTGGGCCGAAGAGGGTTGCCGCGCGGCTTAGCGGCGCGCGCACAATCAAGTGGAACGTATTCGTCACGTGCGCCGGTTGGGTCATAGCGAGAAATACTCCTAAGAGCAGGATGCCTTTCATTTGCGCTCCCTCAATCGATGGCTGTCGGAGGCGTGAAGTGTCAGCCCATAAATGGCCCTGAATTGTTCGATCTCTTTCAGGGTCTGTGCGGAGAACGCGGACTTATCTTCAAACGCGTGGAGCACAATCCCTTCCAGCAGATCGCCCAGACTCATGTCCTTCAGTTCAGCAACCGCTTTTAACACCTTGAGCAGCCGCTTCTCCATCCGGACGCCGGTCTGAATTCGTTCGATCTCGATCATGTGTACCAATGTACCACGGTACCATATCGCCCTGTGACATCATCAGAAAGAGAAGGAGATTCAACCCGGATGAGTTATGTACCCAATGCGAAGCGGTATGACGGAGCGCAGTTCCGGCGGTGTGGGCGATCGGGGATCGTATTGCCGCCGATCTCCCTTGGACTGTGGCAGAACTTCGGCGGCGTCGATGTTTTCGAGACTGGCCGCGCAGTGGTTCGGCGGGCGTTCGATCGGGGCGTGACGCACTTCGACCTGGCGAACAATTATGGGCCGCCCTACGGGTCAGCCGAGGAGAACTTTGGCGAGATCCTGCGCAAGGATTTCCGCGCTCACCGCAATGAGCTGTTGATCTCGTCCAAGGCAGGATGGGACATGTGGCCCGGACCCTACGGGGTGGGCGGCTCGCGCAAATATCTGCTGGCGTCGCTCGACGAAAGCCTGCACCGCATGGGGCTCGAGTATGTCGACATTTTCTACTCCCACCGGCCGACCCTGGACGTGCCGCTGGAAGAAACCATGGGAGCGCTGGCGCAGGCAGTGCGCCAAGGCAAAGCTTTGTATGTGGGCATCTCGTCGTACAGCCCGGAGCGGACGCGCGAGGCGGCAAAGATTTTAGCCAGCGAAGGAGTGCCCCTGCTGATTCATCAGCCGTCGTACTCCATGCTGAACCGTTGGGTGGAGAAGGGATTGCTGAGCACGCTGGAGGAGTTGGGCGTTGGCTGCATTGGATTTTCCCCGCTGGCCCAGGGACTGCTGACCAACAAGTATCTCAAGGGTGTGCCGGAGAACTCGCGCGCCAAGGCGGAAGGTTCTTTCTTAAAGGGTTTTCTGAGTGAAGAAAACCTCAACCGTGTACGGGCGCTGAACGAAATTGCAGCGGGACGCGGGCAGACTCTGGCGCAGATGGCGATTGCCTGGGTGCTGCGAGACCAGCGAGTTACTTCGGCGCTGATCGGAGCCCGCGATGTGAAGCAGCTCGACGACTCGCTCGATGCGGTTAAGAAGCTCGACTTTACGGATGCGGAGTTGAAGGAGATCGATCGCTACGCGCAGAGGGGAAATCGATCTTTGGAAGGTGCCCGCGAAGGAGGGCCACATCTGCTGTGGAATGCCAAAGATCCTGCCTTGATGACGACGGATGCCTTCCGCTCGTTGCGAATGGGTCCGGAGACGGAGCATTCGCAGTGCGCGATAGCTCAGTACTTGGCGGCGGCATTCCTGGCTCTATATAATCCCCTGCCATCGGCGAGAAACGGGTCCAGCGGATCCTCTGCCGTGGAGGGAAAGATGGCAGCTCCCGACGTCGTCTGGAAAGACGGCAGGTTCGGCCAGACGTCCCGGCGGGATCCATGGTGGCTTTCGCCGTCGGCGGTTTTTCTGGGGTTAAGCGCGTTTCTGGTTTACTCCACCTGGGCGGCGTGGCAGGGCAACCACTACACCTTTGGCCCCTATATCTCACCCTTCTATTCTCCCGAACTCTTCGGCTCTTCGCCGCACGCGCTCGTTCGGCCCCAAGCCGTCCTGGTATCCCGGCTTTCTGCCCTTCTCTCCGGCGCTTCTCATCCTCTGGATTCCCGGCCTCTTCCGGCTCACCTGTTACTACTACCGCGGCGCCTACTACAAGTCGTTCTGGGCCGATCCTCCGGCGTGTGCGGTCAGCGAGCCGCGCAAGAGCTATCTCGGCGAACGAAGCTTTCCCCTGATCATGCAGAATTTTCATCGCTACTTTCTGCGGCTCTCCTACCTGGTGTGGGCCTTTCTGGTTTATGACGCAGTCGATGTCCTTCCGTTTCCCCAACGGCTTTGGCATCGGGGTTGGAAGCCTCGTGCTGGTGGTGAACGTGGTGCTTCTGGGCGGCTATGTCTTCGGCTGCCACGCCTTCCGGCACCTGGTCGGAGGCACGTTCGATCAGCATCTCGGAACACCCTGTGCGGCACAAGCTCTACGATTGCGTGAGCTGCCTGAACGCAAGACACAAGAAGTGGGCATGGGCAAGCCTGTTCTGGGTGGGGTTTTCCGATATCTACGTCCGCCTCTGCTCGATGGGGATCTGGCATGACTGGAGAATCCTGTAGATGCCGGAATTCCAGCGCTTCTCCTATGACGTTCTGGTCATCGGCGCAGGCGGCGCCGGTCTGCGCGCCGCCATCGAAGCCGCGGCCAACGGCGCTAAAGTCGGAGTGGTCTGCAAATCGCTGCTGGGCAAAGCCCACACCGTGATGGCCGAGGGTGGCATTGCCGCGGCCCTGGCCAACGTCGACGATCGCGACAACTGGCGGGTCCATTTTGCCGATACCATGCGCGGCGGCCAATACCTCAACAACTGGCGCATGGCGGAGCTGCACGCCAAAGAAGCGCCCGAATGCGTGCGCGAACTGGAAGCCTGGGGCGCACTGTTCGACCGCACCAAGGACGGCCGGATTCTGCAGCGGAACTTCGGCGGGCACAAGTATCCGCGCCTGGCGCACGTCGGCGACCGCACCGGCCTGGAGATGATCCGCACCCTGCAGGACCACGGCATTCACTGCGGCATGGAGGTCCACATGGAGTGCACCGTGCTCAGCCTGCTGCTGGACTCGGGCCGCATCGCAGGAGCCTGCGGATACGACCGCGAGAAGGGCCTCTTCCAGGTGTGGCAGGCGAAGGCCGTGGTGATGGCCACCGGCGGCATCGGACGCGCCTTCAAGATCACCAGCAACAGTTGGGAATACACCGGCGATGGCCTTGCACTGGCCTACCGCGCCGGCGCCGAACTGCAGGACATGGAGTTCGTTCAGTTTCATCCCACCGGCATGGTCTGGCCGATCAGCGTGCGCGGCATCCTGGTGACCGAAGGCGTGCGTGGCGAAGGCGGGGTTCTGCGCAACAGCGAAGGCCGCCGGTTCATGTTCGACGAGATTCCCGATCTCTACAAAGAGCAGACCGCAGACAACGAAGAGGAAGGATGGCGCTACACGCAGGGCGACAAGAATGCCCGCCGGCCGCCCGAACTGCTCACCCGCGACCACGTCGCCCGCTGCATCAATCGCGAAGTGAAAGCAGGACGGGGCACCCCGCACGGCGGCGTCTTTCTCGATATCGCCTGGATCAAGCAGCACCTTCCCAAAGCGGAGGAGCACATCAAGCGCAAGCTGCCCAGCATGTATCACCAGTTCAAGCAGCTGGCCGATCTGGATATCACCAAAGAGCCGATGGAAGTCGGCCCCACCACGCATTACATGATGGGCGGCATCCGCGTGGATGGCGATTCGCAGATGTCCACCGTGCCCGGGATTGTTTGCCGCGGGAGAAGCGGCGGCAGGGCTGCACGGCGCCAACCGGCTGGGCGGCAATTCGCTCTCCGACCTGGTGGTATTCGGAAGGCGCGCCGGCCGCTATGCGGCGGAATTCGCCAAGAACAATAGAGCCAGCGGCGGTCATTGATGACGAGCAGCTGCAGGCCATCAGCCAAAGCCGCCCTCGAGCCCTTCGATCGCGGCGCTTCCGGCGAGAATCCGTATCAGATTCAATACGATCTGCAGGAAGCCATGCAGGACCTGGTCGGCATCGTCCGCACCGAAAGCGAAATGCAACAGGCACTGAACAAGATCGCGGCACTTGCAGGCGCGGGCAGACCAGGTGGGCATCACCGGCCACCGCCAGTACAACAACGGCTGGCACACGGCCATCGATCTCGGCAGCCTGCTGCTGGTATCGGAGGCCATCACCCGCGCCGCGCTGCTGCGCAAAGAGAGCCGGGGCGCGCAATTCCGCGAAGATTTTCCCAACAAAGATCCGCGAATGGGGCAAGCACAACATCGTCGTCAAGCGCGGAGCCGATGGCGAAATGCTGGTGGAGAAGCGCGCTCTCCCGCCCATGCCCGATGAGTTGCAAGCCGTGATTCAAGAGATGAAATAGGGAGGACATCAGATGGAACGAATGGCCAACGCAAGCGATGTTTCGCATCTGGCGCGGAGATGCGGCCGGCGGCGGCTTTCAGGACTACGTCACGCCGGTGGAGGAGGGCATGGTGGTTTTGGACGCCGTGCACCGCATCCAGGCGCAGCAGGCGCCCGACCTGGCGCTGCGATGGAATTGCAAGGCCGGCAAGTGCGGCTCCTGCTCCGCGGAAATCAACGGCATGCCGAAGCTCATGTGCATGACGCGGCTGAGCAATCTCAACCTGAACATGCCGATCATCCTCGAGCCCATGCACACCTTTCCGGTGATACGCGACCTGGTCACCGACGTCTCCTGGAACTTCCGCGCCAAGAAGACCATCAAGCCATTCAGGCCTCGTTCTCCCGACTTGCCCGATGGAACCTGGCGCATGCAGCAGGCCGACGTCGAACGGGTGCAGGAGTTTCGCAAGTGCATCGAGTGTTTCCTCTGCCAGGATGTATGTCACGTCCTGCGCGAACACCACAAAGAAGACGAGTTCATCGGTCCGCGCTTGCTGGTTTACGCCGCGGCGCTCGAAATGCATCCTCTCGATACCGAAGACCGGGTAAGCGACTTAAAGAAAAAGCACAGTATCGGTTACTGCAACATCACCACCTGCTGCCGGCAGGTGTGTCCGGAGTCGATCACCATTACCGAGAACGCGATTATTCCGCTCAAAGAGCGGGTGGTGGACCGGTTCTTCGATCCTTTGAAGCAGCTGTTTCACATCCTCTGAGAAGAAGGGGGTCCCATGTTCGCACTCAAACCCATTTCTCGTGATAGCCTCGACGGCGCTCTGGCCAAGGCCGAGCGTTACCGCTTGCTGAACGAGCCCACCGAAGCCGAGAGCATCTGCCGCGATATCCTCGAGGTTGCTCCGGCGAACCGGGAGGCGCGCATCAGCCTGATTCTGGCTCTGACCGACGAGTTCCCGCGAGACGACAAGGCCTTTGCGAGCGCGGTGGCGGAGACAGCCGGCCTGGAATCAGCCTACGATCGCGCTTACTATTCCGGGATCGCCTGGGAACGGCGGGCAAAGGCATCCCACGATGCCGGCAGACCGGGCTCCAGCGGACATGTTTACGAGTGGATCGTCAAGGCGCTGGGGCTATTCGAGGAAGCGGAACGCCTGCGGCCCGCCGGCAACGACGACCCCATTCTGCGCTGGAACGCCTGCGTTCGCTTCCTCGAGCGCCACAAAGCGCTGGGGCCGAGGACGGAGGATGTTAAGGAACCTATTCTTTCCGAGTGAATCATTCGTCTCTTAGGGCGGCCATTGGATCGACACCGCATGGCGCGGCGCGCGGGAATGTAGGATGCCAGCAGTGCGACGAGAGAAAGAATTACGGCGACGCCGGCGAATGTCATCGGGTCGGTAGCGCTGATGCCAAACAGGAGAGTCGACATCAGGCGCGTGATCGCCAGCGACGCGCCAATGCCGATCACCACGCCGAGACCAGCCAGGCGTGCACCTTCGCCTAAGACCAGACGCAGAACGTCGCCGCGCTGGGCGCCAAGCGCCATGCGAATGCCGATCTCCTGGGTGCGGCGGGTGACGGAGAAGGCCACAACTCCGTAGATGCCGACGGCCGCAAGAGTAAGCGCAGCGGCGGCGAATAATCCCACCAGAAGAAGCAGAAAACGGCGATCCGCGAGCCAGCCGCCCATTTCGTCCGCGAAGGTGGAGAACTTGACCGGGACATCGGGAGCGAGATCGTGGAAAATGCCGCGCGCAGCGGAAACGATCTGTCCTGCCGGCGCTGCGCTGCGTATGAAGACCGTGGGCGAGGAATTGGCGTTCATTCCGCGCTGGCGGTAATCGACGTAAATGATGGGGCTGGGAGGAGAATTCAGGCCCTGCGCGCGAACATCGCCGGCGATGCCAACGATCGTGAGCGGCTTCAGGTTACCGTCCATATTGCCGAAATCGATTACTTGACCGATGGGGTCCTGATTCGGCCAGCGCTGGCGCGCCAATGCTTGGCTGATCACGGCAACGTGCGGAGAATTCAAGTCATCCTGTTCGCCAAACATCCGCCCGCGGATCAGCGGAATGCCCAGGGTGCGAAAGTACTCCTCGCTGGCGACGGCATAAAGGGCGTGTCCGGCCTGGGAAGGATTGTGGCCAATGCGATCCCATTCATCGAAATTGGCGGGCGGCTTTTGGCCATTGAGGATCAGGAAAGTCTCCGTCAGCGAGATCGTCGCCGGCGGCAACGGGAAGCGCGCCGGACAAGCCCACCGTCTCCGCACCGGGAATCGCGCGGAGCCGGGTCAATAGGTCGTCCATGAGATGGATTTGGCGCGCGATGGCCGGTTGTTCCGTCGCATGTGGAGGTGAAAACTCCATGGTGATCAAATTTTGCGGGCTAAATCCGGGGCTGGTGGAAATGAGCCGCAAAAAGCTGCGGCCGAGAAGGCCTGCTCCGACCAAAATCACCAGTGTGGTGGCAATTTCGCCGGCCACCAAAAAGCCGCGAAGCCGCTGGCTAGCGCCCGCGCCACTGTAATTGCGGGAGCCAGCCGACAATGCTTCCTGGAGATCTCCCTGAGCGGCGCGCCACGCGGCAAACAACCCAAGCGAAACCGCGACAGCTACCGTTGCCGCCAGGGCGAACAGCAGCACCGCGGTGTTCATGGCGATACCTTGCTGCCGCGGCAGATTGGCGGGAAGAATGGATCGGAAGTATGCGGACCGCCGAAGCCGCGATCAAAATGCCGAGTACCCCTCCAGCCAACGAAAGCGCAAAAGACTCAGCGAGAAATTGCTGGATGAGACGGCCACGGCCCGCCCCGAGCGCCCTACGGACGGCCAATTCTTTGCGGCGGGCGGAGGTGCGCGCTAAAAGCAAGCCGGCGACATTGGCGCATGCGACCAGGAGCAATAGGCCGACGGCCCCGAGAAGGGTCAGCAGAGCGGTCCGCACGTCTCCGACCATGGCGTCGGCCAGAGGCACTACCGCGGCGTCGTTGAGATCAACATCTTTTCCGTACTGATTTTTGATGCGGCGAGCGATGGTGCTGAGATTCGCGCGCGCCTGGGCGACGGTAACCCCATCGCGGATGCGGCCGAGAGCTTGCCAATTATGCGCGGTGCGGCTGGGTTCCGGATCAGCCTCGCGCGGAATCCATGCGGCGACGCCGGCCGGAAAATCAAATCCCGCCGGCATCACCCCGGCAACGGGATAAACTGCGCCCTCCATGGTCAAGTGGAATTTGGAGAGATCCGTTGCACCACCGAGATATCGCTGCCAATAGCCATAGCTGACGATCACCGCAGGCGCGCCGTGCAGCTGCTGCTCGTCCGGGGCAAAAGCGCGGCCGCGAAAAGGCTCGACACCGAGGGACTTAAAGAAGCCGCTGGAGACTGCGGCGATGTTGACCCGCACGGGCTCGCTGCCGCCGGAAACGGAGGACAGTCCATAGCCATATGCGGCCAGACCCGCAAATGTATTGTTCTGGGTAACGAAATCGTCAAAATTTGGGCCAGCGAAGTTCATCCGATGACCGTCGGGAGCCTGTTCCCACACGCGCACGATTTTTTGCGGATTCGGATAAGGAAGGGCGCGTAGCAGAACGGCTTCCACCACAGAAAAAATCGCCGTCGATGCGCCGATGCCGAGTGCCAGCGTAAAGACTGCGATTACGGCAAATCCAGGAGATTTGGTGAGCGTCCGCAAGCCATAGCGTAATTCGCGTAGCAACGTTTCCATACCGGCCTCCATCGATCCTTAATATATCCAGCTGCAGTCGCGAGTGAAATCAGTGGTCTGGGATCGTTGCCACGTGCCACCCGTTTTCTCGACCGCGAAGATTCCCCCGCTTCCGCAAAAGTAGCCGCAGTTCTTGATCACCGATACCAAGGCTCGTGAGTGTGCATGGTTAAATCCGGGAACTCCCAGCAACCGCACATACCTGAGTTGCTTATAGTCTTCGCAGGGTGCGCCACCATGAGCGTGTCTTACCAGGCACGTCTGCGCTTGCGCAAGCTCGCTTGCCGATAGCAGCCGATAGCCCTGGGCGATCGAGAATTTCTGCTCCCAGCGATGCACTTGCTGATTGGCCGCGACAAAGGCAGTGGCCATCTGCTGCTCCTGCGGCGCCGCCGGCCTTAGGCAGCTGCCGTTTACCTGCGGAATATCGATTGCCGAATCCTCCGCGAATGCCAGCGGTTCGTTCATCGGAGCCCGGTAGAGGGCGGAATAGACTTCGTAGGCCGCAGCGGGAACCGGGCCACCGCCCGGTTGGTTGAGCGGCATGGTCGCTCCAAGATCGGTTATCGGCTTGCCGGCTTGTGTCTTCGGCACGCAACCACACCAGCGCCACCACAATCACTATCAAGACCACCGCCAACACAATCCCCAACGGGATATTCTTTCGCGCCCCTGGGTTAACTTGCGGCATGAAGGTTTACTTATGCCTCGATCCACTTACGGCTGTCGCCATACCTAAACCCAAATAGACCGTTCCGGAGATGTAGCGCTCATTGCGAATGAAGGTCCGGTTGCGCCGCAGCCATCCTGCGGCCGATCCCGCGGTTAAGGCCCACACGCTGTCGCTTATCAATGCCATCAGGGTAAAGAGCATTCCCAGCGCAAAGAACTGCAAGCTCACCTGTCCACGCGCCGGGTTGACGAACTGGGGCAGAAAGGCGAAGAAGAAGATCGCTGTCTTCGGATTGAGAACCTGGATCAGAACACCTTGCGCATAAACACGGCGCAGTGGCAGTGCTTGCACGTGCTTCACCTCGTCATCCGCGGCGGGGCGTTCGCGCAATTTCTTGATGCCTAAGTAAAACAGGTAGGCAGCGCCGGCATACTTCACTAACGGAGAAAGCGACCGCCGAAGAGAGCAGCAGGGCGGAAAGGCCAAGCGTCGCGGCCATGACGTGTCCCAGGGTGCCGGTGGCGATGCCGAAAGTCGAGGCCAATCCTGCCCTGCGTCCTTGATCGACGCTGCGGGCCACAACGTAAAGTACCGCTGGTCCTGGAATGAGAAGCAATACCAGTGCCGCCGTCATGAAAATAAGGAGATCGTTCGCGGAAGGCAGAAAGTTCATGGGAGTCATTCTATCTCTCGTTTCGCTATTCTGCGTCGATGTGGAGCATGGGTGGATGGGGAAGGGGCCGGAGAAGACGCTGTTTTTTTGGCATCTCCAAGTCACCACAAATTCGTCATCCTGAGCGAAGCGCCTCACAGCTTTATCGCGTGACACAGCGTTTGATGGCGCGGAGTCGAAGGACCCCGAGGGTGCTTATCTTACCCATGCCGCTCTGAGCTTTTCAACCACCGAAGCCCGCACCTGGCCCGGTGAGCATCAAGTGGGTGCTCCAGGAAGATCCTGTTCTCGGGCTTCAGTGGTCGAAAGGCCCGAGCGGCATGGGTAAGATAAGCACCCTCGGGGTCCTTCGACTCCGCGCCATCAAACGCTGTGTCACGCGATAAAGCTGTGAGGCGCTTCGCTCAGGATGACGAATTTGTGGGGAGTTTTGACCAAAAACATTCCAAACAAGTGAGCGCTTATGGGATGCAATCCTGGGTAAAACCTGGGTGCCGAACAACAGAGCCGCTGGATATAGATACATGCGCAGTGCGAGGCGTTCACTCAACTACCTTGACCGGCGCCTGCCAGAAGGCAGCCTTCTTCCCGGTTGGGTCCAACACAGATATCTGGCAGTCATACTCGCCTGGCGGAAGCTGATTAAGCGGAATACTGAAACTGAAAGGCATGGTTTGCAGGCGATTATTCAAGCCCTGCGTCATCTCCATCGGCTGGCGTTTCAAAGGCTTTTGTTTGCTCACGGTAGAAACTCACAAAGGCGACTAACGGCTGAGACGCCGGTTGCTCCCTGCTCATAGGCCTGCAGGTAGACATACATCTCCTGGCTCTGGCGAAAGACTCGAGTCACGCTGGGAATCAGTTTCTGCCCGTTCTGCACCAGCGGGTTTACCGTCCTCCTCTTTCGCCTTGTCCTTGGCCTTTCTCCGCGTTATAGAGAGCATCTTTGAGATCGACGCGCTGGCTGCTGAGCACGACCGAGCTGATGGGGACTGCGCTGTCCTCCTTGTTCAGATTGGGAATCACGAAGGTGGTTTGATAAGTGCCGATTCTGCCCGTCTCATCGTCGCGCGCCAGGAACTTGATCATGTACTTGCCGGGCAGGAGAGTGAAGCCGGTGTCGTACTCGATGGGGCGATGGGCGAGCTCGGCGGCGGTTGCGTCGGAGAGCTTGATGTTGACGTTGTCGCGGACATTGGTGACGGTGGTGCCGCCGACCAGGTCCTTGATTTCACCGACGAAGTCGATGAGGGTGTGCTCGGCGCCGCCGCGCTTGGCCAGGGCCAGCTCGCGTCCGGGGATCTTGACGACGATGGGGACGAAATACTCGGCGCGGTTGAGCTGGAAGTGATCGATCTCCATGGCGATCGAAAGCTCGGTGATCGGGTCCTCGAGCATGAGCGCGTCTTCGAGCTGACGCTCTTTGTCGACGGCGGTGAATTGGCTGAACTCCTTGTCAGCGTAGTAGCCCTGGCGGTAGTCGAGCTTGGCGGTGGCGTCCTGGTTGAGGGAGATTTTGACCCGGCGGAACCGGCCGTTCCTGGCTGTATTGCTGGTGTAGTAGCCAACGCACGTAGTAGTCGGAGATGGACTGCTGGGCCTGCACGATGCCGCGGGTCAGGTCGTTGTTATCGAAGAGCGCTTTGCCTCCGGTGTCGCCGGCCAGGGCGATAGAGCGTGTCCTGCGACTGCTGAAAGTTGTTGGTGGTGGCCAGGGCGGCGGCGCCGGAGTACATGCCGGAGTTGCCGGGCGAGCCTTGGGTAGCGTCGCCGAGCGGAGCCTGCGGCCACCAGGCCGCGGGCGTCGACCGGCCAGAAAGAGACGCCGGCTCTGATGGCGGCGTCGACGGTGGCATGAAGCTGGGCCTGGTTGTCGATGCCGTTGAGGCGCAGGCCGCTGGCGAAGTAGATGAGAGATTTCTTCTCGTTCAACTGGCCGAGCATTTTGGCCGCGGTCTGCAGGGCGGAGAGCTGGCGATCGGTGTTGAAGACGTTGAACTCGCTGTCGTCCTGGCCAAACGCGGCGCCGGTATCGGCGCTGCTGGCGTCGTCGATGGTCTCGGCCGATCCCTGGCCCTCGCCGACGATCAGGGTCTCGAGAATGCTGAGCAGCTTGTTGCGATCGGCGGTGAAGTCCTGCAGGATGTCGACCGAGCCGCCCTGGTAGCGGAGGATGGCGACCAGATCGACGGTGGTCATTTGCGTGCGGAGGAATTGTCTCCGCGGCCGAGAGGGCGCGGAGCTGGTCGGCCGGACGCATGGCGGACATGTCGAAGTAAAGCGCCAGCAGGCGGCGATTCTTGTAGCGTTCGCTTTCCGGGGCTTCGGGCGAGATCTGCGTACGGGTGAGGCGCTTGTAGAGTTTGATCTCTTCCGTGCCCGGCGCTGCGACCGGCACCGGCGCCGCATCGGCGGCGAGGTCCTGGTGCTCGCAGAAACGTGATTTTCTGCGGAGCGCCGTCCTCGGTGACGGCGAAGTCCTTGGCGGTAAGTCCCGGGATGAATTTGCCCTGCTTATCCTTCACCACGACGGTTTCGACCACCAGTTGCGCCTTGGCGGTGAGGGTGTAGGTTCCCGGATGCGCCGGCAGGACTTGTTCTGGCCGATCTGCTGCGCAGTTGCCTGAGCAGCGGCTGAGAGTTAAGAGAAGGAGGATTCCGACAGGCATTCTCATCTCAGAACCTCAGGCGCAGCGAAGTTTCGAGGCTGCGCATCGGGTTAGCGGCCAGCGGAAGGCCGAATTGCGTGCTGTTTACGGTCGTGTTCCAGCCGGTAAAGACGGCGTGATTGAGCAGGTTGGTTGCGTCCACCCGGCGTCCAGGTAAAAGCGCGCGCTGGGGCGAAAGGTGCGCGCGAGCGAGCTATCGAGGCTGAACTGGCTCGGGACCGGTGATCGAGTTCCTGCCCGCGGTTCCCCATTGCGCCGGCGAGCGGCGCGGTGTAAGCGGCGGCGTTGAGGTGCTGACCTGCCGCGCGACGATGTAGATGGGAGCGCCGGTAGGGTCGGGGCGAATGGTGCCGGTGAATCCGGTTCCGGGGACGGCCGCCAAGTAAACCGGCGTTTCCGGCAGGCCCGTGCCGACGACCGATCGTGGCCACGAACAGTCCACTCCTTGAGCAGCCTGCCGGGCCAGCCGCTCATCAGCGTTCCGCCGCCCAGGCCTTCGCCACTCGTGTATTGCGCCTGCAGATTGAGCAGGTGACGTTGATCGAAGCTCGAAAGCGAACGCTCGGCATGCAGGTCGAGCCAGTTCTGCGCGATCGCAGCGGTGTGGCGCGCGCTCGGATGGTCGGTCGGCGCGTCGGCCCCGAGGCTTGGCATCCGGTCTGAGCCCTGGCCTTGGCGGGCGCTGCGTCTGGCTGCCGGCGAGGACGTGACCCTGGCCGCCCAGGAGCGCATCATCGTCGATCGATTTTGAAAAGGTGTAGAGCAGCGAAGCGGTGAAGCCGCTGCGCAGCCTGCGGCGCAGCTGGACCTGGCCCGCTTGGCGCGTGGAATCCCCGCCCGAGCTTTGATAGACGAAGCCCGACGGACAGGCGGGACAGGGGTTGGCTGCGCCGATCGGGTAAGTGTTGGGCAGGAACTGCTGGACGCCGCGCGTGCCCTTGACGCCCAGGTAGGTGGCGGTGAGCTGCAGCGCGGCCGGCAGATCGCGTTGGATGGACAACTGCCAGATCTGCGCGTAGCCGACGCGAAAATTGGGATCGACTGCGAAGGTGTTGCTCGGTGATCGAGGAGCAGGGCGTTGAAGCCATTCGCCAGCGTGAGCGGGCAGGCGGCGCTGTTCTGCCACGCTCAGACTCTTCGAAAGCGGCGCCTGCTGGGCCAGGTGCGAGCGCGGATGTCTGGTAGACCGAGGTGTCGTGATAGATGCCGTAGCCGGCGCGGACCACGATGGTCGAAGCCGGAATGGGACGCCAGGAGATGCCGACGCGCGGTTCGAAGCCGCGCTTGTCCGGGCGGATGAGCGAGCTGGGATAGTGGATGCCGGTGAGCGGGCCGACGGGATCGCTCGCCGAGGACCGGAGCCACGGCGGTAAACCCGGGAGCCACGTCGAGATTGACCAGGCGCCCGTGAATCTCGGTGATCGGCGCGCCATACTCCCAGCGCAGGCCGGCATTGATCGTGAGGTTGGACAGGATACGCCAGTCATCGGTGGCGTAGGCGTCGTAGACCGGTTCGCGGAGATATTTGTCCGCGTTGCCGAAGGCGATGGAGCTGGTGTCGGGCACGCCGATGAGGAAGTCGGCCAGGTCGGAGCCGCCGGCCGTTACGCTGTTGGCTGGGCCCTGGGTTGCGGCGCCGGTAAAAGTGAAGATGCCGCGCGGATTCTGCTGGAAGAAATCGTTGAACTGCTGCTTGCGCAAATCGCCGCCGATGGTGAGGTTGTGACGGCCGTGATAGATGCCGGCGGATCCGGAAAAGCCATCGGTGCGGTCACGATTGAACGAGCTCTGCTGCGTCGGTGAGCGGCGGTGATGCCGCTGGAAAAGTTGAGCGTGGGCGGGCCCCAGTTGGCCGGGTCCTGATTGTTGCCCGAGATGCCGGCATCGCCGGAAATGTTCTGCCGGTTTTCAAAATAGGGCACGATGTGCGTTCTCAGCCGGCTGAAATGATAGCTCGCGTACAGAAAGAGATGCTGGCTGAAGCGGTGCGCCCAGTTGATGTTGGTGTTGATCCCGAGAGTATCGGTCGTATCGGTGAAACCGAACAGATTGGTGTTGCTGGCCCTGGTGCTCTGGAAGTTGAAGCTCCCATAGAGTTCGTCTTTGCGGCCGATTGTCTTGTCCAGGCGCGACTGCAGCGCATCCTGATGGCTGCTGTTGAGAACCGGCACCTGGTAGTTATAGAGCGGATTGCCGGCAATGTTGGGCAACGGATAGAGCTGCAACAAGGCCTGCGCCTGCGGGCTGACCGGGACCACATTGCCGGGAAAGGGCAGCCCGGTTGCGGGATTGAAGACGAGGACCGGTTGGCCGAGGGGGTTGAGCAGGCCGGAGAGGTCGCCCGTCCGTTCCGCCGCGGTGGGGACGAGGCCGGACTCGGTCTCGGCGATTTGGTCGCGCGTCCACTGGTAGGCCACGAAGAAAGTAGGCCCGTGCGGCAGCAGATGCGGAATCTTGAGCGGTCCGCCGAGGGTAAAGACGCCGGTGATGCGATTGTAGGCAGGCCTTGGGCGTGTTCGAGTCCGCTGAGCGAGTAGGGGCGGGCATCGAGGGCGGAGTTATCGTAGAACGCGGCAAGTCCGCCGTTGTAGAGACTCTTGCTGTTGGACCTTCGGTTGCCGAAGGCCTGGTCGAGCGAGAACCGTGACGTCGCCGCATTGTTGACGCTGCCGTTGACCAGGAAGCCGTCGGAAGACTGCTGGCTTGCGTCCTCCGCCGGCTTCGGTATTTCGGCAGCGTTCTCATTTGGCGAGCCAGGCGCTGCGGGCTTTTTAGGCTTGGAGCTGAGCGAGGGGAGCGGAGCAGGCGGAAGCTTGGTGAGCTTCGTGATCTGGTCGAGCGGAAGCAGTGTCAATTCCCACTTGCCGCGGGTGTAGTCGGGCGAGATGGTCATTTCGGCCTGGACGGTCGAGAAACACTGCATCTCGATCTCGATCTTCCCCGGTCCGTCCGCCAGGTCGGGGAAGGTGTAGAGGCCTCCCTGGTCAGTGACGGCGCTGACCTTCTTCGTCCCTTGCGTCACCGTCACGGTAGCGCCGGGAACAGGCAAGCCACCAAAGGTGACCTGGCCGTGATACTCCGAAGCCGCGGCCAGGCGGGGAATGCCAGCGCCGCAAGCAGTGCAAACCAGGTAGAAGATTCTTTGCGCTCGCCGCCAGGCCATTCCGGTTCCCCGATGTCGTGCGGCGTCAGTTTTCGGAAGGCTTCTCGACATGGTCGATGACGATCACGTCATCGGGGACTTTTGCCGGTCCCATCTTCAGCCCAAGTTGCTCCTGCATCGCGGTGTAAAGGCTCGGTGGAGCCTTGGGGTCGTCGGGCGGCGGCGGCACGACCGCGCCGGTCCCTCGGAATTGGCCGAATTGAGATTCGTCCGGAGTCCATTTCAACTGGAAATCGTATCTGTCCGTGAGCCCGGTTTGGTCGACCACCGGCCTGTCCATGACTCCTGACTGCATCCAGGTGGCAAAATCCGCCATGCTCTGGTTTCTCACCGTCAGATCCCCCAGCGCCCGGAAGAAGAAGGCAGAGGGATCATTCGGAGCAGACGTGCTCTTGGTCATTTTCGGTCCGCCGCTGGCAACGGTGATGACGTAAACGGAAAGCTCCCTCTTGTCGTGATGAAATTTCAGTTGAAAGCGGTCCGCCAGCAGCTTTTGCACCATGGTCTGCATCTGTTTCTGGTTTGGCCGGCCTTCCGTGTCCGGCTTGGCTTCGATGTCATAGAGATCGGTGCCGAACCAGGCGGGTCCATCGATGATCTGCTTGGCGTGGAGCCCATAGGCAAACGCGATCAGATCGTTCAGATTGGTATTGCGGGTCATGAAATGACCGCCTCTGAAACCAAATCCCTTGCCGGGCTTGTTGGGAGGACTCGGCTTGATGGTGGCGACTTCGAAGCTGGGGTTGGCATTGGCGTCCATCGGCGGCAGTTTGGGTTCCGGCGGAGGAATGGTCCATTCCGTCTCGGGCGTGGCGCGGGTCAGGTTTAGGGGGAGTGGGCTGGGCCCTTGACTCCATGTGCCCGTGATCGTCTTGCCATCCGCACTCAGCTTGCCCTCATAGGTGCCGCCGATCATGGTGAGCGACATCTTTACCGTCGTGCCATCCAGCGTGATTTTGGTCACGGGAAGGCCGTCGCCCCCCTGGTCGATGCTGTAGAAGACCGCCTTGTACCCGCCGTCATCCGCCTTGGAGATCTTGACGACCGTGCGCAGGTCTCTGCCGGCGTGCAGAGTGCCCTGCCAGGTGCCGGCGATGCCTTGGGGTTTATTGTCTGCGGGAGACTGAGCCCGGCTTTGTGCTGCATCTACCAATCCGAATAAGGCTACCGCGGCCACGGTCAACCATCCGGCCACACTCAGCAAAAGCTTTCTGGTTAATTTCAGTTTGCGCGCAACACGGTCAGTCATGATTCCGGAATCCTCTCTTGAGATGGGCCCCTGCAAGTCCGGATACTAAGTCAACGCATGTGAAGCGGAACGCTGCATATAAGACGTTTCTACTTCCCAATTTTGTTCGACCGCACGAATTATATTTGTTCGTACGCTAGTCTGTCGTTAAAGTTCCCTCACCATAGATTTTGACAACGTGGATTAGTCGTTTCCTTTCGCGCTGCTAATTTTCCGAAGGCGCCTCGACGTGATCAATGACCACGACCTCCACGGGGCCCTTTTGTGACTCCAGCTTTAGCCCAAGCTGTTCCTGAATCGCCGTGAAAATCGAAGGTCCGGAAGCATCTGTCGAGACCCCGGCGCCAGGCCCTTGCTGGCCAGGCTCAGGTGCTCCAGGCATTGGGGAAGCACCTCGATCTGGGGTCCACTGCAAAGTGATGTCGTATTTGCCCGTGAGGCCGGTCTTGTCCCGAACCGTGCTCCCCAATTGTTGGGATAGGAGCTGCGCTAAGGACGAGATAGGAATCCCTTGACCTGTAAGCTGACCAGGTCGCATAAGCATCATGCCCGGCCCTCCGCCCTGGCCGGTCTTGAAGTCCTTGAGTCCGTTCGGGTACGTGTCTCCGGGCTTTGCTTCATGCAGTCTCGGGCCACCCTTCGCGATGACCAGCGTCAACACCGGAAGCTCTCTTACTTCTGTGTGGACTTTTAATTGAAAGCGGTCCGCCAGAAGAGGTTGAAGCATGAGCCTGCGCTGATCAGGGCTAAGATCGTGCAACGCATCTGTATCCGAGCTGCTCACTTTCGCCTCTATATCGTATCGCGCAGAACCGAGCCAGCTGGGTGCTCCTAAGATCTGATAGTCTTCGACTCCATAAGCCTGTCGAATAAGCTCCTTCAAAGGGATATTGCTTGCAATGAACCCAACGGGCGTGGTGCGAAGCAGTGTCATATCTGTACCAGACTTGTGTGGTTTGATCGAGGCCACCTCGTACGCAGGGACCTTGGGAGCAGTGCTTACAACCGGCGACCCAGCCTGGCTTTGCGGTGCTTGTATCAAGCCAAATACAACCGGGCCAGCAGCCGCCATCGCTCCAGCGACGATGAGCAAGAGCTTCTTGCCCAGGTCCAGCTTGAGCGCAACCGGCTTTTGCATGATATCGACGATCCGTTTCTTGAGATCAGCACCGGTAACACCGGAGATACAAGCCAGCGGAGATCCCACACCGAACTCGCAGGTCTTCAGAATGCTTTCGGCGTACACCTGCGGTGGATTGCCTAGCTGCAATACTTCTTCATCGCAAGCGCGTTCGCGCTCCTCCATGAGCCGCGCTCCCAGCCACCAAACCAGGGGGTGAAACCAGAAGATGGCCTCCACTACCATATGGATCGCCGCAGCCAGGTTGTCGCGACGGCGCACGTGGCATACCTCATGAGCGATAATCGCCTCCAGATGCGCATTCGTAAGGTGTTCGGAGATTCCTGCCGGCCATACCAGAGCTGGCCGAACGATGCCAAAGATGCCAGGCTCCAGTGAATCGCGTGAAAGCAAGAACACGATCGGCGTTCGCACTCCAGCAATCTGCTCCAGGCGTCGCAGTGCATCCACTTCCGGCCCTTGTGGTACGGGCACTGCGCCCCGCATCACCGCGGCAGAGACTCGCCGCCAGCGCCAACCCCATACACTGAGCGTCGCGATAAAACCGCACAACCAAACGGTAGTGAGAGCTCCTTGTAGCCAGGGGAGCAGATGGGCGGGACTCGACGCGGGCGCACGCGGTGCAACGACGTGAGGGGCGGTCTGGGTAAAGGGCTGGCCGAGTTCTTCCACCACGGAATACAGACCGCTCTGCACGCCTTCCGAATTACGCGGGCTGGCCAGATGGCCGCCAAGACTGATCAGCAGCGAAAAAGGTATTAGAAACTTTACCGATGCTGTCAGCCACAGGCGATAGCGAACCCGCGCATGATTTTTTCGTAAAGCCAATGTCAGGATTGCGGCCACCACCGCGAACAGCGTCGACTGCCAGAGATGGTTGAACAGTGCAGCGGTCCAGAATGCCGAAAACATCATGATTGCTTCTCCTTCAGAGAAAGTCCCCGCAGCGTCTTTCCGTCCTAAGACGATGCCCGTCTGGGAGCAGAGTCTCAATAGCGTCTGAAGTTGACCTCGACGTTCACTTCCACCGCAACTGGTTTGCTGTGTAGCATTGCTGAGGTGAATTTATATTGCCGGACTGCCTCAACGGCTTTCTGGTCCAGGCCCTTTCCCAGGCGACGTACTACTTGAACGCGCTGGGGCTTCCCCTGCGTGTCAATAATCAAGGAGACAACGCAGACACCCTGGTAGTGCGTCCGTAGAGCCTCGGCAGAGAATTCGGGGTCAGGCGCGAACAGTAGCTTTGGTGCGGCCACGGCTCCTCCAATACGGTAGACCGGGTGCTCCTGGAATGTACCGATGGGCTGCGGTGCACGATCGAACGTAATTTCTTGTGAGCCTGAATTTCCCTGCGAGGACTGTGCGCTGGCGAGCGGCGTTTTCCATAGACCGACAGCGACGGGTGCGGCCACGGCTCCTATGCCGATCACAGCCAGGAGGAGTTTCTTAAGGAAGACTGAGCGTGTCGCTGCGGAGTGCGGCGACATGATACGAACAATGCGCTGCTTAAGATCGCCGCCTGTAACTCCGGAGACACAGGCCAGCGGTGATGCCACGCTGAATTCGCAGGTCTTCAAAATGCTCTCGGCGTATACCTGGGGTGCATTGCCCTGCTGCAATACGGCTTCGTCGCAGGCCTGTTCGCGTTCCTCCACCAGCCGTGCTCCCAGCCACCAAACCAGGGGATGAAACCAGAAGATGGCTTCCACCACCATGTGCATCGCGGCGGCCAGGTTGTCGCGTCGCCGTACATGCTGGAGTTCGTGGGCAAGGATAGCTTCCAGATGCGCGTCCTGAAGGTGTTCGGAGATACCCGCGGGCCAAAGCAGGACCGGCCGGAGGATCCCGAGGATGCCCGGCTCGAGCGAGCTTTGGCGACGACCAGAAGGCAATCGGCTTCCGCATTCCTGCAGCCTGCTCCAGCCGGCGCAGCGCATCCACTTCGCGACCCTGGGACGTGGGCGCGGCTCTGCGTTTGGCCGCGGCAACACGCCGCCAGCGCGAACAACACAGACCCATGGCAGTGATAAAGCCAAACAGCCACAGCAGCGCGAGGACGGGCGCCGAATGGGGGAGCAGGGAAGCAAGCAGACCCTTGGAACCCGGAGTCTGGTTAAAGGGCTGGCTCACTTTCTCAATCACAAAATAAAAGACAGGCCCCGTTTCCGGCACATGGTTCAGCCTTGCCAGATAGCTTCCGAGGTTGGTCAGCAACGAAAAAGGAAGCAGAAACTTGATCGACGCCGCCAGCCATAGACAATAGCGGACCCGCGCCTGATTTCTTCGCAAGGGCAGTGTCAGGATTGCTGCCAATACCGCAAAAAGTGTCGATTGCCATAGGTGATTGGCCATGGCCGTTTCTATTGCAGGCAAATTGTCGGGGATCATAGCTTGTCCTTTCTTTCCAGCTTGCGGAGGGCTTTCTCCGCTTCCTTTACGTCATCCATGGTGAGCTTGCCGGATTCAATCAGGTGGGCCATCACCGGCTGAGAGCGCCCGCCAAACAGGGCCAATAGATCGTCGATAAGCCTTCGTTGGGCAGCATCGCGAGAGACTGCGGCAGCAAAGATGTGAAAGTTTCCGACCTTCCTGACGCGGCGAACCGTGCCTTTTGCCTCGAGCCGGTAAACAGTGGTCTGGACGGTGGTGTAGGCCGGCCGGCGCTTGGCCGGAAAGGCCTCCTGGATCTCGCGGATGGAGAGCTCGCCCTGCGTCCACAGGGCCTCCATGATCTGAAACTCCAGCCTGGACAATTTGGGTTCGGACAATGCGCACTCCTACACTCGTAATAATGTCTACTACACGAGTTTGTAATCGTCAAGACAAAGGCTGTGAGGCATTCTTTTACGGCGCCGGGCAGTAAATCCGGTGCAAAACACTGCGCCCTAAGCGCCCTAAGCGCACTAAGTTACTTTGGGTTACTACCAATGTCCTGTCCGGAGACTGGGGTAACTGTCCTTGTTATCACTCCTGGCGCAAAGATACGGTGATGCTTAAAGAGATCCAGGTTTGAGACATTTCGATTGATAGCCTGGAGATTTATTTTTTCCCCATGACTCAATATGCGGCCTAGCGAAGGCTTGATGCCGCGTTGTTGCGCGACTTCATGCGCCTTTCCTTAAAGTTGAACCATCGGTTTTGCCGACCCGCGGGGGGATGAAACGGCGCATTCTGCCGTCCCTGCCGGGGACGGCATGAACTTAGCCCAGGACGTCAGTCCTGGGTGGACTCATCGAAAGGAACCAGTCCCGCAGGGACGACTGAAGGCCGCGTGTGAGCATTCAGCCGTCCCTGCCGGGACTGAACCACCGAACCCACAGCTCTTGAGCCGCTTCGATATTTTGTTTCTTCAGAAAGGCGCATGAAGTTCGCGGAACCCACTAGGCCCCACAGGAAATCGGGGATAGGGGGCACCCCGGTTCGTAGTAGGTCAAGATTCTAACGCCATTGCGCGATCCTGTCGGGATCCGTCACATCACATACACGAGATCTCTCCACTACGCCGCGCTCCGGTCGAGATGACAATTCTGCTTGAACCGACAAATTTGTCATCTCGACCGGAGCGTAGCGTAGTGGAGAGATCTGCGGGTTTCTCCGAATCAGCTGTTACAGTCAACTAATGGGTGGGCGCTGTTTCCGTCGGCGAAGAAGGTTCATTCAATCCACGCCGATCCTCCTCCGCGCGGCGTTTTAACTCGCCACTCTGCATCTGGTCCCGGAGTTCGTCCATCTGCCGCTTGAATTCAGGACTGTCAAACATCTCCTTTGCCTTTGCCATCTGACGCTGCGCATCCTCCATCTGCCGCTTGAACTCCGGACTATTGAGCATTGCCGTGGCCTTTTCCATTTGGCGTTGGGCATCTTCCATCTGGCGCTTGAATTCGGGGTTGTCCAGGATTTCCCTGGCTTTCTCCATCTGTCGCCGGGCGTCGTCCATTTGTTGCTTGAACTCGGGACGGTCAAACATCTCTCTGGCCTTATCCATCTGGCGTTGTGCGTCTTCCATCCGTTGCTTGAACTCCGGACTCTCCATCATCGCCTTGGCCTTTGCCATATCCCGCTGAGCGTCCTCGATCTGCTGCCCGGTTTTCTGGGTTTTTCCGTCAACCGCGCGGCTCTTGTGTTTTTGCGGGATTGGCGCGGGGGGTGCGGCAGGCTCGGGTACCGCTGCAGCAGGCGGGGTTTGCGAAATGGCCTGGGCTGCTTGTGGCGGGTCCCCTGCTCTCGACACCGCCATCGCCGGCGTGACATGAAACATAGCTGCCAGCGAGCCTGCGGCGATCATCAACGCCGCACCACTCGCGACTCGAACTACCTTGGCTCGCATACTCATGGTGGTTGTCTCCATTAGTCGCTTCACTCGCTCCTCCAGTGTGTGGTTGGTGAATAATCCTAGAAATTGCGCCTGCTCGGCCATCGCGCGTTCTCCCAGCATGCTGTGAGCCAGGGCCAGCAGGCACCGTGCATATCCAAGGTGAGAGTTCATCTCCTGCGCCGCCATGGCATCGCAGATCATCTCCCGCGTCATGCGGATGCGTTGCTGCACCTCATCCACGACCGGATGCCAGGCCAGGGGCAAAGCGACGACCTGGCAGACCAGGTTCATCAGATAGTCGTGGCGCTTGATGTGGGCCAGTTCGTGACACAGAGCCGCTGCGACCTCGTCCGCAGAAAACTGCGTGAAGCCCTCAGGCAACAACAGGACAGGCGCCGTTACGCCTACGATCATGGGACTCGATACCTCTGCGGACTGGCGTAGTTGAGGCAGTTTGACCCCCAACCGCAGGCTGTATTGAGACAACTCTTTGCTATACAGGGAGGTCGCTCGTGCATGCGCAACTAAATGCCGGGCGGCACACCATGACCGCGCTATGCGAAGCAGGGTGAAAACCACGGTAGCCAGGTATAACCTGACCAGCCAACGGGTGGCGGTGGCATTCAACGATACAGTATGCGTGAAGCCAGGCTTTCTCGGGCTTGGCGGGCGGCTCGCGGTTCGCGATAATGTAACTACGGTGGTTTGGTGCGGCCCGGCTGAGGGTACACTCGCTGTCCCCGGGGCACGGAGGGGCAGCAGCACCGCCAGTCCCAGGACGGCCAGCCAAACCCCATGTTGTATCTGCGGACCGGGCCGGACCATTCGCAGTAATAACCATGCGCCCCCGGCAAGAAGGGGAACCTGCCACAAGGCGTTTACGATGTACTCGGCAATCGCTCGCTCCATCATTTCTCCTTTGTGCTTTCGGCGGCGGCCAGACGCTGGGCGATTCGGGCCAGTTCTTCCGCGCTGATCTGCTCTGTATCCACCATGGCCATGAGCAGCGCCTCGCTCGAACCGCCGAACAGACGCTTCACCAGGTCACTCAAGGCAGTGCCGGTTGCGTGCTCACGGCTGACAGCCGCCCGGTAACGATACGCGCGGCCCTCCTGCACCCGTTTCACCTTCTTCTTGCGCAGAAGTACGTTGAGCATGGTTTGTACCGTGGTATAGGCAAGCTCCGCCCGTAACTTCGGCTGCACCTCGCCAACCGTGCAGGGTCCCGATTGCCAAAGCACCTGCATGATTTCCAGTTCCAAGGGGGTCAGGGTTTGATTTTTGTAGGGCAATGCATGGTCTCCTAAACAGTTAGTAGATTAATCCCGGGGTGGGGAGGTTTGTCAACTAATCTTTTAGGAGGTGGGCTTGTTTCTTACCGGATCGGAGGCGCGTCCTCGTCCGGAACGGACGGGCTTAAGAGTCTGTGAGATCCTAAGAAAGAAAACAGCAGGTCCCTCCACTACGCTGCGCTCCGGTCGGGATGACAATTTTGTTATGCTACTAACCCAGGCCTCGACGAGAAACACTGCTTCCTTGCAAATGAATTGTCATCCCGACCGGAGCGCAGCGTAGTGGAGGGACCTGCTGTTTTCTTTCTTGGGATCTCACCCAGACTCTAAAGCCCCTCCCCTTGAAGACCAGATTCAAGACAGGGACAGCGAATCTGTTTCCTCTTGTAGGGCGAGAGGCCAGTCGTCGGGCGATTCCACCAGGCAATCCGGAGGAACCTCGGCCAGGGTGTGCGGGGAAAGACCGTAGGAACAGCCCATGCTCCAGACTCCTGCACTGCGGGCGGTCAAGATATCCACGTCGGAATCCCCGATCATCAGCGTTTCCTGCGCGCTTACGCCGGCCTCCCGAACGAGCGCCAGCAGCCCTTCGGGATCGGGTTTCTTGGTGGCAAAGCTGTTGCCGCCGTAAATGCGGAAAAAGTACGGGCTGAGCCCGAGGGCTTCACAAATAGCGAACGAAGGGCCGATCGGTTTGTTGGTCAGAACGGCCATCAATCGCTCTGCGCCCGCCGGCGCCAGCCGCAGGCTGTCGAGCGAAGCAACCACCCCCGGGTATACGTAGGTCTGATCGAGTTTGTGCTCGCGGTAGTAATCCAGGAAGTAGGTGAGCGCGGAATCGAGAAAGGCCTGGTCCCCAGGCTCGCCCAGAGAACGGCTGACCAGACGCGCCGCGCCGTCGCCGATATAGGTGGAGATCAATGCCTGAGGCAGCGGCGGACGGCCGAAATGCTCCAGCATGGCGTTGACGGATGCGCAGAGGTCGGCTCCGGAGTCAATGAGAGTTCCATCAAGGTCAAATACCAGCAGGCGGAGCAAACCCGCCGGAATAGGGCGCAGCATCCTGAACATCTTTCTAAGATAGTCGATGCAGTCCGCGGGTCCTACCCCGGGACCCGCCAGCCGACCTGGGTCAGCACCACGGTGGTGCGGTCCTGCGCGTCGGGAGAGGTTGCCTTGGCAAAGGCAGGGAAGGTTTTGCGCATCTGGTCAGAGTCGGCCCACCCTGGAACATCCATCATCTTGTAGTGGTAGGTAACCTGGTTCGCAGCCAGTCCGTCGACTGCGGCCGTGGGGGTGATGCTGTCGATGCTGGTCACCACGCGGTGCCCGTAGCAGAAGCGTGGCGGAACACGCTTGCCAAACGTCGTGAGCTCGTATCGCTTGACGTGGATGTCCCGGTCTTCGAGCGACCTGAGCAACCCTGCAGCTTCCAGTGCGTCCAGGCCCTTCATGTTGGGGTCCTTTTCGGCGCCGGTGGTGCCCGCCTCGTACGGAAAACGAAGCGAGCTCGGGAACAGGCAATCGTCGTGGTTACTGTAATAGGCGTTCAGGGCGGCGATGATGTTCTTTGGGGTTGCTGCCTTGAAATCGTTGCATCCTGCCAGCGCTAGCCCCAGCGCAAACGCGGTCCCGTAGATCCATTGCTGACGTGCCATGTTGTGTCCTCGCGAATGAAAAGGTTAATGCTTTTTTCCGACAAAGGGGAGTTTTTCCGCAGACTGCAGAAGGAACGCAGTCGGGTTCGATGCTGGGGGACAGGGTTTAGTTTGATCGGCTGGGCTGAACAGGCTGCGGGAAAAGTCGCTTTTTGGGTAGGTCCGGGCTAAAGAGGTGTGTAAGAACTCGCTGGTCCCAATTTTTGTCCAGACCACCAACCTTGGGTGCCCCATATCTCGCTCGTTTTTCGCGAGATGTGGGATACCACGGCTGCCGATCTACATTCTTTGGCTGTCCAGGTACTGCCAATCGAGGTCCGTGGTATCCCACATCTCGCGAAAAACGAGCGAGATATGGGGCACCCAAGGTTGGTGGCACCATGAGATCTTTCGGCATTTACCCAGCGTTCCCTCAAGCGAACAGCTGGTCTACTGGATGTGTATATCCCCTGAGCCGGTTTCAGCCTTGATGGTGGGCCCGCCTCCGTTTACGGTTCCACTGACGTGGTGCTTATCCGTCGAGCCGTGCGTGGTCATGGTGAGAGGCGGATCGGATTTGACCGAGCCGGAGCCGGTTTCCGCATCGAGGGTGAAATGGGCATTGCCAAGACGCAGGGAGATGTTACCCGAACCTGTCTCCAGCTTCCATGGCGCGGTGGGTTGACCGCTGATCTCGAGCGAGCCGGAACCAGTCTCCGCTTTTAGGGAGCCTTGTACATTCTCCAGTTTTATGGAGCCAGAGCCGGTGCCCGCGACAACGTCGCCCGCCGATGCGAGCTGGGCGCGAATTTCACCCGAACCCGTCTGCATGGAGGTAGAACCCATCAGGTTGTTGGCGTCGATGGTCCCCGAACCGGTTTCAAGTTTGGAGCCGGCGCCGAGCTTCTCCGCATGAATGGATCCGGAGCCGGTGTGAGCCTTGACCGTACCGCTCAGATTGGAGAGCTGCAGGTCGCCCGAACCACTCTCAGCCACCAGCATGGTGTTGGTTGGGGTCGTGATCTCGTAGTCAATGGAAACATGATGGGCAAAATCGCTGCCGTGTTCGTCTCCCACGCGGATGATGTTGCCTGCCTGGGCGATCGGGGGATTGCCGGCAACCCTCGCCACCGCGTCGTCGGACGAGCCAAAACCCCACAAGCTGTTGCCGCTCTTGACGTGGCCAACAATGTGGACCTGGTTGTCGGAGCCGGGCGAAACGTGGATGTAGCCGGAGCCGGTGCTGACGTGCAGGGTCACCGGACCGTTTACCGTAAGCGTGCGGTCGAACGACTTCTCCGCGGCGAAGGCAGCGGGGAGACACATGGTCATGGCAACCAGGATGCCGGTTGCCGCTTTGCGCGATAAATTCCATTGGGTTTGCATCATCGCCCTCCTTTAGGGTTGCAAATAAACGGTCTGACCTTCGCTGAGGCCAGAGAGAATTTCGGTGCGGCTGCCGTTCGCAATTCCTGCCTTGACGGCAACTCTGCGCAAGCCGTTCTTGGCTTTGCTGTCGGGTACATCGACAAAAGCGCTCTTCTTGCTGTCGTAGACCAGGGCCTGCTCAGGAACAGAGAGCGCGTTCTTATGCTCCTGGTTCAGAATTTCGGCATTCGCCGTCATGTTGGCCTTGATCTCATGGTTGGGGTTGTCAATCGAGACCCTTACCTCAAAAGTAGTGACGTTGTCTTTCTCCACCCCCAGCGGGGCGATGCGCGTTACCTTGCCGGCGAAGGTCTTGTTCTTGAACGATTCAATGCGGATGCGGGCCGGCTGGCCGAGGTAGACCGCGGCGATATCCGCCTCATCAACCTTGCCGTTCACGTAGACCTGGCGGGTGTCGCCAATGGTCATGACCAGGGTGGCGGTGGAACCAAGCACCAGGATGGAGCTGACCGCGTCGCCCACCTCGACATCGCGGGAAAGCACCTCGCCATCGATGGGAGAAGTGAGCGTGGTGTAGCTGAGCTGCTCTTCGAGCGATTTGAGGCTGGCCTGGTTTTGCGCCACCTGGGCCTCGGCCTGGCGCAGCTTGGCACGGTCCACATCGATCTGGGCGGTGGCGACCTGCTTTTTGTTAAGCGCGGAGAGATAGTCGCGATTGGCATTGTCCATGCCCTGTTGGGAGACGATGCCCTCCTTCTCCATTTCCTCATTGCGTCGCAGAGTGGCAAGATACATAGGCAGATCGGGGGCGGCGGCATCGACTTTGTCATGCTCAATGCTGGCCGCGGCGCTCTTGACGTTGGCCTCCGCAGCCTGCAGCGTTGCCCGCTGGGCGTCGACCTCGGCCGTGATCTCCTGCCGGTCAAGCTGGGCCAGCAGCTGGCCTTTGTTGACGTGCTGATTGATATCCACGTAAAGGTTTTGCACGATCCCGCTGGCTTTGGACTTTAGTTCGACCTTGGTAATGGGCTGCACTTTGCCGGTGGCGACCACGCTCTGATCAATTTCCCCACGGGTGACTTTGTCCAGGCGGCTGGGGTCGAAGTGGGTCCCGCCCCGGCGCATGCCCATGATCACCAGGCCCGCAACCACGACGCTGGCGAGCACACTGCCCCAGATCCAGATACGTTTCCTTTTGCGCTGCGCGGCCACAAAACCCCCAATGTCTCTGGATACGCAGAAGGCCGGGGGAAGGTTCCCTGTTTCCCGGCGCAGGTATCATGACTTAACTCCCGGTTTCTGCGCGAAATGATTGAACTAATGCTCTTTCGGATGGTTTCCGTCGCCTTGCTTATCCTGGCGAACGGGTTCTTTGTGGCGGCGGAATTTGCCCTGGTGAGCGTGCGCGAGACGCGCATTGAGCGGTTGATTGCCCTGGGGCGGCCGGGAGCGCGAGCGGTGCGCCGGCTGCAGGAAAACATGGAAGACTTTCTGCCCGCGGTGCAGCTGGGCGTGACCCTGTGCAGCCTGGCCCTGGGCTGGATTGGCGAGCCGGCGGTGGCCGCCCTGTTCGAGCACTGGTTCCAGGGGATGGCGCACGCCAGGGTCTATGCCCATTTGATGGCCGTGCCCATTGCCTTTGCCTTGATCACTTACCTGCATGTGTTGCTGGGCGAGCTGGTGCCGAAGTCCCTGGCGCTGCGCAAGGCAGAAGTGCTGGCGGTCGCCGTGTCCGGGCCCATGGACGCGTTTATCCGGCTTACCCGGCCGGTGGTGCGGCTAATGAAGTTTTCGGCGCGGGTGGTGCTGCGGCTTTTTGGCATGGAAATGATGCAGGGGGGTGAAGTGCACTCTCCCGAAGAGCTCAAGCTGATCGCCACCGCCTCGCGCAGAATGGGCATGCTTCCGGCGTTTCAGGAGTCGATCATTCACCGCGCGGTGGAGTTGAACAACGTGCCCACGCGAGAGATTATGACCCCGCGGCAACGCATCTTCTCCCTGCCCCAAGACATGCTGATTGAGGACGCGAACGCGCGCGTGGTGGAGGAGCAGCACTCCCGGGTGCCGGTGTACGACCCGGCGCGCGGTCCGGAGCATATTGTCGGCGTGGTGTATTCAAAAGACCTGTCACGCCTGATGCACTTCCGCATGTCGGCGCAAACCCGCTTTGCCCGTGCGCCCTTTACCGAATTGCGGCTGGGCCAGGTGATGCACGATGTGCTGGTAGTGCCGGAAACCAAGCCGGTGCTGGATCTGTTGAACGAATTTCAGCAGCGCAGACGGCACATCGCCATTGTGGTCGATGAGTATGGTTCGACGGTCGGCCTGGCCACAGTCGAAGATGCGATCGAACAGATTATCGGGGAGGTGGAGGACGAATTTGACATTGGGCCCAGGGCTGCCGTGCACACCACCTCGGGCGCCGTGGTACTGGATGGAGGCGTGAACCTGCGCGACCTGGAGACGCAGATGAACTGGCATCTGCCGCGCAGTGGCGGGGTGGAGACACTGGCCGGCTTCCTGCTGACGCGGCTGGGAAAGATCCCCACCGGGGAAGAGACGGTGGACTTTGAAGGCAGAAGGTTTACGGTACTGGAGATGAGCGATCATCGCATCAGCCAGGTGCGCGTGGAACGGCTGGAGAACGGGACCGAAGAGGCGAGCCAGGGCAGCGGCAGGAATGCGGCCGCGGTGAAGCCGGGCGCGGTGGCGCGAATCCAGCTTGGCCGCGACGCCGGTAAGGGTGAGGGTTGACTTGATAGCGCTGCTGAAGCGGTTGCTGTATATCCTGCCGGTTATCTGGCTGGTGGTATCGATGGTGTTTTTGCTCATCCACCTGGTGCCGGGCGATCCCGTGCAGCAGATGCTGGGGGAGGGCGCGACCGCTGCGGACCTGTCCGCGCTGCGCCACCAATATGGATTGGACGCGCCGCTCGGCTTGCAATATGTGCACTACTGGCGGGGCGTGCTGCATGGCGACCTGGGCCGGTCGCTGCGGCTGAACGATTCGGTCTCACACCTGGTGCTGACCCGCTACCCGTACACGCTGGAGCTGACGGTGGCGGCGCTGGTGCTGGCCCTGGCGCTGGCCATTCCCGCGGGGGTATTGGCCGCCCTGCGCCGAGCCCGCTGGCAAGACAGCGTGGTGGGCGTGGTGAGCCTGCTGGGGCTCTCGTTTCCCAGCTTCGCGTTGGGCCCCATCCTTATTTTGCTGTTTTCGATCAAGCTGGGATGGCTGCCGGTCTCGGGTGCAGGTTCGGCGGCTCACCTGCTGCTGCCCGCGATCACCATGGGCGGCAGTCTGGCCGCCATTCTTACCCGCATGGTGCGCACCGCGATGCTGGAGGAACTGAACCAGGACTACATTCGCACGGCGCGCGCCAAGGGCCTGCCCGAGCACGTGGTCGTCTACCGGCACGCGTTGCGCAACGCGATCATCCCCGTGATGACCCTGGTCGGTCTGCAATTCGGGGCCTTGCTGGCCGGCGCCATCGTCACCGAGACGATCTTTTCCTGGCCTGGGATTGGCCGGCTCACGGTTTCCGCTATTTCGAACCGTGATTACGCGCTGGTGCAAGGCTGCATCCTGGCCGTCGGGCTGACCTATGTGCTGGTCAACCTGCTGACCGATGTGCTGTACACCGTGGCCAATCCCAGAATCCGGAGTTAAGGATCCGGAGTTAAATCTCCACCTTCTGGGCGAAGACGCCGGCAAATGCCCGGCGAACTCCGAAGAAAACAATGAACCACAACAAGGCAGCGAAGAGCCCGGGCGGCAGACCGGCAGGCTGCAACGTGATGTGAAACAGCAGAATGTTGACGATCACCGGGCCGAGCAGAATCAGCGCCAGCGGGATGAACCGGCCGGATAGCAGGAGCACCCCTCCTACGATCTGCACCAGGAAGACGAAGTTCATGTAAAACGTGCCGCCCAGCAGAGCCATGTACTGTCCGACGGGGCCAGAGGGCATAGGCGCGTGCAGGAAGTTTAGAAACCCGTTGAGTCCGAAGAACACAAATATAAGACCCAGTAGGATGCGTGCGATCAGAACCGCAATTTTCATGACTTTCTCCTTACTATTGGCAAACAGGTCGGATTTGGAGCTCCCCCGGATTTCCTGTGGAACTTGTTGGCGTTGGCGAACTTCATGCTGCTTTCTTTACTGAAAGCAGCATACGCGTGGAATGTCCGCTGCAGCGTGGCAGGAACTCCGGGTCCGGTCGGGATGACAATTTTGTTATGCAATTAACCCATATTCTTGACGAGAAACACTGCTTCCTTGCAAACAAAATTGTCATCCCGACCGGAGCGCAGCGTAGTGGAGGGACCTGCTGTTTTCCTTTCTCTGGTTCTCGCAGGCCATTTCGTTTCCTGCCGGTCGGCCTTTAGACTGCAATGCTTCGAACCTGTTCCAGATGGGGTTTGAGGAATTCACCGCGATCTTTGCCTGACCTGAGCTGTGCCGTGCCGCCGGCGGTCACGAATTTCACATCCTTGATCCCGATGAAGCCGAGGATGGTACTCAGGTAAGGGTCAATAAAGTTCAGCGCGGCCAAAGGAGTTCCAGCTTCATAGACTCCACCGCTGGCGGCAAGAATGGTGGCTTTTTTGCCCGAGAGCAGGCCTTTGGGACCGCTCGGCCCATAGGCAAATGTGCGTCCGCCGCGGACGACCTGGTCAATCCACAACTTGAGGACGGCGGGGATGCTGAAGTTATGCATGGCCACGCCGAACACGTACTCGTCTGCCTGCTCGAGCTCAGCAATGAACTCGTCTGATTTGGCCAGCAGGGCTTTCTGTTCTGGCGCCAGCGCGTCTGCCGGAGTATGGGCGGCATAGATCCAGGCCTGATCGACCGGCTGAGGAGGATTGGCAGCCAGATCGCGATAAATAACCTGACCAGTTGGATGGGATCGCTTCCAATTGCTGACGAATTCGCGGGTCAATTCACGGCTGACCGAACCGGTCAGCGGGCTTGAATCTAGATGCAACAGTGTGGCCATAGAAAATCTCCTAAACAACATGCGTTGGTTATGCTTCGCCTGTTGTTAAGTGTATAGACGACACTCGTTGTTTTCCCGATTCTTTTTTGTGTTCGATACGCTCTAATAGCGGTGATGACACCCATTTCCGACTGTGAAGTTCGCGATCCGCGCATCCGCCGCACCCGCAAGCTGCTCCAGGGGGCCTTGTGTAAACTATTGCAGAGCAAGAGCTTCGACGAGATTTCAGTGCAGGATATTACCGAAGCTGCGACCTTGAACCGGGCCACCTTCTACGACCACTACACGGATAAATTCGCTCTTCTGGAGGCCATGGTTGCGAGTGGTTTCCATGAATTTCTGGATGAGCGGCGGGTTCAGTACGACGCTGGCTGTCCAGCCGCGGTGGGCGCGATCATCCAGGCCACCTGCGATTTCTTCATTCGGGTTCACTCCGGAGGCGTGGCTTGTGAGCGCCAGACCTCTTTTGAACCCCTAATGGACGCGGCCATTGTGGGTGCCATCCGGCGCCTGCTCATGGAGGGGCTGCGGCGGGCGGAACAAGCTTCGGTGATTCCTCCCGAGCTGGTTGCGGCGGCGGCGAGCGCGGCCATCTGCGCCGGGGTGAAGCAATGGTTTTCGATGCCAGAGCGCCCGCCGGTGGACGTCCTCGTGGCCCAGTTACAGGGGCTTATTTTGCCGATGCTTCATGCAGAGCCACCAGCTGCGGGTCCAGCGAACCGGCACGAATGGTCACCAGACCTAGCGAAATAGGCAGGGAGAAACGGCGGGGTCCGGCGCTGCCCGGGTTCATGTAGAGCACGCCTTGGCGCCACTCGATGAGCGGCCGGTGGGAGTGGCCGCTGATGACCGCCGAAAACCCTGCCGCCGCTGGATCGAGATCGAGTGCGTGGCGGTCGTGCAGCATATAAAACGTATGGCTGTGGAGGGTGACCACTTCCGTAGCGGGCAAGTGGGAGCATGGCCCCTCCTCATCGATGTTGCCGCGGATGGCGGTGACCGGCGCCAGTGTGCGCAGCGCTTGCAGAATCGACGGGTCGCCGACATCGCCGGCATGGAGAATGTGGTCGACGCCGCGCAGAGCTTCGATGGCCTCGGGGCGGAGCAGGCCGTGGGTATCGGAAATGATGCCGATCATAAGCCGATGAGGAGACGGGTGCGCGGGTCGAGGTAATCGCGCAAGGCGTCGCCGATGAAGTTGAACGAGAGCACGCAGAGCATGACGGCGATGGCGGGAAAGACCACCATGTGGGGAGAGTCGAACAGGTGGGAGCGGGCGTCGTTGAGCATGCCGCCCCAGCTGGCCGCGGGTGGGGGCAGGCCCAAACCGAGGAAGCTGAGGGTAGCTTCGGCCAGCACCGCCCCTGCCATGCCGATGGCCGCCTGGACGATGATAGGTTGCAGAATGTTCGGCAGGATGTGGCGGGTGAAGATGCGCAGGTCGGAGGCGCCGAGGGCGCGGGCGGCTTCGACGAACTCCCTTTCTTTGACGGCGAGGACCTGGGCGCGCACCAGGCGAGCGTAGCCGACCCACCCGCCGATGGCCAGGGCCAGGACCAGGTTGAGCAGGCCGGGACCGAGAAAAGCGACAAAAGCGATAGCCAGCAGGATGCCGGGGAAAGAAAGAAAGGCATTCATGACAAAGACGTTGAGCAGGGTGTCGACGCGGCCGCCGTAAAAGCCGGCCAGGCCGCCGAGAACCAGGCCCAGCGAAAGGGAGAGGCCGACCACGCTCACGGCAACCATCAGCGAGAGGCGCGCACCCGAGAGAATGCGGGAGAAGATGTCGCGGCCGAGCTCGTCGGTGCCAAACCAGTGGGCGTGCGCAGGGGGCGTCAGGCGGTGATCGAGGTCAATGGCCGCGGGATCAAAGGGGGCGATCGCCGGGGCGAGCACAGCGATGGTGACAAAAAGCAGCAGGAGCAAGACACCAATGACGCCGAGCGGCTGGTGGCGAAGCGTGCGAGCGAAGGCCATCGATGGCCCCATGATCGCATATTATCGGCGGCGGGAGGGTTGATACCATGAGGGACAAAGCGATGCGCAAACAATGGCTGGGGACGATGGCGTTGGCAGTGGCGATGTTGGCAGGGCGCGCGCGGGCGCAGGAACCAGCCGAACAGCAGGTGATGGACCTCGCGAACGCGGACCGGGCCCAGCAGGGGCTGGCGCCGCTCAAATGGGACCCGTCGTTGGCCCAGGCAGCAACCGCGCATGCGCAGTTGATGGCGCAGCGGGGGGAGTTGTCGCACCAGTACCCCGGGGAACCCGACCTGGTTGCCCGGGGTGGCGCAGCGGGCGCGCATTTCCGTTCGATTGCGGAGAACGTCGCCCTGGCGCCGAGCCCCCAGGCGCTGGAACAGGAGTGGATGAACTCGGCTCCGCATCGGGCGAACATTCTGAACCCGGTCATGAATACCGTGGGTGTGGGCCTGGTGAAGCGGGGAGGGAACTACTACGCGGTGGAAGACTTTGCCGACGGCGTGGCCGAGCTTGGACCGGAGCAGATCGAGCAGAAGATCGGGCAGTTACTGCAGCAAAGAGGGCTGCAGCCTGCGGGGTTTACCCAGGATGCGCGCCAGACCTGTGAGATGGAGCACGGCTCGGCCGGTGGTTCGAGCCCCCGATTCATCATGCGCTGGGAGGGCTCGGATTTAGGCCGCTTGCCGGCTGTGCTGGAGCAGAAGATTTCGACCGGGCAGTATCACAAGGCCGCCGTGGGGGCTTGCACTTCGGGCAGTCCCGGGCAGGGCTTTACGACCTATAAGGTAGCGGTGATGCTGTTTTAGCAGCAGGCGGGAGCCCCCGCATTTATGCGGGGGAAGGAGCCGCTGTTGGGTAAGTCCGGGCTTTAAAAGGCCGTCCCCTTCAAAACCAGATTTAGTTCAGAGGCCCTTCCGTTTCTATGGCTCTTTAGGGGGTAGAAAAGAACCGCAGGTCACCCGACGCAATCAGTCCCGAAGGGACGGGACAATCTGTAGCCCGGCACGGGAGTGCCGGGTAGGATTGAACGCCAATCGAGTCCCGAAGGGACGACACAACAGGAGCTGCGCCTAGGCGCAGGTGGCACGGCCTGCTTTAGGAACTAAGGCCGGGAATGGAAAATGAGATGACCGACGTTGTCATTATCGGAGCGGGGCTGGCCGGGCTCAGTTGCGCTTTGTCCTTGCAAGACGCGGGTGTGGCGGTGGTGCTGCTGGAGGCGAGTGACGCGCCGGGTGGGCGAGTGCGCACCGACGCGGTGGATGGCTTTCGGCTGGATCGTGGATTTCAGGTGATGCTGACGGCGTATCCGGAAGCGAGACGGCTGCTCGATTACAGCGGCTTGGAGTTGAAAAAATTCGAAGCCGGCGCACTGGTATGGCACGGGGGCAAATTTCATCGCTTTGCCGACCCCTTCCGCAATCCTGTGGGCGGCGGCCCGCTTCCTCTTTGACCCAATCGTTCCCAGGGCGGACAAACTGCGTGTGGCAAAGCTGCGCGCGCGGGTACGGCGAGGAACCTGGGAGGAGATGTTTGCCCGGCCGGAGAGGACCACGCGCGATTATCTGCAGGCGGTTCCGTTCAGCGCCGAGATCATCGAGCGATTCTTCGAGCCTTTCTTCGGCGGGGTTTTTCTGGAGCGCGAACTGGTGACCTCGAGCCGCTTCTTCGAATTTCTCTTTCGCATGTTCGCGGCGGGCGACACGGTGGTTCCGGCAGCCGGTATGCAACAAATACCGTTGCAATTGGCGGCGAAGCTGCGCCCGGACACCCTGGCGACCGGGGCGCGGGTGAGCAAGGTCACGCGAAGCCCGCAATCGTTTCAGGTGGATGTGGAGGGCAGGGAAACGCTGGAAGCACGCGCCGTGGTGCTGGCGGTGGGAGGCAACGAAGGCAACGCGCTGCTGGGGGGAGTCGGGGGTTGGAGCGTGCCTGAAGTGCGGGGCTGGAACAAGACCACGGCGTTCTGTTATGCCGCGGAGCGGGTGCCGGTAACGAGCCCATCATCTTATTGAACGGGGAGGGGCGCGGTGCGGGACCGGTGAACAACGTGGCGGTGATGAGCGCGGTTTCGTCTGCGTATGCGCCCCCGGGCGCGCATCTGGTGGTGGTCAGCGTGGTGGGGGAGGCTCCGGCGGAGAACGCGGCCCTGATGCGGCTGGAGGAGGCGGTGCGGGCGCACCTGAGAAAGTGGTTTGGCCCGATGGTGGACTCGTGGCGGATGCTTAGGGCCTATCCTCTGGCGCGGGCGCTCCCCCAGCAGCGGCATGCGGAGTGGGAGCAGGCCCCGGTGCGGGTGGGCGGCAGCGGAGGCGTCTACATGTGTGGGGACTACCGGGAAACGGCCTCGATCCAGGGTGCTTTGGCCTCGGGCAGGCGCGCCGCGGAGGCGGTGAGCTCGCGGACCTTTTGACGCGGGGGATTGGGTTTGCGTTAAAATGAAGAGCAGTTCAGAGACGTTCCCGCCAAGACACTCCTCAGTAGCTCAATGGCAGAGCATTCGGCTGTTAACCGAAGGGTTGTAGGTTCGAGTCCTACCTGAGGAGCCAATTGTTTTCAAAGGCTTACGGCCCCTCCTAACGGCCCGATGGCCCCCAAAATCATTGCACTGTAGGGACTTTTGTAGGGACTCCCCTTCAAAATGCTGGGTCACTCCGGGTACTGCTGAGTCACCCGTCGCGCCCGGCGCGGCGCCTGCTGAATTGCCGTTCTTGCGCACGATGGATTCGAGCGCGGTTCGCTTCGCTTCCATGCGAATATGGCTGTAGTGTTTGAGCATCTGCTTCGAGACGTGTCCGGCGATATCCATAATGGTCTGGTCACCCGCACCACTTTCCGCCAGCTCCGTGATGAGCGTGTGCCGGTTGTCGTGCCAGCGACCGGTCACGTTGGCATTTTCGCGGACATTGCGCCATGCCGTCTTCAGCGTCGTGACGGGACGTGTGGGATCGCTGGGCCGCGGTTTTCCGAACGGGAAGACGTACCACTCCGGTCGAATCTCCTCAAATCTGTCCGTGTACCATGCAACGTACTCCGTCAACGCCGGGAGCAAAGCAGAGTTCAGCGGGATGGTGCGGCCCTCGCCACCCTCCGTCTTGCTGCGGCCCACGGCAAGGAATTTCTTTGCAAAGTTGATTTGCGCCCAAGTCAACGTTTTGATCTCGGCATCGCGCATACCGGCGTTCAGCGCCAGCGTTAATGCGAAGTAGATGTGCGGAGAACGGGCCTTGCGGGCCTCTTGCAGCATCCGCTCCTTTTCCTCGTCGCTGTATGCTTTGCCGATGGTCTTGCGAACCTTCAGCTTGAGCATCTTCCTCTTGCGCAACCGCGCGCGAATGATGTCGCCGGGTTCTCCTAGGATACGCAGCAGAAAGCCGACTTCCTCGTTGATTGTCTTTGGCGCCGTCCCTTCATCCAGGCGGTCATTCTGGTACTTGATGACTGCCGCCTCATTGAAATCAACCAGCATTTTGCTTCCGACCAGCCGTTTCAGATGGTCAATCGCATAATCGGCGAACACAGCGGAGTCGGGAAGGCGCAGCTTATAGCCGTTGAAGAACTCGTCTGCGACCTCGCTGAAAGTGCGAATTCGCTCGTGGCGCACATCGGTGAAGTTGTTGAATCCTTGTTCCAGTTCGCGCCTGCGATTTTGTTCCGCCGTTCGTGCAATCGTTTTTGACGGGCTCTTGCTCGATTCCTGAATGCGACGTCCCGCAAACCAAAACTCGTACCACCAGATATCACTACGTCTGAAGAGACTCATGCGAATGCCTCACTGTTTTCCATGCTGCAATGCAGCGCGAATGGTCCTTATATCCAAAAACATCTTCTGCGGGCCGTCCTGTGCGGCCCCTTCAACAGGAATGAACCCATAACGTGCGTACCATCCAGCTTTGTCGCGGTACGCATCCGTGATGACGCAGCGACAGCCGACGTCCTCCGCAACCCGCAGAATGGTCTTGAATGCTTCGGAGATCAATGCGTGGCCGAGACCCCTGCCGCTGAAGCGTTTGTCAACGGCCAGCCGGGCCAACAGAATCAGAGGCAGATCGTAGGGCGGCAAGCCGCGTACATATTTCTTTGGCAGTTTGTCGCGCGGAATGCTGGATGTGGCCAGCGTGAAATAGCCGAGCACGGTACGGGACGCTGCTTCATCGATGGCAACATACGTTACCCCAATCGAGACCTTCTGCTGATTCGTCCAGGCGTAGCGCCGCAGATAATTGTTGAGAGGTTCATCACCGCAGTCAAAGCTCTCTACATCGTCGAATTCTTCGAGATGACGGATCGCAACGGCCAACTTAGTGCCTCATGGCCCGAACGAGGGCATCTGTGGGTTCAGCGGGTCGCTTTGAAGCAAGTTCCGCCAGATTTTCCAATTCAACCTGGGTCCAGTGAATGTCGATCCGCGGCAATGCCAGTTCAGGGGCAACTCGTTCCAGGTGGGGGAACACCAGAATTTTCCGTTCTCCTATAGCGCTTTCGCTGATGATGCGGTGTCCACGCTTCCGTTCAGAGACCGCCCAGTGAAATAGCGCTAGAGCATCGGAAAGAAAATCGGTATTGCTCGTCAGTTGCAGCTCAGTCTTGAGGGCGCGCACCATGCTGTCTTCAGAGGGTGCAAGGTCGGCCTGAAACTTCGACTTCCGAATCTGCTTGCGGGGCGGAGCTTCCTTCGTTTTGTTTTTGGTTATGCGTGCCATTTGAAGCCTCATATCGAATCTACACTCCTATTTTAGTACAAATTCGAGTTGGAATCGAGTATTTGCGATTCCTTTATTTGAGGCTGCCCGCAAAGACTGCATTCGTTGTTCGTCCCCATTCCGCAACCTACCCCGACTTTCTGAGGTGAGAATGGGGCTTCGCGGGGGCCGGTTGAATGCGGCCTGGATCGCCGCCGCCGCTCGGCTGCGCATCCCCCCAGCTTGTCAGATCCTCCTCTGCATAACGAACAAGAGAGCCGAATTTGTAAAACTTCGGTCCTTTGTTTTCCAGCCGCCAACGGCGCAATGTGCCGAGGCTGATCCGGGTCCATTCCGATACTTCAGTTTCTGTTAAGAATCGTGTACTCATCGCAAATCACCATCTCCTTAGACAAATCGAATGTATGCAAATCCATCCTGAAACTTCTATGGACCACGGTACGGTCCATTTCCGACACCACTGAACTGACTCCGCTAGTTGAATGCCTGGTCTGCGCGGAAACGCACGATGGTCAACCCGAGAGGGTTCACAGCCAGTTCGTTGTTTTTTACGTTCTCGCGGAAGACATAGGTAACGCTGGCGGTCCATCGCTCCCGGTTGAGTTCGGTGTGATCCGAGGTATTGGTGTATACCTTCTCAAACTCGATACGCGCCGAATAGGGCGACTGCCGCAGATCGTCAAGGATGACGTTCTTGATCTCGACATCGACATACGGGAGACTGCTGTCTTTGATGTACGCCTGGATGATACTGTCTTTGCGCTCCTGGTCGATGACGGCCCGCTGCACGTCGCTGTTGAGGAAGTAGAGTGAGTTCGTCTGGTCGCGCTCGATAGTGAAGCGATTGCGCGAGAAATACAGCTCGGCCCAGCGTGATAGGTAATACTTGTTTTCCGCCTCCTGCGGGCGGTACTGGAAGTTGCGATAGTCGATCGCCTCGGCACGGCCCACGTCGTTAATCCGCACGATCATCGGATGGATACCGGCAAGCGCCCTCTGGCTCTTAAAGACAAGCGCGGCCAGCGCAAGGCAGACCACCACGAGGCACAGAATAGTCACCTTGAGATAGGTATTCATCACAAGCGGATCGCCATACTGTTCGAGATAGCGTTCCGCCGCGCGGGTTATCTCGGGGGATGCCTTCGTTGTTGTCGTCATGTGGACTCTCCGTTTACTTCATCAGTCCTGCGGTGATAACCCCAGTCACGGATCCCATCGCGGCGTCATGGCCGCCGCTGCTGCCGGAAAAGATCGAGGCGGTAATCGCTGGAATCTTCAGAATTAGGAAGACGTTGACGAGTACAAGAATAATGAGAATGGGAAAGTTTTTTACAAAGTCGAGCGGGTTGGTGAAAGTAATCCGCTGGCGAAGTAGGCCATGAACATATGTCCCAAAACGCTCATGGTGGCTGCGGCAACAACCTTGTAGAAGGCGAAGCTGAGGAAAGCCTTGAGCCAACCCCAGAAAAGGAACTCCAGTTTGTCGAAGACGAGAAACGGAATGAAAATCGGTCCGAGAATCCCGATGATGGTTCCGGCAATTGCGCCGTAGCCGAGGATGACTGCGACAACCGCCGCAAGCGTGCAAAGCATGATCTGGCTGAGGATATAGCAGACAAACAGATATGGAGCGGTCAATGCGACCATACTTGTCCCCGACCTCGATACCGCCGTGTCGATCTGCATGAACATGCCGGAAATCGAATCCTGTCCAATGCTCTGTGCAAGATTCGTCGTGCCTTGGCTGATAAAACTCTTCAGTGAGTAGCCGATCCCGGGGATCGTGCTGTCGTAGAACTTCACGAAGCAGTAAGCGAAGGTAATTAACATGAAGAAGTTGAGAAACCTCGCCATACTGAAACCCGGTCCTCCTTGGGCCGAGGCAAGTGCCTCCTGCACGCCGAACCACACGAGCATGATCGTTGCCAGAGAAATCACGATATGCAATCCGATGGCATCGACCGTGGGCGACATCGTCGCGCTCAAGCTGTCGCACTGCTGGCCTATGTATGTGAGCATCTGCTGTCCCATAGTCGCCCCCGAAGATTAGTAGCTGAGTGCTTTCGTGATGCCAGTCGTATCGTTGGAGACGTGGCTGTTGTAGTTGGCTTCGTACCCATCAGCGGCCTGCATGGTCAGCTTCAACGCGTCCTGCTGCTGTTTCTGTTGCACCATCTGCTGAAGCGTCTGCGCCTGCGTCATCTGTTCCTGCTCCTGCTGCGTACGGAGTTGGATAAGCATGGCCTGGTTGATCCGTTGGAGAGTAGCCATTTCGGTCTGCTGGGACGGGTCGGCCGAGTGGCTGGCGGTTTCGAGGTTGCTGATATCGGTCTCCCGCTGGGCAGAGTTCGCCCGAACGGTGCCGAGGGTCTGAAGGCTGCTGGCGTTTACGGCATCAGACAGGTCGATGGTCGCGCCCTGAGCCGCGACCGCCTGCTGACCCTGCGTACTTAGAGAGCTGTATCCCGAGATCTGTCCGGTGCGCTGGATGCTCGCAGCTTGGTTCGCCGAAGCCGCGCCGCTGCCGGTAGCAATTGCATTGATGAACTGCTGCAAATTGCCGTATGTGTTGGCTGGTTGGGTGAAGGGAACCCAGAACTGCTGTCCCATATTCGTGTAGCCCGAATAAAGAGACGACGGCGCGGTCGCCATCCGCTGCGCCAGGTTGTACGCCCCGATGATGTTCTGCGTCGTCTTGAGAGTAGTGGTATAGAGTTGGTCGGCCTGGAGAATCTGTTGTGCCGCATGTACGGATTGGGTTGGGTCGTAGACGATGCCGGAACCAAACTGCGCGTGAGCAGGGACGGTGGCGGCAACGGCAAGCATTGTGGTGAGAAACAATCCCTTCATGGTCGGTCTCCTTGTCGGGTTCTGCGGTGGTTGATGGTTGGGACGGCTATGGGACTCGGCAGCTCACTGTTTCTGTAAGCCAAGGAGCTTACGCATCAAGCCGTCTCGCTTGGCGTCCAACTCCTTGCAATGCGGACTATTGAGATTGGCCTGTATTTGCTGCTGGCGCTGCGCTGTGGCGGCAGCCTGCGACGGACTGGGCTTTGTGCCCAGCGCGGCGCTGATCCCGGTCGTGTCGTGTTCATCGAACTTCGGGCAATCTTTGTTGTATTGCGTCGTCACGGTTTGGAGTTCAGCGTTTAGGTCCTGCTGTTTCTGCTCTGTACTCTTGCATCCGTCAAGAGTGAGGAAGGCAAATGCGGTTAGGATCGCTATTCTCTGCATAAGTCGGCTCCTAGAACGATTGGGGAATCGTATGGTTTTCATACGCCGGTAGAAGCATGTCTTGCGTGAAATAGACCTTCACGTGGTGGCCCTCCCGGATAGTGATATTGGGCGGGATTTGCATGAAACGGTCAAGTATCGTCGTCGCCGACTGCGACACGCTCGCGGAGGTTCCATTAGTAAAAGCCTGAGAGCCGCTCGTGGTAATGGTCCCACCGCCCTGGGTAATCTCGCCAGCGCCGGCGATGATGCCAAGGGCGATCGAAGTACCAAAGATCTGCAGGTAGTGGTTATTCACCTTGTCTTTCAGGCCCTCTTCACCGATCTGGTCAAGTCCGTGGAACTGATCGAGATCCACGGAGTAACCATCCGGCATAATCATCCGGTGGAAGGCGACGGCCATGCGCCGCTGCTGGCCGAATCCGGAGGCTCCAATCTTCTTGGCCTCACCCAGCACGATCGTCCCATCGGGAATGAGGACATGCTGATGGTCATGTGAATAGACAGGATTCGAGACAAGCACCTTCACAGGACCAACCGCGTCGCCGTCCAAACGGTTCATGAGGACGGTGTCCATCGTTAGACCTTCGTAGATCACATATGGCTTGCCCATAGCAGAATCGATATTCACTTCGGGGCCAGGTTTGATAGAAGCCTGACCGGTAGGCGGAGGCGGCTGTTCGCCAGCTGCGCGGGGCGCAACGAAGCTGCTGGCCTGTTGGCTGGGTAGGCGCGCCGGCGTAGCCGGGCGGCATCACGCTTCCCTGGGGCGACTGAGTCTGTTGTTGCATCGGTGGAGGATCGGCTGGCCGCGCGTAAGCGAGGTTCGACGCGAAGCGGGAGTTGTATGACAGTTCACGCTCTTTGGCGGCAAGTTCCTGGGCCTGCTGCTGCTGCGGCGTGAATTGCTGTTGACCGACATTCTGTTGTCCGTAACCGTTCGCCTGCTGGCAGGGCTGGCCGGGAACGCAAGGAACGGGCTGGCCAGTTGGACTGTATGCGGCTGCGGCGGCTCGCTGCGCGGGCGTGGGATTCGCCAGTGTGGGGTCTGCTCCGCTTGCCTGCATAAGTGCGGCCTGCTCCGCCTCCTTCTGCTTTTCGGCGGCGAGCTGGTTTTTGAGGTCGGCTACGTTGTTGTCCGTATTGTCCTGCACGGTGGGCTGTGGCGGCTCATGCCGCGCAGCGGCCTCTTGTGCAGGCGTCTCCTTTCGTGTGTGAGCTGAAGATCGCCGCTAAGATGACGAGAAGTGCAGCCCCGAGATACACCAGCGGCTTTAGGTTCTTCTGCAACACGCCCTTAGGATCGACAGCCGTGCGGCGCAGTTCCGGCTCTGCCTGCGTCTGCTGTTGGGGATTCAAGGTTTCTTCTGCCATGTCCGTAACCGATGCCTTCTGCGACGTACCGCTAACTTAGCCCTTGCGGGTGAACTCCATCCGCTTTTTACCCAGCTCGACATAGCCGGAGTCCATCACCTTCGGGATGATGTAGGTGCCCTCACGAAGGTCGTAGGAGATGAGGTTTGGCTTGCCATCCTTCATCTCGTACACGCTGAACTTCTCCGGGGCGTTGGTCTTGATGTAAGTGAACTTGTCGTCGTGATAGATGGACTGGATATCGAAGGGAGCCTCGTTGGCTTGTAAGCATAATCGAACTTGAGCTGTATCGGATACGCGCTCTTGTACTCATCGACAGCCTGGCCGATCTGAGACTGCAAGGCGGCCAGTTGCTGCTTCGACTGCTCCAGTTGGGCTGCGGGAACGAACTGCGGCGGGCCGTTGGCCGCGACGATGGAGGAGCGGTCTGCCGGTTCGATGAGTACCTTCAGGTCTGGGGCCGCGGTGCTGCCGGACACGTCCTGTAGCGTAAACGAGTAGATGTTGCCCTTGTCTGTGATGAGGTTGAGATTGGAACTGATGCCGGCTTTGGCAGGATGAACAAAGCAGAAGTTGCCAACCACATCGACGACCCAAAAATCCTTATCGCCCGTAGCAGCCTCCATGATCTTCTCTGTAGGCGGAACTTCAATCAGCGTCGTGTACCTCAGCTTGGCAAGGATCGGCACAATGTCCTGCGAGTGGTACTGGACGGTGCGCGCCGAGGTGTCTTGGGCGAATGCGGCGGTGGTCGAAGCGAGAGTAAGAGCAAGGACAAGCGGTACGCGGTTCATGGTGTAATCTCCTTAGCGCTTGGAGTGGTGGAAACGGCCAGCGCGCGAGGCCGGAAGGGATGATCCTGAGCGAGACGGCGAAGCCCTTCGGCGATCCCGAAGCGCTCAAAGTAATCGCGCTTCTTGAGGTTGTCGCGGGAATTGTTCGTTGCCATCCAATGCGAGACGGAATCAACGTTGAGCTGGACTTTCTTGGAAGACTGCGCCTTGCGAATGAGCATCTGGCCGGGCGGGACGAGTCCCGCAATCAACTCAAGTTCGGTGTCGTTCAGGTGAAAGGCTTCGCGATAGAGCTTGCGGTCCATATCCGGGTTCGCTAAGAAAATCTTGGTGGGGAAACCCTCGGAGACAAACTCGACCATACCCTCGTCCTCTAGCTCCTGAAGTGACAACATCGCCAGAATCATCGCGCCATTATGTTTCCTCCACATCTTCTGCGCCTGGAATACGTAATTTCGGATGGTTTGATTTCTGATGAAGCCTCGGGCTTCATCAATGAGAAAGATCTTGAAGGTTGCCAGTTTCATCGGGTTGGTAATTTCGTTACTGGCCCGGTGCAGAACGTAGAACAATAATGGGTCAAGCACATCCGGCGCATCGCCCCAACCCTGGAAATTGAAGGTCTGGAAATCAGCGAAGGAGAGACTATCTACGACGTTGTCGAAGAGAAAGCCGTACTGCCCTCCGCCGGTCCAGCGGTGCAGACGTTCTTTCAACTCCCCGATGATGTTGGCGAAGTTAGAGAGGGTGCGCAGCTCCGGCGTCGAGAACATACACTCGCTCGATGCCATCCCATAGTTTGCGCTCTTCTTTGAAATCCAACTGTAGCGTTGCTTGTTGCCTTCGATCAACACACGTAAGAACGAAAAGAGAAATTGCAGATTCTCTTTTGTAGGAGTCAGTGAAAACGGGTTGATGGTGAAATCCTGCGATTCCCGGCCGACGTTTAGATAGCTCCCTCCGAAGATACTTGTGAGGGACTGGAAGGAGCCGCCGATATCGAAGATGAACGTCAAAGGCGCGTACTTCTGAGCGTTCTGCAATAGGAAGTTGCATAAATAACTCTTCCCACTTCCGGTCACTCCGAGGATGAGAGTGTGCGCGACCTCGCCGTTGTGGAGGTTCAGAAAGTACGGCGTGCGTTGTCGGTCTCGAGCACCGCAAGATACTCGGTGCCGAGATGAGCATTTGTCTTTTCACCGGGAAGGATCGTAAAGAGAAACGATAGGTCGGCATAGTTGGTGTTGAGCAGATAATAGCTTGCGGAGGTTCTGCGCGTAGTTGCCTGGCACCGTGGCAAAGTAAGCGTTGAGCTGGTTGTATGTCTCAGTAAACAGATTGCCGTCCGCATTGGTGAACACGCTAGTGAACTCACCGACGAGGCGGTCGAGTTTCGCTCTTTGCCGTTGCGTAGACAACAATGGTAAGTGAGAAATCGCCAAGCGATTGGCCGTCACCCAGCGCGCGGAGACAATCGCCAAGGTTTTCGATGTCGGCCTGTTTCGATTCATCGACCAGAACATCACGCGGATTCGCTTTGGTAGTGTCGTTTCCCATCTGCGACATGAAGCCGGTCTTGGACATATTGAAATGGCGGCGGCGCTTGTTCACCTCCTTGCGGGCTTTGTCGGCGGCTAGCGGCGTCCACTCCGTAACGACGCAGAAGTTCGCGGGTATCTTCAAAAGCGAGTCCAGTACCAGAGGGCGTGTCTCGGTGATTGCCTCTTTCATCGTCAGCACACGGACAACGTGATCGCCGACACGGAGATGGTCGCGCTCCGCTTCGATATTGGAGTTGACTATCTGGTAGTCGAGAAACTGCGTGGACTGCGGCCTTCCCGGCGATGCGCCAGTCGTCGTAGTTGAGCAACCTGCGAAAGAATCGGAACTGACCCTGACGGTCCAAGACTTCGATCTGCATGAAGTCGGCAAGCTGACGTGTAAATGCATGTACCTTCTGGTTGAGCCTCGCCAGTTCGTTCTCAATTTGAGAGCGAAGCAAGACCTTCATGCTGTCGTTGGTGAACTGCGTTCTCAGTTCACCAACGGCTCCAGCAGGATCGCGGAAGAGTCGGGCGAAGGCCGCGCCGACGCCGCTCTTCGAGCGCGGGCCTTCCAGAACGATGGCATAGAAGATTTCAACCTGATAGAGATGGTCGCGTTTCGCCTCAAAGAACTGTCGTCGCTGGTCGATGGCGGCGTCTACAATCGGATCGCCATACTTGGCAAAGGGGATGTCGGGGCGGTTCGATTTGAAGAGATATTGATAGATGTGGAAGCCGGGACCGAAGGCTTTCAAGGCCGCTTCGAGCCGCTTAACCGCATATTCTTGTTCCGTGTGGTCAAGACTTTCGTAGTCCACACCGGGGACACTGAGAACCATGCCCACATCGCCACTCTTCGTGAGAAAGGCTGTCTCGTTCCAGAATCCGTACAGATTGATGTGGTCATTGAGCGCCGCGCTCTCTTTCCACGGTTTGATGACCTTATCGAGCCGTAGCATCAGCGTACCTCGACTCGGGGGATCTGCTGCTTAGCGGCGTCATAGCGCAGCTTGTATCGCTCAGACTTCGCCAGAATACGAAGAAACGCCGGGTCGCTGTTTGTCACCCAATGACCGAAGGCGAAGCCGCCGAGGAATACGGCAATTCCAGCGATGATGCTGTTGAAGAGATTGAATGCGCTGACGGCGCCCACGCAGATAAAATAGAAAAGTGAGCGCTCGACGCCAAGGTATGTCAGAGGCTTATGCAGACTCTTGAAGACTCGATTTGTGCGGCCTTTCCGTTGCTCCTGATCTGCCATAAGCCCCTCACAATGAGAACGCTGACGGTTGCGAGGACGTTGAGCAGGGCGAGATCGTTATACTCCCCAAAGCCAGGTCAGGACATTCACGGCGAGCACCGCGATGCCTGTCCCTGCAGCAACGCCGGCGAGAGCCTTTTTAGCGCCTGGCTCCCCGTGCGCGAAGCCGTAACCGCCGATCACGATTGCGACCAGACTTGCGACCTTGGCAATGGTTCCGGTAAATAGGGTTTGAATGCTGGTAAAGCCGGTGTCGAAGGGAGAGCCGCTCTGAGCGTGAGCGGCTATGGGAAGAAGAAGAAGAACAATGAATCCAGACACACCGATGTGTCGGAGCGTTCTCCGAGTCCGCTGCATCTGAATGGGGGGAATTGTGCTTCTAACGCTTGGCTGCATGTGCCACCTCCACTGACTGCGATCAGTCGTGTATGAGAAGAGGCTAGAGATGCTTTTCCCGCTCGTCTAATACTTCTTTGAGATGACCCGCGATGCTTTTTAGCGATAAGGCAGAGCAGCGGCGCATTGTTGTTTATTTCTGGGCCTGCGGCCGACCGTTCCTCAGTGGGTCATTCGGGGCAAGAGAAGTTTGCGCAACGGCCTCATGGGGCACCGATACTGGTGGCTTTCTTTGGGGCCGCGTATTCGCCAGAGGGAACCGTTTCTCAAGGTCGTGGAGCAAGAGAGGCAAGGCCAATTGCTCACTATCGGGCATGTATGCAATAGCAGAATCAACCGTAAAGCTTGCGCCTTGGATTGGTCTCGTTGTCAGGCCATCCCTCAACGGCTCATGTTCACGGATGAGGGCATAGCAGATCTTTTCCTTGACCATCCATTGCACATGGTCAGCGTTGAAGGTCGGGTTCGTCAGTCGTAGTAGGATTCCTTGCTCGTTCAGCATCTCCAAAAGGCGCGCATGAGCGCGTGGATGTTGTCGTGGATCACCGAAGATGCTGAGCTTTTCAGCCAATGCCGCGGGTGGAATCTCGGAGAGCCGCGCAAGAGGATCATCTTCCGGAATGCAGACGACAAGCCGCTGATGCATGACGGGCTGCACGTTGATTCCGTCCCCGCCCACAGGAAGAGTAACAAGAGCAGCGTCAAGCGTTCCCTGCGCGAGGCGCTCAAATAGGTCTTCTGTATCAGCACCTTCGGGCCGGATTTCGCTCCCGGGAAATAGTTCGTGGTAGGCGTGGCAGACGGTGTCCACAACTTGCTCTTCGACAAGGGGAGAAAAGCCCAGTCGAAACGGAAGTAGCGTGCTCTGGTGAATCGCCTGCACCGCCTCGATGATTTCCGTTCGATTTTGCAGAAGTTGACGGGCAAACATGAGTAGAGCTTCTCCTGCAGGTGTCAGACTGGCGCCGGTACCACCTCGGGCTCGGTCGAAGATTTGTATATTGTAGATCTCTTCGATGCTGGCAATTTGCCGGCTGAGAGCTGACTGAGCCACAGGCACACTAAGAGCTGCTGCCGTGAATGTGCCCTGTTCGGCAACTGCAACAATGTACTTGAGATGGCGAAATTCCAAATGGTCATAGATACTCATCCAGCCCTCTCCGAAACTCAGCTGTGCGGCGGCAGTTTGCTGGTAGAACCCATTTTAGGTCCCAGTTACTCTTGGACGATTATTCCCGGTGATTCGACTCCCGATTTGCAGAAACGAACTGGGCACACACGCTACCAAAACGTCACGTATGAGCGATGACATAGCGAAGGAACTTGGACTAAATTACGTTCCAAATAGAAATCATATTTTTGCATGAGATCGTCGATCGCATATCCAAGACCTCTTGTGAAGTGGGAGCAATCGATGCCCCAATCTCATTTGGGGGCCACAATATCAGATTAGTCAATCCCCCATCTTGGCGATTACCGGAAAGAAGCGCTCATAAAACATTGTGAGGTCATGCCCCCGTGAAACCTGTCATCTCTACCAGGCATATTTCCCCATCTCTATTAAGTATTAGACACGCCGGGCTATCGGGAGCGAATCTGGTCAGTAAGAGTGACAGACACGCTTCACCGCAGCGCGCGGTCAGAGGAACATCCCATGCTTGACGCTCTGCGAACGATACATTCGGCTCCGACCGTCAAAGAACTTGCGGAAATCATGAGTTTTAGTCAGTGCGAGAGATTGACAAAAGCAAGTGGGGACTGGGCTCTTCTTATGGAGTCCTTGGTGGCTCGAAGATAGCTGCGATGGCGGTAAACTTCTCTCAGCCAGGATGCAGATGAGAACTTTGCTCTGGCATGTGTCTGCCGTATCCGTATCCCGTCTCTGCTCGGTCACTGCTTCGGGGCTTTCCGGCGCCCGGCGGCAGCTCGCTCTTCTGCTTCGGCTACGCCGCCCTGCGGGTTACGGTTTCCCTCGAAATCTTATTCGGCAAGTACACCGAAAAGATTTCTCCGGACCCTCCGTAAATGCAGAGCTTCGGCACTTGGGAGCCGGCCCCACTCGCAAGGCTTCGCCCGGTGTGACCCGAGCAAGATCGGGAAATTCAACAAACGGAGACACTATCATGTACCAGAACAAAGTAACCCTCATCGGCTTCCTCGGCAACGACGCAGAAGTTCGCACCGCCAACGACCGCAGCTTCACCACCTTCTCGCTGGCTACCAAGTCCTCCTACAAGGACAAGAACAGCAGCCAGTACGTCTCGCACACCGAGTGGCATCGTTGCGTTGTCTTCGGCAAGCTCTCGGAGTTCGCCAAGACGCTGACCAAAGGCGCACATGTCCAGGTGGAAGGCGAGCTGCGCAGCCGGGAATATACCAGCAAGAAGACGGAAACCGAACAGCGCATCTGGGAGATCCGGGTGGCGTACGATCCTGAAGCTCGATCGCGCTGAGAAGTCGCCGCCGGAAGAGCAGGGGCAGGATGATGCAGCCCCAGAGGGAGAGGCCGCTAGGCCTCTTCCTCTCCACTCGTGGAAGCCCGGCGAAACGCCGGGCTTCCATCGATCGGAGGTTCCCGCTATGAGTTTCGAGCTGATTCTTCCATTTCTCCGACCGATCGAGCCGCTGTTACTGGACGACAGCATCAGCGAGATCATGGGCAATCCCGATGCATCATGGTGGTATGAACGCGATGGAATCGTTCACCGGGAAGCGACGGTCTCCTTCGACGCCGGCAGGCTGCGCACCGGTCTCGAAGTCATTGCCAATCAGCTGGGCAAGAGGCTCGACGAGGACAACCCCGTCCTGCACGCCCAGCTCCCCGATGGAAGCCGCTTGGCGGCAGTCATTCCTCCGGTTGTGCGGCCGGCTCCTGCCCTGACGATTCGTAAGTTCACCAGCCGTCGATACACGGTCGACGACCTCATCGCTCGCGGCACGCTGACGCGGACCCTTGCGGACTTCCTGGAGGCACAGATTCGCAATGGAAAGACGCTGCTCATTAGCGGGGGAACCGGGAGCGGGAAGACGACGCTTCTTCAGGTTCATGGCTCAGGCGATCCCCGAGCATGAGCGCATCGTCGTGATTGAGGATACGGCTGAGCTTCGCATCCGGAAGCCGAATGTGCTGGCCGCCGAATGTCAGACCGATACCTTCAAGTCCAACATCTCTTTCGATGATCTTTTGAAGTCGGCTCTCCGTTGGAGACCGGACCGGATCATCCTCGGCGAAGTGCGCGGTAAAGAGGCGCGGACATTGCTCGACTCTTTCAACACGGGCCATGACGGTTCCCTGGCCACGATCCACGCCAATTCGGCCGACAAGAGCCCTCTCCCGCTTTGCCAATCTGGTGATGCGCTCCCACCCGCAAGCGACACTCTCGGATGTCGAAGCAGAGATTGGAGAAGCCGTCGAATTCATCATCCATGCCGAGCGCCGCCCGGGCCGCAGAGTGGTCCGCGAGGTGCTTGCATTGAAGGGCTACGACCGAAGCGCCAAACGATTCCTCTTGGAGCCGATTTACGAGGTGGACCATGAATCAGCTTGAGTACCGAAGATCAATCGCAAATGGCGCAGGACTTCCTGACCCGATGCTTTGCGCCGGACGAGTCCATCGCGTTATTGCTTCGGCGCGAAAAACCAGTCAGCGTGACGCAGAGAGTCGTACTGCTAGAACGTGCCGTTGCACCTCGTTATCTGGGCTGGCTCGCGCACGAGAACGCCGCGGGAGCCAACATCTATGTTGCTGCCAATCCGCTTCGCTCCGGCAGCTCGGAAACGCACCAAAGAAAGCGTCGCCTCGGTGCGGCATCTATATCTGGATATTGACTCTGATGGCGAGGCCAGGCTCGCTGCACTCCGGGACTCGGATAGCAGTTCCCACGCCGACCGCGATCATCTCGACATCGCCCGGCAAATATCAGGTCCTCTGGCGGGTCGAAGGCTTCGACTTCGAGAAGCAGGAACGCACGCTTGAAAGTTACTCGCCTTCGCTTTCGGAGGCGATCCCGCTTGCACCGACTGCAACCGTGTTCTCCGTGTGCCTGGCTTCTTGAACCTGCAATATGATCCCGCCCACGTCGTCACCGTCCAATATCCCGATACAGCACTTCGCGCCCGATGACTTCCGGCTCGATATTTCAGCTGCGATACCCGATGATGTCGAAGCGGCGCTTCATACCCGCGCAACGCGGAGAAAGCATCCGGGTAAGCAGACCAATTCGGAACTCGATTGGGCTTGGGTTTTGCATGAACTTGCCGGCGGGAAAGACGCCGTGAAGCTCACAAGGGAGCTGGCTTCACGACGTTCCGACAAGCCGAACTCCTCTCTACTACGCACAACGTACAGTCGATGTCGCGTCGGCACGCCTATGGCTTATGGAAGGCGTACGAATTGACGACGTAGTCACCATGCTCGAAGTACGCCGCCGCTTTGAGATTCCAAGCTCGATTTGCTCCGCTCGCGCGCGGGAGATCGCCCTCACGGCGCAACGCATGATTTCCCGCAGGAAGTCTGCCTAATTTCACTACTCGAAGGAGAACAATATGCCCTTACTCGAAATCATCCAAACCCGCCAGATCAGCGCCTCGATCCGACTGGACGAGGCCACCGCAACGCAAGTGGATCAGTACGCCGCGTTTATTCACGCAACAGCAGACGATGTGGTGGATAAGGCCCTCAACTATGTGTTCTCGAAGGACCGCGACTTTCAGGAGTTCCTTAAGACGTCGCAGGCGGCTCAAGTACGCCCAGTCTGCGTATCCGCAAAGCCGCCGCTGGATGCTGCCGAATCTCCTGAGAGGAAGACAGTTGGCGGGGTGGAGTCCATTGAATCTGTGCGGGTACAGAAGGCATGATTCACCTTCAAATTCAGTGGCAGAACCACAACGGTGCTTCGCACCGGAAGAAAGTATGACACTCCACCCCTCGTAGGGTGCTGTTTAGCTCCTTGGGGAGCTAATGGGTTCCCACAGACAGAACACGGGTTTTGGGAACTCGGAGCTAATCGGCTTCCTTGCTCGTTTCGAGAGAATTAGAGGTCTCACGTATGGCAATTCTTGAGATGGAAACACCACGACGCGAAGGGAGCGAGTTCGAGGCCGCGAGAGCCGCAATCAGACGCTTACGACCAAGCTGACGCGAGGCCGAATCGGCGCGGTCGAGGCAGCGCGGAGGCAGAGGCCAAGCGATCGGGCGAGTGGTTGCGCGACGCGGCCTACAGAGATTCGCAGGGAGTGATGCCGCCGAGGTATTGCTGACCGAGGTGGTCGGTTCCATACGCCTTCCTCTGAACAACATTTTGAAGTCCGCTCACTACGGGCGAAAAGCTGACGCCGGAAGCGTTCGCAGCCTTGCTCGACAACGTTAAGACGACACAAGGGACGAGGTCGCACGTGAACTCCTCGCTGAACCGCCAAAAGTGAAAGGAGAGATCAACCAATGGCGACGTCACAATGGGGCCGGAAAGAGTCGATCATCTGGCCGCCGCACTGCCCATCTACACGCTATGGCGCGATCTTCTTGTCGCTCGTTGCGCGGGGTTGTTTGTGTACCTGCCGCTTTCAGCTTTGCGCTCACGCCGCTGCAACAGTTTTATCTTCCGTACTATCTCCGAACCGGAGTGGCCGGGATTGATGCACAAGACGCGACAAGTACCAGCTGCTCACCGTGCGGACGGACAGAATCACGCCCGCGCTTGCGACCGAGGATGACGTGGAGGAAGGGACCACGCCCGGATCCGGGCGGCAAGCACCTTCCGCTCCACTCTCGCCGAAGGCGCGCAGCCGCGGGCTTTCGATTTCTCGTATCGTGGGCCGCAGATTACCTACTTCAACAAGCCCCTCAACGCCTATTTGCAGCACTCCGTTTATGACGGCGATACGCTCTGGATCATCTTCCGAACTGCCGTTGTTCTTTGGCTTTGCTGGCGCTCGCTCTCCAGCTTCCGTTTTCCGTCGCCAAGGACATCAAGCGGCGCAAGGAGATGAAGTATGGACGCCGGCTGAAAGGTCCGGTACTTGCTGACCCCGAAGGAGTTCAACAAGGCCGTGAAAGGCGATGGCATCGGCTTCAAAACGGACGAGTCGGAGAAGATGCTTCGGATTCCGCAGCGGGCCGAAGGCCAGCATATCGAGCTCATCGGGGACACCGGCGCGGGGAAAACCGCGTCTCATTCTTCAGATGCTCCGGCAGATTCGAAGCCGGGGTGATTCGGCCATCGTCTACGACCCGGCCTGCGAGTTCGTGCAGCGGTTCTACGACCGCGACCGCGGCGATATCATTCTCAATCCTCTGGACGAGCGCTGCCCCTATTGGGGACCAGCGGAGGAGCTGCGCCGCAAGGCCGAAGCGAAGGCGCTTGCGGTCTCGCTTTACCAGCCGCCGACAGGACAAGAAGGGCGAGTTTTTCATCGAGACGCCGCAGAAGATCTTTGCGCATCTCCTGACCTTTGGCCCGACGCCGGAGGAGCTTGTCAAGTGGATGTGCGAACCCGGAGAGATCGACCGCCGCGTCAAAGGAACCGAGATGGCAATTGATCGATCGCCAAAGGCGCGCAGCAACAGCGGAACGGTGTCCTTGGTTCGCTGGATTGATTGCAGACAGCCTGCGTTGTTGCCCAGAAAGGAACGACACTGAGCGCACTGGACGCGCCACCGAGTGGGCCGAAAGAACGCCAGGGATGGATCTTCATTACCTCGCAGCCGAGCCGAGCGCGAAGCTCTCCGGCCGCTGCACAGTCTGTGGATCGACTTGCTGGTTCTGCGGCTGTTGAATGAGCCGACCGAGGACCAGACACCCGGTCTGGTTTGTCCTCGACGAGCTGGCCAGCCTGCAACGTCTGCCGCAGCTCCATACTGCCATCACCGAGAACCGCAAGAGCAGGAACCCGCTCGTGCTGGGCTTCCAGGGCAAGGCCCAGCTTGAGGTCATCTACGGCCACTCGCCGAGGTCATGCTGTCGCAGCCCGCGACCAATATTTTCCTCAAGACCACCGAGCCGAAGGCCGCCGAATGGGTCAGCAACGCCATCGGCAAGGTTGAGATCGAGCGGCTGCGGGAGACGCACTTCGACGGGTCCCGCTCAGGCAAGAACTTCACGTCTCGACCGGCAGACGGAGCCGCTTGTTATGGATTCGGAAATCTCCGGCCTTGAAGACCTACATGCGTTCCTGAAGCTGGGGAACTATGTCACCCGCTTCTCGTTTCCTGTACATCGACATGCCCCGGAACACAGAAGGCATTTGAGCCGCGACCGCTGGACAGATGACGAGCTCGCCTTCGATCCCAAGACTCTGAAGGCGAAACAGGCGGATGTGACGAAGCCTATCGAAGAGACCGGAGGCCGATGCGCTGGAAGATGAAGCTGCCATGCAGACCGATGAGCATGACGATACGCCTGAGGACGAAGACGAGCGCGTTCAACCAGGATACGGGCACTTCGATAGGAGCGGCTTCTAAGCACTATGCTGACAATCTCGAAACCGCTTTCCGCAGGCCAGGCGCAGACCTATCACGCCAAAGAGTTCACGTCCGCCGAGCAGAACTATTGGAAGCAGGGCGACACCGATTCAGGGCGAGTGGCACGGCAAGCTGGCCGAGAAGTTCGGCCTTGCCGGAGCCGTGGGCGCAGATGAATTTGCCCGGCTGTCGGAAGGCCAGCATCCGCAGACCGGCGAGCAGTTGGTTCGGCATCGCGCAGTCCACGAGTACCAGAAGCGCGGACGGAAAGACCGTCGCTCCGGTCGAGCATCGCGCCGGATGGGACGCGACCTTTTCAGCGCCGAAATCCGTTTCTCTGACTGCGCTGGTCGGCGGCGATGACCGGGTGCGGGAGGCGCACCGCGAAGCCGTCAACGTCGCCTTGAACGAGTTGGAGCGGTACACGCAGGCCCGCATCGGCGGCAACCATGCCGCCGAGACCACCGGGCAATTCGTCGCCGCGAAGTTCGAGCATGACACCGCCCGCCCGGTGGACGGCTACGCCGCGCCGCAGCTCCACACGCATGCCGTCATCTTCAATATGACCGAGCGCGAGGACGGGCAGCACGCGCGCCTTGCAGCCGCACGGTCTCTTCGATCAGCCAGCAGTTTGCTACTGCCGTCTACCAGTCCGAGCTTACCTACCGGCTCCGCAATCTCGGCTATGAGATCGAAGCCGGCAGAAGCGGAGCGCCGGAGATCAAAGGATACTCGCAGGAGTATCTTGACGCCTCCAGCCCGCGCAGCCAGCAGATACGCGAGCACCTGGAGCAGAGCCGGTATCAGGGCCCAGAGGCCGCGCAGATCGCCGCGCACTCCACCCGCGACAAGAAGGAGATTCTCTCTCCCGCCGAAGTGCTGGCCGCGCACCGGCAGATTGCGGCCGAGTTCGGCAATCAGGCCGATAAGGTTGTGGCCGAGGCGCGGGAGCGCGTCCAGAGCCAGGCGCGAGGAGCGCAGCCCGGAGAACGCCGGCAGCTCAGGGCGCGCGAGGCCGTCACCTTTGCCCGCGACCGCAGCTTCGAGCGCGAGGCCGTCACCGATGAACGCGACATCTTCCGTGATGCCTTGCGGCGCGGCATGGGCGAAACCACCTATCCGGCAGGTCCGCGCCAACTTCGAGGCGCGTGTCGCCTCCGGCGAGTTCCAGGCCGTGCCAGGAGCAGAAGCACGAGACGGGCGCAGTTCACCACGGCAAGAGACCATCCAGGCCGAAAATGATGATTCGCCAGATGCAGCAGGGGCAGAACCAGGCTCCGCAGATCATGTCCATTCAGGATGCCATCGCGCTCACCGACGCCCGTCCGCAGCTCAACGCCGCGCAGCGCAGCGCCATCGAGGAGGTTCTGACGTCCCGCGACCAGGTCAGGGATTGCAGGGAGTCGCAGGCGGCGGGCAAAACCACGCGCTCTTGACAGCCATCCGCGAAGGCGCAGAACAGAAGCGGCTATGCGGTCGAGGGCTTCGCCCCGACCTCGCGCGCCGCGCAGCAGCTCCGCGATGCCGGCATCTCAGCCGACACGCTGCAAGGCTTCCTCGCCCGTGGCACACGCAGGCCGCAGACGACCCCGACAGCCGAGCATCTTTATATGGTCGATGAATCCAGCCTTGCCAGCACGCAACAGATGCGGGACTTTCTCGAAAAGATCGGCCCGCAGGACAGGTTTGCTCATCGGAGACACACGCCAGCATCAGGGCGTGGATGCCGGAAAGCCCTTCGAGCAGTTGCAGCAGGCCGGGATGCGGACCGCGCAACTCGACCAGATCGTGCGCCAGAAAGATCCCGAACTGCTAAAAGCCGTCGAGCATCTGTCCAAAAACGAAACCGCCATCGGTGTCGCAGATGCTTCAGCAGCAGGGCCGCGTCACGGAAATTGCCGACCCACGGCAGCGCATCGAGGCCATCGCCAAGAGCTATGCGGCGCACCCCGACAACACCATCATCGTCTCGCCCGACAATGCCTCGCGCCGCGAGATCAACCAGGCCGTCCGCGCAGGAGTTGCAAGCACTTGGTGCCGTGGATCATAGACGATCATCCGATGCGTGTGCTCACGCCGCGCTCCGATATGACCGGCGCGGATCGAGCGTGGGCCGCTCGCTATCAGGCCGGCGATGTTCTGCATTACAAGCGCGGCAGCAAGGACATCGGCATCGAACGCGACAGCTATGCCCAGGTCGTCGCTACAGATCCCAAAGACAATCTGCTCACGGTCCAGAAGCCGGACGGGCAGCAAGTCACCTATGACCCATCACGGCTGCGCGGCATCAGCGCCTACCGCGAGATCGAGCGGGAGTTCGCCGTTGGCGACCGCATCCAGTTCACCGCGCCGAACGCGAGATTGGAGTTGCCAACCGCGACCTTGGCACGATCGAGCAGATCGGCAAGGACGGCCAACTCACCGTCCGCATTGGACAGTGGGAAAGCCATTTCCTTCGATCCGAACCAGATGCGCCACTTCGATCACGGCTACGCCGTGACCTCGCACAGTTCGCAGGGACTCACCGCGGAGCGTGTCCTGGTCAATATGGACACGAATGTTCACCCGGAACTGATCAACACCCGCTTTGCCTATGTCTCCGTCTCGCGCGCCTCGCACGACGCGCAGATTTACACCAACGATGCCGCCTCCCTTGTCCCTGGCCTCAGCCACGATGTAACCAAGACCTCTGCGGTCGAAATCGGAACGGCACTTCGCGCCCAGTGAGCGAATTGTGTGCTGGATTTCGGCCAAGCGGTGCCCTGGTCCGAAAAGCATAGCGGAATCTCGGCTGTTGACTCATTGAGTAAGGAACTGTAGCGCCAGACTGCGATCCAGTTTACCCATTTCAAAATCGGTCTGACTTTGTGCGTCGAGGAGACAAGAAAGACAAGCTTCCCGGCACTTCCGGCCGTGGCCGGAATCTCCGCGCAATAGATCGATTGCGTTCGTGAGCCAGAGCCTCTGATCCTCCAGCAGGGACGCGATATGTCCGGAGCCGCCTGTGGCACTGTCGAACAGGTGAATTCCCCAGGCATCGCCGGCGACCTTGGCCGCGACGACCGAAATCTCGCGTGTGTCTACCTCAAGCAGCGCCGCTCCGGTGAGACGAAGTGCGTGCCCCAAGGAGCGGACGATACGTTCTGAATCTTCCGGCGCATGGTACGGAGTCATCAGCGTTTCAGCCTCAAGCTGCAAGATATCCGTGTCGGTTTCCGCCCCAAGAGCCCGATTGCGGAGTACCGGCACGGCGGCATCCTTCCAGCACCGGCGGGATGACTTGTGGGACCAGAGCGGGGTATGTGCCTCGAACCCCGGAGGCAAGGCCTGTCTACCTTCTCCAATGCTTCGTTATAATCGGCGTAACCGCAATTGGTACATATCGCAAAACCCAGACCAGCTGGCCCGGGATTTGCCGCGAAGAGAGTCCCTCCCTCGCAAAATGTAGCTTTTAGTCCCTCAGACCCGCCAAACGCCTCGAAGACTGTCAATCCGCTCCGATTCACGAAGTCGACTGTTGAGACCAACTCGGTGATCCCGATCCTCTCCGGATCTCCCGACCAGCAAGGCGGATCCCATGCGGCACAGGCGTAGCCGAAGCGCGGGACGAGCGCGATCTTCCCTTTGTTTGATCTCAGCGGGGCAGAGCAGGTGCGGCACTCCGCCACTCCTGAATGCACATCGTAAAACACGTGTCCGTGCGTACATTCATACCGGTAACGTGTCAGGCCGAACCCGCCTCCGTCCTTTTCAAAGCTACGAATCAATCCGTGTGACGCGTAAATCCGCCCCCCGGCAAGGAGGCGAGATCCAGGCACATATTCGTTCAGCGCGATCGTACCGTCTCGTTCGAGCTTCACTGAACTTTGGCCGCCCCTGAAGCTGTTATTCGGCAACCGCAAAGCCTGCAACCCGATGGGGAATCCGTACCGCGGAAGGAAGCGATACGATGCGAGAGACTCGATGACGGTTGTCCTGGAGAGTTCCTGAGCCTGATATGCAATGGCGTTCAGAAACGCCTTCTCCTTCTGCTGTGCCGAACCATCCTCCCATACCGCGAGGAGCCTTTGTAGCTAGATGTCCACTCCTTTGTATGTTCGAGAAACTTTGCCTTCGCATTGGCGATCAACTCTGAACCAGGTTTACCGGCCAATGGCGTCGATTCGAGAAGGCCGCCGAGTGCGTGGTCGATTTCGGTCGAGTCCGCAATGAGATGGTCTAGGAAGCGGACAAACTGTCGATCAAGACCCCATGATCTCTTGTCCTCCCACCATGAAGGTTGGCTACCAGCATCCTGAACGTAAGACAGCGCGGAGACTTTCTGGGAGGGATTCGCACCAACGCCTACCGTCAAGGTGGCTGTATGGCAAAACCATCCCATTCGTCCGAATGCATCCATCGCGCCGGCGAACCGGGAAGGAAACAGCGACCTGAAGAATTCCCCTAGCAGGAAGGCATTCAAATGCAGGATGGCGAAGCGTTTGCGATCAAGAAAGAAGGACGGGCGCCGCAGCGGTTTGGCGAACATGGCGCCGAAATCCCGGAAGACGGCCTGTTCGTAGCCCAGAGAACGAGCGAATAGCGCGACAAGCGTCGAGCCGTCGTTGCGCCGTCCGGCTCGTCCACTGCGCTGCTGATAGTTGGCGCGCCCCAGGGGGAACGTTGGCGAGCAATGCCCCTGACAAGCTTCCGATGTCGATACCAATCTCGAGTGTGGTGGTGGCGCTCAGGACGTTGCGCGCGCCATGCTTGAACAGACTCTGCAACCGTCCGCTTTCCTGGGGGGCTAGTTGTGCTGAATGTTCCTCGGCCCACAGTGCAGAGTCGCTGCCAGGAAATCTGGCAAAATCGACTCGTTCGCGCTTGAGAGCCGGATCAGCATCCAGCTCAGAGTGGCTGACAGCCTAAAGGGGTGCGCCGACCTTGTTTTCGCCAGGTGCGCAACCGAGCACGCTCCGCGGCCATACAGCGCCTGTAACGGATGATCGGAAAAGTTGGTGTGGCCGTCGTAGGTACAGCTTTCGGAAGTTGATCCGAAAGACATCTACCTCCCCGGTGGCAAGCATGCGCTTCCGGTGCTGCAGCCAGTTGAGTCTCGATGATTCAGCCCCTTCGAAGAGAGAATCGAAAGCCGCACCGAGAAACATCGGCACAGCAACATCCATCCGATCTTCGCTCACGCCCAGTTCTCGCAGCACCACCGCGGCGAACTTTGCTCGAACACTTCGTCTCGGTGCGGCGCCGATCATCGGCTCTACGCGAATGCCGTATCCCTCGCGTGACGTCCACCGGCCAATCGGGAAGGAGATGATAGTCGCATCGTCCCTACCCTCGTCTTCATTCTCCTCGAAGGTGATATGACTACGCATGCGCAGGTTATCGCAAATGGAAGCTAGGAACGTCGGCCAAACTGGCGCAAGTGCCGCCTGCTCTGAAGCCGTCAGATGATCGAGCCGAGGCAAGCTACACGTCTCGATCGAGGGGTACACCACCTCTGCGAGACCGAGGGTCTCGAGGGAGTGGCTCCGCCTTAGAAGAAACTCTGTGCCCAGCAGGCGCAAGGTATCCTTTTCGACCTCTTTGCGATTGCCATCCCAGAACTGCTCCCACTTCACCGGCCAGGTGTTTCCAGCGGGCAGCCGCGTGAGGCTCATGGCGATCTCGTGCGGCGACCGTAGGAGGCGACCGGAACCACGCGCACACCGGGAAACGCCGACAACAGGCGCCGCCAGAATGGCCAGAGCAAGACGGTTCGCGGGTCCTTGAATCCGGAAATCTTGCCGGAATCCAGCAGGGTCCGGATAAAAGAACGACCCCGTTCACGTACTCTTCGGGCACCTGCTCCGCCCAGTCATCCCAGCGGCCTTCGGTCCAGGAAAGCGGCCACCGCCTCCTCGGTTTCCGGTAAGTCGTCCCGGAAACCGTGGATCAGGGTCTGTACGGCCAGGTTTACTTCAGGATCGGCATTGCCTCGAAATGCCCGTGCGGGTTGCTCCGATGGGCCGGGCACAGCCCCAGGGTCCGAGGGAAAGGCCTTGCTCCATAAAGGCATTGGCCGTCAGACTCGAACCACTACGATGCATCGAGAGCAGAATGACGAGTGTACGTTGGGCATCCTCCATGATTCTGTGGCTCCGGCATGGGATTTGGTAGTCCGGATCTTACCGCGATCATCCTTTCTTCGTCGGCAGCGGTTCACGGTAAATGTGTGGAGAAGCCATCCGGCGTGGTCTCGAAATGCATAAGCGAGACAGGGGCCTGGCCGTTTGGACCCCGTCGGTGATAGTTAGGCCCACGTTCGAGTCACCCCCGCCGGGATGCGTTCATAAAAACTCGGGACCTCTCTATCAGTTGCTTCGAAAATGTCGTTAATCAATCATTCTGAGTTTTGCCTTTAGGATCTTAGCTGGGCGTTCTCTTCGGGGTCTTGTACGCGGCTGTCATCGATGGGTTTCCCTCGCTTTCGTAGCATGCTCCAGCCCACGACCTTCCTGGCAATGCCCGGGTCCATCATTGAATCTTTCTCTGCCGAACCTCGGGACCAACCTGTGCGACCCTCGCCGATCGCAATTTGACTTAGCGAACGCATATACGATCATCGTCAGAACGGCAAGGGGAATTCGTGGCCGGGTCGTTTCATTCTCAGATTGGGGTTGACACGAATTCCACTGACTTCTCGGGGTGACACATGAACCGTCGCCCGGCGGCGACCGATACGACGGCCCTCTTGGCTCCCATTGCCAGCCGGCCTACTCACGCCCAGACGCCGGCTTGCAGATGTCGATCACGCAGTAGGCGCTCAGGCCGGACATCCACCTCGGGAAGGCCCCCTCGATCCAACGCAGGGCCTTCGCCGCCCGGTTCGAGCCCCCGTACAGCGACTCGAACTCCCGCTTGTTCAGCAGCCGCAGCGACTCGATCCGGCACCGATGCGTCAGCTCCCTCGCCACCCCCTTCCACCAGGCGAGTCCCGGCACATGAGTGTACGGCCTGGGGCGCTCCTTCCCGCGACCCCCTCGGCGAGGCGGACGGATCAGGCCGCGGGCTGGCCATCCGCAGCACCCGCGACAGTTTCCGCATCGCCCGTAACGCCAGGACCAGCGACCGATGTCCCCGGGTGTAGGTAGCGTCCGTGAGGATGCAGAGGCGCGCCCCCGGACGGATGACCCGGTACAGCTCCTCGACGGCCCGCCCTGCTGCGACTCCGGGATATGCTGGATCGTGTAGCCGGAGACGGCTCCGTCGAAGCTCTCGTCGCGGAACGGGAGCTGGCAGATATCGGCCAGGCAGCAGAAATCCGACGGCCGCAGCTTCGCATCGGCTTCCGTCGCGCGGTCGTTGACATGTGGACACAGTCCCGCGACCGAAAGAACAGCAGTACGCAGATACTCCGGTCCTGTATCGGCGCCCTGGCGGCGTCCGGACGAAATCTCCTCCGGCTGGCGATCCATGATCGAAAGATGCGACGTCATCTCGTAGAGGCCGTGCCCTACCGGCGTGTTCTGGGAGAAGAGCACGAGTCCAGGTACGTGCCCGCTCGTTCTTCCTCCAGCCGAACCGGTCGTACCAATCCTTCACGCTCCGCTTGACGTCGTCGGCCGGGCTCGTCGGCGCGGTCGCCGGAGGGGGAGGTCGGATCGCCAGCGAATCCTCGGCTAGGAAATCCGCCACCCGCTCCGTCAGGGGATACGCCCGACCGGCGGCGATCGAGACGAAGGCGCCGATCGTGCCCTTCGGGACCCGCCCCCGCTCGGCCTCGGACAAGCAAGGTAACAGTTCGTCGATCTCGACTAGGCGGAGCGGCTCCTTGGTGACCGGGCAGCAGAGGATTTCCCGGAGGGGGTCATACCGGTCAAGACGATTCAGTCTTAATCTTGGTCGTCAATTGGCATCGGCCCCCGCCAGCTGTTGTCCCCGGCCCCATGCCGGGCCGGGAGCATATTAATTCAACGACCCGACAACCGGCTAGGATCCCAGGGTCCTGGGTATTGTCGGAGAGAAGCTCTCATCCCACCCAGGGACCGCGTTTTCCGCGGCGGCGACAAACGTCTTCCTGTACTTCTCGACAATCTCGTCGAAGGTAGGAAGCCCGCGGAGGACCCACGGTGAACATTTGGCGAGCGAGAGTCGAAGCAGCCCGTCCTTCGTCAGGCGATCCAGATGTCGGATGAGCGTCGAGACATCCCCCGGCTGGTAAGTCAGAGCATTGATTCCGGGGCGAATCTGTTCAGCGATTCCAAAGACGGGCGTCGTGATGATCGGCAGGTTACAGGCCATTGCTTCCTGTATCACACGTGGGTAACTCTCGATCCGAGACGTGCAGCAGAAGACGTCCGCGGCCAGCCAGTACTCGGCGGTTTCGCCAGTCTCATCGATGATCTGGAATCGATCGCGGCGGTCACTAGGCAATTCCGTGGCCTTGCGACGCAACTCCTGGCTGTACGGAGTTGTATCTTTGGCACCGACTACGATGCACTTCATCCGTGAGGCGGTTTCTGGGGGTAGCGCCGCAAAGGCGTGAACCAAGTCGTGCTGTCCCTTTCTCTCGCAAATCGTGCCGAGCAGCAGCACACAGATCTCTCCCGTGCGGAGCCCGATCTGTTGCCGGGCCTGGGATCGATTCGCCTTTCCGAGCTTGGCCCTGAAACGTTCGGTATCGACCGAAGTACGAATGAGACTGTAGTTCCAGGTCGACTCCAGGGCGTGCCACACAAGCGAAGAGGCTCGCGAGCAAAAGACCACCCGGTAGGGGTAGGCCATGCAAGACAGGGCCGATCTCCCGATCTCTTTCGGTAGATGATCGAAGTAGGTCTCCCAGCGTTCGCTTTCGTGAATGCTCCAGACCGACGGAATGCCGGCACGCCGGGCAGCGTCAACCGCCCAGAAAGTGACCAATGTATTCGCGTGGAGGACGTCGAACGCTCCCTGGTTCAGCCGCCGGGCCGAGCCGGGAAACCAGGGCCTCGTAGCTGGTAGCCGAAGCTGTGAGGTGAGCCGCTGCCGGTTCGATCTCGATCGGGATTCCGGCCCGTTCGTATTTTTCCCTCGGGGGCCATCGAGCGGGCTCAGTACGACGGGATCGATCGATCCGGAGGCTTTGAGGCGGCTAAGCAGCTCAAACTCCGCCAGGGGTGCCCCGTCCCAATCCAGAGTATGAGTCACCGCCAGTAGCGGAATCCGCGCGGGCCTGCCATGTACCGGAACGACGTTCGGTCGAACCTCGAAAATCGACGAATTGGGGTCCAGGTGGGGGCTGAAGTAGGGATCGGTACGATGGCCGTGCACATCCCGATAAGCGGCTAATTCGCGGATATTATCGTCTCAGACCACGTGTGCGACTCTCATAATGGACGAGTTCGGCCTCGCCGCAGTAAACGCATCGGTAACCGGCGTCGATGAGGCGATAGCAATAATCCGGATCGTTGTAGGCACGGCGAAGCGATCCTCATCGAATCCTCCCATGCTCAAGAAGAGTTTGCGGGGCGTTAGCATGCAGGCCGCTGTCACCCCCAGGCAATTTCGTGTTACACGTGCAAGGCCCATGTAGCCGTAATCCGAAGCAGGCAGGTACCTGAAGGCGTGATCTACATGTCCGTCGTGGAGCCCTTGGACGAATCCGGCGTGATGAAGGCGCCGGTCCGCGTACAGCAGTCGAGCTCCGACCGCCCCGACTCCCTCGAGCCGCGACCAGCCCACCATCTGGCTCAACCAGCGGGGTTCGATCACTTCCATATCATCGTTGAGGAAAAGGATCAGTTCTTCCTCGACCATCGCCGCCGCCGCATTGTTAAGAGCGGAGAAACTGAAACCTCCGTCGGGATTGGGGATCGTCAGAACGTGGTGGGGAATCCTTGCAAAGTAGTCAAGCGTTTCCGCGTCGACACTCGCATTATGAATGATGTAGACCTGGTAGTTCCGATACGTGGTCTTCTCAAGTGAAGTGATCAGTCCTTCCAGCATGCGATCGTGATTCTTGGAGGGAATGACGATGGCGACCGACGGGCCATCATCCGGCATGACCGGCCTGAAGATGGCGCATCCGGCCTGGAGGGCCCAATCCGGCTGCTCTACGGTGCACGGGATCCGCCGACGGTGAAAGGCGTCCTCCACGGCCCTTCGGCCCGCCTCGAAACTGGCCGGCTTCGCATTGCCGCTGGACGCGGTCAAACCGGGCAGCACTCGCCGGTGATAAAGGATCTGCGGGATGTGCTCAATGCGTCTGGCCTTCTCGGATGCCCTGAGCCAGAAGTCGTGATCCTGCGAGCCTTCAAAGCCCAGGTGCATACCGCCGATCTCGTGGTACAGTCGGTTCCGGACTGCTGTGAGATGCGCCGTGTAACAGAAGGACAGGAGGAGCTCTGGAGACCAACCAGGTTTAAACTCGGGAGAGTGATAGCGACCGTCGCTTTCGATTTTATCATGGTCGCTGTAAATAATGTCGATCTCAGGGTCCTGTTTGAATTGGACGGCGAGATGGGCGAGAGCGTCGGGATCGAGGAGATCATCGTTGTCCAGGAACACTACGAATTCACCGCGCGGCCTCTGACGCCTGGTTAGTCGCGGCGGAGATGTTTCCATTCTCGTCGCGCAAGATCACTCGGATCCGCCGATCGCGGCTCGCCCACTCTTCTAGCTTCAGGTGAACGCGAGAGTCAGTACTCGCATCTTCCACCAGGACCAGTTCCCAGGACCGACAGGTCTGATCGATCACGCTGGCGATCATGGCGTCGAGCATGTCGAGGGGGGATCATAGACCGGGACAATCACGGAGAAATAAGGGTCCGGACTCATGCGTGCCAGCACACGATCGAAGCGACGCCGTCGCCGGCCATTGTCTCGATTCCGGTCCCTCCAGGCATCATAACGGTCGACTACCGGGCATGGATCGAAATAGTCGCAGACGACCTTAGGGGATTCCGGGGAGGATTTCGGGGGACTGGATACTGTCTCCCGCCTCCACCTCGATTGTGTTCTGCCCCGTGTTCGCGGCTCGACCGAGTGCCGTTGATATGCCTTGACTGCTAGCAAGGCCCAGGAACCGCACCGCGGACTGACTCCTCCGCGTATACCCAGCAATCACTGCCTGAGTGCCCCGCCGGACGAGGTCCTCGCTCTTGTCCTTGATCTTTCGGGCCGCGCTCTGACAGGCCGCGTACAATCCCTGACTTATCGCCGTCTTTGCGAATCGAGAGAACAGGATCCAACATCGCTCCGAGATTGTTCCTTCACGGAGTGACGCTTTCGAATCGCCTTACACTTCTGTATTAGCCGCCAGCTCAGACTCTCCTGGATTCTGAGCATCTGTTCGCTGAGCTGATCATGCTCCGTGGCTAAGACCATGCTCCGCGGCTAAGGCGGCATTCTCCATGGACAGGTCGACATTCGTCGCGTGTAATTTGGCATTCAGGTCTTTCAAGGCGGCCATGGCGGTGGTCGAAAGCGATCTTCGCCGTGGTCAGCGCGGCCTTCTCTTCGGCCAGCCCCGCAATGGCAGTGGCTAGGGTTGTATTAGCCCCGGTCAGTGCAGCGTTCTCTCCGATCAGCTCGGTATTCTCGGCGGCCAGCGCGGTTTCTCTGCCGTCAGCGCGGTCTGTCGCAGTCGGTACGGCCTTCTTTCCTGCCAGCGCGTTTCTCCGCGGCCAAAGCGGCATTGGTCTCGACGATGCCAGTGACACGAACTTGCGTACTCTCGAGCCGACTCCAGAGCTCGATTGATTGGTGGCGCGAGTCGGACAGTGACCGGTGCGATTCTGAGAAGCGTGCATGCGCGCCTGTCAGTTCTTCCTGAAGGCGGTTGATGGTGGTTTCCATGCCGTCTCGGACCCAGGCTTCCGAGATCCGTTGCCCCAGCCGGGAATAGCAGCGCCGAATGGTATGGCATTGTGGACCTCCTTCAGCGACCTCGAGCAAACGGGCCACCCGGTCGGGCAGCCGGCGGCCAACGCCCACAACCCCTAGTCCCCCGCAATGCAGGAACTGGAACGCCGGGAAATCCTGCGACAACTCGTGGAAGTACCGAAAAATACCGAAATCCTTCTCGAAAACGCTCGTGTCATGCAGGAGCACGACGGCCCGATCCGTGAGCTTGGGACGCCAGTTCTCGAAGTCATGTTTGAGCACTTCATGTGTGTGCTGACCATCGATGTGTAGCATGTCGATCGAGCGATCCTGGAACTGAGACAAGGCCTCGTCGAAGGTCGAGCGAATCAGGCGGAGAACGGGAGATACTTGCGCCGGTTGATCTTGGACATGAGATCGGGTTGAGTCGCTTCGACGATCCAGAAGGCAAATGGGATGTGACCCAACCAGTGATAGGACTCGCTCCGGTGCTCGGCCTCCGAGAAGGACGCCGCGGAAAGGTAGAATGAGTCGTCCATGATTCATGACTCCTCCTGCGATTCCGATTGATGGCCGCGACCAGAGATAGGCTGGTCATCGTCGTCCCAACCTGTGATTCGAATCTCGAGAAGGTAGCTAACGGTTTCCGAGCCCGACGTGCGGCGAACGACGAACTGATTGCGTCCATCATGAAGTCAGGTCCTCCTCGGATGAGAGATGATCACGCGACGGGCTATCTTTTAACCCGATCTTCGGTGTCTTGATTCGATCGTGGGCGATCATCGTTCCGCGAGACTCACGAAGCAATGTGCCCCACGGATGAGCGAATTCAGCGGCACGATAAGCGCTTAATCTGCTTCGGTCAATCTCTGAGATTCGGTGGTGTGCCAGGGGCCATTTGAATGGCCGCCCCAACTCTAAGTGGCACAACGGGTCACCGCTGGCAAGCTGCCGTGGCGGGTCTCGCTGCTCCGTAACGACTTACGGAGCCCGTTCAATTCTCATGGGACACGACCCGAGATTCGGTTCAAGCAAAGGTGGTAAATTGCCGATTATGTGGATTAGGCTCTGTCTGACAAACCGATTTCTAGGCTCGATCTGAACTTGCGGCCATTGGTTTTCACGGGAAATTCGAGGTTTCCGGCTCTCAACCTGATGTACGGCTGTCGAATATCAGACAGAGCCTAGCCAGGATCCCGTCCCCTGCTGGGCTTCGCCAGCGGACCGACCCAAGCCCATCATGGAATATTCGCGCAGTTGTAACCGGACGTCCGCGAGACGGCACATTAGAACTAGCCCAGTTGCGATCCGAGAGCACATCGCTAACTCGATGGTCCGCCCGCAGGGGAGCGGACAGACGCCCAGGGCCTTCAGCTCTGCACGGACGGCCGCGGCCCCGATCAAACAGCAGCGGGTGGCCGGCACAGCATGGGCCTGGAGCCAGCGGCGGATGGAGAGGATGGCCCGCTCCAATTCGCGTGGGATCCGTTCAGGGTCCTGGTGGCGGGCCCGCGTCCGGTCGAAGAGGCCCTCGGGTCCGGCCTGCACTCCGGCCGCTCAGTTAGGGATACCAAGAGAGTATCCGATGGGAGTAAAAGGAAATGCAGAAGAGTCATGAAGAGGCGGTCGAGGACAGCCGGGACGTGCTCCTCAGGGCGATCGGAGAGCCCGAGGATCTCACTTTCATCAGGCTCTACGGCAACATCGGCGATGAATTGATTTACGCAGGAACCAGACAATTGCTGGCGCGACGATTCTACAAGGAGGTCAGCGTCAGGGATTTAGGTGGGGTCTCGGGGCACACAGCCTTGGTCGCCGGCTGCGGGGGTTGGTGCGGACCGTATCATGATATGGTGGAACACCTGCCTGTGATTGAGACCAAGTTCGAGCGCGTTATCATCATGCCTTCTTCATTCGATGTCTCCGTGCCCTCGGTTAGGTCAACACTCGCTGCGACCAAGGCCCTCGTCTTCGCCCGCGAGAGGAAGTCCTTCGACGGCATCTGCCGGCTCTGCGATGCGAAGATTGCCTACGACTGCGCATTCTTCTTTGATTATCGTCCATACCTACGCCACGGTGAGGGATGCTTGGTGTCCTACCGGACCGACAAGGAATCGGTTCTCAGCGTAATCCCCGAAAGCAATCACGACATTTCGAGGTCGTGCAGCAGCTTGGACGAGTGGCTCTGGACAATCGCCCGGCACGCAGTTGTGAAAACGGACAGGGCCCACGTAATGATTGCCGCAGCGCTTCTCGGAAAAACTGTCGATTACGGTACTTCTAGCTACCACAAGGTGCCGGCGATCGCGGATTATGCTCTGAAGTCGTTTCCGGTACGACAGCAATACGTAAATTCTAACGAAGTAGAATGGCAGCGAAGACGT
>CAVWRV010000015.1:0-366735 GCA_963757515.1 uncultured Acidobacteriaceae bacterium | reverse complement strand
GCCAGTATCGTTCGTCGTAGCCGGCGGCCACTTCGCGGGATTCCAGGGCGTATTCGATCCGGTCTGGTGTCATTGTGGCGAGCATAGTCTTCTCCGCCGTACACCTCAACTGAGTAATCTGTGAGTTCTGGAGCAGGAACTCAGCGAAAACTCAGTTCCTCCCGCAGCGGCCGGGCTTATGCTCAGCGCACGGGAAAATATAGCCAGCCGCTATAAAGTGTCTTACCTCGTCGTAAACCGCCGCGCCTTTGGCCGGTTCCCGCCTGCTTAAAGCGGTTTCGCAATTACTGTGGACTGATAAAGATCGCGAGGAGTGGTTTTCCTTGGGAGAAAACCACGAAAAGGCCGTCGCTTCGGTCTACACCAATTGCGAAACCGCTTAGTCGACCACTGCCGTCAAGCACCAAACGCAATGGGACCCCAATCCTCTGTTCGGAACCTCTAAGGGGGCGTTGACCATGTCAAGCCGTACGCATTTCTATACCTTTGCGATTCTTCTTCTGCTGCTGGCCGCAGTAGGCGCCCAGGCACAGAATTATCGAGGCAGCATCAACGGGACGGTGGCTGACCCAAGCGGAGCCAGTGTTTCCGCGGCCACCATCACCGCGGCCGACACCGACACCGGAATCGTTTATAAGAGCGCCCCATCCAGCACCGGCGAATTCGTCTTTCCCGATTTGCCCCCCGGCAGCTACAAAGTAACGGTGACCGCATCTGGCTTCGACACCGTACAGGTCGACAACGTAACCGTGGCCGCCGGCGCCATCTATACCTTGCCGGTCGCACTGAAGGTAGCTCAGTCTGCAACCGTGATTGAGGTGAGCGGAGTGGCCGCCACCCTCGACACTACGACAGCGACCGACGTCACCAATATTCCCTCGGAACAAATCAAGAATATCCCTCTGATGGGCAGGGATTTTACCGAACTCATTGCCATTGCTCCGGGCTTTGGCGGGTACAACGTAGGTGGCGGAGGCGGCGCCTCGTCCATCAATGGAACCAGGCCAAACCAGATCAATTGGCAGATTGAAGGGGCAGACAATAACGATCCCTGGTGGAATGTTTCGTCGGTCAATCAAAGCGGCTCTTCCAACAGCGCCGGAAGCGTACTGCCGATTGATGCCATTGAGCAGTACTCGTTCGTGGCAAGTTCCGGGCCTGAGACCGGACGCAGCCCCGGAGGCACGGTCAATATCACCATCAAATCGGGCACCAACCAACTCCACGGCTCGGCTTATTACTTCAATCGCAACGAGTTCTTCGGTGTCAGTAACCCCTTCGCTTCTCCGGGTACGCCTAAGACGAAAGAAAGAAATCAAAACGACGGCTTTTCCCTGGGCGGCCCGATCATCCGCAACAAGCTCTTCTTTTTTGTTGGCGGCGAATACCAGAATTCCACCATTGGCCTCTCGGCCAATACGACGGAGCCATCTGCCGCCTATCAGCAAGCGGCAGCGAGCGTGCTCGGCTACTATGGCGTACCAGTCAACCCGGTTTCGACCAACCTGCTTTCCAGCATCTGGCCGGCCTCAGCCCTGACCGGCCCCGCACAGCCGGGGAATTATTTTGCTAATGCGCCGGATACGTCCTATAGCTATAACGGACTCTTGAAGATCGACTATAACTTCAATGACGCCAACCATCTCTCCGCGCGCGGATATGTCGGCCAGGGGGTACAAAGTGCGGCCATCTATAGTTATCTCGCGCCCTTTTTCACTGTATCTCCGTCGCATTTTCAGAATTACTCGGTAATTTACAACACCATCTTTTCCCCGCGCCTTACCAACCAGGTCACGCTCGGGGTGAATTACCTGGATACCCGATTCGTCGACGCGGATACGAATTTCAATCCCGTCGCGCTGGGGCTTAACACTGGCGTCAGCGATCCAACGCTGCACAGATCCCCCAAGATCAGCATTGGTAACGCCGGCACTTCGGTCTTCGGGTTGTCGGCGAGCGGGTTCGACAACGCGGGTTCCTCGATCACGCCCAGTGGACGCAGAGAGGTGACCACTACCCTGAATGACACGCTGACATATGTGTTCCGGTCACACGAACTGCGTGTGGGTGGCACGGCTGCGAATATTGGCGTCGATAGCTACTACCAGACCAACGGCCGGGGCACGTTTGCCTTTAATGGCTCGCAGGGGCCCTGGTATTACCCGACCAGCGGGAGCGCGACGGCTTGCGACGCGTTAGCGACAAAAAATCTCGGCAACTATGCGCCAGGTTATTCGCCTTCTGACAGCTATGATGCCAACGTCCTGTTCCGGCGGATTTTATGGCGGGCTGCGTCGCCAACTCCTCGATCGTGGTTGGCGACACCAAGCGCCGGGTGCTGGTGAATGCGTTCAATCTCTATGCCGGCGACACTTGGAAGGCGACCCGCCGCTTGAGCCTTAATTATGGCCTGCGTTATGACTATTCCGGCCCGATACACAACAACAGGAACAACCTCTCCGTCTCGATCCGACCCAGGCGGATGGCCTCGCGGTCGCAGGGAGTGACATCGCCAACGTCTATCAGCGCTTCTGGAGCTCGTATAGTCCGCGCCTGGGCTTCGCTTTTCAACCCCGGGCGGATGGCTCGCTGGTGGTCCGCGGCGGAGTCGGTCTCTATTACGACACTCCCTATATCCTGCCGTTTCTGAATCTGCGCGGGACCGCAAACGGCGGGGCGCTCGGTGTGCAGGACAATCCGGCCGGAGCAAATCCCGTGGCTGCGCCATCGGTTAGCAGCTATGTGGTGCAAAGCGGGCAGCAAATCTTTCCCAACCTCGAGGATGCAATCGCCGGCGCGGGAGTCATTGGAGTGTTTTCCGTCGCCCACAAGTTCCAGCCCTCGTCCACTTTCAACCTCAGTTTCAACATCCAGCAAAGTCTGGGTAAATCGATCATTGCCCAGATCGGCTATGTCGGAACACTCTCACGTCACCTGACCGGGGTAGCGGACATCAACCAGGCGGCCCAGGGAAGTGCGTTCACTTCGGTTCCCTACAACTCCACTTCCTGTTCGCCGCAGTACAGCGGCGCTACGCCGACGTCTGACGGTAACGGGCAGCAGTGTTCCCGTCCATATTTCTCGGCGTTTCCCAATTACGCCGTGATCAATCAAGTGCAAAGCGAAGAGAATGCCAACTACAATTCGTTGCAGGCGATCATACGGACCCAGGCATGGCACGGCCTTACATCCCAGTTCTCTTACACCTGGTCCCATTCGCTCGACTACATGACCGGGTTGATTCCCTATCTTCCTCAGGACAGTACCAACCTCAAAGCGGAATACGGCAACAGCGATCTCGACACGCGGAACAATCTAACCGGCTACTTCTCGTACCAGGTGCCTGCCTGGTCACAAAAATTAAAGCGGCTAGGCGAGGGCTGGGCAGTGAGTGGACTACTTACTCTGCACGGAGGTCAACCTTTCTCGGTGCTAGCCAGTAGCAATACCAGCGGGAACGGAGAATATTCTGACCGCGCGGATGCCACCGGGATCAGCCCCTTCGGGGGCGTCTCGCACGCGATTGTCGGTGGCGTGGTGCAATGGTTTAATCCGGCCGCATTCGCGGATCCCGCGACCGGAGATTATGGAACCACCCGGCGAGGGCAGTATTTCAATCCGGGCTTCGCGGACCTGGACTTCTCCGTCATGAAGCTGACAAAGATCACCGAGCGGATCGGCCTGCAGTTGCGAGCGGACATGTTTAACCTGACCAACCGGCTCAATCTCGCGCCCGCGGGAGATCCCACCGCCTCTGATTCGGGTGGAACCATCTCTTCAACCATCGGCACCTATTTCGGTGTTCCCGGTATCGGTCCCGGTGAGCCATACAACACCCAATTCGCAGCCAAGATCATCTTCTAAGGACTCTCCACCTGCTACGAACCCCGGGTGCCCCACATCTCGCTCGTTTTTTGCGAGATGTGGGATACCACGAACCTCAACGGTTATGCTTGTCGGGCCGGAAAAGCATACGGTCGAGCGCCGTGATATCCCACATCTCGCGAAAAACGAGCGAGATATGGGGCACCCGGGGTTCTGTGGCAGGGACAGGATCTAGTTCGAGATCTGCTCCATCGCATCCGTCATTCCACCGATGATCTCTGCCATCTCTGTTGCTTGGATCGCGGTGGTCAGCGCGACCAGGCCTCCGGGTCCGATGTGAAGGCCATTATTGATGCAGGCCAGAAGAAAGGCTTGCGCCAGCTCCTCGTCGGGCGGAATCATCCCACCCCGTAGTGCTTTATCCGTAAAGTAAACTCCCATCACCGAACCAGTTTGTTGCAGTGTCAGTGGCAAACCGAGCTGCGCCGCCTTTTGTTCGAGTGCGATGCACAGCGTTACCATCAACTCATCCATCTGCGCGATCTGCTGCCGCGTCAGGTGGTCAAGGGTAACCTGGCCTGCCACGCAGCCCAACACATTCCCGTTGTAGGAGCCACCGTGATAGAGCACGTCCGGCCGCCGGGGGTCGATTAAGTCAATGATTTCCGCTCGGCCGCCGGTAGCTCCCAAAGGAGTACCGCCACCCAGGAACTTACCCAGAAACGTGATATCCGGCTCCAGGCCCCATTTCTCCGCGGAACCGCCGTAGGCCAGCCGCAGCATTAAACAATCATCCAGGATGAACAACGCGCCGTGCCGTTGAGCCAATGCCTGCAAGCGGCTAAGAAAATCCGGCTCCGGCACCATCACCACCCCGGTGTACATCACGGGCTCCACCAGCACCGCGGCGACCTGGCCCCCATACTGCTCGAGCTGGTGCGCAAACGAGGGCAGATCATTGAATTCCGCTAACAGCGTATGTCCGGCGATCTCGCCTCGGCCATCGAGACCAGCCTCAAGATCGCTGTAAGAACCGTGGTAACCTCCGCGCAATTTCAGGATCAATGGCCGGCCGGTAAACCGGCGTGCGAGTTTCACCGCCAACATGCCGCTTTCCGTGCCGGAGTTGGTGAAGATCACCCGTTCAAAGTTTGCCAGGCGGGCGCAAAGCGCCTCAGCGAATTCGATTTGCGGAAGCGAGGTTCCCAGCCAGGCCCAGGCGTGGGGTAGCCGGCGAGCCAGGGCATCCACGACGGGGGCAAACGCATGGCCGTGAATCAGCGCCAGGCCGTTGCTCACAAGATCGATGTATCGGTTTCCATCCACATCCCACAGATAGCAGCCTTCTCCCCTTTCCATAACTGCCGGATATGGCCAATGGAACCCGAAACCACGGGTCATGCCTCCGGGCATCGACTTTGCTGCCCGTTGCATAAGCTCTGCGGATTTGGGAGTTCGTTTGCGGAACTCAGTCTCAATAGCAGTACGGTAGTCGACCTTGATTGTCACTGCGCTGTTCTCCTGAGTTCTCAGATTAAGGTTTTCTTCCCCCGCAGCAACTGAGTTATGCGTGAGTTTTCACGAGAACTCACGGAGAACTCACAAATCGCCGCCGGCGAGAAGATTATGATTCTTTACCAGCAGGAGAGCCGATGCCCCTCATCGAACGAATTTCCAACAATTTCTCAACCAGCTTCAGCAACGCAGTCGTGGTGTCGATGGGTGAATACTCCACCATTCACATCTCAGGCCAGGTAGGATACGTGGTCGGCGGACCGGTCAAAGTAACGGCGGAAACCTTCGAGGAAGAAGCAAAGATCTGTTACTTGAATATCAAGAACTCGCTCGAGCGGGCGGGAGCCACGCTGAACGATGTGGTGCGCATCACTGCTTATCTGACCGACGCCAACGATTATCCGGTCTATGATCGCGTACGGCAGAAAACCTTCGCCGGCGCGCCGCCGGCCAGCTCAACCGTGATCGTGGCCGGCCTGCTAGCCAACGCCAAGCTCGAAATCGACGCCATCGCCGTAATCAGGAAATGACCCACCGCTAACAGAAGGATTTAATCATCACGCTCAGGGCATAGCTCACATGTTCCCCCATCAGGGAGTGCGCGAGCCGGCTGTCGCGGGCCGTGATTGCGTCCAGAATCTCCTCATGACGGATCCGTTCCGCAAAATGCAGCGGGCTGATCGTCTCCAGCCGCCGCACATGAGCCATGACCAAACGCATCTGCATGATGATGCGCTCGTTCCCGGTCATTTCCGCCAGGGTAAGGTGAAACAGCTCATTGGCAGTTACCATTTCCGCCGGCTGCTTCTCTGAGCGGCGTTCCATTTCCAGAATCCGTTCCAGGCCGGCAAACTGTTCCGCGGCGCCGTGGATGGCCGCCTGCTCGGCCGCAAATTGCTCGAACAGCCGGCGATAGGTGTACATCTCCGACAAAGCCTTCAGGGTGATGGGCCGGACCTGAAAGCCCTTGCGGTGGATACTGGTTACCCAGCCATCCTGGGCCAGGCGGCCTAATGCCTCGCGCACCGGGGTCCGGCTGGTGTTGCAGCGCTCGGCAAGTTCCGGCTCGGATAGAAAAGCTCCCGGCGGCAGTTCCGCACTCACTACCCATTCGTGAAGCAGCCAATAGACCCGCTCTACTTCGCTGCGTGGTTCGTGGATGGCGCGGTCGCTGAGCGAAAGCAGCCCGGGTTTATTGTCCTGGAATTTCAAATCGTCCATAAAGTTAGCTCTTGCATGTTAAGTCTTGGCTACGGCACCTTCCAGCAGTATACTGCGTGTATTATGCACGCATAACCCGTCGGAGGCCTCCATCATGCGCCATGGATTCACGGGCCACTTGCGCTTTGCAAACTTTGTTCTCGACGTCCACAACTGCGAACTGCGCCGCGACGGGGTCCACGTTCCGCTCCAGAAGCAGCCGTGTAAACTGTTGGCTTGGCTAGCCTTACACGCTAACGAAGTGGTTTCGCGGGAGCAGTTGCGACAACAACTCTGGAGCACCAAGACCTTTGTGGATTTTGAAGCCGGGCTCAATTTCTGTGTCCGGCAGATCCGCCGCGCGCTCGGAGAAGACGCGCGCCGGCCGCGACTGCTGGAGACGCTCCATCGCCGCGGATACCGCTTCATTGGCGTGGTAGAACCGGTGACAGCCACGCCGGCAGTCGTCCCCAGGGAGTCTCGCCGCATCACCATCGCCATTTCCTCTGAGCTCGAAGCAGGCCCGGTCTTCACCCGGCTCACAGACGGCCTCACCAGCCTGCTGTTGTCGTGTCTCGGTGCCGGCGACTGGACGCCGGTCGTCTCTTGCACCCGCGCCATCGGTGCGGCGGGAGAAGCGATCGATACCGGGATGCCGCTTTCAAGCGCCATCAAGATGCTCTCCGCCGGGGCCGAACTAAGGATCAACCATGGTCCGCTGGATAGCCGCTGCCTGGCATCACTGCGGATGGAGTAAGCGCCACTTCGGCCTCTTTGCGCGACCTTCGTCCGAAGCCCAGGTACAGAGGGATTCCGAGCAGCGCCAGCCCCAACCCGGTCAGCGACTGACCGGGCCGCGACAGCAAGGTGGAAACCGCAAGTGCGATGGCCACCACGGTAGGCGGCCGGCAGCCAGGGGTACCATGGGCAGCGATAGGGGCGAGGCCGATCCGGCTGGGTGCGGCGCAGGATGAACACCGCGCCTACGGTGGCCACGTAGGTGAGCGTGATCATGAATGCGAAGCGGGCGTAGAGTTCTTCATACCCGCCGCTGGCGATCAACACGATGACCCACGCACATTGTGCGAGCAGGCTGATCGCCGGGGTATTCCACCGCGGGTGCAAGCGGCCCATGGAGCGGAAGAAGACTCCATCCCGCGCCATGCAGTAGTAAATGCGGGCTCCGCCCAACACCACCACCGACATGGCGCCGAAACAGACCATGGCGATGAACAGCGAAACCCACTTGCCCACGGTGGCCGAGAACATGGCCGTCATCGCCCCTTCTGCGACCGTGGTTTGCTGCGCCATATTCTCCGGGGTGAGCGCGTACATAAAGAGCACATTCACCAACAGGTAAGTTCCCACAATCAGCAGGATGCCGATCACCAGCGCCAGGGGCAGATTGCGTCGCGGGTTTTCAATCTCTCCCGCGGCCCAGGTCACATACGCCCAACCGTCATAGGTAAAAATCAGCCCGATCAGCGCCAGACCGACACCGTGCATCGAGAAAGAGGATGCATGGGCTCCTGCCTGGGGCAGGAAATGAGACCAGGATCCACGCCCCAGGGTGAACCCGAGCCCGGCGATGATGGCCACCATTCCCAGGTAAACGGTCGCGGTCAGATTCTGCAGCCTGGCCGCCAGCTTCACGCTGCGGGCGTTCACCGCGGTGAGCAGTACCACGGCCAGAATCGCCACCAGGGAACCGAGCGTGAACTCGAAGTGGAGACCGAAGATCGCTTTGGCGTACAGCACGTGTTCGGCGGACAAGGCAGGAATCGCCCGCCCAAGAAAGAGGGCGAAGACGATCGCCATGGCCGCGAGGCCGGCGCTGTTGGCCACGGAGAACAATACCCAGCCGAACAGGAATGCGGAGAACCCGCCGAAGGCCTCGCGAATGTAAACGTACTGGCCTCCGGCCTCGGGAAACATGCCGCCCAGTTCGCCGCAGACCAGCCCCACGATCAGCGTGACCGCGCCGGCGACCACCCACAGCAGCAGAGAGAGCAGGGGACTGCCCACTCCGCGGAGCACGTCTGCGGGAATGATGAAGATCGACGCGCCGACGATCCCGCTTACCACCAGCATCACGGCGTCAAACAGCGTGAGCGTGCGGGCGAACTTACCGTTGTTGGCGGATGAGTCGATTCTCATTTCTGGCTGATCTCGCGTAGAAAAAGGTAGAAGAATGCGAGCCCGTCATCGAGCGATGACACGCGAATGCGCTCGTCCTTACCGTGGGCGCGGATATCGTCCTCGTCAATCCCAACGCCAGAGATTCCATAGGAAGGAATGCCGGCGTGCAGGGTGTAGACGGAATCTGTGGCGCCTGTCTCCATCTCCGGCACCAGGGGAACCCCTGGGTAAACCTCCGCGGAGGCACGCTTGAGCGAGTCAATCACTTGAGGCAGCGGAGCGGCTGCGGGCAAACTGGCGCTCGAAGGCGCGGGACCGCACTTTCTGCCCGAAGAGCAGTATTGGATGGCAACCTGGCTGTCGTTCACCACGCTGGTTATCTGTTGTTCGACCTCGAGCGGCGAGTGACCGGGAAGAATGCGGCAGTTTATATTCACTTTGGCCAGCTCGGGCAACGCGTTATTGGCTCGGCCGGAGTCAAAGCGAGTCGGCGTGCAGGTTGTTCTGAGCAGTGCATTCATGAACGGGCTGCTCGCGGCCAGTCGAGCCAGAGCGCTGGGATCGACCGGGGTCGCGAGTGCGGCGTGTACCAGGGCCTGCATGCTTGCGCTGTATTGGGGGGCCTCCTGGGTAAGAAACCCGCGCACGATTCGATTGAGTTCCAGGGGAAAGGGCGAGGCTTGCAAACGAACGAGCGCGCTCGAAAGCCGGACAATTGGATTCTCCGGGCGCGGCTGTGAGCTATGCCCTCCGGCATCATGTGCGATCAGCTCGAAATCGGCATAGGTCTTTTCCGCTGCCTCGTAGGTTACGCTCAGCGGCCGCCCTGCCTGCAGATTGACTCCGCCCGCGTCGAGATTGACCACAAACTCGACGTTTTGAAACAAATCCGGCCGATGCTCAACCAGCCACGCGGCCCCATTCTCCGGACCTGCCTCCTCGTCCGCGGTGAGCATCAGGATCAGGTCCCGATCCGGCCGGTATGCTTCGCGGTGCATCCGCATGAATGTCTCGACCGCGATGGCATCGTTGTCTTTCATGTCTTGCGTGCCACGCCCGTAGTAGTACCCATCTTTCTCGATCAGTCGGAACGGATCCGTGGTCCACTCCGATGGCTGGGCCTCGACTACGTCCAGGTGGCTCAAAATCACCACCGGCCGCTCGTTTTTTGAGCCGCGAAAGTGGGCGACCAGGTTTTGCTTGCTTTCCGTCGGGCCGGCAAGCTCAAGGTCGGTGGCAGGAAACCCTGCGTCCAATAATCTCTGACGCATGGCCTCCGCTGCTTTTGTTACTGAACCCACCGAGTGAGTGGTGTTGATCTCGATAAGTTGCTGGAAGATTTGATGGACAAGCTCACGATCATTGGCGGGCAGCGAAACGCTGGCGGCGCCAGCCACGCCGGTAACGAGCACGCACAATCCCAAAAGTCTCCTTCGCAAGTAACATTCCCTTCTGGCGCACACATTTTGTTTGTTTCGATTATTGCCTGCGAGTCCGATTCGGAGTGACTGGATGACGGGAACTCAGAGAAAACTCATCCACCGGAATCCGTTGGGGGGGAGGCAGAGACGGGGGGGACGAACAAACCCGTAACCACATCAAATACCAGGAGCGGCGAGCGAGCGGAGTAAAAATGCAAAGTCTTCATGTAACATCCTTCCTTAGAACCGCGGGCCGACCGGTTTGGAAGGAGAAAGAAACATTGGAGCAGAAGGATTGGATTGGAATATTCCCTGCCATTACGACCCCATTCCAGGCGGACTTGTCAGTTGACTACGAAGTATTTGGAGCTCAGGCTCGATGGCTGGTGGAGTGCGGCTGCAGCGGAATCGTCGCTCTCGGATCTCTCGGAGAAGCGCCAACGCTGACCAGGGAGGAAAAAATTGAGATTCTGAAACAGGCCAGGCGCTCATTGAACAGCAAAGCGCCAGTGATTGCCGGCATTGCTGCGCTCAGTACCGCGGAAGCGGTCTGGCTGGCGAAAGAAGCACAGCGTGCGGGGGCGGACGGCCTGATGGTGTTGCCGCCGCAAATATATCGTAGCGACTGGTGCGAAACCCAGGCCCACCTGGGCGCCGTTTTTCAGGCAACCCAGCTCTCTTGCATGCTCTATAACAATCCCGTCGCCTACGGAACGGATATCACTCCGGAGCAGATGATCGAACTGCGCGCGCGGTATGGCAATTTCCATGCGGTGAAGGAATCTAGCGGAGACATCCGGCGCATCACCTCGCTCAAGCATTTGGGTGGCGACTCACTGGCAATATTTGTTGGCATGGACGATGTTGTCGTCGAGAGTGTAGCTGCCGGTGCGACGGGCTGGATTGCCGGGCTGGTCAATGCGCTTCCTGAAGAATCGGTGCGCCTGTTCCAGCTGGCGCAAAGAGGTCCATCGCCGGAGTTGGAAGCTCTTTACAGTTGGTTCCTGCCCCTGCTGCGCCTGGATACCGTGCCCAAGTTTGTGCAGCTGATCAAGCAGGTGCAGGAGGAGTGTGGCGGCCCTTCGGCGCGGGTAAGACCCCCCAGGCTTGAGCTCGCTGGAGCGGAGCGCGATGACGTGGTTGCGCTCACGCGCAGAAGCCTTGCCATCTGCCCTCGGTAGCTCCACGCGTTATCTCAGATCTTTCCTGTGATGGTCGGTTGCAGCATGGCCTCCTGCTTTGCGCTGGGCCCGCGGTCGCGATTGGCCCGGCGCCAGCTGATCATCACCAGCATCAGCAGTGCAGCGGCGCCGGGTACCAGCAGGCCGATGCGCAGAGATCCGGTGCGGGAGGAAATAATCCCCGTCAACCAGGAGAGTACGGCACCTCCCAGTCCGGCGACGGCAAATACCCAGCCTGCATTGCGCGACCCGCCAATCTCCGCCAGGAATAGCGCGAGGACGAGCGGGAACACGGGGGCCAGGGCAAGGCCGGTGAGCGCCGATCCCGCGAGAATGCTGGGCGGGCTGTGGGCCGCCAGCAGCAATACGACGCCTGCGATGGTGGCAACCACTGCTGTCCGATAGAGGCGGAGTTCCGGCACCCAGGCCAAAATTGCGGGTGTCGTCGCTCGGCCGAGCAATAAGGCCGCCCAAAAAACGGCAACCGCCAGGGTGCTGCCGGCGAAGGTCCAGGCGGTGGTGCGGGTTGCGTATGTGCTCATCCAGTTCCCGACCGATGCTTCGATCCCAACATAGAGAAAGGCGAGAAGCGCAAAGTAAACGATGGTGGTTGCCTCTTTGATTCCGGCGGGGGGCGTCCTGAGCTTGCCGAGACCCCCGGATCGCTTCGGTCCGCGAGCAGCGGTAACAGCGCGAACGGTAGGGCCAGGAGCCCGACCAGGCCGAAGGCGGCCCCGCTCGAGGCATGGCGTAGAAACTGAGCGGCCAGAAGAGGACAAGCCACGGAACCTGCGCTCCATGAAAAATTCAGAAAAGCGAGTGCAGCCCCCATGCGCTGTGGATAGCGCCGGCCGGTGAGCATACTGGTCGACGTCATGGCCAATCCCAGGCCGAGGCCGTACACCGCCAAATGCGGGTAACGATCGTTGTTGCAGCAGAAAGATACTCGACCGCTCCTGCGCCGAACAGCCCGTAGCCGCAGGCCAGGGTCTTCCAAAGATTGCGCCGGACCAACAGGGCTCCCGACGCGGACGTGGCAAACTGCACCAGCAGCAGCAGGCCTGCGTCCTTATCCCGCAGGTGCCATTGCGCCGAAAGCCGGGGCAAAATACAGCCCAGCAGCACCGTGCCGACGCCCGTGAGAGCGAATCCCAGGTGGAGCAGGGGCTCCAGCAAACGAAGGCGAAAGGCCTTGGCCGCACTGTAATTGGCGTCAGACATCCAGACGGGCGTTCGTGGGTGCCGCCTCGCGGCACCCTATTCACTGTACGCGCTGGATGGCTAAATCACGACCCACGAACTCGAGGAGATGACATGCGCCTGCCGCGCGACACTTCGGCATGGTTTGACCCTGTGGGCTACGGTTGTTACTATCAAGATGCGGGGTGGAGCAGTCCGGTAGCTCGTTGGGCTCATAACCCAAAGGTCGCTGGTTCAAATCCAGCCCCCGCAACCAATCGAGTCAATCATTTAACGATTTGATGGTCGCTCCGACAAACCCCCAAAACTCCCAATAAGAAAAATCATGGTTTCAGGCGCTCTCCTGTACCGGCATGAGCACCATTCCACGAGCTTGCTATTCGCTTGCCGCTTCGATGAGTCATGGCCTGTCCACAAGGCTCCACCAGTGACGTCAAAAGGATTGATCCGCGATCCATTTCGAAGCGGTTGAGCGAAGCGGCACTTCAAAAAAAGGGTTCCGTTTCGTCTTTCACCAGCTTCTCTGATGCGGCGAAGGATCTGGCAAGGTTGCCAAATAAGTCCGTTGTTTCACCAAGATGCTCAAGATGATCAAATAAGTCCTTTGTTTCACGAAGATGCTCAAGATGATCAAGCAATTTATTGGATCATCTTGCGTGGGTGAGGGGGTTGGGATTTTCTGGCTGCGGAGGCAAGGCCGGCCTCGAGCAGCTTCGTATTGATCCCTAAAACGTCGAGATCGAATCGGGGGGCACGAGGTGGTTTGCTCTCCGCGACAACTTGCTTCGCGCTGGGAGGACCCGCGAGGTTCGCCGCGAGAGCCAGATGGGTCGATCAGAAAATCGCATAGAGGACAGGGCAGGGAAGCCATGGATTTCTGCTAACGCTACCCGCTGCTGCGTTCGGGTTATTTGTGCGCAAAAGTGCGGTATGCGCGCTCATTCCCAGGAGATGCCGTCCCCGGGGATGGTTGGAAAAAAAAATGCACGAAAAGCGCTATAAGCGCTGAAAGTTTCGTTCTCATGCGTAGGTTTGCGGATCCTTTGCCGATCGGGGACGCTTCTGCTCCGAAATTTCGACGGGCGGATTTCGACAGGCAGAACGTTGCCTTGTTTACGCCTGGAACTGGTCTCATGTATGGGTCTGCGACTTCGAGTAAGACCATGAGCCCCGCTTTGCTGGCGGGTCTCATTCGTGGCATCTCCACCCACTTGTGGATTTATGAGACCAGCCCGAAACTGGCGGCCGTTTCCGTCTTTCACCTGGTCAGTACGGCGACAAACGGGACGGTATCTCTGCCTACGCGCTACGTACTGGGGACCGTCCCGTCTGTCGTCCGTGCCCGTGTCAGTGTCCTCTGGCCTCCGATGGCCTCGGGCCGGTATCCGTGGTGTGGTGTTTCCCAAGTTGTCAAAAATGCCCAATCAAGAGGACGCACTGAGCGCACCCTAGTTACGCGATGCTCTCCGCAGGCGCGCCCTCGCGGGGCGCAGGGAATGCTGCGGAAAGGCGTAACCTCGCTTTTGATGTCACATTACCGTTTTGCGATCAACGAGTCATCATGCTGACAAGCGCAGATCGTTTCCCGGTGGTTGGCGGCAGATGCACGGGCAGAGCGCACCGGTGCAAGGCCAAGCAGGGCCGTCGTGGCAAGACGGCGCTGACATGTGAATACTTAATCCCACAGTAGTACGGTTTTTGGGCCGCGTCGAGAGGTTAAGAAGATTTCTTTGGTAACCATTGCAGCGCTCTGTTCTTCATCATCACAAGGAAGTGATTGCCGACTTCCCATGCCTAGCGTAACTGTGTAAAGACATGTCATTGCCAGCGCCACCTATAGTCGACTAGTGATGGGGTGCGTGTCGTCTGGTCCCACGTCGGCTCTCGGGGGTCGGTTCTCGGGTCCGTCCCGGGCCGGTTCTCAGTATGTGCGAGCTAAGTCCTTTGTTTTATCAAGATGGTCAAATTTTATTTTTTTCCCGCCCTCCTAAGCTAGTCAGGTGAACGGAATGGTGTAGGTTTCGTCCCCAGGATTTCCGAGAGAGGCACAGTGTGAGTTGCGATTCTAAAAAAGGCATACGGTTACACTAAATATGAGGAAAAGCGGGAGTTAACTCCTATGCGGAATGCCTTGAGACCAAAGGCCGTTGACCTTTCCGCCGTTTCTTGTGTTTTCCAAAGTGTCACTTCCGTCTGTCCCTCCGAAGTCTCCTGACCATAAATTGCCTTGACCACAAATTGCCTGACCACAAATTGCCGGGGGCGGCGGTGAGCATGTTCTTCGGGGTCGCCGCCACAAAGCGACGCCTGCTGGACGGCTCCAGCCGCTTAGGGGCTTTTCCTTCGGCCCCGTAGCCGGAAGAACCATCACGAAGCCGTCTCTTAGCTTGTGCTTCGATAAATCGTGCAGCTACAGCCAAAGTACACGGTCCGGGCATAGACGCGAAGATGACTCGCCGCTTCCACCACTTCCGTCAGGACTGGATTCAGGTACACGACGAACACATCGCGCGGATGTTGCGCCAGGGAACGATTGAGATTGTCGATGACTGGCTCCATCACAAACCGCTCGAACGGGTAAAAGAAATAAATGATCGACGGTTCCGGCGGGAACTCGAACTGCATGGCATCGACGTTCAGCGTCTCTATGTCGAAGCAGGCCTGCTTCGCGTTGCGATACTTCTTCACGTTCCTCTGTGCCAGTGCGCTAAGGTCAGACGCGAACTCGACTCCTATGATCCGGCGAAACGGTAGTTCAGCAGCGAGCAGCAGCATTCTGCCTTTGCCGGAACCCATGTCGATAAACGTGTAGTGAGACAAATCCTTGATGGGAAGGTCCCTGAGCATGAATCGCCCTGTCTGCGGCGTAGTTGGAATGTAAACGATCGCGTGCTCAGCGTTGGTCCCAACGACGACGAGCGCTCGCGGATCCGCTTCACGGCAGGTGACGACGTTGTGCCGGATGTCGAACCATCGCGCGAGCACTTTATGCCTGAAGACAAAGTCCAGCCGGCGCACCATCGGTAAGCGTTGCAGAAAGGTTGTCTGGTTGGTCACTGCCCCTCCCCGGGGATGTAAAAATTCGTGGGAGAGGGTCTATTGTATCCCCTTCTGCGCATTTTCAACATCTTCGGGGATGCGATAAATCCAGTCCTCTTGAGCCGCCGATCATATTGGGAGGCACCTGTCGGGCCAACACGACAGCCTCGCCAGGTAACCCCTTTTCGTCTACTCAAACGCCTGCACCGCACCCTGTCCCAACAGTTGCTCGGCGCGTTCGATGCAGAGTCGGTCGGCGGCTACGTTTAGGTTTTCGGGTTCCAGCATGACGCAGTATTCGCCTCGGCTTTCCAAGTTGATCATCAATCTTCCGGGGCCGGGGGCGGCGGTGAGCATGCTCTTCAAGTGGAGTTTCGGGGACCAGCTTGTAGTGGACCCCCAATCTCGCCCGGCCCTGAAACTCTCAGCACAACTTCCAGCACTTTCTCGAAAACGTAGGAAATTTGACGGCCAGTCGGTACTGGGTCCTGGCCCGAGTTTCGTGGGAACACATTATGAATTTATTTTTAGAATTGTGTTTGCCGGATGGTGACCTGTGAGGAATCCCGGATGGGGGTTGAGCTATCTGTTTGAATGTATAGGTGTTCTGAGAGGGGTGTGGCGACAAATGAAAAAGGGTTCTCCTCAAGATTACGATGCTGAGACCGGCTGTTTGGAAGCAGTCGGCTCAGAAATCTCAATTAGGAGAACCCCATGAATGTTATTCACTATATCGGATTGGACGTACACAAGAAAACCATCAGTTATTGCGTAAAGACGGCAGCCGGCCAGATCGTGCGAGGAAGGCAGACTGGAAGCAGCGCGGACGGTGCTTGCGGCGCTGGGCGGAAGGCCGGCAGGTGCCGTGGCATGGAGCCATGGAAGCGACCCTCTTCAGTGCCTGGATCTACGACACACTGAAACCCTATGCCGAGCAACTGGTGATGGGTCATCCGGCCAAGATGAAGGCCATCACCGCGGGCAAGAAGAAAAGCGATCGCATCGATGCACGTATGATTGCCGATCTGCTGCGTTGCAACTTGTTGCCCACCTGCTATGTGTTACCGCCAGAGCTGCGAGATCTGCGACGTCTGCTACGGTATCGCAACCTGGTGGTACAACAATCCGTGCGCATGCAAAACAAGATGGCTGGTCTTCTGATGGAGAGCGGAACCCCATTCGACAAGGCAAAGCTACACCGGAAGAAATACTTCACCGAGCTGATGAAGAGCTTGCAGGAAGTACCGGAGTCGGTCAAAGATTTGCTGCGGATGAGTCGCGGCTCGATGGAAATGTTTCAGTCCACCCAGAAGCAGCTCGTCGACAGACTGCTGTCGGAACCTGCGTTGGAGCAACGCGTCGAACGGCTGATGAGTATTCGCGCGGTCGGCCCGATCACGGCTCTGACCTGGGCTCTGGAAATCGCCGACCCGCATCGCTTTGCCTCCATCGCGGATGCAGTCAGCTACTGCGGCCTAACCGCAGCCTTCCGCTCTTCTGCCGGCAAGCAACAACGTGGTCCGATTTCCAAGCAGCGCAATGCCTGGCTGCAGTCGGTGTTGATCGAGGCCGCCAAACTTGCGCCGCGCTGGAATCCGCAACTGGCGGCACTGCATGCCCACGCATTAGAAGCGCGGCCATCCCAACCGCGCGACCTTGCAAGTGGCGCGAAAACTGGTGGCTTACCTGCTGGCTGTGGACAAGAGCGGCCAGCCCTTTCAGGTGCACACTCCGCCTCCGCCCGCAAACACGAAGGCGAAAAACAAGACGAGGAGAAAGAACAAAAAGGCAGCCGCTTTGGTACCAGCCGCCTAAAGGCAAATACACCGCCGGTTGGCAGTTTCGCTCTTACCGTCAGGTTAGTGAAGACCGAACATGCCGTTGTAAGTTTTCTGAGGCATGCCGATCTATCTCCCGATGGTCATTCTCTTTTGCTCAACACAAAGGGGAATCTCGCATCGCAGATTCCCCTCAGGACACATCGGTGGGATGAGTCGGATCGAGTATTCCTGGCAGGTTGCTCTTCAGCAGAGCCTGCTTCCGCTTCCTCGATCCACTCAGCCTACCAGAATTTCTATGTTCGATCTGTCAGCGATCCACCGGCCGGTCCTTGCGTTTTTCGGGGACTGTGCACGGGAGTTTCGGCTCCCAATACACCCTACCGTCTGTTTCAAGGTCGGCCGGTTTACTCTCACTCAATCTTCGTGGACGGCGTCTCTCGGCGTTGTTCCCGCAAATGGATGTCTGGCCACGCTGCCATTGCGTTGGTCCTGCTAAGGGATCGAGGACAGTTCGCAACTCTAACTATCTGCCCGCTCGGAGAACCCGTTCCACCGGGTCAAGGGGAATCTCCGTTTCCCGTTGACTTTTACCTATCATGGATGTCCCCGAAACCTTCCTCCTCGTCAGCCCGTTCCCGTCAACACCTTTCCGGAGTTGAAACAATGCCCTGCCTGAAACTCTGGGATGGTGCGGTGTAGAATCAGTGGGGCCTCGGCCCGGGTTCTTGACCACGATGCCGAGGGCGCTACACGAATCAACGGTAATCCGACGGACGAAAGGAGACTATGAGATGCCTGCTTCCTTCGCTAGCGATATCGGGCCAATGTTCCGACCAATCGATGTTGAGCACATGAAGCGTTATGGCGTTTTGCTGGACGACTTCGCTTACATGTCGCTTGCGGAAAACGATCACGGCAACGCGCGCGCCGTGTTCGAAACAGTGGTGGGAAATCCTCCATCGATGCCGCCCGGTGGGCCGTACTGGACGGCGGACCAGGTCGCCCTGTACAAGAAGTGGATGGACGAGGGATTTCAGCCCTGAGGAGCGAGCAGCAGTTTGGTGGACAGACGCGCCTGGCACTTTGAGGGAGGTTCGGGGCCAGATAGCTCTACTTCCATCCGAAATGCTGTCAATCCTCAGCGATGGACGCGTGTATGAAACTGTATCGGTTACACCCCGTCCGTCCCCGTCGATCCCGCAGGGCATCGTACGTCGATGCCTTCGTTGTCGAGCCTGCCACGATTTACTCGTAGCGTAACGCCTCCAGAGGATCGACTTTCCCCGCGCGCCGCACCGGTGCCCAGCACGCCAGGAGCCCAACTCCTACGAATGATGCTCCCACAACGATGAATGTCGCGGGATCGCTGGGCTGCACTTCGAACAGGAAAGATCTCAACACTCCCGATAGAACAACCGCCAGCGCTATACCCCCGAGCACGCCTCCGGCGATTAACCGGAACCCATCTCCGAAGATTAGCCTTCGAATGTCTTTTTGCTGCGCGCCCACGGCGCTGCGGATGGCCAACTCTCGGCGTCGCGAGGCCACGGACAGCGAAATCACGCCGTAGATTCCCACTAGCGTCAGCATGCTTCCCAGCACCGAAAACCCCGTCAGCAAGTGCATCGCGAAGGTCCGCGATGCCAGTGATTCGTCGCGAATCTGCTCCAGCGTCCTCACGTTCTCGATGGCCGCCGTCGGATCCACGGCACGCAGTTCGCGCTCAACCGCAACCACCACCGTGCTCGGATCTGCCGTTGTCCGTACCACCAGATGCTTTGAGAACGCCTGTGCCTGCCATAGCGGCAGATAGACCTCCGGCGATGGCTCCTGGGTTAGATCGTCGGTCCGCCCGTTCGCGATCTCGCCGACGATCTGGATGCCCGGTTTATCTCGGCCGCCAAACCAGATTTTCCGTCCAACTGAGTTGCTATTGGGAAAGTAGCGATGCGTAAATGCCCGGTTCACGATGGCTACGCCTGGCGCGTTCTTATCGTCTGTCGATCGAAATTCCCGTCCGCCGATCAGCGGCAATCCCATCAACTTGAAATAGTCAGGCGTTGCCGCGCGCATCGGCAGCGCTATTTTGTCGCTCTCTTTTGCCGCTGGCGGCTGGCCCTCAATGTCCATCGTCGCAGGCCAATTGTTCCCCGTGAGCGGAACACCCCAGGCAAACGCGGCATACTGGACACCCGGAATCGCCGCGACGCGCTCAAGCGCCTGCCGGTGAAATGGACCCCAATTCGCTTGGCTTTGCACCTCCGTAACGCTCATCGTCAGTATTCGGCTGGTGTTATATCCCGACGACACCTCGGCGATCTTTACCATGGTGCGAATCAACAGGCCCGCGCCCACAAGCAACGCCAACGTCAACGAGATTTGAAGCATCGCGACCCCACGCAACAGACGCCTCTCTCCGGTTCCCGCCGTTCCCTTCGGCCCCGCATCTTTCAGCACCTCCATCGGATTCAACCGAAACGCGCGCAGCGCCGGAATTGCTCCTGCAATAAATGCCGCGAGCACCGTCAACCCGAGCCCCCACCCCAAAACTGCCCAGCCTGCTGTCACTCCATCGAGGCGCGGAACGGCATGTCCGGCAATCACCTTGAACAAATTTACGGCGAAAATCGCTATCCCAACTCCCAACGTCCCGCCGAGTATCGCCAGGATCAAGCTTTCCGTCAAAACCTGTCGCAGAAGTCCAATGCGGCCCATGCCCATTGCAATCCGCACAGCATATTCCTGCTGTCGTTGCAGTCCACGCACGAGCAGCAAAGCTGCGGCGTTGCCGCAAGCAATCAGCAGCACCAGCGCCGAGGCGCCCAGCAGCGGCAACAGAATCCGTCTGCCATCCCGGTTCATTTCGTCCGTTAGCGGCTCAAGCTGGGGTGAGAATCCTTCAAACTGCTTCTCTGCGCTCGCCTCTCCTGCCGTTAGTGCGGCCAGTTCCTGCTGGCCGCGCTGCGGAGTAACTCCATCCCGCAGCCGACCGACCACGTACCAATCGGGGTTCTTCAGATTCTTCGGGTCCGGATCCGCCGGCACCCACAGGTCCACTGTGGCGTTGACGTCGTAATTCGGCTCCTTCGCCGCCCCCGGCGACGGCAAGAATCGCACTCCCGGCTCCATCACGCCGATCACAACCGGCGACGAATCCCAGCGGCTGATGCGCACGGTCTTCCCGATAATCTGCTTATCGCCGCCGAACGCACGCTGCCAGAACTCATATCCCAGCAAAATCGACTTCACATGCCCTTGCCCGAAATCCGAATCGTCAAAACCGTGTCCTAACGCCGTCTTCAGACCCATGACTCGAAAATAGCTCTTTGCTTACCTCCATGCCCTGCATGGACTGGCTACCGTCATTGCGAACCAAGAAATTGAAGGTCCAGTCATACCCCGCAATCCCCTGAAACGATCCCACCTTTTCGTTCCATTCCATCCACTGCTGCGCTGCCCAGCCTCGCGGGCTTTCCATCTTTTGCCCGTCAGTGCGCACGGTTGGAATCAGCATGAGTTGTTGCGGTTTCTGATAGGGGGGCGGGGTGAGCAGCACGCCCTGAATCAAGCTGAAGACCGCAGACGTCGCCCCAATTCCCAAGGCCAGCGTCAGCGCCGCAATCACCGTGAATGCTGGGCTCTTCCATAACATGCGGAGGCCGTAGCGGAGATCCTGGAAGAGATTTGGGAATAACAGAGAGCGTGCGCGATTCGCGATGGCGCTGACGCAGCAGTGTCGTGTTGCCGAACTGACGGCGAGCGGCTGACCTAGCATCTTTTGGATCCATTCCCTGGCGAATGAATTGCTCCGTCAACAGTTGAAGATGCATCTGCATCTCCCGGTCAAATTCGGAATCCGCCTCTTTCCGTCCGAAAAGACCGCGCACTCTGGACACAAGTCGAAAAATCGAGGAAGTCATGACCCGCTTATTTCTCCGCCTCCAAACGCAAAACACGGCCGATCACGCCAGAGATCCGCTCCCAGTTTTCCGTCTCGACCGCAAGTTGTGTTCGTCCCCGCCTGGTGATCGAGTAGAACCTGGCCCTGCGGTTGTTCTCCGATGTGCCCCACTCCGATTCGATCCATCCCTGCTGTTGCAGCCTCAGCAGCGAGGTGTACACCGTGCCCTCATTCAGATTGAGAACATCCTCGCTTACCTGCTCGATGCGGCGTGCAATCCCGAATCCATGCAACGGACCCAGCGCGTGGAGGGTCTTCAGGATCATCATGTCCAGCGTGCCTTGCAGAACTTCAGATTTATCGGCGCTCAAGATCGCTCCTTTGGCCATTGCAAAGAAGATATCACGACTCATTTGGAATGTCCAAAGGACAATTACATTCGAAGAACCGATGCTCTTCATTCCCTGCTACTGATGGCGCTCATTGTGAGGCTCTTGGGGGCGCCGAACGCGCCGCGGCAGATTTCTGAGACATTAGTTGCCTGAAACGCCTCACCGCCGATCGAGAGGTTAAGAAGATTTCTTTGGTAACCATTCAGCGAACCGGATGCTGGAGCCGGTCAATAGTAGACAAGCGTTAAGTTGTCAAGGTAGGTTGCATTTGCTGACTGGCTGAGGTTCCCGTCCATCTGATAGTTGATCGTCATGCCCCACCAGCTAGGGCTACAGACGCCTGGCGGAAATGTCTTGTTGATTGTGTAGGTGGTTCCATTGAGTTCGATCGACTCATAGAGCAGGCTATTACCCGATCCGCGTTGCGCCTGAATGGTCACATGATTCCACCCATTGATCAACTGACAGGGCACGCCTGCTGAAACCCACTTGCTGTTCACGTTATCCCAAAGATCCCAGTCGCCATCGCCAAGATAATTGCACTCGTGACCCCAGATCATTCCTACGCCATTCATGTAGGTGCTGATATCGAATTCCAATGCCTGCGTGATACCAGCATCGGTCACGTAGAAGTCGGTGCTGTAAACGTAGTTATGCAGCGTAGGGAGGAGGGCATGGCTGGCGTCGGGTATTTGCGATGAATTCTGTCCGATCAACTGAGCCGAAAATAGAACGTCGGCATATGCCATTTCGGGAGTGATGCTAAACTTCGTCGCCGTTCCGCTCAAGGAAGGCGACGAGATGCCGTAATTGATCGCCCAGGAAATCCCTGAGCATGGCGCAGCACAATCAGCGTAGCTTGGCGGAAGCTGTCCCCAGCTCAGCCAGTTTTCAGAGGCAATTTGGATATCAGAGATGGTGGTTCCCGGGGATTTGCCGCTAGCGGTACCACCTGAGCCTCCGTTGGCGGAGCCTCCGTTCGTGCCAGACCCTCCGCTGCCACCGGACGTTCCGGTGGTGCCGCTAGCGGAAGTGGATGAGGATGAAGATGAGGATGAGGATGCAGCCTGAGCGTTGCTTGTCGAGTTGCCGGACGCACACCCGGCAACGAGACCGCTGACGATGAGAGCCATGAACAGCAGGACTAGCCGGTTCATATTTGCCGTGATCCAAAGATCAGACCGACGGCAACTTCGTTTTGACACCGGGGCCCGATTAACCGAATTAGCTCAGTAATAGCTGCAATCTATCCAGCAGCGCAGATTTGGGTTTGCGCTAGGTAGCGCGACTCGAAGACCCCACGCGAAGAGCCTCGATCGCTCCATGGGGCACCGTTGAATTCCAGGTTTTCAAAAGAAATCAATTAGAAGCTTGAGCGGACTCTTCTGGATGATCAATCGAAAAAGCCGCAAGAGACGTACCGAAAGTAATGATCCTCGCTTGAAAAGCAAATGGACGGGAGGGCACGCCGGAGCAGCAACGGATGCTCGGAGTGAGGTGGTGCAGTTCTTCGAATCCTGGGCCGAGGTCACCGGGATGAAGGATGGGATAGATCCGGGATGTCAAATTCCCGGCTGGCGATCCTCCCAGGCACAACGCAGCCTACTGGCAAGGAGCAGGTCCCATATTGTTAGGGCGAGGCTGGGTGTCCCCATAGGTACGACCATCGGTTAGTGTGAGCGATGGCCAGACGACACACCCGTCTTACCTCAAGCAGCGTCCCAAATGTCCTGTGTGGCACCTGAGCAATCACGCTGCATAAGGAAAGCTGCCAAATTGTCAGGCTCGATACCAATGACACGCCACTGAGGATTGTCCCCCGATGCGCTAAGAATCGCCAGATCAGCTGTCTCGGCTTTGAGGTAGCAACGCTTCGTGCGCGGATACTGCATGGGCCCGATCGAATGCCGGGGGCGAAAGATTACACAATAGACGTACATACATCGACCTAGTTCATTTAGATGCCAAACGCTCGCAAACGGAAGATGCCGGGATCTTACTGGATTGAGGACTACGCTTCTCCAGACCTATCTGGTGCTGTTAACACATCAGGGCGCAGTGTCTAAATCTCGGCACCCACTGGTCCATGCGGCACCTAAGGCATGCAAGATTAGGTGGTCTCCCGGGCTCAACTGATCAGGTTCTAAGACGACCTGATAGGCATACTTCACGCTGGCGTTTTGTGTTATGCACCAGGGTTCGTGACGGATGACTCCGTCACAGTGCCCACAGGCCGAATCCGCACTGTATGGATTGCTGTGGCTTAGCGGGAACTGGCTTTGTACAGGCATAAATGGCTCCTGCGGTACTGGTTGATACACTGCGTGGGATCACTGTCTTGGCTTCCGCAGCTTTTTTGCCTCTTTCATCAGCCCTACCGCCCGATTAGGTATCGGTTCTGACTACGCATTCTCGGACCTCTTGCCCATTGGATGGAATCCCATTTCGGGGCGAAATCACAACCGTTTTGGGGGCAAAATGGACGCCGTTTACGAGGGAGGGGACAGGCTTCTTATAGGGAACGGCTGGACTCTTGCGGGTCCGAGGGCCGCCTCTTCGGAGGCGAAGCTTCGATGCGTTTCCATCCAAACAGTCGGGCATCGACCGACCATTGACCGGGGCCTAACATTGCCAGGGAAGCAGCAAGAGTAGCCAGAAGCAGGTAGGTCAACTTGTCTGCAGACACGGTAACCAGCCTGCCGATTTCTACGAGAGCGACCAGAGTTCCTGCAATGGGCGTGCACAGACCGAGGGTGAGAAGAAGTCCCGCGCCGACCAGGAGAACGGACGCAATGACGATTTGCATAGCAGGGCTGCCAAGCAGAGCAGAACCTGCATGACGCACCAAAGCAAAACCCACTACCAGCCTCATCAAGATGAGACCGGTTCCAGGCCAACCGCCTGCGAAATTAGAATACAAGCGTCTCAACCGGCGCACCTTCCCTTCGTATTCATCTTCGTGCTTTTCTGAATCGATTTGAACCCCGGAAGAGGGTGGAGCGTGCCTCTTTTGAGGCGCTGGGGTTGCAGAATACAGGCTACCCGGAAAATTACAGCTCGATGATTCCTCGTTTCAGGGCGATGGTGGCAGCGTGCGTTCGGTCGTGCGCGCCCAATTTGGTAAGAATACTTTTGACCCGGCTTTTTACTGATTCTTCCGTCGTGGAGAGCGCATCCGCGATCTGCTTGTTCGCATTACCAGCGGCAATCAGCCGCAGAACGCTGATTTCTGCAGGCGTCAAGGCGTCGTCGGTCGCATGCTCCACAATCTCCAAAGAGGCCTCCGGGGAGATCGTCTTTTTTCCTGCGTGGGCTGCCCGGATCGTCGTCAGGAGTTCCTTATGCAAAGTACTCTTTAACAGGTAACCTTGAGCACCGGCCTTGAGCGCCCGAACAATTTGCGTGTCGCTCTTGTACGTTGTCAACACAATGATCCTGGCGCCAGGGAATTCATTGCGAATGGCAATGAGCGCATCGAGCCCGTTCATTTCTGGCATCTGCAGGTCCATCACCGTGACGTCGGGGCGATGTGTCCTGAACTGCTGGATCGCTTCACGGCCGTCGGCGGCTTCGCCTATCAAAATCATGTCTGACTGAATTCCGATCAATGCGGCGATTCCTTCCGTACAATTGGGTAGTCGTCGACCGCAAGAATTCGAATGCGAGCGCTGCCGGTACTCATGGTCTTTCTCCTAATTCATGCCCTGCTTTCTGGCGAGCAATTGTGATAACCAGCAGACTCTTGGAGCTGTAGTGTAGGCGGTGCCCGCGGGAATGCGCAGTTCCACTTCCGTGCCCGCGTCAACTTCACTCCAAACCACCAGCTTGCCCCCGATCAGTTTGGCGCTTTCCCGCATGCCGGGCAAGCCGTAGTGTCCCCGCGGCCCCTGTCCCGACAGAACTACTGTATCAATGCCTTTTCCATCGTCCCGCACACGCAGCCGGAATTGCTCATTGTCATATCTGATTTCAACCTCGATCTGCCGGGCCTCGGCGTGACGGAAGGCGTTCCGCAGCGCTTCGGCGGCTATCCTATAAATCTCGTCACGCAGGATCGGATTTAAATTTCTTGCCTCGCCTTCCACAGTCACGCGGAATGCTGCGGTTCGCGTGTTGGCTGCATCTCTTCCCAGTTCCTCACCAATTGCATTGAGTGCCAGCTGCTAGGTCGTTCGTCTGGACCGTGGAAGCGCGTAAACCCTGCACCGCGTCCCGCCCTTCGACGATCGCCTTGGCGCCTGGGCAATGGTTTCGTCCAGCTGCTCCTTTGCCTCCACGCGGACGTTCCGGCAGTGCTGGAAACGACCTGGAACCGAGGCAGCAACCCATGGAAGCTTTGCAGCAATGTGTCATGCAGTTCGCGCGCGATGCTTGTACGCTCTGCTAACGCGCCCTCCAAGGTCACAGTGAACTGCGCCGGTGCAGTTGCCGGACGCGAAACTGGTAGACTGCCCAGAGCAATGCCGGAAAAATGGCCGCGCAAGCACGCGGAACCAGCTCGTTTTCCACCATGGCGGAGTGATCCGGATGGTGGAGCGAAACCCCCTGCTTCATTCCAGACCCCATCATTATTGGAGGCCTTGACGCGAAATGTATCGTCGCCGTGGTCCAGATGGGTATAGGTGGCAAAACGACGCGTGGCATCCGTGTATTGCCAATCTCGATCGAAGTCATCCAGTTTATAGGCATAACTGTTTTTCTGTGGCGAGGTGTAGTTCAGCGCAGCGAACTGGAACCCAAAAACCGATTGATCGTAGCGGAGAGTGATGCTCGAAGCGACATTGATCGCCTGTTGGAGCGGCGAATTCTTGCCACCGACTTTTACCGGTTTATTGAACAGCTCAAACGCCGTGAGCACCACCGGCGGCGGGGTTGGGTTATCGACAAGCTTGTCGGGATAAAAGGCGCTGAGCCCGTTGATGCCGCCGAAAAACAGCCGCCCGTCGGGCGCTTTGGCACGGCAATGGGGAGAGAACTCATCACCCTGCAGCCCGTCGAACATATCGTAGTTGCGGAACGTCTCGGTTCTGGGGTCGAATTTGGATAATCCCTTTACCGTGCTGACCCAAACGTTGCCCTGCGCATCTCCCAGGACCCCCACAACGGTATTGCTCGCCAAACCATTCTTCTCGGTGTAATGGTGGGTGAAGTTACTAGTCTCCGGATCGAAACGGAACAGCCCGCTGGTAGGCGAGGCGACCCAAATACTGTCGCCATCGGAATAGATGTCCTCCATCCAGTTCACGGCCTGGCTGCCTGGGCTGGTTGGGGTCGATGAGATAAGTTGTGAACTTCCGTGTATGCGTATCCAACCGCACCAGTCCCGAAACTGGCCGTGGCCATCCACAGCATGCCGTGACCATCGAGCAGCAAGGGCAACACGTTAGCTTCCGGGAGGCCGGCGGGGTCCCCCTGATCGGGGAGGAAATGGGTAAAGTGCCGCCCGTCGAAGTAGTCCAACCCGTTGCCATGCACTCCAATCCACAGCCCTCCCACGGTGTCAGGAACGAGAGAGGCGATCTTGTCATTCGCCGGACTGTCGGAGTTCTTGGGATCATGGCGAAAATGTTTGACGCGCTGTCCATCCAGCCGGTCCAGGCCGCCACCGTAGGTTCCTGTCCAGACCGCCCCGTGAGAGTCCTGGGCAAGCTCCCGCTGCGGGCCCGGACTCAGGCGGCTGGGATCATTAGCATCCGTGAGGTAGTGCGTGAAGGTCTGCCCATCGAAACGATCCAGGCCCGCTTCCGTTCCGATCCACAGTTCGCCTGCGGAACCTATCGCGAGTGCGGTGATCACATCGTTACTTGGACTGTTGACATCCTGAGAATTGTGGCGATATGTGGTGAATCTTTCCGGCACGCCTGCCCACCGGTCGACCCCGGTAGATCGCATGCCGATCCACAGCGCGCCCGAGGCATCCGCATACAGAGCCGTTGATAACGTTACTGCTTGAGCTGGAAGGATCGTTGGGGTCATGCAGATAGCGGGTAAACGTTCCGTGGACGCGATCCATCAGATTCAAGCCATTGTTGGTCGCCACCCAAAGGCGTCCCGCCCGGTCCTCATACGTCATGCTGACATAGTCGTCGCTCAGACTAGCGGGATTCCTGGGGTTATGCAGATAGCGAATAAATGTGTGGTTCTTGGGATCGAAGCGATTCAATCCGCGCGCCGTGGAGAGCCACAGATTGCCTTTTTGATCCTGGAAGATGTCGTCCACGTCATTGTTGCTCAGACTGGACGGGATCATTGGGGTTGTTTTTATACCTTATGAAATGGCCGGTCGAGGGATCGAGCACGCTCACGCCCTCATGAATGTACCGACCCAGAGCAAGCCGGTTGTTGCGTCCAGGCAGATGGACCGAAGGTCGGTATCGGCGAAGCTGGTTGGATCGTTTGGATTAGGCCTGTACGTGAAGAACCTGCCGCTGGTCCGATCGAAACGGCTCAGTCCTTCAGAGGTAGCCGCCCATAACGTACCCGATTCGTCCTCAATAAGGGACCTTGCCTGATAGCGAGGCGGGCTGCGTGGATCAGCTATGACGATAGTGAATAAAAGAATCTGTGCTCCGATCGTACCGGTCGACGCCCTCGTTGGTCCCTATCCATAAAATGCCGGCTCGATCAACGTAAGCGTCCGAATACTGTCAGAGCCGAGGCTTCGTTCATCCTGATCATCGTGCTTGTAAACCTTGAATGTGTACCCGTCGTAACGGTTCAAGCCGCCGAGCCACGTACCAAACCACATGAATCCCTGCCCGTCCTGAGCAATCGCCCGCACATCAGCGTGCGAGAGTCCATCTGCCAACGAAAGGTGGGTGAACTGAAGACTGGCGTTGTCGGGGGAGGGTTCTGATGAACGCGCAAGCGCAGCACGCCAGCAGCGAAACCAACGAGAAGACCACGCGTGTGCAGACTTGCGTCATGGAGGGTAGATCAACTGCATTTCCGCTCTTTCCAAGCTGGCGATCGGCCAGTGTCAACGATGGAGCGGTATCAATATTGTTTGACACCGCATGTCTTCTGTCCCGATTACGAGCGTTGCACGTGGCTTGCTCTCATTCTGTGATGTGGATCACGTTTCTTAGCTAATTCCGATCAATGCGGCGATTCCTTCGCGTACGATCGGGTGGTCGTCGACCGCAAGAACTCGAATGCGAGCGGTGCCGGTACTCATGGTCTTTCTCCTAATTCATGCCCTGTTTTTCCGAGCAATTGTGATAACCGGGAGCCTCTTGGAGCTGTAGCATAGGCGGTTCCCGCGGGAATGCAGAGTTCCACTTCCGTGCCCGCGTCAACTTCACTCCAAACCACCAGCTTGCCCCCGATCAGTTTGGCGCGTTCCCGCATGCCGGGCAAGCCGTAGTGTCCCCCAGGCCCCTGTCCCGACAGAACTACTGTATCAATGCCTTTTCCATCGTCCCGCACACGGAGCCGGAATTGTTGATTGTCATATCTGATTTCAACCTCGACCTGCCGGGCCTGGGCGTGGCGAAAGGCGTTCCGCAGCGCCTCAGCGGCAATCCTGTAAATTTCGTCACGCAGCAGGGGATGTAAATTTCGCGCCTCGCCTTCCACGGTGACGCGGAATGCTGAGGTTCCGTGGTTGGCTGGATCTGTTGCCAGTTCCTCACCAATTGCATTGAGTGCCACTGCGAGGTTGTTCGTCTGGACCGTGGAGGCGCGTAAACCCTGCACCGCGTCCCGGCCTTCGACGATCGCCTTGGCGGCCCGGGCAATGGTTCCGTCCAGCTGCTCCTTTGCCTCCAGCGGACGTTCCGGCAGTAACTGGGAAACGACCTGGAACCGAGGCAGCAACCCATGGAAGCTTTGCAGCAGTGTGTCATGCAGTTCGCGCGCGATGCTTGTCCGCTCTCCAACGCGCGCCTCCAAGGTCAGGGCGAACTCCCGGTGCAATTGCCGGACGCGCAACCGATAGGCCGCCCACAGCAACGTCACGGCAACGACCGCGCAAAGGACGCGAAACCAAGTTGTACTCCACCAGGGGGGGGTGATGACGATGGGCAGCGACACCCCCTCTTCGTTCCACACGCCGTCGCTGTTTGATCCCTGCACGCGAAAAACATATTTACCGGGGTCGAGATTGGTGTAAGTCGCCAGGCGCTGCTTGCTGTCCACCTCGTTCCAGCCACGGTCAAAATTTTCGAGCTTATATCGATAACGATTCTTCTGGGAATTCGTGTAGCTCAACGCGGCGAACTCAAACGAGAAGACATTGTCGCGGTAGGGGAGAGTCATAGAATCTAGATATGGGATGGCTTTCTTGAGCACCGACTTCGGGCCGATGGAAACGGGTTTATTGAAGATCTTGAAACTCGTCAGCACTACCGGGGGCACGTAGGGATTGTCCCGGATATTTTCAGGAAAGAAAGCGGTAATCCCGTTGCTGCCGCCAAACAGCATCTCTCCACTTGGGCCGTCTTCGTAACAGGAAGTTATAGCGAAATCGTTGCTCTGCAAGCCGTCGGAGGTGTCGTAGTTTCTGAATCCTCCCGTCCGCGGATCGAACCGGGATATTCCCTTCTTGGTGGCGATCCAAAGCCTGCCGCTGCGATCGTCCAGAATACACTGAACTACGCCGCTGGGCAGGCCCTGATTCACCGTGTAGTGGGTAAACGTTTCGTTTTCCCGGCGATACCGGTACAGTCCATCCGTGGTTCCCAGCCACAATGTTCCGGCCCGGTCTTCGTGGATGGCAGAAATGCTGCCACCACTGAGTTTGCGAGGGTCGCGCGAGTCGGCCCTGTAGTTCACGAAGGTCTTCGTCTTTTCGTCGAGTCGGCTCAATGTGCCCATCGAGTTCCCCAACCACAGCGCCCCAGACCGGTCCTGATAGATGGCGCTGACGTTACTGATCCCCAAACTGGCCGGGTCAGCCGGATTATTCCCGTAGTTGATGAACTTCTCCGTCGCTGGATCAAAACGGCTGAGACCGCCGACCTGCCCCACCCATAGCCTGCCGCTTCGATCTTCATAGATAAGGTTAGTCTCGTCGGAAGGCAAGCTATTGGGATCGCCGGGTTTGTGCTGGTAATGTTTGAACTGCGCGCTTCGTTCATCGAACCGGTCCAGATCGCCCCAGCCACCCAGCCAGAGATACCCCTGAGAGTCTCTGTAAATGTTACTAAGATTACTGCCTTTGCCGAGCGCGTTCTTACCTCCGTAGCCGGGAAGATAATGAGTGATTTGCCCTGTCTTTCGATCCAATCTATCCAGGGCACGGGGAAGGAGACCTACCCACAAAATGCCGTTGCGGTCTTGATAAATGGCAGTGACCACACCGGGCGATAGACTACCGGGGCTGCCGGGACGATGCCGGTAAGAAGCGAACTGTTTTTGTTGGAAATTGAAAAGATTTACTCCCCCAGTTAGCGTGCCTACCCACAGCAAGCCGGCCCTATCCCGATAAATGGACGAAACTTTGTTATCGCTGATGCTGTCCGGGTTAGTCTCATCCTGTTGAAAGCGACCTGTGAACTGTTCCGTTCGCAGATCGAAGCGATAAAGCCCCAAGCTCGATGCCACCCACAATCCATTCTGCCCGTCATCCAGAATGGTGCTATTGGGTATGCCAGCAGCACCTTTCCCAAATGGATATTCCGTGAACCGGTCTGCTTGACGATCGTATTTGACGAGTAGGGTGGCCGGAGAATAGGTAAGCATCCAGAGATTGCCGGCCTTGTCTTCATGGATATAATCTGCGGCGAAACGATTGATGGTTGCAGGCGGGCGAGTGATCTGTCCTGTTTGTGGGCTGAGATGGAACAGGCCGCGCGCGCCGGCAAACCAGATATCCCCATGGCTATCCTCGAGAATGGAATTGACCGCCCCCACAAATTGGCCATTGCTGTCATTGCGATAGCGAGTGAAGGTTTCCGTGGCCGGATCGAATTTGTTCAGGCCGTCCTCTTGGGTACCAACCCAGAGATAGCCGCGACTGTCCTGGGCGATGCTCTTGATCGCATCGCCGCTAATGCTGTTGGGGTTGTCGGGGTTGTACCGGTAGCGGGTAAAGTGTTCGGTGGTGGGATCGAACTTGTTGAGCCCACCACCCCAGGTGCCAATCCACAGATTGCCATGGCCGTCTTCAATCAGACCCTGAATAAAGCTGGCGCTCAACGAATTAGGATCGTCGGGGTTGCTTTTGTACACGACGACCGTGTTGCCATCATAGCGATTGAGTCCGTCCTGGGTGGCAAACCACATAAAGCCGCGGCGATCCTGCAAAATCGCACAGATTCGATTTTGGGATAGGCCATCGTCGCTGGTGAGGTGGGTGAATTTGAGGTCCCTCACCGGAGCATGGCCGCCCTGAGCGTGGATATTCTGAAAGCGGCGGGGAGTCGAGTCAGCTCTCCCTTCGCGGTGCCGGGAGGCCGGCCTTATCGTCAGGGAATGTTTAGGGGGATAGCAGGGGTGGGGCTACGGAACCGCAAGGAAACAGGCCTGATTCCCCGGAACAGAGTTTGCCGCGGGCTCATGGCGAATGTTGCCAGGAAGAACCGCGGGCTAGTCCATGCGGTACGGGTACTGAGTGACGTCGACTGAGGGATCTGAAGCAAATGAGCAAGCGCAGCACGCCAGCAGGATGGCCCGCGAGAGGATTACGCGCCTGCGCCCTTTCCCCATAATGGATATAAGTCTTCTTAAGCCGATTGTTAACTCTTCCGATATTCAAAATCACTGGCCATCTGCGTCGCTTCGCCGATCGGGCTCTTCTCGAAACGAACTTGCTGGCACATTGAGAGCCGCGCTTTTTGGCCAGAGAATCAATCGTTGGGTGGGCCTGAGTTGGGAGTGGGAAGTTGTTCCACGAGTGTGTAGCGCTTTCGATCGGTCTCATTCTGGAGCGACTGTTGGTGGAGTTCGGCGAGACGCTTCACAAGCGGCTGCAGTTCATCCTTTTTCCCGGCATGCCTCAAGGAGATGATGAAGTGATAGGTTGCGGCCTCGTCGTCCGGAGCATACTGGAGCGCGGCTCGGCACTGCTCGATTGCCTTTTCGTACTGGCCCGCTTGCATGTCTATAGTGGCCATCAGGTCTCTGGCGCTCACAAGGTCGGGCTTCAATTCAAGCGCGCGCAAATCCTCCTTCATTGCCTCTTTGTAGGCATCTGAATCCGTGGCCGGATTCTTCATGAGTAATTGTGCGAGCAGGTAGTGCAGGAGTGGGCTGTCGGGATGAGCCTTCAATTGGAGCCGTACTCGCCGCAGCGCCTCGTCTGGATTGTTCTTCTGCACCTGTGCGAGATCAGCGGTATAAGAACTCATGCTCTGATTTGCATCGAGCTGCTCTGCACGGGCAAAGTCTGCCTCTGCCTTGTCGTATTCAGCTTCCTCTGCGTACAAAAGTCCGCGCGAGAGATACAGACGTGCCGCATTGGGAATGCGCGAGAGACCGGCATTGATCATATCGATGCCCACCTGAAATGACTCGTGATCGATGCATAGTGCTGCAAAAGCAATATAGTAGTCCTGCGTTGCAGGGCTCAGTACAATCGCCTGTCGCCGATAATCAGGATATTCGAGTCTGGACTGCGCCGGGGAGGCCGGTACCTCGCGGGTTTCAACCCTTCCGATGTTGATCATCCGTAGACCTGGAGTGGGTCAGCTCGGTTTCAGGAATGCCCGACTTCGCTCGACTTTGGATCGTTGATTCTCTATAATACGGGCACCCTGGAGATCCGAGTTTCGGCGTCATGCTTCGGCACTGTATGGGATCGAGCTTAGGCCAACCACTGTTGGGTTGGAATCGCGTGGCGGTTCAACTAAGAAAACACCCAAGGGCCAAATTGGGGTATTCATGCTCCGAAAAAGGCAAAGCAATATGTGCATGAAGCGCGAGAGCAGCGGATGTTTGCGGCAGAGTCCAGTCAACAAGAATTGATTCCCGCCCACGCTTCGCTTCTTCAGCGAACCTTCTGCCAAGGAGCGAAGCCACTCTGGAAACCAGGCACTCAGATTCGATCTTTTGAACTCCAGAGGGGCTTGGTAACCGGAAAGAAACAAATCTTAGCGAAGGAAAGGGAACACCTCCACTCAGAAGGGGAAACTAACCAGCAAGGTTCAAGAACCCAGGGTGCACAAGTGTCGTTTCTGCTGGCCCGGCTGCAGTAAGGATTGTTCAAGCGGCTATCAGAGTTGGTGATGAAAAACAGGCCAAAACCAACCTGAGTACACACCTGTTCATGGGGGCCAACATGAAACGGTCGACACACCCTAGCATCCTCTTGCTGTTCCTTTTCGGCTTGGTGGGAGCGCCTGCGTTCGCTCAGTTCTCAAGCGGAATTGAGGGGACGGCCAAGGATTTAACCGGCGCCGTAATTTCAGGGGCTACCGTGACCCTGATGGATGCCCGGCTCGGCGTGACAAAAGTTGCGACGACCAACCAGACCGGCTACTTCCGGATCGACAATATGGGCGCTTCCACTTACAACGTGGAAGTCCAATTGAGTGGCTTCAAATCCTGGCAAGAGAACGACCTTATCCTTCAAGCCGGTCAAATCAGTACGATCGCCCCGGTGTTGCAGGTCGGAGCGGCATCTGCCAATGTCGAGGTTTCCGCCTCGGCGGCATCCGTCGATCTTACCACTCCGGCAACGCGATCCGTTATTTCGGATGTCACGCTGCAGCAGACGCCCCTTCCAGGCCAGAACGTCTACTCCCTTGCTTACTTAACGCCGGGAATAACGGGAAGCGCGGTCACCGCTATCGACAATTACAGCAATGCGTTTACGATCAACATCAATGCCGCTGGATTGCGCCAGGAGCAAAACGGATACCAGGTCGATGACGCGTACGTCAATGAGCCTTCCCGAGGTGGTGGTTCCACAATCTCTCCCATTCCTGACACTGTGCAATCGATGGATATCAAGACAAATGATTTTGATGCCCAGAAGGGTAGAAATGCCGGCGCTACGGTCGACATATATACCGTTTCAGGCTCGAACAACTTCCATGGAACGGTCAATTACTACTTTCTCAACAATTCGCTTTCCGCACGCACCGAGTTTCAATCCTCGATTCCGGCGTTTCAGCGGAACGAAGTGGGTGGCACAATCGGCGGGCCGATCATCAAAAACAAGCTGTTCTTCTTTGGAGCTATCGACGTACTCCGCTCCAGCACCACCAGCAGCGGCCAGGCCACATTCGAGACTCCCGACTTCCTTAGTTATGCAAAGGCGAATTTCCCCAACAATGTGGCAACCCAGATCTTGACGATGGCTCCGCCCATCGCGGCCCCAACCGCAAACCTTCAAACAGTCAGCCAGTATGAAGCAGCCACACCCGGCTACTTCGCCCCGCCTCCCGGTATCCCTGCCACGCTGAATGTGGTGGGGACCGCCAATTACAGCTACTCCACACCAAGGAATGGATACCAATGGAGTGTCCGGGTTGACGACTATATTGGCAAAAACGATCGCGTTTACGTGGATGCGATGCGGCTTTCCACTACCACCGGAGCCTATGGCAACCGGCCCGCGATGAATCTTCCCTTTATCAACCTTTCCGATTTTGTCAATGTGAACTGGACGCACACGTTCTCTCCCCGTCTTCTGAACCAGGCAGGCGCGGATATCATTCGTCCCCAGGGCGATATCCAGGGGGTTCCCGCGCTCGCTATACCGTACGTCAACGTCAGCGGTGGGTTGTCGGGGTTCGGATCTTGGGGACCGGGGAACTATGTGCAAACGACCATTGGCTGGCACGACGTCATGACGGCAATCGTGAAAACGCACACACTTAAGTTTGGCGCCGACTTTTACAATATTCGCGAGTATGATGCGCAAACCGGTGCACTCGATCGTCCAACCTACAACTTCAACAGTCTGCTGGATTTCGTGCAGGATGAGCCGCTGACAGAGAGCGCTACCCCAGTCAGCCTCATAACACACCTGCAAGCACCCTACAATCGCCGATACCGCGAACTATACCAGGGATACTTCCTCCAGGACGATTGGAAGGTTACTCCGAGGTTCACCCTGAATGCGGGCGTCCGATACGATGAAATGGTCAACCTGTTTTCCATTCTTAGCCCTCAATTGACCAACTTCACCCTAGGCCAAGGCTCAACCGCGGACGCCCAGATTGCAGCAGGCCGCGTCGGGTTGACCCCAAATGATCACGTGCTGAACCATAATGTCTGGGCCCTGACCCCCCGCGTTGGATTCTCCTGGGATATCTTCGGAACCGGTAAAACGGCCCTTCGAGGCGGAATCGGCATGTTTGCAGACCAACCGCCTTACCTCCATATAACCGACATCACGGCGGGCAACTTGCCTAACATTTACACGCCCTCCATCGACGTACGTTCGGGGGGCACGCCTGTGTTCCAGCTTTGCAGCCCCCCAACAGGCTTTGTTGTGGCCTGCCCCATCGTGGACACGAGTAACGTCGTCGTCAACTCCAGTGGCGGAGCCGTCGTCGATGGCGTTCTCCAGCGATCGGTTATCGGAGGATATACTCCCCACTACAAAATGGGTCAGGTTTACGACTGGACCCTGAGTATCCAGCAGCAATTGCGAAACAATCTCGTTCTTGAGATGAACTATTCCGCGTCGGCGGCCCATCACCTGCCGGTATACAACCAGGATCTTAACCGCTTTGCCGGCGACCTAATCGTCAACAATGGCTCTCTGGAGCGCCTGAATCCGAACTTTGGCACCCTTTACTATGCCACTTCCGACGGCAATTCAGCCGGCAACTATGGCTCTGTCACGCTATCGCGCCCCTACTCTCGCGGGCTGGCGATCCGTGGCGTCTATACCTGGGGGAAGGCGTTGGATGCGCCTCTCAGCAATTCTGCTTCCATCGATGCTGGATCCATCGTACCGACCACTCAAAACGGTCCAATTTACCAGAATGGCAATTTCAAGGCCCAGCGTGGCCGGTCCGACTATGACATCCGTCAGCAATTCGCGGCTGTTGGCACCTGGATGGTGCCCAATCACTACAAGAGCGCGTGGACGAGAAATGTTCTCGGCGGATGGCAGTTCGGCGCGATCGTACTGCTGCAGACGGGGTTGCCCTTCACCGTCATGAACACCGCAAACTTTTCTCCAATCTGCAGCGGCTCTGCGACTCCCGTAGGTGGCGGTTGCCCGCAAGGCAGCACAATTATCGGCAATAGCGGAGGCGACTATAACGCGGACGGGAGCACCGTCGATCGGCCGAACGTACCTTCTTTCGGCAGTCACCTGACCGGTCAACACAAAGCGAACTTTTTGAAGGGGCTTTTTCCAGGGGGCGCATCGGCGTTTCCCGCACCGGCCTTGGGAACGGAGGGGAACCTCGGCAGAAACACATACGACAATGAGGGGTATAACAACATTGACTTCGGCTTCGAGAAATACTTCACGACTCCGTGGTTCTTCAGAGAAAGGTTGAAATTTCAGGCAAAAGGCGAGGTCATTAATTTGTTCAATCGAGTCAATCTTACTAATGTGTCAAATACCTTTCCGTCGGGCAACTTTGGACAGGCAACGAGCCAATTGACTCCGCGCTATCTCCAACTCCACCTCCGCGCTAGCTTCTGATGTTGAGAATCAGTGAGAGAGACTGGGAGGCTGCGCTGGGATTGGGACTTCGGCCCAGAACTCACCGGCACCGAAGTGACTCTCCATCAATTCGTCTTTCCTTTCTCCAGTCAGCACTCGGACTCATTCCGCGGGCAGAGCTGGATTGATCAGCTTTGGCACGCCACAGACGGGTGGCGGTCCTGAGCCTCACGATCCTAGCCAAGCGGGGGTGTCGATTGGACGGTTCGACTTCCCCGTTTGCGGGAGGTCATCGCACTGAGTCATGTGCTAGATCGTTCAACGCGTTCTTTCGACAGCCTCTGGCATGTTCGGAGGCAGCAGCGAAATCAAGGCTGCTACGTGAAAAAACAGTGTTGCGCGCATCGTTTGCGTTTCAGGCATCATTGGGTTGTAACCGAGCCATTATCGAGCTCTAGTTTTTCCCGAGAGGCTCCCGCCAGAACTCCAAAGAGTGACCAATACGACTCTCTTTTGGGATTGCGACCCGTCTTTGCAGAGCTGGAAACTGGTGGAGTTTAGGAAGGTGTTTAGTGCGGCGCCTATATTCCACGTTCGCCGGCGGTTGGCCCGGAACGGCTTTGCTTCTCATGCGTGTTGTGCTTGGCGCTTCACTGCTTGTGCGTGCGAACTCGACGCTGTGGAGCAATCCTCCTGTCACGACAACGATAATTTCCGCATTTCTGGCGGGATCCTGACTCCTTCTCATTACCGGCCTGTGGATGCGCATCGTGGGAACTTTGGTTGCGTTGCTCGAACCTGGAGATCATCACGATTGCCGGAGACCGATGGGTAACGGTTTTGCTCGGAACCATTGGCTGCGCTGTCGCCATGTTAGGACCGGCTCTACGTTCAGTCGATGCTCGCCTGTTTGGGTGGAAGCGCGTGGTAGTACTGCGCAAAATCAGCCTCAACTCCTGAAATCGTCCTTCATCAACCAAAAAATTTCTGGCTTAAAAGAGGCTGTTTCTTTCCCTCCCTAGAGTTTGCGATTTGCCCCTTAGTGGGGCTGTTTGCAAACCAAACCAGTTGGACAATTTGCTCATCGGAGAAATTGGCCCTGAATGCAGGGAGCACATAAATTGCCCTACACATGCTGGAACAGCAATAAAGATCGAGGTGCGAAATGCGATGTACCGGCTGATTATCTATCGTTCTTCACACTGTCCTCGCGAAGATCCTGGTCGGACGAAAGATGTGGACGGGTCTTGTTGTTTCCGGGCTCAACAGCCTTATTGTGTGTGTGATTGGGTTTCACACCTCACAGTACGGCTTTATTCCCGCGAATGTGTTTTGCATTTGCATAAACGCATTCAGTCTTCGGGCATGGCTGAAGGCGCAGAAGGACCGACCCGCTTGATGGACGGAAGGGAGGTCTGCGTTTGATACTTAGTCGAGCAGCGGCTACACGACAGCTCGGAAAAGTTTGCGGGCAAGGCATGAGCATGATTCGCCGAAATACAGCGTGGCGCTTGCGGGGAGCGAGCCGTATCTTGCTCCTGTGCATTATTCACGCGTTATATGCCGCAGCAGCCCAACCCCACCCAGCTCAGGGCGGCCCTGTTGTGGTGAGGGACCTCAAATTCACCCACCTCACCACCAACGATGGCCTCTCTCAAGGCTATGTCGTTGCCATTTTGCAGGACCGCCGGGGCTTCATGTGGTTTGCCACCCGGGACGGCCTCAATCGCTATGACGGCAACGCCTTCGTCGTATACAAAAACAACCCCAACGACCCCGGCAGCTTGAGCTCCAACTTTTTGCAGGACCTGATGCAAGACGATCACGGCTATCTGTGGATCGCCACCAACACCGGGGTGAACAAATTCGACCCTGAAACCGAACGCTGTACCCGCTACCTTCATGACCCCGGCAATCCCAATAGTCTCGGTGGCGCCTCGGTCAAGAGCATCGCCCAGGACAGTCGCGGTTCTCTTTGGTTTGGCACCGAAGACAGCGGCCTCGACAAGCTCGATCCAACGACCGGAACATTTACTCACTATCGAAATGACAGCGATGGCCACTTTGTTGGGAGGATCAGCCAGGTGATCGAGGATAGGCATCGCGAGATCTGGTTTGTTGGCGAGCGCGGTCTGTTCCATCTGAATCAACAGACGGGACAGATTACTCGCCCTGCTTGCAACCAGGAATGGCCTCAGCGCAGACAGTGTGTATGAAGACGAAACCGGCAGTTTGTGGATGCTGGCCAATTCCCCGGTCGTCGGGCTCGCGAAATACGATCGGGAGGCAGAGCGCCTCACGACATACCCGCTTGGCGCCCGTGCTGTCGGCGTTCTGGCATCGACGAGCAGCGGGGGATCGCTGAACGGCACCCTTGTGGCTGACGGCAAAAATGGATTATGGGTGCCATCCAGCCAGGGTCTCTACTACTTCGACCGGCCAACAGAACGTTTCACGTACCGGTTTCAGCACGACGAAAGCAACCCGGATAGCCTCGACAGCAACGCCGTTTTCTCTGTCTATCGGGATAGGGGCGGCGTGCTGTGGGTAGGAACTGAGAATGCGGGACTCAACATTCTCAATTTCCGGCAACAGCAGTTCAACCCTTATAGGCATCGCCCCGCCGACCCCAATAGTCTCTCCCCTGGCAGGGTCAAGGCGATTTATCAGGATCCCAATGGCGTTCTGTGGGTAGGCTTGTTTCCGCGCGCCCTCGATCGATTGGATCGAAAGACGGGAAAAATCACCCACTATGTTCCCACCCCGGGCGACGAGAAGGGGTTCGGTGAAGGCACGAACGTTGATTGCATTTACAAAGATACAGCGGGTTATCTCTGGGTCGGTGGCGGAGGCTCCGGTCTGGTGCGGTTCGATGAACGCACGGGGCGTTTCAAGCATTACCGGCACAACCCCGATGATCCCAACAGCTTGATTTCTGATAATGTCTACACCATCTTCGGAGACCGGAACGGTCACATGTGGGTGGGCCAGGAGGGCGGCCTAAGCCGCTTCGATCCAGCGAGGGACGGATTTACCAATTACCGGCCTGTTCCAGACCATCCGGCCAGTCTGGAAAATACCGTCTGGGTCATCGATCAGGATCGTTCCGGCACGCTGTGGTTGGGGACGTGGGGCGGCACGCTGGTCCGCTTCGATGACCAGGCGAAGACCTTTGTGAATTACACGCCCGACCCGTATGACCCTCAAAGACTCAACGGCGGCGGCGTCAACACCATCCACGAAGACCGGACTGGAACACTGTGGGTGGGAGCGATGGACGGACTATACCGGTACAACCGGCAAAGCGGAGCGTTCGCCCGTTACACGGAAAACCAGGGCCTGCCGAGCAGCACGATCCGGTGCATTCTGGAAGATGGAGCTGGCAGGCTTTGGCTCAGCACGCAGAAGGGCATATCCCGATTCGATCCTCAGAGGGAAACCTTTAGAAACTACGACGTGTCCGACGGCTTGCAGAGCAATGAGTTCAGTACCGGTTGTTATCAGGGCCCGGATGGGGAGATGTTCTTTGGCGGCAGCAATGGGTTGAATGCATTTTTCCCTGAAAATGTCCGCGACAATCCCTACGTGCCGCCGGTCGTCATCACCAGCTTCAGAATCTTCAACAAACCTGTGCCCATCGGCGCCGGGTCTGTGCTTAAGAAAGCCATCCCATACGTCGATTCCCTGACTCTCCCCTACCGCGACAATGTTTTCTCCTTTGAATTCGCCGCGTTGAGTTATGCAAATTCACACAAGAACCATTATCGCTATAAGCTCGAGAACTTCGAACGTGCCTGGAACGAGGTGGGTAGCAGGCAGCGACTGGCTACCTATACCAATCTCGATCCTGGGAAATATGTTTTTCGCGTGCAGGGATCGAACGGCGATGGCGTATGGAATGAAGAAGGGGCGTCGTTGACCATTGTCATCACGCCCCCGTGGTGGAATACACCGTGGTTTCGCGCGCTATGCGTCCTCTTCCTCACCACGCTGCTGTGGGCGGCTTACCAATGGCGTTTACGGCAAGTGCATCATCAGTTCGAGATGACACTGGAGGCGCGCGTCAGTGAGCGCACGCGAATTGCACGTGAACTTCACGACACGCTGCTGCAGAGCTTTCATGGTGTACTGCTGCGGCTCCAAACCGTTTCCCAGTTAATGCGGGAGCGCCCGATGGAAGCGCAAGAGAATCTGGAAAGCACGATCGACGAGGTTGCTGAGGCGATCACCGAAGGCCGGGACGCGGTGCAAGGATTACGCGAGTCCACGGTCCAAAGCAACGATCTCGCGCTGGCCATAAACACGCTTGGAGAAGAACTCGCAACCGACTCGACCAGCCAGCGCCCTGGATTCCGAGTAGCCGTTGAGGGCGAGGCGCGAGATCTGCATCCGATTCTCCGTGACGAGATCTACAGGATCGCCGCCGAAGCGCTGCGGAACGCGTTTCAGCACGCCCAGGCACGGCAGATTGAGGTTGAAATCCGCTATGACGATGAGCAATTTCGATTGCGCGTGCGGGACGATGGAAAAGGTATCGATCCGGCCGTTCTTTCCCGTCAGCACGGTGAGGGGCACTATGGCTTGCCTGGTATGCGGGAACGCGCCACACTGATTGGAGGTAAGCTGACGGTGTGGAGCGAAGTGGAGGCAGGAACGGAAGTTGAGCTACGGGTGCCCGCCAGTACCGCCTACACAGCAGATCGGAGAGCTTCCTGGTTGTCACGAAAGCTTGCCGGAAAAGCGAAGGCTTGATCTAGGAGACCGGTCATGAGCGCCGCCACCGAGCCCATTCGAATTCTCGCTGTCGATGACCATCCAATTGTGCGCCGGGGGATTGCCGGTCTGGTAAGCATCCAGCCGGATATGATCCTGGTGGGTGAAGCGTCCGACGGTCGTGAGGCTATCCAGCTATTCCGGATGCACCGTCCGGACGTTACGCTGATGGACCTGCAAATGCCGGAAATGAACGGCGTTGATGCGCTGATTGCGATTCGCAATGAATTCCCTGACGCCAAGATCATCGTGCTGACAACTTACAAGAGCGACACGCAAATTGTCCGGGCGCTCAAGGCCGGCGCTCAGGCGTACCTGCTTAAGAATACGTTACACAAGGAACTACTGGAAACCATCCGTGGGATATATGCCGGGAAGAAGGCCCTTTCTCCAGAGGTCTCCTATGAAATCGCCGCGCATGCGACGGATGACACATTGACGCCGGCAGAAATCAGCGTATTGCGGCTGATCGCAGCCGGAAATGCGAACAAACAAATCGCGGACCAGCTCTCCATCACGGAGGAAACCGTCAAGAGTCGAGTCAAGTGCATTCTTTCCAAATTGGGCGCCAATGATCGAACGCAGGCCGCAATGATTGGGTTCAAAAGAGGCATCATCGACCTTTAGTTTCTGCGGCTGCTTCCCCGCCGCCAACAGAACTCTAAAGAGTGATCAAAAACGACTCTCTTTGGGGTTTCGATCCGTGTTTGCAAAGCAGGAAACTGGTGGAGTTTAGAAAGTTGCGTTTTGCGGCGCCTATACTCCACATTCGCTGGCGGTTGGCCTGGAACCGGTTTGCTTCTCATGCGTGTCGTTCTTGGCGCTTCACTGCTTCTGCGTGCGAACTCGACGCTGTGGAGCAACCCTCCTGTCACTGCAACGATAATTTCCGCATTTCTGGCGGGATTCGGACTCCTTCTCATTCCCGGCCTGTGGACGCCCATCGTGGGAGCTTTGGTTGCGTTGCTCGAAACCTTGCAGATCATGACGATAGCCGGAGACCGATGGGTCACGGTTTTGCTCGGAACCATTGCCTGCGCTCTCGCCATGTTAGGACCGGGTCTATGGTCAGTCGATGCTCGCCTGTTTGGGTGGAAGCGCGTGGAACCTGCACCGCGCAAAATCAGCTCCAACTCCTGAAAGACTTTATCAACAGCGAAATTTCTGGCTTGACGGAGGCTATTACTTACCTCCTTAGAGTTTGCGATTTGCCCCGTAGTGGGGCTGTTTGCAAACGGAACTTGTTGGACAATTCGCTCATCAGGAAATTGGGCTCTGAATTCAAGCTCAATCGGAGACCGATTGCATGCGAGGTAAGGAGGAAATCATGGCGCACGCGGCGATTGCTTTTATGGACCAGGGAGGCTTTACAGGGGAAAGCATAACGAACATCATCGGCCCCCCGGTGGACCACGCCTCAAACTTCGAACACTTGAGATTCCTGCAAGAAGACCTCAAGGCGGAGAAGGACAGGTTGCAACTCCTCCTGGATCTTGCTTATGCAGAAGTCAGACAGCTGAAGGAGCAGCATTCGAGAGAAAAGCTGTATCTGGAAGACGAGATTCGAAGCGAGCAGGGGTTTGAGGAAATCGTTGGCCGCAGTTCTGGAATCCGGGCTGTACTGCGAAATATTGAACTCGTTGCCCCCACGGATGCGACAGTGCTGATCTGCGGCGAGACGGGTACGGGGAAAGAACTTATCGCACGGGCCATTCACGAGCGCAGCCCGCGCAGTTCGAAGCCATTCGTAAAGCTGAATTGTGCTGCGATACCAACAGGCCTGCTCGAGAGCGAACTTTTCGGCCACGAAAAGGGCGCGTTTACGGGAGCGATTATGCCGCGGATGGGCCGGTTTGAATTAGCGAACCATGGCACCGCCTTCCTGGACGAGATCGGGGAGATTGCGCTGGAGCTTCAGCCCAAGTTGCTGCGCGTACTGCAGGAACGGGAATTTGAACGCCTCGGAAGTGCGCGGACCATCAAGACCGACGCCCGTCTTATTGCCGCGACCAACCGGAATCTGGCGGCTTGCGTTCAGGAAGGTACATTTCGCGCCGACCTTTTCTATCGGCTCAATATCTTTCCTATCCACGTGCCCGCACTCCGTGAACGTCGCGAAGACATTCCTTCGCTCGTGAGGCACTTTGCACAGCAGTGTGCCCGCCGGATGAATCGAGCGATCGATGCGATTCCGTCAGAAACGATGGAAGAGCTGGTTCGGTATCCGTGGCCCGGAAATATCCGTGAGTTGCAGAATGTAATCGAGCGCTCTGTGATCCTTTCGCCGGGTCCGGTGCTCCGGGTACCAATCACCGCTCTGGGTTCTCATGGCATGCCCGACGAGGAAGAAACAAGGGGCAGGACCCTCAAGGAAGCCGAACGCGAGCACATCCTATCAATTTTGAAAGAAACAAATTGGGTTGTTGCTGGTCCGCAGGGAGCTGCTGCGCGGCTCGGAATGAAGCGCTCAACGCTCCAGTTTCAAATGAAAAGACTCGGCATCGTTCGCCCCTGGAAGGAGTGACCCTGCTCGCGACTCGCGGAGGCTCGGTACCGACAAGGACGCTTCGGAGCGGCTGCCAGTCGAGAGCACAAAGCATTCTCTTTCGCTCTAGCCAGCTTTCCTCTTCCCGGTAGCCGATCAGAACTTAACCAACATCTCGATGGCGACTGTCCATTGATGGCTTTCGTGGTGCGAACCGCTTATAGGACCGAACACAGGATTACTGGCGACATCCCAACGAACTTCGGGACGGAAATTAATCATTCGCTTCGGCATGAAGTTAGGACCGACGGTAATCTCGCCATAGTTTCCGCGCGTGCCGATGCGCGAGCCATCAGCATCCTTAAACCATTCTGCCCGAGAGTTCAGATCCAGCAGCTGGTGAACATGAACGATTCCCATGCCGTACGTTCCGTACCATTTCGAGGTGTGGAGATTGTTAGCCGGGTCCTGCGTGTCCCATCCAACGTTTGTCTCCGACACTAGGGTCAGCCTACGGTTCACGTTATGGATCAGCTGAAGCTCGGCTTCGGACTGCCACTTCCCAATGTGCCCCTTCGCCGCAGCAATCGGCTGCGGGCCCGTATAAAACGTTCCTATCAATTTGGTTCGCTTCCTGGAATCAATCCAATACAGGCCGCGTGCGATATAGCAGGGTGCACGACCGCGGAACTCAAACAGTGAGTTGACACAAAGGGTGGCGCCTCCAATGACATCAAGTTTCGGACTGACATGAATCGTCGCGATCGCACCGGTGGTAGCGCCGTTTTGTGAATAGATCCAGACGTATGCTAACGAGTACATCGGCCGGTACGGCGCCATTGTTGTCTCATAACCAAGGGGCACGTATTGCCGGCCGAACTTGAAGTCAACGCCTCCATCCGTCAGCATCGGCGCATGGAGAGAGAAGTATGCTTGGCGGAAATCGGTGCTGAATCGCTTATTCTGTGTTGGACCGAAGCCATTGACGGGGTGCAGAAGGGCTGCATCTGCGCCCATGTAGAATTCAGAACGAAATCCCCATGACCAGGCCTCCTCATTGAGTCTCCGCTCTGCCACAAAAGTAGCCTGGTCGAGTAGAAAGGCATCGCCGAACCGATTCTCCCGCGGTTCAACGTTAAGCAAACCTGTGCCGGTGGAAGACCAGGTGTAACCGCCGTTCGCCCATCCGAAGAACCGAAGATGGTGTAGAGCGCCCCAACCCGTCACGTTGATGTCTTCGGGCAGCACGGGCCCTAAGGCTGCCTGGGATTCGGGCAAAATGTCGGTCTTCGCTGATTGATCGGAAGCATTTGCGGCTGCGAGACTGCCTGCCCGGAGCGTGTCGATGGCCACATCAGCCGCTGTGCTCTGTCCCAGGCATGCTGCTGCGCCCGTGATCAGCGCCACCAGCAGAAGTGTCGAAACCGAAACTCGCCCTCGTTTCACAGAACTCACCTTTGCTAGGTCTCGAAATGCGGGTCCTTATCGACATACTGCGCTGCCTGCAAGAGTCGAAATCTCACCCATTCATGGCAACCTTTACAGCGCGGAAAAACAGTTCCGGCGATGACAATGACCTGATGCTGTTGGGCATGAAGTTCACCATCGATCCTGTCGTGGAAAACGTCGTAGATTCCGGAGATCTTGACTTTCTCTCCCGGGGTAAACTCTTGCTCCTTCGTTACGCTGTTGGGTTTCTCCTGGGCGTGGAGCTCGCCCCTTCCCGCCGTCAGACCGCCCGCCCCTATAGCGGCAGCCCCTGCCATCTTCAAGAAATCGCGCCGCTTCATCTTCTTCATGGGTTCCACCTTCTTTTCTAGGCTACGTTTTGGACTGCTTGTGTATCAGAGTGTGAACTGTCCGCGGTCGGGCTCGTTTCACCCACGATGACGGCTAATCCATCGGGAATGACGGCGACTTTGGCGCTTCGCCCTTGAAGCTCGTACGCACGCTTAAGCGCTTCGTCAAAGGAACTGGCATGCTCCATGTGCATGGCTCTTACGATTTCGGGCTTAATCAAGTCTGAAACCATGATTACTTTGTGCCGATTGAGAATGCGCGCGAGCACCTGTGACTCCCACTGATCGGCGACCGTAGCATTGCGCCCGACATGCGATAAGCGGTCGAGGAGCTCTTTTGGAGTCTCGACTTGCGCCAGGTTGTTGTAAAAGCCTTGACCACCCGTGCCGTCCGACAACCCAGCGACCATGATGATGACGCCACCCTCTTTATTCGTGGCTTCGGCAGACGTAAGGCCTTTCACCGCTTGATAGATGTTCTGATCCAATGGGTAGCCGCCATTCGTGACGACGGTGATATCGCAGGGGACTTTATTTACCGAGGCCAACGATGTGAGAAATCGGCAGCCCTCCGAGTGAGCCTGTTCCAGATCTCCAGCGAACGACGCGATAATGTCTCTTTCCCCGTTTAAAATGACGTTCAGAATAAATCTCAAGCCAGCAGTCTTCGCAGCGTACAGCATGTCTTTGTGAATGGGATTATCTTTAAGAATGCCTGGGCGAGTGGTGGGTGCATTGATGAACTCCGCGCAGTGGTTCGCCATGATTGTTTTGTACGAAGCGATTCCCGGAAGCACCGACTTCCTCCCACCCGAAAAGCCGGCAAACAAATGTGGCTCAATAAAGCCTTCCGCCAGCAGGAGGTCCGCTTCGGCTGCGGTCCGGTTGACGATGCACTCTCCCCCGGATGGAAGGGTGCCGATTTTGACCATAGCGGAGTCATCCGTAGAGATATGCATTACGATCTGTTCGTGATCCACAATCTCCTGGCCATATTTATTGATTAGCTCCTCTCGCGTAGAGGGCCGATGAAAGCCGGCTGCCACCAGAATCTTTATGTTTGCGTCGGGCTGCGCTGAGCGAATACGCCGCAGAAGGATCGGTGTAATGACTTTGGAGGGAACCGGACGTGTGTGATCTGAACTTATGATGACAATGTTTTTCCTGCCCTTTACAAGCTCTTCGAGCTTGGGAGAGCCGATTGGGCGATCCAGTGAAGTCTCTACCAACTCCTGCGGCGACTTGCCCGGCTCATAGGACTCGACTCTTGACACGAGTGATCCCACAAAATTCTGGTCGGAAATTTCGACCGTTACTTTTTTTCTGTCATAGGGCAGAGGCATTCTCATGAGTTTGACTCCTTGCTGTGCTATTTCATTGGGCGCTTCACCATGATCCATGCACTTGTTTTGCCAAAGATTGAGAGAAGCTCCGCACAAATCGCCGGCCTTCCCCCAGCGGGTGGAGCCGCGTTGATGCTAAGGCCCTTGTGGCGCGGCTGAAGCCGTGCCTCTTCAAGATGCAGACTTTGGTCAGACCTTCTTAGAACAAAACTCGCAGGAATACAGCGACATTGAAGTCTGTGCAGCCGGGAATGTGTGCCCACCTTTGGGCACTGATTTGACAGGTGATAACCGCTGGCACATGCAAACCAGGGGATCTTCTCGAAGACAACAGTGAATGAGGCGAGAGCGAAGGTGGGGAGACTTCCCGTGCCGCTCTCAGGATTTCCACCTCGATAAGTGACTTACACTTCTCGCGCTGTCCTCAGCTCACAGGGATAGCGAGGACTAACAATACCGCACTACGCCAGGGAGAAGATCATGGCTTATCGTATTACTGGACCGTGAGCGTGGCGTTGCCGCTGACTGAGCCCGAGGTTGCGGTAATTGTTGCATTGCCCACCGACACCCCTGTTGCAAGTCCGCTGCTATTGATGGTGGCGACGGAGGTGTTACTTGAGGTCCAAGTCACCGAGTTGGTGATCACGCTTGTGGTGTTATTGGAATAGGTGCCCGTCGCAGTGAATTGTTGCGTTCTTCCAGAACTGATCGTCGGGTTTGAGGGAGTAACCGCAATTGAGGTCAAGCTGACGGTCTGACTGCTCACGAGCAAGCTAGTGCTCTTCTTGTAGCATTGGCAGTTCGCGGAAATGGTGGTTGTTCCAAAGGCAACTCCGGTGGCAAGACCGTTCGCATCGATGGTAGCCACAGACGGGCTGGACGAGGCCCATGATGTTTGCCCGGTCACGTCACTGGTGCTGCCGTTTGAGAACGTTCCCGTGGTTGAGAATTGCTGAGTATTACCGGGTTGGATGCTGGTGTCGGTCGGGCTGATACTGACCCCGACAACGTCCTTCGAATCGCGGTAGAATTCACCGCAAGTGCACCCGATGACCAACGTGAGCAGCACCACGGCCAGTACGGTCGCCGGTGCTCTGTTGATGAAGTTGTGCATCTGCATTCGCCATACCTCCAGCGTTGCATTGTCCGCGGATTCCCCTGTTGCCCTGCAAACAATTCCGGGAATTTAGTGCAGCGCGACAGCACGCGTTCGCGCTCCATTTCCTCCAAGGTGCTGTTCTCTGCGGTTCTACTGAACCAGTTGTTACCGTCCACTAGCAAACTTCGACGATAACCAGGGACACGTCATCGGCGAGGGTGCCGTCGCTCCAGGCAGCCACTCCGTCAAGGATGGCCTGCCTCATTTCCGGAAGTGCTCGTTTGGCCGATTGCTGTACCAGCGTTTTGAGACCCTCGACGCCGAGCTCGTCTTCGCGACTGTTAAAGGCCTCGGTAAGCCCGTCCGTGTAGAGTACCAAGCGATCGCCAGATGCGAGCTCAATTTCGTCCGCGGAGTCGAAAGCTGCTGTTTGGGCGAGACACCCGAGAATGCCGTTTTGCGAATCGAGTAGGCGGACACCGCCATCTGAGACGAGCATCGCCGGTGGATGGCCTGCGGCAGCAAAGGTCGCGCGCCGTCCGCGCCCTCTGAACTCCACTGCGGCCATGGTGAGGTAAAAGGTGTCTGTCGCGAGTCGATCGCGCACGAAGTCGTGAACGTGCCGCAGCAAGTTGCCAGGGCTCGCCTGGATTTCGAGCTGATGCAATGTTTCAGAGTAAATCCGGTTGGCCATGAGCGCCGAGCCGATGCCATGACCCGACACGTCGCAGATGAGGACTGTCAGTGCTTCGTCACCCTGTGGGAAGACCACGCCGAAGTCACCGCCTATGGTGTGCGCTGGCCTGTAGTAACTCTCGACCGAAAGATCATTCCAAACTAAGTTTCGTGGTACGAGCGTTTGTTGGACACGCGCAGCCAGCGAAAGTTCAGCCTGAATTTCCATCTGCCGCTTTTCCAGCAGCGCGTTGGATTCGCGAAGTTGCCCCTCAACGCGTTTCTGAGCTCTGATATCGGTCACGACGAGCAGTGTGTATTCCTGTCCGTCCGGTCCCTGAATCGACCGCCCGCTGAAGATCGCCGGGATCCTCTCGCCATTTTTGCCAGGCAGGTAGAACTCACTTCGACTGCCTCCGTAGCGGTGGTCTGATTCATGTTGGCGCAGAATGAACGGAATATCTTCCGGTGGAAAAATCGCATCGGGCGCAACGCCCTGCAGATCCTCGCGGTTAATCATTCCCAATCGGAGTAGCGCCTCGTTCGCAAACACCACCCGGAGTTGGTTATCAAGGATAACCACTCCCTCGTTAAGTTCTCCCAGGACACACTCCATTGAACGAACCCAACTCTGAATTTCAATTTTGGTATCAAGCATGGCTTGCCTCCGTCGAGCACACCGCCGATTCTGCAGACGTCAATGAGGGGCCTTCACCTCCCATCGAATCAGATTCGAATCCAATACGAATATCGAATACATCTTCATTGGTGGTCATACAAGTACGTTGGAGGTCCCATGTATCTCCCCGACCGCGGCGTCTTCCAGGACCTCGAACAATTGATCACCGCCATCGGCGACTACATCGACCATCACAACAACAATCCAAAGCCCTTCACTGATGTGAAGCGGGCCAATTCAATTTGAGCGGTCACGTTCCTGCGCGCAGCCTCAAAGGTGGTCTCGGCGCGATGGATTTTGGCGGATTTCCGACTTAAACTCCAACGCACTCTGTTCTCTGTAGCTTGAACGTTCTGCTCCGCCTCCACAATCTGTGACTTCCGCTCGCGGACCACTCGGTCCGTTTACCCAACATTCTTCAGGTGTCTTTGGGGCACGTGAATGGCATCGGTCGTCGTTACGCTTTTGTGTTCAATGAGAGTCCTTCCTTTCCAAACTCATTGAACTTTGTTATCTGACTACCCCGAGAGCATCGCTTCGATTGGGGTATCTGTCCACGGTCATGCAAGTACGCCGGGGGTCCCATGTACCTCCGAGACCGCGGAAGGTTTCTCCTCGTGCTCCCACCGGATCAACTTCAGATCCAGCACAATAAAGGAGTAGAGAATCGGCACCAAGCCAAGGGTCACGAACGTGGCGATCGTCAGGCCGCCGATCTGTGCATAGCAAAGGGGCTCCCAAAGCGGACCGCCGTGTGCAGCTAACGGAAAAAGCGCAATCACAGTGGCTGAGACCGTGATCATGACAGGCCGCAAACGCAGAATACCGGCATCGATCAGCGCCAGTTCCAGGTCCTCACCCTCTTCTCTCTTCTCCTCGATAAATTCAAACAGCACGATGATGTGGCTGACGATCACACCGATCAGACTGATGACTCCAAGAAACGCCATGAACCCGAATGGCTGCCCCATAATAGCGAGTGCAACGACGGCGCCGACCATCCCGTAGGGAATCGCCGCAAATACAATCAGCGGCTTGACAGCATGTCTGAATTGGGCCAGCAGAGCCAGGTAGAGAGCGAACACGCAAATGATCAGCACCGTTGTAAGATCGCCGAAGCCGCTCACCTGTTCTTTGTATTCGCCGGCAAAACGGAAAATGAATCCAGGCTGGAAGCTGTTCTTGAAACGCTTTCAGCTTCGGCATGGCCGCCGCAATAACTTCTGAAGGCAAATGGCCCTCTGCCGGCCAGCACTGTATGGTAATTGTCCGGTACTGATCGAAGCGCTTGATCTTCGGCGTGACCGGTTGCAAAGAAATACTGGCTACTTGCTCGAGAGGAACCGGAGGCGTGTCCTGGCGCGAGAAGACATACAAGCTGCTCAATTGCGAGAGCTGGGCCCGCTCCTCCACTCGCAAACGTCCAAGAATTGGAATCTGCTTGTCACCCTCCCGCAACACTCCCGCCTGCGCCCCGTGGAGCGCGGCATCAATCGATTCCGAGACATCTGCGTTGGTGATATGCGCAAGGTTTGCCCGATCTACATCTACGTGGACTACATCCTTGACGCTTGGCTCTCCCCAATCATCTCGCACTCTGGCCGCAATCGGGATGTCAAGAAAGATCTGCTTCAACTTCTTGGCTTGGGCCCGGAGTTGGGGAAGATCTTCGCCGGAAACTCTGACCTGAATCGCCACTCCGACAGGTTTACCTGTTTCGAGGCTTCGGGTGTCGACGATCGCTCCCGGAACCTCCTTGTCAAACTCCGTTTGCAGGAGGGCCAGCAGTGGCGTGGTGTCGTGCGGGTCCTGAGTCCGCAGAATCACCTCACCGTAGTTGGTCTGCCTTTCCTCAGGTGTGGCGCTGCTCCAGAAACGCGGGCCACCGCCGCCCAGAAAAGCCGTCATCGATGTGACGACCTCCTTTGGATGGCCGTGCTCGGCATGAGCCTTGCCGTAATCGTCCGACACGCGTTGCACAATCGATTCCACCTGTTGAACTGTTTGCGCGCGTAGCGCTCACTGGAGACTCTTCCGGCAACCAAACGTCGATGTAAGAAAAGTATTGAAGGTCTTTTGGAAAGAACTGCGGTTTGAGCGTGGAGAAAACGATGCCGCCGATGACCAGCACAACGAGCGAGCATGCGAGGCAAAGCTTCCTGTGCTCGATGGCCTTTTTCGCCGTGCGGAAATACCAGCCTGTGAACCCGCGCTGCCGCCTTTCCTCAATGGGAGTCTCAGTCCTGCTTTTGAGCAGGAACGAGCTGATGAACGGGACAAAGGTCATCGACACTAATAGCGCCGCGAGGAGCGAACAACTGATCACTACCGGCAGACTGTACAGAAATTTGCCGGTGTCGCCGGGCAACAGCAGGAAGGGCAGGTAGGACGCGATGTTCGTCACCGTGGCAAACGCCATGGTCTTGAACAACTTTGTTGGCCCCAGCCACGCCGCGACGGATCTTGGTTTGCCCTCGCCAAGTTCGCGCACAATGGCGTCGCCGGATACGACCGGCACGTCCACGAGTAGTCCCAGCGCGATAATCAGCGAAGCGATCGAGACTTGCTGGAGATCGATTCCAAGAGTGTTTATCACACCAAACGTGATCGCCAGCGTAATGGGCATCGAGATCGCAATCAGGACCGCAGTCCGCCAGCTCCAAAAGCCGATCAGAGCCACAATGATCGACCAGAACCAGCGCTTCGATCAAGCTGTGCGTGAAAAGTTCGATCTTGTCGCGCACTTGTAGAGGCTGGTCTGAGGTCCGGGCGAGAACCAGATCCCCCGGCAGAGTTTTCCGGATACTCTCGAGATTTGCGTTTACCAGCTTTCCGAACTCGTTGATGTGTTCTCCCTTCCGCATCTGGACGGCTAGCGTGATGGCGCGCGTGGTGATCCATTTTCCATTCTCGTCCCGGCGGGTAAAGGTGTTCAGGTATGAAGCCGGGCTTTCATATCCTCGGTCAACGTCCACCAGGTCCCGCAAATAAAGCGGTGCGCCATTCGGCGATGCACCGATGATCACATTGCGCAGATCGTCCGGAGTCTTGAACTCGCCGGTCGTGTTGACATTGACGTTGCGGCCCCTGTGCGTTCAGCGGTTGGCCGCTGTCGGGCAGATTCCGCGCCGTCAGAATTTTGGAAAGGTCCGCCGGTGTAAGCTTGTACTGCGCCAGGCGCTCCTGCGAGAAATCGAGAAACACCCTCTGGTCGAGTACGCCGGACCGCTCCACCTTCGATACAATCGGCAGTGTTTTGAGACTGCGTTGAATGGTGTCGGTGAAGTCGTCGAGATCGCGATAGGTGTACTTGTCGGCGGCGATCGGCCTGAAGCGCGGCGGCGGTATTTTGCGGATCGCCGATGATTGCAGGTTGCCACGCGTCCGGCTGAATCTCGTCCGCTTGCAGTTTGTCCTTGAGCAGCTTGCTCAGCGCTGCTTGCAGATTCGGAAGCGCTGAGACTTGTTGCCGCGTCCACTCCCGTGAAACCGGCTCCGGAGAAGGACCTCATATCGGAAATCAGATGTTGCACTCAATAAAGATTGGGCCGCGAACGACATGGTCTGTTCCACTTCGGCCGAGTCGATTGATTTCGGATAGACAACGACAATCGAGAGCCGAGGTCCGCCCTGTCCAGCCGTTTCACTCCGCACCTGGCGTATACCAGCTTCAACAAGTTTGCTCATCCAGGCGACTTGCGCCGGGTCGGCCGGCGGACTCGCCACCGTAAGCATTAATGCCGCGGTGTCGCCGAAATCTTTGACATAGATAATTGGACCGGCGCCATGCGGAAGATCGTGGATGGCGTCCAGCTTGATCTTGACATCGTCCAGTTCCTTATCCCGGTCGTACTTTCCCTTCTCCGCCAACTCGAACTGCACCATGGCGGAACCGGTCCTCGCAGTGCTCTTGATTTCCGTCACCCACTGGTTCTGGGCAATTGCCTGCTCGATCTTCTTGATCACCAGTTGTTCAATTTGTTCCGGAGAGGTCCCCTGCCACGGCACGATAATCAGCGCCTGACGCACAGGAATGTCCGGGTCCTTGCGTTGCGGCATCATGAGCTAATCCGTACACTCCCCACAGGAGGCGCAACGACGAGCGAGACCCAGGCAATATGCTTCTGCTCAGTAAAGAAGCGGGCCAGGTTGTGCGTGTTCTGAATAGACTTATCGTTCGATTCGTGCGTCATCGCTGCCTCCTAGTCGACAATCCGGACGGGGCTTCCATCATTCAGCTGATAGGTCCGGTTAACAATGATTTGTTCTCCTGGTATGAGGCCTTCATTGATCACGACCGACTTGCCGATCGTTTCGCCAATCCTCACACTCTTCAGTTGCGCAAACTGCTTTCCATCGCGTTCTTTTATCGTGAAAATGGAATAGCCGTTCGATCCCGATTCCGTTGTAACCAGGGCCGTCATGGGCACCACGGGAACACTTCTGCGGATTCGCGTCTTCGATCCGGGTGCTGGCGATCATGCCCACCTTAAGCGAACCATCGCGATTCGGCAGACTCACCTCGATGTTGAACACTCGCGACTGAGTATTGGCAGAAGCGGCAATTTGCGTGACCCGGCCGGTTAAAATCCGCCCCCGCAAAGCCTCTAATTGCCACGGGTACCGGAGCGCCCATCTTGAAATGTGCCAGCATGCTATCGGGAACGCCGAAAGAGAACTTCACCACGCGGGTATCGTCGAGAGTGAATGCAGTTGTGCCGGAAGCGACCAGGTCGCCCCGTTCCACATTCTTTTTCGACAATCACTGCCCGCATAGGGGCGATCAGGTCGGTATCACCGAGGTTGATTCTCGCGGAGGTGAGTTGGGCCTGCGCGGCGTGCAATTCGCCCTGGTGAGCCTCAATTTGCCGTATCGCGGCCTGCACCCCCGCAGTCGTGCTTGCGTGCTGCTGAACTGCCGCGTCGTAATCGGGACGAGTCATTGCTTTGGCGGCATACAGCGCTTGCGCTCGTTCAAAGTCAAGGTCCGCTTTGGTCTGATCGGCCCTGGCCTGGTCGAGCTTCGCTTGCGAGGCCGCAAGCAATCCCTGTGTCGCCCCTTCCTGGCCCAGCGCCGTGTTGACCGACGCTTCGTAATCGGAGCGGCGCAGATGCGCCAGCACCGTCCCGGCTGGGACCTCATCTCCAACTTGTAGATTCCGCAGCCGTCCATCTGCGCCGCGCACCTGATACAACGCGGCGATGTATCCAGGCACCTTGAAGGCCATCTGAACTCGTGTGTCCGGCCGAATCTCGCCTGAATAGCGCCAGGCTGACTGGACCTCCTGAGTAGCTACCGTCTCGGCTTGAACTGGGACCGGCCCCGGCCCAGCTTCCTTCTTCGCGCACCCGGCCAGAACCGAGAGCGCGCCTAAAGCGAACATCCTTAAAATACGCATTATTCTTCTCCAATCGCCTTTTTCAAATCCGCTCTGGCTTTCCAGAACGCCGCGAGAGCCTGCTGTTGCTGGCTGTCGGCGGAAGCCAGGTCGGACTGTGCCTGAAACAAAACTCTGGTCAATACCGCTTCCCGCTTGACCTGCACCTGAACTTCATTGAGCCTCTGCCGTGCCGTGCGTTCGGTGGCATCGGTTAATGCCAGTTGCCGCCGGGCGCTTTCCAGAGTGCGTAACGCATTTCTCGTTTCGATAAGAACGGACCGCTCAGTCGCGCCCACGGCGACTTTGGCTTGCTCTTCTTTCGCTCGCTTCTCCGCGTATTCTTGCCGCTTGCGCCCCCAGTCCCACGGTTCCCAATTGATTTGCATACCCGCCACCGCGATGTTGCTGGGCAAAGCGTTCTGCAAATTTGCGGTTGTGAAGTAACTGAATGCCAGGCTCGCATCGGGAATGTATTCGGCTTTCTTCGCCCGCGCATCGTAATCCGCTTGCTGCACCTGCAGCTTCGCCTTCTTCAACTCCGGCCGGTTTTGAAGCGCCTGTGCTTCCATTGCCTCGGAGGTCTCCAGCGAGGCGTCTGCGCTGCTGATGCTCGCAACCCGAAACTGCGTGTGTATGTCCCTGCCCATCAGGTCGTTTAATTGCTCGCATGCAGTTGCGACCTTGTCTTGCGCGTCGCTGACTGCATTGCGTGTCTTCAGAAGCTGCGCCTTAGATCCCAGCAAATCGGACTCGAGAACCGTTTCTCGCTTCAGGTTCTCTCCTGCCAGCCGCTGCGATTCTTCGTAAAAAGGAAGCGACGCCTCGAGGCTATCGAACGTGCTCTGCGCCTGCACAACTGCGTAGTAAGCGCGCCGAACCTCGTCCACTACCTCCAGTCGTGTTTTCTGCTCGTCCTGCCGGGTAGCCTGTAGTCCAAGATCAAGAGCTCTCAACTGCAGATGCAACTTGTACTGGGTTGAAAGCGGCTGCGCAACAGAGGCATACACTGCCCCGGCCGGCTTTCGCGCAATCTCAGTGGTTGTGTTACTTGACGGAATCGGACCCGTAGAGGGGTACGTTCCAAGCGCGCCCTTCTGAAAGGTGAACGATGGTTTGGTTAATAGTTGCCCTCCTAGCGCAATGACCTGGGTCTGCGCAAAGCGCTTGGTTCTGGCTGCGCCCAGGTTGTCGGCCGCCCGGAGTGTATCCAGTCCCGCCGTCTTCAGAGAGCTATTGTTCGCGATAGCTTGTTCAATCGCTTCATCGAGCGTCAGTTCAGGGGCGCTGGCTTGCTGTGCCACGCCGCTCGCCGCAGTCACAACGAAAGCAAGCGCCAATTGAGCAAGCTTTATCTTCGTCCGCGCACTCATCTCATTGCTCCTCCTCGGGCTGGAGCCGCCGGTGTGTTAGCCGGCGGGGTCCAGCACGGCAGTGCTAACGTGTTCATTTCTCGCTCGCGCCTATTTACCGGGCGGCGGAGGATAATTCTTGAAAACCTTGACCACGGCCTTTTGCAGGTTCTGGTAGTTCTTACTCGGGTCTTTCTTGAGGTAGACGGTCTTGCTGGCGTCTCCGCGCCAGATCAACTGCTTTCTTGCAGGGTCATACAGGCCCACCACCAGCGTCCCAACGGGAATGGTAGAAGTCTGGCCCTGAAGGGAACTGAAGCCGCCCCCCCAGTACGGGCCTCCGCCCCACAAGCCCCCACCTCCGGTGCCCCACATGTCTATGCTCTTTTCCTCACGGACGTTGGCCTGGTAGCCCACCAGAAGGTCCCCACCCTTGTCTACCCTGGTGAGACCTTTCTCTGCCAGTTGTCCATCGACCGCCCGTTTGATGTCCTGATCGAGCAACTGATCATCTTGGACAGTGCTGCCAGCCAGGGGTGGTGGGCCGACCGGCAAATCTGGCAAACCGGCCGGGAGGTCGGCCTTTGACGGACCGCCCGGCCGCTTCTGGAGGTCGATCCATTGATAGGTCCGATAGGATTGAAAGTTAGCGCCGCGGTCATAGTTATAGTGAACATCCTGTCCATAGGCGCAAGCGATCATGAACAGTAAAGCGGGTAACACTATCTGCTGCTTGCTGAGTTTCATGGCAATTCCTTTCTGCTGTGCCAACATTTCGGTTCCTGTACCGGGATGTTGGCGTTGGTTCATAATCCCGCTTGGCACGATCTTTCTTTTTGGTCCTCTCCGCAACCTGTCCTCACTTAGAAACAGACATAAGTAGATCCAATGTGTGCCCAGGGGGATTCTTCGAACATCCGTCCCCACTTAGACAAGAGCAATTTGAGGCCCATTTGCTTCAGCGGCTGTTCTCGCCCGGGCAGGAGCGGCTTAACATCGGCAGCAGCCATCGCAGCTTTTGAGACGCTCTAGTGTTGGTTAGAGGAAAACCATAAGACGCGGCACCCTGCGATAGAGATTGCGCGGGCAGTAGCTCAATTCAATGCCCAAGCACTAACGAAGCGGCCTCTCGAAGTGGCCACCATAAGCGGATGTTGTCTCCCGAGCACTGACATCACTCGGACACCCTTGATGATTAGCTCCCTCACTCTAAAGAGGCTTATTGCTGCCTCAAAAGAGAGTCGTCCGGGCTCCCGATAGAGTTCGACGCAAGCCCCCATATGGGGTAGCCCGCCGGTGCAATTAGTCCGAGAATCCCCGTGTAAGACGAAAATGAGCGGCCTCCAGGAGTGCTGTCCGCCCCGGCATGGTAAGCTCCAGCGCGAAGGAGTTTCCTCAATTCCGACTGGACAGGTCAACAAATGTCTCTCGCGGCATGGGGATACGGGAAGCGAGCAGCGAGTTCTACTATCTCCCCAGGGAAGCCGAATTTAGTGTGATCCGCATCACAGCGGCGTGGATAAGTTCATATTAGATTGCGAAACATTGATGGTCGAAATCAAGACGGGGAGTTGAGATGAAAATCGCACTCGGCTGAACTCGAGTGGCATCAAGATCAACCGCGCTAAATCCTCGGGATCACAGATCTTGATCACGTGTTCGAGATCGAAAAGGCGGCAGACACGGGAGCGTTCTAGAGGCATTGGAGGGACGTAATCCAACGGGTCGCATATATTGGCTGGCTTAACGAATGAATTCTGTTCTTCGCTGGTCTCCTTCCACGCTTACTGCCTTTCGCGACCATAGTAATCGTGACCCACGAGATGGCAAGTGCATTCCAGATCGCCGATCGCCTGGCTATGCTCTATAAAGGCACTCTCATAGCGGTGGAGTGTAAAAGCAGCTTTTCAGGCAAGTAACGATCCGAGAATTCGTCAGTTTCTCGCACGGATTCCCGAACCCATCGCTGGGAGCGAATCCGTGCGGCGCCGTGTGCGAGAGCGCGTCGGCACACAGGAACAAAAGAAGGAAAAATATAGAGGCAAATGTCGGAGCCTTTGTCGCCATCTGTGTGGTCATTCCTCAGTGGTCGTTGAAATGAATCGTGCTTTTCACGGAACATGGATCGGCTCCTGACGAGTATGGAACAGCAACTCTCCGGAATTGAGATTTTCTCGCATTGGCACCGTGCGATGGAGAGCATTCCCGAACGTATTGTCGAAGATATACTGCCGAAGCCCTTATCGGCGTCTCGTTTATGCGAATACCGGGGCAAGCATTTTCTCCATATCAAGTGATCGAAACTCAGGTGATCTAAGTTGGAAGGCCCAGTGCTCGATAAACAACGCGCCACCCAGTATGGTGCGTCCTGTGCGTTGCCGCGGGAGCTGGAGCGCCACGATGCATGGGGTGGGGAGACCGTGGGATTAGTTCGGACACGGCTAGCTCGCTCACTCTAAAGAGGCTATCCCCGCTCTCAAAAGAGAGTCGCCGCGGCTCCCGATAGAGTTCGGACGCAGGACTCCATATGGGGTAGCCCTCCGGTGGAATTAGTCCGAGAATCCGTGTGTACAGCCAAAAGGAGTGAACCTCCATGAGTGCAGCCCGCCCCAGCATGGTAAGCCCAAGCGCAAAGGAATTTCCTCCATTCCGACTGGACACGGTCAACGAATGTCTCTGGCGGCATAGGGATACAGGAAGCGACGAGCGAATACTACTAACTCCCAAGGCCTTTGCGATGCTCCGTTACCTGGTGGAGCACGCTGGGCGCCTGGTGACTCAGGAAGAGTTGCTGGAGGCCCTTTGGCCCGATACTTTTGTGCAGCCGGAAGTGCTCAAGAGCCATGTTCGAGATATCCGAATGGTGCTGGGGGACGATTGCAAGCACCCTCGCTTTATCGAGACTCTGCCGCGGCGCGGCTACCAGTTCGTTGCTCCTTTAAGCGACGCACATACGGCGACGGAGTTCGCAGTAGAGTTGCCTTCTTCGAAAATTGTTGGCCGGAACACGCAACTGGACGAGTTACGTGATTGCCTGCAAAAAGCGTTCGCCAACCAACGGCAAGTTGTGTTCATTACCGGTGAAACAGGCATTGGGAAGACCACCCTGGTCGACGAGTTTGTACGCCAGACCGCGGCAGCGTTTCCCGGCATGCGTATTGCTCGCGGTCAATGTGTTGAAGGGTACGGAGGAAAAGAAGCTTACTATCCCGTGCTGGAGGCGGTGGGCCAGTTGTGCAGGGGTTCCGGAGGAGACACCGTCGTGCAGGCACTGTCCGCCCAAGCGCCAACCTGGCTGGTGCAGTTCCCTGCGCTGTTAAGCAACAAGCAACGCGAGGTGCTGCAGCAGGAGATCCTGGGCGCCACGCGTGAGCGTATGCTGCGCGAGATTGCTGAGGCACTGGAAACCATTACCTCTGACAAGCCCTTGCTGTTGGTGCTGGAGGATCTGCATTGGGTGGACCCCTCCACAGTGGATCTCATCTCGACCTTGGCGCGCCGCCGCTCGCCGGGCAAGTTGATGCTGCTCGGCACCTATCGCCTTGCTGAACATCCCTGGAAGGCAGTGAAGCAGGACCTGCTGGTGCATCGGTTGTGCCGCAAGATCGCACTGCCGCCGCTAACGGAAGCCGAGGTCGCTGAGTATCTGGCTCTCGAGTCGCCGGGCGTAGCCGCGCCAGAGGGTTTAGCTGCGCTGATCTATCGCCATTCGGAAGGCAACCCGTTATTCATGGTGGCCGCTTTGGACCACATGCGAGACCGCGGTTTGATCGCGGTCAAGGATGGAGCCTGGCAGATTAAGGCGCCGCTGGAGACGATCGATCTGCAAGCGCCGGAGAGCCTGCGGCAATTGATCGAGCTCCAGATTGAGAGGCTGAGCGCTGAGGAACAGCGAGCGCTCGAGGTTGCGAGTCTCACCGGTGTTTCGTTTACGGCGCCCGCAGACGCCCTGACGACGACTCTGGACCAGGATAAGTTTGAAAACCTTTGCGAAGAGCTTTCGCGGCGGCAAAACATGGTGCGCCGGACGGGATCGCTGCGGTTCCCGGACGGGACGATTTCTCAGTGCTACGAGTTTGTGCACGCGCTGTATCGTGAGGTCTTCTATCGCCGGCAGCCACCCGGGCAACGCGCGAAGTTACAACTGCGCATCGGAGAGCCGGCGGGGGAAGCTTTTCTGGCAGCATGAGAATCAAGGATCGGGGCGGGACACGGGCGCTGCCTTTGGCTAACCGGATTTCGTCACTCGATGAACAGCGGAATCACCAGCCGGCGCGTGACGCGGGTCACTGCTCCGGCGCCGGGCCAAAATCTACCATGTCACCGACACGAAGTTTATCCGCTGGGAAACGAAACGACCCTGCGGCAGAGTGAGCACGTTTGTTCGTTGAAGGGCTTTTGCGATGCTTCTTTTTTATCAAATTGCCGCGTCTGTTCTTCTGGTGAGTCTTACACTCTGCTTGCAGTGCGCCGGCATGATTGCGCTCATCGAGTGGCTAAAGCGTGTTCTGGCCAAGGACGTTTACAAGCATGGGCCAGGTTACTCGGCCACCCTGGTCGTGAAAGCGACGATCGCAATCGTAATTCTGCAAGGGCTCCTGATTCTTCTCTGGGCCAGTTTCTACCGAACGCGTTGCTTCCCGTCATGGGAGCTTGCCTTTTACTTCTCCGCCACCAGCTATTCCACCGTTGGATATGGTGATGTGATTCTCCCGCCCAGCTGGCGACTCTTAGGGCCTCTGGAGGCGATCACTGGTGTGTTGATGTGCGGAATATCGGTCAGTGTTCTGTTTGCTCTCGTCACCCGGTTGCTCGATCGCGACGCGCAATCTTCGCTGAAACAGTCAACTGGGCAAAGCCATGCCTGACGTTAACACCTGAGAGGTAATAAAGTCTCTCATGAACCACGAGCCCGAGACCCGCGAAGCGTTGGACTTGATATTTTCCGGCTACTTTAGCCGCAAGGAACCAGGAGTCTTCGCGCCCTTGCGGGACGCGTTGCTTACGCCGGGCCATCACTATATGCACCTGGAGGAGCTAAAGTCGTACCTCGAGTGAGACGAGCGGCTGCGCGCGTTGTACGACCAACCGGATGACTGGGCGCGCGAGGCAATTTTGATTGTGGCGGGCTCGGGGAACTTCTCGAGCGACCGCACCAGCGCTGAATACGCAGGCAAAATCTGGAACTTACAGCCATGTCCAGCGCCCGGGAGGGGTTAATGGAAAAACGCCTTCCAGCCTCCACCACTGGCCGGAGCTTTCCAGTGGGCGCCACGCTCGTCAGTGGGGGTGCCAACTTCTCAGTTTTCTCGCGGAGTGCGGCTGGTGTCAGCTTGCTGTTTTTTGATCGGGTGGATGACGCTCGTCCCTCGCGCGTTATCCCCATTGATCCTTTAACGAACCTTACCTACCATTACTGGCACGTGTTCGTGCCTGGCGTCGAAGCGGGTCAGATCTATGGATTTCGGGCGTACGGACCGTTCGACCCGGCCCGCGGTCTCAGGTTCGATCCTTCCAAGCTACTGCTCGACCCATACGGGCGCGCTGTTGTGGTCCCGAAATGCTATAGCCGGCAAGCAGCATGTCAAGAGGGGGACAACACCGCAACGGCCATGAAGAGCGTGGTTACAGACCCGCACGCGTATGACTGGGAAGGCGACGCGCCGTTGAACCGGCCATGGTCACGCACCATCATCTACGAGATGCATGTGCGCGGCTTTACCGCACATCCCAGCTCCGGCCTGCCGGAATCGAAACGCGGCACATACGCAGGAGTGATCGAGAAGATCCCCTACCTTCAGCAGTTGGGCATCACCGCGGTCGAGTTACTTCCGGTGTTTCAGTTCGACCCCCAGGATGCACCCGCAGGCCTGACGAATTACTGGGGTTACTCACCGGTTTCGTTTTTTGCACCGCACCAGGCGTATAGCTCGCGTCAGGATCCGCTGGGCCCGATAGATGAATTTCGGGATATGGTGAAGGCTCTCCACCGGGCGGGCATCGAAGTCATTCTCGACATAGTTTTTAATCACACCGCGGAAGACGGAGATGACGGGCCAACACTGTGCTTCCGCGGCCTGGACAATCCCACTTACTACCTGCTGGAAGAAGACCGCTCACGGTACGCGAACTTCACTGGCACAGGAAACACGCTGAATGCGAACCATCCTATTGTACGGCGCGGGATTGTAGACAGCCCTCCGTTACTGGGTGAACGAGATGCATGTGGATGGCTTTCGCTTCGACCTTGCATCCATCCTGGCGCGCGATTCGTCTGGCGCCGTCATGCCGAATCCTCCCGTGCTTTGGGATATCGAGTCGGACCCGGCGCTGGCAGGCACGAAGATGATTGCGGAGGCATGGGACGCGGCAGGACTTTATCAGGTCGGCAACTTCGTGGGCGACAGTTGGAAGGAGTGGAACGACCGGTTTCGCGACGACGTCCGCGATTTCTTCCGGGGCGCGAATGATTCGGTGGGGCGCGCAGCCGATCGTCTGCTTGGCAGCCCAAGCATTTATGGTTAGAAGGAGCGCGAAATCGAAGAGAGTATCAATTTCGTTGCGTGCCACGACGGTTTTACACTCAACGACGTCGTCTCCTATAACCACAAGCACAACGAAGAAAATGGCGAGGACAACCGCGACGGATGGGACGACAACCGAAGCTGGAACTGCGGTGTCGAAGGTCCGACGGACGATCCCGTAATCGAGACTCTTCGCAACCGGCAGGTGAAGAACTTTCTCACAGCCGTCATGTTGGCCGGGGGTGTGCCCATGTTTGTTATGGGCGATGAGGTGAGGCGTAGCCAGCGCGGCAACAATAACGCCTACTGCCAGGACAATGATACGAGTTGGTTCGACTGGAACCTGCTGTCCAAACACGCCGACGTCCTCCGGTTTGTGAAGCTGCTGATTGAGCGCCGCGTGATCCGAGACGTGGAACATGAACGCCGGCGAGTCAGTCTAAGCCAGGTTCTCCGCGAACAAAAACACGCCTGGCACGGCGTGAAACTCAATCAGCCGGACTGGTCGCCCTTCTCGCACAGCATTGCCATCAGCGGGGAACTGAAGTACGAAGGAGTATCGGTGCACATCATTTTCAATGCGTATTGGGAACCTCTCGATTTCGAACTTCCGGCATTGAGGGACGGTACAGAGAACTGGCGGCGGTGGATCGATACTGCATTGGATCCGCCGCATGAGATTTGCGAATGGAATGCGGAGCAGCCAGTTCTGGGGACAACGTATCGTGCCGGGGCACGGTCGGTAGTAGTGCTCCTCGGAGGTGTGGGACGAATGGCTGGCATTCAAAGTGGACTGCAATCAGCGCCCGCGGAATGTGCTTTCCGCCAGCTCGTTCGACAGGCCGGCAGCCGGATAAAGTGACAGAATCATGACCGCATTCTCACAACTGACTTATGGCGGAGTGCTGCTTGCGGTTCTTATCGAACAACTTGGCCTGCCTATTCCGTCAGTCGTTTTTCTGATGGCCGCGGGCGCACTTTCGGCACGCGGGAAAATGCAGATAAGCATTATTCTTTCTCTGGGCGTTTTGGCTTGCCTTGCAGCGGATTCGATATGGTTCTGGTTCGGCCGTAAGTGGGGTTCTCAAGCTATGCGGCTGCTCTGCCGCTTGACTGCCGACCCGCGAGAGTGCTCCAGGAATGCGCATGAAATGTTTAGCCGTTATGGCCCCCGTTTATTATGCGTGGCCAAGTTCTTTCCGGGACTGGATGCCGTCCTTCCGCCGCTTGCCGGCGCGGAAGGAATGTCGCCCGCGCGTTTCCTTGCCCACGATATGTTAGGTGGCTTCCTCTGGTCGGGCTTCTATGTAGGGCTCGGCTATCTCTTCTCGAATGAACTGGACTTTGCCACTCGCTGGGTCAGACATTTTGGGACCGCCCTCGCAATCGCGATTGGGGTTCCGGTTGGTCTTTATATCGGCTGGCGTGGACTGGTTCTGGCGCAGATGATTCATCGGCTACGGCTGCGCCGCATCAGCCCTCCGATGCTCGCTCGCAAACTGAAATCCAACAGGAAAGTCGCAGTGCTCGACCTGTTGGACTTCGAAGACGAAACGGACGGTGAAAGCCCGCAGGCTATTCCCGGCGCTTTCCGGGTAGATCCCGCGCGCCTGCGAAAGTCTCCACATCTCACTGTTCCGGATGATGTCGAGTTTATTCTCTATTCTTCTTCTGGAGGCGACACGTTAAGCGCGCGGGTCGCCTTGGGATTGAATCGCATTGGTGTTGACAAAGTATGGGTCCTGGAAGGTGGACTCAAGGCGTGGCGCGAACAGGGGTTCCCCGTCTCTCAGTTCCTGGAAGCGCCCGAAGTCGTTGCAGCGCGCTTTGGAGTCAGGTTGCCAAGTCCATAACCAGCTCGGATGGGGAATGGGCTGGGTCAGATTCGAATTCGAAACAGCCAAAGAGTTGAAAGTGGATTTGACTCTTGTTTGCTATCGACTGGGCCCAGCATCCGGCTCGCCGATCATCTGCCAAGCTGGACTGTGCAGTTGTGGTTGTTTTGTACCTTCGTCTGTGGCAATCGCAAACCGTGTAATTACAGCCAATCCTGTAAAGCATTTTTTTCCGCACCTGCGCACAATTTCTACGAACCGCGGAAAGGTTTTTCCCAAATAAGCAATATTCATAAATTTGCCTCAAAACTCGATTCCCTGACGCAAAGAATTAGGTATGATTTGTCCTGTAAACCCAATTTAATTGTCTGCCCTAGACGGTATGAGATCGAGACGAACAACCTATTGCTGGGTGTTCTGATCGTTTCGCTTTCAGGCCGGGCATCGGTTCGTGGGCAATTGGCCACGGATTGTGCAATAGAGAGGTTGTCGAGTTCCTATCAGGCGCGCCGCGCCTCGTCGCTCAGATCAGCCCAAACAAAACAAGCGAGTTGAGTCCGCTTCTCCACTGACCGTGTGCAGTGGACGGAGCCCTACGCAAACCCGAAGCATATGCGGGCCGGGAACTTTTTTTGGCCGAGGCAGATTGATGAAGCTATTCTCGTGCGCTCTTTTGATCCTCTTGCTGTCCACGGCATCTGGATTCGCAACTGTTGTTGTAAGCAGCCCTGGCGCTGGTGCTGACGTCTCATCGCCATTCAGCCTCTCGGCGAATGCCTCAACCTGCTCCTCTCAGGCGGTTGTTTCCATGGGTTATTCTTTCGATGGCAGCCCTGACGCCACCGTCGTGAGCGGCACTTATCTCAATGCCCGGGCCTCCGCCGGAACTGGTCCCCACACGCTGCACGTGAAGGCTTGGGGTAATCAGGGCGCCGGGTGTGTTACGGATGTCGCCATCACTGTCAGGGGAGCAGCGACCGCTTCTGTCGTTCCCTCGAACGACGTCAGTAACAGCAATATCGAGAGCCTGAGCAACTGGTTCGCGAGTTACGACAGCAGTAACGGTATCGGCACCGCACGCGGCAGCACGAGCATCGTCAGCTCGCCGTCACAAAACGGACAATCGCGCCAATTTGTGACCAACTTTGGAAACTCAGGCGGTGAACGATACAGCGTTGTATTCGGAGAGGACGAATCATCGACGAACTTCTTTTATGACACGTGGGTGTACCTTACCAATACTTCCAGTGCGATTGGTAATCTGGAAATGGACATCAATCAAACCATGGTGAATGGTCAAACTGCGCTCTTTGGATTCCAGTGCGACGGTTACACCAACACCTGGGACTACACAATGAATGCGGGCAGTCCTGCGGCCCCTAATGATCAATGGGTACACTCCTCTGCGTATTGCAATCCGCGCGCCTGGAGCATCAATACATGGCATCACGTGCAGGCCTACTGTTCCCGCGACGATTCCGGCAATATCACGTATCACTCGGTGTGGCTCGACGGCGCTCAGTCGAACATCAACGCAACCGTGAACTCGGCTTTCGCCCTCGGATGGGCACCGGCACTCCTAACTAACTTCCAGGTAGACGGACTTGGCTCAGGCGGCACACCCATCGTCTATGTAGATAACATGACGATATCTCGCTGGTAAACATCTTTCCAGGGGGACGCTTTACATCGCGGCTGGAAAAGCATTCCGCTCTTCCGGCCGCGCTGGGATTTCTGCCGGTTGGCCTTTCAGTTCGGCTGGAGATAGAAGCTTTACCAGGTGTTGCCATACCTGCCGTTGTACCTCTTCGACCGGCATAGGAGCAATGATTGTCATCGCTCCTATGGCATCGTTGAGAGCCAGATACGATGCTCGATTCGTCTCTAAAAAGTCAATCGGGTATTCAGGCTTGCGCGCACGAGCCTGAACGGGATCTGCATCCAGCAAATAGCTGATGTCCGGCTTTGGCGAGAGCTTGATGATCAGGCGGGCATAGAGTCTCGCAGCCGGATGCCGCAACCGGAGGTTGGCTAGTTCGTCGTAGATATATCGATCGAAGATCACGAAATCGGTGTGGGACTGCGATGCTTTCCTGGCGACAAACCGGAGCGACAGAGTATCTACGAAATACAAGCCAAGTCTGACCACGGTCATCAAACGAGACTGAACATTCTTGTCCCGGCGGTTGAGTGGCCTCGCCGGAGACCCGACCCCTTGATCGCCTTTGAAAAGAGTATGCCCGGCCGCCTCCCGGATGCGGGTCAGTTGCGCGATGTCGTCCCAGAAAGTAATGAGTTCCACCCGCAGGCCCGTCTGTTTGAGGCGAGCGCAAAGACTTTCGATCTGGGTGCTTTTGCCGGCCCCATCGATGCCGGAGAAGCTGACAAATCTGGGTCGCCGGTTCTGCTGGCTGGCACGCATCCTCTTGCTCCCAACTACGGTCTGAGCGATCACTGTCAATGGGGCTTGCTGGAGCTGGCAGTCGAGAGCGCCACCACAGTTCCAATGGCAACGCCGGCCGCGGCAATGAGTCCTACCCTGATCAGGATCGAGCGTGATCGCTTTTGTTTTGCCGGCGCAATGGCTGCTCCCGCCGGCCTGGATGCTGGCACACCGGTGACTCTCTCATACGGCGCGGCCGCGGTGCCTACCGGGTCGCGGGGAACAGCCGGCTGTTGCGGCGGGGATGCAGCCTGCGGGCTGCCCGATGGTGCCTGGGGAGGAGCAGTGTTCGCGTCCGGTCCCGGCTGTGCTCTTTCCGCGCCAGCCGCCAGCGAAGAGATTACAAGGCAGCCAGCGATCTGTCGCAGTAGCCTGGACGAGAGTCTCATGGAGTCTCTTTCCTTGCTGTGGCTCGCGCTTCCTTGAAATTCTTAAGCTGCACTTTCTGACCCCTGATCCGAGAACCCGGGCAGCTGAGAATGCGAAAGCGCCGTTCCCCGGTATTTGCGAAAACTAATGACCGCGTCCACCACGGTATCAAAGATCTCAAATAGATGGCTCACTCCTACCTGCTTCAGACTTTCTCTCACCTCTGGAGGCATCGCTGCAAGCTTGATATCCCCATTGCGTTTCATGGCTTCTTCGAGACAAGTCAGCAGCAATTGGATGACAGCCTTGTCGAGCTGGCTGATCTCAGAACAGTCGAGCACCACACGAGGACGGTCAACATGAAGGGAACTCTCCATCTCACGGAGAAAGATTCGCCGTTGTTCCTTGCTCAACGTTCCCGGGAACTGCCCCACTGTCACTGCACGCATTCGCATGGTCATATGTCCGGTTAGATTCGAAAGGCTTTGCTTCAGTTCACCCTGTAGTTTGCAAGAAGCGCTCCAGCTCCGCTTCCGGATTGCGTACCAGGTATCTCAATACATTTCTCCCATACCGCAGGAGTGTAACCACGTTGGTGTTGTACCAGCAGCACTCCGACATTCTTGGCGAGAGGCCGCATAAAAATCTGAGCTTCTGCACTGTGCCCGGCGATGCCAGCATGGCCGCGACAAGGCGATGATTCCCATCCAGTACCGTGAGCGCTTCGCTCTCATTGATACCGATCAGCAGCACCGCGCCCACAACCTTCTCCTGCACCAGCCAATCGCGGATGGCAGTGATCTTTTCCGCGAACTGACCTTCGATGGCGTTGCGACGCGTGCGTATGCGTTCGGCAATCCCGTTGATCGAAAAGTCCCCCCGTGCCAGATTACGCCATTGGGCCCGGGGGAAGACCCTGATCCGGCTCAGATCCTCCGGTCTGATCTCCACCTCATACCATTCGGTTTGCGGAGGGAGCTCTTTCCACAAGGCAAAGTGTCGAACAAAGAACAGAGCCCGGCGCGTGGCGTTCTCGTTGGCATCGTCCAGGTTAGGCTTGAGGACAATATCATGGAGCGGCTCGTGATTATCCTGGAAGAACGGATTGCGGAAATCACTCCTCAGGAACTCGGCAATCACCTCGTCTTCCGAGGCGCGCCGAATTACTCGAATCGGGCCTGAAGATACACCGTATCCCAGCTTTCCTGCATGGCTGATCGAATCAATCAGGAACGGTATTGCCACCAGCAGGAGCAGGACGCCCATTAACACCAACTGGACCAGGATTACCTGCCGCAAGGAGCCATGGAAGCGGTATATGCCCGCGATGAGAACCCCGCTGAACGCCAGCTGAATCCAGCTGGTATTGGCAATCTTGTAGGACATCTCGTAGGTGATGATCACCACGCTGAGGGAATAGACAACCGTAGTGATGGCGTACAGCGCCAACAGATACGGCAACCCGTATTCTCCTGGTGATGGTGAAACCGGCCCCGAAGAAAGCTGTCCAAATCCAGGCCGGTGCGAGGCGCAGGCCGAGGGCTAACACAGAACCGATGCCCAGCACCAGCAGCAGCGAAGTTGCGATGACCCTGAGGTCCTTTCTCTCTTCATGATGGGTGCCGGCGACCAGGGGAAACATGCTGTTGACGACCGCTGAAGAAAAAGCAAAGATCACTCGGCCAACCATCGCCACCGCAGCATAGAGCCCTGCCGCGGTAGGCAGAAAAAAGTGCTTCACCATCACAATGTCACAGTTATTGATCAGCACCTGGCCGGAAAAGAAAACCAGGGCCTGCAATGTTTCCCGAAGAGCATAGCCCAGGGCAAGCGGGTTGCCAACTGCGGCAGCGGCCTCCGGCGCAATGGCAAGATAGGCAACCGCAATGGCCGCGGCATTGGCAGCGATCACTCCTTTGACGCCGAGACCAAGCAGGATCAGAAGCAAGGACCCACCCAGTCGCACCGAGCCTTCCAGGACAAGATTTTTTGCCAAACGGCGGAAGCCGTGAGCCCCCTGGGTGAAGCCCCGCCGGCTTCCCAACGGAACATAAAATGCTGCGCCGATCGCGAGCAGGGCAACGAGACCTGTGTCAGGCAGATTCAGGTAATGAGTAATCGCCGTCTGATACAGCTAACAATCCAGTGCCAATAAGAATGCCGCATATCCAGCCCCCGGCGTGGAAGCCGCGGTAGACGGCAAATTTCGCCTCCGCCGAACTCTGTTGCGCCACGAACTTCGCGCAGATGATTTGCAGGGCGAGCGTTACTGCAGAGATCAAGGTAAGGATGGTGTAGACCGCGGTCGCATGCCCGAAGCCGTTGGGGCCGAGAAATCGTGCGATGGCGATGTTGTAGGCGAGGTTGATCGCGGTGGTAAGTCCGGAGCCCGAGAGCAGGATTACGCTTCCCGCGACAATGCGGGCCTGTAGTGTTTTCGGCTTCTGCATGTGACCAGCCATCACGTCTGAAACTCCAACTGACAAGCAGATCGCTTTGACCGATAATCTGATCTCAAAAAATCAGCACGGTCCGGGCCCAAAGACTCAAGAACAGTGCGATACTCATCCGATGCTCGGATCTCGGCTGCTCTCAACCTGCTAAATGATGAGGTCTAGCAGGCCGCGGAAAGGTCCTGAAGGGCGAGAGACGTTCCCTCAGCGGCTAAAGCCCGCATCTGTTTGCAATAGTTTACGTACGACCTAAAGGTCGTACCCTTCAAAAACATGGGGTTCTTCAGCCCAAAACAGTTCAAAGTACTTCTTTATGCTATTTCGCGCTCGCGCTGCTTTTCTTTTTCTTCTCCTGCTGCCGCACGGATGCTCCTCTCCGGGAGTTCACCAGCCGCTACGGTTGAAATATCGCGCCACAGGTTCCTCACCGGAAATTTTGGCTTTATATGAACCTTGGTTCGGACACCCCAGGCACATCTCCATTGGTTATTCATCTCACGATCCCGCCGTGATAAGCAATCAAATTCACCAGGCTGCGGCGATGGGCATTTCCGCCTTCGTGGTGGATTGGTACGGTGACCGTGAGCCCTTTATCGATGCCAGCTTTGCCCTGATGCAGACGCTAGCCGCGAAGCAGAACTTCCACCTCGCCATCATCTATGACGAAACCGACCAGGAAGACGGAGCGACGGACGAGACAATAGCGGAGCTCAATATGTTCCATGAGACCTATCTTTCCTTTAAGGCCCCCGGTAGGGGGGCCAACCTGATGTACGCCAGCCGGCCGATAATCTTTATCTTCCCCAAGGGAGGACACACCAACTGGGACAAGGTGCGCGCAGTGGTAAACAAGTGGGAAACGCCGCCCTGGCTCATCTACGAAAACGATCCCGGCCAGTATGCCAATGCGTTCGACGGTTTCTACGCCTGGATAAGCCCTGGATCCAAAGGATGGGCCGCGGATGGGAGCAATTGGGGAGAGCAGTCCCTGAGCGAGTTTTATCAAACCATGCAGTCAAAATATCCAGACAAGATCATCGTTGGAGGAGTATGGTCTGGTTTCGATGACAGCAAGGCGTCCTGGGGCCTAAACCGCCACATCTCTGCGCGCTGCGGTCAAACCTTCTCCGACACGTTCAACTTCTGGAAGAAATATTATCCCGCGGATCCCATCCCCTTCCTGCTGGTCGAGACCTGGAACGACTACGAAGAGGGCTCAGCCATCGAACGGGGCATTCCCAGCTGTGGCTCCGGTGCGCAGCTGAACGTTTTGCCCAATCTGCGCACCGGGGTCGCCCCATAAGCGCTAACTTGTTTGGCAGACAATAGAAATCCGGGAGATGTACCCGTGACCATCAAGTGCGTGCCGCAGGAAGATTTTGTTCTCGGGCTTCAGTGGTCGAAAAGGCCCGAACAGCATGGGCAAGATAAGCACCTTCGGGGTCCTTCGACTCCGCGCCATCAAGCGCTCTGTCACGCGACGGATCTGGGACGCGCTCCGCTCAGGATGACGGTTTTGTTTTGAGTTGGAGGTGCAAAAAACCAGACCCCGCGAAAGCCAAAGGGAACTAGCCTCTATTGAGGCTCTACCTGCAGAATGCGCACTCTCCATCGCACTTCGGAGGGAGTGAGAACAGCGATGCAGTGCGCCCGCACTTGCTCTGTTCCCTCCACCTTGTCATGATCGAGGACCTGGACGTCATACTCCAAGTTGTCTACTAACTGAATCGACAACCCATCCGGCGAGTAGAACGTTACCTTAATATCGTGCGCACGATCCTGATAGAGTGTGCGCATACCCAAGTTGGCTTGTTCCTGAATGGTAGCGGCAAGTTTATCTTTGGCCGTCCCCACGAAGTCGGCATCCAGCAGATCCGCGCGATTTTGCTTGAGCGCCCCCCGCATCGTCTCCCAGGCTTGCAGGTAGTCGCGGATGGCTGCTGTTTCCGTTTGCTTTTCGAGCGGTCGCGCGGTTGGGCCGGCCGCCAAAGCTGACAGCGCGAAAGAGCAGGCACAGGCCATCAGGAAGGACTTTTTCATGATCATTTTGGCCAGCGAATCTCATTTCCCAGGACAACTCCGCTGGCTACTGAGATCTTTGCTCCGTTGTAAGCCGGCATCTGTACCTGCGCAACCCCGTGTTTGAGTGGTACGTCTACGGTCGCCTGGCCGCCACGGTAGGCTTCGGTGAAGGTGACGATGGTTCCATCGGGCACCGCATTGCCGCTACAGTCGCGCACCAGATCGGTTTCCAGTTCGATTCTCTGGCCGGACGGCCGCGCGCTCACCGTTAGCCCGCAGGGCTCCCCCGGAACCTGCTGGATCACCCGTGTGCTCGAGACTCCGCCCACCCGAGCCACAAATTTAGCCGCGCCTTCCTTTGGGGACGAATCCATTTCTGTCCAAGCAGAGCCATCGCGGCTGACCACCGTGCGTGCCTGGGTCGCGCCCGATGGGTTGGAGAGCTCAAAAGAAACCGGCAACGGTGCGGTGACCAGATTCTGGTAGGCATCGAAGACGTAGACTGCGCCGCTGATGCCTTTACGCTGGCCAACCGGAAGACGGGAAGGCTTGGCGAGAAAACTAATCGCCGCAGGCTGTTCCGCCGGCACCACGTCGAAGGAGCCGCTCTCTTTTCCAACAACAACCAGGTAATGACCGGCATTGTAAAGAGTTCCGGCAGGAAAGGACTCCGTCTCTCCCAGCTGCACTTCGCGCTTGAGCACCTGCCCCAGCCCCACGATATACAGGACGGCCTTACCGCTACCGGTACTCTGAATCGAAAATGCCTGGCCCGCTGTGACGGTTTTGGGCAAGCCCAGCTCTTGTGCCAGAGCAGCCTGCATCATGCAGAGGGCAAAGCCACTGACCAGGCCCACCACCCTCAGCCTCATCAAAGCCCTCCGGAACTATAGGACGCTGTCACCAGGCGCTCGCTGGTGATCTGACGGGCGAGGTCCTGCGGAATATGGATATTAAAAGGAACCGGAGTCTGTGGCAACAGGGCGCGGTCGATGTATTGATCGGCCACCCAGACCGGCTGGCCGCCTTTGCCGTAAAAGGTCGCCAGCACATGCGCGATATTCACCACCTGGCCGCTCTGATTGACAAGCTGACCTGACAACGATGCATCGGGCGCAGGATTCAACTGCTGGTCCTCGATCTCTATGACCGGATCCGCCGAAGCCGGGACAAGGGTTGAAACAGGGTCCATGCGAACACTGGCGACGTCGGATAACGACGCGTCGGGGAACTTAATGAGAAACGGAGTGACCTGCTTGGGCAGCAGAAGGTGCGAGATCTTATCAAAGCTTTCTTCTGTCGCAATGGCCGAGCCGTTCTTTTTGAGCAGGGTAGCCTTGACGGATACGTACGCGGGCACCACATCCTCATTGAGCAGTTCGCCCAGGATAACCACTCCATCGCTGCGCTCCACCGGGTGCATGTCCACAATCCGCACGTGGGGCGCCTCCACGTCTTGCGTTCCCCAGTCGTCGCCGGCCCCGCGGTAGATCACATCCCAGCGCAGGTAGTTTACCGCGATCACCTGTGGCGGCACTTTCGCTTCTTTGACCAGGGGCCACTCGGGTTCCCAGCGGCCGGCTACCTTGACTACGCGCAGGCTGCGTGTTTCCGTAAACGTGCCAACCACGGTAAACCAATGAAAACGCAGCTGGAACTGTGCCTCATCCGCGGTGGCGTGCAGGGGCCGCAGTTCGTAGTTCTGCAAGGTCGCGTAGGTGCGCAGGCTGGGATAATTTCCGGTCAAGTCGTGCACAAACTCCTGTTCAGTGAATTCAGCCTGGTTGCGAAGACTGGAGTAGGCTCTCCCCCAATCCTGGTGGCCAATGTTCCGGGCCAGATTCCCGGCGGCTGCTTCCGGCGTGGAAGGAGTACGCGGCACGTTGTCTCCACCGGCGAGGGCGACCGCGGACGGATTGGGCCACAGAGTGCCCACCACCATCAAAGCGACCGTCGTGCCGGTAATCAGAACGGCGAGTATTCTTCCGCTTTTCACGACACCAGTCTCCCCGGCAGCAAATCCTCATCTGAGGCGTAGGGAGACGCCTCGCCACGCCGGTCCCGCCGCTTTTCCGGAATGAGAACAACCAGAATGGCGAGCAGGCTGCTGCCGAAGGGGAGGGTCCCCCACAGAATGCCTTGCCATGCGGGAGGTATCTGCGGAGCGTTGACCGGCGTAGCCGGCGGCACCCCGTCTTTACCCCACACGATGATGGTCTTGTCTTCCAGGTCATCCACCCGGCGCCATCCGGCGAAAGAAAGCAGAGGATCGTAATACGGATCTCTCACGAAGACCCACCTTACGCCATAACGGTCGGCATGCTGCAGTATCGCCCGCAACGCATCCAGCCCCGGCGCGCCGTAATATTTCGAACTGGTCAGTGGCCCCGCGCCGTAGCGGGTCAGCTCCGGGAGCATGCGCCCGGAGTTCCATTCGCCATCGACACTGCTCGCATTGGTCATCATCGCCAGCCGGGCAATCTTGTTGCCAAATCCCAAAGTCAGGTATCTGTAACCGTCGTGGCCATCCCGATTAAGCCACGAGGCGACCGAATCCACTTTGAAATCTGAGGCATCCGCCGGCCGGTAGGTTGACCATGCGACCGCTACCGCGCAGCCAAAAGCGGAGATCACCAGCAAACCGGCCGCTGCCCGCAACTTATACCGGTCAATCATCTCCGCGGCCAAAAGTCCCACGAAGGGAAGGGCCAGCAAGGTTGCCCAATAACTGAAGCGCTCCATGGTCAGCACCTCGTAAGCACGGCCCAGCAAGAGATGCCCGACGGGTGTCGTCCCGCCCAGGCCCACTAGAAACGCCACCCAGAAGCCCAGCAGCAAGGGACGAAGCCTTGCCATCGCAGAGCCCCGCAACACGATGAATGGCAAGGTCAGTATCAAAGCTCCGTAGGGAACGAGGAAATAGTTCAAGCCCCACTCCGGGCTGAGTATGTAATTTGCCCGGCTGGCGTGCGGGATGGGAGTTTGCGTGACCGGGTAGTGAATCAGCGCAATCCAGAACGGCAGAAGAACCAGGGCGATTGCGGCGCCCACGACCACCGAAATGGTGACCGTACGAAGCACAAAACCCGGTAACGAAACCCGCGGACCGTCTTCGCGAGCGTCTTTCCTATCAAGGATCACCAAAGCCAGCACCGGCAGGGCAAAGAACATGGAGCCGAAAAGCAGGGTGGCATGGTGAGCGGCGGCCGCCGCCGTGAACAACACGCTGCCCTTGATAAAGGAACGCCACTTGCCATGCCGCGTCCACTGGTAGAGATAGGGCAGGGCGTTCAGGTATATTGGGGCTGCAGACGTGGTAGCCAACTGCCCCGCGGAATAGACCAGGAAACTTTCCGATCCGAGAAAGACGCTGGCGAGGGCCGCAAACGATGCTGCTCTTGGGTTGACCCAAAGTAAAGAAAACCGGTAGACGCCCACTGCCAGCAGTAATATGGCGGCCAGCTGAACTACCATGTATGCCATATCCAGTCCCGTGATGTGTGATACCAGGGCTACCCACTGTTGGGGTAGAGGGGGATAGGTTGCTTGCGAAAACCCCGCATACCATTTAGGGTTCCACGGTTGGAACCAATGGTGAACATAATGGGACGCGAAAAAGATATGAAAGTTCGTATCATACGACTTCAAGGGCAATCCCATAAGCAGAAGAGGCAGGTGCACCACCAACGCTGCCATAAGGATTAAGCTCATGGGTATCGGACGAGCTGAAGGTGCGGCAACTTCAGTTCTCAGCACGGCGCCCTCGCGAAGTTCTAGATTGAAAATTTTCCGGCAACGGTTGCTTTTCGTACTTGCAACGGCACGGTTGAAATTCCTGTTTAAGTTTTTTCACAGCTTCTGCGGTTCCTGATCAAATCGTGCTATAACACAGAGTCTCACGGTACGCTCAAGCCAATGAGACGGATTTTCTCCCAATCACATCCGTTGGCAAAGACCGGGACCCATTTGCATCGCCAGACCTAAGTAGCTGGTCCTCATGTTTCGCGTTTATATTACATTCCTCGCCTTGCTTATAACACTTGTCTGCCGCACCCCCGCGCAGGTGTTCAGCGTCACGCCTGACGCGCCCAACGGTTCGCAGCCCCAGAATCGCCCGGCGCCCCCTGCCGGCCAACAGCTAGGTTGGGGATCGAATATTCAGAACGCGCGTCTGGCGCGCGCTGCCCAGCTTGCGCTCGAGCACGGCGACCGTACTCTCGCGGTGGACTATGCACAGCGCGCGGCGCAGGCTGCCCCCGGGGACCCCCAGCTCTGGTTCCTGCTGGGTTACACCGCCCGGATCGACGCCAGGTTTGAGCTTTCCGCGGAAGCATATAGGCGAGGTCTTCGTCTGAATCCGGCGTCGCACGAGGGACTTTCCGGTCTGGCACAGACCTACAGTGTGATGGGCAGAAGCGCCGAGGCCGAGCCCATCCTGAAGCACCTGCTGGCCCACAACCCGTGGCACAGAGAGGATGCGATGTTGCTGGGCGAGCTCTACATGAAGTCGGGAGACTACACCAACGCCCTGGAGTGGTTGGGCAGAGCGGAGCACTACGCGGCCGGCTCGCGATCGGAGTTGTTGATGGCGCTCACGTATCAACGCCTGAAGCAGATGGACCTTGCTCGCCGTTATCTCGACTTGGCCAAACGCCACGCCCCGGACGATCCCGATGTGCAGAGATCCCTGGCCGGGTACTATCGCGAAGTTGGAGATTATCCGCAAGCGATCGCGGCCCTTACCTCCATCACCGACCCTATTCCGGAAGTCAAGGCTGAACTCGCGTTCACCTACCAGCTGGACGGCAAGTTGAATGATTCTGCGCGGATGTACGTGGAAGCCGCCGATGCGCTCCCCCGGGACCTGGGCCTGCAGCTTTCCGCCGCACAGGCTCAGGTTGCGATCGGTTCCATCGAACGCGCGAACGAGTATGTCCAGCGCGCTGCGGCGATCAATTCCGGTTATTACCGGCTGCACGTCATTCGCGGAGAGATTGCACGGCTTGACGAGCGCGACCGCGATGCCGTGCGGGAATATAGTGCCGCTCTGGCCAGTTTGCCCGAAACCCCTATTGAGGGCCCCCTTTATGGCATTCAGCTGCATATGGATCTGATGCAGCTCTATCAAAATCTCAAGAACGCAGACGCCGCCCGCAGCCAGCTCGAAACAGCGCAGGCGGCCATCGGCGCGCTTCGACGATCAGGGCCCCAACCGGGCGCAGTTTTTGCGCTTGCGAGCGCTCATCAAAATGAATGCCGGCCAGCTCGATAGCGCACTGGGCGATATGACCGAAGCTCTCTCTCTCAATGCTCGCGATCCCAGCAGCTTACAGCTGGATGGAGACTTGCTGATGAGACTTGGGCGCACCGCGGAGGCGATCGCAACCTACAAGCGAATCCTCGCCATCGATCCGGTCAACCGGTTCGCGTTGACGTCCCTGGGTTATGCCTCCCGGCTTGCCGGAGACGACCGGGAAGCGGAAAAATATTTCCAGCGGCTGGCACGAGCGGACCCTTCCTTGTATGTGCCCTACCTGGCCCTGGGCGATTTGTACACCGCCCGCGGCGACCTGATCAAGGCGCAAGCTGCTTATTCCAGGGCATATGCCCTGGCTCCCCGCAAGCCGCTCATTGTCGCCGGCGGAATGAACGCCGCCATCGAAGCGCACAAACTCACTCTGGCCGAAACCTGGCTCAGCCGGGCCATCGGCGAGATGCAACAGGAACCACAGGTCCTGCTCGAAAAAGAGCGGTATCTGAGTTTCAAGGGAGAGTATCAGCAGTCGGCTGACGTCGGCCGTGAAGTCATCAAGGTGCTTCCCGAAGATAGAGACGGGGTGGTCTATCTCGGTTACGATCTCCTCAACCTTCATGATTACAACCAGTTGCTAAGCCTTACCTCGGAATACGACCAGCGCTTACCGAACGAGCCGGACATTCCTCTGCTGGCCGGCTATGTTCACAAGCACGAAGGCCAACTTGTTCTGGCGCGGATGGATTTTGCCGAGGTGCTCAAGCGAAATCCTGAAATCGTGACGGCATACGTAAACCTCGGGTACGTGTTGAACGACTTGCACCAGCCCCAGCCTGCTGCCGTCGCCTTCGAGGCCGCCCTCAAGCGGCAACCGAAGAACGGTGAGGCCCACCTGGGTCTGGCATTTTCTGATCTCGATCTGAGAAAGCCCCAGGCCGCCCTGCGCCATGCTCAGCTTGCCGAAGCGGCGATGGGCGACTCGGAGCCCATCCACGTGATTCGGGCAACCGCCTATGGCCGGGAGGGCTTGCTGCAGAAGGCCACCATCGAATATCGGGCCGCGCTGAAATTCTCTCCCAAGGATGGATCGCTTTACCTGGGGTTGGGGAATGCGCTCTTTGCGGAGCGCCGATACCACGATGCGATCCATCAGCTGCTGATCGCGGAGAAGTTTTCTCCCCGCGATCCCATGGTGTACGCGATCCTCGCCCGGGCCTGGGCAAACCTGCAAGACCGGGAGCAAAGCCTGCGCTATGTGCAATTGGCTGAGCAGCACGCCGAGCAAACGCCGGCCATGTCGAGCTACGAAAATCTAATCCGAAGCGGCATCTATGTATCCACGGGCGAGGCTCTGAACACGCTCGGAGACCAGAATGAAGCCATGGCCCGCTTTCGCAAAGCGCTCCTCACCCCAGACAGCGACCGCGTCAATGTGCGCCTGGCGATCGCTACCCTCATGGCACAGCAGAATCGCGAGGATGATGCCAGCCGGCAAATTGCTTTAGCTTTGATGGAAGCACAGGCGGGGGAGACGACACCGGTTACGGGTGACCAATACATTGAGGCGGCGGATGTATTTCGCGGCATGCATGAGTACGAGCTTTCCCAGTCGTACCTGCAGCGTGCCAAGGCCGCGGGCGCGACCGATATGTCCGTCCGCGTTGGCTTGGCCAACAACTACCTTGCCATCGGGGATACCGCCAGGGCGCGGGGCGAGCTGGCCACGGTCAAGAGGTCAGCGGACAACGAACTGGATTACCAGTACCTGTTGGCGGAGGCCAACGTATTTCGCCAGGAGCATCGCGGCGCACAGGCGCTCACCGCCTTTGCTCAGGCCACCGACGCCGCGGGGGAAGATCAGACCGCCGAGCAGAGCCTGCTCGCGGCCGGCGCAGACGAAGGGCTGAGAATCACTCCCGCGGCCAGCTTCCTGTCCCATGTTTCCCTCGACCCGATCTTCGAAGACACGACAGTCTACGTGCTTGATTCCAAGCTGGATGCAACCTTTCCGGTGTCGCCATCCCAACCCTCGCTCCTGCCTCCGCCGCGCTCCTCGCTCGAGACCCAGGGGACCGCCGCCTATCATCTGCATCTGGGCGATATTCCTACGGCCAGCGGCCTCTTCCAGGTGCGCAATGCGCAAGGGCAGATATCGGTGCCCAGCACAAATTCGGTTGTGAATCGCAACACTACCGATTACAGTCTGAGCTTCGGGCTGAATCCTACCGTTCATCTGGGTACCAACGTGCTGACGTTTAACAGTGGCGTCCAGGGCACCATTCGCCGCGATTCCGAGTCTCCGGTGCAGATGAACCAGAACCTCTTTCGTGTATTCACCTACGTGTCGACGAGTTCCTTTTTTAACCTGCTTGCGGCGAGCGGGTTTGTCATTCGGGAATCTGGCCCATTTACCGAGAGCAATCTTTCCTCGCGGTCGCTCACCGGCGGGGTCGACTTTCGCGTCGGAGAACCATGGGGAAAAACGGCCCTGGTCACCGGATGGGGAGCAAGCGAACAGACGTTCTCGCCCGATGGTTATAAGAACCACTACACCTCCTCGTATATCGGATTCGAACGCCGGTTTTCTGATCGGCTGAATGTGAGAGCGATCGCAGAAGACCTGCGGGCATGGCGGATCGTACCACCGAACTCGGGCATCGCCCAGGACCTGCGCCCGGCAGGCAAGTGTGGACTACGCCCTGACCCGCAACTGGGACTTACAGGCCTCGACCGCATACTCCAGTACCCGGGGTTTCCACGTCTACGACGCGACGCAAAATGGTGTTTCCATCTCCTATGCAAGACCCTTCCACCGCAAGTTCAACGACGAAAGCGGAGCAGGTCACTCTGCAGTATCCGATTCGTATCTCGGGCGGGCTGCAGGAAGAGACTTTCTTCAATTTCCCGGGTGGGCATAACCAACAGTTCAGACCGTATGCAAGCCTCACCCTGTTTTGAAGGCGATACCGATGAAGATCTGCCTAATCGCGACGTTCCCTCCCAGCGGGCGGCAGTTGAACGAATATGCCTTCCATATTGCCCAGGAACTTCAGCGCCATCCCAACGTCAGCCTGACGATTCTTGCCGACGAGCTGACTGCTTATGATTTTGCGACCGATGGCAAAGGCAACCCGCTGGACGGCCAGCAACAGCAGGAGCTGCCGGGGTTTAGCGTCATCCGCTGCTGGAAGTTTGGCAGCATGGCGACTCCCATGTGCCTCTTGAAGACGGTTCGCAGCTTGAAACCTGACGTAGTGTGGTTCAATCTTGTCTTCTCCAGCTTTGCTACGCCAGAAAAACCGTTTGCCGCATTCCTGGGCCTGTCTGCGCCTGCGCTCCTGCGAGCCTCTGGTTTTTACACCCACGTCACCCTGCACCACATCACCGAACACGTCGATTTTGCCGGCGCCGGGGTGCAGGGCTCGCGCGAAAAGCTGTTTCGTATAGGGAGTGAGATGGTGACCAGGATGTTGCTCAAAGCGCATTCGGTTTCTGTTTTGCTTCCCGGCTATCGCCGCACTCTGATCACCAAGTACTCCGTGCGCAACGTTCTCTTGTCTACTCACGGGACATTCGCGCGCACTCCCACTCCCCCGGATTTCAGCAAAAGGGGCAATCCTGAACTGCGCATCCTTGCCATCGGGCACTGGGGCACTTACAAGCGCCTGGAGACATTGATGGAGGCATTTCCAGCCGTCTTGAAGAAGGTTCCGAATGCCAGGTTGGTGGTAGCCGGCGCCAATCATCACACCAAGGCCGGTTATTGGGAGTCGATACGCGAGGCGCAACCCGCAGATCTCCCAACTGACTTTCGGGGATACGTTCCCGAAGACGACATCCCTGAGCTTTTCAAATCCACCTCGGTTCTGGTGATGCCCTACGACTCCTCTACCGGGTCGAGCGGCCCGGCGCATCAGGCGTGCGAGTACGGAGTGCCGGTCGTATCTGCCGACATCGCGGAGTTTCGTGAGATGGCCCTGGACGAAGACATGGCCATGAGGTTCTACAAGATAGGCGACGCCGTCGACCTCGCGGATCAGCTGGTTACCATCCTGCAATCTCCTGAACTGCAGCGCAGCATGTCGGAGCAGAACTTTGCCGCAGGCCTGCAGATGACGATGGCAACTGTCGTCCGCAATTATCTCCGCTGGTTCGAGCTCAACAGATATAAGGAGGCGTTTGCCGGGCGCCGGCGGGAGTGGCTGCCTGCTCCCTCTTCGGGCGATGGCAGGGAAGCCGAGGCTGGCCAGGAGAGCCGTCCCCATTTGGAGCCGGTAAAAGCCGACGCCTCATCGTTTGATATCGCGCAGATATAAGTGACCTCATGAGGAACAAGGTGAGCATTCTTCGGTCTCTCTCGTCGGCTGCTTCCGGCGGCAGTGATAGCCATGTTCGCTCACCGGGTGCGGCGCAGGTTCCAGCAACAATGAATCCCTCCCGTCCAGTAGTCCAGCTGTGGCGCCGACGGTCAGCATCACTGCGAATCCCACTTCCATCAATGCCGGCGCTTCATCCACCCTGAGTGTCGCGGCGACGAATGCGACTCAGCTGACAATTAAGGGCACCGATGGCAGTGCGTATACCCTCCAGGCGGGCGGAGGTACGCAGACGGTCAGCCCCACTGCGACTACAACTTACACCGCAGTTGCGACCGGCAGTGGGGGCAGCGCTTCCGCGACCGCGACGGTGACGATGACGCCGGCTCCGGCTCCGACGCCGACAATAACCATCGCTGCCAACCCCGCATCGATCGGCGGCGGCAGCTCGTCCACACTCACAGTGAGCGCGACCAATGCGAGCCAAGTGACGGTTAAGGGCACCGACGGCAGTGCGTATACGCTTCAGGCGGGTGGGGGCACGCAGACGGTCAGCCCCACGATGACTACAACTTACACCGCAGTTGCCACTGGGGCGGGAGGCAGCGCCTCCGCGATGGCGACGGTAACGGTGAGTGCAAGTCCAACTCCTTCGGTCAGCATTATCGCCAATCCCGCTTCGATCACTGCCGGCAATTCCTCCGTCTTGGCGGTAACGGCAACCAATGCGACTCAGGTCACCATCACCGGAAGCGACGGCAGCACCTACAGCCTCCAGTCCAGCGGTGGTGTGCAGAAGGTCACCCCGAAAGCGACGACGACCTATACCGCCGCCGCGACAGGGTTGGGAGGGAAAACTTCCGCCAGTGCTACGGTGACAGTTGCTCCCCCAGCGGCTCCAACCGTCACCATCACGGCGAAACCCACTTCCATCCCATCTGGCAGTTCGTCCACCTTGATTGTGAGTGCAGCCAACGCGACCCAGGTAACGATCACGGGCACCGACGGCAGTGGATATAGTCTCCCTGCTGGCGGGGGTACGCTGACGGTAAGCCCGGCCGCCACTATCACTTTCACTGCGGTGGCGAGCGGAGCAGGAGGAACGGCGTCGGCCACGACGATGGTGACGGTGGTGCCGGCGGCGGCGGCGACGGTGGCCATCGTTGCCAACCCGGCGGCGATTATCTCAGGAAACCCCAGCACCCTGACGGTAACCGCGACCAATGCTACCCAGGTAAAGGTGACCGGGACGGATGGCAGCACCTACACCCTGCAGCCGGGTGGTGGCACGCTAACGGTCAGCCCCACTGACCACCACCACTTACACAGCCCTCGCACCCGGGGCCGGAGGGAATGCCTCGGCCACTGCGACGGTGACGGTAAGTGCGCCGGGAAGCATTCAATCCATCGACCATGTCATCTTCATGCTCCAGGAGAACCATAGCTTCGACAACTATTTCGGCATGCTGAATCCTTACCGCAAAGCAAACGGCCTGAACATTGGTGACGATGGCAAAGACTATGAGGTGGATGGAATTGACGACAAGCTGAGCAAAATCAGCAATCAGGACGATGAAGGGGATACCTATTCTCTGTTCAAATTCACCAGCACCTGCATCGACGATGAGTCTTCGGATTGGCTGGCAAGCTACGGGCAGGTGAATCGCTACGACTTTCTTACCACCCGCCCGATCTTGATGGATGGGTTTGTCCACAATGCCGAGGGCTACGCCAAGAGCTGCACGATTCCTGGGCCAGCCCGCAGTTGTTCCGGCAATTTCACCGATCTCACAGGCATGCGCTCCATGGGGTACTACGACCAGGGCTTGCTCAACTATTACTACTACATGGCATCTCAGTTCGCCCTCTCGGATCGTTGGTTCTCGCCGTTTTCCAGTAAGAGCATCAGTAATCGCCTTGCCACCTTCACTGGGGGAACGACCCAGGGCCTGGTCAAGGATCCGAACAAAGACGATGGTCTTACCGGTCAGCTGAATGTCCCGAACATATTCCAGGAGCTCGACCAGGCCAACGTGTCCTGGAAGATCTACTACACGGTCACCGACGACCTTTGCCTTGCCGGGGATGACTGCTCCTCCGCACCGAATGCCAACTACCCGGCAACCAACTTTTCTTCTTTGGCTTACTCGTATCAGTATCTCTATCAAGACCCAACCGGCGCTCCATGCACGGGTACGACCCAGCCCTCCAGCGTGGTTGGCGATGCGTCGAATTCTTTCTGCATCGATCCCAACCACATCGCCCCTCTCTCTCGCTTTTTCACTGATCTGGCCAACAACACGCTTCCCAGTTTTGCTTTCATTGAAGCCGGCTACGGGAACAACGATGAACATCCCGGGTCGGGCCAATCGATTTTGACCGGCCAGGCGCAGGTGGCAAATATCCTGAATACTTTTATGAGCAGCCCTTCGTGGAAGGATTCCGTGTTCTTCCTCAGCTACGACGAGGGTGGCGGCCCCTACGATCACGTTCCACCGGTGCCCGGCCATTCCAACGACAACACTGATGCGTCATTAGGAGCAATCCCGGATATCTCACAGATTGCAGTAAATCCCGATGCTTTTGGTCCTTGCTTGCCAAGCGGTGGGAAGCCTACGCTGCATTGCGACCTGGCCTCCACTGATCCTGGTGCGAATCCCGGCGATGCCGCGGCGGTACAGGGCTTTGGCGCGCAACTCGGATTCCGCCTGCCGAACATGATCATCTCGCCGTTCACGCGGCGGCACTATGTTTCGCACACACCCATGGATCACACCGCGGTGATCAAGTTTGTTGAAAACCGCTTTATCGGGAGCACGGCCCACCTGACTCCCCGTGATGCCGCGCAACCCAACCTGCTGGAGTTCTTCGATTTCAACAACGTACCGTGGGCCAAGCCCCCCACACCACCGGCTCCCGTCACTCCGGCGACCTTGGGCTACGATCCCTGCGCCCCGACAAATATGGGGCCGTGAGAAACCGGGTGGAATGAATGCCGCGCCCCTGGGCTACTCTCAGCCGTCCCTCCGGGACTCGATCGGTGAATTGGTGGGATCGCACGCAGACTCTAAGCCCCATTAATTGACTGTAATCGCGCGGGCTACATACCGGGCGCCGTCGAAGTCTGCAGTCACCGTCACGTTAGTGCCTTCGCGAAGCTCGCGGCTAGCGGGGAAGCGGGCGGGATCGAAGGATACCTGGTAGCTTTCATCGTCCCGCGGATCGATCAGAACCAGCCGGCCTGAGTGCAGATCGACAAAACTCACCTTCCCGGTGAACACGAATGTAGACCCTGGCGCAGCCAGAATCTCGATCTGGCTGCTCACACCACGGCCTTCGTTGCCAGGCTTGAATTTGATATCTACCAGAGCTCCCTGGTGGAGATCGGAAGGGCCGGCGGCGGCCTGACCTACACCAACCACCGGAGTTTCTGTGGGAACCAGCAATTCGACCGGCTCGCGAAACAGGGGGTCGCTCACCGTCAATATTCCCGTGGCAGGGTTGTAATTGAGCACCTGCCCGTGGACCTCCCCTTCGGGCGATTGCGACAATATATGGATACTGACGGCAAAGACGTTGGTTCCGTCAAGAACCGTTTGCACCGAAGCATGAGCGTCCGCGCGCAGATCGCGCAGGGGGATTTTCACTCCGTCACGATAAAGCTGTGTGCGCTCGTCGTAGAGTATCTTCATCGACCGGGCGCCGAAAATTTTAAGCGTAAACTGATCCCGGACAGGGTCTACGTCGCGGATCGCGCCCCCGATGACTGTACTCTGTCCCGCGGGAGTGGAGGGGAGGCCGGCCGGCGTGTCGACAGTCTGTGCAATGCACAGGCTGCTCAATAGCAGAATTGCGAAATAGCAACCCACTTGGCCCATCCTTTCTCTTGAACATTTCCTAACCCTTGCTTGATGATGGAACTGAAAGGGTGAAACACCCCACATGTCAGGTACACGATTAACGCCGCTCACATGCATTGCCTTCATCGCAGCGTTGCTATGCCAAAATGCGTGGCCACAAAACCTTCGAATCACTCTTCCCAAGTATAGCGAGCTGACACCGGTTCAGCGCCTCAACCGGGAGGGCGTTAGCGCCATCCAGGGCCACCAGTACGAAAAGGCTGAGGGAATTTTCTACAAGGCATATCTGTATGATCCTGCCGACCCTTTCACCCTGAACAACCTGGGCTACATCTCTGAACTGCAGGGAAAACTGGATCGCGCCCTCAAGTTCTATGCACTGGCCTCAGAACAGGGCTCAGGCGCACTGGTCGACCGCAGCAACGACGCGCAGCTGGAAGGCAAGCCGATGAACTATGCCCTCAGTGGTTTAAAGAACGTTCCTCTGCAAGTGAATCGGATGAACGTGCAGGCGATGGAACTCTTGTCCCAGGGCCTGAATTTCGAGGCCGACCTTCTTTTGCGGCAAGCTTTGGTTCTCGATTCGCGGAACCCATTCACCCTCAATAATTTGGGAGTTGCCGAGGAAGCTACGGGAGATTACGGGAGCGGGTTGAAGTATTACACGGCTGCGGCTGGTTCCGGCTCTGCGGAGCCAGTCATTGTCACCCTGAAGGACTCATGGAGAGGCAGGCCGGTGGTTGAGTTGGCTGCAGAGAGTGCAAGGCGCCTGAAGAAGCGCATCGACGAAACCGATCCCGCACAGTTGCAGGCTGAAATGCTCACCCTGCGCGGAGTCTCGGCGACCAACCGGAACGACTGGCAAACCGCCCAACAAGACTTCCTGCAGGCTTACTCCATTGACCCAAACAGTGCGTTCTCGCTCAACAACCTGGGTTACGTTGCGGAGAAGAACGGCGACCTTGAAACCGCGCAGCTTCTATACGCGAAGGCACGGAAAGCCGTCGGTGCGGACGCGCGGATTGGCCTGGCAACTGATCGTTCAGCCGAAGGGAAACACCTCACGGCTGTCGCAACCGACAGCGATCAGAAAGTGGATAGCGAAATCGATCAGAACGCTCAGGCTTTACACCGGGAAACGGGTCCGGTTCAACTCATACGCCGGGACAACACTCCCGTCGCGCCGCCTGTCAAATAGCTTCATACGATATGGTTAGTCCCACTGCTCTGCCTTCGTCGAAGTCTCTGGCCATCCTGTCCCGCCTGCTCTTTGGGGAGCGCAACGCAGATTCAGGAATTACCCAGATCAGCCGGGACGAACGCCAAGATTTGTTGACGTTGGCGGACACCAACCACGTCCTCGTGCGCGGCCTGGAAGCCGCGGTCAACATCCTGCCTGACGCGGAGTGGGCGCTGATCGCGCTCGAAGCAGAGCGAGGACGCATCACCAACGCGATCTCGTTCCTGCATGAGATTTGCGGTGCATTCCAGGAGGCGGGCTACGAGATCCTGGTTATCAAATCCCTGGATCACTGGCCCGATCTGGGCAGCGACCTTGATCTGTATACCAGCGCGAATGAGCAGGGAGTTTTGCAGCTGATGAGGAGCCGCTTTCATGCGCAATTAGCGCCCCGTAGCTGGGGAGATCGCCTGGCGCACAAATGGAACTTCCTTATACCAGGGCTGCCCGAGGCGGTGGAGATTCACGTAGGCCGTCTGGGTCAAACGGGGGAACAGGTCACTCTTGCCTCTCGCCTCGTCGGGCGCGGCCGCACGGTCCGCATCGCGGAGGATGCATTTCCCGTGCCCGCGGCCTCGGATCGCCTGATGATCTCTACCTTGCAGCGCATGTACCGCCATTTCTACTTCCGGCTGTGTGACATCCTGGACACGGCCACGCTCGCTGAGGCGGGTGCAATCGACTATCAGGACCTGCGATCCTCGGCGAAAGACGCGGGTATCTGGGAAGGGGTGGCAACCTATCTGGCAATTGTTTCGGACTACCTGAAACATTGGCGAGGCCCTGGTCTGGATCTTCCTGATTTCGTACTCGCTTCCGCGCGGTTCGGCGGTGCTGAAGTTTACTTCAGCCGAGGCTTCCTGCGGGTCCCGATCGTGCCGCAATCCGCTAGCCTTTACGGAACTCAACTGACAGGCTTACTCTGCAAACGGAAATTGCACAGCAGTGCCCGGCTCGGCTTACTGCCATGGCTGGCCACCGCGGCCGCGGTTGGACAGAAAATCACTGGAAGCGACAAAGGTATCTGGTGATCCCTGCCTTGCCGGACCCAAGAACCACAGCCCAGCAGACCAGAGGCAAGGGCGACTAAAAGCTGGGGATATGGGCTCACCCCGGGTTCGTGGCTAAGGATCACGGCGTCTTCTCTGCCGTCTGTACCGGCCGCTGCGACTGATCGGGGTAGTACCCGGTGCGCGTCCTGACCACCAGCCTGCGGTGTTTGGGCGCTTTCGCCTCCACCCGGACGGTTCGATAACCCCCCAGGCTGGCCGGCTTGGTCGAATGATAGCCGATCGTATACTGGTTCCGGATATCGCGAGCCACCTCCTCCGCAATCTGGTTCACCTCCTGCAGGGAGCGCGGGAAATAAGCGATACCGCCGGTATCCGCCGACAGCGTCTCCAGCGCTTGCCTGGCTCGAGCGGACTTATCCTTATTTACGTCGTCGAAGAGTAATCCGACGGCGTACACCACCGGGCCGCCAAGGCGCTGTACCCGGTGGATCGCTTGCTCCAGGGTCAGCCTCGAGGCGTTGTCCTCCCCGTCCGTAATGATCAGCACCACCTGCTTGGGCTGTTTCGCGTGCTGAGCTAATTGATCCGCCGAAGCCACCACCGCGTCGTAGAGAGCCGTGCTCCCCTTGGAGTCGACCCGTGAGAGCCCACGCTCCAGCTCATGAATGTTGGAGGTAAGGTCCTGATCGAGGTAAGCGTGATCGGAAAAATTCACGATAAATGCCGCATCGTCCGGGTTCGAGGTCCGTACCAGTTCTAAGGCAGCCGCATTCACCGAAGCACGCTTGTCCCGCATGGAACCCGAGTTATCGACCAGAATCCCAATCGAGACAGGAAGGTCCTCGTGCCGTAAGGATGCGACGGTCTGGGGAACATTGTCTTCCCAGACGCGGAAGTCGCCCCGATCCAGATCTTTGACCAAGTGGCCTTCTTCATCGACCACGGTGCAGTTCAACTGCACTTCATCCACATCTTCCCGCAGGGTGTAGACGCCACTCTTCTGCTTCTGGATCTCGCCCGGCTGAAGTGTGTACCCGGTAATATCCGGGCTCGGTGCAGTTTCTTCCGGGTCCGGGGAGAGAATCGGATCCCGATCGACAGACAGCGACGGTTGAACCTCCCGCTGCGTGGGATCAAACGTAACCCCGTTTGTGGCTGGTTGTTTCTGTCCCCGAGGCTGGGTCTGGGCGAAGAATGACGGTCCGCCGCAGCAAACGAAAACCAGAACGGCAAACGCCTGCAGAGCGCGTCCTCTCAAGCGGAGCATAGACCTGGTCCTCTGCAGTTCGTCAACCGGTGCGAGAAAGAATTCCATCGGGCGCAATATGTGAGAACTGCGGTTGCGGTCTCAACCCTTCGGCGCTGCAGTTTAGTTCCAGCATCTCTCTGACCACAAACAACGGCCGTTGTTTAATTTCCGTGTAGATGCGGCCGATATATTCTCCGAGAATGCCGAAACCGAACATCTGCACCCCGCCCATAAGAAGAATCGCCAGGATGAGCGTCGCCCAGCCAGGCACCCAATGCGGGGTGAAGATGCGTACGATGAGCGAATAAAGGATACCCGCCACTGCCAGCATCGCAGTGCATATTCCAAGCGTAGTGACAAAGCGCAAAGGAACTGTGGAGAAGGAGAAAATCCCATCCAGCGCCAGGTTGATCATCTTGCCCAGTGGATATTTCGTCTCGCCAGCAAAACGGGCATCGCGGGCGTACTTGAATCCGAACTGGCGAAAGCCGATCCAGCTGGACATGCCGCGCAGCAGACGGTGCCGTTCCGGCATCGCCAGCATCGCATCCACGGCTCGTCTGTCGAGCAGCCGAAAGTCTCCCGTATCCAGGGGAATTTCCACATCGGAGAGCTTGTTGATCAAGCGATAGAAGATTTGTGCGCTTTTCAATTTGAAGCTGCTCTCGCCCGCCCGCATTTCACGAACGCCATAAATGACTTCGTATCCCTCCTGCCACCGGCTGACCATGTCCGGGATAACTTCCGGCGGATCTTGCAGGTCGGCATCCATAATAACGACGCACTGACCTTTGGCGGCAGTGAGGCCTGCGGTCACCGCTGCCTGGTGGCCAAAATTCCGCGAGAGCATGATGACCCGCGTCTGAGGGGAATCCCGATGAAGGGATCGAAGGATCTCTTCGCTATGATCCGTAGAACCGTCGTCGATATAGATGATCTCGAATTCGTTACCGTAATTGCTCTCAAGGACCCGCGTAAGCCTTGAATGGCAATGGCGCAAAACCGCCTCCTCGTTGTAGCAAGGAACGATAACGCTCATAAATGGATCCTTTGGCATTGCGACCTCAAGGCTTCGAATGAAAAGGCAAGAAGACAGTTCTCTATTTGCGGACCCTGCCATGCAGAGAGGACGTGCGCCAGCTGTGTGGTCGTTATGCGATACGCGACTCTACTGACGCGGAACGATTCCAAATCCGTGAGCGAGCTTTCGCGTTCTGCCCGCTGCGAAGATCAATCTTAGCGTGTACCCTGAAGTAAGTGCACGATAACGGGAGATACCCCACATCGACTTGCAGTTTGCTTAAGTCAGCCTATTGTTTGATCAAATCCGACCGATTGTCAATACTGAACATAAAACCTGCTACTGTTGCCAACCGCCGCCGAGGGCTCGATAAAGTTGCACCAGGCTCTGATACTCGTTGCCTCGCGCCTGCGCGAGGGTCAGTTCTTCGGAATAGAGCGACCGCTGCCCGTCCAACACTTCGAGATAGGTCGTCGTACCCCCCTTGTAACGCATGTTCGACAGGCGGACAGACTCCTGCAGGTCCGCGACATTATCCTCCAGACGAACGCGCACCTGGTGGAGCTTCTGATAGCCGATCAACGCATCGGAGACGTCTCCGAAGGCCCGCTGAATGGTTTGCCGGTAGGCGATGAGAGCCTGCTGGTGCTGCGACTCAGCCAGCCGCAGATTCCCGCGCAGCGCGCCGCCAGTGAAAATCGGCTGGCTTACCTGGGCGCCGTAAGACCAGAAGCCAAGCTGCGAACTCATGAGGCTGGAGAAAGCGCTGCTTCTTCCGAAAGAACCGCCGCCCGACCCAGTCAGCGAAATTTGCGGAAAAAACTCCGCCTTGGCGACCCCGATTTCGGCGTTCGCCGCAACCAGGTTCTGTTCCGCCTCGCGAATATCGGGCCGGCGCTCGATGATGGAGGAGGGAAGCCCGGGCGGCACTTCGGGAGGAAGTGTTTGCGCCACCAGGGGAAGCCCGCGCGCCACATCCTGCGGGTAATTGCCGAGCAGGATGCTGATGGCGTCCTCCTCCTGACCGATTTGCCGTTCCAGGTCAGGAACAGCGGCATTCGCAGTATCGAGAACTTGCTGCGCCTGCAGCACATCCAGTTTGGTAGCCACACCGTGGTCCAGGCGCAGCCGGGTGAGTTTGACCGAATCTATCTGTGTCTTGACCGTATCTTGCGTGATCTGCAGTTGCAGGTCGAGTTGCAGCAGGGCGAAGTAGTCGGCGGCGACGTCGCTGACCAGCGTCAATATCGACAGTTTGCCGCGCGGCTTCCGTAGCCAGAAGCTGGGCTCGTGCCGCCTCGGTTGCGCGGCGCAGACGCCCGAAGAGATCCAGCTGGAACGCTGCGTCGGTGGTAAGGGTGAGAAAGTTGTACTTGGTTTGGAAAGTATTTTGCTTTCCACCGCTGAAATTGCCGTTGCCTTGCACCTGAGGAAACAGGCTGGAGCGGGTGATGGCCAGCTGGGCGCGGGCGGCAACGATGCGCTCTGTGGCCAGCTGCAAATCGTAGTTTTGTTTGAGCGCTATGCGAATAAGCTCTTGCAGCTTCGGGTCCTGGAAGACCTGCCACCAGGGAAGATCCGCATAAGAGGCGGCCTGGGCCTGAAGCTGGGGCTTGTCTGCCAAATCACGATATGCGGGCGGAGTCTGAACCGCCGGCCGATGATAATTGGGACCGACCATGCAACCGGCGAGCAAGCCGGATGCCAACAGCGCAATCAGCAATCGTGCCGGCTTCATGACGTGCAACTCCGTTTGTTCTCAATCCCCGTACTCCGGGGAATACCGTTTCCGGCAATGGCCCGGCAGACACGCTCCTTGCCGGCGCCGGACCATTTTTCCACCAGATAGAAAATCCCCGGGACGAAGAAGATCCCGAGGGCGCTGGCGGCCATCATCCCACCGATCACCGTGGTTCCCATGATCTGGCGCGCCACCGAGCCGGCGCCGGTTGCGGTCCACAGCGGCACGCAGCCGAGAATAAATGCGAACGACGTCATCAGGATCGGCCGCAGCCGAAGCCGGGCGCCTTCGAGCGCCGCTTCCGCGAGAGGCTTTCCATGCTCGTACTGATCCTTGGCGAACTCGACGATCAGAATCGCGTTCTTGGCTGCCAGCCCGATCAGCATCACCAGCCCGATCTGCGAGTAGACGTCGCCCTCGATCTGAACCAGGTAAGCAGGCAGGAACGCGCCCAGAACGACGCGGCGGAGCCACAGCACGAAAAACGCGCCAAAGATCGCCACCGGCGTGCTCAGCAATACGCTAAAGGGCAACGACCAGCTTTCGTAAAGCGCGGCAAGAATCAAAAAGACGAACAAGAGCGAAAGCCCGAAGATCGCCGCCGGCGGAACACCTTCCCGGGCTTTCTGTTCCTGAAACGACATACCGGAGTAGTCGAAGCCCATTTCTCGCGGCATCGTCTGCTTGAAAACAGCTTCCAGCGCGGCCGTTGCCTGGTCCGCGCTATAGCCAGGCGCCGCACTGCCGTTGATTTGCGCGCAACGGTACTCGTCGAAGCGCATGGTAAATTCCGGACCGTAGCGCGGCTTGACAGTGGTCAGGGTGGACAAGGGGACATTCTCTCCCTTGTTGTTGCGGACATAGAATTGCCCGACGTTCTCTGCCCTGGCGCGGTCCTCACCCTCGGCTTCGATATACACCTGCCACTGGCGGCCGAAACGATTGAAATAGTTGATGAAATAACCGCCCATAAACGCCTGGATGGTGCGGTAGACATCGTTCAGGTTCACCCCTTGCTTCAGCACCTTGTCGCGGTCTACATCGACAAATTTCTGCGGAACGCTGGGCAGGAAAGTGGTGGTGAGGCTGGCGATTTCCGGCCGCTTTCGAGCGGCGTCAAGAAAAAGGTTCAGGTTCCTGGCCAGGAACGGAATATCGCCGCCCGAACGGTCTTCGAGGATGAAGGTGAATCCGCCGGCAGTGCCGACGCCCGGAATAGCAGGCGGAGAAAAGCTGAACGCAACTCCCGCCGGCAACTTGCTCAACTCCCGGTTGAGATGGGCCTTGATCGATTGAAATTGCTGCGCTCTCGACGTGCGCGGGTCCCAGGGCTTGAGGGTCACGGAGAAAAACGCGTTATAGCTGGTGCGAACAAAGCTAAGCAGACTGAAACCCACGACGCTGGTCGTGTATTGAACCCCGGGGGTATTCATGATGATTTTTTCGACATCCGCCGCGACGGCAGTCGTCCGTTCCAGCGAAGCCCCGTTGGGCAGTTGCAGATTGACATAGGCGTAACCTTGATCTTCGTCCGGGAGGAAGCTCGAGGGCAGGCGACTGGCGAAGAAGCCCGCCGCCACGCCAAAGGCCACCAGCAGTACAACCACGACGACAGTTTTTTGGAGCAGTACCCCGCTCCAATGGACGTACCCCTCCGTGGCCTGCTCGAAACGGCGGTTAAACCAATCGAAGAATCTCCTCAGCAGGCCGCGGCTCGGTTGCCGCGGGCGGAGAAGCAGCGCGGAAAGCGCGGGGCTGAGCGTAAGCGCGTTGAACGCCGAGAGAATGACGGAGATGGCAATGGTGACCGCGAACTGCTGATACAGCCTTCCAGTAATTCCGGGAATGAAGGCCGTGGGCACGAAGACAGCGGAGAGAACCAGCGCGATTCCTACCACCGGGCCGGAGAGTTCTTCCATTGCTTTGAAAGCGGCGTTCTTTGGAGTCAGCCCCTCCTCGATGTGCCGCTCCACGCCCTCGACCACGACGATGGCGTCGTCCACCACCAGACCAATCGCCAGTACCAGGCCAAAGAGAGAAAGCGTGTTGATGGAAAAACCAAACAGGGGGAAGAATACGAACGTGCCCACCAGCGAAACCGGCACCGCCAGCAGCGGGATCAAAGTGGAACGCCAGCTTTGCAGGAAAAGATAGACCACCAGGATCACCAGGACGAGGGCGATCAAAAGCGTCTTGACGATTTCCTTGATGCCTTGCGTAACCGACTTTGTCGTGTCCAGGGAGACGACAAAGTCCATGTCTTCGGGGAAGCGTTGTTTCCTTTCCGCCATCAGTTTCTTGACCCCGGCGGCGGCGTCGACCGCGTTCGAGCCGGGCAATTGATAGCAGGCAATAATGGCGCCCGGCCTCCCGTTCAAGACGGCCGGCAGACGCTATAGTCCTGGGAGCCAAGCTCGATGCGAGCGACATCGCGGACCCGCACGATACCGCCGTCGGGAGTTTCGCGCACCACAATGTTGCCGAATTCTTCCGGCGAGACCAGGCGGCCCTGGGCCAGAACCGTGTAGGTAAATTCCTGGCCTTTGGGGGCAGGCTCGCCTCCTGCTTTACCTGCGGGGTTCACCGTATTTTGCGCTTGAATGGCGCTGACGATTTCCGGGACCGTGATCCCCAGCTTTGCCAACTGGTCGGGTCTTACCCAAAGCCGCATGGCGTATTGGCCGGCGCCGAATACCGTAGTGTTGCCAATGCCGGGCGAACGGAGGATGGGATCCACGAGATTGATGTACGCGTAGTTGGCCAGAAACTTGGCATCGTAGGTTCCATGCGGCGAGTAAATGGCAACCCACATGAGGGGAGCGGTCACGGATTTTCGAACCGTGATTCCGTAGTTGGTGACGTCGGTCGGAAGCTGAGAAGCGGCCTGCGTTTCACGCGATTGGGTGAGAATGAAATCGGTGTTTGGATCGGTCTTTACGTCGAAGTCCACGATCAGGCTGGTGGCTGAATTGGCGGTAGCATTCAGCGAATACATGTAGTTCATGTTGTCCACGCCATTCATCTGCTGCTCGATGGGCGTGGCAACCGCTTGCTCCAGGGTCTGCGCGTCCGCCCCGACGTAGGTGGCCAGGACTTGAATCTCCGGCGGAGTGATGTTGGGAAACTGGGCGACCGGCAAGCTCAGGATGGTGAGCGCGCCAACCAGCACCATGACGATGGAAATGACCATGGCGACGATGGGGCGGTTGATGAAGAACTTTGACATCGGGCTATCTATCCCTGGCTTCCGCGCCCAAACGGCTTGGGGTTCACTTTCGCCCCTGGTCGCACCTTCTGTACTCCCTTCGGCGACGACTCGTTCGCCGCGATTCAGTCCATTGGCGATCACCCACTCTGCAACCGACACGGTCACCGACCGTGACCGTTCGAATGCTCACCTTGTTGTCTCCACCCACCACGGCGACCTGGTATCCGCCCTGCAGCTCTGACACCGCGCGTTGGGGAACGAGCAGTGCGTCATGTTGCAGGCTGACGACGGCGCGCACTTTGGCGTAGCCGCCGGGCCGCAAAATGTTTCCCGGGTTAGGAAACAGCCCGGCGATCCGAATTGCGCCGGTGCTCTCATTGACTTGGCGGTCCGCAAAGTAGAACGTGCCCTCGTGCTCATAGGTGGAACCATCCGCCAGAATCAATTGCAGGCGCAGAGCTTTGTCGGCCGCCTGGCGGCTGGTCTCCGTCGGGAAGCGCTTCCGCCATGCGAGATACTGGGGCTCGCCGACCGTGAAATAAACTTTGATGGGCTCAACCGTGGAAACGGAGGTGACCGGCCCGCTGCTGGGATTGACCAGCGCCCCGACCTGCAGTTGGGCTTGTCCGGCGATGCCATCGATGGGGGCCACCAGCCGGGTAAACTCGAGATTGATCTTCGCGGTTTCCACCGCGGCCTCAGAAGTCTTGATTTGAGCCTTGGCCGTTTCCACCGTGGCCAGGGCCGCAAGGTTGTTCTGGACGGCATTGTCGAGATCCTGCTGGCTGGCGGCCTGTTCTTCTGCCAGGGGCTTGTAGCGCTTGACATCAAGGTCCGTGCGGCCCTGCACTGCCACGGCATTGGCGAGTGCGGCTTTCGCCTGTGCCAGTTGGCCCTGGGCCTGGTCCAGAGCTGCCTGAAAAGGCCGCGGGTCGATCTCGAACAGCAGCTGACCCTTTCTGACGAACGCGCCCTCCTGATAGCCCTGCCTTTGCAGGTACCCTGTAACCTGCGCCCGGACGTCGGCATTGACGAGCCCGTCGAGGGTGCCGATCCATTCGCCGAAAATCGGAACATCCTTCTGCTCAACCTGAACCACCTCGACATCCGGGGGGGCGCCGGGCTGCGCGCCCTGAGACGCCCTTTGGCCGCAAGGCCCCGACAACCCCGACCGAGTGCGGCCAGGCAAAGCACTCCGGCACCAGCGATTACAAGGTTGCGTTTCATGTCGATTCCCTCAGCCGGCCAGTTCCGTTGCGCGCCGCGGCGTTAAATTCGATTTGCCTGCAAGGTGAGCCCGGAAGTGCCCTCCATTGTAATGCTCGTGTCTTTTTTTTCCATGATCTGTTTCTGTTTACGATGGATTCGCTGCTTCGATCAACGAAATTTCCCGGGAGGGTCCGTGGCTAAAGACAGGTCTACCACAGATTTGCCCCTCAGCCGCCGATAAGCTATTCTCCGGCACATGAAAGTTGCCGCACTGTTTTTCCTGGCTGCTGCCTTGGCCTCCATCCCAACGGGTCCATCGGCGGTGTTGTTCGACAATAGTGAGGTGAAGGTTCTCCGTGCCCTCGAAAACAACCATGAGCCGGGAAAGTTCCATCGGCACGACGTGAACCGGGTCATGGTCTACCTCCAGTCCGCACGCCAACGATTCGAATATCAGGACGGAAGGCAACCCGAGGTGTTCGATTGGAAAGCGGGTCAGGTGAAGTGGAGCCTCGCGGATGGAATGCACGCGGGGCAGGTCCTTGACCATGACTTCAGCATCATCGAGATCGAACTGAAGACCTCTGGTACAGATAAGGCGATCGCCGGCCATCTCGACCCACTCAAGGTCGATCCCGGCCACTTCACGCTGGAATTTGAGAACCCTCAGGTGCGGGTTCTGAGGGTTAGCATCAAGCCTCACGGAGTGGCGCCCATGCACGTGTATTCCACTGATCGCGTAACCGTCTTTCTCACCGATCAGAAATTTCGAGTTAAGGACTCTACAGGAAAAATCGAGACGGTAGAACACCAGGCCGGCGACGTTGTTTGGGAGACGCCAACGACCCGGATAGAAGAGAACCTCAGCGATCAGCCATTCGAAGCGGTGACCGTCGAAGTTAAGAAATAACGACTAAATGTCATCCAATGTTATGCGCTTCGGCGGAATTGCCGGCGCCAAGCCCCACACCGGGTAACGCCCGGCGGCCAATCTTGCCGTTAGGCTTCCTTTTGCCCTTCAACGAGGGGTTGCTGTTGATGTTCGTGGTGGTGGATGCGTTGGTGTGGCGCAAGAGCTTTTGTTGCACTCCGGCGGCCGTTCCATCCTCGTCCATCCAGTTCCTGTAGGAATGCGGAAACGTGTGCCAGCACACTCCCACCAAGCCGAGTTTCCGGGCAGCTGGTCTGAAGTAATCTTGTTGGATGGGTCCGGCATGGTAGCAGCGGCCGGTGATGTGCGACGGGAACACCAGCCCGGCGCCCGGAGTCTTGTTCCGCCATTCCAATAAGGCCTCCACCAAAACAGGGTCCATGGGGCTCACCGCACCGGGCTGAGCGAACATCATGCCGGTTGCAAAGTCCAATTGATCCCACCTGAGTGCAAGCACTTCCGAAACTCGCATTCCGGAACACATTGCTGCCACAACCATGGTCCCGTGCAGGTCAGAAAGCTGTGCGGCCAGGGCTTGATATTGCTTGATGGTAAGCAGCAGCGGCTTTCGCCTTCCCCGGTTGAGACCCTTAATCTTCACCAATTCCACTTCGAGTTGTTCAACTCTGGCGATGAGGCTGATGCTGTGGCGCTCCATTTTCGCAGCATCCAGCGCCACCTTGTGACTCTTGATAATCCATGAGTGGATGAGGGTTGTAAAGGTGAGCAGGCTCGCCATGAAAAGTCCACGGTTTATCAGAGAGAACCAGGGGTTCAGCAGCGCCACCCGATGGAAACCCCAAAACCCGGCTGCAGCGCTTAGCAGGATAGCAAGGGCGGCCGTGCTCCAGAGCAGCCACTTGGACCGTTGCGTGACACATAAGGCTAACGGAAAAGTGAACAACACGGACCCGGCCAGTTCTGCGGAAGTGCAGAAATCGAGCAACGCTGCCAGCACTGTGATCCCGGCGATAATTGCTACCAGTGGCCTGCGATTCATTTGTCACCGCGACTGTATGACCTAGACCCTCGCGATACTTATATCGGCATCAAGCATCCAGATCGTGAACGGCGGGGCAGACTCTTTAGCCCCAATGGAATGATTTCGGCCGTACCGGGGCCGACCCCTTCCAAAAGCCGCCACGTTAATGTTCTAGGCCCATCGGACGATAAAAGACTCAGAAGACATCCTAACGGTTACCCATTGCGTCCCTGGTAACCCCCTCCCGTTTTTGGTGGCTTGCTACTCGGTGAAAAGATCGAAGCGCTGGTTGCACGCTGAGCAGGAGATCGGTGTCGAGGAGCAATCGCTATGTCCAGTCGCAAGAACGTACTGTCCCCCAAGCTGATTTCTGTGCTTGCTCTGCTCACCCTGTCCATTCCGGCTGCAATCTGCCAATTAAATTCCAACACCGCAAGCGTGGCTCTGAAGGCCACTCTGGGTGAATCGCTCACCGTCGCTGCGACCCCGTCAACCGTTGCCATTCCCCTGGTATCCGGAGGAACGGCAACCGGTACCTCGCCGGTAGCGATAACCACTGCGTGGGTGCTGAGTGCGAGCCGTACTGCGGTTACGTTGGTTGGCTACTTTTCCAGTGCCACCGCGGCGCTGACCAACGGAGCCACCACACCGGCGAATATTCCCGCGTCGGAAGTGCTGGGCCAGGTGACCACGGGCACACCCACAACCTTCACCGCATTTACTCAAACCGCGCCTCTGGGTGCGGCGGGAGCAGGCTTGACTCTGTTCACTCAGGCGCTTACGGGAACCAACCGAACCGCCAACCGGACTGACAACCTGAATCTCGAAATTAACCTGGCCGGCCAGCCGCAGCTCCCAGCGGGTACTTATACGGGCACGCTGAATATTCAAGCGCAGGCGCTGTAGTTTCCGCACTGCAAGGGGCGCAACCATTCATCGCGGTGCAACCGGACCCAGTGGACAGACACGAAAAGACCGGTAGCACCGAACGGCGCGCTTCTCATTGGATTGGGGAGGGGAAGGTTTGCCGCTTCGAGGTTTGTGTGCCTGTGCATGGTTGTTACTAGAAAGTTGTGTATTCGCCCAGACGGTGCAGCCGGTCATTTCGGAATACCAAGTGAAAGCCGACGGCAAGTTCGCCCTCACCAACGGCACGCTGACTCCCATGGTCGTGGTCCTCGAACCGAAAAGCTTTAGCATCACCGCAGATGGCCAGGGAGTCTTCCGGTCGCTCGACCGCGACATTCATGTGGAACTCTCAGCCATGAGTGCTCGGCTCGAACCCGGACAAACCTATTACGTCTTCTATAAAGCCCATGCCGACCAGCTGCCGGCATGGTTCACTGTCTATTCCACTTTCTCGTCGCTGCAGCATCATGCTGGTTTGGACGTGCGCATCATGCTTCCCCACACCGTTTGCCTGCGGGCATCTATATGGGAACGCTTTACCTGCAGGCGCAAATGCTGTGATAGGTCTTGGAGCCGGTTTCCCCTTCATGGTCAACAAGTTCCGCTCCCCGTCGTTGGGCACGGAGTTTCCCCGGTGGCTACCTGCGTCCCCGTTCATGGCACTTAAGCAACATGGAAGAAACAGCGGAAAAGCCGTTCCTTGCTTCAGGCAACTGACTTCTGTGAGGGTGTTCTACCCTCATGAGCCACTTGCCAGTGAGGGGTACTACATTATGCTCTTTCGCGGTTTCACGATATTTCTTCTCTTTTCGTCAGTGATGGTTGGGCAATCCATCGATCCAAGCAAAGTGGCCACTGTCCATGTCTATCGCCAGGGCAGGCTTTTGGTCGGGGTTTCAGTATCTGCCGATGGGAACGAAGTCGTTTCCCTGACCCCACACAAAAGCGCGACATTCTATCTCACCCCCGGATACCATGAGTTGACCATGCAATCTGGCGAGATCAAACCCAGCGCGTCGTTCTTAGCCGCAGCGGGCGGAGAATATTTTTTTCAGGTCGATTATGAGCACGTCGTCTCCGCCACGTCCATCAGAGACCTGCGGCTGACCCTCAGCATGCAGCCGAACATCACTGGTGCGGATGAGCTCCGGGAAGTAACCATCGATCCAAGCAAACTGCTGCAGATTCTTTCCCCGAGCAACGCGCATGGTTTGGAGTCAAGGGACCAGGCGTTGGGGCGGTAAAAGGAAAGTCACGCAAACATCACCTGATCCTGGTCCTGAAAAATGATCCTTCCCAGGCTTCGAACCGACTTGGATATCATGCTCTCGCCGCTAACGGACCGGCCCGGGCTCTTGATTCGCGATTGCCTTCGCTATTCTGATGCCAGGTTAATCATTCCTCCGCTTTTGATTCGAGCCTTGCTGTTCTTCGACGGGGTGCGGACGGACCTGGACCTGCAGGCGGAATTCGGTAGTACCGCTGAACACCTGATGGAAGCAATGAGCCGGGCGGGCTTTCTTGAGGACGAGGCTTACTCGCAGCTTAAGGAACGGCGCCTGTTGGCATTCATTCAGAGCCCGGTGCGTCTGGCGGCCCACGCGGGGTCCGCATATCCTGCAGAAATCGGGCCTCTGCAGAACGTGATGCAAGCCTATCTGGGGGGAGCGGCTTCGACTCAGGCTGGAGTGATCGGGATTGCGGCGCCCCATATCAGTCCTCACGGCGGTTGGCAAAGTTACCGCGCGGCCTATCAAGAACTAACGCCGGACTTGCGGGACCGGACCTTCATCGTGCTCGGAACCTCACATTATGGCCAGCCGGGCAAATTTGGTTTGACCCGCAAACCCTTCGAAACTCCATTGGGAAGAACAACCATCGATGATGCGTTGGTGGCTGAGCTCGCCGCTCAACCCGCGGCGCTCACGGAGGACTATTGCCATGCGGTGGAGCATTCGATCGAATTTCAGGTGCTTTTCCTGCAGGCCATTTACGGACCAAACGTGCGCATCCTCCCGGTTCTCTGCGGATCCTTCGGCCTCAGCATTCTTGCCGGGGGAGTTCCCGAACAGGACGAGCATGTGAAGCGTTTCCTTGGAGTGCTGGGTGAGATTGCCGAGAGAGACAAAAAACGTCTCTTCTGGGTGCTGGGTGTCGATATGGCCCACATGGGTGCGCGCTACGGAGACAAGTTCGCGGCCCATGCGGACCAGGATGAGATGGCCTTGGTGCGAGAGCGGGACAAGCTAAGGATCGAGCGAGTCAATGCAGCGGACGCGCGAGGGTTTTGGGATCTGGTCAATGAGAATCGGGACGATCTCAAGTGGTGCGGATCTTCCCCAATCTACACCTTTATGAAGGCTGTCCCGCAGGCGCGGGGAGCGCTGCTCCGTTACGAGCAATGGAACATTGATGAAAGCAGCGTAGTCAGCTTCGCCGGAATCTCTTTTGCCGTCTGATTTGCGCGGCTCGTGGGTTCTTGGCGCTGTGCTACTGTTCTAGGGGTTATGGGATCGAACCAGGTTTCGCGTCGAAACTTCATCATCGCGGGCAGTGCTCTGCTGGCCGCGCCGTTAGCCAAAGCACAACCAGCTGCAAACCAACTGACCGCCGGCCAGGTGGTGGAGCGTATCCGCAGCCACGTGGGAGTGGCCTGGCGGCCACAGACGGTGGACCGCATTCTTGCGGGTGATGCGAATACCATCGTTCAGGGCATCGCAGTCACCATGATGGCCACCCTCGATGTCATCGAACGAGCCGTGGCTGCCGGCAAGAACATGGTCATCACCCATGAACCCACGTTCTATGTGCATCAGGACACAACCAGGGAGATTCAGGACGACCCCACCCTCAAGTACAAACTCGACTTCATCCGCAAGAACAACGTTGCCGTTTTCCGCTTTCACGATCATTGGCATGCCCACCATCCGGACGGAATCGCTACCGGCATGACGCAGGAGCTTGGCTGGGAGAAGAACGTCGATCCCGCCGACCCCCTGCGTTTCCTGTTTAACGGCGAGCCACTGGCGCAGTTTTGCCAGGGTTTACAAACCCGGCTGCAGGATCGGACCATGCGCGTGGTCGGTAAGCCCACGATGCCGGTCAGGAGAGTGGCCGCCAGTTGGGGCGCTGCGGATCGTTTGACAACCATCCCCCTGTTTGCCCGGCCCGATGTGGATGTGCTGGTTGTTGGGGAGGCACGGGAGTGGGAGTTGGTGGAATATGCGCAGGACAGTATCACCGCCGGCAACCAAAAGGCGATCATCGTATTGGGTCATGTTGTTTCCGAGCAGGGCGGCATGAAGTATTGCACGGAATGGCTGAAGTCTTTTGTGACCGGCGTTCCGGTGGAATTTGTTCCTGCGAGGGAACCTTTCTGGAACCCGAGCAACCCTGTCGAAAGCTAAAGGAGAAGACTGAGTGACAGGAATTATCGCCGGAATTGGCTGGCACATGGTTGGCGCGGCGTCGGCCTCATCGTTTTACGCACCCATCAGCAAGGTGAAGCGTTGGACCTGGGAATCGACCTGGGCCGTGGCCGGCATTTTCTCCTGGGTCTTGCTGCCTATCTGTGTCAGCGCCATACTGCTGCCGGATATGCGAGCGTTCTACGGATCGCTCGACTCATCCGTCGTCCTCAAGGCTTTTCTCTTTGGCTGCATGTGGGGAGTCGGCAACGTGAGCTACGGCCTCACCATGCGCTATCTTGGCATGTCGCTCGGCATCGGAGTGGCCATCGGCGTCACTCTGGTGGTGGGAACGCTGATTCCGCCGCTCATCCACGGCCAGGCGCGCGAGCTGGTGACCACGCGCGGCGGCCTGCTCACTCTCTTAGGTATTGTCGTTGCCCTCTGCGGCATCGTCATTGTGTCCGTAGCCGGGCATCGCAAAGAGATTGCGCTGGGATCGGAAATCCGCGAATTCGATGTCAGGAAGGGGCTGCTGTTGGCAATCATGTGCGGCATCTTCTCTTCCGGCATGTCTTTTGCCATGGATGCCGCCAGGCCCATTCAGGCTGGAGCGCTTGCCCTGGGGGTAAACCCGCTTTACAGCGCCCTGCCCAGCTACGTCATCATCATGGGCGGAGGAGGCTTGGTCAATTTTGCTTATTGCTTCATCCGGCTCGGCTTCAAGAAGGAACTCTCGTTGAAGTCCGACCTCGCGTTACCCGGGGCCACGTTGTTCAAGAACGGAACGCTCGCCGCCACCGGCGGCATCATGTGGTATCTCCAGTTTTTCTTCTACGCGTGGGGAGCAGCCAACATACCCGGCCGTTTCGCTTACGTGAACTGGATGCTGCATATGAGCGGCTATGTTCTCTTTGGCGGGATCGTGGGCCTGGCGCTTGGCGAATGGGCCGGTGTGGGCACCAAACCAGTGCGCCTCCTCTGGGCCGGCATGCTGGTCATCATCGCCGCGGCCAACATCGTGGGCCTCGGCATGGCGTCTTAGATTTGCTTAGAACACCGCAAATCTCCCCACGCCACGCCGAGGTGAGAAACAGAAGGTCCCTCCACTACGCTACGCTCCGGTCGGGATGACAATTCTGTTGCAGTGACGATTTTTCGTGTTCCCAATAAATTGTCATCCCGACCGGAGCGTAGCGTAGTGGAGGGACCTTCTGTTTCTCACCTCGTTCATCCAGCGATCACAATCTCCAGCGCCTCGCCTTCCCGCAATTGAATCGGCTCTGCAAGATAAACCGTAGTCTGTTCCTTGCTCTTCTCTAGACGTGTGCTGATCTTTCTCCCGCCAACCTGCGCCGTCGCTCGGGAGCCGGGCGTCGCGAGTGCACATGACCTGCACGGCAAAGTGCCGGCAAGCACCCGGATCGTGAACTGAACTGTGCCCGATTGCGATCGCTTGAGAGAATACGTTCCCCACCCTGTGCCCGTCGCCCAGAAGCAATGGAAATTCTCCTGCGGCAGCCGCGGCAGAGCAATCACGTGGGCGCGGTCGCCTTCGTAGTGGAATCCGCTAAGGGCCACAACGCTGGACCACGAAGACATAGCCCGGGCATAGTGATGGCCGCACTCCGCCTCATCCCAGGGGTTGCGTTTGACGCCGTCATACCGCGCGCGAAGATTTTCGACGTACTCCACCCCCTGCGAAATCATGCCCGAGTAGAACATCAGCGCGGCGGTGGAATGCTCCAGGCCTGTCCATGCCTCAGCGTAATAGGGAAAAGGAATATGCGGGCGAGGCGCCTTGCCATAATCGCAGACCACCACCGCAGCTTCATCGTTCAGAGCATACGTGCGCTGAACAGTGTCATGGTCCACCAGGCTGCGCTTGTAGTTGTAGCGATAGATCGAATCCAACGTGGTACGCACGTGCTCCGGCGAAACCAGGGGTCCCAGTCCGGCTATGTCCGCGAGATATTGCCCCAGAAGCTGATCGATCAGGCAGCCCGCGCCAACTTGATACTCTGGCTGTTCCGTATTCTCGCTCCCCATGCCGCTGCGCAGTTGCGGTGAAATCTGGTCCGGACGGAAGCCTTGAATCTGCTGGATATAAAATTCGCCGCGAAACAGATTGGCGTCGATCCAGCGGCTGCCCTGATCGAACAGCCTGCGATACTCAGTGGCCGAAGCATCATCGCCGGCAGCACGCCCCATCTCCTCCGCCGCGCGCAAAGCCCCCAGGTAATAGATCCCGCACAGCGGATTAGGACCGTAGAACTCCACGTCGTAGGTGTTATGTTGCACTCCATCCAGGACGCCGTCACGGTTCGCATCCCATCCTCCCGGAATCCAGGCGAACTCCACTGCCTTTTTCACCCGCGGCCACATTGTCCTGAGCCACGCCTGGTCTCCGGAAAGCTTCCAATCCAGGTAAGCGTGAATGATCTGCCCCATCTGTCCATCGGCCGCGGCGATGTGGTATCGCTGCTTGCCGTCGGGAAGCAGCTGGCGAAAACGCATGCCGCCCTGATCGTCCATGCTGTATCCGAAGGCAGCCTCGCGTAGCGATCGCGCATACGAGGGAAATAGAAACGCCGTGGCCGTCTCGTAATTCCACACGTGGGTGCAGTTTCCGAAGCAGCAGCCCCTATGGTCGTCGGAGCCCTCGAAGCCATGAAATTCTCCATCCGCCGTACGGAAGCAGGTGGTCGTCGCCAGCGTGGAGAGGTTCGCGCTCGCCGCCTCTTTGACTGCCGCGGGCAGCGTGCTGGCGGCGAAGGCGTTGGCGAAAGTACGTGTGCGAACTTCCAGAGACTGTAGATTTGCCGCCGTGTACTCGGCCGCCTCCCACGCATTCTTGAACCGCGTGGCGTAGTAGTTGCCGATGATGGTCTGGCCTTCACCGGCGGGAAAGTCCCAACCGCACCACTCCGGGGTGCGGTTGGGAAAGCGCCACGCTAATAGGAAGGTGAATTCTGCGGACCCGCCGGCAGCAATCGACTTCTGTTGGCACAGGCGCCTACCGCGTTGCGCGCTGCCGGCTCGTTGAGCAGAGACCCATCTTGGGAAAAGGCATCCCAAAACAACATTGGCGAATTCCACCAACGCCCGCGCGGCCAACCGCGCCAATGCGTGGTCCGGGACCCCTCACCGGAAATGACTGCGAGCGCAAAACTGCCCTGCATCGGATCGCTGGCGCTCAGGCTGGGGTTGGTCATCAACAGACCTTCCAGTTGGTTCGCCGTCTGGTATTCATTGACGCGGGGATCTTCGTTGGCCCGTGCCACGTCGGTGATGGTAGGTGCCTTGACCGGGTTGTCGATGGAAAACGAAATCGCGACGCTGGCGCTGCGAAGCCGTCGGGTTGCTCACCCGATAGCGCAAGATCGCCACCGGCAAACCCGAGGCGTCCGGATCATGCGGGATGAACGGCGAAAATGCGTCCAGCTGCAATCCTGACCGGAAGGCTCGGGTCTTTGAATTGAAGATGCGCCAGCGGATACTGCGCGGTAAACTCGGCCGTCGCGATGCGGCTCAATCCGGGTGAATTGCTCGAGCCCAGGCCGTCCTGGCCCTCATACGGCGGCAAAATCCGTGCTTCCAGAACTCGAGTAATCGGCTTGGCATTCCCTGCCTTGATCCAGATCGCAGGAAACGCATATTGGGGAGAAAAGCCCTTATTCGGCCGGTTGAAAATCTCCCAATCGCGCAGCTGGCCGCGGCCACCGAGGGCCAGGCTTCCGGCGGCGACGCCACCCAGCGGGAAAGCAAGCATCTTGAGTTGATCGCCGGAGAAGACGCGGGGATAGGAAATCCGCTCCGCAGCGTGGCGAGGATGCTGCGTGGCCTCCTCCGCCTCTGCAAAGGGAGACCAGTGAGGAATTTGCGTGGCAGCGCCGATAGCGCCTGCGGCCTGCTTGAAGAAATCCCGCCGCCCTATGCGATTCATCGCTCTAGTGTAGACGTGCCACGCGTTGATTCACTTCGCGGGCTACCTTGCTCATGTCATTCTTCTGCAAATGGTAGGTGTCAACCAACAGGTCGCCGCCCACATATACCTTGGCCAGGTTCATGGCATTGCAGGCCAGGACCACGGCCGCATAGGGATCGACCACCGGCCCGCGCTCGACCAGTTTGGGATCGACGATAATGATGTCGCCAAACTTACCCACCTCCAGGCTGCCCACTTTGTCCGCCACCCCTAGAACTTCCGCGCTGCCTAGGGTGTGAAAGCGCAGCACGTCGATGGGCTGCAGAACCTTGGCGCTTTCATATCTGGCGCGGATCACATAAAGGCCCATGCGCATATTCTCGAACGGGTCCGGAAGGTCCGAACTTCCTTCGCCATCAACGCCCATGCCCACTTTAATTCCCATCTTGCGATACTTGGGGATGTCGGCGATACCCGATGCCAGCCGCCCGTTCGACATAGGATTCCACACCATGCCGGAGCCGGCTGCCGCCACCGTCTTCAAAATCGCGTCATCGGGATGAATGAAATGCCCAAAGCTCACGTTTGGGCCCAGTATGTTGACCGCCGTAATGTACTTAAACGTATCGCGCTGCTTCTCCTGGTTTACCGGGGACTCAAGGAAATGAATCTCCGAGTAGAGATGGTAATCGCGCAGAAACGAAGCATCGAGCTGCATGGCCGCGGCAGTGGTAACCCATCCCGAGTAGGCCATTTTCAACACCGTTGGGCTCGACATATCTTTGTTGGCAAAAGCCAGAAACTTCTTGAGGTTCGCCCGCCGAACCTCCGCCGTTGATTTCCCTGAAGGCTCATAGGAATGAATGAAGCGCATTCCGGAATCGAGTTCGGCGCGCCACTGATACTCCTCGAAAGCCTCGTCATCATCCCGCGCATAGGCGAAGTTGTAAACCGAAGTGATCCCATGAACCAGGTGATCGAGGGCGCCTTCCAGGGTGAACCAGTAGTAATCTTCCGGCATGGTGCCCAGCTCCCGGTTTTCGAGCGCTTCCACCCAGCCCGTCATGGCTGGGTACTCGTAAACATATTGGTCCGGCGCCAGACCGCGAAAAGCGCTTTCCGACAGATGGCTGTGCGCAGAAATAAAGCCAGGGAGCACAAACTTCCCCTTTGCGTCATAGATGGTGTGCGCAGTCGTGCCGGCAGGCGGGTCGCCTTTGCCAATGGCCTTGATCTTTCCGTCGTTGCCCACCAGAATGTAGCCGACGAAGGGCTCAGTCTGTCCCGCCTTCATGGTCAAGTCTGTACCGTTGACGATGAGCAGCTTGTCGATGGCGAACACGCGGTGAGGAAGCAGCGAAGCAGTCAAGACGACTGCACAAAACAGGCCCCAGCGACCGGAAGAGGTCATGCTCTCGGATCCTCCATCTGTTGTAGGGGTTATAGACTACCACCGTCTCCCAGCAAGAAGAGCGAGATTTCCTGCCAAGCTAGGCCCCGTGCCGGCGCATCACCTCCAGCACTTCCTCCGGAGCTTCGATTTCTTCAATGGGCCTGGGCGCTTTCGCGCCTGCCGACAATAGCTCCTGGACACTCCCTGGATAGTCTCCCGCGTCACGATGCCAGCCATGTTCCGATCCGTACAGCGCCCAACCCAGGGGAGTTCCCTTGAATTGCTGCTCCAGCGCCTCCAACGGAGCCTGGTGACCGAGCAGTGCCCGCACCATCTCGACGTTTCCGTGGAAAGCAGCCCAGTGCAGCGCAGTCTGATCGTGGTTACCCTGCACATTTGCCGGCCAACCGGCACTGAGCATCATGCCCACAGCGCGGGCGTTGTTTCGTAGTGCCGCCCCGATGATGCGGCGGTAGGCCTCAGGCGGCTGCTCCTCAATCACACCCGGATGTTTCGCGAGCAGGCTTTGCGCCAACTCCTGGTCCCCCACCTCGCAGGCGATCGCGAAACGCAGCCCGAGGGAACTGCGTTGCATCAGCAAACGGAACACTTCTTGGTGGCCGAACTGGTGGGCCAGCATATGGGCCGTCCTGGTCCACCCAAATCCGTAGATATAAATGCTGCCGCCGCTGCGAGGGTCCTGTTTAGGGAAGTCTTTCTCCGAGACACTCACCCGCACCGATGCCGGATCTTCATCGAGATGCTGGCGTACCAGTTCCAGATCGCCCACTGCCGCGGCCATAAGAATATCGGTCTGTGCGCCGCGGGAGATCAGGTAGCGGGCTATCTCGGGTCGCCGCGGCGAGAGCGCAACCGCGTATTGCGCAGCCGTGGATTCGTGATCGATGTCGCGCGCGTCAATCTCTGCGCCGTGGCCAAGCAGGTCCCCGGCAATCTCGATGCTGGATGCGAAGTGCAGCGGTGTCTGGCCGTCGCCACCGCGAGCGTGCACCAGCCCGGGATCGGCCTCGATAAGGCTCTTCAAACGGCCTAACATCCCGAGGCGAGCGGCGGCATGTATATCCACGTAGGCGCCGCGTTCGATGAGGTAGGGCGCGAGCTCCGGAGTGCAGCCATCGAGTACGCCAAAGCCGCCCGCCCACCACCTGGTTCGCGCGTTGATATTCGCGCCGGCGCCTAACAGGGCATCGATCATTTCCCGATTGTCCTTGTGCGCTGCGGCGATCAGCGCGGGCATGTCGAAGCTATAGTTCGGTAGCGGTTCATCCAGCTGCGACCGTAGTGCCGGATAGCGGCTCAGCACCTCGCGCAGCAGCGGCGCATCGTTTGCCTTAACGGCCGCCGTCAACGCTTCCATCGGGTCATCGGAGAGCGCCTGAACGTGGGCTTTCAGTTTCGCCCAGTCGTCGAAGCCGTATTCGCGCGCGATCACGTGCTGCGCGTCGGCCAGTTTCGGCGTGGCGGTGGAATACGTTACATGAACCTCGCGAAAACGATCGATGGCGACAGCTTCTGACTGCAGTGATCCGTGAAGCAGCAGCTTGGCTTGCTTTTTGAGGTATTCAAGGTTGGGGCGTGCGGGCAGTTCGTGTATAGACATGGCTCACTCCTTCTTTGTCGCCCGTGGTCCGCTGCGTCGGGCAGAAGAGAGTGAAGGGTGGGTGGAACCGGGCTGCAAGGTGGGATAATCCCTTTCCGCGGACGGGGTGCACCCTTGATGTGCATGTCAAATGTACCAATCGGTCAAGCGAGCTGGCAACAGCCCTAACAGCCAGCCACCACCCGATCCCGATGGAAGCGCCAAGCTCCCCTTTGTCACCCGAGCCCCTGACTTGCCTGGCAAGCCCTTGGGATCTCTCCCTGCCACCGATAAAAGGGTGCCCCATATCTCGCTCGTTTTTTCGCGAGATGTGGGATACGCGAACCTTAACGTCAATCCGCCACCAGAGCAGCAGACCTGACGGTGAGCCGTTGTTCATTAGGACCGAAGCGTACCCGGATTTCCTGCCACGCACCAGTTAGACAATGCCACCCATGCTGATATAGCGGATTCTTCATCTGCAGATATTTCTATACAGCCTGGGAATCCTGCCCACCGTATTCAGACCGCCAACGGCCGGCCAATCTCCCAATGGTGCCCGAAGGGATCAACCACGCGTCCTATTCGCCAGCCATACTCCTCGCCGACCGGGTAGACCTCAGTTGCACCTGCTGTCAGCGCTCTTGCGAACACGGCATCCGGATTCGCCACCGTCAAAATTATCCGCACAGAACTACCCCCGAGAGACTCAGGGCTGAAGTTGCCATGCTCTGGAGATTCGTCACCCAGCCAGAACTCCGCCCCCTCGACCGAAAGTCTTGCCACCACGCTGCCCCCAGGCCCGTCCAGACGATAGGCCTCAGTCGCTGCAAAAGCCGATTTGTAAAAATCTAAGGCTCGCGCGCTGTTCCTGACCGATAGCCACGGTGCGATCGCGCATGGTAACGCACTATCCTGCTGTGCCATGGGTTCCTCCTCAGCGAAGGCTGTTCATTACTTCACCGCGTCTCGCCCCGATACGAGAATCGGGCTTGTTTTTTTTCTGCGCGGCGCATCCGGAGGAAGCCCTGGCGGTGGACTCGCGGATCACCAGTTCCGGTTGCACGATCACCTGCTGGGGGAAAGGCGCTTTTGGATGATTGATCCGCTTGAGCAGGAATTCCGCGCCCATTTTCCCCATGTCACGCAGGGGTTGGCGAATTGTGGTCAAGCTTGGAATGCCGAAGGGAGCGCTTAACACATCGTCGAAACCGATAACAGACACGTCATCAGGTACCCGCAGGCCGGCCTCGTGCAGGGCCCGAATAGCGCCGAAGGCAGCGATATCATTAAACGCGAAGAGCGCGGTGAAATCTCTGGTACGCGACAGCAAAGCCTTCACCGGGCCATACCCCAGGGCGGGCGACCAGCTGTTCTCCGTCAATCGAATGAGCAGCTCCTGGTGAACCTCCATCCCGCAGGAGCGAGCCGTCTCTATAATTTCTTTCCAACGATAATCCGTGTCGACTGTCTGCTCCTGGCCTTTCATGAACGCGACTCTGCGGTGTCCCAGGTCAGCCAGATGTTTAAGCGCCAGGCGAGCTGCCAGCTTGTGGTTCAGCTGAATATTGGTCACGCCGGTCGCTTCTTGATGTCCTGAAATGGAGACGATCGGCACCTGCACCCGCGACGGCGTTGGTGTGTTGATCAAAAGAAGACCGTCAACCGACCGTTCGAGCAACATCTTCGGATATTCCTCGAGCAGCTCGGGCTGCCAGAAATGCGAAGCCAGGATATAAAAATACTTCGCCGCCATCAGATACTCTTCCACGCCATTCATCACCAGCGTGAAGTAGCCCTCGCTCATCTCCGCGACCAATACGCCCACCGACATGCTTCGTTTGTTGCGCAGCGAACGCGCGAAGTAGTTCGGCCGATAGTGAAGCTCACTGGCTGCGGCGAGTATGCGCTTCCTGGTGGCGAGCGGGATGGCCTGCGCCGCCGGTGAGTCGCTCACGACGACGGAGACGGTTGTGAGTGAGAGACCAAGATGGGTGGCCAGAGTGCGAAGAGTTACGCGCTCGTGTTTCTCAGATGTCTTCTTGCCGCTCAAGGTTAAAAATCCCGGGTTTTTTCAAGAAATCGCTGAGGGAGTGTCGCACCTTACTTCAGCCCTGTCAAAAGGGAAACTTTCTCTGCCAATCCTATCCCTGGCTTTCTTCAGGGAGAGAAAAAACTCCTTGACAGTCGTGCGAAGATTACGGTCTACTCAGGCCGGTAAATCTACAGAAACCTTTCTTTACGCGAAAGAAACGCTTCTGTGTGTCGCCCGATCGTCTCGGTTGCGGCCCGGACCATGGCGTTATGCAGTTGTGACGCTCCGGCAGGAAGCCCCGAGGCCTCCGGAGGCGTTCAGCCGAATTTTACTTCTAACCTCGCTCCTCAAGGCCGGACTCAGAACCGTGGGTCCGGCCAATTTTTTTTGCCTGAATCATTCCAGCGGATGGGTCGCGGGCGCCCGCTGACCTTACGGGTGCATCACCGGCGTTGGTTCCAGGCGAAAGGTCATGCGGGTTTCCGCCGGCACGCTGATTTCTTTGCCCCGGTCCAGATTGTAAAGGGGCGACCAACGGTCGCCCCCCACATCTCGCGAAAAACGAGCGGGATATGGGGCACCCGGGTTCGTGGCAGGTCAATTGCAGGACGCTTTGCTACATCGGGGGGTAAACGAGCATCTGTGTGCCGCACTATTGCTAGAACAGAAGCTTCACCCCAAACTGGATTTGCCGCGAAGTAGTCGCCGTTGCGCTGATAACCCCCGCCGTCGGCGAAGCCGCTGCTGCTGCCGTAGGGGTCTTTGGGGTTGGACCGGAGCTGTAAACAACCGCATTCGGAGTGGTGAAGTTGGAATGGTTAAGCACGTTGAAGAACTCAGCCCGAAACTGTGCCCGAAGCCGCTCATGGATCGTGGTGCTCTTGGCCAGGGAGAGATCCAGTTCTGAGAGCCCGGGACCGGTTAGCGTATCGCGGCCGGCATTGCCGAATGTGCCCGGGTAAGGCGCCGAGAAGGCAGCAGGATTGAACCACTGCTGCACCGTCTTCGCATAGAGCGGCCCGCTAAAGCCCGCAGCGCGGTTGGGCCGCACCGGGTTGCGTGTATCCCCGTTCCCGGTCGGGTTGTAGCCCAGCTGCGGCGAGAGCGGGAAACCGCTCTGCAGGGTCGCGATACCGCTTAGCGACCAGCCGTCGACCAACTGCTTCGCGGCCGCGTTGGCCGCCGGCCCGTGGAAGGGCAGCTGCCAGGTGCCACTGATCGCGCCGGCATGGCGGATATTCGTGGCCGCCAACCCATAGTCGAGTCTGGGATTTCCCGGATACATCACAAAGGCCGGGGTGTTCGCCGACACGCTGGTATTCCAGGCCGAGCCGTCGTCCAGGTTGCTGGCAAAGGTGTAAACCCCGCGCAGCTGCAGCCCGTGCGACAACTGGCGCCGCACATCGACCTCGAGACCGTTATAGTTACTGATCCCCTGCGAAGCCCAGGAGGTGGTATTGGCCACGTTAGGGTTGGCCTTGGTGGTGGAAGGATAGAAAATTGTCCCCGGCGCCAGCACGGCAGGGCACGACGTTGGGCAGGTTACCGTTGCCGGCGTGTTCTGGTCCTCGGAAAGTATCTGATGGTATCCGTGTGAACCCACGTAGCCGATGGTGAGCGATGTTGCCGGGGCGATCTGCTTGCTCAATCTTGAAAGTCCAGGCAAGCACAGTAGGTGTATCGATGTCCGGCTGCACATTGCTGGGCGAAATCAGTCCGCTGCCGGTGCCCGTTCCGCTGGCGAGGCCGGCGAGCTTGTCTACCGTGGTGTTACTGAACGACAGCGTGGTGTTGAACGGAGCAGTCTGATCCAGCCGGTAATCCAGTGCGTCCAGCAGTGCGCGATGTACGCCGAAGTTCGCCCGCAGAGCAGTTTTACCGTTCCCAAACAGGTCGTAGGCCACCCCGATGCGCGGCTCCGGCATGAATTTTGCCCGGTTGTTCGAGAGCGCGGAACCGCCGATCGTCGGATTGGTGTTGATCACGCCGTTGCTGAAACCATAATTCGAGGCCCGGCCGTGGGTCTCATTCCAGCCGCTTGTCGACTCGGAGCGGAAGCCGGTGCGAAGCTCGAGCCGGGGCGTTACCTTCCAGGCATCCTCGATGAAACCGGCTGCAAACAACGACCGCCAGCCAAGTTCTGTTGGCGAGGGCACCACCGTAAAGGTCGCGACGCTGCCCTTAAGAAAAGTACTGAGGGTTGAGAAAGAAGCCTGTCCATACTGGTTCTGGGCCAGGTTGTCATTCGATTGCAGCCGCTGCAGCCATACCCCAGCTTCGACCTGGTGCCGTCCTCGTAGTCCAGAAAACATGCTCGTCTACGGTGAACAGGTTACGTACGGCCTGGTTATTACTGCCGGTATTCGCGCCTGCCAGCGTCACCTGCGAGGCGCCATTCGATGCCGTGCTTCCCGAGATCACGATGGCGCCGACTGGCTTCGCCTGCAACCCAGCCGGGCACTGACTCCGGCGCCTGGCCGGTAAAGTAATATGCCGCCCGCGAATAGCCAAAGCGGATGGTATTGAGCAGGTTAGGCGAAAAGACATGCTGCTCCTGCGCGCTCAACACCTGCTCGCGCAGCCGCTCAAAGATCGTCGAGTAGGGGTTTTGCGAAGGAGTATTGGCGTCGCTGTCATCCACGGTATAGACCCCGAAGAGCAGATCGTTGGGGGTCAGGTTGGCATCGATCCGCGTGGTGCCGAAATCCTCGCGAACATGCTGTGGCGGATGAGAGAACGCTTCGGCGATGCCGCTCGGCGTGCCATTAGGATTGAGCAGCTCAGGGCCATTGGCGACCGGCCACAGTGCCAGCAGAGGCCGCACGATGGAGGCAGCGGCAGCGCGCGACGCATTGTCCGGAACAAAGCTGACCGCGCTGAGGCCAAGATTTTGCCGGTAACCCTCATAGTTACCAAACCCCAACAGCTTGTCGCGGCGCAAAGGGCCGCCCAGCGCTGCCCCGAAGTCATTGCGCTGAAACTCCGGGATCTTTGCCTGGTCGAAATAATTGCGCGCATCGAGTGCGCTATTGCGCAGGAATTCATACATCGAGCCGTGGACGTTGTTTCCTCCGGACGCGGTGATGATCGATACCTGTGCGCCCGTCCGCTTGCCATAGTTCGCCCCATAGGTATCGCTGACCACATTAAATTCGCGCACCGCGTCCACTCCCAGCAGCTGCCCGCTGGTGCCGCCCGGAGTTACGTTGATCAGCGAAGCCCCCGTGTATTCGATTCCGTTCAGCAGGAAAAGATTATCCTGGGGCCGTCGCCCGGAGACGGAGAACATATTGCCGACCGAGGAGTTGGAAGTACCCACGCCGCCGGAGCGCTGGGTGGTGTAGCTGAGCGACGCCGGGTTCAGCTGGATAAGCTGGTCAAAGCTGCGGCCATTGAGCGGCAGTTCTTTCACCTGCCGTTCATCGACCAGGCCCTGCGTCTGCAGAGTGGAGGTATCGACGACGGCAGGTGTATCTACGACGGAGACGGTTTCCTGCACATTGCCGACCGTAAGCGCTAGGTGAAGTTGAACATTCTGGCCAACAGTGAGCCCGATCCCGGTACGATTCAGCGGCGCAAAACCATCCCGCGAAACAGAGACTGTGTACACGCCCACCGCGACCGAGGGTGCGGAGAACGTTCCGCTCTCGCGCGGTGACGAACTTGCGTTCGCTGCCCGTCTCATCGTTGCGGATGAGCACTTCGGCCCGGGCCACTGCAGAGCCGGTCGCGTCCACAACGTCACCGGAGATGGTGCCCCCCACCATCTGGGCGTGAGCCCCGGGTGCGAGCACGAGAGAGATAGACAAAAGGCAATGTCGAAGAGCAAGCCGCATAATCAAACTCCTGGAGGATTTTTCCGCGGAAGGCTGGAAAAACAACTAGCGGCAACAACAAAACCGGAAGGAGCGCTGCGAGAGTGGAAACCGGCGTAGATAGAGAATGACGCTCATGAGACTTTCCTGAAGTAAGTGTTTAAGTCGGGAGAAGTTTCTGGAACTATCGCGAACAACAACAGCTACGCCGGCGCTGAGGGAGCGCGGCGACAACGTACGAGAGTGTTTGGAGCGGAACTCACACTAAAACACTAACACAGGAGCAGCTTCAACGTAAAAGGGAACCCGCGGATCTGGAGGAAAACCGCAGGTCCCTCCACTACGCTACCCCGGATTTCCTGTGGGGTTTAATGGCCTTAACGAACTTCATGCGGCTCTCTTTACGGAGAGCCGCACACGCGGCCCTTTCCCGTTCCGCGTGGCAGGAAATCCGGGTACGCTCCGGTCGGGATGACAATTCTGTTAGACCATGTAAGGAAATTCATTGACGAGTGTCGATGCCCTTTGCGTACAAACAGAATTGTCATCTCGACCGGAGCGTAGCATAGTGGAGGGACCTGCTGTTTTCCTCCGTTCGGTTGCCACAAATTTTTTAGTGCTCGTGTGCGGGAGCAAAGGTGGTCCACTTGTGAGCCTCGGCATCATGGGGCCCAGGTGGTGCTGTCCACAGGTCGGCACTCATGCCGTTCAAGTCATATACGATCTTTCCGTCCTTGATCGTAAGCTCGCAAAGCAGCTTCTCCTTGCCATCGAAGCGTTTGTTGACCATATCTGTAAAGCCAAAATTTCCCTTTTCCACACGGAGCACAGCAACGTCTGCGATCGAACCTTCAGACAGGTTACCCAGTTCCTCGTGTTTAATCTCGTGCGCGGGGTGCGAAGTCATCTCAGCCACGATCTCCTTCAGAGGAACCCCCACCGCCATAATCTTATCGGCGACATTGAGCTCGTCCTTCATCGCGCCATTCATGCTGCTGACATGCAGATCGGTCGAGATGGAGTCGGGGATGAAACCCGCCTTGATCATAGGAACGGCGAGCGACCACTTGAAGCTACCCCCGCCCTGGCCCACGTCAAAGTAAATCCCCCGCTTGCGCCCCTCGATAAAGGCCTTGCTCGGCCCCAGCGTAACCGGATCCTGCTCATGGCGAAGCCCCGAGTACATGTGGGTGTAGATGTCGCCAGGCCGCAGCTTCCTGGTCAACAGGTCATACAACGGCCGCTCGGGGTGATCGACCCCAAAGTCCACCATGACCGGAATATTGGCCTTGGTTCCGGCGATCACCGCCTGCTCCACCGGCGTCCATTCCGGTCCCGCAAAGTGAGCCGTCTTGATGCCGACGATCATTTGGGGATATTTGAGCGCCATGGCAGCCGTGGCGTAACCATCCATGTCAGCGGTGTTCTGTTCGTATCTGCCGCCGCGCATGCCGGCGCCGACGATATTGAGCATGGCGAATACCCGCGTCTTCGAGCGATCGATAATCCGATCTTTAAAATCTTCAAAGTTCCGCCAGCCGGAGCAGCCCGCGTCCACCACCGTGGTGACCCCAACCCGAAAAGTAAAACCATCTGGGGGCACGCTATTGTCGCCCGCATAGGAGTTCCGTTCGCCCGAGCCGGCATAAACGTGAACGTGAATATCGATCAACCCTGGAGTCACATACAGCCCCCTGACATCGACCGTCTTCAGCGCCGATGTGGAAGGAATGTGCGCGGCCACCTTGGCAATCTTGCCGTCCTTGATGGCCACGTCCATCAACCCATCGATATGGTTCTTGTCATCGAGCACATGTCCCCCGCGGAGCAACAGATCGTACGCGGGCGCAGCCTGCTGGGCGAACGCGCTCATGCCGGCGGCCAGCAGCGAGCGCGATCATGGTGAGCGTCAATTTTCTGGTCATTAGATATAGGCGATCAGATCAATTTCTACCAATGAGTTGCCGGGAATGCCGCCGGCCGGCGCAACCGTGGTGCGCACCGGAGGCACCTTACCCCATCGCCCGGCATATACGGTATTCATTTTGGCCCAGTCCTTGATGTCGTTGAGGTAGACGTTGACTTTGAGCACCTTATCCATGGAGGACCCGGCACAGACCAGGTTCTTCTCCAATTCGTCGAGAACATGTTTCGTGTGCTCCTCGATCGTGCCCTCGAAGTGAGCGCCCACGCCGGCGAGGAACACCAGGTTGCCGTAGGAGACGGCACTCGAAAATAGAGGCGGAGCCGAGGGAGCTGTATCTGAATTCGGCTGGCACGAGTAGGCCTTCTTTTCCAGTTTGCTCGATTTCTGCCTCTGCTTCGGCCGCCGAGCATGCTGCCGCCGGTTGCGATGGCCGCTGCTTTGGCCGCGTTCTTTAGAAGACCTCTTCTGGACTGCGTTCCCATCGACTTACTCCTTTTCAATTAGTTTTGATGATAAGAGCCGGCGTCCGAAGCCACCGGAAAAGCCCACGAGATCATAACCCAAGCCAGTCTCTAACCGCGAATCGACATCTTGTGATGGAAGATGTTGTTCGGGTCATACCGTCGCTTCACCTGCTGCAGAAATGGGTACAGATCCTGCGTCCCGTAGTAGAGCTGCGGCCAGAATGCATAAGCGAGCATATCGCCATCCGGATAGTTGATATAACATCCCTCGTAATACTCATTGGGGTAGGGAGTGCCTGCGTACTGCGCCTCCACCTGCTGCGAGTACAGATCCGTGTAGAACTCCCGCATCCACTCCAGCCTGCCCGCATCCTCTTCCGCGTGGTCCCAGTACTGCTGGAACTGGACCTTCATGATCGAAGACCTCTGCCACACCGAGGTGACCTGGGCCAAATCCTTCGCATTGACGGCGCCTCCATACGAGTCAACCGCCATCACCGAACCGCGCAGATCCACGCCCGGGACCACCCGCGTAAGGTGCTTGTAGATACACTTCGCTTCCGCGCGGGTAAAGTTCTGTTTCATGTAACAGGATTTGTATGCGGCGCGTCCGCTGCGCCCGCTCCCGCTGTCGCCAATCGTTGCATCCAGCCACAGCAGCCGATCGATGCTGTATTTTCCCGTCTGCTGGCGAGCCGCCGGGCTGCGCGCTGAAAAGCGCTGCTCGCCGGGCATACCAGCGCGTCTCTCCACCGGCCCGAAAGCCTCAAAACGATCCAGAAACTCCTCTAACGGCTTCAGGTCGTCACAGCGCCCATCCGGGTTGCAGAATTGCAGCGACAGTCCAATGCGTCCCGAGGAGATGTGGGTCAGGCCGAGCGCGGCAAACAGTCCCCACGTATCCTTCTCGCAGCCCCGTTGCGCCATATAGTCGCCGAACGCCTGCAGGATGGCGGTAAAGTTGTCCTCGGTCATGCCGGCCCAGTCAAACGACAGGTGGGCATTGGCCACTTCAAAGGGCGCCGGCGGCAATTGGTTGAATAGAAAGCCGGTCACCACGCCGAAGTTTCCTCCGCCTCCGCCGCGGCAGGCTCGAAAGAGATCGGGCTCATGCTGCTGGTCGACCGTCCGCAGCGCGACATGCCCTTTGCTATCGACGGTCAGGATCTCGACCGCGGATAGCCAGTCGATGGTGAGCCCGTGCAGTCGTGAGAGCACGCCATAGCCGCCCCCGGTAATGTGTCCCCCCGCGCCCACCTCGTAGCAGCTGCCTGCGGGAATGGTCACACCGTGCCGTTTGTAGAGGTCGATGTACGCCTCGCCCAGTTGCTGCCCGGGGCTTATGCGGTGACGGCTTCCGTCGCCAGGCAAGGCATCACTCTTCAGCAGGCTCAGGTCCAGAATCAGGCCGCCCGGATTGTTGACCACGAAGTCCTCGTAGCAGTGGCCGCCGCTGCGAACCGTTGGCCGCATGCCCGCTGTGACGGCGCGTTCGAGGGCTTCCGCCGTCTGCTCCGCGGTTGCGCACAGTGCAATCTCGGCCGCCCCTGTCGCAGGATCGCCGTCCCAGCGAAGGTTCCGGCTGCGGTGCAACATCGCATAGCGCGGATCGGTCCGGGTGATCCTGATGGCCATCGATAACTCCGCGAGGGGGGTGGATTTCAGAACGAACTTGCGGAAGTATAGCCGCGCGCCACCAGCCACACGGCCAAAAGCGCGAACTGAGCGCAGAAAATCGATTCGATCGAAAACCAATACGGAGAACTTCCAGTCGCACGATGGGCAAACGCCAGCATCAGCACCACCAGCACCACCAGGCACGCCACGGCCGCACGCAGACCATATCGCCCCGGGGTGAGAACCAACGTGGGGAGCGGAGGCAATTGTCCCACCACCCGCGCCGCGAAGCCGGCCGGGATCTCTGCTCGAGGAGCGGTCTCGAGGGCCTGAATAATCCTTCGTTCGAGTGCATCCGAATGAGGATTCATCTTGTCTTCTGCCATGCGGTTCCCCTTTCCACTGCCTGCAGTCGTTGTATGCCTTGGCGAAGCTTCTTGCGTCCCCGATGCAGATGCGTGCGCACGGTGCCGATGGGCAATTTGAGCGACTGCGCGATCTGTTCGTAACTGCACTCTTCCTGATGGTAGAGCACCAGTATGGTTCTCTCGATCGGGCTGAGCTGTTGCAACTGCTGTTCTACAGAATACCGGAACTGCTTCTCGGCAAACTGCTGCTCCGCGTCTGGGCTGGGGTGTGGCAGGCGATCTTCCCAGTCCGACTCCTCCTCAGAAAAGGAAACCAGAGGCCGGTCGTCGCGGCGCCGGCGCTTCCATTCATCCTGGGCCACGTTGGCGATAATGCGATAGAGGTAGGTGCTGAGCAGGGCTTCGCCGCGGAAGCCGCCCAAGGCCCGGTAGAGGCGTAGAAAGACCTCCTGGGCAAGATCGTCTACATGTTCGCGGCTACCGGTGAGGCGAATCAGGGTGCTGAAGACCATGGTCTGATGGTCTCGGACAATCTGCTCGAAGCTGGAGTCGGCGGCCTGCAAGGAGAGTCAGACTGTGAATCTCGCCGAAAGTTTCATGCTCCGACTGAAACTCTCAGTGAGACCGACAGTCTAAGGCGGTCAGAAAGGAAGGTAAAGCTCATGGATTTTCGTTTAGGCCCGTTTATGATTCCCCTTGGGGCATTTCTGGTTGCCATTGTAGCCATCGTCGCCGGCGTAATGGCGGAAGCCAACAGAGTAAGGCTTAGGGCTGAGCAACGCATGGCGATGGTGGCGCGCGGAATGAGCGCGGACGATATAGACAAGTTGTTGGGCAAGAGGAGCGACGATGCTAAACCGGTGAGAGACCCGCTGCGGAGCCTGGCAAATACGCGCAGGACCGCGATCGTGTTGATCTCGAGCGGTGCTCGGGTTGATTCTCTTTTTTCTGGTGCTGGCGTGGATCGTGAGTGAGCATGACGTACTGGCAGGCGCCGCGGTCGGGTTGATCCCGTTGGCCATTGGAGTTGGTTTCCTGATCGACTACAAGCTGCAGAAGCGCGACCTGTCGCGCTTCGGCCTGGAGGTCGGGCAGCCAGAATAGCCTTTGATAAGATCAGCCCTTGTACGCAGGAGCGGCTGATGGAACTGATCAAGGATAAAGTCGTCATTGTGACTGGTGCAGCGGCGGGCATCGGCGCCGGGGTAGCGAAGCTTTTTGCCGAGGGCGGAGCCCATGTATTTCTCGCCGACCTTGACGGGGCGGGAGTCAAGAAGGTCGCAGCCACTCTGCCATGTCTGCGTTCGCCTTTGAGGCCAATGCTCGCGATCGTGAAGCAATGGCGAGAGTGGTTGAGGAAGCGATCACCCGTTTTGGGCGCATCGACGTCCTGATCAACAACGCAGGTGTTTATCCCCGCCAGCCCTTCCTGGAAATGACAGAAGAGCAGTGGGACTCCATGCAGGACATCAATCTGAAGAGCGTCTTCCATTGCACAAAACTGGTTATGCCCCACATGGTTCGGCAGCGGGCCGGAGCGGTGGTGAACATCTCCTCGGTCACCTTCTTTACCGGTCTCGCGAACTTGACCCACTACATCGCATCGAAGGGAGCCATCATCGGGTTTACGCGTGCTTTGGCGAGAGAGATGGGAGAGCACAATGTTCGCGTCAACTGCATCACCCCCGGCGCAATCGAAACTGAAGGAGAACGGAAGCTGATGTCCAAGCAGGACGCGGATGCCGTACTAGCGTTCCAAAGCCTTAAGCGTCGCATCACCCCGCTGGACCTGGCCCGCGTCTGCCTATTTCTATCGACAGAGTTGAGCGATGCCATGACCGGCCAAACACTCAACGTCGACGGCGGTTGGATCATGTATTGATCGGCCCCGAAACAAACCGAAGCAGGGCGCGCCCCTCGCGTAAGAACGGACCTCGGTTAGTCGGAGGCGGGATTCTCTCTTCGGGTTCCCCTCAACCAGCATCCAATCCAAACAACGGCCGCAAATATCGAGCGCTCACAGCGAGGGCGTCCTTGCGATGTGCCAAATCAACTTCGAACTCCCGGTCTTCCACCTCCACACAGGCCGGCTCGTCATACCCGGAATCTTTGAGTGCCATCAGAAAGCGCGCCCAATCGATATCCCCACGTCCCGGCAGCTTCGGGCTATGAAACTCGAGAGGATACGCCAGGATGCCCACCTGGTTCAGTCTCTGCCGGTCGACCGCTACATCCTTCAAATGAACCCGGAATATCCGCGACGAAAATTCCCTGATCGGCGCGACATAGTCCATTTGTTGCCAAACCATATGCGACGGATCGTAATTGAGTCCAAATTTCGGGCTCGGGATTTCCCCGAACATCCGCCTCCAGATCGCGGGACTACCCGCGAGGTTCTTACCCCCGGGCCATTCGTCGGCGGTAAACAGCATCGGGCAGTTCTCGATGGCGATACGAATTCCCTGGTCCTCTGCGAAAGAAATCATGTCTTTCCAGACAGAGAGGAACCGTGGCCAATTTTCCTCCACCGACCGGGTCCAGTCGCGTCCCACAAAAGTGCTCACCACCCCGGCGTTGAGCAGGTTCGCAGCGCTGATGACGCGCCTTAGATGCGATGCCGCCACTCTGCCTTCTTCCAGATGGGGTGAAAGCAAATTTGGATAATATCCCAGTCCGCTGATCGACATGCCGTTTGCCTGGGCAAGACCCAAGACTCGCGAAGCGTCCCCGCTGTCGAAGCTGCTAACGTCGATGTGGGTAACCCCCGCATAGCGGCGATCGGCCTTACCCGGTGGCCAACACATCAGCTCAACACACGTGTATCCGGTAGCTTTGCCCAGGGCGAATACTTCTTCCAGCGTAAGGTCGGGGACGATGGCGCTCATAAAACCGAGTTGCATGATCTTCGATTCTACTGTGCGATCGGTTTCACTTATACAATTCAGAAATCCTTTCGGGGAAAAGATGAAGATTGCTCGGATCTCTTCCGTCGCGCCGTTCTTATTGTTCTTGCTCACCGTCATGGTTCCCGGTTCAGCTGCGATCGCAGAGGATTCGGAGGAGATGACACCTTTGCTGCTCGCAGTGCAGGATGCACCCGTGCCCTTCATGGGCTCGGACGGGCGGGTTCACCTGGTTTACGAACTGGGAATGACGAACTTCTCCAGCGCAGATATTAAGGTAGAGAAAGTCGAGGTAGTCAGCGACGGGGTCACGCTGCAAACACTCGACAGTGCCACGGTTGCCGGACGCCTCCAGCCCGCCGGCCAGCGCGAATCCGTCGGAACCATGGCCGGGAGCACGCACGCAATTCTTTTTTTAGACGTAGAGCTTGCGTCCGCGGCCAAGGTTCCTGCTGAGCTTTCGCATCGCGTCACGTTGCGGGCCAGCGCCGCTCCCGTCGGGCACCAGGAGCTAACCGAAAGCGGGGGCACGACCACCGTGGACAGGCGGCCGGTTGCGTCGATAGGTCCTCCGCTGCGGGGAGAGCGGTACATTTCAGCGGATTCCTGCTGTGACGCCACTCGCCATACGCGAGCCGCTCTGCCCGTCAACGGCCGCGTGTGGATCGCTCAACGCTACGCCGTGGATTGGGAGCAAATGGACGCGAGCGGCCAAATCTATGCCGGCCCGAAGGACAAGCTCCAGAGTTACGCCATCTTTGGCCAGCCGGTGCTGGCAGTGGCGAATGCTGTCGTTGTCTCCGTCACCGATGGGGCGCCCGAGCAGACACCCGGCAGTTACCCCACCAACATCGCGATCGCTGACGCTGACGGAAACTCCATCATTCTTGATTTAGGGGACCGTCGCTATGCCCTTTACGCCCACCTCCAGCCGGGGAGCATCAAAGTTCAACGCGGCGAAAGGGTTCGTCTTGGTCAGGTGATCGCGCTGGTGGGAGATACCGGCAACTCGATTGTGCCCCACCTGCACTTCCAGGTGATGGATAGGCCGTCGTCCCTCTCCTCGAACGGCCTTCCTTATGAGATCAGCGATTTTCAGGTAACAGGCAAAACCGGCGGCACCGCGGCTTTCGACGAAGCGGAGACCAACGGAACCCCACTTGCGGTTACTCCGTTCAACCCCCTGCGGACCGTCAAGCAGGCGATGCCGCTGGACCAATTGATCGTGTCGTTTCGGGCGCCCTAAGATTCTCTAAGCCAGGAAGCCAATCGCCAGGATGAAAACCGCGCTGAAATACGCCACCGGATAGGCCCATCTTCCCGCCGTGTGCAGTCTCACCGCCAGCAATCGCCGGCCATATTTTTGCAGCAGGTAGACCAGAGTGATTTCAAACATGCCAAGAAAGCAGAAGACGAAACTGGCCAGGAAGACAGCATCGAGAAAAGTGATGTAGCCGATTCTTGGCAGGTCGCGGGTGATGGTGAATTGGAAAGCGACCATCGACAGCAGCATGGTCATCGGGATTTTCAGGATCCAGTCGAACTCTTTTACATCGATCCAGAAAACGACGACTGGAACGATGGTGATCATGACCAGCGGCAGGAAGATCTTCCACAAATAAAACCCTGATCGCCGGCGGGCGGTCATTTGAAAGAGCGCCTCGTGTGTCGCGGGCAGGAAGGGATCACCGGTCACCTTGTCCGCTGTATATGTCAGATCTTCCATGTGCCACGCGGCGAGCTCGGTATGCTGCCCCGGACTGATTCCTGTCTCAGGGAGAGCTTGGGGTGCGAATCGAATCTGCGAAGCGGTAGAGAGGAACGGCTGAAATTCGAACCGCAGCACCTGGGTGTCAAACGGAAATTTTCTCAGCTCAAAATCGTTGGAGTAAACCCCGTCGAAGCGCTCGCGGTAGGTCACCGTGCCATTTCTGTCTACTTCGAGGGTGTATTGATTTGTCCTGTGGGAAATCGAATTGGCGCCTTCAATCGCCGGAGCCCAAAGCTCCTCCAGGCGAAAAGTGCGGGGTGTCTCTTGCTCGGTGCTACTGTCTGAGGTTCGCGGCAAGGCGAGGCGTGGATCCTGCCATCGGCCAGTTAGAAAGCCGCCAACCTCAAAGGTTTCTCGTGTTTCATCGATGGCCACAAAGTTAGTAATGTAGAGCCCCACCGAGACTTCCACCGGCCCTTTACCACCGGTCGGAGACTGACGAAGATCGACAGCGGGTGCTGCCCATAATGCCGGAGCGACAGCGAACGCCAGTAAGCAAAACAAGCCATGCTCTGCCCGATAAAAAGTACGTCGCTGCATGAAGCCCGCCCAGGAATGAAATACCCCACTCTAGCAGAGGGAGCTGTTTCGCGTTAAACCGCTCCCTCAGCCGCTCAATGCGTTTGCCGCCACAGCCGATAGCCGGCCCAGGCGGCGAGCGTACACACGTCGCGGATCTCACCATTTCCGAGCTTCTGCTCGAACACGGCAATGGGCAGCCGGACGATCTCCATATCAGATTCTTCAGGATCGCGCTGGTGAGTCCCTGGCACAAGCTCTTCGGCGACGAAGACATGCTGGCGCTGGCGAGTAAAGCCATAGGCGATCCACATCCAGGGCAGCTCCGTCATGCGGCCGGCGGTCAGGCCGGTCTCCTCCTGCAGTTCGCCTCGGGCCAGCGCTTCGGGGTCCACGTTATCCGCTTCCCATCCACCCTGTGGTAACTCGAGCGCCCGCTCCCCGATGGTGTAGCGGAACTGCTCCACCAGCCAAATGTGATCGCCGTCAATGGGCAGGATGATCGCGCAATCCTGCTTATCGACCACGCTATAAATGCCGTTTACGCCGTTGTTGCGCTCAATGGCATCTTCGCGCAGACGCAACCAGGGGTTGCGATAGATTTCGCGGCTAGAGAGAGTGCGGATGGCCATGCCATAGGATGGCAGGGAAGAATGGATGGGAGCAAGAACGTTCATCCAGCGTTAACCTTAAGCCTTCGACCTTCAGGCTTTGCAAGTATCCCTCCAGGTGCTTGCCGACCGTATGCAGTGGGTCGCGCGTTTTTTCCATGCGCGACATCATGACTGCTCCTTCCAGGCTGGCGATGACGACAGTCGCGACATCGGCCGGCATCGATGTCTTTGCGCAGCTCCCGCTTCTGCTGCCCCTGGCGAACGATATCGGCGATGCCGGCGCGCCACTGATCGAGCGCGGCACGGGCTTTGCCGCGCAGCACCGCATTGCCGTCGTCGCTGTCGATCGCGGTGTTGAGCAGCGGGCAGCCCCCGGGCAGGGTGCGCGGCGGTTGCTCGACGAAGTTCTTCACCAGCAGCAAAAGCTTCTCGAGCGAGGTGGTGCAATTTTCAAGTCCGCGCCGCCGGGGCTCGTTAACCGTCTCCCACGCGTAGTCGAAGGCGGCAGCGGCGAGTTCCTGCTTGCTTTCAAAGTGGCGATAAAGTCCGCCCTTTTCGAGGCCTGTGGCGTCCATTAGTTCTGACATCGAGGTGCCGGAGTAGCCGTGCCGATTGAAAACTGCGGCCGACTGCTCCACGATGCGCCGCCGGGTGGCTTCCCCCCGGTTGGATTTTGTTGTCTCTGTCTTCATTTTTGCGACCGATCGGTCTCAGTATACATCTCAGTCCTATCTGCTCACAGGAGAGCTGACGCGTGGCCACAACGACCGCGGAATTGAGGGCCCGACCAGCCTCGTCCAGTCCGAGCGCAGGTGAATCCGTGGGCGGTGGCATTGACCGTGACGCTGGCCACGTTCATGGAGCTGCTGGATACGTCGATCGCCAACGTCTCGCTTCCCCACATCGCCGGCGGCCTGGGGCGCAGTTTCGATGAGACCACCTGGGTCCTGACCTCCTACCTGGTAGCCAACGCCGTAGTGCTGCCCATGAGCGCATGGCTGAGCCGCGTTCTGGGACGAAAGCGTTACTACATGATCAGTGTGGGCCTGTTCACCGCAACCTCTTTCTTGTGCGGCATCGCGCCCAGCCTGAACTTCCTGGTGATTTTCCGCGTGCTGCAGGGGATTGGCGGCGGCGGGCTGGCCCCGGTGGAGCAGGCGATCCTGGTCGATACTTTTCCGGCGAACAAACGAGCCGCGGCCTTCGCGCTTTACAGCGTGGCCATCGTAACCGCGCCGGCGATCGGGCCGCCGTTAGGCGGCTGGATCACGGACAGTTTCTCCTGGCGCTGGGTCTTCTTTATCAATGTGCCCATCGGGCTGATCTCGCTTTTTCTCAGCAGCCGCCTGGTGAGCGACCCGCCGGCGTTCAAGGCGGAGGTGGCCGAGGCCAAGCGGCTGGGCAAGCTGCGCGTGGATTACGTAGGCATTACGCTGATCGCGCTGGGCTTTGCGTTTCTGGAATTCGTACTCGATCGCGGCCAAATCGATGACTGGTTTGGGAGTTCCTTGATATCGACCATGTTGGCAGCCGCGATCGTCTGCCTGGCGTTCGCGATGTGGTGGGAGTTGCGGGTGCCCGATCCGGTGGTGGAGCTGGGATTGCTGCGAGAGCGAAATTTCGCTTTCGCAAATATTTTCTACTTCCTCTTTGGCTTTGTGCTCTTCGGCAGCACCACCATGATTCCGGAAATTCTGCAGAGCCTGTACGGTTACACCGCCACGGATGCGGGGCTGGTCTTGGGACCGGGCGCGGCGGTGATCACGGTGCTGGCGCCGATCGTCGCTATCCTGACCCAAAAGGGCAAGGTTAAACCGCGATGGCTGATCGCCTTCAGCTTCGCTGTAGTTTCGCTCTCGATGCTGTATTACAGTTCGTTTACCCTGCAAACCAACTACGCCCATTACGCGCTGGCGCGGGCAGTGCAGGGCTTTGGCTATGCGTTCCTGTTTGTGCCGGTGAGCGTGCTTGCCTATTCCTACCTGCCGCCGGGCAAGAACAATAAAGGTTCGAGCCTGACCAATCTCGCGCGTAACTGGGGCGGCAGTTTTGGTGTCGCGTTCATCACCACCGTGCATGAGCGGCGCACCGACACCCACACCGACCGGCTTGCGCAGAGCGCCGATTTCGGCTCGCCGTTGTTTCACTCCCGCATCGATTCATTGACCAAGACCTTCGAGCACCTTGGCTTCTCTCACTACGACGCCGCGCAACACGCGCAGGGGCTCCTCTACAACCAGCTGAACCAACAGGCAAGTCTCATAGGCTTCATGGACTGCTTCCGGATGATGGCGATTGTGGCCCTGATTGGGATTCCGCTGGCCCTGGCCACGAAGAGCTTCAGGCCCGGCGGCGAGGCTTCGGGCGGCCACTGAGGCCCCGCCATCGAGATGATGGGAAACCACGAACTTCCATATCCCACCCTCGAACCGGATTAGATCTGTGCCACCCCGCCATCCACGAACAACTCGATACCATTCACAAAACTGGAATCGCTCGAAGCCAGGAAAAGCGCCGCAGTCGCAATCTCCTCCGGCCGCCCGATTTCCCCGCGGGGAACCAGCGACGCGAAGTACTTCTTCGCGTCCGGCCCCAGGGGATCCAGAATCGGCGTATCGATCGTGCCCGGGCTCAGTACATTCACCCGAATCTTTCTTTCCTTAAGCTCGACCAGCCATGTCCGCGCAAAGGACCGCACCGCCGCTTTGCTCGCACTGTACACACTAAATGCCGGGAAGCCCTTGACGCTGGCAATCGATCCGTTCATAAAGATCGAGCCGCCATCGTTGAAAAGAGGCAGCGCTTTCTGCACCGTGAACAGCGTGCCGCGCACATTCAGGTTAAAGATCTTATCGAATTGCTCCGGGGTAACATCGACCAGGTTCACCAGTTCGCCCATGCCGGCGCTGGCAAACAGCACGTCAATCTTTCCCTTGGTCTTCTTGACCGTCTCGTACAGCCGGTCAAGATCGTCCAGGTTCGAAGCATCGCCTTGAACCCCGGTCACATTCCGGCCAATCGCTTTCACCGCTTCATCCAGCTTATCCTTGCGCCGGCCGGTGATGAAGACATACGCGCCCTCTTCCACGAAAAGCTTGGCCGTTGCCAACGCCATACCCGACGTTGCCGCAGTAATGACTGCTACTTTTCCATCCAGTTTTCCCATAGCACTCTCCTTTCGCAGTTAGTTGGGTTTATCGCAGGCCGCCGCCGGCCAGGATGTGCTCACCCGTGAGCCAGCCGGAGTCGTCGGAAGCGAGAAAGACCGCGACCGAAGCGATATCACCCGGCTGCCCTGAACGGCCAAGAGGGGTCTGCGCGACCAACGACTTCTCCAGGTCCGAGCCGCTGAAGCCGCCGGCATACGTGCCCTCGGTCTCGACGAAGCCGGGGTTGATGGCGTTAACCCGGATCTTCTTCGGTCCAAGTTCGCGCGCCAGTACGCCGGTAATGGCGTCCACTGCGCCCTTGGTTCCGGTGTAAATGGAGGAGGTAGCCGGCGTGATGCGGCTGACGACGGAGCCTACATTGATGATGCTGCCGCCCTCACCGATGTACTTCAGCGCCGCCTTTGTGGTGAGAAGCGTAGCCCAGCACATTGATGTTGAACATCCTGTGGAACTTCTCTTCGGTGATGTCTTCGATAGGGTCGAACTCGTAAACACCCGAGTTGTTGACCAGGATGTCGAGCCGGCCATAATTCTTGATGGCGGCGTCCATGATCCCCTGCGCTTCCGGGGCTTTGGAAACGTCACCACCCACAGCCACAGCCTTGCCCCCGGCTGCTGTAATGGCATCAACCACGGTTCTCGCCCCGGATTTGCTGGAGGCATAATTCACCACCACAGACGCGCCTTCTGCGGCGAGTGACTTGGCGATGGCGGCTCCGATGCCCTTGGAGGCACCAGTAACAACGGCTACTTTTCCTGAGAGTTTGCTCATGACAGGTCCTTTGAAAGATTCAGTTTGTGAAGGTCTCGCGGGGCCCCACGCAATCGCACACTGGATGAGCGTTGCGTGGCTGCCCCTGGCAATCGTTTAGCGCAGGCCGCCGCCGGCCAGGATATGTTCACCCGTGAGCCAGCCGGAGTCGTCGGAAGCAAGAAAGACTGCAATCGAGGCGATATCGCCCGGCTGACCTAAGCGGCCGAGCGGCGTCTGGGCGACGGTCGCCGTCTCCCAATCAGAGCCAAGGACGCCGGCAGTTTGCGTGCCTTCGGTCTCGACCATGCCTGGATTGATGGCGTTGACTCGGATCTTCTTCGGCCCCAGTTCGCGGGCCAGCACGCCGGTGATTGCGTCCACGGCGCCCTTGGTGCCGGTGTAAACAGAGGATGTGGGAGGGGTGATGCGGCTTACGACGGATCCGACATTGATGATGCTGCCACCCTCGCCGATGTGTTTGAGCGCCGCCTTCGTCGTCAGCAGCAAGCCAAGCACATTAATGTTGAACATCCTGTGAAAGCTCTCTTCGGTAACCTCTTCAATCGGAGAGAACTCGTAAACACCCGAGTTGTTGACCAGGATGTCGAGCCGCCCGTAGTTCTTGATAGCGGCATCGATAATGCCCTGGGCCTCGGGAGCCTTCGAGACATCCCCACCGACAGCGACAGCCTTTCCACCGGCTGCAGCGATCGAGTCGACAACAGTTTTTGCCCCGGATTTGCTGGAGGCGTAGTTAACCACTACGGATGCGCCTTCCGCGGCGAGTGACTTGGCGATGGCGGCTCCGATCCCTTTGGAGGCGCCCGTAACCACTGCTACCTTACCTTGAAGCTTGCTCATGTGTGTTCCTTTGCTAGGTCTCTATGCCCGGTTCGAAGTTTCTAACCGGGTTCTGGGAAGTAAGATGGGCGGCCATGCGGCTAGGATTCAATAGTTCTGTTTCTATGCACTATTGAACAATTGGCTGTGTGAAGGTAAGATTAAAAAACCATGCGGCCACTCTTCCACCCTGCGATTGAAGCCGTTACGGTGGAAGGGATCCTCCATGCCCTCTCCGATCCCGTGCGCGTAGCCATCTTTGCCGACATCGCAACCTCCGACTGCTCCCAGAACTGCTCCACGTTTCTAAATGTCAGCGAAAGGACCATTCCCAAATCGACCCTCTCTCAGCACTTCAAGGCGCTCAGGGAAGCCGGCTTGATCCGCGGCGAGCGGCACGGCGTTGAAATGCAAAACACTTCCCGCTGTGCGGAAATTGAAAAGCGTTTTCCAGGGCTGATTGCGGCCATCGTCAACGCCTACAACATTCAGTCGAAGGAAAAAGCGCGCGCCCGCGCCGCAGTTAAGCGGAAAACTTCCAGGGGTACTGCCGGGATCAAGTAGGCGTGCGATACACCCGCAAGGTCATTGAATTAGCGCTGGGCCTTGGGCTCCACAAACTCCACATCGATCCATGCCCTGAGCGCGTCGATGCTCTCCGGTCGCCCCAGGAAATCTCTTACCAGCTCTGCTGCTGGTTTGGTGGCCCCAGGTTCGAGAACCGTGCGGCGGTAACGCATAGCAGCCGGTCCCTGCAGCAGGTCAGCCTTATCGAATTGTGAGAAAAAGTCGAGCCCGATCACCTTGTCCAGCACGTAGGTATAGTAGTTCGAAGCGTAACCCGTCAGGTGGGTAAACGAGGTGTACATCCGGTCGCCGTCGACCCGACGATAGGGACGAAACCTGGCGAGGTCCTGGTTTAGCAGCGCGTCCAGATCAACCTGGTCCGGTGGCCGGTCGTGTAGTTGCAGCGAGTAGGCGGCGTAAAACAGCTGGTTCTGCACCAGGGTGCCGCGTCCATAGGCATCGGCGGTGTTCATTCGGTCAATCAGCCCGCGGGGGATGCTCTCGCCGGTCTGGTAGTGTTTTGCGAACGAGCGAAGAATCTTGGGGTCGCGGAAAACCTCCTCAAGCATCTGCGATGGCGCTTCCACAAAATCGCCTTCGACATTGAATCCTCCGCTACCCGCCCACTGGTTCTGACCGCCGAGGATGTGATGCATTAAGTGCCCGAACTCGTGGAAGAAGATGACCACTTCGCCGTATTGCATAAGGCCGGGATCGTCTGCAGTTCCTCCGGGGAAGTTGCAGATTAGCGCTCCCTCGGGAAGCTGCCGTCCGGCGATGCCAGGAACCAGAGGCGCACTGGAAAACCACTTGTCCTTGCCTGCGCGCGGGTGCATGTCCAGGTAGATCCGGCCTAACTTCTTTCCCTGGTGCGGATCAGCGCTGTCATACACGTCGAAGGTCGAGACCGACGCATCCCAGACCTTCGCGTCGGGCGCCACCTTGAACTCGATGTGGAAAAGCCGCTCGGCTGTTTTCAAGATGCCTGCCTGTACCTCGTTGTAGGGAAAGTACGGGCGCACGGACTGCGCGTCGAAGTTGTAATTTGCCCGGCGATACTGCTCCTGCCAATAGGTTGAATCCGCGAGAGAAATGTTGGTCAGACCCGGCTGCTGCTTCTGGGCGAAGGCTAACAGCAGAGCGTACTCCCGGGCGGCGGTACCCCGCGAGGCAACGTCCACCTGCTGCAGAAGCGCCTTCAAGTTTTGCTGCGAGCCAATCATCTGATCGGCTGTCGCAAAGTCGGCAAAAGTGGCATAGCCCAGCGTAGTCGCAAGTTCCTGGCGTGCAGTCAGAAGATCCATGAGAACTGCTTTGTTCCTGGGGTAGGCACGTTGGTTGTATGCGAGAAACATCCGCAGTCGCAGGTCGGAGTTGGTGGCGAAACTGCCAACCGGGCGGGAATCCGGAGCATCCGTGGTTAACGTATAGACGCCATCGGTATTAGGCTTGTGGCGCGCAATGTAATCCTCGGGCAGGCCATCGAGCTGCGCTTTGGTCGCGGTCACGTTGCGCACATCGTCGGCGACATTGCGGCTGAAGGTGAGCGACAGCGCTGTGATCTTGTCTTGGAGCTCGAGAATTTTCGCGCGCGTGGCGTCGTCGTTGTCCACTCCCGCGAGCCGATACTCCAGCAGCGTGCGCTGTAGGTAATGACTCGCTGCGGGGTCCTTCTCCGGCGGCGGCTCAGCCTTCAGAGCACGGTACACGTTCTGGTTCAGGCTAAGCTCCGTGCTGGCGGAGGAAACCTTGTTATACAAAGACTGTGCCTTATTACGCATCGCGGCCGAGTTGCCTACGGCGAACAGGAAGTAGGTCTCATTACTTGCAAGGGCCAGCTCGTTGATCGCGTCGTCATAAGGGCGCAGCGTATTTGACACTGCATGCGATGCGGTAACCGCGGCCAGTTTCTCCACATCCGCCTGAGCCGCGCCCAGCCGCTGATCTACCCATGTTTCCAGAGATGCCGGGTCACCCCCCGTATTCCAGGCGTGCACTGGATCCAGGGTTTGGGCTTGAGACGGCAGCGAGCTTAGGCAAGCAACAAATACGGGGACCAGTAAACCGCGGTTAAAAAGGGCCCAGCGCGAACAGAAGCCAGTGGGGAACAATATTACCTCCGCGGTCCGGGGTGAAGGATACGGGCTTTAGCCCGTCCATCAACCGGGCAAATTGTGTGGTCTTCAGGCCAAACAAGTTAGCGCGTATGGGACTGCCTCCGATGGACCCTTAATTAAGCTCCCTGATCCAGATATTGCGGAAGCTGATGGGCTCGCTCTTATCCCCGTGCGCCTGGAGCTTGATCGGAGCGCTGGTGTAGGCCTTATAGAACGGCTTGCCGATGTACAGCGTCTGGCCCTTCAGCTCGAAGTGATTCTCCACCACCACGCCGTTGAACAAAACAGTGACATAGGCCGGAGTCTTCACCGAGCCGTCCGCATTGAACGCCGGCGCCGTCCACACCACGTCATAGACCTGCCACTCTCCCGGTTTGCGCGTTGGATTCGCCAGCGGAATCGCCTGTTTGTAGATACTGCCGGCCATGCCGTTCACATAGGTCTTGTTCTCGTAGGAATCGAGCACCTGCAGCTCATACCCGTCGTCGCCCGACCCCGTGGAGGCCAAAAACACGCCGCTGTTGCCGCGAGCCTGCCCGCTTCCGGTAATGTTGGTGGGAACTTTCCACTCAATGTGAAGCTGGTAATTGGTGAAGCTTCGCTTGGTTTCGATGCTTCCCCCGGCCTTGTTCACGGTCATCACGCCGTCGGCCACGTCCCACTTGGCTGGTGACTTGTCCTTGTTCGTCACCCACTCGTCAAGGTTCTTGCCATCGAACAGCACAATCGCGTCCGACGGAGCCGCCCCACAGCCGGCCCCCGGACTCACCACCTTGGGCACCGGCTCCCACACTTCCGTTTCCTCGGGTTTGGGTTTAGCCGGCGATTGTGCGAAAAGCGGACCAGTCACGGCAATCAAAGCCGCAGACGCCAGAAGTCTCGAAAACGGAATGCGCATCATTAGAAGAAAATACACCCAACTGCGTCGATATGGCCAAGACCAGCCGGCGTACCCCTCCAGAACTCCCTGCTTACGCGAAAGTCGTATCCCGCGCACAGCTGGCTTCAGGACTACTTCCTCCCTCCTGCCGATAACAAACTCGCTGAGGGACTTAACCAATGAAGACTTATCGCCAAAACCTGCCCTATGAGCTGCCTTCTGCCGGGAGCGAAGCTCCTTCGCTGTCTGAGCTACTCTCTGCTTTGTCATTTGCCTTGGATCTCACCGAGGGCGCAGTGCCGGGTCATGCACTGCGCAGCTGTCTGCTGGGCATGCGCCTGGGCATGGAGCTCGGTTTTTCCACCGCGGCGCTGGCCGACCTCTATCACGCACTCCTGCTCAAAGACGTGGGCTGTAGCAGCAATGCGGCTCGCATGTGCCAGATCATCGGCGGCGGCGATGATCGCGCCGTCAAATCTGGAGTGAAGCTTGAAGACTGGACGGGTAAGCCTAAACTCTCCACCCTCCGCCTGCTCTGGACCAACGTATCGCCGGACGGGAACCCGATCGAAAAGCTGGCCCGCATTTGGCATATCGGGCGCGCACAACACCGTAACAACGAGGAAATGATCCAGCTTCGCTGTGACCGCGGCGCCAGCATCGTACGCAAGATCGGCATGAGTGAGCAGACCGCGCTCGCCGTTCGCAGTCTCGATGAGCATTGGGACGGCAGCGGTTATCCGCAGCGATTCAAGGGAGCCGCCATCTCTCCCCTGGCGCGGGTGTTAGCGGTTGCCCAGCATCTGGACGTGTTCGCGGTAGAGCAGGGCGCGGCGCAAGCAATGCTCGTTCTGCGCCAGCGCAGCGGGCGCTGGTTCGATCCTGAAGTCGTCAAGGCGGCCCAATCGCTGCACAGCCGGCTCGCTTTGTGGCAACAGCGTTCGCCCAACGGAATCCAATTCTCCACCGATCCGGCCAAGGCAGTGCGGGCTGCGGTCATCGCCTTATCACCCCCTGAAACCGGCCGCCTCAGCGCCTCGCACGTAGATGTCATCTGTGAAGCGTTTGCCGAAGTCGTGGACGCCAAGTCCCACTTCACCTTTCGTCACTCCATGGGGGTGACAGAAGCTGCTCGCAAAATCGGTAACGCCATGGGTCTCAAGCAGGAGCGGATGCAGTTGCTCAATCGCGCCGCCCTGCTGCATGATCTGGGCAAGCTCCGGGTTCCGAACTCCATCCTCGACAAGCCCAGCAAGCTGGACCAGGGCGAGTGGTCCGTGATGCAGGAGCATCCTGGGCTCACGCGCGCGATTCTTGGCCGTGTGAAACAGTTTCGCGAACTCGCGGATGTGGCCGGTGCTCACCATGAAAAGCTGGATGGCACAGGCTATCCAAATCACCTGACTGCCAGGGACCTAACGCTCGAATCACGTATCCTTTGCGCCGCAGACATATACGGCGCCTTGACCGAGGATCGCCCCTACCGGAGTGGTTTCAGCCCTGCCGAGGCGTTAAAGATGATGGAACGTGATGTGCCCGGCAAGTTGGACGCGGAATGTTTTGCCGCGCTGGCCTCGGTCGCCGAAGCCGGCCGCGAAACAGCGGCGCTGCCGGCACTCAGCCCTTTCAGTACTTACGTCGGCGCAACCGCCGCGGTGTAGTTCTGAAAACCCGCAATGGCCATGCCGCGTTGCGCCTCGGGGTTCTTCATGAAGGTCTCCCACACGAAGCTGGTGCGCGCATTTTCCGCCATGAGCATGGTGATGCCGGTGTCGATGCCGACCACGTCCTGGTCATACCAGTTTTTCAACGGATTGAAAGCATCGACGAAGCCGTAGCGGCTCCAGGCCTGCGGGTAGCGGTTGCGGATGTTCTTCAGTACCCGCATGGTGGCGGCGGGCAGAAACGGCAGCGAGCCTCCAGCGGCTGCGGGAACCACGGTTCCATCAATCGGGCCCATGGCCGGCGGTCCGCCCCAGATCACGTAGCCTTTGTCTGAGTCCGAGGCCGTGATCCCCCACAGATCGTCGCTGTAATCGGGAAAGTTCTTGCCCAGTTCCATGCAGAAGCGGCGGTGCACGTCGGTCGCGATGGCCGAGTTCTGGAAGTAATCGGCATACTTGTCGCGCTTGCCCCGGAAGTCGAACCAGGCCTGGGAGTACTGATGGACAAACAGCGGCGCAAACGAGCCGATGTAGCGCTCCCCGTCATACTCGAAGGTGGTCCGCTTCCATGCCAGCCACGCCGAAGGGTGCAGGGGATGGGAGGGAGAACCCATCCCCAGCAGGTAGATCATCATCAATTCGCTGTAGTAGTCCCATTTGTAAGGCAGGAAGCCGAACTCAGGCGTCCACCCCTGGGGCAGCAGCGCGGTGTCTTCTGAGAGCCAGGTCCAGTCCACGCGGTCAAAAATTGCGTGTGCCAGCTGGATGATGTCGCGATCCTCAAAGTGCTGGCGGCAGGTGAGGATGCCGCAAAGCAGGATTGCGGTATCGACGGAAGAAACTTCAGAGTCCCATATTCTTTCCCCGGTATTGATGTTGGCAAAGTGATAGAAGAATCCGCGATGCGTCGGCAGCGTCCTCCAAAGAAAGGTGAGGGTCGCGAGCACGCGCAGGCGAGCGTCCTCGTGGGAGACGAAGCCGCGCTTCTCCGCGATGCAGATGGCCGTCAGGCCAAAGCCGGTGGACGCGATGCTTGCCACCACGCCGGTGTCGGTTGCGCGCGCGTTGCAGCGGTCTTTAATCAAGCCGGTCTGCGGGCTGGCTTGCTCCCAGAAGAAGAGGAAATTGCTGCGTTCAAGATCGTCCAGGAACTGCTCTTCCTCCGGCGAAAAGGCGCTCGGCGGAGGCGCCGGGTCCTTATGCTGCTTGTCCGCCGGCTGGGTCGGCGCCTGGCCAGCGCAGTGAGGTCCGTCCATGTGGGCGAGCGGCAGACCCATGGAGACACCTGCCATTTGCCGCAGCAGTTGGCGCCGGGATCTGCGATGCTCGCGCGGGTGAATCATTTTGCCCATTGCGTGCCTCGTGTTTCCTCTGTACCTTCATCGCACTCATTCCGCGACAACGGTTCGAATAATTGAATAATAGATGCAGGGACGGCCCCGCAGCATGTGCCGCGCCCAACCGGTGTTAGCATGACGGGAAAGAAAGTTGTCTGGACGATTATCGCAGTTGCGGCAGCCCTGGTCATTGGGCTCTTGCTGTTGCTGCGCGCGCACCGGTTGCGGGTGATTGCCGAGCGCCTATCGGTACCCATTGAAGGCGCAGTGATCCAGCGCGATGCTGACACCAACAAGGCAGCTGCCCATCGCCGATGTGGTGATCACCGCATCCGATGGCGTGAGCAGCGCCGCGACCCGGTCCGACGCTTCGGGATATTTCAAGCTCGTGCTGCACAAGAGGGTATTGTCCGAGCAGCCCATTACCGTCACCTTCCGCCATCCGCGCTACGAGCCGCTGGAAATCACCGTGCAAACGGGAAGGTTGCAGACTCCCAGCCGGCTTTATGTTGCGGCCATGGTTCCCCTTGTTCCCCGCGCGTGCAGAAGACCGCGGCTGGTTCCAGCCGCCCGGCCACCCTGGTCTCCGACATCAGAGTGAGATATACGATCAACTCCCGCTCCGAGACGAATGTAGGCAGTGCCGTCAGGACCTTCCAGGTGGTCAATAAGGGAAATGTGCCCTGCGATCACCACTCTCCTTGTTCGCCGGATGGGAAGTGGAAGGCAACCTCCGCGACCGTGTCGCTCGATGCCGGAGCGGACAATACCTTCGGCAACATAACCGCCTCCTGCATTGCGGGACCGTGCCCGTTTACGCGGATTGACTCCAGTGGATTCATTCATGGCGGCCGCAACATCAGCTGTCACTGCCCTGAACTGGTCAGATACGGCTACCTTCCTCATGGAGGCTGAGGTCTATCACACCGCCATCAGTTCCGATGTACGCGAGCTCTACCCAGTCATCTTTGGCCAGACGCTCAACTTTACTCTGCCTCCAACCCAGGAGGGCGTGAGCCTTGAGGCCGATGTCGACGGCGCTCCCATGGTATTCCCCCTGGGCCCGAACCTCTCTTTGAGCTGGGCCACCTGCACCGTCCGAACCGGCCAGGAACAAGAGAAGACCACGGTCTACCGCTGTGAGCTTAAGCCGGGATATCGCTTTTCAACCGTGAATGGCGCAAGTTCCTCGGCGGGATCGTAGTCCTTGGAAAAGCAGATTCGTTTTCTCAAACTCGTCTTTGCTCTCGGAGCCGTCGGCTGCCTCAGCGCTATCGCCCAGCAAACTGTTCCCACGACCGCGTGGAAAGCCGGTCACTTCACCGTGGACACCGCCGGCCTGTTAAGCCGGTCCGATATTGTGTTGGGGCAGCCCAACCCTGTGCCGGCAGAAGCGATGCCGCTGGGCAACGGGCGTCTCGGCATCGCCGTCTGGTCGGCGGATGGGTTCACCGCGCAGCTAAACCGTGAAGACACCTTGCCCCATCGAGACTCTCCTGGCCAAGTTGTCATCTCCGGCCTCGCGGCGCTCACCACGGCGAAGGATTTCAGCGGCCGTCTCGATCTATACAACGGAACGCTCATCGAGCACGGCGGCGGAATGAGCCTCACTGCCTACGTTCAGGTATCGACCGATACCTTCGTCGTCGATGTAACCGGAGCCGACCCGAACGGGAACCAGACTGCCGAACTGCGCCTCTGGCCGCCGCGCACGCCTCAAGCCACGGCCGCCGCCAAAACCGGCATGCTGGCGCAAACCTGGGTCGACAACTACGGCCCCGGAGCCTCCGGAGAAACCTTCGGCGCCCTTGCCGCCATTACGGCCACCGGCCGCGACGTCTCTGCCGCCGTAACTAGTTCCCGCGCAGTCAAGGTCACCTTCAAACCCGCGCCCGACGGCCATTTCCGCGTGATCGTCGCCTGTCCTCACCACACCGGTGCGCGGGCAGAACAGGCCGGCATCGGAGCCGCGTTGGCCAACGCGGATCCCGCAGAACACGTCGCCTGGTGGCACGCGTTCTGGCAGCGCGCAGGGCTCATCAAGCTCACCTCCGCGGATGGTTCCGGCGAGTACATGGAAAATCTGCGCAACCTCTATCTCTACACCGCTGCGGCTGAGAGCGGAGCCGCTTTCCTGGTTCGCAGGCCGGCATCGCCGACCTTTTCTCCGCCGTACAGGATGTTCACCACTGGGACCCAGCCGCCTTCTGGCACTGGAATCTCCGCATGCAGGTCGCTGCCAATCTCGATGCCGGCGTGCCCGAGCTGAACGCGCCGTACTTCCGCCTTTATCGTGAAAATCTCGCCGCATCAAAGACTGGACCACGAAACACATGGCTGGCCGCCCCGGCATCTGTGTGCCCGAGACCATGCGCTTTAACGGGCCGGGCATTGAGTACGAGCCCGATTGGAATCCGTCGCAGCCTCCGGTCATCGGCCTCAACTGCGATGCCGCCTCGCGGCCTTATTACAACGCCCGTACCCTTTCCACGGGTGCGGAAGTTTCGCTCTGGATCTGGCGTCAATATCTGGCTACCGGCGATCGCCAATTCCTCGCCGCGAACTATCCAGTCATGGCCGAAAGCGCGCAATTCCTGCTTGCCTATGAAACCCGAGGCGCGGATGGAAAGATGCACACCCACCCGTCCAATGCGCACGAGCAGCAGTGGGACACGACCGACCCCACCACCGACCTATCCGCGAGATCGACCCTCTTTCCCGCGGTCATCCAGGCAGCCGGGTTGCTGCACACGGATGGCAAGCTGGTCCAGCAACTACAAACGGAGCTGGCCCAAATTCCCCCACTCCGCGCCGAGAAAGCAACCGCCACGGATCAAAAACAGCCGGTCATTGCCGAATCGTACGACCCGGCAGCCCCTGCAGCACAACGAGGAGAACATTGGCCTCGAACCGGTCTGGCCCTACGGCCTGATCGGTGACGACTCTCCATGCTGGCTTTAGCCAGGGCCACTTATGCCACGCGCCCTTATCCCGTTCACCAGGACTGGAGTTTCGATCCGGTGCAGGCGGCCCGGCTGGGCCTTAGCGACGAAGTCCGCTCGACCTTGATCGCCTTGACCGGGAGATACCAGAAGTACGTCAACGGCTTCGCCAACTGGGGCGGACCCTGCCGGCGAGTTCTATGTAGAGCAGGAAGGCGTCGTAGCGCTCGCCCTGGCAGAAGCTTTGGTTCAGGACTACGACGGTCTGATCCGCATCGCCCCGGCAACACCGCCAGAATGGGATTTCGAAGGCAGCGTATGGGTTCGCAATCGCACCCGCGTCGACGTCCAGGCGAGGGCAGGAGTGCCCACCACCGTCGCCATCGAAGCCGGAGCCACGGAAACCCTGCTCATCCGCAATCCTTGGCCGGGGCAGCGGGTGGATGTCACGGATGCGCAGGGAAAGACTGCACTGAGCAGCGACGGCTCCACCCTCAAGCTATCCGTGCGTAAGGGCGAATCCTACCTGCTTGCGCGATCCGGCGCGGCCCCTCAGACCTTCGCAGCCATTACCGGCAAACCCGCGCAGCAATACAGAAAACTCGGGCCGGTCCAAATAGGAAATAGCATCCAGAGGCAGCCCCGAAAAGACGCCTGAGAGCAACCTAGACTGCGTCCCTTAAGCGTTAACCTGTTTGGGACGTTTTTCGTCAAAACTCCTACAAAATCGTCATCCTGAGCGGAGCGCCTCACAGATTGATCGCGTGACACGGCGCTTGGTGGCGCGAAGTCGAAGGACCCCTAGGGTGCTTATCTTGCCCATGGTGTTCGGGCCTTTTCGACCACCGAAGGCACTTACAGCCGTAGGTCGCAGTGAAACCCTTCCAACGTGCCCATAGCAAGATGCTAGCCGTTCTTGTTCTCGGCCCCTTGGTAAGACCGTGGCGGGTCCGCCAGGTGCGGGCTTCGGTGGTTGAAAGGGTCCGAGCGGCATGGTAAGAGAAGCACCTTGGGAGGTCCTTCGACTGCGCGCCCGCAAGCGCTGTGTCACGCGATCAATCTGTGAGGCGCTCCGCTCAGGATGACGGTTTTGTGGTGAGTTGGAGATGCGAAAAAACAGCGTTTTCTCGGATTTCCATTGTCTGCCAAACAAGTTAGCTCTGAAAAAAACTGCTTGACATGTGGAATGGTGTTGTAGTTAAGTATAACAGTAACGCTGAGAGGGTCCGAAGCCAATCCCCCTGACCCCAGCGTATTTGTGGCAAAGACTGTCTGGAAAACATGATGGACCCTGAGTGGAATGACGGTCAGCCGATTTACCGCCAGCTTCGCGACCGTGTGGTCGCGATGATTCTGGACGGAGTTCTCAAGGAAGGCGATCCGCTGCCGTCGGTGCGCAATGTCGCCGCCGAATACCGGGTCAATCCGCTCACGGTTCTGAAGGGCTATCAGCAGTTGGTGGACGAGGGGCTTGTGGAGACCAGACGAGGGCGAGGCATGTTCATCAATACCGGCGCACGCAGTTTGTTGCTGCAAGGCGAACGGCAGAAGTTTCTAGGCGAAGAATGGCCCAGGATCTACGCCACCATTCAGCGGCTCGGCCTGAAACCGAAAGAACTGTTACAGGCTGGAGCCGGCCGTCAACCGTCCCCCGATACTGCGAAAGAGGAGCGCTGAACCATGGCATGCATAGAAGCACACGGCCTGCGTAAGGCGTTCGGCGCAACCATCGCGCTGGACGGCGTCGATTTGCAGGTGGAAGAGGGCCGCATCCTGGGCCTCATCGGTCCCAACGGCGCCGGCAAGACCACGGCGCTGAACGCCATCCTCGGCCTCATTCCCTACCAGGGGCAACTGAAAGTGCTCGGACGCGACCCGTGGACCCAGCGCGATCGGCTCATGTGCGATGTCTGTTTCATTTCCGATGTCGCCGTGCTGCCGCGCTGGATCAAGGTTTCCCAGGCGCTCGATTATGTCTCCGGCGTGCATCCACGATTCGATCGTGCCAAGGCGGAAAGTTTTCTGGCCAGGACCACCATCAACCGCGCCAGCAAGGTGAGGGAATTGTCCAAGGGCATGGTGGCGCAACTACACCTTGCCCTGGTCATGGCCATTGACGCGAAATTGCTGGTGCTGGACGAGCCGACCCTGGGCCTCGACATCCTGTATCGCAAGCAGTTCTACGATTCGCTTGCTGAACGACTACTTCGATCGCACCCGCACCATCCTCCTGACCACCCATCAGGTGGAAGAGATCGAGCATGTGCTCACCGATGTCATGTTCATCCATCGCGGCCGCATCGTATTCAATCGCAGCATCGAAGAACTGGAGTCGCGCTATCTGGAAGTCTCCGTGCGTCCCGAGCAGCTTGCCGCAGCGCGGGCGCTGAAGCCGATGCACGAGCGCGACATGTTGGGCCGCAGCATCCTGCTGTTCGATCATGTCGATCGCCAGCAACTCGCCGCCCTGGGCGACGTGCGCACAGCCGGCTTGGCCGATTTGTTCGTGGCCGTAATCGGCGATCAGGCCGGCCAGGCCAGGTAAAAGGAGCGGCGCGATGAATACGCAATCGGACGCCATGCCATCTCTCGAAGATACCGTAACTGTGCCTGTGACCATCCCGCGCAAGCCGGCGCCTGTACTGGTCGGTGCGACGCGAATTGTGGGAGAACCGCTCCATCTATATCGCGCCCCTCGCCGTCGCCGCGCTGTTTCTGGTCGCGTTCCTGATCAGCGTGATTCATCCCCCGGCCCGGATGCGATGCATGGCGATCGATTCGATGCAGCATCAGGAGCTGGTCGAGCAGCCGTACACCGTCGCCGCCGTTCTGCTCATGGGGATCTCTTTCATCGTCTCGGTGTTCTACTCCCTCGACGCGCTGTATGGGGAACGTCGCGATCGCAGCATCCTTTTCTGGAAGTCGCTGCCGGTTTCCGATCTCACCACTGTGCTCGCGAAGCTGAGTATTCCGCTTTTGATTATCCCGCTGATCACCTTCGCGATCACCGTCGTCACCCAATGGATCATGCTGCTGCTGAGCAGCGCCGTCATGCTGGCTCGCGGTCAAAGTGTCTCCGACCCTATGGAGCCATTTGCCGCTTTTCCAGATGTCGCTGATGCTGCTGTTCCACCTCGTAGCCTTGCATGGGCTTCAGTTTGCGCCGGTCTACTGCTGGCTGCTGCTGGTCTCAGCCTGGGCGCGGCGTGCGCCACTGCTCTGGGCCGTGTTACCGCCGCTGGCTATTGGCGTGGCGGAGAAAATTGCCTTTAATACTTCGCATTTCGCCGCCTTGATGGGATACCTCCTGGGCGGCGGCCCGGACATTGTCCCCTTCACCGTGGGCAGCATGCAGATAGCCCCGTTGACCCCACTCGCTGTGGGTGGATTCCTCAGCGACCCGGGTTTGTGGACCGGCCTCGCAGTCGCCGCGGTATTCCTCGCCGCAGCGGTCCGCTTGCGCCGCTATCGGGAACCGATCTGATCGGCCACTTCATTCGATAGGTCTCAAAAGGAGAAGCGAGTATGAGCACTCAACTGCACCCGGCCTTTTTTGTCGCTGATACCCCGCAAAAGCTACGTTCACCACGAAAACTCGCCGATCGTGCCTTGAAAGCAGCAGCCGGCTTTTGGTTTGTGGTGGTCGTCCTGGGCCAGTTAGTGTTCGCATTTACGGTTGCGTCTTTCTATGGCCTCACGGCCGCGCGGGGCAATTGGCAGCAGTGGAACAAATCCATGGTTCATGGCTACTCCCCTGACCATCCCATGGGTAACCTGGTGGTCGCCATCCATCTCACCTCGGCCGTCATCATCCTGCTCAGCGGGGCGATCCAACTCGTTCCGCAAATGCGCCGCCGCGCCCCGCTCTTTCATCGCTGGAATGGGCGAATCTACATGGTGACCGCTTTCACCATCAGCCTTGCCGGTCTTTATATGACCTGGGTCCGCGGAACCGTCGGCGACCTTTCTCAACATATAGGCCAGAGCCTCGACGCTGTCCTGATCATGCTTTGCGCCGTCATGGCGCTGCGTTATGCATTAGCCCGTGACTTCAAGACGCATCGCCGCTGGGCCCTTCGCCTGTTCATGGTGGTGAGTGCATCCTTGTTTATCCGCGCAGGGATATTCCTCTCCTTTCTCCTCAATCACGGTCCCTTCGGTTTCGATGCGGTGACGTTTAGCGGGCCGTTCCTCACCTTTATGTCGTTTCGGCCAATACCTGGTGCCCCTTGCCGTCCTTGAAATCTATCTGCGCACCCAGGACCGGGCTGGCGCGGCGGGCCGCTTTGCGATGGCAGCCGGCCTGTTCGTGCTGACGCTGATGTTGGGTGCTGGCATCGTCGCCGTCACCATGGCCGCGTTTCTGCCTAACATCAAGCGGGCTTACGACAGCCGCACATCCATCGCCGAGACGCTCTCTGCAACCATAGCCGCCGGCGGCATCGACCAGGCGGCGAAGCAATACCATGAGGTAAAGGCGGCCGCCCCCGCCACTTACAACTTCGACGAAGACGAACTGAACGCCTTAGGCTATCAACTTATCCAGGCTCACAAGGTCGACCAGGCCATCCGCATCTTCCAGCTCAACGTAGAAGCCTATCCCCGCTCAGGCAACACCTGGGACAGCCTCGCCGAGGCCTACATGGACAACGGTAACAAGCCGCAGGCCATCGCCAACTACCAAAGATCCCTGCAGCTGAACCCCAGCAACACCAACGCAGTGAAGATGCTGCAAAAGCTCAACGCCCCCTGAAGGGTACGGGCTTTAGTGCGCCTACTCTCAATGGAAACGCCCCCTCCCCTTTGTCATCCCGACCGGAGCGCAGCGTAGTGGAGGGATCTGCAGTTCGGCGGACCTCTCGTGGAGATGTTTTTCGACAGAGTAGCGGAGTAGTTCCGACTAAGTCGCATATCAAAGTACAGGAGGACACATGGAACCCGTAATTGATCTCAACTGCTCACTTCCCACTCAAAACCCCGCCCTCTCACCCACCGCCCTGATCTGGCAAGACGTGCTGGCCCAGGCCATGACCGGCGAGCTACTCGCCGCGATGAACTACACCTCGTTAGCGGAGATATGTGATGATCCCGCGGAAGTAGCCGATGCATTGGAGCATGCGCAAGGGGAAAAGGGGCATGCCGCTGCATTCGCTGCCGAAGGCCGCAGGATTGGCGTGCACGTCCCCAACAACGTAAACGCAAAACACTGGAAGCGGCTCCGCGAAGCATTCCTGCGCTGCATCGCAGAGCGGGACTTCATTGGCTGCCTGATCGTGCAGGAGATCATGCTTGAATCCTTCGCCGTTGCCAGCTATGCGCGCGTGGGCAAGGTGGCGCCGGGCACGCTGGGCAAGACCTTTGCCGCCATCGCTGCCGAGGAAGAGGATCACATTGACCATGCCATGGAAATTCTCAGAAACGAGCGCGCCCTGGACGCGCAGCGCTTCGATGACAAAGTGTACCGGCTGCATCTTGAGGTGATGACCACGCTGGCGGAGATGCTGGCCAGGGACTGCCGGACTGGACATTGCGAAGTATGCCATGGCAGCTGTGTGAAGCCATCGCTGCCCGACATCAGCTTGAGTGCGGCCGAGCTGCGCGGAGCGTCTCTGCATCAGTACCTGAAAACGCTGGACAAGCTGGGGCTGCCCGGGGAGGTAACGCTCACATGGGTAACTCAGTTGCCGGTGTAGCCGAAGTCGATTTCGCCCTGGTCGGGCATCAGGAAAGTTGGCGAGCGGCTGCGGACGTACTCGCAGTCCTGCGCGGACCCCACCACACGCCTCTGCCGGACGACGAGATCCGCGACATCCTGCCCTGGATTCCGCCCCGGGCCGTTTGTCACGTCGAGGTGGCATCCATCGGGGGCGCGAAGGCGCGCGGTCTTTACATCGACTCCTTCATCGCTCCCGACCGTCTTGACGACGCTTTCATGCGCGACAACCTCGATCGCGTTCGCGCTGCGGCAGCCTGCGCCATCAAAGCAGGCGCCAGGATCGTCAGTCTCGGCGGTTTCAGTTCCATTCTCATCGAGGGTAACTTCGATCAGCTTCCGCGAAAGACACGGTACGGTCTTCACCACAGGCAATACCTTGACGGTTGGTTTCATCGTTCAGGGCATCCGCAGAATGTGCGCGCTCGAGGGCCGGAACCTGCGCCGATCGACGCTGCTCATTGTCGGGGCAACGGGAGATGTGGGTTCCGGCTGCGCCCGTTGTTTGGCGCCTGGCGTGAAGCGTGTGCTGCTCAGTGCGCGCAACCTGGAGCGGCTACGCAAGCTGGCTGCGGAGTTGGAAGCCGATGGAGTGGAGGTGGAGATGGCGACCGATCTCCGGCAATTCTCCGCTGCGGCCGACGTCGTGATCTGCGCCGCAAGTCTGGCATCCCCTTCGCTTCTGTTGGGCCGGATCGCGCCCGACGCAATTATTTGTGACGCGGGCTACCCCAAGAACCTGTCCCCCGGCGCGGAAATGCCTGCACGCCAAAGTCTTCTTTGGAGGTTTGGGACAAGTCACAGGCGGATTAAGCTTCACCCCGGACTTTCATGGAATCCTGAATCGGCATCCATTCCCCGACGTAGTCCATGGATGTTTACTCGAAGGCATGGCTCTCGCTCTGGAGCGCCGCTTCGAGCCCTTCTCCCAGGGAAGAGGGTTCATCACCCCGGAGCGGGTTGAAGAAATGGAGACCATTGCCGCACGCCACGGAATCTATCTCGCACCCCTCTACAACGCCGATGGACCCGTGGAAGACGCACACGACGGCCGTGCGCCACATTCCTGCGTCAGTCAGCCAGCGGATCGGGTCGAATCTGGAAGTGGACCACTTTAGGGTTCGTCCCTTTTCCCGTCTCGCTGTGGAACGGCGTGCGCGTACCCCACGTGGTCCACACTCCCTTCCCCTTCCAGCCGGCCTTGGGATCGTCGAAGCGCCCGTCCATCCCTTTGGCGAAGAAGCCCATCGGATAAGGCACGCGCAGTATCATGAACTTCCCGTTCACCAGGGCGACCAGCGAATCCGACGAATTGCCGGTGATGATCGGCGTGTTCTTGCCCAGCCCCAGCGTATCGAACTGATCCACCCAGACGTAATAGTGAGAGTCGGCGCTGCCGGACCCCGTCACGTTCTTGAACTTCGGCCCCGGCGTCTGATAGAGCGTCCAGCCCTTCGGGGCATTGCCGCCCGGTCGCCTTCGGCCCGTTCAGCGGACCTTTGCACTTGCTGCCGGTCGAAGCTTGCCAGGTGCCCGCTCGCCAGCGCCACCCACACGACGCCGTTGCCGTCAATGTCCATGCCCCGCGGCGAAAAGCCCCACACCGGCGCCTTCGGGTCGTTCCACGGCACTTCGTAATATTCCGCCAGAGCTGTCTCCGGAGGGTTCGCTCCCGGATTCAGCCGCACGATCCCGCCCGGAAAGCCCAGCACCGAGCCCCACACCATCCCGTCCGTGGCCGATCGCCAGACCATAGAACGCTGCGTTGAGGCGCGTATCCTTAGTGGGGTCCGCCGCTGCGTTGAGCGCGGACGAGGTGCCCAGACTTTCGCCGCTGGGCGCGGTGGCACTTTCTGCTCGCCTTCCACATAAGCGTCCCGCTTGCCGTTGCCGTTGGTGTCCAGCACCAGCGCCGTCCAGCCTTGTGATTTCTGCGGCGTCATGCGTCTGGTCCCACATCTTTGTATTCAACCAGCCCACGACTCCGCCGCCACCGCCGCTGCTGGTCCACAGCGTGTTATTGGCGTCGCTGGCGAACAGCAGGTGGTGGGTGCCGAAGCAGGTGTCGATCATCGAGATTTGCTTGGTCGCCGGATCGTACATCTCCAATTGCCGGCCGGAGCTCTGCGACGGGAGTGAGCTTTGCCGAAAGAAGGCTGGACCCCGCCTTGCAGAACGCGGGATTGTCTGCTGGCGCGGATGCGAGCCGTGAACCACAGGCGCCCGCGCTCGTCGAACATCGGATTGTGAACCGTGGTGTGGCTGTCCCAGATCGCCTCATCGCCCCACACCGCCGACGGATTCAGCGGCTTCGGCTGCCCGGGCGTATCCGGATCGCGATACTGCAACCTTCAGCCTGGCCGATCGTGTTGTGCACCGGATCGAGCACCGGCAAATAATCGCGGCTCTCCTCGGGCGATCCGTAGATCAGGCCGTTGGCGTTTACGTTCGGATCGCGCTTGTCCGTGGAAATTTCGTCGTGCAGATAGGCTTTCGGATCGGCCCAGTCCCACTGGGTGATCACCACGTTGCGCTCGATGCCCTGCGGCCGCGGAGGCGCCTCCGCCGGCAACTCGCCGTTCTTGATCCGCGTGGTCCAATCGCCAAACTGCTCGGTGGCTCGCTTGGGCGCCGAGTTGACCACAGCCCGCCCACCATGGCCGCGCCGGCCTGTCCTGACTGCACGCGGCGCATCCAGGCCTGTGCCGGATCGAGATCGCTGAACATTGCCGGAATCGTCCGCGTATATTGATTGCCGAGCTGGTGGCACGACTCGCAGCTATCGGTCTTGATCAGGTGGATCCACTGGGCCTGGCTTTTGATGTTTGGTGAAATGCCGTTTCCGTGGCGCCCGTGCCGGGAAATTCGTTTTCCCCGGGCACCTCCAGCAGGGCATACCAATAATTTGCCGGATAGTATTGTGCGGCGGTCTTCCGATCCGGCGCCACGCTCGGTTTCAGATCCACGCGTTTGCCGGGCTCGGTCTCCACCTTGGGCGAATCCACTAATCCGTAGCCGCGCGCCCAGACGGTGTACTTGGCCTTGGGCAGGTCGGGGATCAGGTAGCGGCCCTGATCGTCGGTCACCACTTCCTTGATGTAGCGCGTGGGCAGATCAGTTGTTTCCGCGATCACCCACACTCCTGCTTCCGGTCCCGCCGAGCTGGTGACCGTACCACGGATGTCGTCGTTGTTGATCTGCGTTGGCGCTTGGTCTGCTGAGAGCGAGACGGCGAGCAATGCGGCGACGCCGAGCGCAATCCCTCCTGGAGAGAAGACGCTGGCCATAGTTCTTGAAATACGGGGGGGTATTACCATTGCTTTGCCGATTGGCCGACAATATACGCTTGCCTATCCCCACAGGCAACGCTACGGCCCCGGATTTCCTGCCACGCAGCACTAGACGGACTGTAACAGCGGTTCTAGCGGTTGATCTTCCGGTTCTCACGCGCACCCTGCGACTGCCAGAACAATGATGGCTAGGAGGATTCCTAGTTGGACTGCATGTCTGAGGCCTATTAGGTCCTTGTTTGCGGTGGACTCTGTCATTTAGAACTCCTTCCGCTCCTACCAGTAGTTTCGGCGGCGGAGGCGTCCTGCTTCATGGCGGGAAAGTTGCAAGGCGGCCGGTTTGTGGCTGCTTAGACCCACTAAGGTCTGCACCAGCTACTCGGGGAGGTTCGAGGGTGTCGTATCATCGAACCAAAACGCCTCTTCGGTTAACTGCCACGCCCCTTTTGCAAAATGTCCCCGAGGAATGATTCGTGCGTTCTAGACGCCGGTTTAAGCTTGCCACTCTGCTTTTTGTCGTATCTACATTGCTCAATAGGCCGACCTCCGCGCAGGTAAGCCAGGGTGCGCCGATGGCGACTCCCGCCAAAGCCGGTTCCACGCACCAGCCAGAAGGCGTAGCTACCCGGTTGAGTGCGATCGTCACTGCCGGCCGCCTTGACGACCTTCGCTGGCCCAACTTCTCTGACTACCGGCCGCAGCTCGCCACCTTTTACCGCTCTTCTGGATATCAGCCGGCGTGGGTCCGCGACGGCGAGCCAACAACGCAAGCGGTTGAACTGATCCGAATCCTCGCAGGACGCCGATCAGGAGGGCCTTCGAGCCGAAGATTATGATGCCGCACGCTGGGCGGATCGCCTGGCACTGCTGCGGGCGTCGCATAAAGGCGCTGACGAAGCCCGCTTCGATGCCGCCCTCACTGTCTGCCTCATGCGCTATCTTTCCGCCCTGCATGTGGGAAGAATCAACCCGCAGCATATGGGCTTTGAGTTTGACGTCTCTCGCAAGAAACTCGACTTACCCGAATTTGTTCGCCAACGCCTGGTCGACGGCTCCGATCTGCGTTCGGAACTTACCGCACTCGGGCCGCCTTTCCTGGAGTATCAGCGTCTACGCGACGCTTTGCGGCATTACATGGAACTAGCAAAACGGGATGATGGGGAAAAACTCCCTAACCCTATATATCTGGATTCTGGCGAGAAGTACGCGGGTATAGCACGCCTGACAAGACTATTGCGCTTGCAGGGCGATCTGCCCGAGAGCGCAACCATTCCGCCCGACCAGAAGATTTATCAGGGAGCCCTGGTCGATGCGGTCAAACACTTCCAGGAGCGTTATGACCTGCCCCCAAACGGTGTTCTTGATTCCAAAACCATTGCTGAGATGAATGTGCCGCTGGGTGACCGGGTTGAGCAAATGCGCCTGGGGTTGGAACGATATCGCTGGTTGCCTTACGACTTCAAACAGCCTCCCATCGCAGTCAACATTCCAGAGTTCCGCCTCTACGCCTTCAAGGAAGCAAATCAGCTCGCTTTCACCATGAAAGTGAACATCGGCGACCAGTATGATTTCCAAACTCCCATATTCGAAAAAGACATCCTTTACCTCGTCTTTCGTCCTTACTGGAACCCTCCGCCGAATATTTTGCGCAACGAAATCATCCCCGAGCTGGAAGACAGTCGCTCCCTGGAGAAAGAAAACCTGGAGCTGGTCAGCGCGAGCGGGCAGGTCATCAAGTCCGGGAGCATTACTCCCGCGATGTTGCAGCAGGTACGATCGGGAAACTTAACTGTGCGCCAGCCACCTGGCCCGGAGAATGCGCTCGGCCTGGTCAAATTCATCTTTCCCAACGAGCACCACGTCTACATCCACGATACCCCGGAGAGCGTGGACATGTTCGCGGAGACGAGAGCGGTCCTTCAGCCACGGATGCATCCACGCGCAGGAACCGGCCAGGCTCGCCGCCTGGCTCCTCCGCAACACACCCGGTTGGGATCTCGAACGAGTGGAGCACGCCATGCATGAGGGTCGCGATAACGTAAGAGTCAATCTTGCGTCGCCGATCCCCGTGATGATCGTTTACATCACTGCAGTCGCAGAGGAGAACGGAGACGTCCACTTCTTTCACGATATTTATGGCCATGACGCGTCGCTTGAGGAGGAGCTGGCCAAGGGCTACCCCTATCCCAAGTAAAAGGAGAGGGGCTCTAGCGCTTGATCTCGATTGGCGTGCCATCTGCTACCGCTCGCCAGATTTCGTCCATCTCTGCATTCGTTACCGCGACGCAGCCATTGGTCCAATCCCCCGCTTGCTGACTTGGCTCGTCAAAATCCTTCGGCTGCCCATGGATGAACAGATCCCCACCGGCCGGTACACCCAGTTTTCTCGCGCGTGCCAGATCCTTCGCGTTGGGATAGGAAATGTGAATGGACTTATAAAACTGGCTTTCCGGGTTATGCCAATCAAGCAAGTATTCGCCCTCGGGCGTCCTGCGATCGCCTTGCCTGATCTTGGGACCGACCGGGCTGCCTCCGAGAGAGACGCTGTACGTTTTCAGAACACTGTCGCCCTTGATCAGCAAAAGCTTCCTTTGCCTCTTCAGCACCAGCACCTTGTCAGCCGTGGCAGACTCTTGCAAGGGAGGATCACTTGCTGCAAGCGCCTGCAAGGATAAGACTGCAAGTGTTAAAAGCGCGAGAATGGCCCGGTTCGTGGTCTTCACCGCTCACATTCTACCCACCCGGACAAGTAGATAGAACTGACCTAAAGGTTGTAGGCATTCGCTACTACAGCTGATGTTTTTTGCTCCTCGATTTCAGGCTTCAGCGTTAACACGGCCGTCAAGCGATGGATCTTTTCTACCGTCTGGCAGGGCTGGTTCGTTGTCGTTCCCTTCGCGTGCCTCAACCAGGGCATCGAAAAGCATCGCATACAGACCTTGCCGGCCGGCTAATCTCTCCTGCCGTGCACGGAGAAATTCAAATCGAAAAGGAGAACAACGTTCCGCTTCGTGCAAGAACTCTGGAGAAAAGAAGTCGTGCGAGTCTGCCACAGCCCTGAGGATGAGCGATCGCCAGCTCATCTTCAGCAGTTCCTTGAACACCTCGGTGCCGTCAGGCAACTGGTCCATCCGGGCGCCTACTCGTTCGCTAAAGTTCAGCAGTTGATTCGCCAGGCCGTCCAGCGGCTTACCCATGGCAACCGCCCGCGTGAACAGGGTTACCGAACCACGTCGCATATCTTCACGCACGTCCTGTAAATCGTCTCCCAGTTGAAGCAGTACGCCCCACTCGAATGCGAATCGGCTTTCTTCCTCGCTGAGCCAGCCATGAGCCAGGCAAGCGTCAGCGAGTACAGAGCTGCCCCCCTTCGCGCAACTCATCCGCAACGCCTCAATTTCATCGCCATGGCCGCAGCTCTCCAGTTGCGCGATACTCTCCTCCTGCGCTCGATGGATCGCCAACAGGCAGTCAAAAACCTGGGGATAGCGCGCACGTGGATATTGTGCTTCGATCAACTTGACCAATGTCCACAGCGCAACCTCCCGATGATTCTGCGCTGAGGGCGTCTCGCCGCGTAAGCGATCCCGGAAACGTTCACTAAACCTAAGCTTTGCCTCGGTGGATACCTCCTCATGATCCAGATAGTTGTCGCTATACGGATACAGGAGGCTGTATCCCAGGATCGACGGTGTAATTCCCACCGGTTCGCCGAGTAGCGGCTGCAATCCGCAAGCGGTCCAGGCATTCCTGCACGCCTGAATAATATCGGCCATGCTCAGGCTGGCGTCGAACCGTCGCGCCCATCGTGCGAGCTGGGTACCCACCGGCAAAAAATCGTTCGTCAGCAGTTGGATCGTTTCTCCCTCCAGGTCCAGGGCGATCGCCGAAAATCGAGCGAATGTGGCTACGATTCGGTCCTGCGTCTCGATGAGCTCCGTTTTGGACCGAGGGGCCTTCGTCGCCTCTCGCTCAACCGCTCGCAATCCTTGGTCGTATGCTTTCTCCCGCTTCTGCTGCTCTTTCAGGTTGTACCGTCGACCGAGTTGCGCCGGCCGTGCAGCGCCGTCATCCCAAACCTTGATGGTTTGTGCGACCTGCGCTTCTACCCACGCCCAGCTATAGCATGGCTGCATTTCTTGAGAATACGAAAAGCCGCACCAAACGGTTCCACAACCGGGAGGGAAGGAGCGATCCTACAATCGCTGTATGGCGCATAACGTCGTCTTTACCCACATCGACTCTGAGCTGCTCCCGATTTTTGAAGAACTCCGCTGCCGCGAACCCATCTTTCACACCGCGAAATTCGGTACCACGCTCGTCGACTTCGAAAGAGCCACAGCACCCGATTATTGGGAGGTTGGTGCATCTGGACGGCGCTACAGTCGAGACTTCATCCTCCGTACTCTTCTGCAACAAAGGCCGCCCATCGACGCGGCTTCCGCTGGCTGGCAAAGCTCCGATTACGGCCTTCGCCGCCTCGGTCCCGATACTTTCCTCTTCACCTACACGTTGCGCCAGGCGGAGCGCCTCACCCGCCGGGCCACCATTTGGCAGACCACCGCCGAGGGCTGGCGCATCCTCTATCATCAGGGAACGATGGTCTCGGCTGAAGAGGACAATATCCTTCCCTTATAGAGTCTGCGCAGACTTCTTAGCCCCTGCATGAGAATCTCGCTATCCAACTCAGGCCCGCAGGCCCGGCTGAAAATTACCTCGGACTGCGTCCCATAAGCGCTAACTTGTTTGGCAGACAATAGAAATCCGAGAAGACGCTGGTTTTTGCATCTCCAATCAAGCGAAACATTCATACGGATTGCGTCTTTGAGGGTGTGCTTCATCCATCCCAGTGTAACGTCCCGTCCGCGGCACACCCTGCGTGGTTAAGACAGCAGCAGTTCGATGTCTTCGGGGCGCAGGTCGCGGATAAGGCTGTTTTCCGCTCCAATGATAGCGTCGGCGAGATTGCGCTTGGTCTCCTGCAGTTGCATCACTTTTTCCTCAACTGTGTCGCGGGCGATGAGCCGGTAGGCAAAAACCTGGCGCGCCTGCCCGATCCGGTGGGTCCGGTCGACTGCCTGGGCTTCGACAGCCGGGTTCCACCAGGGATCGAGGATAAACACATAGTCGGCGGCAGTAAGGTTCAGACCCACGCCACCGGCCTTCAGGCTGATGAGGAAGAGCCGGCACTCGGGATCCTTCTGGAAGCGCTCGACCCGTGCCTGGCGGTCGCTGGTCTTGCCATCGAGATACTCGTATTCGATGTCGTCGGCTTCAAGGCTGGCGCGAAGGATTGCCAGCAGGCTGGTGAATTGCGAAAAGACCAGCGCCTTATGGCCTTCGTCGAGCACCGCGCGCAGTTGCTCGATCAGAACGTCAAGCTTGGCGCTTGGATCCTGGACCAGTTTGCGATCGATCAGCCCAGGATGGCAGGCCGCCTGCCGCAGGCGCAGCAGGGCCTCAAGCACCTGTATCTTCGACTTCGCGATGCCGTCCGCTGCCGATCTTGCGCAGGAGCGACGCGCGGTAGTGGTCGCGCAGTTCGTTGTATAGCGCGCGCTGCCGCGATTCCATCTCGCAATAGATCGTCTGTTCGATCTTGGCTGGCAGTTCGGTGGCAACCTGCTCCTTGGTGCGGCGCAAGAGGAACGGGCGCAGCGCACGAGCGAGCAGTTCGCGAGCGGCCTCGCTGGGGTTCCGCATCGCCCCGCCGCTAAGCTGAAAGACCGCGGACGCGCCCAGCATGCCGGGGTTGAGAAACTCCAGCAGCGACCAAAGCTCGCCCAGATGGTTTTCGACCGGCGTGCCGCTCAGCGCGAGACGATGGTTGCCGCGCAGCAGACGGACTGCCTTGGCCGATTCGGTCCTCGCGTTCTTGACCGCCTGCGCCTCATCGAGAATGACGTAATCGAAAACCTGGTCCTTGAAGCGGACGGCGTCCCGGCGCAGGGTTCCGTAGGTGGTGAGGATGAGGTCGCAGCTGGTGAGGTCGTCCTTGCTACGGCCACTGCCGGTGTAATCGAGCACGCGAATCTGAGGAGTGAAGCGCTGCACCTCCTGCTTCCAATTGAATATCAGCGATTTGGGAACCACAGCCAGCGAGGGAGCGTCGATCTCCCCTCTTGCCCGCAGCTCGCGGCGGGTCTCCAGCAGCGCCAGCACCTGGGCGGTCTTGCCCACCCCCATATCGTCGGCGAGGCACCCGCCAAAGGAGAATTGGCGCAGGAAGTGCATCCAGCCGAGGCCTTCGCGCTGATACTCCCGCAGACTGCCCTGGAACCCGGCCGGTTGTTCGGCCGGGCTTATCGACTGAAATCGTGCCAGCTCCTTGCGCACATGTCCGAAGGCCTCATCGCAATCCACGCTGGGCTGGGTGGCGAGCAGGGCGTCGAGAACTCCAGCCTGGCTGGGGCGGAAGCGAATGTGATCGCCCTCCACCTCACCCATGGCGGCCACATGGCCGAAGCGGCCCAGCCATTCCTCCGGCAGCAGACCGTAGGAGCCGTCGCCGAGCGTGACCATGGTCTCGCCGCGTTTGAGGGCCGCGAGCAACTGCGGCAACTGCGCCGTCGTGTCTCCATACACCACCGCGCCGTGAAGCTCGAACCAGTCCACGCTGCTCGAAACTGAGGCGCTGGTTTGGCCGGGCTGGCGAAACACCTTTCCTTCAGCCACCACGTGCCAACCCGACTCGGCAAGCGCGCGCACCACGCTTGGCAGCTTGCTCGGAGTCAGCTTCCATGCCGCGTCTCTACCCCAGTCTCCATCGACCAAGCGCAGGCCAAGCTCGGACAACTGCGCCGATGCGGCTCTTTCGACGGCAACATCGCGGCGAATGAAACGTCGCGTCGAAGCCTCATAGATGCCTCCCGCCAAGGCGTGTTCCGGCACCGGATGACCCTCATACTCGAAGGACAACTCTGCCCGCATGCCATCTTTCTTGTAACTGAAAACGGGCTGGGAGATCTTGAGGCACTTGCGCGGAGAGAGCAGTCACCTCTTCATATTGCAATTGCTCGGGCAGATCGAGCATGGGCAGGGCGGGCGAACACAACAGGCTGCTGAAAAATTCCTCTCGCTGCTCCTCCGAAATCACCATCGGCCCGTTGTCGCGAAGACCAGCGATCCAGGGAAAAGTCTCGTCTTCCGCCAGCGGCGCCACCCGCTCACGGGTAAATAGAAAACCGCCGGGAGTTGCCAGCAACGGTTCGTTGATACCCATTCGTTGCTCACCGCGGCGAAAGCCTCCCGTCAACTGCCATCCTTCCATCTGGCTGCCGCGTATTTCCAGAACGAATCTCCAGGGCTCGCCATCATCCCACCGCAGTGGGGACTTGTCGGTCTCGCCTTTCTCATAGGGGAGGAAGAGTCGTCCCGTGCGGACGTGCTCTGGGGAGTATCGTCTGCGCCGTTACAGATGGCAGGGAAAAGGTCGTGGGGCCGCGATCGTAGGAGTCCAAATAACCAAACGAGGAATACCTGTCTCCGCCCAGTAGCATGGACAGAAGTTCGCGGTCTTCCGCCAGAGGCAGGGCGGCAATGCGGGAACGATGGATCGGATATGGCCGGGGAATGGTTGTTCCTCTACCGTCCTTTTTTCGCTCCCGGGTTGCTATCGTGAGCGCCACATTGCCCGCCGCCTGACTCGCGGCGACATCCAGGAGGTAGATGATCTCTCTTTCCGCAGGCCAGGGCGATACTTCCTTCCGATAGGAAGCCGCGACCTTTGCAATCCGGCCCAACTGCGTTTTCCAGGCAGGCGGTGGCGGCAAGGGTGGTGGCTTGATTGCCGGGGCCGCCTGGGGCGCTCGAACGATTCTGATCGGGGCTGGAAAAAGGCCGGAACTCGCCTGGGCAATGCTCTCGTCTCGATTGAGAGTCGTGCCGTTCGCCGCAGTTGCATCGGCGAGATGGCCCTGCTCATCTGCCGCCAGAATTGCGGCCCAAAGATGCTTGCAGTTCTGGCCCTGGTCCAGGAAATAAGGGCAATCGCACGAGATCGCAAGCTTGCTTCCCGACAACTTCAGCAGGACCTCGTAGGGCTCCGATCCCTGCACCAGCGCGCTAAGCTCCGCAGACGAGCCATGTGCGAATCTTTACCCGCTGCAGCCGAAAATACTCATCGCCTCGGTTTCGAGAGGAGGTGCTGAACTCTTTGGCCAAAATCGAGGCAAGTTGCAACCGGGGGGCGATGCTTTGAATGGTCACTTGCTCATTCTAGTAAAGCTTCAACCAGCAGTGGCGCGGGTGTTCTCTGGATAACTCTGTGGAAGGAGGCGTACGGCTGGCTTTACGGTATAAGCACATCCAGCACATCCCGCGGTTCCGGACGAACGCGGAAATCGGCATGTGCGTCGGCAAACAGCACTGTGCCGTCACGCCCCAGGATGTAGGTCGCCGGCAGCGGTAGGCGCCAGCTCGCATCTCCGTTCACCAGCGGAATGTTGACCAGAATGCTGCGGTAATACTGCTGTTGCGAAGGCGCGACTGCGTAGGCCAAGCCGAACTGCGCCGCCACCTGGCATCCGGCATCGGTGAGAACCGGGAAGCCCAGCCCATGCTGCACCGCGGTAAAGTCGTTCTGGCGCACCGTCTGCGGGGAAATCCCGATAAGCAGCGCGCCGCGCTTGCGCACGGCTCCGTACAGGTCCCGCCAGGTTTCAAGCTCGGTGACGCAGTAAGGGCACCATCGTCCGCGAAAAAAGTTGATCACCAACGGTCCCAGCGCCAGCAGATCGGCGCTCCGCACAATGCGGCCTCCGGCATCCGGCAGCGCGAAATTCCGGAGCCTTGGACCCAACCGGCAGGATCCTATCCTCCACCCCGGCCGCGTAAAGCTCAGCCACCGCCCGCTCGCTGATCTCCAGCCGCTCCGGCTGGACAAGATTCCGCGTGTTGGCCGTGATCTGGTCGAGTTGATCTTGCAGTTTCGACATGGGCGCTTTAGGGAATTCCATGAGACTTAGGTCTCGTTGGACGTGGCTGGATCCGGTTTCGTTTCAAGAATTACAGTAATCGCTTGCCGGCCTGGCCCTTCCTACAGACGCGTGGCTCTTTCGGGGGAATTGTAGGTGCCATATCTCGCGCTTAGCGCGAGATGTGGGAAAGCGGCTTGTTACCGACGGGTTCTGTTTTTCGTTACGTTTCTTTCCATCCGCAAAAAGCGCGATTTGGGGCACCCACAATTCCCCGAGCGTCTACCGCCCCATGCCCCGCATGCCGCCCAGGGCGCCCATCATCCGCCGCTGCATGCCGCCGCCTTTGCCGGCGCTTTTGAACATCTTACGCATCTGGGCATATTGCCGCAGCAGCTGATTCACTTCCTGCACCGTAGTTCCCGAGCCGCGCGCGATCCGTTTGCGCCGGCTGCCCGAGATAATCTCGTGCTTGTCGCGCTCCTGCTTGGTCATCGAGTTGATGATGGCCTCAATACGCGTGAATTGCCCTTCATCCACCTGCCCGGCCATCTGCTGGATGCCCTGAAACGGGCCGACCGAGGGCAGCATCTTGAGAATGCTCTGCATGGAACCCAGCTTGCGGATCTGGCGCAGCTGATCGCGGAAGTCCTCCAGCGAAAAGCCGTCGCCGGAGAGGGCCTTGCGGGCAAACTCCTCCTGCTTCTTCTTGTCCAGCGTCTCTTCCGCCCGCTCGATGAGCGTCATCATGTCGCCCATGCCCAGAATCCGGCTCACAATCCGGTCCGGATGGAAGGGCTCAAAGGCGTCCGATTTTTCGCCCGTGCCGATGAACTTGACCGGCTGGCCGGTGACATGGCGGATCGAAAGCGCCGCACCGCCGCGGGCATCGCCATCCATTTTGGTGAGCACCGTGCCGGTCAGCGCCAGCTGCTTATGAAATTCTCCCGCGGAGTGGACCGCGTCCTGGCCCGTCATGGCGTCGGCCACAAACAGGATCTCCTGCGGGCTAAGCAGCGCCTTGAGGCCCCGCATCTCCTGCATCAGCTCCTCGTCCAGCGCCAAACGGCCCGCGGTGTCGACGATGAGCGTGTCGCAACCCGTATTGACGGCCTCCCGGCGCGCCTCCTTGGCCAGCCGCTCCACCAGCGCATACCCCGGCGCCTCACCCTTGGTGTCGCCCTCGTACAGGTTGACCTTGATGGCGTTGGCCACAATCCGCAGCTGCTCCCGCGCTGCCGGGCGGTAGACGTCGACCGAGACCAGCAACGGCCGGTGGCCGCCCTTGCGCAGCCATGCGGCCAGTTTGCCCGAGGTGGTGGTCTTGCCCGAGCCCTGCAGGCCGGCCATCAGGATCACCGTCGGCGGCCGGGAAGCGAAGTTGAACCGAGCCGTGTCTTTGCCCAGCAGGGCTATCAGCTCGTCGCGGACGATCTTGATCACCTGCTCGGTGGGCGAAAGAGCCGTCATCACCTGCTGGCCCAAAGCCTTCTCCCGGATGTGGTCGATAAGCTCCTTGACTACGTTCAGGTTAACGTCGGCTTCGAGCAGGGCAACGCGGATCTCCCGCAGGGCGTCCCCGATATTCTCTTCGCTGACGGTGCCCTGACCACGGAGATTCTTGAAGGCCCGCTGCAGCTTGTCGGATAGGTTTTCGAACATGGCGGTACCTTCAAGTTTAACCGACGCAGAGGTTGCAGTGACTACCAGATATAAGGAACCAAGCCCTTTTACTTCCATCCGATAGCGCGTGTACTGGTCGCCGAACTGCTGCACCATGAAGGCCTCTTCGGTGATCGATTTGAACTTCCAGGCAATCGCCGCCAGGATTACGCCCAGAAAGCAGCGCAGCTCGCCAAGTGCGATCGCCGTGCCCAGCAAGGCCACCAGCAGTCCCGTATAGATGGGGTGGCGGACAATGCGGTAGGGCCCGGAGCGCACCAGGGTGTGGTCCTGCTTGAGGGTTACCCTGGAGCTCCAGTTGCCGCCCAGAAAAACCCGCGCCCAACCGGCGAACACCATGCCCCCCAGCAACAAGCCATAGCCGGCCGCGGTCGTCGGCATGCCCACCGGCACCAGCCGTCGATTCAGCAGATCCCAACCCAGATCGGGATTCGCGAACAGAACGTACGCAGCCACCATCAAGACCAGCTGGAGGATGCGCGAGCCGGAGGTCTGTCTTTGGATACTCGGTTTGCCGAAGATTGCCGGCACCAGCCACAGCACTCCGAAGATAGTCCAGATCACACCCAGGGGGTTATGCTTAAAAAACGACAACGCGCACCTCGCCTTTCTATCGCGTCATTGTACGTTTCGAGAAGCCGGCCTGGTTCCCGAGACCGGCTGAACCGCCGCCCGCTGTGCGGCATCTAAAAAGACGGTTCGAGGAACCATTTTGGCTGCAATTGAGGAGAAACATAACGGGGGTATCTCCCATGCCTGGCGCGCCTTAAGACACCGCAACTTCAGGCTGTTTTTCAGCGGGCAGAGCGTCTCCCTCATCGGCACCTGGATGACGCGCGTCGCCACCAGTTGGCTGGTTTACCGCCTTACCGGCTCCGCCCTGCTATTGGGCCTGGTGGGGTTCGTGGGCCAAATCCCTACTTTCCTGCTGGCGCCCTTTGCCGGGGTATGGGTCGACCGGCTAAACCGCAGAAACGTGTTGCTCTGGACCCAGGCCCTGGCCGCCGCGCAGTCCCTGTTGCTGGCTGGGCTGACGCTCTCCAAGCGAGTAACCATTGGGGAAATTCTGGTCCTGAGCGCCTTTCAAGGGCTGATCAACGCCTTTGACATGCCAGGCCGGCAGGCCTTCATGGTGCAAATGGTGGAGGACCGCCGGGACTTGGGCAATGCCATTGCCATCAATTCATCCATGGTGAACATGGCGCGGCTGGTGGGTCCCTCTCTGGCGGGCTTGGTCATTGCCGCGCGGGTGAGGGTGATTGCTTCCTCATCGATGGCCTGAGCTACTTTGCCGTGATTGCATCGCTGCTTCTGATGCGCGTCGAACCGCTGCCCGGACTGCGGGGCGCAGCCGCTTCCATGGCGACGCAGTTGAAGGAGGGCTGGGCCTACGTGTCGGGGTTCGCACCCGTGCGCACGATCCTGCTGTTATTTGCGCTGACCAGCCTCATGGGCATGCCTTACATCGTGTTGATGCCGATTTTCGCCGCCCAGGTGTTGCACGGTGGCCCCCATACCCTGGGCTGGCTGATGGGCGCCTCGGGGTGGGCGCCCTGGTCTCGGCGCTTTCGTTGGCGGTCCGTAAGACGGTGCTGGGGTTGGGGCGGATGATCCCGATCGCCGCCGGCTCTTTTGGCGCTGGCTTGATTCTCTTCGGGCTCTCGCATGTGATGTGGTTCTCTATGTTGATGATGCTGTTCACCGGGTTCGGCATGATGCAGGGGATGGCGGCCAGCAACACCATTATCCAAACCGTGGTCCCTGAGGACCGGCGCGGCCGCGTGATGAGTTACTACACCATGGCGTTCGTCGGCATGGCGCCCATTCGGCAGCCTGCTGGCTGGCGGCATGGCGCACGAACTGGGCGCTCCGCATACGGTCATGATTACCGGGAGTGTGGTGATCCTGGGTGCGATATGGTTTGCCACCCGCTTGCCCGCAATCCGCGAACAAATCCGGCCGATCTATCAGGCCATGGGCATCCTGCCGCCCTCCCTGGAGCCCGCGGTCGAGAGCGCCGCGGGATAGGCGAAAGCCCCTGCCGAACCTGGGAGCGCGACTTCAGGTCCAACCATGGGTCTGAACGCCTAGACTGATATTGCGGAGTCGCTCGACCATGCCCTTCTCTTCAGGTTTTAAAGCAGTTTCGCAATTACTGTGGTCCGGTAAAGATCGCGAGGAGTGGTTTTCCTTGGGAGAAAACCACGAAAAGGCCTGTCGCTTCGGTCTACCCCCATTGCGAAACTGCTCTATCGCTGGCCCTCTTACCCGTTTGCTGGCGGGCTGCCTTATTCTCTCCCTGGTGCAGGATCCGGCACTGTTGCTGGCGGCGCCCAGCCCTGGCTGGCATACGCAAGCGCGCGCCCGCGGCGCAGCCCCTGACGGAAGAAGAAAAGGCAGCCCACGCGCTGAATCGGCTTACCTTCGGGCCCCGGCCAGGCGATTTGGAACGCGTACAGGCGATTGGGGTCAAGAAGTGGATCGAGATGCAGCTCAACCCGGAGCAGATCGACGACAGCCTGCTCGAGGCCCGGCTGCAGAGTTTTCCCGCGATGCACCTCAGCCAGCAGGATCTGATTCAGGCTTTTCCGTCCGCGGCTGTGATTCGCGCCGTGGCGGATGGAAAGTTCCCCCTGCCCTCGGATCGCGTGGAGCACGCCATTTATCAGAACCAGGTCTTTGCCTATGAAGAAAAGCGGCAGAAGCAGGCGCAGGAAGCAGCACAACAGCCGGCAGCTGAGCCCATTGCCGGAGCTGCGCCGGCCGCCCCGGCGCAGAATGGTCAGGACATGGCAAAGGCGGCAGCCAACGAAAGTGTAATGGCCGACGCGATGGCGCTTGAGGATGTAGCCAGCTCCCCCTCGATCACCGTCCATGAGCAGAAGCTGTATGCGGACCTGGCCTCGACCCAGATCGTCAATCTGTCCCCCGATCAGCGGCTGGAACGGCTGGTGAGTATGAAGCCGGGCCAGCTGCGCGGATTCATGAAGGGCCTGACCCCCGAAGAACGATCCCAGCTGACCGCCGGGATGACGGCGCAGCAAAAAGAAACCGTGGTTGCGCTTTTAAACCCTACGCTGCTGGTGGCCGGCGAACTGTTGCAAACCCGGCTGCTCACCGATATTTACAGCCAACGGCAGCTGCAGGCGGTCATGACCGACTTCTGGCTGAACCACTTCAACGTCTATCTGAAGAAGGGGCAGCTTGCGCCCTGGTACCTGGTGGACTACCAGCAAAACGTGATTGCGCCGCACGCGATGGGCAAGTTTGAAGACCTGCTGGTGGCGACGGCGAAGAGTCCGGCGATGCTCTTCTATCTCGACAATCATACCAGCATCGGACCGCATTCGATGGCCGCGATGCGTGCCCAGGCCAATCCGGCAGCCAAGAACAGGGATCCGGGGCTGAACGAAAACTATGCCCGCGAACTGATGGAGCTGCATACCCTCGGCGTCGATGGAGGCTATACCCAGAAAGACGTCACCGAAGTGGCCAAGGTCTTCACCGGTTGGACGATCGAAGAGCCGCGCAAAGGAGGGGGGTTCACCTTCAATGAGCGGCGCCACGAGCCAGGACCGAAGGTCGTGATGGGCCAGACCATTCAGGAGAGCGGCGAGCAGGAGGGTCTCGAGGTGTTGCACCGGCTGGCGACCAGCCCGGCGACGGCGCACCATCTGTCCCAGCAGCTGGCGGAGCGTTTTGTGAGCGACACCCCGCCTCCCGCGCTGGTTGACCGCATGGCGAAGACCTATCTGAAATCCGATGGCGACATCCGCCAGGTATTGCGCACCATGTTTACCTCGCCGGAGTTCTGGTCTCGCGAGGCGTATCGCGCCAAGGTAAAAACTCCGGAAGAGTTTGTCCTTTCGGCGGTGCGGGCAACCGGTGGCGAAGTCGATCGGCCGGCCATCGTGTTGAATGCCATGGGCCAATTGGGGATGCCTTTCTTCGGCTGTCAGACGCCGAATGGCTACTCCTGGACGGCAGGGGCGTGGGTAAACTCCGGTGACCTGCTTGAGCCGCATCAATATTGCCCTGGCTCTGGCCAGCCATAAGCTGGGCACGGCCACGGATCTGGATGCCCTGATGAAGATCAAGGGACCGGATGCCGCGACTCGTCACGCAGAAGGAAGCCAAATTGGAAGCTGTGTTTCTGCAAGGGGAGTTGAATCCGCAGGCCCGGCAAACGGTCTTGCAGCAGGCAGACGAACTAGCTGCGCAGGGGCCCTTGCACTACCCGGGAGCGAGCCATCCAAGCCCGGCGCCAAGCAGGCCGGAACGATGCCCGTCCGCGCGGCGTTCGTACAGGTGATGGATCTGGCAACACCGATACCAGCCCCCGCGGACAAACAAGCCGCGCTGGTGGCAGGGCTCTTGCTGGGCTCACCCGACTTCCAGAAGCGCTGACGAATGTGCCCAGACCGAAATCTGGAGGTGCCCTACATCTCGCTCGGCTCCGCGAGATGGTGATCCTGATGGCTGACATGGAAGTGTTCACTCGCAAGCTCAGAATTCGTCATCCCGACCGGATGCGCAGCGTAGTGCGCACGGACTCTGCATGCTCTCAGCGGGATCCTCGTAGGAGACCTGTTTTTCGAGGAGAAGCGTAGGCACTTTGCGAATCCCAGACTGCGACGAAATCGATGGGGCACCTCGCAGTCTGTACGGTGGAGAGCTTTGAAGGTCGATGTTCCGATCTTACTGAGGCGAGTTGTTGGTCGGCGCAGTAGGGCTCAGTCGGGCTGGTCGGCGATCCGCCAAAGCCAGAGCCGTTGCTCGATCCAAAACCAGAGCCGTTACTAGAGCCAGAGCCGTTACTAGATCCAAACCCAGACCCATTACTAGACCCGAATCCGGATCCGCTGCTGGACCCAAACCCAGATCCGCTACTAGACCCAAAGCCAGACCCATTGCTGAACCCACCACCCGCAGAGCCGTTATTAAACCCACCGGTCCCATTGCTGCCAGTTCACGCCCGCGCCATTCGCTGGTGCCGTCTGGCGCCAGTGCTGGCCACCGCATCCACCGCGTTCTGACTAGGATCGAAGACAAATTCCCATTGGTTGTAGTGGCTCTGCTTCTTGTAAATCTTGATCGACGTCTTCTTGCTGAGCAAGCCGACCCCCACGATCGGCGCACCCCCGACCGTTACACCCGGTGAGCCGAAGGCGCTGCTGCTGCCCAGTCGTTTGCGTGCCTCCAATCGCGGGGACGTTCCGTTCGCTCCAGTGGTCGTCGTTCCGCCAGTCCGCCCGTGCCGCTCGTCGTCGTTCCGCCGATCCCGGTGGACGAACCGAAACCACTTCCGGAACTGGAGTCGGTACCTCCAATGGAGGGCGACGAGCCGCTAAAGCCCGACCCGGAGTTTCCGCCGAAAGGCGAACTGGACGACCCGGAGCCAAACGATGAGCCGCTGCTACCAAACCCAGATCCCGAAGAGCCTGGCCGAGCTGAAGACCCGCGAAGACCCAGAAGGACCGAAGAGGTGAAGAAGACCCAAACCCAACGGTAGAGGCAGACTGCCAGGTGCCGGTGGTGGCTCCCGGTAGGCGTGATGCCGTTCTGCTGCACAGCTTGGCCGAACAAACCCATGGGCTGGGACCTTGGCCTCGCCATAGTGGATGATGCGCCAGTCGTCTTTCCCGGTCATCGGATCGAGATACCGCTTGCGCAGGAAACGCTGATTGTCTGTCTTCACCAGCTGGTCGATGGTGTTGGGATAACGGCCGATACTTGTTGTAAATACATCTGGATCGCCCGGGCATATTGCTTCCCGCGGTGGATGGTTTCCTCTTCCTTATCCCGGCGGATCGAATCCGCCATCTTGGGCGCCGCTAAAGCCAGCGCGATCATAATCAGCAGGATCATGAACAGAACGCCGAGCAGCAGAAATCCCTCTTCCTGCTGAAACCTGGATGCGCGGCGATTTTGGCGTTTGTGCTCATTGGCGAAGCGGTAGTGTCTGCGTGTTGTGGTACGGAATGTCTTCTACTTGGACGGACGCCGAGTTGATTTTGACCACGCGATAACGCCGGTCGACCACATCCCCCTCGGACGCGATGAAGATGTCATCGCCATGCAGCAGAAAGACCTGTTTCTGCCCGGTCTTCTCTGCCGCGTAGCCATAGAACCCCAGGTTGATAGGCGGCGGTGGAGGAGGCGGAGGAGGTCCGGTATCGACCTTCGCCTGGCGCATAGGAGCGATCGGTTTAGGTATCTCCGGCGGAGCGGAGAATTGGGAGAAGATGTTTCGCCCATGGCCGGTGTACTCGAGCGACTCGGCCTGGCGCATGATCTCCGGATGCAGCGTAGGGTCAAGCGAGGCTAAGCCGCCGACCTTGGAGGCCTGGTGCGCATAAGCCGGCGCAGTCGTCTCTCCTGCGGCGTTTCGCCGGTTGCCGGCGCGGGGCGCGCCACGGTGACCACCGGCGGAGGAGCCGGTGGCGCGGCGGGCGAAGGCCCGAACGTCTGCCACAGAAAACGCACCAGCAGAATGAGCATGACCACGCCGAGGCCGGCTGCCAGGTACACCTTCTTCTTATCTTCGGTACCGACTTTGATGGCCATCAGCGGTTGTCCTCCCTCCGCCGGCGCTTCTCCCCCTCGTGAGCGGAGTGAGCTGGTTCAAGTCCGCCGCATGGAGATAAGTAATGAGGCGCAAGCGCAGATTCACCAGGCCGCCCTGTTGCCCGGTCAGAGTGAGCCCGTTGATCAGGAAGAAGGTCTTGCTCCGCTCCAGCCCATTGATAAAGTGCATGAGCGGGGCGTACTCCCCGCTGAGGCTGGCATCCATGCGCAGCTCTGCCAGCCCGGCAAGCGCGGGCGTCGGGGTGTAAGCGAGGTTGGTCAGGCGAACCGAATTCTTGGTGGCCAGGTCATTGATGGTTGCCGAGATCGGTGGAATACGCATTGGGAAAGCGCGCGGCGTAGAACTCGTCCGCCTGGGTCCGGGAAAGGTCCACCTTCTGCGGCAACCCCCGCAACGGGCTCATTTCGAGCTGCAGCGCGCGATAGGCAGTCTGCTCGCTGCTGCAGCTGGTCGGCGCCGGCGGCGCGCAAGCGTGCTCCAGGCGAGAAACAGCCGCACGCCCAGGACCAGGTTGAGAATCAACAGCAGCGCCACCCCGGCGAAAGTGCAGGTTGAGTAAGCTGACCAGGTTGCTGCGCAAGCGGCTTCATCGTGCGGCCGCCTTTCTCGTAGCCCGAGCGTGCGGGCGTAGTTTTGGCTGTTAGGCTTCTAGGCTGCTTGACGCGCCGGCTTCTCCGCCGGCTCGGGCAGCGGATTGTACTCCGCCAGCAAGTCAAAGTTGACGTTGGAGGTAGCGCTTACCTGTTCGATCGGCCGGCCCATTCTGGTTGCTCTCTGCCGTCTCCCGGGCCAGGCGCGGCGAGAGAAAACGGTGGGAATGTTCCAGATTGCGCACCAGGTCGACGGCCCGTTCATGGGCGCCGCTGACGCGCAGTCGAATGGTCACTTTTCCGTCGCGGGAGACGACCGGGTCGATGTTCAGCACCTGCACCCCGCTGGGCAGCACGTTTTCCAGGTCCATCATGACCGCGGTCCAGGAGAAAGCTTTGCGGGCAAAGACCTGGTTAAGAAACTGAGATTGCGACAATACCGAGGCATTTTGCGGTTCGCGCATCTGCGATCTGAAATGCCTGCCGCTGAGTCTCGAGCGCATGAATCTTCTGCTCCACCGCATCCAGCCGCGCCTGGGCCTCGGCCGCCTTGCGCTTTTCCGTGGCCAGCAGAAGCCAGAGCGGCACCGCCATCACCGCCAGCAGGATGATCAGGATCCTTAGTCGAAGATAAAGCGGCCCCAGCTCGACAAACGGACGGGAAGCGAGATTGAGTTGGATGCGCATTAGTTGGCCAGCGCTCCCACCACCCCGGCAAGGATGCCGCCAGGCATGGCCTTGCTCAGGTAGGGCGTAGGCACCAGTTCCCGCACCGGGATCCTGTCATCCCCCAGCAGCTGGATAAGCTCTTCGGGTCCGCCAAGCCCGCAGCATAGCAACTGCCGCGGTGGCGAATCCAGCGTATCCTCAAAATAAGCAACGGCAACCGTGACCGATTGCTGCAGCTCTTCGGCGGAATGCAGCGAGTTTTCCTCGCGGCGACCATTCCTTTTCCGTGAGCTCGAGCGTGCGATGCAGCAGTAGTTCATTCTGCCGTGTAATGGCGGTGGTGACCGAGCTGCCGTTGCGATTGATCACCAGCGCCGGCTCCTCCGAGCTGACCGCCGCCAGCGCGGCCATGGTGCTGGGCAATACCACGCCCGGCTCATAGCCGGCTTCGCGCACCGCGCTTTCATACTCCGCCAGGACTGCGGCCGGGGAAACGGCGACAATCACCCGCACCAGCCCCGGCTTGCCGGGCATGACCTGGTAGCTGACCGCCGCATCTTCCACTTCAAAAGGAACCAGTTTGCGCAGGCGAAAGCGAATAATGGGCAGCGCTTCGGCGACCTTCGACAGGCAGCAGGTCGAAGTCCAGCAGCAGCACCCGGACCGCAGCATCGGGGATCACGACCGTGATCTGGCTTTCTTTGATGCTGATTTCATCCAGGGCCTGGCGCAATGCGCCGGCCACCGCCGCGCGGTCGCTGAAGTTGGGTGTTTGCAGGCCGGCGGCGAGCACCCCTGGACGCAGGGGAGCAAAGGCAGAGACAATCTCCTGTTCCGCCTCGCCCGGCCGGGCTGCAACCACGCCGGCGCTGGTGATCTCGCAGGCCAGGCGAGGACGCAGCGCGGTGGCTTCGGAGGGAAAGATCCGGTTGGCGATGTTGGCAAGCATGTTTCTAGCGGAAGGCCTCGATAAAGGTGACCTTGTTGATTTCTTTCAGTGTAGTCAAGCCGCGGCTGGCGCGATCGACGGCCGATTCGCGCAGAAACTGCATGCCCCCCTGCTGGGCCAGTTTACGCACTTCGGAAGCCGGCTTCTTCTCCAGAATGATCTCCCGGATAGGATCGGTCAGCTCCAGCAATTCGTGGATGGCGGTTCGGCCGCGATAGCCCGTACCCGCCGCACTCGATGCAGCCCGCACCCTTCATGAAAGTCGAAGCTGCGCCACAGCTCCGGATCCAGTCCGCTGTTGCGTAAAAATTCATCGTCGTAGCGCACCGGGTGGGTGCAGTGTTCGCAAATGGTGCGCACCAGCCGCTGGGCGAGGATGCAATTGAGCGCAGAGACAAAGTTGTACGCTTCCACCCCCATATTGAGAAAACGGCCCAGCACGTCGACCACGTTGTTGGCGTGGACGGTCGTGAACACCAGGTGGCCGGTAAGCGCGGAGTTGATGGCGATCTGCGCCGTCTCCTGGTCGCGGATCTCACCCACCAGGATCTTGTCCGGATCATGACGCAGGATGGAGCGCAATCCTCGGGCGAAGGTAAGTCCCTTCTTCTCGTTCACCGGGATCTGGGTGATGCCGCGAATCTGGTATTCCACCGGGTCCTCGATGGTGATGATCTTGTCCTCGTCGCTCTTGATCTCGTTGAGCGCGGCATAGAGGGTGGTGGTCTTGCCCGATCCGGTGGGCCCGGTGACCAGCACCATGCCGTAGGGCTCGCGGATGTAGCGCCGGAAGCGGCGCAGATCGTCCTCACCGAAACCCACCACGTCGAGCGTGAGCTTGCGGAACTTCTCGCTCATCGACTCCTTGTCGAGCACACGGAGCACGGCGTTTTCGCCATGCACGGTGGGCATGATGGAAACGCGGAAATCGATCAGGCGCCCTTTGTAGCGGACGCGGAAACGTCCGTCCTGGGGTACGCGGCGTTCGGCGATATCCAGTTCGCTCATGACCTTGATGCGGGAAAGGATGGTGGAGTGATGCTCGCGCGCGATCGGCGCCATGGCCGGCCTGCAGCACGCCGTCGATGCGGTACTTGACCACCAGCGAGTCGTCATAGGTTTCGATGTGAATGTCCGAAGCGCGGCGTTCGAGGGCGGTAAAGATGGTGGTATCGACCAGCCGGATGATGGGGCTGATGTCCTCTTCGGAAGTGAGCTTCTCGATCGAGATGTTCTCATCGGGATTGTCTTCGGCCGAGATGACGTCGAACGTGAGGCCCTCCGACGCCTCGTCGAGCACCCGCTGCGACTGCTCCGTCTTCTTGAGCAGGTCGGTGATCTGCGAGAGGGTGGCCACCCGGGTGGTGATCCGTTGTCCCAGCAGGCCGCTGATCTCGTCCAGCACCATGAGGCGGCTGGGATCGCTGACCGCGATGATCAGGCGGTCTTCCAGCTGCTCCAGGGGCACGAAGTTATAACGAAACATCATGTCGACGGGCACGCTGCGGAAAAGTTCGTGCTGGATGCGAAAGTTCTTGAGGTCGACAAAATCGCAGCGATAGCGATGGGCGAGCGCCTGGGCGCGCGTGGTCTCGTCTGATTCCGATACAGTCGTGGTGACAAGTACAGTGCTGTCAGCCATACAAAACTCCTAACGGCAAAATGGACAAAGAGGCCTCAGTGGCCTCCCATGGTGCTCGCTTGTCCGAGCGAGAAGATGGGCAGATAAAGCGCGATCAGGATGACCACGACCACCGAGCCCATCACGATCAGGATGGCGGGCTCAATCAGCGCCAGTGCGGCCGTCAACGCCGTCTGTACGTCTTCTTCGAAAAACTCCGCGACCGAATTGAGCATCTGCGGCAAAGCGCCGGTCGATTCGCCGACATCGATCATCTCGACCGCAAGGTCGGGGAAGACGCCGGTTTTTTCCAGGCTCTGGGCCAGGCTTTTTCCTTCGCGCACCGTGCCCACCGAAGCCATCACAGCCTTGGCAATGGTGTTGCTGGAGATCGAGCGCGCCGCGGTTTCGAGCGAGGGCACGGGCGGCAATCCGCCGGTCAGCAGGCTCGAAAGCGTGCGCACAAAGAGCGCGACCTGGTACTTGCGCCAGATGTTGCCGAAGATCGGCATGCCGATGCGCATGCGGTCGATCCGCGCCGCTCCGGCCGCGGTCTGGCTATAGCGGAAGAGCACGTAGACAATGAGCGCGAATGCCGCCAGCATCCAAAGGATGTAGTGCTGAAAATTGTTGCCCACGGCCAGCAGCATACGGGTGGCGGCGGGTAGATTGGTGCCCAGCTGGTCGTACAGCATGGCGAAGCGCGGCACCACGAAGCTGATGAGGAAAACGAACAGCGCCACGACCATGGTGATCAGCAGGCACGGGTAGAGCAGGGAAGCCATCAGCTTCTTGCGGAAGGAGAGGGAAATACGCTGGAAGGCGAGATAGCGTGACAGCACGTCTTCCAGTTGGCCGCTTCGCTCTCCGGCCAGCAGGGTAGTGGTGTAGATAAGCGGAAAGCCGCCCTGGGCTTCAAAGGCGGCGGAAAGTGATTCCCCGGTGCGCACCCGCGCGGCCACATTTTCCAGCTGCGCGCGAAAGGTCGGGTTCTTCTGCCCCTTGACCAGCATATCGAGCGAGCCAAGAATGGGCAGGCCGGCGCGGATCAGGGTAAGGAACTGCTGGTTGAAGATAATGAAGGCTTCCAGGTTGGCCCGCTTGCGGCTGCCGCCCACGCCGCGCATGCCGCGCGGCCGCACCGAGTAGACGTAGTAGCCGGCCTGGGAGAAACGGCTGCGCAGTTCTTCCGCGGAGCCGGCGATCTGCACCTGCTCCTGAATGCGTCCCCGCTCATCCGCCAGCTTGATTACGTACTCTGCCATGGGCCCCCTACCATTTTACCGGGATACTCCAGCCGCTGCGGCTGGGTGGGCCGGAAGCGTTCCCAGCTTACCAATCTGGCCATTGGGGCCGACGGCCCAGGGCAGGCTGAGAGCGTTCCAATTACCACTATCGAGCCATTGCCAGGTGTCGCCATCGTCATAAGAGATATCGGATCCATTGCTGCCCACCGTGATCCAGGCCTGATCTTTTGCGTCCCAGGCCACGGCAGAACGGTAGCCATGGGGTGGTTTGCGGGCTGCGCTCCAGTGTTCTCCACCATCGGAGGTATAAGCCGCAGTGCCGGTTGCCTCCTCTGGTTTGCGATAGTCTCCACCGACGGCAATCCCGTGCTTCTGGTCGCGAAACGCTAAGGAAAAGACGCCGGAGGAGTCATTTCCGCTTGCCAGCGGAGTTTGCGCGCTCTGCCAGTCGGCTCCGCGCCTTGGCTCCGCAGGACTCTGGCCTTGCTGGTGCCCAGCCAGATCCATCCTCGTTGGACGGTCATGGCGCTGTTGCTGGCAGCGAAAATGGACTCTCCGGGCAGTGGCTGCGGGCTCTTGCGGTCGAGCGTCCACGTGTTCCCTCCGTCCAGGGTCATGCAGCAAAGGAAACACAGAATGAGTACGTGCCGGCGTCCGGCACTGGATCACCGTAGATGACGCCGTGCTGCCGGTCGAGGAACAGAATCCCATCCCAAAAGCCGGCCGCATCGGGGTTGGTGAAGCAGCAGCTTCCAGCTGCTACAGCCATCCGTCGTCTCGATAGAGGCGGGATTGGTCGCCGGGTCCGCTCGACAAAACCAGGACATTCTGCGCGTCCCAGGCCCAGATGCCGCGGAAGTCCAGCTTGCCGGCCCCGGGTGGTGTGGCGCACTGTTGCCAGAGGTAGCCGGTGTCCTCGCTGCGCAGCACCGTGCCGCCGGTGCCGCTGGCCCAAACCACGCCGCCGCCCACGGCATGGATTCCCCGCAGGCCGGCAGTGGACCCGCTCTCTTCAAGCTCCCACGGACCGCTATGGCCTGTGGTTTGCGCCCCGGCAACGAGGGCCAGCATACACGCGCGAAAACGTACCAAGCCCGCTGCATCCGGCATGGTCGCCCAGCGTAACGGGCAACAGCAGATGTCTCCTCTACTGCGCCAGGGATTCCGGTCCGGGACTAGACAACATTTCCGTATTAGCGAGTCGGACATGTTGGCACCCGAAGATGAAGTTGTTCATCCCGACCGGACTTCCGTTCAGCGTAGTGGAGCTGCGCGTTAAGCTCGCAATGCCGCCTACACCGGGGGCAAGCCATCGACCACCGGAATCCCTGGCGGCGGATGGAAAACGAACTCCGCATCCGGGGCGGGCGCATCCGCCTGGCTGTCTTTAAAAGTAAAAGCAGTTTCGGCGCCATCCGTTTCGGTGATGCTCATGGAGTGGATGACTCCATCGGCGCTCACCCCGAGGACAATCTTCGCCACCCGGTTCTCGCATGCCCTTGGGCACTCCGGAAAGTTGCAGCCCGTCGGGGGTGGTGGAGAGAGTCAACCCGTCGAGTTCCTTCTGCAGCTGCGTGTGGCCGAGGAGAAAACGCAACGGCGAACGCAGATCGTCCATTTGCGCGGCGGCCACTCGCTCTACCTGCGCATCCCCGGGGGAATAGAACCAGGCGTACTTGCCGTCCAGCAGAAAAACCTTTCCTGCCGGATTGGCTATAGCTCCAATGCATCTTTCCCGGTTTGCGCAGCAGCAGAGTGCCGCTCTCTTCGCGGTCGATGCCCATTCCGCGAAAGCTCTCGGTGAACGCAGTGCGCAGAGAATGAAGGCCGTTGTAATACTTGTCCACGCGCTGCGCCAACTGCTGAGCGGTATCGGCGCACAACGCTGCTCGCGGGAACAGGCAGAGCGCCAGCAGCAGCAAGGCGGGCGCTTACTGAATCGGCTGGGTGCAATTGGTGCCCCCCGCAAGGTCGGCCTTGATCTCCCCGGCCTGGTCGATGCAGAAGCCACGGTGGCCCGATTTTCCTACCGACTGCGGAACCGCAGTCGCCTCATACGAGGTGTACATGTCCTGGTTGTTCACCGTGACCTTGGTGCAGTTGACGATGTTGAAGGTGTAGCCCGATTTCTGTCCCGTGGCCAGATCTCCCTGCAGCACCTGCGCCGCCTGCGGGCTGGGTGGACCTGAGCTGGTGTTGCCGCCGAGTGCGGTCAGCGCGCAGGCGAAGCCGTTGGCGGGAAAATTCGTCTGATACTGGATCTGCGCCTGGTAGATGGCGCGCAGCGACTGGATGGCCGAGGTCTCGTTCGCCTGCGCCTTCATGCTGATGAAGTTCGGGATGGCAATCAACATGAGAATGATCATGATGGACATGACGATGAGCAGTTCCATCAGGGTGAAGCCGCGCTGGCGGTTGTGTTGCGGGGAGCGGGTATTGCTGTTCTGAATCATGGGCCTTCTCGGTTCCTGCAGCTACAGGGCGATGGCGCCCCGCTTGATCGCTACAAGTCTATCAAGAATAAGATGGACGCAGCCGGGTGGCAGAAACGCTCACTCACGGGAATGGTCAGCAGGCCAGCTGGCCGCGGCGTAACCTTGAGCCCGTCCAGCCGGCCCAGCAGCGTGACCGCAACCTTGTCCGGGTCGAAGAGGTAGTTGGCCATCTCCATCACCTGCTCGCTGGTAACGGTTTCGACCTTGTCCATGATTTCGTCCACGCCGAAAAAGTGTTCGAAGTACATTTCCTGGCGGGCCAGGTTCGACATGCGTGACATGGAGCTCTCCAGGCCGAGAATGATGTTGCCCTTGAGCTGGTCCTTGGAGCGGCGAAGCTCCTCTTCCGGCAGAGCTTCGCACTTGAGACGGCGAAACTCGCACATGATCAATTCGATTACCTGCAGACAGTGGGCGGAAGATGTGCCCGCATACACGCACAGCGAGCCGGTGTCGCGATAAGGGTTGAGGTCGCTGAAGATGGAGTAGGCCAGGCCATGTTCCTCACGCACGGTCTGGAACAGTCGCGAACTCATGCCTCCGCCCAGAACGGTATTGAGCAGCAGGGTCACGTAACGCAGATCGTGCGCGATGGGCGGAGAAGGCACGCCCAGGCAGAGCTGCACCTGCTCCAGAGCTTTCTTGTTGCGCAGCACGATCTTCGAAACCGTGCGCGGCTCCGTCTCCGCAAGATCGCCTGCTGGTGGGCCCGATGTGGTCGAAGCGGCGGGCGACCAGGTCGACAAAGGCATCGTGCTCCAGGTTGCCGGCGGCGGAGAAAACCATGTTGTTGCCGGAGAAGCGCTTGCCGTAGTAGTCGAACAACATATCCTGCTCGAAGCGGCGGACGGTCTCCTTGGTGCCCAGGATGGGTTTCCCTAACGGGTGGTCCTTCCAGAAATTCTGGGTAAAGATCTCGTGCACCAGGTAGTCGGGATTGTCCTCGTCCATCTTGATCTCTTCCAGGATGACGCCCCGCTCGCGCATGATGTCGTCATTGTTGAAGACCGGATTCAACACCAGGTCGGAGAGCACGTCGAGCGCAGTGGGAACATGCTCATCGAGGACCTTGAGGTTGAAGCAGATGGTTTCTTTGCCGGTGAACGCGTCCAGGTTGCCGCCGATGGCATCGACCTCGCGCGCAATGCGCTTGGCGGAGCGCGATTGCGTGCCCTTGAACACCATGTGTTCGACGAAATGAGAGATGCCGTTCACCTCCGGCAGCTCATGCCGGGAACCGGCTCGGATCCACACACCCATGGCTACAGACCGGATATGCTCCATGCGCTCGGTCAGAATCGTTAAGCCGGAGGGAAGGACCGTTCGTCGAATGCTGCGTTCTGTCACCATCTCAGTGTAGCGGCTTTCCCCGGGGTACAGCGGATTTCCTGCAGCCAAAACCGGATGCTATGCTGCGAAAAGTGCCTGGGTGGCCCGTCGATGCCTGGTAGGGAAAATCTCGTCCGTTTGTTAGACGGCCCAGCCACGCCCCGCGCTAAGAAATCTTTTTGGCCTTTCCCGTCAACAACTTACGGAGGTAATGCTGGAGTTTCGGCAGCCCCCGTACCGGGCCGGCCAGCTGCTCCAGGCCATGTTTCAGCAGCGGACCGGCTCCCTGGAGGAGGTTTCTTACCCTTCCCCGCGGGCTGCGCCAGGAAATGGCGCAAGCCGGCTGGAGCCATCGACCGGCCGCGGATTGTCGAGACTTTTCGCTCCGTGGATGGCACCGAACGCTACCTGGTTGCCGGCCAGGACGGGCAGACGGTAGAAACGGTCTGGATGCCCGGGGGCGACGGAGCCGAGCAGGGGGATGGCGAGGGCGCCCTGCGAGCCACCATCTGTGTTTCCAGCCAGGTGGGCTGCGCGGTCAACTGTCAGTTCTGTCTCACCGCGAAACTTGGGCTGCAGAGGAACCTGTCGGCGGGAGAGATCGCCGGCCAGGTGATCGCGGTGCTGGAGACGGCAGGCGGTGCAGGTGGGGCGCGACCGGATCAACCTGGTGTTCATGGGCATGGGCGAACCCTTTCTGAATTACGACGAGTTCATGGCCGCGGTGCGTTTGCTGGTGAACGAGGCGGGGCTGGCGGAATCCAGAATGACGGTTTCCACTTCCGGCATTGTGCCCGGCATTCTGCGTCTGGCTGGGGAGGCGGTGCGGCCCCGGCTCGCGATCAGCCTGAACGCGCCCGACGACGCGATCCGCGAAGCGATCATGCCCATCACCCGCAAGTGGAAGATCGAGGAGGTAATTCAGGCGGCCGGCCAGTTGCCTCTAAGGCCGAGGGAACGGGTCACCTTCGAGTACGTGCTGCTGGGTGGCCTCAACGACGGTTTGCAGCATGCCGAGCAGTTGGCCGCGCTGGCGCGCAGTGCGCCCATGCCGGTAAAGGTGAACCTGATCGCCTGGAATCCCGGTCCCGGGATTGGCTACGCAATGCCCGAGCCGGAGCAAGTGGCCGCCTTTCAGCAAAGGCTCATCGCGCGCGGCGTTCCCGCCTTTCTGCGCCGGCCGCGGGGCAGAGACATCTACGCCGCCTGCGGCCAACTGAAGCGAACAGTTACGGAGATCCAACCGGCTGTATCGTGAAGGACGATGAACAGCAGGCCCTCACGCTACGCTACGCTCCGGTCCGAATGAACAACCGCTCACCGTCAAGTCTGCTGCTCCCGGGGCGAATGGCCTGTCAAGGTCCGTGTATCCCACATCTCGTGAACAACGAGCGAGATGTGGGGCACCCATTGATTTGTGGCAGGGAAAGATCTTAGGGCGGCAACGTTCATCCCCATCCTTGAGCTTGCCGCAGGCAAGTCAGCTGCTCGGGATGACAATTTTGTTGTGCTACTAACCCATGCCTCGACGAGAAACACTGCTTCCTTGCAAATGAATTGTCATCCCGACCGGAGCGCAGCGTAGTGGAGGGACCTGCTGTTTCCTATCTTCTGCCACCAACGCCCAGGCGCAGCACTGCATCCGCCACCCGATCCGCGGCGTGACGGACCACGTCGCCTTCAGCGGCAAAATCGCCGGCAATACAGCGAACCCCGAGCGCTTCAATCGCCTCGATATCCGCGACGATCGGCGAAGCCCCTTCCCCGGCATAGCGATCGAGCAAAGCCCGCGAAACCGGCGCCGTATTCACCAAGGCATAGTCAAACAACGGCCGGTGGGCGTGCTCATAAATGCGCTCGATATGCTGCGAGGCAGTGAGGTTGAGGCTCTCATTCGCCTGCGTCATCAGGTTGCAGATAAACACCCGGACCGCCTGCGACGAGGCCAGCGGCCTCAGAAACCCCTTTGACCAGAAGGTTGGTAATAATACTGGTGAACAGCGAACCGGGGCCAACCGTGATCAGGTCGGCCCGTTCAATTGCCTCCAGCGTCTCCGGCAATGGTTCAGCATCCGCCGGCTCCAGCATAAGTTCAACGATGCGTTGACGGCTGGCAGTGATATTGGTTTCCCCGCTCACCAGCGAACCGTCATCCATGCGGGCGGCGAGCGATACGTTGGCGTTGGTTACGGGATAAATGTGGCCGCGGGTAGCGAGCACCTGCGAGGAGAGTTTGATCGCCTGGGCGAAATCGCCCGTAATTTCCAGTAACGCGGCGACAAAGAGGTTGCCGAAGCTATGGCCTTCCAGGCCCTCCCCGGCGGTGAAACGATGGCGGAAGAGGCGGGAGATCAGATGCTCGTCTTCAGAAAGAGCCACCATGCAATTGCGCAGATCGCCCGGCGGCAGCATGTTAAAGCCGCGGCGCAGCCTGCCGCTGGAGCCTCCGTCATCGGTTACCGTGACCACCGCAGCCAGGTCGGAGATGAGGCAGGGCGCGTTCTCGCAGTCAGCGGAAGATTGGTGAGGCGAGGCGACATAGCGTCGCAGCCCGCGCAGCAGAGTGGAAAGGCCAGTACCTCCGCCGATGGCCACCACGCGAATGCTGGCGGGGTCTGTGCTCCTCGATTGGCAATGGCTTTCGCCGGCCTTGGCTTAGCCAGGGTGGAGGAGAGAGTTTTCACCATAAAAGCATCACACAGCTAACCGTGGGCCGGCGATTCCCTGAAAGCGGGGAGCCCTGGCGATTACGGAACTTCGGGGTAGAGTAATTCGGTGAAACGGGGATCATCGGCCATGTCCTGGAAATCTGAATCGCTGCGCGCCTGGATGCGGTTGCGAGGGCTCAGTTCAATCGCCTTAGCCAGGTGCTCGAGGCAGGGTTCAGCCAGCCCAGTCATGCTTTCGAGGATGGCCAGACCGTAATAGGCGTAGTCGGCAGTACGGGTTGGTCTTGAGAATTCCCTGGAACTGATCGCGAGCCTCTTCATAGAATCCGGTATTCAACAGGGAAATGGCGTAGTCGTACTGTTCCTCAGGGCTATCGAAGGAAAGCCCGCTTTGTTGGGCACGGCGTTGGCAGGCGACAAGATAGACCCGCACCCGCTCCAGAATCTCGACCGGACCGTCCTGGCTGAGCTTTTCAAAGACCAGCCGCGCTTTCTCGTACTTGCCTTCGTGCATCCACTGCAGCGCGGTCTGGTACTCGTTCAGGGACTTCTGGTGCGAAGCATTGGGCATAGGGCGCGCCTTGCCCTCGATGGTGCGAGGATTGCGCCGAGCGGGAATACCCTGACCTGTGTTTTGCATAACCCACTCTTCTTTCTCCTGTTACGTGACAGGAGTCGTCATAAATCGGAGCCTTGCGGTGCAACCGGCTATTAAATTCGTCTTTATACGCACCCCAGGCGCGTACGTCAACCCCGCAAGCCGCTCAGCATCCTTGGCAAGACTGTAGCACGGACGCCTCACGGCTTCAGGACTTCCGGCTGAGACCAGTAGACCGCCGGGTTGAGCGCCGGATCGTTGTACATCTTGAGCTGGCGGTAGAGCTTGAAACTTCGCTGCGCCATTGAGCACTTGCTGCCACAGCCGGTCCAGCGATGCGGCTAAATCGTCCCGCTGCTCCGACAGGATACGCAGACGTTCCAGATTGCGCTCGCGGTGGCCCGGGGGCGCTCCCGGCCGCTCGATCTCTTCCCGGGTATGAAAGAGTTTAAGCGAAAGAATCGAAAGCCGGTCCAGGATCAGGCCGGGAGACTCGGAATGCAGTTCGGCGCCGGGAGCGGGCAGGTTCTGCCGGCCAAGGAAGTCCAGCAGCAGCACATCGCATTGCTCGGTGAGATCGTTGCGCCGCTGGTTGGCGCGATCGATGAAGCGCTTGATCCGGGCAATGTCGTGGTCGCTGGCCCCGGGAGTGCGGGCCGCATCCTCCGCGTGCCAAAGCTCGAAATTGGCCAGGTGCTGCTCCGCCAGCGCACGGCTCGAATCCTGCCAGCGAAGGAGGCACGGCTGGAACCTCGTCATGCCAGGCGGCGGTGCACCGGTCGTGCAGCGAAGTGACCTGGGGCGAACTGAGGGACAGGGGGTCAGGCGGGCTGGCGGGCATAGCTAGTGGCAGACGTGGTGAGCTCGGTGGGAATCGAACCCACGACCCACGCATTAAAAGTGCGTTGCTCTACCGACTGAGCTACGAGCTCGTTTTCTACTTAATTTCCAAAGTACCACAATAGGCAGAGGCAGCTTGAGGCTGCCGGGCCTTGCCGCGCCGGTAGCACGGTTGCCGATTGCGGGTTATGTTAGTGGAACTGGAAATGCTCGCGATTCGATGCCTGGGCAAGTGAGGCAGTAATGACAGAAAGACGGGAGGATATGGCAACGCTCTACTCCCAGGCGCACTTGGAAGGGACCAGGTACTGGGACTTTTCCGCGTCGGCCAAGCAGGTGCGGGGGCAATTCCGCCGGCGGATCGTGACGCGAGCCAGAGCGCCAAGCCTGCGGCGGCGCCGCCGCGCCAAGCCGGGGAACAACTCCAGTTAGCCCAGTTGGCGCGACCTAAAGAGGGGGTGGCCACTCGCTGGTTTGCCTTGCACTCTGTTCTCAACCCGGCGGAGTTAGCTGAGGAGCCCTCGTTAGGAGCTGAAATGAGTCTAGAACCGCGGCCCCCCGTGGTGGTGGTTTTATCGCTCGCCGGCGGGGTGGGAAAGACCTGCCTGGTAGCCACCTTGGGGCGTGCTCTCTGCGGCTCTCGGGGAGCACGTGCTGCTCGCCGATACGGCGGCCTGTGGGCTGCTGCCGTTTTATTTCGGTTCGCGCGAATTCAGGCCCGGAGTAGTGCGCACCTTTTCTCCTCCTGCTTCCGCGCTTCCGGATCCGAAGCAGACGCGCCGGTGCAGGTTCTCAATCTTCAGGCGGAGCGTTATCCCGGGAGGGGCAGGGAACACGACCCTTTGCTGGGAGAGCTGTTGCGCGATGGGCGCGGGGCAAGCCGCATCCTGGTAGATGTGGCCACGGCCAACCGCGACGTGACCAGCCGTCTGTTGCTGCTCCGGCCGACGGTTCTGGTGCCCGTCCTTCCCGACATGAGTTCGGTCGCCAGCCTGGGACTGCTCCAGGTATTGCTGGCCGACGAGGACGGAGTGCCGGGAACGACGCTTTACCTGTTGAACCAGTTCGATGCCTCGTTGCCGCTGCATGTGGATGTGCGCGCTTTGCTGCAGCAGCAACTGGGCGATCGCCTGCTGCCATTTGTGGTGCGCCGCAGCTCCGCGGTGAGCGAGGCGCTGGCCGAAGGCATGACGGTGATTGATTACGCGCCCGATTCAGAGGCGGCCGAAGACTATCGCAGTCTGGCCGGTTGGCTGCGCAGTTTCGCTGCCGCCGGCGGCGGCTGGGATACGCGTGGAGTGCGCTGGAGCGAGCGATGAGCAGGGCTCGGCTTGAGTTTAGCCGTCGACCCGTCACAATCGGAATGAACTGCATCGAACAGGGAGTATGAAGGCAATTCACAGATGGTTCGCGGCGTCGCTGCTGCTGATGTTGCCGCCCGCGTGGCATGGCGAATGCCTCGGCTCCGACCGAGATCGAACGCGGCTTCCAGAGCATGTACAACCTGGAATTCGACCAGGCCCATCAGGATTTTTCTACCTGGGAACGGCTGCATCCCGGACGATCCTCTGGGGCCGGTTTCCCAAGCCGCCGGCTATCTGTTCGGTGAGTTTGCCCGCCTCGGCATCCTCGAGAGCCAGCTTTTCACCAACGACAAGAACTTTGAAGCCCGCAGCCAAGCTTTCTCCTGACCCCAAGGTCCGCGCGCAGTTCGACGGCGCCGTAAGCAGCGGCGACCAGCTTGCCGACGCGGCGCTCAAGCAGCATCCCGAGGATACCAACGCTCTTTTTGCCAAGGTCCTGGCGCTGGGCCTGCGATCGGATTATGTCTGCCATGATCGACAAGCAGGATTTTGCCGCGCTGCGCTATATGAAGCAAGGCCGTATTCTTGCGCAACAGTTACTGAAGCAAAAGCCGGATGCCTACGATGCTTTGCTGGCCGTCGGCGTCGAAAACTATCTGACCGGCATCAAGCCGGCCCCGGTGCGCTGGATGCTGAGCTTAGGCGGCATCGACCCGGATAAGGAGCAGGGCATTCGCGAGCTCGAGCAAACCGCCGCTCACGGAAATCTCCTGAAGCCCTTCGCCAAGCTGTTGCTGGCGGTGGCCGCCTTGCGCGACAAGAACAACACCCAAGGCTGTGATCTGCTCCACGAACTGGCGGTCGCCTATCCCCGCAACGCTCTCTACCGTGACAGCGCCCCGGAATGTAACGGAGCGGCAAGGCACTAGCGAATGCAGCAGCTTTCTCATGATACTCCGACCAGGGTAGGCTGAAGGCACTAGCGGCGGGCCTTGCTGATGGGAACCACCTGCACCGTGGCATCGCGAATTTCCGCCAGAAACCGGTTGATGACCGAACCCCGCAAAAGAATGTCGAACCGGGAGCGCGCCGACTGGCCGAAGACCACGTGCGAGATGCTCTCCTGTTGCGCGAACTCGATCAGCGCGTCGGCGACATTCTTATCTTTCAACACCACCACCTGCGCGCCCAGCTCGCGGGCAAGTCGCTGATACTCCTCCATGCGCTGATACTCTTCCGGATCCCCATGGCGCGCATCTTCGTCCGGCGATTCAACCCGCACCGCGTACCAGTTGGTCGCCAGGCGGCCGGCGATGCGTGCTCCCACCCGCAACAGGCGTTCCGCTCCCGGGCGGGGTGAGAGGCAGACCATCACTTTCTCCGGGATAGGAGCCTGTTCCAGGCCCTGGCTGCGGCGATATTCGCGCCGCCTGGGACCCGACCTCTTCGGCCGTAGTGCGCAGCGCAAGCTCGCGCAGCATACTGAGATTGCCTTTGCGGAAAAAATTGGCCAGCGACTGCTCGATCTTCTCCGCGGCGTAGATCTTGCCCTGCTTGAGCCGTGACCGCAGTTCCTCGACGGTCACGTCCACGTTCACCACTTCATCGGCCCGCTTCAGAAAACTATCCGGGATGGTTTCCCGGATCTGGTGTATCGGCGGAGCGGGAAACCGAATCGTTGAGCGTTTCCAGGTGCTGTATGTTGACCGCGGTCATCACATTGATGCCGGCGTCGAGCAACTCCAGCACGTCTTCATAGCGCTTGCGGTTTTTCGATCCCGGCACGTTGGTGTGCGCCAGTTCGTCCACGATGCAGGTGTGCGGATGCCGGGCAAGGATGGCGTCCAGATCCATTTCTTCCAGAACGACGTTGCGGTAAGGGATGGCGCGCCGGGGAATGAGCTCCAGATCCTTTACCTGGTCCTGCGTATCCTTGCGGCCGTGCGCTTCGATCAAGCCAATGATGACGTCGATGCCCTGCTTCCTCATCAGGTGCGCATCTTCGAGCATCTGGTAGGTCTTGCCCACGCCGGGTGCGGCGCCGATATAGACGCGCAGCTTTGCCAGCTCGGGCGCGGCAGGTGTGATGTCGGTCGAGAGGTCGTCATATCCCTTGCGAAGATTAACCGATCTCGATGGGATGGCGGGTGGCGACGGTGGTGGCGACCGGGAGAGTAAAGGTGAAAGTGGCTCCGTGGCCGAGCCGGCTCTCGACCGAAACCTGGCCACCCAGCAATTCGACCAGCCGGCGCACCAGCGCCAGGCCCAGGCCCGGTGCCTTGGTCATGCGCGGCATTGAAGCGCCCGAAGAGATTTGGCAGCCGCTCGGCTTCGATGCCCCGACCGGAGTCGCGCACGGAGAATTGCACCTTGTCCTTCTGCTCCTTGGCCTGCAGCAGGATGGTGCCGTTTTCCGGTGTGTAGCGGATCGCATTGCTCATCAGGTTGTCCATGATGCTGCGCAAGGCCCGGCGATCTCCATTCACATGAGAGAGATCAGCGAATGCCTGGATCTGCACATCGATGTTCTTTTCCCGGACCTCATCGCGTGCCCGGGAGCAAGCGTCGCGAAGAATATCGATGGGCCGGAATCGATCCATGCGGATTTCGCGCCGTCCGGTATCGATTTCCGAGACCTCGATCAGATCGGACATGAGGTCGTTGAGGCGCTCCGCGTCCTCCTCGGCTCCATGAAGCACTTCCGCCTGCAAGGGCCGCAACTCGCCCGCGAAACCTGAGGTCGAGGGTATACAGGCTGAGGCGAAGCTGCTCCAGCGGCTGGCGCAGCTTTTGCGAAGCGACGCTGAGGAAGCGAGTCTTGAAGCGATCGATATCCTGCATTTCGGTGATGTCTTCCAAGCACGCTGACGGCGCCCAGCAATTTGCCCTCGGCATCGCGCATGGGAGTGGTGCGCAGGCGATAGCTGCGCTGTCCCTCGCCCAGCTTCATGGGCAGCATGGCGGCTTCGTCCTCGCTGGCGATGGATTGGCGCATGGAGACCGCGTCGCGCACTGCGCGCAGAATTCTCTCTCCGCCCGGGCGTGTTGGTCAGGGCCATGCGATCCGCCGGCAGCTTCGCCCAGCACTTCGCTGGCCGCCTGGTTGAGCTTCAGGACGTGCCCCTTGGCGTCGGTGACGATCACCGGCTCGAAGATCGATTGCACCACGGCATCGGAAAGCTGCTGATCCATTTGTTTGCGGCCATATTCCGTGTCGCGCAGATCGCGCAGCCGCACCGCCATACGGTTGAGCTCGGTGGCAATGGTGCCCAGGTCATCCCGGGTTCGCCACTCGATGCGTTGTTGCAATTCGCCCTGGCCGATGCGGCGTGCCGCGGCGGCGGTGCGGCGGATCGGCCGGATGATGGAAAGCAGAAAGCCGATCGGAGATCGCCAACGCCGCTCAGGATGCAGACGGTGGTGATGATGGTAGCCCGCCGGGCGAGCCCAGCGCGGGCCTTACCGCTGCGGCGGTGGGGACTGTCGCCTGGTGATCGAGCGCGGCGGCCTGATGAAGCGAGAGGGTATCGTGCAAGCCGACGGCAAGCAGGAGGGCGAGAAGGAGAACGTACCCGAAAATAAGTCTCTGATACAGCGTCAACATGGACGCATCTCCGGATGAGTGTTATTTTGCGCCTTCCGCGCGTGGAAACCGCTAGCCGGCAAACGCGCACCCGCGCGTTGGTGAATGGGCAAGGGAAGCCCGTGCTGGCCTCGGCAGGCAGGACGATCCAGGTGACCCCCAGGGGCTGAAGCCGGGCCAACCGCTGCTCATCGGTGGCGCTGTTGAGCTGCGCGGTGGCTTGCGAGCCTTGCCACCAGGGAATTGCGGCCTGACGAAAGTTGCTGGCGATTCCGCCGTCTTTAAACCAATCTGCGACCGCGCTTCTCTCCGCGGTGGCTCGAAAGCCCTGAGCATCCTCGCCCGGCGCTTTCAATGTAATCGTTATCGAGCGCGAAGATCGCATCGCGGGGTGTGCTGCTGCGAATCCAGAGGAAGGCCTGCTGCCAGCGATTGCGTGGCGTCAGCCCAGGCCACTCCACATGGCTGGATTCTGGGTAGGTGAGCCTCTGCCCGGCAAAGAGAGCGCCCAAAAGCAATAGACAGAGCAGGGCGATGGCACGCTTATGTTTTTGCGCCAGTCCGGCGAACATTCCTCCGGCCAGCAGTACGCCGGCGATATAGACGAACTGGAAAGCGCGCAGCACTTGCAGTCGGGCCAGCAGCAGGCTTCCGCTGCGATGCACAAAGCACAGCGATATCAGTAGCGCGCATCCGCCCATGATGGTAGCGGCGATGGCGAGTGCGCGCGAGGCCAGACGCTTGGCTGTCGGCCGCTGGCGATTCCCAGCAGCAGCAGCGGCATCATAAGCCCGGGATATTCATACCACCGCCAGCTGGAGAGGAAAAAATAGGAACGGCTAAGGGCTGCGCGGTTAAAGCAACGGTGGGGTCGGCATGACGCGTGACCATGAAAATGACCGCACACAGCAGCCATCCCAATCCGCAGAGCAGGCCGAGAGACCGCCACTTCCTGTGCCGGGCAAGCGCAAGCGTGACCATGGCGATGGCTGCGTAGCCAGCCATCAAGGGATGCAGCAGCGCAGCCAAGGCGAGCCACATGATTGACTCTGCCCATTTCTCGTCGAGCACAGCCGCCAGCGCGAAAAGAGCTGAGTGGCGTGGAGAAGGAGCGTGCCGTGACGTAGGGATCCATGATGCAGAGCGACGTGCCCGCAACCGGAAGGGTGAAGCAGCAAGCGGCCAGCAGCACCGCTCCCCAGCAGGCGTTGCGAGTGGAGAATATTCGGTTCGCCACGCGCCACGAGCCGAGAAGAAAGAGAAAGATCGAAGCCAAATGGCAAACCAGCAGCAAGGCCGGAAGCGGCACATGCCCCCAGCGCACCAGCGGGGCAAGAACGTGGGCAAAGATCGAGAGCTGGGTGGGCGATGAGGCAAAGACTGCGTCCGTTTGGTAGAGGCCAGGATCCACCAGCTTCTTGATGCCGGTTACGTAGACCGCGCCGTCATCCGCCAGCGGGTGGTAGCCATGGACCAGAAGCACCGCCGGCGTCAGCAGCGCGATGACGAAGGTCAGGGTGCTTGGGTAGTGCGCAGAAAAGAAACAGCAGGTCCCTCCACTTCGCTATGCTCCGGTCGGGATGACAATTCTGTTGCGGAAACGGCTGTCCGTGCTCCAAATAAGTTGTCATCCCGACTGAAGCGCAGCGAAGTGGAGGGACCTGCTGTTTTCTCGACTGGCATTCGCTGTTGAGGTACGCACCACTCTCCCCTTTGTCATCCCGACCGAAGCGCAGCGGAGGGATCTGCGGTTCAGCGGGCCTTTCCTGGAAATGTTTTTCGACATCGCGGAGGGATCTGCGGTTCTCCCAAATCCTACGCGGACCTTACGGCAACGACAGAACTACGGCTGCTGGTAACGGCCGAGCACGTCGTCGAGAGATACTACGCCCTCCAACGTGCCTTTGCTGGCTCGATTCTGGATGGGCAGAACAGGCCAACGTGCCAGGTAGGGAATGGCGCTATCCAGCGGCAGGTCCGGGAACAGCAACGGCACCCGATCAGGCTTGAGCGTGCGTTCGATAAGAGTGTCCGGGGTTTGGGTCGCCGCAATCGAGGTGTACTCGCTTCGGTTCATGGAGTACCAGGAACCATCCCGAAGCTTGACCAGCAACACCGGCGCGTCGGCTCCGGCCAGTTGGGCAGAGACCTCCTGCAGGGTCGCGGTACCGGGAAAAATTGGGAGGTTCACCGGGCGCAAGGCATCCTCCAGATGCAGAACGCTTTCCTCGCGCTGCTCCTCCATCGAAGGCAAGTCGAGGCCGTCCTGATGGGTGAAAGTTTCAAAGATCGGATACGGCTGCAGACTACGGGAGACCAGGTACGCAATGGTGTTGGCCAGAATGACCGGAAGCACAATGGAGTAGTTGCCGCTGACCTCGAGCACCATGAATACAGAGGTCAACGGGACCCGTAAGAACGCGGCGAACAGCACCCCCATGCCCACCAGCGCATAAGAACCCACCGAAATGGGAAACGAAGGAAAGAAGATCTTCTCGAAAGTCCCGATAGAGGCGCCCAGCATGGCTCCAATGAACAGGGTGGGAGCGAACATTCCTCCGGGCGTGCCGCTGGAGAACGAGATCGTCGTTGCCACAATCTTGAGCAAGGCAAGAACCAGCAGAAACTTCCAGGTGAACTGGCCGTGCATAGCCTGGTCGATGACGTTGTATCCAGGCCCCATCACCTGCGGAGCGCCAAAATAAGCAATAGCCCCAACGATAAGGCCGGCAATCGGTGGCTGGATATACCAGGTCCAGCGGGGCAGCCTGCGAAGGCGGGGCCGGGAGTAGCCCAGAGCCTTGGAGAAGATGAGCGCTGCGATGCCGCCCGCTATACCCAGAACGGTGTAGGCAAGAAGTTCCTGCGGCCCCTGCAACGTGACCGAAGGGATACGAAACATCGGCTCCGCGCCCCAGAACCAGCGGGCCACGACGACGCTGGAGATCGCGGCCAGCACGATGGAGCCCAGAACGGCCGCGCTCCACCGTCCAATCACCTCTTCGACCACGAACAGGATGGCGGAGATGGGGGCATTGAACGCAGCCGCCAGTCCCGCGGCGGCGCCGATGGGCGCGAACATGCGCAGCCGCTCACGCGAGAGATTGAGGCGGCGGCTGACCATGGAGGCCACTCCGGCCCCGATCTGCAGTGAAGGATCCTCAGGCCCGAGCGAGAACCCGCCGCCGATGGCGAGAGCCGAGGTAATGAATTTCCCGATGACCGTTCGGAAAGAGATGTAGCCGTTGTAGATATAAAGCGCGGCCTTGGTCTGGTTGATGCCGCTGCCGCGCGCCGCCGGAAAGAGAAGCTGTACCAGTGCGGCCACCAGCAGGCCGACCCCCATTGGCACAAAAAACAACCGCAGCTGCCCCGGGTGGGGCGATGATCCAAGGGTGAGTACCTGGATCCAGCTGATGGCGACCCGGAAACAGACCACCAGCAGGCCGGAAAGGATGCCGATAAAAATGGAAAGCACCAGGAAGAGCCGCTCGTCCCGATTGGGGGCCAACCGCTGCACATCCGCGGGGTTCGGCCGGTAGCGCCTCTCCTCCGCAACCGTGGTCAGATCGACGCCGGGCGCCCCGTCGGGCCCCGGGTCTACCCCGGGCTTTTCCGTGGCCGTACTCATTCTTCCTCCACCGCATTAGGCGCCTGGGCAATCTTCAAAAGCAACGCATCGTCCCCAGCCGGCGCTCCGCAGACATGTTGGCGTGACGATCTCAGTGTCATAAATGAGTTGAATCTGCGTCTGGGCCAGCTCCGGATCTTTTTCCAGTTCGATTGCCGAGATTTTGGCAGGCAACTGCTGCCATCGTTCCTGCAGAGCTTGCAACGGGTCGACCGGGGGAGCGGCGGTCGCCGGGTTCGCTGTGGGCGCGGGTGGATGGCGGGCAAAACGAGACGCCAGGCTTTGCTAACGGGTTGGAGAGGCTGTTCGATGCCGGTGCGCTGGCCGCCGCCTTAACCGGCGCTGCAGTCTTATCTTGCGTACACTCCGCCAGCCGTGCCAGGGCAAGCTTGCGGCCGGTAAGGATGCGAGCGCTCCGCTCTCGCGGGTTTAGCCGCGCAGACGGATAAAGCAGCAGTAACCGCGTCGCCTCGTTCAGGTCATCGCGACTTTGCTGCACCACCGCCGCCGGCTCCTGGTCGATTCCCGGGCCTTCCAGGGCGCGTCCAAGATAATGCTTTGCCTCCAGGTAGCGTCCCAACTTGAAAGCAGTGCGCCCGGCTCCTTCGAGAGCCTCGCGCAGGGAGGGATGGCGGCGCAGAATTGTCTTGTAGAGATGCAAGGCGTCGCTGGGGTCCTGCGCCTGCTCCATCAGGCGGGCAATCTCCAACTGGACGCTGATGTCGTCTTCAGGAGCATTTCCCAAGGCAACCAGCAACTCATTGCGGGCTTGGTCGAGGCTGATCGCGGGCGATGAGGTAGTTGATGAGCTCAAAGCGAACTTCCCGCCGGCGCACGTAGCCATCTCCCTCCCAGTTGCCGTAAATTGCCTTCTGGTAATCTTCGATGGCTTGGCTTTCGTTACCTTGGCGGGCCGCCAGCCGGGCAAGTTGAAGATTGATCACACCGCTGCCCTGCTGGGTTTCGAGCAGCGTATTGAAGTACACGGTAGCTTCCTGGATGCGGCCGGCGGAGGCGAGCGCTTCGGCAAGCTTGATTTCTGTCCTGCGGTCGCTCGGAGCAAAGGCCAGCGCGGAGCTGAGGGCGTCAATCGCCGCCTGGGGCTTGCCGTCTCGCATCGCCTGTTCGCCCCGTTGCAACCACCGGTTGGCCAGTTCCACTTGATGGGAGGCGTAAGATTGGTAGAGATAATTGGTCAGCACGGCCAACAAGGCCGTGACCGCGAACAGCGTGACCAGAGACAACGTATCTGCAACGATCAGACGGCGCCGCTCGATACGGTCGCTGGCAGTCAGTGGAGATTTCAAAGCGAAGAACGACATCGCTATCCCAGTTTACTTGGATTCGATCATCGAACTGACTGTTTGCATCGTCGGGGGCGTATCCACAAATGAACCAGCAAACCGGCTCTGAAACCCGCCTCGAGGACAAAGAACGCGCCCTGCACGCGCGCTTGCGCTCGCTGAACAGCGTCATTGTCGCCTATTCCGGTGGGGTGGATTCCGCGTATCTGGCGTATGCGGCCCATAAGGTGCTCGGACCGCAGATGCTGGCGGTCATCGCCGACTCCGCCAGCCTGGCGCGCTCGCAATATCAGCGACGCGCAGGATTTTGCCCGGGAACATGGAATTCCCTTGCGATCGATCGAGACCCATGAGCTGGAGCGAGAACAATATGCGGTGAACGGACCGGATCGTTGCTTCCACTGCAAGGACGAACTTTTTAGCGTGCTGGAGCAGGAGCTGGAGCGCACCGGTTTTCGAAGCTCTGGCCTACGGGTTAAACCTCGATGATGGGCAGGATTTCCGTCCCGGCCATAAGGCGGCGGCGCAGCATCGGGTGGCCGCGCCCGTTGGCGGAGGCGGGTCTCACCAAGGCGGATGTCCGCGCCCTGGCTCAGCGGGCGGAACTGCGGGTTTGGGATAAACCGGCTTCGGCGTGCCTCTCCTCGCGCATGGAGTATGGCCGGCGGGTGACACCCGAGGCGCTGCGCATGATCGAACAGGCAGAGGATTCGCTGCGCGGCCTGGGGCTCAAGCGATTCAGGGTGCGGCATCACGGCTCCATCGCGCGCATCGAGATTGCGGAGGAGGAGATGGCCGCGGTCCTTCAGGTGGGAAGAATGAAGGCCATGGCCGCGGTGGTCCGCGCGGCCGGATTCCGTTATGTCTCTCTGGATTGCGAAGGGTACCGTTCCGGGTCCATGAACGAAGTGCTGCCCGTCGAGGTACTGACCGGCTTTCACGGCCCCAGGTCAGGCGCGGGTGACTGAGGCGATGCGCATCGGCTACCTGGAATGCTTTGCCGGGATCAGCGGCGACATGCTGATGGCCGCGCTGGTGGACGCCGGCGCACCCATCGAACTGCTGCAGCGCACCGCGGCTTCGCTGGCTTTGGGAGCGGAACTACGTGTCAACAAGGTAAGCCGGAGCGGCATTCAATCGACCAAAATCGACGTCATGGTCGAGGGCAAGTTGCATGAGCCTGCCGCCCCTACCGGACCGTCGAGCACCAGCACGATCACCACGCATCCATCATCACTCACACCCATACTCATAAGCATGAGCATTCGGCCCCACCATGAGCACGGTCGAAGCCTGCCCCAGATTCGCAGCCTCCTCAGGCGCGCGGACCTGACCCAGCGCGCCCGCGACCTCAGCCTGAGCGCCTTTCGCTTGTTGGCCCAGGCAGAGGGACGCATCCATGGTGTCCCGGCGGAAGAGGTTCACTTCCATGAAGTGGGCGCGGTCGATGCGATCGTCGATATCGCCTGCTGCGCGGCCGCGGTCGATGCCCTCGATCTGGACGCGTGGTATTGTTCCCCGGTGAATGTCGGGAGTGGTTTTGTCAACTGCGCCCACGGACGCTTTCCGGTACCCGCCCCGGCAACCGCGGAGTTGCTCAAGAACGCTCCGGTCTATTCCGCCCACGTGCAGGTAGAACTGGTCACCCCGACCGGCGCGGCTTTGCTGCGAGCGCTGGACTGCCGGTTCGAATCCACTCCGATCATGCGGACCCAGTCGATCGGCTACGGCGCGGGGACGCGCAATCCGGAGCGCTTTCCCAACGTGTTGCGGGTGAGCATCGGCGAGATTGCGCAGGCGTCGCCATTTCACCGACGGACAAGGTCACGGTGCTGGAGTGTGCGGTGGACGACTTGAGTCCGCAGGTTCTGGCGCACACGGCGCAGTTGGCCTTGGAGCGGGGCGCGCTCGACGTGATGAGCGCGCCGGTGACCATGAAGAAGGGGCGCCTGGGAACCCTGCTCACGGTGCTTTGCAAGCCGGGCGATGCGAGACCATTTGCAGCAGTTGATCTTCCGCGAGACCACCACCCTGGGCATCCGGGTGCGGGAGGAGAATCGCGTCATCCTTGCCCGCGAGACCACGCCGGTGCAAACGGAGTTTGGCGTGATCCATATCAAAACCGGCTCCTGGCAGGGAGAAGAATGGAACGCGGCGCCGGAGTTTGAAGATTGCCGCCGGGCGGCCGCGGCTTTCGATGTGCCGCTGAAGACGGTCATGCAGGCGGCGATGGCTGCCTGGCGCACGCGGCAGCCGTCAAGAGCCGCCAGCACACCTGGAGGCGGGATCCCGATCATGACCACAGAGACCATTCTCGAGATGCTGCAGCGGGTGCGCGACGGGGGGCTGCGTCCGGAAGAGGCCATGGAGCGGCTGGCGAACCTGCCCTACGAGGAAGCAGGCTTCGCCAAGATCGACCATCATCGCCGGCTGCGAACCGGGCTGCCGGAGGTGATCTACGCCGGCGGCAAGACGGCTGCGCAGGTGGCGGAAATCTTCTTTCGCATGGCCGCCATGGGCGGCGATGTGCTCGCCACCCGCGCCGATGAAGCCGCATTTGCTGCGGTTAAAGCGCTGGTCCCGGAGGCGCAATATTACCCCGTGGCCCGCATGGTCGCGCTGCGGCAGACGCCGCCTGCCGACAACCAGGCAGCAGGTTCGCTGGCCGTGCTCTGCGCGGGAACCAGCGACCTGCCGGTTGCCGAAGAGGCGGCGGTGACCGCCGAGGTCATGGGCGGCAGACGTGCGCCGGATCTACGATGTGGGCGTCGCCGGCCTGCACCGGCTGCTCGCGCACCGCGAGGTTTTGCGCGAGGCCGAGGTGGTGATTGTGTGCGCGGGGATGGAAGGCGCGCTGCCCAGTGTCGTAGGGGGAATGGTGGGAGCACCCGTCATCGCCGTACCCACCAGCGTGGGTTACGGCGCGGCGTTTGGGGGCATCGCGGCCCTGCTGGGCATGCTGAATTCATGCTCGCCCAATGTGACGGTGGTCAATATCGATAACGGATTCGGCGCCGCCTATGTTGCTTCCATGATCCTGCGCCGGATCCACGCCGGGCAGCCGGGCGCATTCTCTCTATAACCAGGTAAGCTGATTTTCCGGTTGCCCGGGTTTGCACCATGAAGGTATCTTAATCTTCCTATGGCATCCACAGTTTGGAAGGGCTACATCTCGTTTGGCCTGGTGTCGGTGCCGGTGCGGCTCTACGCGGCGGCACGCGAGCAGCACGTCAGTTTTAACCAGATCCACGAACCTTGCGGCTCCCGGATCAAGCAACAGACCTTTTGCCCTGTTTGTGAGCGGGTGGTGGAGCGTAACGAGTTGGTCAAGGGATACCAGGTCGACCGCGACGCCTATGTTCTGGTAACCGGTGACGAACTGAAGACCCTGGAAGCCGATTCGTCGGAAGCCATGGAGATCGCCCAGTTCGTCAGCCTGAGCGAAGTGGATCCGATCTACTACGAGGCGTCGTACTATTCAGCCCCTGAAGATCCTGGCCGGCGGGCCTATGGATTGTTGCTGCAGGCCATGGAAAAGCTGAATGTAGCCGCCATTGCCAAGGTCACGCTGCACCAGCGGGAGCAGATTGTGCTGATGCGGCCCTATCATCAGGGCATCATCCTGCATACCCTCTATTTTCCCGGCCGAGGTGCGTGAGATCAGCGAATACGGCAAGACCGAGAACATGACCCTGCAGAAGCCGGAGATGGATTTGGCGGAGCAGTTTATCCGCCAGCTTACGGCCAAGTTCGAGCCCGAGCAGTACAAAGACGAATATCAGCAGCGGGTTCTGGATCTGGTCGAAACCAAGCGAGCCGGGCAGGTAATTGCCGGGCAGCCGCAGAAACCCAAGCTGGCTCCGGTCATCGACCTGATGGAAGCTCTCAAGAAGAGCATCGCGGAGCGGGGCGCCGCAGCACCTGCAGCTCCAACCCTGGTAGAGGCCGGCCCAAGAAGAAGGCGCCGAAATCAGCCCCAGCGGCAGAGGCCAAGCCAGCCCGCCGGCGCAAGACGGGTTAGTTCCTTTCAGTTTTTGGCAACCAGGTGTTGATAAAACTTGACCATAATCTTAAGTGGTTAAGACTAAGAATAGCCCATGGCCACAACACTACCCGCACATCCTCCAATGCGTTTGGAACGCATCAGCGCCCAATCTGGGACGACGCGCAATGTCACTATGATCAAATCGCATGGTCAGCCTCATCGTGTTGGCGCTGCTTTGTTATCTACCCGTGGCGAGCGGACAGCAGATTCCGGGCAGCATCAGTGGCACTGTTCTCGACGTTAACGGTGGCGTGGTTCCGGGTGCGCAGGTGACCGCTGCTTGCACTGGATCATGCCAGTAGCCGGGTGGTCTTATCGGATGACGCAGGGAGGGTTCAGCTTTCCCTGCGCTGGCTCCCGGGAAGTTTACCTTCACGGTTACGTCGACTGGGGCTCGAGACGTACTCCTCGTCCGAAATCGTCTTGCATCCGGACGAGAAATTGATCGTGCCCGAGTTTCGATTGCCGCCTGCCGCAACCACCACCGATGTTCAGGTCGCGGTCACGCAGACAGAGTTGGCCACGGAGCAACTGAAGGCCCAGGAGCAGCAGCGTGTCCTGGGCATTTTCCCTAACTTTTACAGCAGCTACATTTGGGACGCGGCCCCGCTGTCTTCCGGGCAGAAGTATCAGCTTGCCTTGCGCTCCATCGCAGATCCATTTGCGTTTGTGGGAACTGGTATCTTTGCCGCCGCCGAGCAATGGCAAAACACCTTTCCCGGATATGGCCAGGGCGCGCAGGGCTACGCCAAGCGATACGGCGCTGCCTACGCTGACGAGGCGCTCAGCAGGATGATTGGCAGCGCGATCCTGCCATCGCTCCTGCATCAGGACCCGCGTTATTTCTATCGCGGCAGCGGAAGCAAAAAATCGCGTGCGCTTTACGCCATCTCGGCGGCGGTCATCTGCAGAGGAGATAACGGAAAGATGCAGCCGAACTACTCCTACGTTGCGGGGCGCCTTCGCCGCTGGCGGCATCTCAAACCTGTACCATCCTGCCGGTGATCGCGGAGCGGGCTTGACCATCGGCAATGGCTTTCTCAACATAGGTGCTCATGCCGTGGATAATCTGGTGCGCGAGTTCCTGCTCCGCAAACTAACCCCAAAAGTTCCTGACTACGCGCAGGGCAAGCCGTAGCATATTGTCGGTGCCATAGCAGGATTTTCTAAGCAGAAGAACTGGACGGGTGCCCCAGTTCGCTCCAGCGTACGTGGGCGAAAAAGATGGGCGAAGCCCACCATAGCTTCTGCTACTACCACCAACAGATCGTTTGAGGGATGGGGAAAGAGTTCGAAACATTGCATCTTCGGCCACGTACGCTGGAGCGAATGTGGGGCATCCGTCGAGTTCTTCTGCTTAAGCGAATCCTGCTATGACACAGACTCTGCAGGGACAACGCAAATTCTGGCGGCGAGCACAACCAGTGCGATCCACAGAAGGTCCGCTCCCAGCAGATGAGTAATCTGCAGCCACAGGGGAGCGAGCAGGGCCACGTCCGCGACCCCAAGGCGCACACTGCAGGGCCAGGAGCAACAGCACTCCGATTGCCAGTTTGCGCTCCGCGGGGCGCGGAACGCTGCGCAGCAGCAGCCAGCAAATGAAGCAGGCCGGCAATGACCGCGGTGACAGGGTGAAGAAAGCGCAGACGCTCCAACCAACTGCTGCCGTTCGCAAAGTCCTGCGCCAGGGCGGCGCGAACCGAGGTGGCAGGGAAGAGCGTATCGCTGAGCGCAGCCAGCGTTCCGCTCACCCCCACCACCAGGTGGCCACGAGCCCGGTGATGGCCAGCGGCAGTTGCGCAAAACGCACGCGTGCGCCGATTGAAGCCTTCGCCGCCGGGAGAGAAAGTGCGCGGAAAGCGCCAGCGCGCCAAGCAGCAGCAGTGTATTGGCCAGGTGCAACGAGAGATAAACCGCGCGTGCAGGGGAACGATTGTCCGCGGTGAGCCGCAACAGAACCAGCAGGGCGCCCAGCAGCGCCTCGTTGAAGATGAGCACCGTCGCTGCGACCACGGTAATGCGCGCCAGGTGTCCCGCCACCGTGCTGCGGAATATCCACACCAGCAGGAGCAGGACCGCGATGACGGTGATGCCGCTGGTCATGCGGTGGGTGAGCTCGATCAGAGTGGCCAGCCGCGGATGGGTCTGCACCACGACCCCGTTGCACAGCGGCCAATGATCGCCACAGCCGGCGCCGGAGCTGGTGGCACGGACCACCGCGCCCCACAAAACCACCGCCACGTTGTAGACCAGAACCGCCCAGGCAAACCGCGGCAGGAGAGACGAGCGCGCGAGCGGGCTTGAGCGTCGCGGAAGCCGGAAGGGCGTGGGCAGAACTCATCGGTACCCCCTTCTATCTTACCCGGCCAGCTCCTTGGCGCGCTGGGTCGCGCGCATCACGGCTTTGATCAGGGTCACGCGCAGGCCGCCCTCTTCCAGTTCCAGGATGCCATCGATGGTGCAGCCCGCCGGCGTGGTGACCGCGTCCTTCAACAATGCCGGATGGTAGCCGGTTTCGAGCACCATCTTGGCCGCGCCGAACGTGGTCTGGGCCGCTAACAGGGTGGCAATATCGCGCGGCAGGCCGACCTTGACCCCGGCTTCCGCCAGCGACTCCAGGATGATGTAGATAAACGCCGGCCCGCAGCCGGAAAGGCCGGTCACGGCGTCCAGATGCTTTTCTTCCACCATCACCGTCCGGCCGACGGTGGCGAAGAGCAAGGCGGCGAGATCCAGCTGCTCCTGGTTGGCATAGCGTCCACGGCTGAGGGCGGCGATGCCCGCCCCCAGCATGGATGGAGTATTGGGCATGGCCCGGACCACACCGATTTCCATGTCCGCGGCATGCTCGATGGCCGTCGTCCGCACCGAGGCAGCAATCGAGATCAGCAGCTTTTGCGGCGTGAGCGCGGGACGAATCTGCCTGCACCACCTCGGGAACCGTGATCGGCTTAAGCCCGATCAGGATCAGATCCGCTGCCTGCGCGGCGGCCACATTGTCAGTCGATACATCGACCCCCCACTGCGCGGAGAGCTGCCCGGCGCGCTCCTCGTGTTCCACCGTAGCCATAATCTGCTCCGGCTCAAGTACCTTGGACTTGAGGAACGCCTGGAGCAGAATTCCGCCCATTTTCCCGGCTCCGAGAATGGCTACCTTGAGGCCGGCAAGCGATTGCCTGGTTGTGTATCCGCCCATGAAGTCTCCCTTAGCTTACTTTTGCGTTTTTTGCTGCGCGATCCAGCTGTCGATGCGCTGCTCCAGGGTATCGAGGGGCAGCGCGCCGGAATCAAGCACCTGGTCGTGGAAGGCGCTGAGATTGAATCGGTCGCCCAGCGCCTGCTGCGCCTTGGCCCGCAGCTCCAGCAACTTGAGTTGCCCTACCTTATAGCCGAGCGCCTGCGCCGGCCACGCGATATAGCGATCCACTTCGGCTTGCACATCGGTCTCGCGCGACGGCCGAGTGCTGATGAAAGTAATCGACCATTTGCTGCCGCGTCCAGTGCTGCGAATGGACGCCGGTATCGACCACCAGGCGGACGGCGCGCCAGATGTCGGCTTCCACGCGGCCAAGTCGCTGTAGGGATCCTGGTAGAAGCCGACATCCTTGCCCAGCTGCTCGGCGTAAAGTCCCCACCCTTCGGTGTAAGCGGTGTAGCCGGTGTATTTGCGAAACTCGGGAACGCCGGTGAGCTCCTGCGCGATCGATATCTGCAGATGATGCCCAGGCAGACCTTCGTGGTAAGCCCTGGACTCCACGTCATCGAGAGACCGGGTTTCAAATTTATAAGTGTTGACGTACACCGTGCCGGGCCGGGAACCGTCCGGCGCGCCGTGTTCGTAGTAGGCCGCTGCCTGATCCTTCTCGATGTACGCCGGCACCGGCATGACGACCAGCGGAGCTTTCGGCAAACGCCCAAAGAGCTGGGGAAGTTTAGGGCGCATGCGGTCGAGGTATCCGCGATAGGCGTCCAGAAGCTGTTCTTTGCTGGTTGGGAACAGCTTGGGGTTGTTGGCGGCAGCCGCTCTCCAGCGCCTTGATGTCCGCAAATCCCAGCTTATGGGCAATCGCCAGCAGTTGCTCCTCGTCCTGCTTTACCTGGTCGAGGCCGATCTGGTGAATCTGTTCCGGCGTCAGGTCGGTGGTGGTGCTCTGCTTCACCAGAAAGCGGTAGTAGGCTTCGCCATCAGGCAGAGCCCATATGCCTGGATCGTTGCGGCCGCCGGGAATGTACTGCGCTTGCAGAAATTTGCCGAAGCGAAGATAGGCAGGCGTCACCTGCCCGGCTGATCACGGCAAACAGTTCCTCCTTGATGCGCGCCTGCTGCGGTGGCAGAAACCGAGGCTGGAAACTTTTTGACCGGCAGGGCGAATGGCCCGTCCTGCGGCTTTTGATTGGCGATGGCATTCACCTGCGCCAGCACCTTTTCCATCAGGTACGCGGGCGGCTCGCGATGGTCGTCCATGCCGATGGACATGTCGTCGGTGATCTGCTGAAAGGCGAGCGGCACCTTCTTCAGGCGAGCGATGTAATCGTCGTAGTCCTTGACCGAGTTGAAGGTCAGTTGAGGAACGAGCTGGGGAAGATCGACCTGCAGGCCGATGAACTGATTGACCGGCATCTCCCAGGGCTTGAACCTGGCTTCCTCCTGATCCTCGATCAATTTGCGGACCAACAGGTCTTTGCTCAACTGCTCCTGGGTAGACATCCCTGCCGTATCCACCTCGGCCAGTCGAGTAAGAAAGGCTCGACCGCGTGCCAGGGACTCGTTATAGGCCTGTACGGAGTAATCCGAGAGCTGATCGTTGTAACGGTTGTCGCCGATGGAGGAGGCAAACTCGGGCTGGTGCTTGAGGCTGATCTTCCCAGTAGTCGGAGAAGATGGTGTTCAGCGTTTTCACGCGGTTGTTCAAGGGGTAGGTTTTGCGCCGCGCGCCGGAGCCGGCAGCAAGCGCGATGAAGACGAAATAAATGGCGATAAGGGTGGGTATTCGTAACAAACGGATTCCTGGGCTCGCTAGGAGCTAGTCCCGGATTCCCGTATGGCTTGGTAACATGGCGAACATCATGTCGCAGGAATCAGGTCTAAGCGCAGTGTATCGACATTTCGCGCAGGCGAACAGGGCGCGGCTCGCATTGACCGAGGTGGCACGGAGTTCAGTCGTGGTGGGCGATACTGGGCGATGCCACCAGTTCTTCCTGCTTTACTTCGGCCGGCTGCATGGGCAAGGCGATGTCGGCTTCGAGCATGCGGTAGAGCGTGGACCTGCTGATCCCGAGCTTGGAAGCGGCGCGCGCTTTATTGCCATCGCATACCTTCAGCACCTGGAGAATGTGCCGCCGGATCACGCCATCGAGGGTGAAGTTCTCGGGAAGCGCTGGCTCGCCGTCCTTGCTGCCGGCTGGTTCGAGCGGCAGGATGACCAGATCGATCGGGCCGCAGCCACTGGGCTTCGCTGGACAGGCACGCCGCGCGGACCACGCTTTCCAGTTCGCGTACGTTCCCCGGCCACAGGTGGCGCAGCAAAATCGGGAGGGAACCGGGACCGAGCCCTTGCAATGGCCTCTGCTGCTCTCGGGAGACGGCATCGATGAACATCTGCACCAATGCCGGGATATCTTCTTTGCGATCGCGCAGCGGGGGCAGCGAGAAGGAGACGGCGCTCAAACGATAGTAAATTTCCGGCAGAAACGCTCCCGCCAGCACCTGGGTTCGCAGCGGCTTGCGGGCGGTGCAGATCAGCTGCGAAGGGGAGGGTTGCGCCGCCCGGCTTTTCCGCAGAAAGCGAGGTTTCGAAGGCGCGAATGTAGCGCAACAGCTGCGCCTGAGGCTCGGCTGCCAATTCGTCGATGTTGCGGATCAGCAGCACACCCTCGGCTGCCCTGCGCACGGCAGCGCGCAGGGCTTCGGAGCGAAGCTCGCTATTGCTGCTGCCTTCGGGCAGAAACAAGCCGGTCGCCTCTTCCACCACCAGCGATGCCCGGGGAAGCATGGCGCGCCTGGATGTGCCGGGCAAGCAGGTGTTTCCCGGTGCCGGCTTCGCCTTCAATCAGGGCCAACCGCACCCGCGGGCCGATCTGCTGCAGCTGCTCACTCACCCGGCGCATGGCCAGCGATCGTGAAACCAACTCGGGCAACGGGCCGCCCGGGGGCCGGCGCGATGGCGCCCAGCGACCTTGGTCCCGGTTCGGTTGCATACGGCTGATTGATCATTCCCTACCCCCAGCTTCCCACGGCTGAAACCGCTCTTAGCGGTTTATCGGCGGGGCAGCAGAAGAGTTGAGCGATAAGTGGTGCAGCCGCCAGTAGCGGCAGCAAAGCAGGGAAAGGATGTGCCTAAAGCAGCAAGGCAACGGCCAAGACCAAGCGTTGATAGCAGGCTGCGGAAAAGTCTCTAAACGAAGGGCACGGCTTCAGCCGTGCCGCCCGGCCCTATCGAGATGAGGGCTTTAGCCCCTGAGGTACGGTTTTTTTCCCCCGAGGTTCGTGTCGAAATATCTTCAATAACCGTATTTCAGTTTCGTGGACGCTGCGGCAATGGGAGATTTCGGACCGCAAATCACGAAAAGCGTACCCCAGCGGCTAAAGCCGCGTAACGCCTCTGAGCTTCACGGCACGGCTGAAGCCGTGCCCTTCGTTCAGAGATTCTTCCGCAGCCTTCTAGGCCTTAACCGTCCGCACCCGCGAAGACACCGCGTCGGAAGCGATCATGCCGTCGCGGATGTGGACCACGCGATGGGCGTACTCGGCGATGTCCGGCTCGTGGGTGACCAGGATGATGGTGTTGCCCTTGGCGTGCAGATCATCGAAGAGCGCCATGATCTCATCGCCGGTCTTCGAGTCCAGATTGCCGGTCGGCTCATCGGCCAGGATGATCGAGGGCCGATTCACCAGGGCGCGCGCGATCGCCACCCGCTGGCGTTGGCCGCCAGACAGCTCGTTGGGCTTATGGTTCATGCGCTCTTCAAGGTTGACCGAGCGCAAAGCCGCCTTGGCCCGCTCGATTCTCTCCTCGGCAGGAGTTCCGTTGTAGATCAACGGCAGCTCCACGTTGTGCAGAGCGGTGGCGCGCGCCAGAAGATTGAAGGTCTGAAAAACAAAGCCGATTTCGCGATTGCGAATGCGCGCCAGCTCGTCATCGTTCAATTCACTGACCAGGTGCCCGTTCAGCCAGTATTTTCCCTTGGTCGGCGTGTCCAGGCAGCCAATCAGATTCATCAGCGTCGACTTGCCAGAACCCGAAGGACCCATGATGGCGACGTACTCGTTGTGCCGGATGCGCAGGCTGATGCCGCACAGCGCGTTGACCACCTGATCCAGGCCCATGGTGTAGGTCTTCCACAGATCCTCGACCACGATGACCTCTCCCTGGGCGCCATCCTGGGCCATGTCGGCTTGCGCTGCGCTGCCGGTTTCGAGTGCCATCTTTCGCTCCTGTCTACTGCTCGCTACGTTTACGAAGATTCCGTGCTCTGGGTTGCGGCTGCATTATCCCGCTTTAGTTTGACGTCGTTCTTGAGCGTGCGCAGCACTTTATAGGGCCCGATGACAATTTCATCCCCTTCTTTGAGGCCGCCGGTGACTTCAATGTCCGTGGAGCCGGTGATGCCGGTGGTGACCGGGACAAACTGCGATTCCAGCTTGCTGCCGTGATGGCGCAGCACAAAGACGCCCTGGGTGCCGGGATCCTGAGCGCTGGCTGGGCCCCCATCCCCGCCGGAGGCGGCGTTCACCGTCTGCATCGAGGCGCCCGGCCTTCAGCGATGCCGGGGTGCGCATGGCCAAGGCCTGAATGGGAATGGTCAACACATTTTGCCGCCGCGCGGTGGTAATTTTGGCCGTGGCCGAGAGCCCTGGGCGCAGTTCCGGGGGCGGATTGGAGAGCGTGACCACTACCTTGAAATCCTTCGCCTCCTCGGTGCCGGTGGTGCTTTGGCTGGTGGCGATGCCGGTGGAGCGCAGAATAGCCTGGTCGCCCACTTCCGTCACCTGGCCCGGGAAGACCCTGCCGGGCAGGGCATCCACGGTTACGTCCACCGGCTGGCCCATGGCGACATTCACGATATCGGTCTCATCGACCTTGACCTCCGCGGTGATGACGGACAGGTCGGCCAGCGTCATCAGCGTGCTGCCCTGGGCATTCTGAATGCCCACCACGACCGTTTCGCCTTCGCGCACCGGCATATTGGTCACGATGCCATCGAAAGGCGCGACGCTGACGGTCTTGTTCAGGGCATCGATGTTGCTGGTAAGCGTGGCTTGGGCGGTGCCCAGCTTACCCCGGGCGGATGCCGTCTGGGCCCGGGCCTGCACCAGCGCAGCTTTGCTTTGCGCCAGGGTGGCGACGTCGGTATCGTAGGCCGCCTTCTTGGAGTCGTATTCCGACTTGGCGATCAGCTCGGCCTTGTAAAGCGCCTGCGCCCGCTGCCAATCCAGCAGCTTCTGATTGAGATCAGCCTCGGAGTGGGCGACCGTCGCTTCGGCTGTCTTTTCCGCGGCCAGGTAGGAGGAAATGTCGGTATCGGCGGATCGAATGCTGGCCTCCTGGGCTTCCACGCCGGCCTTGGCCTGCACGCTCTCCACCGTGGCCAGAACCTGCCCCTTCTTTACCTGGTCGCCTTCCTTGACGTACAGGTGAGTGATGCGGCCGAAGGAGGTGGCTCCGATGTTGACGTAAGTCTTGGGCTTGATCTGCCCGGTCCCGCTGACGATGGAGACCAGGTTCTGACGCACAACCTTGGCCGTAAGCACCTTGGTATAGCCGGATTGGGCGCGGACGATGGTGAAGGCGGTAATACCCGCAGCCACCAGGACCGCGCCTGAGATGATCAGTATTTTCTTCAGTTTCATGGGTAGGACGGTATTCCGCGCCCTTGCCTACATCATACGTGGAACCGTCCGCCGGGGTTCCCGGCTTTTCCCCGAAGTACCTTAAATTCTGTGTTACCGGCGCACGCTATCGGCCGGAAGATAAAGGGCGAAATGACATTCCCCGCTTGAATTCGCCGTTACCGAACCTTAAACTTGGGGTGCCGTACGGGGAGTATCGCGCAACCTATGTTAAGGGTTCATTCCACCCTTTTTCTGCTCTTGTCGTTGGGCCTGTCACCTATGCTCATCGCGCAAACTGCGGCCAGCCGCCGTCCCAGGCCAGTACTCCGAATGCGTCTTCCAACCCGTCGCCGGATACCCAGACCACCCCAGCTGGCCAGGACCCTCTGAAACGGCCGCTGAGCGATAAGGAAAAGTTCAAGCAGCAGAAGGAACTGAGAAACGAGCTGAAGGGACCCTACAAGAAGTGGGTGGACGAGGATGTGCGCTGGATCATCACCGACCAGGAACTGAAGGCCTTCAAGAGCCTGTCGAACGATGAAGAGCGGGACAACTTCATTGAGACAGTTCTGGCGGCGGCGCAATCCCGACCCCGATTCCCCTGAGAACGAATTCCGGGAAGAGAACTACCGCCGCATCGCTTACGCCAACGAGCATTTTGCCGCCGGCAAGCCGGGTTGGAAGACCGACCGCGGGCACATGTATATCGCCTACGGCAAGCCCGACAGCATTGAATCCCATCCCAGCGGCGGCTCCTACGAGCGGCCCATGGAAGAGGGCGGCGGCGAGACGTCGACCTTCCCCTTTGAGACCTGGCACTACCGCTACATCGAGGGCATCGGCGAAAACATCGATATCGAGTTCGTCGATACCTGCATGTGCGGCGACTACCACATGACCCTCGATCGCTCGGAGAAGGATGCTTTGCTGCACGTTCCGGGCGCCGGTGCGACCCTGGGCGAACAGATGGGAACCTCGAAGCGGACCGACCGCTTCAATGGCGGGCTGGAGAACCTGGGCGGCGGTCCGATGGCGACCTCGAATCAAGCCAAGGAGTTCGACCGCCTGGAGCAGTTTTCCAAGCTGCAAGCCCCGCCCGCGGTCAAGTTCAAGGATCTGGAATCGTTTCTGGTGAACCACAAGGTGTTGAGCGGACCCTTCTTCCCCTTTGAAGTCCGCACCGACTACGTGAAGGTCACCGAGGATACGGTGCTGGTTCCTTTGACCCTGCAGATCAGGAACCGGGACATTACCTTCAACACCAAGGACGGCGTCGCCAAGGGCGAGGTGAACGTCCTGGGGCGGGTGGCGACCATTACCGACCACGTGGTGCAGACCTTTGAACAGACCCTGGAGGTGGAAGAGCCGAGCGAACTGTTGGGCAAGGCGCTCGACCAGGCCTCGGTCCACTGGTGGGCTTTGCCTCTTAAGCCGGGCCGGTACCGGGTGGATATTGCCATCAAGGACGTGAACAACCCCGACCACGTCGGCACCTGGGCGGAAGGGATCGTCGTGCCCAAGTATGACGATGAGAAGCTCTCCGCGTCCTCGCTGATTCTGGCCGACAAGATGGAGCAGGTGCCGACCAAGCAGATTGGCACCGGGCAGTTCATTCTCGGCAATACCTACGTCCGGCCGCGGGTCAGCTCCGGGCCGGCGGTGGCCGTCAGTTTCCATCGCAGCCAGAAGCTCAATTTCTGGATGCAGGTCTACAATCTGGCGATCGACGACAAGAGCAAACAAAACGCCGCCACGATTCAGTACCAAATTATGGATATGGCGTCTAACAAAGCGATTCTGGATACGTCAGAGACCAGCGCGGCGATGGGAGATAACAGCGCCAACTCCGACCAGTTGACGGTGAGGAGATCGGTACCCCTGGCCAGCCTGCAGCCGGGCAAGTACCAGGTGACCATCACTGTTAATGATCATGTGTCCAAGCAGCAGGTGGCGCAATCGGCCCCGTTTACGGTTGACTAGCCCTCTGATAAGCTGCAAAGAGTAACTTTGAGTGGCCGGAGTAGAGCATTATCAGCGGCGATCGCAGAACTGGGTTACTGCAATGCGTTTGAGTGAGTAGCGTATTGAGTGCGTAAAAGGTATTGCCAAATCGCAGCTCTGATGGTGATGACCGCTGGTGGGCTTTTTGCCTGCCTCGGCCGCGCCTTTCCCGGCAACCGTGAGCGGAGTTGTGCGCGACTGCTCGGGGCACGCCGCAGATGGGCGCCATGGTCGAGCTGCTGGCTGCCAATGCCACCGTGGTTGCCCGGGTTTATACCAATGTTCGCGGCGCTTTCACCTTCGATCACATTTTTCCCGGAACCTACCAGATAAAGGCAACCGGAGACTCCTTCCTGCCCACCCTGCGTGAAGACCTCCGCCTGCGCTGCCCGCAGCAAACTGGTCGTTAATCTCACCCTGAGCACGCTCTTTGAGGCCATCCAATGGCTCCCTGCCCAGCCCCGCTCGCCGGACGAGCCGAGCGATGACTGGAAATGGACCTTGCGTTCCTCGAGCAATCGTCCGCTGTTGCGCTTGCTCCAGGACGGCCCGTTGGTGGTTCTTTCCGGGGACGATCACGGGTCTGCTCCGCAATTGGCAGCCCGGGTCGAGGTCAGCGGTCCCTCGCGCGAGTTTGGACAGGGCGGCCCTCATCATGCCTTTGCTGTGGAGCGCTCGAGCGCAGTGGGCGGCCATCTGATCCTGCGCGCCAACCTGAGCCCCCAACCCGCGGAAGGCTCGGAGTACATGGCGGGATACCAACTGGCGCTTGGTCCGGAACGCCAGATCCGCAACGTTGCCACGGTGCAGCAGATGACCGCCATTGAAGGTGGAGGAAGCCAGGGTTTTTACGACTTGCGGCTGCGCAGCGCCGAAGCGGTGAATCTGGGTCCGAATGCATCGATGGAGCTGGGCAACGAGGTCCAGTCGGTGCATGGGGCTTCCGAGACCACTTCCAGTCTGCCGTTCCTCAATGCCTCCTGGCATGACGAGGGGGTGCGCGTTTCCTACCGCGCTGCCACTTCGCCGGAATTGCAGAATGCCGGAGAGGTTGCCGACAGCGCTACGCTTGCACCCATGTTCTCTGAGGAAGGTGGCAGGGTTCGCATCCAGCACGGTCTCCACCAGGAGCTGCGGTTTGAAGACAACACCGCATCGCGTCGAGCGATGGTGGCCTTCTATCAGGATGAGGTGCAGAACCCGGTCATCGGCGGAGGCGGGTGGGTATCGCAGCAGGATTTGGCCGCTGGGGACGTGCTGTACGATCCGGTTTCGCAGGGCTTTCGGGTTACCGGGCCTGGCTACACGACGGGCGGAATCAGCGCCGTCCTGGCGCAAAAAATTGTAGGGTCGACCTGGGCAACGCTTTCCTACGCCAACGGCAAGGCTCTTGACCTTCGAGGTTCCCGATTCCGCAGTCACGGTAGACGAGGCTGTGCAGGGTCTCACCCAGCGCAGAACGGAAGCGATCACCGCATCGCTCGATGGCAGGGTAGTGCGCACGGGAACAGGTTGGCATGCTTCCTACCGTTGGCAGCCTGTGAGTACGGTGACGCCGGTTGCGGTGTACGACAGCTTCGGGCAGAGCGCGTATCTGAACATCCTGATTCGCCAACCGGTCCACTGTGGTCACCTGCTGCCCAATGGAACCGAAGCGTTGGTGGACGTTCGTAATCTGCTGGCTGAGGGCTATCGTCCCTTCCTTACCCGCGATGGCAGCACGCTCTATTTCGCCCAGACCGAGCGCTCGATTCAGGGTGGTCTTTCCTTCACGTTTTAAGCGGCGGAACTCCCATGTGTCGCACGTCCCGGAAAAGGCTGCTGATTATGCTATATTTTGCTTGGGCGTGAGACACGAATGTGCGCGCCTGATCCTCTGAATGTTGCTCAGCATTCAGCCTTTTCCACCCTCCCGGACGCGTAGCTCAACTGGCAGAGCATTCGACTCTTAATCGACAGGTTGGTGGTTCGATTCCACCCGCGTCCACCATGCCTTGCTTTTGGTGCTGGTGTTTGGTCCTGGATTTTCCTGGTCCGACCGCTACCTGCATGCTGAGCGAGGCGGCGGGGCTGCGTTCGAAATTACCGGCGAATCATGCTGTGCGTTGGATCTCGCGCAGAAAGTCATCTTCCGGAATATAGTACGGATTGTGGATGAGATGGTCACCGCAAACCGCTACGGGATGGGTTTGGAACCCACCTTTAAGAATCAGCCGACCAGGCAGGGTATTCGCGTCGTACATGCAAACCACGACCGCGGGAAAACGTTTTGTGAGGCTCGTAACCCGAGCTTCGAGTTCGAGCACATCCTCAATCCCCTTGCCCGGCAAAGGAGCTTCTCCGAAGCCCAGATTTCCCAGGTACCGGATGGCCGGTGCTCCCGCCCGCATCGCAGCCTTGAACACCTCCTCAATATCGGAAAGCGTTGTGCCCGCGGGAGCTTCCCGCCGAAGCAATGTTATTCTGTGTTGCCTCGTGAGAGATTCGGTAGCGAACCCTTTAGCCTGCAGTAACTGGAAAACTCGCTCGGTAGCTTCATCATGACCAAAGACGACGCAGTGATCCTCTCCCACGAGGCCGGGTTCAAGGAAGCGCACGCCCCGGGCAAAATCCTCGTCACTTTGCCAGAAATAAATCAGGTGGGAACCCAGATCGACTTGATCATCCGTGATCCCCAAAGGAATTTGCGATGACATCTTGCCAGCGAAACCAGACTGCGTACTTCGGACCTGATTCTTTAATTTTCGATAGAGGCGAGCGCTATAACCGGGCGGGACGTCAATCAATCGTTCGTCGCCCAACGCAAGCACGATGTCAAGCGTGTCGTCGAGAAGGGTAGTGCACATCTCGCAAGTGCGGAAATGATCCTGCATTGCCAGGCGCAGCCCGGCTGGAAGCTCCTGATCGAGGTGGTTCGAGAGTTCGCGTTGTACTTCTTCACAATTCATGCCAGGAATCGACTTCTAGTTCGTTGCCTACAGTCGCGGGGCTAGAATTTTATACTCGCAGCGGCGGACTATCCGAAAAATCGACCTCGAGACTGTCTAAGCTGAACAGCGCCTAAGCAATGGCCGTGACGCTATCAAGAATCCGCTGCGACTCAGCGCCGGCCTCGGCGACCTCGCAATAAACCTTGATGGCGCTCCGGTCGCCGGTGAGTTGGCGGAACAACTCGGCAAAATTTTCCAGCCCCTGCACCGGGTTTGTCAGCAGCCTCGGAAGCCAACCCGGATATTCCGCTTGTGCCTGAGCCATGTCACGCACCCCTGATTCGAAATATTCGCGGTTGGCGTTGACTGTTCCCACCATCACCTTGTTGCCGAGCACGAATTCGAGGTTGATGCGGTCGGCATGAACCTCGATGGTCTTATCGCCGCCGGTCACGCTGGCCAGCACCAGTACGCCGTTCTTGGCTAAGCCCTGCATCGCATCGAAGACCACGGCGGAGTTCCCGGTTGCTTCAAAGATGATGTCGTACGGCCCACACTCTTTCGCACACTCCACGAATGGCAACTGCTGCGTGGCATGATAGTGCGCGCCCAGCAATTCGACCAGGTCCGCATTGCGGCTGGGCTTGGGGCTGCGGGCGAAGGTGTCCACCTGCAATCCACGAAGCCGAAGGACGAGCGTGGCCAAGAGTCCGATGGTACCGGCGCCCATCACCGCTGCCGTGCGCGGTCTCCACACCTTCAAGCGGCGCTGGATCTCGTAGGCCTGCACGATGCCTTTCTGCACCACCGTCATTGGCTCAAGCAAAACCGCAACATCCTTCAATCCCTGCGGAATCTTCACCATGTATTCGGGGTCGTCCACGTAGTACTCGGTGAGGAAGCCGTGCAAACGGCTGATGCCTCGCTCGAAGTACTCATCGTCAGTGGTCATGTCGTAGGTGCCGATCTTGTCGTACAGGCTGTTGCCAGGGCGGCGCACGGTAGCAACTACGTAGTCGCCGCGCTTGAACTCGGTGACGTTGGGGCCCACCTCTTCCACCTGTCCGAAGCCCTCGTGCCCAATCACAAGGAATTCATAGCCGTCGGGCGCAACGCCGTATTCAGCCGCGTTAATCTCTTTGTCCGTGCCATCGACGCCCACTTTGAGGATGCGGACCAGCACGCCGCGTCCGTTGGGTACGTCGTCGACGGTGGGCTTCTTGAGCTCGGCCAGGTGGACAGTGTCGCTCTGGCCAGGGAAAACTGCTATGGCTTTCATTTCGGTATTCTCCTTTGTTAGTCGCCAATCAGGGCCGGAAATGCGTCCGCCAGCTGTGATATCTTTTCGCCGCTCTGTTGCATTAGTTTTGCGACCAGAGCCGTCCATCCCGTTTGGTGACTCGCGCCCATGCCGGCGCCGGTGTCGCCATGGAAGTACTCGCTGAACAGGATGAGATCGCGCCAGTGCTCGTCGTACTGGAACTTGTAGATTTCGCCGTACACAGGTCGCGCGCCGTCGCCATTGCGGGTAAAGATGCTGCCCAGGCGGCGCGACAGCTCCGCCGCCACCTCCCGCAGGGTCAGATATTGACCCGATCCTTTGGGACACTCCACTTTGAAGTCGTCCCCCAGGTAGTAGTGGAAGCGCTGCAATGCCTCTACCAGCAGGAAGTTCATCGGAAACCAGATCGGCCCGCGCCAGTTGGAGTTTCCTCCGAACAGCCCGCTGCGCGACTCGCCCGGTTCGTAGCCCACCCGATGCTCGGCGCCCCCCACATTGAGTACGTAAGGATTGGCCTCATAATGGCGCGAGAGCGCTCGGATGCCGTAGGGCGACAGGAACTCGTTCTCATCGAGCATGTAATTGAGAATGCTGCGCAGCTTTTCCGCGTCAACAATGGATAACAGCCGCCGTTCGCCCTGGCCGCGCACGCGCATGCAGGCGAGGTTCGCGGTCAGGTCTGAGCGGTTCTCGATAAACCATTCCATCCGGCGCTTGAACGACGGCATGCGGTCGAGCAGTTCTGAGTCCAGTGTCTCCACCGCGAACAGCGGGATCAGCCCCACCATCGACCTTACCTTCATGGGGAAACGTTCGTCGTTACCGGCGTGCAACACGTCGTAGAAGAATCCGTCCTCCTCATTCCATAGACTCTGGCCGTCGCTTCCGCGGTGGCTCATGGCGTTGGCGATGTAGAGGAAGTGCTCCCAGAATTTGCTGGCCACGTCTTCGTAGGCCGGGTCATCCTGGGCAAGTTCGAACGCGATGGTCAGCAAGTTGAGCGTGTACATGGCCATCCAACTGGTGCCGTCGGACTGCTCCAGGTGTCCCCCTGTTGGCAACGCCGCGCTGCGATCGAAGACTCCGATGTTGTCCAGACCGAGGAAGCCGCCCTGGAATATATTCATGCCCTCGGCGTCCTTGCGGTTGACCCACCAGGTGAAGTTCAGCATCAACTTGTGGAACACCCGCACCAGGAAGGCGCGATCGCCATGGCCGCGCTGTTTCTTGTCGATCTTGTAGACGCGCCACGCGGCCCAGGCGTGCACCGGAGGGTTCACGTCGCCCAGCGACCATTCGTAGGCGGGCAATTGACCGTTGGGATGCATATACCATTCCCGTGTCAGCAGCACAAGTTGTTCTTTGGCGAACTCCGCATCGATCAGCGCCAGCGGCACGCAATGGAATGCCAGGTCCCACGCAGCGTACCAGGGATACTCCCACTTGTCGGGCATGGAGACTACGTCGGCGTTGTAAAGGTGGTTCCAGTCTTTGTTGCGGCCGCTCAAGCGCTCTGCCGGAGGCGGCGGACCGGAGGGATCGCCCTGCAGCCACTCCCGCTGCACGTAGTGGTAAAACTGTTTGGACCACAACAGCCCGGCGAAGCTCTGCCGCATCACGTTCTGCGCATCTTGGGAAAGATCGTCCGGGATGATCCCTTTGTAGAACTCATCCGCTTCCAGCTTGCGGGTCAAGAACATGCGGTCAAACTCGCCGTGCAGCGGACTTTGAGCCATCGGCCATTCCTGGTCGGTCAGCCGCAACCTGGCGGTCACCGTTTCACCGGACGCGACGGTAAAGCGATAGTCGGGCGCGGCTTTGGTGCCCTCGACCGCTGGGTTCACGGCATCGATGCGGCCATTCACCACAAAGTCGTTGATGCCGTCCTTGCTGAGCACCGGGCCGGGCGCGTTGTAGAGCCGGCGGTTGTTGGTTTCGTTCTCGGTGAACAGGACTGCCGGCTTATTTTCCATGTAAAGGTAGCGCCGGCCATAAACCGGATGGTCAATGTTGATCACCGTGCCAGGACGGCCATTCGATCCTTTCGCCAGTCGCGGCTTGATGGCCTGCTTCGCCCACGACCAGGTATTGCGGAACCAGATGGTTGGCAGCAGGTGCAAACGCGCAGGCTCGGGGCCGCGATTGGTGGCGCTGATGCGGATGAGCAAATCTTCCGGGGAGACCTTGGCATACTCGACCTCGACATCGAAGTAGCGATCTTCCGCGAAGACGCCGGTATCCATCAGCTCAAATTCTGGATCGTTCTTGCCACGCCGACGGTTCTCTTCCACAAGCTGTGCGTAGGGGAATTCCGCTTGGGGATATTTGTAGAGGTACTTCATGTACGAATGCGTGGGCGTGCTGTCCAGGTAGAAGTAATATTCCTTCACGTCCTCGCCGTGATTGCCCTGCTTGCCGGTGAGCCCAAACATGCGCTCCTTGAGGATGGGGTCTTTTTCGTTCCACAGCGCCAGTGCGAAACAGATGTATTGGTGACGGTCACAAATCCCGGCGATGCCATCTTCGTTCCATCGATAGGCCTTGGAGCGGGCATGATCGTGGGGCAGAAACTCCCATGCGTCGCCGTTGGCGCTGTAGTCTTCGCGCACTGTTCCCCAGGCGCGTTCGCTCACGTAGGGACCCCAGCGCTTCCAGTGCGACTTGCGGTCGCGGCTTTCTTCCAGGCGCTTGTCCTCCGCTGTCAACCTTTCGTATCGTTCCATCTGTGTCTCCTCAAAACTAGCGCTGTAGCAACAGCAGGAAGTGGCCGTCGGGATCACGTACCAGCTCAGCCTGTCTTGCATTGAATGGGAGTCCGAGCTCCGCGTTTTGTTTCACCCAAACACCGGAAAAGTTGTGCCCGTGCAATTGCGCGTCAAGGCCTGCAAGATCGTCAACCACGACCACGGTTTCGTGGTGATCAATATCGGTGGGGCTGGCATGGGTTGAGGCAGGCCTGCCATCGCGCGGCGTGATGTACTCCAGGAACTCGACGCCTATCCCTGACGGGCTACGCAGTGCGGTGATTCTTAGGTGCGCTCCAAAGACGTTATTCAAGTGCTCCTGCTCGAAGCCGTAGTTGTCACTTTCACCGGCCACGCGCATGCCCAGCAGCGTGCTATAAAAGGCCACGCTGGCATTGGTGTTGGAGACGGCAATCGCCGTGTGGTCGATGCCCAGAAACAACTTGCCGTTAGCCTGCTGCCATTTTGGATCGCCCTTTCCCGCCGGAAACTGCAACACCTCCAACGGATGCCCGTCGGGGTCCTGAAAGTAAAACGCCTTGATGCCCGCGGCGTTCGGGTTCCACTCCGGCAAGGTTTGCGGATAGGCAGAGATATGTGGCACGTAGTTCTGTCGAAGCACGGCGTAGGCCCGCGTCATATCGCTGACGATGATGGCCACATGCTGGAACGACAGGTCGTTGCTGTGAGCGTCGGCGGGCGCAGGTGTGCCGGCGGCGCCGACGAACTGCACCAGCTCGATGCTCTCGTTCTCCAGCTTGAGCTCCACCACTCGGATGTGGGCATGGCGTACGCCGTAGAGTTGGTCGAACTCCGGCCCGCTGCGCTCGACCTCATTGGCCTTTTGAAAGGTGAGGACGCGCGAGTAGAAGTCCACCGAGCGGTCCATGTCGGAGACGGTCATAACCACCGGTCCGACTCGCAGCGCAGGGCCGCTGGTTGACCGCAGTTGGCAGACCAGCACGGACTGGCAGGCTGTGAGAAGCATCCATGCCAGACCCAGCCTGAGGAATGCGAGCCTACGAAGCACTACCCACCTCGGCGTGCTGCGGTTGGCTGGTCGCCTTGCCGGTGGTCGCACCCAGGCGATCGAGAATGTGGTCGCCCACGCGCAACGCGTTGGCCATGATGGTGAGCGCGGGATTTACGGCCGCGCTCGACGGGAAGAAGCTGCCATCTACCACGTACAGGTTATCGAGATCGTGCGCTTTGCAATTCACATCCAGCGCGGAAGTCTTGGGATCGTGCCCGAAGCGGATGGTGCCGTTCTGGTGGGCGACGCCCGCCAGAGGAATGCGTTGTCCCACATAAAGATTGCGGCCAAAAAGCCCTTCATGGCAGTCATGGCCGTGAATCGGGCAATGTTGGTGCTTCAGCGCTTCCTTCAGCTTGGCCTGCAGCCGCCCGTGCGCCTCCAGGTTGGAGGGGGTGTACGACAGCACAATCCTGCCGTCGCGATCGACGGTGACGCGGTTGTCCGGGTCGGGAAGATCTTCCGACGTAAGCCAGAAGTCGAGCGAGTGCTTGGCCATCAGCTCGAGCGTGAAGTTAGGAGCGATTGCGGGCGCGCCCGCGCGCAGGGTCACTGCATCCAGCTTGCCCACGAACGAGACGTGGCCCATGGGATAAGGAAAGTCCTCCGATCCGAAGTAGAAGTCGTTCACCCCCAGCGTCTTTTGAAACACGGTGGGATTGGGACACTTGGAAACCGCCATCAGCACGGAGTTTGTGTGTCCCATGTAATGACGTCCCACCACGTCAGAGCTGTTGGCAAGGCCGTGAGGATACTTATCGTTGGCCGAGCGCAGCAATAGGGCTGCCGAGTTGATCGCTCCACAGGAAGCGACAATCACATCGCCGGAAAAGCGCTCCTCGCCGCCATTACGCGCGACCACAACCGCATTCACTATGCGGCCCGAAGAATCGGTTTCGAGCCGCTTCACCAGCGAGTTGGTCAGCAGCGTAACGTTGGGATATTTCGCTGCTTCGTCCACGCACAGCACCTGTGCGTCCGCTTTGGCCGACACCAGGCACGGGAAGCCGTCGCAGGTGTTGCAGCGGATGCAGCGGCTTTTATGCGGGTCATTTTCGTCAAGCATTACGCCCACCGGCACATGGAAAGGCTTGAGTCCGCTGGCGGCGAAGTCCTCGGACAACTGCTGGATGCGCGGCTCGTGACTCACAGCCGGCCAGGGGTAGGGCCCGCTGGCAGGAGGCTCGGTGGGATCCTCCCCGCGTTCACCATGCACCTGGTATAGAATTTCGGCTTGCGTGTAGTAGGGCTCGAGATCGCTATAGGCGATGGGCCATGCCGGAGAAATCCCGCCAAAATGGCGCAGCTCACCGAAGTCGCGCTCGCGCAGGCGAAACAACGCCGCGCCGTAGAACTTGGTGTTGCCGCCCACGTAGTAATTGGTGTGGGGATGCAGGTCGTTGCCATCCTTGTCGAGCCAGGATTCTTTGGTGTTGTAGTGGCCGTCGACATTAACCACCTTCGAGTCCCAGTTGGTTTTCTCGCGGGGAACGTAGTCGCCGCGCTCCAGAACCAAAATGCGTTTCCCGGAAGGTGCGAGGTGATACGCCAGGGTGCCTCCACCAGCGCCCGTCCCGATGATGATCACGTCGTAGCGGTTGTCATTTGACACAGCAATCCTCTCCTCTGCCCGCACGCGGGCTTATTCAATAGCATGGTTGGACGGCGGCCCTATCGCGTGAGAACTCAATTGCCCGGTGCTTGCGCCTGAATCATGTAGCCGCAGCGGAAAATACAGCGCGCGTTGCCCGAATGGTTCAGCTTGGCGCAGATCACGGAATTCATCCCCCGCGTTCGCACGAAAACCTCGGCGGCTGTCAACATGCCGATGATCGGCGCGACAAAGTAAATCCACAGTCCCTGCCATTGCATGCCAACAAAATCGCTGGCGAAGCTGCGAGCCGGGTTCATGCTCATGCCGGAAAGAGGCCCTTCGAAGGTAATAAACAGCATCACCATTGTGCCCGCGGCGAGGCCGGTAAATCGCGCCAGCTTGCGGCTATTCGAGACATTCAAAACAACGGTCATTAACAGAAAGGTGATCAAGACTTCGCTGACCAGGGCGGCCGCTTCCCCACGCTCGCCCGGACGGGTGATGGCAAAGTTCACATTGCGGTGTGCCAACTTGGTGCCCATCAGGGCGAAGGAGACCAGCACTCCCAGAACGCCGCCCACGAACTGCGACAACATATAGAAGATTGCGTCCCAGCGTTCGACCTTGCCCAGCCTGTAGAACGTCAGCGTGGTCGCGGGATTCATGTGCGCACCCGAGCGTTGTCCCAGCGGCGAATAAATCAGGAGGATAGCGGTCATTCCCATCGCCAGTCCGATCAGGAAGCGGCGCACGTCCGCGTTCATCACGCTGGCCCGCACCGGCGACCCGGGATATTCCAGCAGTGCCGAGAACGCACAAGCCGAAATCATGAACGCGCCAAGACAGACGGCCTCAATCATGTATTCCGGCCAGTGTTGCGTGAACGCCTGTTTTGCGTTGTCCGCTCGATGGCCAGTCCTGGCTTGGGGAGCCACGGGTTCGTCCAGCAGTTGCGCTTTGAAAACCCTCGCCGCTCTGGCTGCAGTCCATTGGGGCTGACTTTCCATGTGCGGTGAGACTCAGCGGGCCGCGAAAAGTTACACCTGCGAACCGATCTCGGTGGGTTAGCTGTTCAGGCGTACGGTACCCTACCTTATTGCCTTGCTGCTTTGGTCACTCAACAGCACCAGTGTGGAGATGAGGACTTAGTAAGACCCCGGCTTGCACTTTCGCAGGATGCTGGTTAAAATTCTCCTTTCCAATGCGTCGGCCCGCACTTCCAAGGGCTGCAACATGTCTACGCCAACATTGCGATCTGAGCCAATGGAAGGCCAGTTGATTGACCGCTGCCTCAGCGGAGACCATGAAGCCTTTTATGAGCTTATGCGTCCGTACGAACGCGCCGTTTACTTCGCTGCCTTGGGCGTGCTCGGCAACCCTGCGGACGCGGAAGAGGTAGCACAGGAAGCTGTGCTGAAGGCTTTCAACCATCTGTCCAGGTTTCGCCGGGAAGCGAAGTTCAGCACCTGGCTCATACAGATCACCATCAATGAAGCGCGACTGCGCTTACGCAAGGACCGCAGGCACCTTTTCGATTGCATCGACGAGCAGAAGGATGGTGAAGACGGCGATTACTGGCCCAAAGATTTTGCGGACTGGCGGGATATCCCCTCGGAGGAGTTGCAGCGCAAAGAGTTGCGCGAGGCGTTGAAGAAAGCAATGGCGTCGTTGGATCCGAAGTATCGTGAGGTGCTGGTCCTTCGCGACGTGCAACAAATGAGCACCATTGAAACCGCCAAGGTACTGGGTATTACGGAGGGCTCAGTTAAGATTCGGCTCCTGCGGGCGCGGCTGCAGATGCGCGACGCGCTGGCCCCCGGCATAGACGGCTCCTGGACCACCGGCAGGGCCGAATTCAAGAAAGTGCGTCCATGGTAATACCTATGTGTCGCAACGAAACTAATCCTTGGCTTCAGGCATCTACTGTATGGTGATTACGATCAGCTGTGTTGAGGTCTGGCGCGAGATATCGAATTATGTCGATGAAGCGACTGACGCGGAATTGCGAACTCGCATGGAAGCACATTTTCGGGTGTGCAAGCACTGCTCTGCTGTTCTTGATGGAACGAAGAATGTTGTCAAGTTGATCGCGGATGGAGCTGAATTTGAAGTTCCTTCCAGTCTGGGTAAGCGGATCTACACCAAGCTTGACCGCCAGCGGGGAAAGAGCTGACCCGGCAATCCGGCTGATTTAATCGACGGTATCCGGCACATCCTGGTTATCCATGAACTTCGAAATCTTCCAATCGCCGCTCGGTTGCTTGCTCCATAACTCAAAGTAGCGCGTACGACGGTAAACCGGCTCGCCGCCCTTCCGTGGCTCAAGCGTCAGCTCGTGCCATCCATAGTCGAAGGCGTCGTTTCCGAACACCGAGATAGCAATAGTGATGACATTGAGTTTGGCTTCATATTCAGCGAGGAGCTGGGCAAGAGAACGGCGAAGCTTCATGGCGGCATCCGCTCGATAGCGGCTGGGACGCGAGTCGGACATGTCCGTAAACTCGGGTGCAAAGGCAGACAGAACGCGCTCCACATCCGCTGTGTCGAACCCTTCGCGATAATTCGATTTGGCTACGTTGATTGCATAGACATCATCCATAGGTGCCACCCGGGCCGGAAGATAGAAAATGGTGCGGAATAATTCTGCGCGCTCTCAGGGAAAGATTCAAATCGTACCATTCCCCGCGTCAGCCAACAAAATTGGCAACAAAACGCCGAGGCTGCGTCGTTAGGGCCGAGCGCGTTCCTTCTGAGGACGCGAAGGTGATGGCCCAAAGCCTGGAGATTCGGTCGTGCAGTCACGTAGGGCGCTTTACGGTGAGATTGCGGAATTGTTCCTGGAAGTTTCCATCGTGCTCTGTTCCGTTGCCCTGCTTACCGATTTGATGCTCTTCTGGCGTCTCTCCTTCATCAGCACGGTGACTGGCATCGCACTCATCGTCTTATTGTTCGTGGTCTGAAGCGGAAGCCCGGGCCCTCGTCGGCAAGCCAGAAGTAATCCCCATATCTCGCGCTTTTTGCGAGATGTGGGATTAAAGGCTTATTCCCATTCACGTGCCTCTTTTCGCACATCTCCCAACGGAAAACGTTCCAGGTGAGGCCGACGATGGTAGTGGCGGCGGTCCCGGTACCGGTGCTGATGCCCAACTGCTTCGCGATGATAAGCCAGGGCGTATAGCGCGCGGATCTGACCTTCATGAATGAATTTTCATGCCGACTTCAGCGGGCGCTCAGGTCGCTCCACGTAGCGTTTGTGATGACTTTTAATCCGGTTCGGCAGAGTTCGCTAGGGTGTGCCATGGCCTGGCATCTACGTTGCCGCCAAGGAGAAACAATCTCAATGAAAAGGTCAATGCTCGCCGTCATGGCGGCCACAATCATCCCGTTAGGTCAGACCATCCCGTCGACCTTCGCGCAAGAGGCCGCTCCGCTGAACTTAATGAAGACCGTCACCTTGCCCGGATACTCCGGAGACTTCGACCACTTCTCCGTCGATCGCGCGCGGGGCCGGCTACTGCTTGCAGCCGAGGACCACGCTACGCTTGAGATCTTCGACCTGAAAACAGGGGCCCATCTGCGCACGGTCAAGGGTTTCGGAGCACCGCACAGCATTCTGATCCGGCCCAACTCCAAGATCATCCTGGTGACCGATAGCGACAAGATGACTCACATCCTCGATGCCGATACTTATGCCGAGATTGGTTCGATCACCCTGACGCCGGGCGCCGACTCCGCCGGATACGACGCGGCAAACAACGTGTATTACGTGGTGACCGGGGGCAAGGATGTGAAGATGGCCACAGCCAAGCTCGAAGCCATCGACCCCGACACCGGCACAAAGCTCGGTTCGATCGAATTCATGGACAACCACGTGGAAGCGATGGCCCTGGAAAAGAATGGTCCTCGCATCTTCATTAACCTTGCGCAGACCAATCAGCTGGCTGTCGTGGATCGAAAGACGATGAAGGTCATCCACACCTGGCCAGTGCCGCCGGCCAGGCAGAATGCCATGGTCGCCTTTGACGAGGCAGGCCACCGCCTCTACGTGGTCTGCCGCGACCCCGGCATGGTGGTGGTCATGGATTCCGACACCGGCGCCGTCGTCTCCACCGCTTCGGCTCCGCTGCGCGCGGACGAAGTGGTTTACAACTCAGAAGCGCATCGGCTCTATGTTCCCGGCGGCGAGGGATATATCGGCGTCTACGATACCTCCGATCCCAACCAGATCAAGGAAGTCGCCAAGGTCAAGTCCGCTCCTGGCGCGAAAACTGCCATCCTTCTGCCCGATATGCAGGAAATGATTGTGGCCGTATCGCCCGGCGAATCCAAAGCGATGGCCAAGGTGTTGACCTATCGCACTCAGTAGGTTCTGCCAGACATTCGCTCGGTGAAATGCTCCTAAAGCACGCGATCAGCGGGCGGTGCGGAAGTCAACGGGTGAGGACGGGTCCTTTGTCGTATTTGAGCATGGGGTGCACTCCTGGATGATGGCTGCTCAACAGCTTTCGCAGCGCCATCTTCGCGCAGCAGCGGCAGCTCGACACGGAACTTTGTGCCCTGCCCCTCTACGCTGGAGACGGATACCGCGCCGTAATGCGCGGTGCAAATAGACTTCACGATCGCAAGACCCAGGCCTATTCCGCCCGATTCGCGCGATCGCGCTTTGTCCGCCCGGAAAAACCGCTCAAAAACCAGTGGCAAAGCCCCTGGCGGGATGCCGATCCCGGTATCGGACACTTCGAGAACCGCGAGACCGGCTTCTGCCGTCACGGACATGGTCACGCTCCCTCGCTCAGCCGTGTACTTGATAGCGTTGTCCAGGAGATTGACCACTACCTGTCTCAATCGCATCGGATCACCGGTAACGGTCACTGGCCCCGAAGTGTCGCAACTGAGGCGAATCTTCTTCTCCTCAGCCAATAGACTCATATGATCCAGGGTCGCCGTAGCGACCGACACCAGCTCCACCGGCACCATGGCCATCCCTTCGCTACCGGCTTCCAGACGGGAAATCGTCATCAAGCTCTCCACGATGTGCGACATCCGGTTGCTCTCCTCTAGTGCGCTGGCGATACCCTCCACCAGCGACGCCGGCAACATCGGCGTTTGCAGCAGAACCTCAAGCTCGCCTCGGATGATGGTGAGAGGCGTGCGCAGCTCATGCGAGGCATCCGCGGAGAAGCGCCGATTGTGCGCCACTGTGTCTTCCAGACGCTCGATCATCCGATTCAGCGCCAGAGATAAGCGCTCCAACTCGTCCCCCGAACGAAGGATCGGTAGCCGCTCTCCCAAGTCGTGACGCCCCACCCTTTCTGCCTGTTCTGTCAGCGTCACCACCGGCCGCAGGGGGCGAGACATAAGAACAAAGCCGCCCAGCGCAGCCGCGATCAAAATGACCGGTGTTCCCATCAACAGCGTCAGAAAGAGGCTGCCCAGAACACGATGGATCGGCTCCATGCTGGCGCCGGTCTCGATCACGATCCAATCGCCTTGCGAGGTGCGATAGGGCAGCGTGAACAGAATCAGGTCCTGTCCCCTGATGCGCGTGCGGCGCACCTCGCCAGAATCTTTCAGATCGCTTGCCGAACCAGCCGATCGGCCAACTGTGGCTCGCCCATGCCACCTGTCTCGTATAGGACGTCAGCTCCGCGAGACACACGCACCAGCGTATCGCTCACCCCGGCGGGATACGATTCGCTCATCTCGTTTTGAAACCAGCCTAAGCCCTTGGATTCCAGGGGTCTGACGTAATCGGTCAGGATCGCGGAGGCGTTGATGTTCAGTGAATGTTCAAGCGATCTTGTAAGAAACGCCTGAACGCCTAGATACACGGCTGCGCTGAAGATGACGAGTGCCACGGCAAGCAAAGCCACATAAAAAGAAGTTACCCGGTAGCGGAGCGAACTCCGGTTCACAACTCACGTCCAGGGCGAATGGTGTATCCTGTGCCGCGGACAGTGCGAATCATTTTGAGAGGATTGCCGTCATCCACTTTGCTGCGCAAATGTTTGACATATACGTCAACGATGTTCGTGACTCCATCGAAGCTCTGGTCCCACACGTGCTCGATGATCATGTTGCGTGACAGCACGCGGTCCTCGTTTTGCATCAGGTACTCGAGTAATGAGTACTCTTTCGCCGTCAGCTCCACGCGCCGTCCACCTCTTCGTACCTGTTGCGTCAGCCGGTCGAGTTCCAGATCGCCGATGCGCAGGGTGCTGGAGCGGTTGACCGGTCCTCGCCGCAGAAGGGCCTTGACTCTAACCAGAAGCTCGGCGAATGCGAAGGGCTTGGTCAGGTAATCGTCCGCCCCAAGCTCGAATAGCTTTACCTTGTCGTCGATGGAGTCGCGTGCGGTAAGCACCAGCACGGGAACATGCGAATTCTTTCGCCGGATGCGCTGCAGCACTTCGCTTCCGGTCAGGCGGGGAAGCATAAGGTCGAGAATGATTAGATCGTAGGGATAGGCTTCCGCAAGCTCGAAGCCTTCAAGTCCGTCCGCCGCCACATCGACCGCATACCGCTCCGCGGTTAGCCCACGCTTCACCAGGGCAGATACTTTCTGTTCGTCTTCCACGATCAGGATTCGCATAATCTGTTCGCGCCACCCATTAGCCTGAGCGGACCTTAAGCGCGTCTGAACCGGCCATGAAATTCCGTTCATTTTGTGGGTCGTTCCGAGGACTGGAACCAGGCCGGCCCCTGCCGCTCGCCGCTGTTGACTCCCGACTCTAGTCTTTTTAGTCACGGTTGTGCAAGCATGTGATCTTCCACGGACGGCGCAGCGGCCAGGTCATCCCCAGCCCACGCTACCGGCAAAGAGATGAGAGGTTTTTCATCCGGACTTCAGCGCCGCTTCACCCTTGCAGCCACTAATGAAATAATTCTGAGGAAGAGACAATCTCCCTTCTTGGATACAATCGTCATGTGTCTTAGTGGCGGAGCACAGCCGGGGAGTAAATACCGAACCGTCCTCTTTAAGAAACGAGCGCGACAGGAGCTGAATGAAAGGCACACGAAGCCTGGTAAAGACCGCACCTCCCACTGCCAACAAGCACCTCATCCGTTGGGTTGAGAAGATGTCGGATTTGTGCCAGCCCGACAATATCCATTGGGTCGACGGCTCTCAGGACGAATACGATTTTCTGTGTGGCCGCCTGGTCGCCGCCGGCACCTTTACCCGGCTCGATCAAGAGCTCTGGCCCGGCTGCTTTTACGCGCGTTCCGCACCCGGCGATGTGGCTCGGGTCGAGAACCGGACCTTTATCTGCTCGCTCTCCAAAGACGCCGCCGGTCCCACCAATAACTGGGAAGACCCTTACGTCATGCGAGGCAAGCTCAAGCAACTCTTCCGCGGTTCGATGCGCGGCCGCACCATGTACGTGCTGCCTTTCAGCATGGGCCCGATCGGTTCATCCATGGCGCGCATTGGCGTCCAGCTCACGGACTCCCCTTACGTTGTGGTCAACATGCGCATCATGGCCCGCATTGGCTCGCCTGTCTTTCAGGAGATCGACAAGGGTATCCAGCGGGTCGTTCCCTGCGTGCACTCCGTCGGCGCGCCGCTGGCTCCTGGCCAAAAGGACGTTTCCTGGCCCTGCAATGACGACAAGTACATCGTCCACTTTCCTGAGACCCGCGAGATCTGGTCGTACGGCTCCGGCTATGGCGGTAACGCACTGCTGGGCAAGAAGTGCCTCGCTCTGCGCATCGCGTCCAACATTGCGCGCGATGAAGGATGGATGGCGGAGCACATGCTCATCCTCGGCGTCGAAGCACCGAGCGGTGAAAAGACCTATGTTGCGGCGGCCTTCCCGTCCGCCTGCGGCAAGACCAACTTCGCCATGCTGATCCCGCCGGCCGCATTCGACGGCTGGAAGGTCTGGACGGTCGGCGACGACATCGCCTGGATCAAGCCCGACCCCAGCGGCCAGCTCCGTGCCATCAACCCTGAAACCGGGTTTTTCGGTGTCGCGCCCGGGACCAGCGCCAAAACCAACCCTAACGCCATCGCGACGCTAACCCGCAACACCATCTTCACCAACGTCGCGCTCACCCCCGAGGGCGGTGTCTGGTGGGAAGGCATGACCGAAAAACCACCCGCCAAGTGTCTGGACTGGCGCGGCCAGCTCTGGACCCCGGAAATCGCAAAGGAAACCGGGGCCACCGCCGCCCACCCCAACGGACGTTTCGCTGCGCCCGCCTCGCAATGCCCAGTCATCGATCCGGCGTGGGAGTCTCCCGAAGGAGTACCCATCAGCGCCATTATCTTCGGCGGCCGCCGCTCCGACACGATGCCGCTCGTCTACCAGGCCTTTAACTGGTCTGCCGGCGTCTATATCGGCGCCACCATGGGCTCGGAAACCACCGCGGCAGCAGCCGGCGCTGTCGGCAACGTCCGCCGCGACCCCATGGCCATGCTGCCATTCTGCGGCTACCACATGGGCGACTACTTCCGTCACTGGATCAAAATGCAGCGCAGTCTCTCCGCCACTCCGCGCGTCTTCCACGTCAACTGGTTCCGCAAAGACGAGGACTGGCCGTTTCCTCTGGCCTGGCTTCAGTGACAACATGCGCGTCCTCAAATGGATCGTCGACCGTGTCCGCGGTCGTGCCCTGGGCAAGGAGACTCCGATCGGCTGGACTCCCTACTATGACGATATCGAATGGACTGGCCTCACCTTCTCGCGCGAGCAGTTCGAAGCCCTCCAGCAGGTTGACCGTGAAGCCTGGCGCCGCGAAGTCATGGGCCACGAGGAACTCTTCCTCAATCTTCACGATCACCTGCCGCCTGAGATGATCTACGAACGCGAACTCCTCATCTGCCGCCTCTAGCTGAGGTAGCGGGCTAACCTCCTCGACGACGCACCTTAACGATTTTTTATGTCGGCTTCATTCATGCTTCATTCCGTCGCCCATAAATGACCATGGTTAGGAATGATGCTGATTTGCCGGTGTAAAGATCTTCGAAGTCGAGCTTCCCTCCTGGTTCCTTGCTCAGACGCTCCCTCCTTTGGTGGCTTTCACTCGTGCCGGTCGCATTTGAGAGGCACTGAACCATGAACAGTTTCATCAGATACGCCAGGCTACTCACGATCACCCTTTCACTCCTCCTGGGCAGGGTTGGATCACTCCATGCCCAGGTCTCAACCGGGACTATCCTTGGCTCCGTAGTTGATTCAACCCAGGCGGTTGTTCCGGGAGCAACCGTTACAGCTACCAACCTCGCGACGAACCATGGCGCACTCCGCGACCAGCAATAGTGATGGCCTGTTTGCCATTCCGAACCTGCCCGCAGGCAACTATCAGGTGGACGTCTCGGCCAAGGGTTTCAGCACTGAGTCCGCCACCAACATCGCTCTCGACGTGGGCGAGCAGCAGGCGGTCAATTTCACGCTGAAGGTCGGCACCGCGAACGAGAGGATCGTCGTCACCGAAGTTGCTTCGGAAGTCGATCTGGTCAGTTCGGTCGTCATGCCGGTGGTCAACGAGAAGACCATTGTCGAACTTCCGCTCAATGGACGCGACTGGGCCGCGCTCGCCAACCTGCAGCCTGGCGTATCGGCAGTTCGCACCCAGTCGGTTGTCGCCGTCAGCAACCAGCGCGCCAACCGCGGTGTCGGCAACCAACTCACCGTCAGCGGCGCCCGCCCGCAGATGAACAACTACCGCGTCGACGGCATCAGCATCAACGATTACTCGAACGGCGGCCCCGGGGGCGTCATCGGCAGCAATCTGGGCGTCGATGCGATCCAGGAGTTCTCCGTCATCACCGGCAACGCCACCGCCGACTACGGCAAGACAGCCGGCGGCATCGTCAACGCCGTAACACGCACCGGCGGCAATAAGCTCCACGGCAACGTCTACGAGTTTTTCCGCAACAGCGCCCTTGATGCCCGCAACTGAGTTCGATTCCCCAGGCCACATCGCACCCCTCCGGCGAAACCAGTTTGGCGCTTCGGCAGGCGGCCCAATCGTCCGCGACCGCACCTTCGTCTTCGGCGACTATGAAGGTTTCCGCTGGTTCAACAGCACCAACGCCAGCAGCACCGTGCCCTCAGCGCATGCTCGCACCGGGCATCTGGTCGCAGGCACCGTCCCTGTCGATCCCAACGTGGCCAAGTTATCTACAGTTCTACCCGCTCCCGAACAGCACCGGTGAACGGCGATACCGGCGTCTTTCTCTTTGCCGACCCGTTCCGCACCACGGAGAACTACTTCACCATTCGCGCCGATCACGCGCTTTCGGCAGAAGGACCAATTGGCTGGCACCTACTTCTGGGACAGCGGCACGCTCACCGCTCCTGACGCCTTCAACGAGAAGGTTACCGGCAATATCGCCAAGCGCCAGATGGCATCCATCAGCGAATCGCACATCTTTACGGCAAACCTCCTGAACAGCGTGCACGTTGGTTATAGCCGCGTCGTCTCCGATGCACCAACCACTCTCAACGCGATCTTCGGCCCCATCTCGGATCCCAGCCTCGGTTTCGTTCCCAACCTTCCTGTCGGCCTCATCAACGTCGGCGGTCTCAGCAACTTCACCGGTGGGCTCCACGCAGTCGGTGAGTTCCTCTTCCACTACAACTCCTATCAGGTGTATGACGACCTCTACTGGACGCATGGAAAACATGCGCTCAAGACGGGCTTCGCGTTTGAACGGCTACAGAACAATCAGCTGGGAACCTCGAATCCCAATGGCCAGTTCAACTTCGGCTCGCTTGCCGGCTTCCTGCAGAATCAGCCCACCGGCTTCAACGCTCCGCTGGGGCAGACTACATCCCCGAAGGACCTGCGTCAGTCCGTCTATGGCGGTTACATTACCGACGACTATCACCTCGCCCACAACCTCACCCTGAACCTGGGCGTTCGCTATGAATTGGCGACCGTCCCCACGGAGACTGCGGGGCGTCTCTCTAACCTGCCAACACTCACCGCGGCGACACCCTAACCTCGGCTCACCCTACTTCTCCAACCCCACCGAAAAGAACTTCGCCCCGCGTGTCGGCTTTTCGTGGAGCCCTTTCAAGGAAAACAAGACAGCCGTCCGCGGCGGGTTCGGCATCTACGATGCGCTGCCGCTCAACTATCTCTTCGAAGGCCTGAGCATCTTCGCCGCGCCCTTCTTTGAGTCGGGCAGCGTCAGCAGCGCCAACGCGCTCCTGGGCACATTTCCCAAAAACGCATATCCTTTGCTGACTCCAGCGACCTTCCGCTACAGCTACACTCCGCAGCATCCCAAGCGCAGCTACGTGGAGCAGTGGGGCCTCAATATCCAGCAGGAACTTCCGGGTGACATGACGGCGCAGATCGGCTTCGCCGGCTCCCATGGCGTCGATATCGCCTATCGCGAGGACGACATCAATACCGTGCAACCCATCGCCAGGCTGGGTGGAGGAATCTATGAGTTTCCCAGCCTCTCCAACAACATCTCGGCCTCGACCGCCAACCCCCGGCTCAACACCAACGTAGGCCAGATCAGCGCCATGTTGCCCACTGGCTATTCGAAATATTCCGCCCTGCAAGCCGGCCTCACCAAGAGGCTCTCGCATCGGCTCCAGTTGCAGGCGTCCTATACCTGGGCCAAATCCACCGACGATGGTTCTTCCTCCACGTTTGGGGACACGTTTGCGAACTCCGTCAGCAGCCTGCCCTATTTTGCTCCGGACCGCCGAGTTGCTGTCTCCGACTTCAACATAGGACAGAACTTCGTCTTCAATTACCTCCTCCTCCTGCCCGATGCGCCGAAGTCCTTTGGAGCAGCCGGATGGGTTATCAGCGGCTGGCAGTACGGTGGTATTTTTCAAGCCAGCTCCGGCTTGCCCATCAGTCCGCTCATCAGCGGCGATCCGCTGGGTCTGCGCAGTTCGGATACCTTCGGCTTCCCCAACTTCAACTACGGGACCGGCTGTAAACCGGTCAACAAGCAGAACAAGGTTCACTACATCAATGGAGCCTGCTATTCCTACCCGACGGAGTCCGCGTCCTACAACCCGTACCTGGGCAGCGCCGGGCGCAACTCAATTTTTGGGCCGGGACTGGAGAACGTGGACATGTCCTTCGTCAAGAACAATCGCATCCCGCGCTTCGGCGAAAGTGTGAACATCCAGTTCCGGGCCGAGCTATTCAACATCATCAATCGAGTCAACTACGCCAATCCGCTGAAGGCTTCCACACAGCTCTTCTCGGCTGCCCCAGCGCCTTCCGCCGCGCATCCGGCTCCAGCGCTCGTCGGAACTCCGATCGCATCGGCCGGTGCTTTGACGGCAACCGCAACCACTTCTCGCCAGACTCAGTTTGCGCTGAAGATTATCTTCTAGGCGTCTCTGTCCCACCGGCAGCGACCGCCTCGCTGACAGAACAACCAGCGGGAAGGATCTGGCAACAACCTGCTTTTCGCAATGTTGGCCGCAATTGTAGTTTGTCCATTGAAATCAAAGGCTGAGATTTCACCCACCAGGTAATTTGGACAGCTCTGACTCTCAGCCGTCCCTCCGGGACTAAATCGGTGGATGGTGGATTATCACACACGCTCTTCAGATTCTTGTTGCGCTCTTATGACCCGACTCGAGTCGCGCCCTGTTACAAAGCGGAGTGGAGGGATCTGCGGTTCAGTGGACCTCTCGTGGAGATGTTTTTCCACCCTGCAACCAAATTTATCCTAAGTTCAGGCGCAAACCCTGACAGCCATCACAGCCACCTTGCATCTATTTTGCAGGTCCGAATAACGCCGCTGCCGACGGCAGTTGCACCTTCATTTCGTCGCGAATCTGGGCTGCGATCTTCGCCAACGCCTCTTTATCATCGCCCTGCTTGTAGTTGAACACCACGCCCAGCGCGCCGATTGTTTGGCCCGAGGCGTCCTGCAGGATCAACTCATCTTCGAAGTGTTTCCCGGTCGAGTTCAGCTCCAGGTTGCTCTTTCCTGTCCGGATGCACCGCAGATCATCTTCATCCCCAATCTTGCCGATGCGTCCGAAGTTCGAGGCCACGATCAGGTTCTTATGCTTCGGCGGTGTTGCGTGAATTGCCATGAGTATGACCTCAGGATGTTTCGCCAAGGCCTCGTCCACCAGCTTCTGCGCAAATGGAGCGGGCGTCGTGTAAGTGGGATCCATCTCTTTCGCATCCACTTTTCGCATCCCGGCTACGGCCTGCTCCCGTGTTTCCTGCGCGAAAGACGGGACTACGCATAAGGCTGCCAGGGTGGTTACACAAGTTATGTAAACGACTTTTCTCATTGCATCTCCCAATTCGACTGATACGCGGAACGATGGCGAGGAACGATCGCCGCATACGCCTGTAAACGATTGCTCCGTCAGATGAGCGACGTCTGAAACAAAAATGAAATTCCATTCATTCCCGAGAATCCAGGGGCCGGCTCTAGATTTCTAGACCAGGCCGGCAGACGGCACACACGCCTCAGAGAAGAGGCTACCCCAGGAAGCATCGAGGTAAAGCCAGCGCTGCGTGCCGAACCAGCTGGTGGGAAGCTCGGGAATATGCAGCAATCCGTGACCCCCGGCGCAGATTAGCTCCGTGCCGTTCCAAGCCAGGAAATTTCGCGACGCTTGTCCAACCCGGGCAGGATTCGAGAGCACCCGAAGGCATACCGGGCAGCGCTTTCGCTGATCCTGCAGTATCCATCGAAAGCCGAATAGAAATCCGAAGAACGAAAGCGCGAGCTGGATATATTGTGCCGTCGTCGAACTTTGGAGGTGAACGCCATAGGCGGCATCGACAGAAGTGAGATAGACGAGTGGCACGACCAGCACAAACTTGCTCCACAAAAAGATCCATCGTCTCGCTCTGCCGGCCCAGCGGAGGCGCCCGCTATGGCGTGGGTACTCGCCAAGAGGCAAAGGTGTGGTCGCCGGCAACGCGATCAAGGCGACGATCAGTGTGAACAGGAAGATCGAGAAAGGCAGCCGGGCTCGCTGCGCCAGCGATATGCAATCGAAGCGAGCTTCGTTTCCATCCTCGCGGTGTACGGTCATGTATCGCCATCCGTCCATTCGAGGCAGAGACCCCGCTGTTCGCATGTGGGCAAGCACGAATCCTCTGGAGTTCCTGGGCAGCATCGCCAGGTGCCGCTCGTCCTCGAGCAGCCACGCATCCACCCGGCCCGGCAGCTGCCACGAGTCTGGCGAGACAACACCCGCAATCAAGACGCGTTGCCCGGCAACCTCGGCGATGCTTCCAATAATGCGAGGATCGCCGGCGAAATTCCCTTGCCAGGCCGCCTGGCTTAAAAACAGTCTAGCCGCGTACTGGCCGTTTGGCGGATTCGCTCCCTCAGGAGGGATCGACAGGTTGAGCAGCTGTGAAAAGATTGTCGCTTGCCCGGCCAATGGAAAGTTCGACGCCTCGATATCGCGCAATATGGACTCGTTTGAGTATGGGCTGATAGAAGGCAACCCCAGTAAACAAGTGTCGGGTGCTCGTCTTCCAGGCCTGATAGTCCTTAAACCGTATGGACGGGGACTGCGTGCCGGAATAGCCGCCACTGGAAATCATCACCAGTCCGTCTGCATCCCGATATGGTGATGGCCGTATCGTCTCGATTGCGCCTGGCAGGGACAAACAGATCAACAGGCTGATTGCCGTCCACATCGCTAAGGAAAGCGAACAACGTGACGCAGAGCCAATGCGGAATACGCGGCGCGGGACTGAGCGCGGATTGTTCCATCTGAGCCAAAAAGCATCATGGAAAGCGCCCAGGCAGAAATCGGTCACTTCCTGGCCGCCGCGGAAGCACTGGCGAGATTTGCGACTGTATGAGTGCCATACATGCCAAAGCTCCGCCTCCCACTCTGCCAACCACTCTGCCCGTTCTCGACCGGGCACCAGCCATGCGGCACAACGCAGAATGAACAGCAGATACCGGGAGAGAGCGGAGCAGGAGGCGGAAGTTCATGCGTTCTTGACCTCCGGATCGGAGATCATTTTTTTGAGCAGTGGGTAGCGTTTGTGCATGGCTTGGAGCGTTGCCACGCCGGCGCGCGTCAGTTTGTAGTACTTCCGCAAAGGCCGCTGCTCAGCGTCGGCAATCGATTGCTGTTCCCACTTCGAGACGATGAGGCCGTCCCGTTCCAGGCGCCGCATCGCCGGATACACCGTCCCGCTGGGTAGGCCGGTCGCTTCCATCACGCTGAAGCCGTAGATCTGGCCGGCATGAATCGTCTGCAGAATCATGGCAGCGGTATGGGAGAGTTTGGGCTCGTTGGCCATGGTCGACATTCTACCTATGTAGCATACTGGTTGACCAGTGCAAGATAGTATGCTACATAGGGTATAGCAATCGAGGTCTGCGCACCGTGCTTGAACTCGAGAACGTTTGCAAAAGCTATCGCGGTATACCGGCGATCTCGGACGTGAATTTCCGCGTCAATGGCGGCGAGGTTGTCGGCTATCTGGGTCCCAACGGCTCGGGAAAATCTACCACCGTCAAGATCATTACCGGACTGCTGCAGCCAAATGAGGGCCGGGTGCTGTTCCAGGGCAGGAATATCCGTGACGATCTGGTAAGCTTTCGCGGAATACTCGGCTACGTCCCGGAAGAAGCGCACCTATACACCTATCTGTCAGGAATCGAGTATCTGCAGTTGGTAGGCAGGTTGCGGGGACTGCGGGAACGACTGATTCAGACCAAGGCCACAAGACTACTCGAGCTGCTTGGCCTGGAGTCGTGGCGGCATTCGCCAATTTCCATGTATTCCAAGGGGATGAAGCAGCGGGTGCTGATTGCCGCGGCGTTGATGCACGACCCGAAACTGCTGGTATTCGACGAGCCGCTCTCCGGGCTGGATGTCCTCTCCTCTCGCCTGTTCAAGGACTTGCTGCTGGAACTTACAGCGGCGGGCAAAGCCGTTCTCTACATTTCGCATGTTCTCGAAGTTGTGGAGCAGATTTGTAGTCGAGTTGTCGTCATTGCCAAGGGAAAGATTCTGGCCGATGCCAGCCCATCCGAGTTAACCGGGCTTATGGAGCTCGAGAACCTCGAAAGTGTGTTCGCCCAACTGGTCCAGCAGGAAGACACGAGATCAGTCGCCCGCGAACTGGTAGAAGTCATCAAGGTGCAGAATGCTTAAAGCAGTTTCGCAATTACTAAGGCCTGATAAAGATCGCGAGGAGTGGTTTTCCTTGAGAGAAAACCACGAAATGGCCTATCGCTTCGGTCTACACCGATTGCGAAACATGCTTAGCGGTCTCCGCATCTTCGCTCCGCCCGAATTTCCGGTCCTGTCTCTTGAAGTGCAGGCGCAGCTGCCGGTGGTGGACGCCCGGGAACGAAGTCAATTTCACCTTCTGGTTCGCCACTCCCTGGAACGATTTTTTAACAACGACTTGGTTTCGGCGGATGGCGAGACGAAGGCGCGGTTTCTCCAGGTGGTGTACGCGATCGCTCTTCCTGGAATGGTCGTGGCGCTGTTCTTGTTTCCTCTATATCATGCGCCCCTTCCCCGGCCCTTCTGGTCTCAAGTGAGCGATCACTACTTTTATGTGATGTATTCGTTTGTAGCGGTTGGAGCGGTGAGCCTCTTTGCCTGGGACTTGTTCTTCCCGGATCTGCTTGATCTCTTCGTTCTCTCGCCTCTTCCCATTATCGACAGAAGATTGTTTCTGGCCAGAATGGTGGCTGCCTGCCTTTTTCTCGGGTTGTTTCTGGTCGGCACCAGTGCGCTTGGATCCATATTCTTTCCCTTGCTAACGGAGCCGCCCGGTCTGGAGCGCCACGTGTTCGCGCATCTGCTGGCAGTGCTGGGAAGCGGCACATTTGTTGCAGCGTTTTTTCTCGGCCTGCAGGGAGTGATGGTGACGATTTTGGGCGAACGCCTCTTCCGTGCTATTTCGCCTTTCCTGCAGGGTATCTCCACCATGATGCTGTTAGCCATCCTATTGCTTTTTCCCGTGTCGTCCCAATTCCTCAAAGAGCTGATGAATGTATCAGCCGCCCGGTATTTTCCGCCGTTCTGGTTCCTGGGTCTTTACGAGAGCCTCTTGGGAGGGTCTGCATCTGTGCCTGTCTTCAGTGGCCTTGCGAAAACAGGCAGCGTCGCGACGGCCGCCGCGCTAGTCATATCGATGGCCTCCTATCCGCTGGCCTATCGCCGGAGAATGCGTTACCTGGTCGAAGGGGCCGGCGCTTTCGATACGCGGAATTCGGCCACTGTGCTGGTCAATCGCCTGCTCCACGCAATCTTGTTACGAAACCGGGTGCAGCGGGGTATTTATCACTTTATCAGTTACTCTTTGCTGCGGACGCAGCGCCATCGTGTGTACCTGGCGATGTATGGCGGCCTCGGCCTCGCTCTGCTGGCTGCATGCGCACTGCTGTTGAGACTCGGGCACGGTCATCTCGGCTTCGCCCTATCGCCGGATGGTTTGCGAGCTGCAGTCCCGATTGCAGCCTTCTGGACGATCGCTGGATTGAGGACTGCATTCCTTTCCCCTACGGATAAGAGGGGCAGTTGGGTCTTTCGCGTGATCCTGGGCAGGCCTGGCACAGCCCAACTCGTGACGACCAAGCTGTGGATACTCCCCTGCGCCTTGGTTTTGACGCTCGGGCTGGTCGTGCTGATAGGCCTTGCGGGACCTCCCGAATTGCTGGGATGGAAGTCCACCATGAGCCAGGCGTTGGTGGCAGTTGGCCTGTGCCTGTTGCTGACAGATGCTCTGTTTCTCAAGGTGACGAGCCTACCCTTCACTGGCGAAGCGAGAGCGCCGGCTACCAACCTGGCATTCATCCTGTTGCAATACTTCGGATTCTTTCCGCCCCTGGTGTTGCTCACGGTCGCTCTGGAACCCTGGTTGGAAGCCAGTGTGTGGCATGGGGTCGTCACGCTGGGAATCATAGTAGCGGCGCATATCGCGATGCGCAGGTTTCACAGAAAGAATGCCGAATACTTTGCCAACCTCATTGACCTGGATGATTACGAGGACGAATTTCCCCAAAGACTAGGCCTTCGCTACTAGCGGACTGAATCAGCTGTCACAGTCCACTAGTGCGCACCGGCTGCACAAATAGATTTGTGAGCTTCAAGAAAAAATCACAGACCGTGATCAACACCGCATACCCCGGACAAATGGATGAACAGCCCGCAGCATGTTCGATGAGCGGAGAGCCTTCTATTTGGGGGAGTCTGAAGCGTGGGTCGGCTGCTCGATAGAGACGCCACGACCGGGTGAATTAAAGAGCCACACACCGATCGCCAGCATCAGCGTCACCACAATGACCACGCTGAGCAGAAATCGGGCAATATTGGAAGCACAGAACTCTCCGACACGCGGCATGTCACGATTATATCCAGCAATAACATTCGTGGACCGATCCTGCCTAAAATATCTGCTTGATTACGTTCGAGGGCGGGGAATTTCTTTGCCTGGGCGACCTTCGCCCTGCTTTCTCGCATCTACCCAAACAAGCCCAGCCTCGGTGACGGGCTTTTTAGCTGGTAGTTATCTCAACCAATGGCCCTGCACCGACTTATTGGCGAATGTTTTGCTCATGCCGCGACCGGCTTTGCCGTTACCGACGTGCACGGCAACGTGATCGATGCGAATGAATCGTCTGGCCAGGATCGTCGATCGAAGCCCCGGGGAAATTGGCGACACCAATCTATTCGAGCTGACCCATCCCGAGGATCGATCGCGGCACCGTAGCCTGCTGCGAAAAACTGCTGGCCTCTGAGATCCCTGGATTTGTTATTGAGAAGCGCTATTTACGTCGCGATGGCAGTGCCGTATGGGTCCGCAACTCGGTAAGCCTGGTAAACGATGAGCAGTCCAAATCACGTCATCTGCTTTCCATCTGCGAAGACATCAACCAACACAAACGGGCGGAGCGAGATTCTCGAACGACAGGAACAGATGGCCGCTATCGGGAGATTGACCTCTTCGATCGTTCACGAGATCAACAATCCTTTGGAAGCGGTGCTTAATCTGATCTTCCTCGCTCAACATTCGGCTGATCTTGGCCAGGCACAGCTCTACCTGAAAGATGCCGAAGAGGAGCTTGGCCGTGTCTGCGAGATCACGATGCAAGGGCTGCAATTTCACCGTCAGTCTTCTTCCCCAGCCTCTACAAACGTGGTGGATATCCTGCAATCGGTGTTGGCTCTGTTTAAGGGAAAACTAAAAATGGCTGGTGTGCGGGCGGAACTGAAAATAGACGACGCGCCTGCACTCATGTGTTTTGCTGGAGAAATTCGCCAGGTGTTTGTGAACCTGATCGCCAATGCGGTGGAGTCGATGCCCGATGGAGGGCGGCTAACGATCAGGGCAAGGCCGGGCACGGACTGGCGGACGAATGATCCGGGTGTTCGGATTACCATCGCGGACACCGGCTACGGCATGAGTCTTGAGACTCGCCGGCATATGTACGACGCGTTCTATACCACAAAGGGCCCAGGAGGCTCGGGCCTCGGCCTCTGGGTTACGGCCAAAATCGTCCGTAAGCATCAGGGGTCTATCCACGTCCGGAGCAACCGCCTGCCGCGGTTCGGCGGCACTGTGTTTACTTTGATTTTTCCCTATGCCGGGGCGGCAGGCAAGGCCGCGGGTTTTCAGGCTGCTTGAAATTGCATCGCAGCTCCCCCGCAGCCGGCATCCAACCAAGTGGAGGGATTAGCGATGCGAACGCAAAAGCCGTCTGTCAAACTCGAAGACTGGGCAGTTGTGCCAAGCGCGAATCGTGGGAATTATCAGCAGTTGCGACCAGGAAATTTGCTGGTGGGCAGGGCATTCGGCCATCAGAGGATTAAGACGGGAATGTTTATCTTCACCTCGCCGATCGTGCGCGTCGATGCGGAGAACAAGATCGTGGAAACAAGGAATACTTCGTACTGCCTTGGCGAGGCCAGTCGTGAATACAAAGCCTGGAGTCAGATGCAGAGAGTGCCGCGGCTTAGCCGAGCTATAGACAGCGGCGGAAGCGCCGTCGTCGCCGGGCCCAGAACGATCTCATCGAAGGCGTCCGCGTTGAGAGGTTCCTCAGGACCCACATAGACCGTGTGGATACCCCGCTGGTTGGCGATGTGGACGAATCCCGCGGCGGGATAGACGGAACCGGAAGTGCCGATAACCAGCAGGCGCGTGGCGCGATCGAGCTCTCGATAAATGCCGTCCATATCCAGCGGGAATCTCGCCGAACCAGACAATATGCGGGCGGACCGGCGCGCCGCACTCCCGGCACCTGGGTAGCTGGCTTGCCGTCTCGTACATTTGCTGATCGGCGAAAGGCAAGCCGCATCGCACGCAGCGCGACTCAAACAGGCTTCCGTGCATATGGTGGACGCGAAGCGAGCCGGCGCGCTCGTGCAGGTCATCGACATTTTGCGTGCACAGATAAAAATGCTCGCCCAGCTTATTTTCGAGCTTCGCCAGGGCCAGGTGGGCGGCATTCGGCTGGGCCGCGAGAGCATCGCGGCGGCGCATGGAATAGAAGCGCCACACCAGTTCAGGATCGGCGTGCCAGGCCTCGGGTGTTGCCACCTGCTCGACTCGATAGCCGTTCCACAATCCTCCTGATCCCCTGAAGGTAGCCAGCCCGCTCTCCGCCGAGACACCGGCGCCGGTGAGAACGAAGAGCCGGTCATGCTGCGTCAGGATCATGGGGGTGGGTTAGTTAGCCGTTGCGGGGGCGTGCGCAGGCACCGCCACAGCAGCCCTCACTCCGCTGCCCGTGCGCCTCGCCCTTGCTTCTTCCACTCGGCGGCGTCTCCTGACGGCATGCCGCCGGCACATTCTTCATCTGCTTGGCGAACACCAGGTAGCTTGGCCGTGCTGGGCCGCAGAGTAACCCAGTAGCTTGACGACGAAAGCAGCGGCTTCCTCTGGGTAAGCATCTGGTTCTCGAGAATCTTCACCCCGCACAACAAATTATTTTCTGGCCTCAAAATCGTCTTCGACGGATCTTTCTCCGGCAGCGCCTTATCCTGGTCCCAATTGAAATCGCAGCCATAGCGCTCTGCGTCCATATACGTTAGCTGCAGCAGTCCTTCCTGTCGCACCGTCCGCTTGGTGACCGTGTCCTTGATTGCTACTTCGGGTTCAGTATGGCGCACATCTGTGGTCGGCTTCAGGCCCGCCTCAGCGCCGGCGAGCGCCTGGAAGGTATATGCCCAGAAGGCGCGTTTATCGGCCTCGCTCATAGATGCGAATCGAGGACAGTAGCGTTCTGACTCCGCGAGCGACTCTCGGCGACAGCATCTCCGGAGACAACGCCTGCTCCACAATGGCATCCCACTGCGGGTCCCATGACGGTTCTCCCAGCTCTTCTTTCTTCTCCGCAATCGGCGTTGGCGGGGCCGCTTTCATGGCCGGCTTAGGGCGGTGGGGCCGGCTGCTGCGCAACTTGTTTTTCGCAGCCCGCTAACACCAGCACTGCGCAGAGCAGCCATCCGGCCATTCTGAACCTGGTCGTCGAGAAAATCATAACTGTCGTCATTAGATGCCGATTTTTGCACCCGAGCAGACGCGCTTTTATTTTTTTCCCCGTGCCACGGAAAGGGGGCTCGCTAACCAGGCGTGGCGTAATCTTCGCGATAAGGAGTGAAGATATCCAGCACCTCGGAGTCTTCCAATGCCGAGGCCTGGTGTTCGACGTTGCCTGGAACCAGAAAGCTGTCTCCCGCTCTTGCCTCGAAGACGCCATCCGGATAGTGGAACCTGAGACAGCCGCTAACGATATACACCATCTGCTCGTGCGGATGGCTGTGCCTGGCGCCGACCCAACCCTTCTTCATCCGGTGGCGGACCAGCATCATGCGGGGACTGTAGGACATGACCTGCCGCCGCAGTCCGGGTTCAGGATGGGACATGGTTTCTTCCTGCGAAGGCACGACCTCAACTGCGCTTAGCGACATAAATTCTCCTCAATGGGGAGGTAGAAAAATATAGCTACCGTGCCATCCATCCGCCGTCCACCACTAACACCTCTCCCGTAATGTAGTCGCTCGCCGATGATGCCAAAAACACCGCGGCGCCGGCGATGTCTTCCGGTTCGCCCCAGCGCGCGGCCGGAATGCGCGCCAGGATCTGGCTGTTGCGCACCTCATCCTCCCGCAGCGCAGTGGTATTTTCCGTGCGAAAGTATCCTGGAGCGATGGCGTTTAACTGCACATTGCGCGGCGCCCATTCGTTGGCCAGGGCTTTCGTCAGTTGCGCAACGCCGCCCTTCGATGCCGCATAGGCCGGCACCCGAATGCCGCCTTGAAATGACAGCAGCGATGCAATGTTCATGATCTTGCCCTGTCGCCGTTCAAGCATGGGGCGGCCGGCCAAGCTGGCACAGGCGAAAAACGCTGTTTAGATTTACCTGCACCACCGTCATCCAAGCCTGTAAGTCGTGGCTCCTCCGCCGGCTCACGATAGATTGTGCCCGCATTATTGACCACGATATCCGGCGCGCCCATAGCCGCGAACACCGCTTCATACAGCGAATCCGCACCGTCGGGCTGGCTAAGGTCGGCGGCAAAACTCCGCGCGTCGTGCCCCAAAGCGCGAATGGCTTCACTGGTTTCATCGGCGCGGCGGCGATTCCCATGGCATGCGACGGACGCGCCAGCCTCAGCCAGGGCAACCGCGATCGCTGCGCCAAGCCCCGTAGCAGACCCCGTGACCAGCGCGAGTTTTCCATCGAGACGAAACTTATCGAGAATTCCCATCGTTTACCGATGAGTATTCTTTGGTTTCACAAGGAGATTGTCAACGCCTGCACCGGCAAGAATCGTCCCTGGTCCCGGCATGTGGGACAATATTTTCAAAGCTATATGTCCGGACTGGTACAGATCGGTTCCCGGCCTGCGAAAGCCACGCCGGTGGCGTGCCCACCCGTTCGACGTTCCAACGCTGTTCTGTGGCTTCAGATTGTCACCCTGGCATGGATGCTCATCGAATGCGGCTTATCACTGTATGCAGCGGCGAGGGCGCACAGTTCGGCCTTGTTTGCTTTCGGTTCCGACAGTCTTGTGGAGCTACTATCCGCCGGCGTGGTGCTGCTGCAATACGGGTCACCCTCGATCTATTTCTCAACGTAACGCGGGGCGCATCGCAGCAGTTCTGCTTTTCGTTCTTGCCCTGATCGTCGCATCCACGGCTGTGCTCTCGTTGGTTTTTCATCTGCGGCCTGAGACAAGTTTTGTCGGGATGATGGTTACCGTCGCTGCTCTGGTCGCGATGCCGATTCTGGCGTGGCTAAAGCGTAGGGAAGCGCGGCGTAGCCAACAATGTTGCGCTCGCAGCCGACGCTGTTCAGTCAGCCACCTGCGCCTACCTGGCTCTTGTCACCTTGGCCGGCCTGGCCGCGAACGCGGCATTCCATATTCCATGGTTTGATTCGCTCGCCGCTCTGGTCGCGATCCCGATCCTGGTTTTATGAAGGACGGTCGGCTTGGCAGGGCCACGCCTGCGGATGCTGCTGAGCGGCTTTCCAGAACCAGATTGTCGATCAAAAATTAATAGCGGAGCCGGAAAAGCTGGGGTAAACTGAAGCAGTCTTTCAGGAAAAAGTGCTATGGCAGTCAACCCTCAAACCCGTTACCTCGCCCCACAAGTCCAGCCTACCGGAGTATCGGACTTTGCCGGCTTGAAGGAAGTAGAGCGCCCCTAGCGCACTTCGTTTGCAGATTTACGAAGGCCCTGAGGCGCAGCCTCAGGGCCTTTTCTCATTCCCTGGGGAACTTCCTTGTTGAGCCATCGGCTCCATCCATCGCTGAGGTGTGCCTCGCGATCTACCAGTTGTCCTGGTGAGTGATCTATGCGTGTTTCCGAAATAAGAACGTGATGCGTGACGTGCTTGCTTTCCTCCTCCGCCATTGGCGGCGCGAGGCATGGCTGGTGACTGGTGTCGCCTTCTCCATGGTGGTAGCGACCATTGCCGACCTGTTCATGCCTGTCTTCGCCGGCCGCATGGTGGACGCGATTGCCATGCACGCCGGAACCCACCGGCAAGCATTGCACGCCGCATTGTCGGCGCTTGGCCACCATGCTCTTGTTGGGCGGCATCCTGGTGGCCGGTCGCCATTTATCGCTGATGGGCATCAGCCGGCTCACCATACGGTTGATGGCGCGCCTGGCCAGCGATGCGTTCTACCGCGTGCAGCGCTTCTCCACCGACTGGCACGCCAACAACTTCGCCGGCTCGATCGTTCGTCGCGTCACCCGCGGTATGTGGGCGGTCGACCTGATGGACGACACGCTGCTGCTGGCCTTGCTCCCGGCATCGCTGGTGCTGGTCGGCAGTGGACTGCTGCTTGGGTTGGCACTGGCTGTCGATGGGCCTGATCGTGGCCACCGGCGCGACCCTCTATGTCGGCCTTTCCATCGCGCTGTCGCTGAACTTCGTTTCCCCCGCGGCCCGGCTGTCGAATGCACAGGACACGCTGGTGGGCGGTGCGCTGGCCGATGCCGTGACCTGCAATGCGGTGGTCAAATCCTTCGGCGCCGAGGCGCGTGAAGATGCGCGCCTTGGCCGGGTGCTCAGCAAGTGGAGCCGCCGCACTTATCGCCACTGGACCAACGGCACCTGGAGCGGAACCACGCAGATGATCGTGTTGCTGGGGCTAAGAGGCATCGGTGACCTCGTATGCGATCTGGTTGTGGTGGCAAGGCCGCGCCACGCCGGGCGGAGTCACGTTCGTGCTCACCAGCTACTTCATCGTGCATGGCTATCTGCGCGATGTCGGCCAGCATGTGGCGAACTTGCAGCGCAGCGTGAACGAGATGGAAGATCTGGTCGAGATGCACGTGCTGCCGCTGGGCGTGGCCGACCGGCCGGATGCGGAGCCGATCCGCATCGACAAGGGTGAGGTGCTCTTCGACCGCATCACCTTCTGCTACGGTGCGCATACAGAGCCGCTCTTCCAGGACTTCACCCTGCGCATCGAGGCGGGCGAACGCGTGGGCCTGGTTGGCCACTCGGGCTCCGGCAAGACGACCTTCGTCAAGCTGCTGCAGCGGCTCTACGACTTGAATGAGGGCCGTATCCTGATCGACGGGCAGGAGATTGCCCGGGCGGCTCAGGTGTCTTTGCGGTCGCAGCTTGCCCTGGTGCCGCAGGAGCCGTTGCTCTTCCATCGTTCGTTAGCGGAAAACATTGCCTACGCTCGTCCGGAAGCAACGACGGCGGAGATCGAGCGTGCCGCGCAGTTGGCCAATGCGCACGACTTTATCATTCGCCAGCCGAAGGGCTACGCCACTTTGGTCGGTGAGCGCGGGGTCAAGCTCTCTGGTGGGGAACGCCAGCGGGTAGCGTTGGCCCGTGCTTTTCTGGCAGATGCGCCGATTCTGATTCTGGACGAGGCGACATCCAGCCTCGACTCCGAATCGGAGGCGCTGATCCAGGAGGCAATGCAGCGGCTGATCGTAGGCCGCACGGCCATCGTCATCGCGCACCGGCTATCGACGGTGCGGATGCTCGACCGCATCCTCGTCTTCGAGCAAGGCCGCGTGGTCGAAGAGGGTACGCACGAGGCGCTCGTCCGCAAAACAGACGGCACGTACAAACGCCTCTTCGAGCGCCAGGCCCTGGGACTGTTTGTCGAGGAGTCAGACATGGACGAAGCAGAAGAGCTGAGCGCCTGAGAGCGCAGTCCGAAGAACATGAGGGTCAGTCTGCTGCCAGAAGGGAACGCGAAGCCGATGCTCCCTTCTGCTCGAGCAACTCACGTCTCAATGGAAGCGCCCCAGCTCCCCTTTGTCATCCCGACCGTAGCGTAGCGTAATGGAGAGATCTGCGGTTCAGCGGGCCTGCTCGTGGAAATGTTTTTCGACAGGGCGATACCTGATTTATTTCGGATCGTAAACAGCGACGCCGACGCGGGAGTCAGCGCATCCGTAGTACAGAAACCACTTATCGTGGAAAAACACCAACCCTTCCGCAAAGGTTGTCCCTGCGGCATACTGGCCGCTTTGTTCCCACGGTTCCTCAGGCTTGAAAAACGGCTTATCTGTGCGTGCTATGAGCTTTCGAGGATCATCGGCCGAGAACAGCGCCTGTCCGTCGGAGTACGCGTTGGCAGCAATTCCAGGCGCTCCGTCGACCGCGGCATTCTTGCCGTTGTAGATGAGGAGAATACCGCGATCGGTGACCAGCGAAGGCGGCCCCACTTCGGGGAACGCGCTGTCGAAGTGCCGCGGCCGGCGGCGCAGTAACACGATTGGCTTGCCGGACGAATCCTCAACCGGTGTCCAGTGGATCAGATCAGGCGAGGTTGCCAGCCGCACCTGTATCTCTCCCCAGTACATCCAATATTTCCCCTGGATTTTGGCCGCGATAAGGCGGCCATTCGTGAGCCGGGTGACGATGCTGGCCGATTTGTAATCGAAGTGCTGATATTTTTCCCCCACCAGCGCGGGTCCCTGCTTTGCCCAGTGAATCAGATCAGTAGATGTTGCAATTCCGATATCGGTATTGCGGCGATTCCACTGGGTATAGGTAAGAACGTAGGTACCGTCTTCGCGCTCGACCAGGCGAGGATCTTCGACTCCTCCCGGCCATTCCCTGCTCCTGCTGCGAGTCAACGTCAGGATAAAAAACCGGAGCCGGCTCGGTGGTGAAGTGGATACCGTCGTCGCTCGACGCCAGGCCCAGGCGAGACGTGTGCATGCCGATGACCATGGTCGCCGGAGTCGTCCTCGGCGCGATAGAAAACATAAACCTTTCCTTCGCGCACGATGGCGCGCAGGATTGAAAGTATGCAGCGCCTCCCAGCGCACAGGCTTGCTTGGTAATCGGATCGGTGAAGACGGATTTCGGGTTGGGCTCGATGATAGGCGCATTCACCGGGCGCACGAAAGGCCCCAGTGTCCAGCTAAGATTCTGCTGGGCAAGCAGCGAGCTAGCCGCCAGGAAAAGAATGGAGAGCCTGCCTTGCGCATTTGGAAAGTCCCTCAGCGGCTAAAGCCGGATCATGACCTGCCCTTGAACTTCAAGGACGATGAAAACGGCCCACCAGAACAGCCTTCGCCAGGATGTGTCCATCCATCGCCTTCATCACATCCGCCTGGGTCGCGTCCGGCCCCCAGGCTCAGCTTGGTATCCAGCGCGAACAGCTCGTAAGTGTAGTGATGATACGGTCCGGGTGCGCGCGCGCCCATGCCCATGATAGCCGACCTTTTGCGCCCGGTTCAGCGCCTGGATCGATCCGTCAGGCAGCTGCGCTTGCGCCGGCACGCCTTCCGGGAGCTCGCGCCGCCGTGCCTGGAATATTGAAGACCATCCAATGCAGGACCTCGCTGGTGGTCTTGTTCAGCGCCGTATCCGGATCATGCAGAATCAGCGCAAAACTAACCACGCCATCCGGCACATTCGTCCAGGTGAGCTTGGGCGAAACCGGAGTGCCGTTTTCCGCCGCCTGGGTGTACTTGTTAGGAATAATCCCGCCATCATCAAACGCCGTACTCGTCAACGTCAGTCCAGGCTTAGCCATCGGGGGAGGCGCAGCCGGGGTCTGCGCCACCGCTCCCATGGTTGTCATCAGCACCGCAATCAAAGCGTATTTTTTCATCAGTCGCTCCTTACTTTCTTTTGCGATAAAAGACGTGCCAGACTTTTCCATTCTGGCTGTCGGTAATAAAGAGAGTGCCATCGGGAGCCTGAGCCACACCGTCGGCGCGCGCCAGGGCATCGGTAGGACTCATGAGCGGATCCTTGCCCGCGAAGCCACCGGCAAAGATCTCAAACTTACCCGATGGCTTGCCGCCGGCGAATGGCTGGAAGGTCACATTCGAAGGCGCCTGGGGCAGAGGAGCACGGTTCCACGAACCATGGAAGGCGATGAACGCCCCACCCTTATAGCGCGCAGGGAACTGGCTGCCGGAGTAGAACATCACATCCACCGGAGCCCAGTGCGCCGGATAGCTGGCGACAGGAAGCGCAAATGCGCTGCAGCGGCCCACGGTTTTGCCGTCGCCGCCATACTCAGGGTTCAGCAGCAGCTTCTGTTGGATGTAATCGAAAAAGCAATAAGGCCAGCCGAAATTAAGTCCCTGGGTTGCGCGGTACATGGGCTCGGCAGGACGGGTGGCATTCTCTTCTGCGGTAAATTTGTCCGGCCACAGAACATCCAGCTGGTCGCGGCTATTCATCACGATGTAGAGCGCGCCGTCATGCCACGTGATCGCCGGCTCCTGGCGCAGACCAGTCACGAACATCTGCCCATCGGCCTCTTTCTGGTGCAACTTGTTTTCATCAAACTTCCAGATGCCGCCGTGCGTTTCGAGCAGCGGACACGGGTCCTGGCCCACGATGCCTTTCTGCCGGTCCAGTGACTGGCAGGCATTGGAGGGAGAACCGATATTGATGTACAGCGACCCCTTGCCGTCGAACGCGATGCCCTTGTCGTGATGCTCATGCTCCGTAGGCAGATCCTCGACGACCACCTCGGGCGGTCCTGCGGGCTTCAGTTGCCCGGGAGTCATCTTCCAGCGCTCAACCGACTCCACCTTGGCCACGTACAAATAGCCATTGCGCAGCGCGATGCCGGTGCTGCTTCCGTCTCCAAAATATTCTTTGGTCTCGAACCGGCCGTCACCGTTTTCATCACGCAGTGCTACCACGCCGCCGGTCTTGCCCTTGCCGCTTTGCAGCGCAACATACAAGTCGCCATTGGGCGCCACCACGGCGTGCCGTGCGGTACCCAATCCATCCGCCGCCACCAGCGCGCAGAACCCTTCGGGCAGCGTCAACCCGGCGTTGTCTGGATCGCAGGCAAGGGGCGTGGCTGCATGCAATGCCGGGCTCGTCATGCAACACGCTGCTGCGACCAGCAATCCAATGGTCAAGCGTTTTGATGTCATTCCCTCTCTCCGACATGATGTCCAGTACGATCAGGGTAGTGTAATCTTTCTGAGGAGACGAAGCGGTGCCTGCGAAAAAGAACCTCCTACTTTGCCTCGGCCTTATTTTAAGCGGATTCTCGTACCAGGCTCTTCGCGGCCAGTCGGCGCAGCACCGGCGATGGCATATACACCGCCGATCAGGCCAAGCGCGGCGAGACGGCGTATAAGAAGCAGTGCACCTCCTGCCACGGCGAAGCGCTGGATGGCGTGGGTCCGTATCCGCCGCTCAGCGGGGATGACTTCCTCTCCAAATACGAGGGCCAGCCTGCAGTCAATCTGTACGACATGATCCAGAAGCTGATGCCGGCCAGTGCACCCGGTTCGCTCACCCGTCCCGAAGCTGCCGACCTGCTGGCTTACATTCTCAGCTTCAACAAATTTCCCGCCGGCAAAACAGATCTGCCGAGCGACGAGGACAGCCTCAAAAAACTGACCCTGCCAAAGCCTGCCCCCAAGGCTTAGTCCGGCGATCCGATGCTTAGGAAAGCGCCACCCTCCCCTTTGTCATCTCGACCGAGCAGCGGAGTGGAGAGATCTGCGGTCGTCTCTATCCCAGGATGCGATGCCGAGAAAAGCGCGCGACCTCTCCTTTGTCATCCCGACCGTAGTGGAGGGATCTGCAGTTCCCCTTAATCCCGACCGCGATGCTGAGGGAAACGCCACCCCCCTTTGTCATCTCGACCGAAGCCAAGCGGAGTGGAGAGATCTGCGGTGCAAGTCCAGATCCACTAAAGGTGATACCAGTGGTCGGCGCCAAACACCAGGCCAAGCGTGATCAACGCAATCACGATTTCTCCCACCGCCCCCACAATAAACGGCCGCGCACCCTGCTTACTTAGCTCCCGCAAGTTGGTGCGCAAACCCACCCCGGCGAAAGTAAGCAGAAAAGCCCAGCGGGAGAGGTTTCCCACCGCGGCCAGTTGCGGCTTGGTGAAAAACCCCACCGTGGCAAGCAGCGAAATGAGCAAAAATCCCAGCACAAACTTGGGAAACTTGTGCCACAGAAATGCGCCCTTATTCTTCACCTCCGCGGCCTGGCCTTTCGAGGCCCAGTAGATGGCATATCCCAGAACAATAAAGCCGATGGTGGCATTGCGGCAGGTCTTGGCCAGCACCGCGACCTTGCCCGCTGCGTCGGAGTAGAGTGCTCCGGCAGCCGTGGCCTCCGCGGTGTTATCCACGGCGAGTCCTGCCCACAACCCGTAAGCATGATCGCTCAGGTGCAGCATGTGTCCAATGAGCGGAAAGAGAAAAAGAGAAATCGCTCCCAGCAGCAGAATCGCGGCGATGGCATAAGAGGAGTCTTCTTCGTCGGCATCGATCGCACCCTGGGCAGCAATGATGGCGGAGACTCCGCAAATAGACGATCCCACGGCCAGCAGACTAACCAACTTGGGTTTGAGTTTGAACGCGCGGCCGAGATAAGTCATGAACGTGAGAGCCAGGGCGAGTTCAATGGCGATAAGGACCAGCGAAACGCCGCCCAGCCGGCGCACATCGCCCAGCAGAAAGCGCGCGCCGAGCAGCACAATCCCGGCCTTGAGCCAAAATTCATAGGTCGCCACCCCGGAGCGGAAAATCGCGGGAACGCCGACCGTATTGGAGATGGCCAAGCCAATGAGGATGGCCCAAAGCACATATTCAATATTCGGCAGCACCAGATGGTGCGCCTTGCCGTAGTGGGCGATGAATTGCTCAATAAACTTACCTGCATAACCGACTACGGCGAGCAGCAGAATTCCGGGTATGAGGCCGGCGGCCCCGGCCGGCGCTGCAGCTTGTGTCTGTGCTGCCGGGGCAGATGTTCGGATGGCGGAGCTGGCCATGAAGCTTCCTCTTTCTCGCGATCGCGGTTACCAGGGAACGGTTTTCAGAACGCCAAAACGGACCAGCAAAGCTGCGGCGAATGCCAGCAGAACGGCCCAGGTGTCGAGGGAAATGCGGCGAAGCGGCGATGGTTTGGACATATGCGAATACTCCTGTGCCTGCGGCTGTATTAGAAACTGGGTTTGAATCTCAGCGAGGAAGGGGGAAGAAACTAGCGACAACAACAGGCGGAGAGCCTGTTCATGATCGTGCGCGCTAGGTTGTGCTTAGCTGATAACACGTAATACACGGTAACATAGCGCCCAATTAGGATGCAATATGCCTCGCCATTCGAACTGGAGTTCCGCTCGTTACATCCCTAATTGGAGCTGATGGAGTAACGGACCACCAGACCTTCGACGTAAGTTACGTCCACGCGGCGATCGCCAGTCGAATATTCAAAGATTTGCGTCTTCAAGCCGTCACCCGAAACAGATTCCGATAACTGCTTTCCCGGCCCAAACAAGTTCGTGACCTCGCCTATCTGCATGCCCCGCTTAAGTTGCGCCGTTGCCGGAATCGCGCCGCCGCTGGCAGTGTTTTCGATCGCAGGGGGAGGTCCCGCCTGCTGCGCGGGACCAGCGAAACTTACGTAATCCGCGAGCAGCTTCATCACCGCATCGGGGTTCTTTTGGTCCGGCGGTATCGATCCCGACCAGCGCAGGTTAAAGCGTGAGCCGCCGCGCAGGCGTTGGTCCGCGACCTGTTGTGCCTTGATCTGGCTGGCCACCTGGGCCGCAGCCTGGTTGTTGGCCTCCTGGCGCTCCCTCCGGGACCGCTCGCGATCGAGGTCCCGCTGCAGTTGGCGTCTGCGGTCTTCATCGGTGGTGTCGGAGATCTCTTTTTCCAGCTGCTTCTCGTAATCGCTCTTGTCGATTGCCTTGGGGGTGACGGTCGTGGTGGTGTCATCGCCAAAAGTGCCGAAGCCACCTCCATCCAGCTGAAACTCGATCCGGTCATCCTTGATGACGAACCCGGTGATTCTGGCCGTGTCGCCTTTGTGGATCGCGACCCCGGCGCTCTTGAGACGATTGGAGTACTCTTTCCAGTTCATGGGGTTGTCTTTGTTGAAGCGCAGATCGACCCCTTGCTGGGTCCCTGGCATGTCGATCTTCAGCACCACTTCCTTGCCCACGAAATAGCTTGATAGCGAGTCCTGGTTTTGTGCGCTTAGTGGCCACGTACAAAGCGCCATCACCAGAACCACGCCCTGCGCTGATCGAAACACGGCTTCTCCTTGGTAACGGCATGATGATAAGCGAGCTGCGGTCAACGCTCAATGAATTAGTGTGCCAGGCGGTAAACCTCTGAGCCTGCGAGCAGAAAGGCCCCGACGCCAAAAACATAGCTGGAGGCGGCTTTGTAATCACCCGGAGCGGCGCCAATCGGCTGGATGCACCCCAGCCTGCCATCCTGGTAGATGTGCGACAGCAGCCCCTGCCAGGCTTTCTGCACCACGGGTTGGTATTTCGCCCGCTCCAGGATGCCGTGGTTGATTCCGTAAGCAAAGCCAAACGTAAAGAAGGCAGAACCGGAGTTCTCCGGCAGCGGATAAGAGGTAGCATCCAGCAAGCCAGGCCGCCAAAGCCCGTCCGCACCCTGCAACGCAGCCAGTTCCTCTGCCATCTCTTTGAACTGGGCTACATACTTCGCCCGCGAAGGATAATCTCGCGGCATCTCCGCCAGCACGCGGGCCAGGGCGGCAAAAACCCATCCGTTGCCCCGTGACCAGAAGATGCCGCTGCCATTTGCTTCGTGCTTGTCCAGAAATGACTTATCGCGAAAGTAGAGATGGTTCGACGGGCTGTAGAGCAAGTGAGACGTGATCCACCATTCGTGGTCCATGAAGTCCAGGTACTTGCGGTCCCCAGTCGCCCGGCTCAGTTTTGTCAGCACCGGGGGAGCCATGAACAGCGCATCGCACCACCACCACAGAGGCTTTTCCGGGTCATCGGGCAATGCCATGACCGCATCCATGCGTGCCCGGATGGGCGCCATCATGGCCGGATCGTGATCGCGGAAGTACAGGTCGAGGTAGGTTTGGCCTACAGCCCCGTCGTCGGCATTGGGCACGCGCGGGCCGGGTTGCCAGTGAAACCTCCGCCCCATCTGCAGCATGGCCTGCTGATATTTCTCGCCATTGGCCGCTTTGGGTACTGCCATGAAGCCGGCGTAGAGAGCGGCAAAGGTCCAATCCTGGTTAAACCGCGGTTCTGCCTGGGCCAGTTCCCAATCGGCAACCTTCTCTATGGCATGGATAACGTTCTTTCGCGTCAGCTGGGGCGGCAGATCGGTCGCCAAAGGGGGTGCAATGGCGGGCGTGTCGCCTACCCAGGGACTCTGTTCAGCAGCCGTGAGTTGTCCCCATAAACCATGGGGAATGAGCAGGATAAACGCGGCGATTCCCAACCGCTGCAGAACCCGGATCATAGCGAACCACTTCCTCTGGCGAATCTTATATCACCAGCAACTTGTCGCCGCGCAGGGGGTTCTTTCCTGTTGTCGAGGTGTGTCTTGCTTAAGGCGCCTGGTTTCGAGATGAGTCGACTGGCTGATCTCCGCCCTGGTGCTGACCCAGGTGGGCTTCGCGGCGAAAAAGAAAGACCCGCCCCCAGACCGTACGGTGATGGTCAAGCTGCCCGCGGCCCCGAGACTAAACAAATTCAGGGCGATGATCGCATCCTCCATGCGCTCGACCGGCTGACCTTCGGGCCCCGTCCGGGAGAGGTGGAAGAAGTGAAAGCGATCGGCCTCGATGCCTGGATCGCGCAGCAACTCCATCCCGCAACCATCGACGACACTGGGCTGGAACAGCGGCTGCAACAATTTCCCGCCATGCGCCTGAGCGAGGAGGATCTGACGCGGAAATTCCCTCCCGGCAGCATCATTCGCCAGGTTGAGAACGGCAAGATATCCGTGCCCCTGTTCAACGCTACGGAACGAGCCATTTATGAGAACCAGGTAGTCACCGACCGCAAGAAACAGGAGCAGGACAAGGCCAAGGCGAAAGATCCACCCGCCGTGAACAACGTGCCGCCGCCGCCCGTGCCGCCCGTCCTCTCTGCCGGAAGAAATGGCGGCGCTGCTGAGCCTCCCTCCCGGGCCGCGCATGGCCAAATTGCTTTCGCTCCCGGCGGGCGAGTACGGCTCCTTACGTCACCAGCTCTCGCCCGTCCAGCGCACCGCTCTGGAGGAGGGAATGTCTCCGGAACAGCGCGAGACGCTGATTGCCCTGGATAATCCGCGGCAGGTGGTGCAAAACGAGCTCCTGCAAAGCCGGGTCCTGCGTGCGATCTACAGCCAGCGTCAGTTGCAGGAAGTGATGACCGACTTCTGGCTGAACCACTTCAATATCTTTCAAGGCAAGACGGGCGAAGAAATATACAGCCTGGTGCCGTACGAGCGCGACGTGATCCGTCCCAACGCGTTGGGCAGCTTCGAAGTACTGCTCTACCAAACTGCAACCAGCACCGCGATGATGACGTATCTGGACAACGCCGGCAGCACCGGCCCGCACTCGTTCAACGCAATCGGCGGCGCCGGGGCGCCCCTTGCCTCCCAAGGGTGCGCAGCCCAAGGGGTTGAACGAGAACTATGCGCGCGAGCTGATGGAGCTGCATACGCTCGGTGTCAATGGCGGTTACACTCAGCGCGATGTGACCGAGGTGGCCAGGGTCTTTACCGGATGGACCATCGAGCAACCGCCCAAGGGTGGACCGCGCTTTGTGTTCGACGCCAGCCGTCACGAGCCTGGTATGAAGCGCGTGCTCGGGGTCAACATCAAGGAGAATGGTTTCAAGGAAGGTCTCGAAGTATTGCATCTGCTGGCCACCAGCCCGGCGACGGCGCATTTTATCTGCCGCAAGCTGGCGGTACGGTTTGTGAGTGACGATCCGCCGCAGAGCCTGGTGGACCGCTTGAGCACGGTGTTTCTGGCTTCGAATGGCAACATCGGCGAAGTGATGCGCTTTCTGCTGCAATCGCCGGAATTCTGGTCCGTTACTTCCTATCGCGCAAAAATCAAGACTCCTGAAGATTTTGTGATCTCGGCCGTGCGTGCAGGTGGAATCGATGTCCAGGATCCGGGCGTGGTGGTGAAGGCCATCGCGGACCTGGGGCAGCCGCTCTACGGGCGGCAGACGCCGGACGGTTATTCGATGCAGTCGACTCCATGGATCAACAGCTCGGCGTTGCTGGAGCGAATGAACTTCTCGCTCGCCCTGGCCGGCAATCGGCTCAGCAAGGGAGTGACCGTGGACTGGTTGAGCCAACTAGGCGCAGCGTCGTTGGTGCCCGACTTAGAGGAGCGCCAGATCGAGAATCTGTTACTGCACGGTCAAGTATCAGAGAGCACGCGGAATTTAATTTTGCAGCAACTGGCCAGCACCCAACCTTCTCAGCCGCAAGCGAGCGCGCAGCCGGTGGCAATGGGCCAGCCTGTTAACGCCGCCCAGGCGCATCAGGCCGCGGACCGCGCAGCCGCACTTACCGCGGGATTGTTATTCGGGTCGCCCGACTTCCAACGTCGCTAAAGAGCAAACGCAATCCGTCCGCAGCTTCCGCGCAGTAGGCGGGGGTTGGGGTTTTGGAATTTACTTTGAAGGGTACGGGCTTCAGCCCGTACATCCTCACCGAACGTCGATGGGCTTTAGCCCCTGAGTGCTGCAAACCGCAGGGAACCGGCTCTTTTGATTCGATTTTACAAAACAGAGAGGGCAAAATAACTCGTGTATTCGCGGCCGGGAATGAAGTGTTCGTAAGTGAACATCACAAGCCCCGCGTTGATGGAGGTTCGAATGATAATGCGCGCGTCCGCCAGTATTATCCTCCTCGCCATTCTCTCCGGCCCTGTCTTTGCGCAGTCCCGCAACACATCCCATGACACATCCAACGACAAACCACCCGCATTCGAAGCCGCGGATGTCCATGTGAGCCCTTATCGCAGGATTCCGTTCATGAATGGGAATGTTCTTCGTGGTGACCGGTATGTGTTGCACCAGGCCACCATGGTAGATCTGATCGCCACCGCTTACGGCGTGGACGCCAGCACTGTGCAGGGAGGGCCCATCTGGCTTGAAAGCGGCCGGTTCGATGTCATCGCGAGAGCCCCTGCCACGACTCCGCCGGCGACAGTAAAGCTGATGCTTCAATCGTTGCTGGCGGATAGATTCAAGCTCGTCCTCCATAACGGCAGTCAGCCTCTCCCCGCCTTCGTACTCACCACCGGAAAGGGGACACCGAAGCTAAAGCCGGCGGAGGCTTCGGGCGATGGCGATTGCAAGTTCCAGGACTTGCCACAGAATCCCACACCCAACACGTTGCCCTCGATCGCATTTTCCTGTCACCACACGACCATGGAGGAATTTGCCCGACATTTGCACAGTTGGGCCGGCAACTATTTGACTGACCCGGTCGTGGACTCCACCGGCCTCAAAGGATCTTGGGATTTCGACATCAAGTGGACCCCGCCAATGCTGGGGAACAATGGCCCCGCCGGCATCTCTATCTTCGACGCTGTGGACAAGCAACTCGGGCTGAAGCTGGAGCGCCAGACTGCTCCCCGGACCGTGCTCATCGTCGACAGCGTGAATGAGAACCCGACCCCGAACGCGCCTGGTCTCGAGAAAATCCTTCCCCCGCCGGCGCCGCCGCAATTTGACGTTGCGGTGATCACGCCCAGCAAACCGGACGAGAGGATGCGCTTCAGAGTCAATGGTGGCCAGATGGAGATGGGGGGCACTACGCTCAAATTTCTCATCGCTTTCGCTTGGGATTTCAGCCCAAGCAGTGACGAAGCGATGGTAGGCGCGCCAAAATGGCTGGATTCGGATCGCTTCGATATCCTGGCGAAGGTCGTTAGTGACGCCCCGGAAAGCACTGGGCCGGCCCCGCGGATCGACATTGAGGACCTTCGCCAGATGTTAAAAACTCTGCTGGCCGATCGCTTCAAGTTGCAAACCCACATGGAAGACCGGCCCGGCACCGCCTATACCTTGATCGCGGAAAAGCCGAAACTCATCAAAGCTGATCCCTTGAGCCGTACGCGATGCAAAGAAGGACCGGGCCCCGACGGTAAGGATCCGAGGATCGCGAACCCGGTGCTCAATCGGCTGGTGACGTGCCAGAACATGAACATGGCGCAAATTGGAGATGAGCTGCAAAGTATCGCAGCCGGGTATATCTATAGCCCGGTCTTGGATGGTACGAGCATTCAAGGCAGATGGGATTTCACGTTGAGCTTTAGTTCCATCGGTCTGACTAAGGGCAGCGGAATCGGGAACGGCGGTCCGCCACCGAGCGCATCGGCCACGGGCGCATCGACAGCAACCGACCCCATTGGAGCTCTTTCACTCTTCGATGCCGTCAGCAAACAGCTGGGGCTGAAATTGGAGAAGCAGAGGCGTCCAGTGCCAGTGTTGGTCATCGACCACATAGAAGAAAAGCCAACGGAAAATTGATGGAGAGGGATCTTCGATTGTCCAGGAAAAGGGTGGGCTCTTAGGTCGCGCAGCACGCCCATGAACCACAGGAAAGCAATTCCAGCGAAAGGCAGCAGGTCCAGGGCGAGACCGATAGGTTTCGCACTATGGGCAAGCCACGTCCCTGGATCCCCCGGACTGTCGGGAACAGAAAGCCGGATCAGCACCACACTAATGATGAGCAGGATCGAGAACACAATACCGGCGATCGCACCGGCACGCGGGGCCTTCAATCCGGCGCCAATGACTGCTTCATCTCTTCCATCATTTCCTCCAGGGATTAGAGGGACAGCTTATCTACTACACCAGTTCCGGGAAATAGGTAGTGTTGACTTACTCGCCGCTTTAACCCGGCGCTCTCTGTCCACGGGGGAGCGGAGTGGAGCGATCTGCGGTTTTTTTCTCGATTTCCACGCCGACTCATCAACGCTCATCTGTCCAACGTCAACCGGTAGAACCGCACTCCGGAGAGGGGATTATCGTTAAACCTGCCCGTCTCCTCAAAACCCAGCGATCGATAAAGTTCCCCTGCCTCCGGCATGGCCTCATTCACGGTGTCGAGCACCACCGCCTTGCATCCATGCGATCGTGCCCACGCAATCGCGGCCCCCATTAATCCGCGCCCCAGTCCGTACCCGCGAAAATTGGTCTCTACCCACAGCCGCTTCATCTCGGCAGCAAGCGTGCCGTCCTGCAGTCTTCTCTGTGTAATCGCAACACAACCCGCTCCCTGGCCCTTAACCCGTGCCAGCAGCAGGTCTGCCTCTGGCTCCGCATACTTGCCCGGCAAAGCGCAGAGCTCCGCTTCATAACCGATAAGGCAAATGCCCGCGGAGCCAACCGGCGAGTCGGTCAGGAACTGTCCGTAATGGGTGAGCAGCGCGCGCGCCAGCTGTGTATCTTCAGGCCAACGCGCGGGTGCGATTTCATATTCGGCCTTCCAGGCGGACATAGCACTCACAAGCTTACATTGCACCCGGCACATCGCGATCCATACAATACAATCGCATGCATGAAGATATCGGCGCGTAATCAATTGCGAGGCAAGGTAGAGGCGGTCGTTCTTGGAGTCGTCACGGCGAAGGTGGCGGTTCGTGTGGGCGAAAATCTCATCGAGAGTGTCATCACCCGGCAAAGCGTGGAGGACCTCGGCATCAAAGTGGGAGATGAGGTCACGGCAGTGATCAAGTCAACCGAAATTATGTTGATGGTGGACTAGCCTCTGCAGCTACGCTCACCACGAAGGAGCCCACCGCAGCGAGAGCGACACGTGCGATGTTCATTTAAGTTCCCTTAGCTTCATAACCAGTTCGTCCGGATGAATGGGCTTGGCAAGAAGCTCAAAGTTGTGCCCGGCGGCGGCTGCCTGACGCATCAACTCCGCGGTCGCGGCCTGCCCGGAAAGCAAGACGATCCGCGTAGACGGCAGTGACTCTCTAATTTGGATGGCCATCTCGATTCCAGAAATCTGGGGCATCAGCACATCGCTCAAAACAATATCCGGGCGCAGTTCCTGAGCAAGGCGCACCCCTTCTTCTCCGCTGTAGGCCGTAAAGGCAAGGAAGCCATGTTCCATCAGGATGGCTGAAATCGTGTCGGCAATCAGACGTTCGTCGTCGACAACCAGAACCGTCCCCGTCGAGCTCTTGCATTCAATTGCAGTCTTGTCGGTCGAGGGATCAGGTCGCAGCAAGCCATCGTGACCAAGCCGAACCTCTGTATGCAATCGTGCCTCCCCCGGTCACATGACTCGCTGATTGAGAGAAATGGCCCCTGCCAGCGGTAAGAAAATTAAAAATCGCGTTCCGTGGTCAACTGCATCCGTGCTGCTGTCAACCGACACCGTACCCCCATGCTGTTCAACGAACTGTTTGACCACCCACAGCCCCAAGCCGGTGCCGACGCTCAGTTTGGTGGTGAAGAATGGCTCGAACAGCTTCTGCCGGTGATACGGGGAGATTCCAGATCCATTGTCCTCGACCACAATCTCGATGCCGCGCCGCCCCTCCCGCTCGCGCTCGGAAAGCGATACCAGCAGACGCCCTCCCGCCTGCATGGCATCAATCGCGTTGGAAACGAGGTTAGAAAAGACCTGGTGGATTTCGCCCCGAAGGGCATGCAGATGCGGTACCGGTTCGAAGCTCCGGATCACCTGAACGTGGCTCGCACTGATGCGCGAGTGATACACCGTAAGTACTTCGTCCAGGACCCGCGCTACATCCACGTTCGTCGGAACCGACGTCTCGCGATAAAAACCGAGGGTGTGCCGCGCGATTTGAGCCACACGGGTCAATTCCTGCTCTGCCGTCATCAGGTATCCATGGATGGTTTCCGGCGTCGCGGTTCGCGATACCCTGGCCAGATAGAGAAGATTCATGACAGATTCCAACGGATTATTGATTTCGTGCGCAATCGTTGCCGCCAGCCGGCCGGTCGCCGCAAGCTTCTCCGTGACCAGCAGCTTTTCCCGCTGGCTTCGGCTTTCAGTCACATCCTGAAGAAAAACCGACAGACCATCCGGCGACGGATACACGTTGGCATGGAGCCACCGGTTCAACGGAGAATAATAATCCTCAACCCGTTCGATTTCCCCAGATTCCTTCGCCTTGCGATAGGCCTGCCCAAGCCGCGAGCTTTCTAACCCGGAGAATTCCTCCCACAGATTCTTTCCCATGAGATCCATCGCTTCACGGCCGGCAATGGCAGCCGCCTGATCGTTAATGTACTGGATGGTCCAGTCGTGATCGAGAAATACGAATCCTTCGGAAATGCTTTCCAGCATCATCCGGTACTTCTTCTGAACTTCTTCCGCTTTCAAGCGCTGCTCATGTTCAAGCGCGGTGAGCTGCGATCTCATCCGATGCATGGCTAGGTGAGAGCCAACCCGCGCCATCAGTTCTCGCGCCGTAAAGGGTTTCACCAGGTAATCATCGGCGCCCGCCTCCATCCCTTCCGACCGGGCTTCCTCGCCTGCCCGAGCCGATAACATAATCACCGGGATGGACGCTGTTCGGGGGTTGGCCCGCAGTTTCTTAAGCAGACCGAAGCCGTCCAGCCGAGGCATCATCACATCGGTCAGTACCAGGTCGGGGGGATTATCAAGAACTGCGGCAAGCGCCTGCTCCCCGTCTTCGAGCGAAGTCACTTCGTAGCTTCTCGCCAGCAGCCGTTCGATATATTCCCTTATGTCGCGGTTGTCATCTACCAGCAAGACGCGAGCGAACTCTGTGGGCTTCGCTTCCTGGCCGTCAAAAAGAACAGTGAGATCCTCGTTGGCCGAATCTCTGAGGTACGAAGACTCAGGGGACCGGAAGCTGGGAAGCCATTGCAGCGCCTCCTGTACGTAGGGCAGCGTGCCCCCACTTGGCGGCGTTGCTCCGGACGCCTTTGCGACCACGCGGTTGGGCGGCAGATGAGAATTCCCAAAGGGAATCCTTACGGTAAAGGTCGTTCCCACCCCATGCTCGCTCGAAACCTCAACCGCGCCGCCATGCAAGCGAACCAATTCATCCACCAGCGCCAGGCCAATGCCGGTGCCCTCGTGGGTTCGTCCCCGCGTGCCCTCGATACGATGAAAGCGCTCAAAGACCCGGGGCAACTCCGCTGCCGGTATACCGACACCCGTATCACGAACGCGGAACAGCGCGTAATTTCCAGCCCCCTGGAGGCTGACTTCAACCATGCCCTCCATGGTGAATTTCAGAGCATTCGAGAGCAGGTTGAGGACAATTTTTTCCCACATCTCGGAGTCAACGTAGACCGGTTCCGAAAGCTGGGCGCACTGGACCTGGAACTTCAGTCCAGCGGCTTCCATCGCCGCCCGAAAGACACTGGCCAGCTCAATGGTTGTCGCGCACAGGTCAATTGGCTGGTAAAGCGCCTGAACCCGGCCCGCCTCGATCCGAGAAAAATCCAGGAGCGTGTTTACCAGCTTGAGCAGGCGTAATCCGTTGCGATGAACAATCTCGATGGCCCGCAGATGCTCGGCATCTACCCCGGTGGCTGGCTCGGCCAGCATGTCTTCCAGGGGGGCGAGCATCAACGTCAGGGGGGTACGAAATTCGTGACTGACATTGCTGAAGAACGTTGTCTTTGCCCGGTCCAGGTTAGCCAGTGACTCAGCGCGTTTGCGTTCCTGTTCGTACGCCTCGGCATTCGCCAGGCTGGTCGAAATTTGGTTGGCAATCAACTTGAGGAAATTGACGTAGTTGTCGTCGAGCGCACGGTAGGGATTCAAACCAACCACCACCGCACCGGCGCGTCCTGTCGGACCGGAGCTGGGAATGGGCACCACCGCCACGGTATGGGGAGCGCGGTCCCAAGCTCCCAGCGGAAGGTTTTTGAGTTTCTCATCGGAGGTACGCATGAGGCGAAGCTCATGGGAGCGGTAGGCCTCAACCACGGGCCAAATACTTTCACCCTCGAGGCCAATACTGGCGGGCGCCGCCGGGTGCCCCGGCTCGATCCCGCTGGCTCCAGCCAGGATCATCTGCTTTCGGTTGTCATCCACGGCGTAAATCAATGCGAAGCAGAGGTCTTTGGGATCGGTGGCCAGGCTTAACGCGGTCAAACGGCAAGCTTCCTGCCACGACCGCGCGTCGCCCGTCCTTGCCGCCAGGTCTCCAAGTACTGCCAGTTGACGTTCGCTGATGATCCGCTGGGTATCGTCGGAATTGGCGCAGAAGATCCCTCCGGTCCCACCCTGATCGTTGGGAACAGGACTGTAAGAAAACGTGTAGTACGTCTCCTCACGGTAGCCATAGCGCTCCATGATCAGTAGGAGGGCTTCATCATAGGTGCCCTCATTCGCGCGCATGGCCAGCTCGGCTCTGGGCCCAACCTGGTCCCAGATTTCGCTCCACACCCTATGGGCAGGTTGGCCGAGCGCGCCAGGGTGCTTTCCCCCAACGATCGCTTTATAAGCGTCGTTGTACAAATTGATCAGCTCGTCGCCCCACCACACGAACATGGGCTGGCGAGAAGTCAGCACAATCCGAATGCACGTCTTAAGGTTCTGCGGCCACTTTTCTACCGGGCCGAGCGGAGTTTCCGTCCAGTCCATTTTCCTCATCAGAGACCCTAGCTCGCCGCCCCCGCTGAAGAGCGCCTCCGGAGAAAACGGGTCGAATGACTTTTTGCCGGCTAAATCGGCATCAGAAAGGGTTTGGCTCTCCGTTGAACGCGAATCCACAAAGTCTCCCAAGGGCCGTGATCCTGATTCTCGTGGGGTGGTGGATGATTGAGAGGGAAAACGGGTTGTCTCGGTCAGTTTGATTTCATGGTTCCTGCGCCTGCACACATCCGGGCGCGCTCCAGCAGCATGGTGCGCTCGCGAGAATTACGGGTGAGCGCCGCCGCCGCCTCGAATTCCGTGCGCGCCTCGGCAAAGCGGCCGAGCCTGTTGAGGAAATCACCCCGTACGCTGGGCAAAAGGTGATAATCCTTCAGCGAAGGTTCGGAGGTGAGCGAGTCCACCAGCTCCAGCCCGGCCTGCGGTCCGAACGCCATCGCCACCGCGACCGCACGATTCAGTTCGACGATCGGAGAAGGTGTGAGCTGCGCCAGGGCATCGTAAAGCGCAACGATGCGCGGCCACTCGGTATCTTCCGGGCGTGAGCGCCCGCGCATGGCAGGCGGCGATCGCCGCCTGGATCGCGTACGGGCCAAGCGCTGCGCCCAGCTGCTCGGCCCGCTCCAGTGCGGCCAGGCCACGACGGATGAGCAGTTGATCCCATTGCGCGCGGTTCTGATCCAGCAGCAGGATAGGTTCGCCGCTTGGTCCTACGCGCGCCCTGGAGCGCGATGCTTGAATCTCCATCAGGGCTACCAGACCGTGAACCTCAGGCTCCTGCGAAGCGCACTCGGCCAGGATTCGCCCCAGGCGAAGCGCATCCTCGCACAGCGCGGGCCTTAACCAGTCGTCACCAGAGGTCGCGGAGTACCCCTCGTTGAAGATCAGGTAGATCACCTCCAGAACCGACGACAGGCGGGCGGCGAGTTCCGTTCCGCGGGGCACTTCGAAAGGCACATGTGCCTCGGTGAGCGTGCGCTTGGCGCGGACAATGCGCTGCGCGATGGTGCGCTCCGGCACCAGGAACGCGCGTGCGATCTCTACTCGTCGACAACCCTCCCAGCAGGCGCAGGGTGAGCGCCACCCGGGCCTCGGTTGAGAGCACCGGATGGCAGGAGATGAAGATCAGCCGCAGCAGGTCGTCCCCGACGTCGTCGTCCAGCGCGCTCACCAGGTCCGGCACCGCCATTTCTTTTGTGCGCCAGTTCGCGGCCGACCTCATCGAGCTTGCGTTCCAGCCGCGCGCTGCGGCGGAAGCGGTCGATTGCGCGATGCTTGGCAGTGGCCATCAACCATGCGCCTGGATTCTCCGGAACGCCCGACTGTGGCCACTGCTCGAGCGCGGCCACCAAAGCATCCTGCGCCAGGTCCTCGGCAACGCCGACGTCGCGCACCATCCGCGTCAACCCGGCGATGAGCCTTGGCGACTCGATTCTCCAGACTGCATCAATTGCCCGATGGGTGTCCGTCACAGCTACCCATCACATCATCTTCAAATCCCGCTGCAAGTCGAGTAACGGCGTTGCTCCTCGTACCTCATCTTCTTGTGTTCTCACTCCCATGTTGCAACTCGGGAAACCCCGCTGCGGCCTCCTGCACGTCGGCAGGAAAATCGGACATCTCCTGCACCTGGCGCACTTCGATGACGCAGTCATCGCCGGGGCAGCGCGTAGCCCATTCGATAGCTTCCTCTCTTGACTTCACCTGGATCATCCAATAGCCGCCAAGCACTTCCTTGGCCTCGGCAAAGGGCCCGTCGGTCACCTTTGCCTTACCGCCGGCAAACGTAACTCGCGCCCCCATGGAGGGTGGGTGCAGCCCATCGAGCGCAAGCAGCACGCCCGCCTTTTGCAGAGACTCGTTGTACTTCATCATCGCCGCCACTGCCTCCGCGCTCGGCATGGCGCCCGGCTCGGCCTTCTCGTATCCCTTGGGGATCATCAGCATCATGAATCGCATGGTTCTTGTCCTCTCCCGTCATTCCTCTATTCGAAGACCTGGCGCAGTTCAGTTTCGCCGTCACCCGCCACCTTGAGGAACTCCTTGACGAACTCGATCGCCTCGGCCTTCGACGCTGCCCGGATCAACGCGAAGCCACCGACCACTTCCTTTGACTCCGGTGAAGGGGCCGTCGACCACTTTGAACTTTCCTCCGGACAAGCGAACCCGCGCGCCCAATGCACTTGGCAAACAACCTTCGGACGCGAGTAGCTTGCCCGACTTCGTCCAGTCCTCAATAAGCTTTCCCATCGTGGCCATTTCCTTTTCGGTGGGAGGGGTACCCTCCGGCTTAGCGGATTTATAGAGACATAAGAATTTCATTTTCGACGTTCTCACCTGTCATTGAGCCGTCTGAATCCCGGCTCTACTTACACGTCGAACGACACGCAGGGAAATCGACACCGGTCCGAATTATCTTTCTGCGTTAACCGCCGGCCACGGCCCCGATGACCAGAAAAGGCTCGGCCTCGGTCACCACCGCGTCGGGCAGCGGAGCATCCGGCGGTTCGTGCGACAGATCCTCCGCGCAGGCGAAGAATCTCAAGAATGGCCGGCGCTGTTGCGTGACATGATCACGGATCGTTCCCCGAAGCATCGGGTAGCAGGCCTCGAGCGCGTCCAGCACCGAGCGCTGCGTGACCGGCCCCTCAACCTTCACCCTCACCTCGCCGTTCACCTGGGCCAAGGTTCGCAGATGTGCCGGAAGCAAAACTCGGATCATGACAGAGTCTGTACCTCGACCGAGAGGACGGCGGGGAGATCGCGCACGATCGGGGCCCAGTGATCGCCGGCATCAGACGATGCATACACCTGGCCGCCGGTCGTACCAAAGTACACTCCGCAGGCGTCGAGTGAGTCGACCGCCATCGCATCGCGCAGTACGTTCACGTAACAGTCGCGTTGCGGCAAACCCTTGGTCAACGCCTCCCACTCGTTTCCGCCTGTCCGGCTGCGATACACGCGCAGCTTTCCATCGGGCGGGTAATGCTCAGAGTCGCTCTTGATGGGCACCACGTAGATCGTTTCCGGCTGGTGCGCGTGCACATCGATGGCGAAGCCGAAGTCCGTGGGCAGGTTTCCGCTCACCTCCTGCCATGATTCGCCCGGCATTATCGCTGCGCATCACGTCCCAGTGCTTTTGCATGAACAGCACGCTCCGGCCGCGACGGATGCATGGCAATGTGGTGAACGCAGTGGCCGACCTCGGCAGTCGGGTCGGGGATCTGTCCGGATTTGAGTCCCGCGATTGATAGGCCGCCAGGTCTCGCCTCCGTCATCGGTTCGGAAAGCGCCCGCCGCGGAAATGGCGATGAAAATCCGGCCCGGGTTAGCAGGATCGAGAAGGATGGTGTGCAGGCACATTCCACCCGCGCCCGGCTGCCAATGGGGGCCTGAACCGTGGCCGCGAAGGCCAGCGAGTTCCTGCCAGCTTTGTCCGCCGTCCATGGAGCGGAACAGCGCCGCGTCTTCGACTCCCGCGTACACTGTATCCGGATCGGTGAGCGACGGTTCAAGATGCCAGACCCGCTTGAACTCCCAGGGATGCGGCGTGCCGTCGTACCACTGGTGGGTGCCGGCCACACCGTCGTAGACAAACTTGTTATCCATCGGCTGCCACGTTTTGCCGCCATCGTCGGAGCGTTGGATCAGCTGGCCGAACCAGCCGGTCGACTGCGACGCATAAAGCCGATTGGGATCAACGGGCGACCCCTTCAGTGATAAATCTCCCAGCCTGCAAAGATAAGGACCACTCACGTCCCATTGTTCGCGCTTGCCGTCCGACGTCAGAACGAAAGCGCCCTTGCGCGTGCCAACCAGCACCCTCACCTTGCTCATCATTCGCTCCTTCGATCTCTGTTTAGTAGCCAACGCCAGGCTCCCGATCCGGGCAGCAGGGGAGTCGGGTCCCGTTCCCTCCACCGCCGCCTGACCTCCGCCAGAACCTGCTTCCCGGTTGCTCTCCATGGTCCCGATCACGGCACAAGGCGCCTCGGTCTTCTCATGCCGCGCCCCCCAGATCAACAACTCCAGCAGCGCCGGCGCCAGGTCAATCCCTTTCCCCGTGAGCCGGTAATTCGACTCTTCTGCCATCCGTCTCGACTGGCTCGGAGTCGATGATCCCCGCCGCTTGGAGCTTCTGCAGACGGTCGGCCAGAATGTTGGTGGCGATTCCTTCGCCGGCCTGGTGAAATTCCTTGAATGTCCGATAGCCGCGAACCATGAGATCACGAACGATCAACAGCGACCAACTGTCTCCAAAAACCTCGAGCGCGATACTCACCGGGCAACCGGAGCGGCGCTTCGAGTTTGGCTTCCCACGCACGGCGAAGACGGTATCAAAGATCACTTGTTAATTGCAAGCGAAGTTGTATTGTCGGAATTTTTCCTGATGTGGCTGGTCAACAGTTGAACGCAACCTGATACTATCCGGCTGCATTAGTTTGCGACTCGTACATTAAGGGATTTCAAAACAAGATGTTGTTTCTTTTCGGAGGCTGTAATGCACCAACAAAAACATTCGTTCCTGGGGCTGCCTGAGCGCGCTCCCTGGCTGTTGAGCGCGGTATTAGCGTCTTTGGTTTTTCTGTTGACCCCGCTTTCCCTGGGACAAGCAGTATCCGCCACGCTGCTGGGCAATGTGACCGACAACACCGGTGCGGCGGTGCCAAACGCAACCGTCCAGATCCTGGAAAGCGCCACCGGCATCGCTCACGCCGGGGTTACCAATGAGAGCGGAAACTTTACCTTTCCGGATCTGGCGCCGGGTACCTATGCGGTCACCGTCCAATCCCAGGGCTTCAAGAAGGAGACACGTGACAACGTGGACGTGGTCGTGAATACCACCACCCGCGTGGATTTGGTCTTACAGCCCGGAAGTGTCAGCGAAAGCGTTATCGTCACCGCGCTCCGCCCATCATGCAAACCGACCGTGCCGACGTGAGCGCAAACATCGAGGCCCACACGCTGGCAGCCATGCCGGTGTTGGTCAACCAGAATTTCCAGAGCCTGCTCACGCTGGTGCCGGGGGTCGGGCCTCCGGTCTTCCAGCACTCTCAGTTTTTTAACGCGGCAAGTTCCATCCAGACCGAGGTGAACGGCCAACCGCGCGAGGGCAATAGCTTTCAGATTGAGGGCATCGATGACGATGAGCGGACGGGTCTTCTCCAGATCCTGATCCCGCCGTTACAGTCGATTCAAACCGTGGACGTCTCCACCGCTAACTATGAGGCCGAGCTGGGCCGCGCCGTGGGCGCGGTGACCAATGTGATCATCAAGTCCGGCACCAACCAATTTCACGGTTCGGCCAGCGAGTATGTACAGAACAGCGAGTTTCAGGCCGCGATCGTACTTCAACAAGGGCGTGGGGCATCTGGCTTATAACTACTTCGGCGGTGGGGTCGGCGGCCCGATCATCAAAGACAAGCTGTTCTTCTACGGAGACTACTATCGCTCTCCCGATCATGAAGCCAACTCGAATATCCTCACCATTCCGCCGCAGCAGTGGTATACGCCCAATGCGGCCGGCTTTATCGACTTGAGCGGCCCGCTGCAAAGCAACGGCAAGGGACAAATCTATGATCCGGCAACGGGCGCCGCATCCGGAGCCGGCCGTACACCCTTTCCGCAACAATCAGATTCCCATCTCTCGCGTGAACCCCGTTTCCCTTGCGCTGCTGAAGTTGTTGCCCGCGCCCAACGCAAACCTCGGTACCAACCTGACCGCACCCACCAATAACTTTTCGATCAATCTTCCCTTCCAGAAGACGACCACCCGGTACGACGTCAAGATCGATTATCAAATTACCGCCAAGGACCACCTCAGCGGCCGATACAACAAGGACGATATCAAGATCTTCCAGGCGCCGGCCTTTGGGGCCGCCGGCGGCGGCGCTGCGCAAAGCGCCTTTGCCGGAACAGGCACACAAAACACCTACAGCACCGGCTATCAATTATGATCGCGCTTTCTCCGGGACGCTGCTCACCGAGGCGCGCATCGGTGTCGCCAATTACGGCAACAGCGCAACTCCCACCGGCTATGGAACCGACTACGCCACGCAGGCCGGAATTCCGGGCGTCAACATCAGCCAGTTCACCAGCGGCCAGGTGGGCATCCTGATGCAGGACTTTACCAACAGCACCACCACTCCATTCATCGGCTACTCCGCTTCACTCCCTTGGATACGTGCGGAAACCAACATCGATGGCGTAAACCACTGGACCAAGATCATTCGCAATCACACCGTCAAATTCGGTGTCGACGTGCGGCGCATCCATGACGATCTGCTCCAGGACCAGACGTTCAGTCCGCGCGGAGCCATTACCTTCGCGGAAAACAATACTTCCGAGCCGGGCGCTCAAACCAATGTCGCCAACGAGATGGCCAGCTTTCTTCTGGATGTTCCCCAGCAGGTGGGGCGGGACCTCAATACCTATTTCCCCGCCTACCGGCAATGGTGGTTCTTCGCCTTTGCCGGCGATAAGTGGCAGGTTACGCCAAAGCTGACAACGGATCTGGGAGTTCGCTGGGAATTTTATCCACCGGCAACTCCCAAGAACGCCGGAGGCTTTTCCAATTACGACCCGACCACCAACTCCCTGGTCATCGCGGGCGTAGGCTCCAATCCGTCCAATCTCGGTTTGCAAACCAGGTATACCTACTTCGCGCCGCGGCTTGGCTTTGCTTATCGTGCGTCCGAACAGACGGTAATTCGCGGAGGTTTCGGCATCAGCTACACGCCGTTTGAGGACAATACCTACGCTTACAACTACCCGGTGCGCGCCAATAACAGCTACCAGCAGCTCAACCCATACCAACCCGCACTCCTGTCCGATGGATACCCCGGCAACCTTCCAGGCCGGTTTCCCGGCGCCCGTCACCCATCGTCGATTCCCAGCAACGGCATCATCAGCCCTGCGCCTCTCAGCCAGGCGTACGTACAGATCCCCAAGAACTATCACAACCCCTACGTGGAGTCCTGGAACGTGGCTGTGCAGCAGTCTTTGCCGCAACAGTTGGACCATGCAGGTTGGTCCTATGTTGCCAATCACGGTGTGCACATAGGCTCGGCGCAAAATATCAACTTGCCCCCTGCGCTCGGTCTGGGCACCGCGGGCGAGCCGGAATATATCGCCTACAAGCGCAGCGCGGCGACCACTGTGTACTTTCTCGGATTTTCGTCCAACTATCAGTCTCTGCAGTTGCAATTGAACCGCCGCTTCAACGGAGGTTTGGGCGTGATTACCTCATTTACCTGGGGCAAGGGCCTGGGCTATCAAACTGGCGACGACGGCAATCTTTACTTCTGGATTGATCAGCGTCACAACTATGCACCCAACGATTACGATCATCGGCTCAACTTCGAAGAGAGTCTGAACTACGTGTTGCCGTTCGGTCCTGGCAAGCGGTGGTTGAATTCCGGCATCGCCTCTTCGCTGATAGGCGGCTGGCAGCTAGCAGCCATCGTTTCTCTTTATTCGGGACTGCCTTTCAATGTCACGCCAACGCTGGCACGATCAACACTCCCGGGCAGGGCCAGAATGCCAATCTCGTAGCGCCCTTTCATGCGCTTCATGGCATTGGGGCGGCACATCCCTGGTTTGACCCCTCGAGCTTCGCCCAACCCGCCGGCTGCCCCAAGACAGGCGCATGCCCGATAGCTTATGGAAGCGTCCTGGGCAATGTGGGCAGAAATGCGTACTACGGCCCTGGCTATATCCAGAACAACCTCTCGGTCTTCAAGACCTTTGCCATATGGGAAAGCGTCTCGCTGGAGGCCCGTGCCGACGCCTTTCAGCTAAGCAACAGTCCGCAATTCGCCAGTCCCCAGGGCTCCATCACCAGCACCACCTTCGGAAAAGTAACCAGCACGGTAGGCAGCGGAACAGGCATCAACGGAATAGGAGGAGGCCGCTCGATCCAACTCTCCGCAACCATAAAATTCTAAGAAGTTTTCCGGGGCCGCCATTTTGAGTGCCCCATATCCCCGATTTCCTGTAGAGATTGTTTGGTTCCGTGGACTTCATGCGCCTTTCCTAATAGAAAGGCGCACACGCAGCCCTTGCCAGCGCCGCGTGGAGGAAATTTGGGGAATCTCGCGTTTTGTGCGAGATGTGGGATCCTCACGAATCTCGCGGTTACCGCGAAGACTCACCCACCGCAATGCGCCGGGGAACCGAGCGCGAAGAAGCCGGACTGAAATGATGCTGCAACACCAAAGCCAGGGCTCCCCGCAGCCGGGCCATGCCAAAATCCGCGGTGGTGATGATGCGCGGTAGTTTTGCATTCAGCATTTTTGGAACCTCCTCGGTGAGCACTCCGGAGAAGTAGGGCCATACGGCTACGATATCGCCCGCAAACAGCACCACCTCGGGGGATAGCCCGGCCAGAATTGTCTGCAGCCCGCGCGCAATCTGAACGAACTGATACCGCAGTGCGGCCATGGCTTCAGGCTTCTGATCCTCGGCATCAATCAGCAGATGGCGATAGGTGAAAGAAGCGGGAACCTTCCCTTTCAGCTTGCGATAGTGGCGCAGAGCTGCCTGGTTGGAAGCGACTGTCTCCCAACAGCCGCGATTGCCGCATCCGCAGAGAACTCCCGCGGGTTCGACCGGCATGTGGCCAAACTCACCCGCCATACCGTTCCAACCGGAAATAAGATGTCCTCCGGCGAGAATACCGGTTCCAATTCCTTCCGAGACATTAATAGCCACCGCGTCCTGCACCCCTGAGAGGCTGCCAAACCAACGTTCCGCGAGAATGATCAGGTTGGCCGCGTTTTCGATCTCCACCGGCAGCCCGGTTCCTTCCGCGATGGCCGTTGCGATATCGAAAGGTCCCCAGCGCAGGTTGGGTGCGAACGCCAATCGCCCGGTGAGACGATCCACCCGGCCCGGAACGCTGATGCCGATGCCCTGAATCGCTTTCTTGGGTTCAGCGCAGGAGACCCGTTTGATGGCCGCCAATAGTTGCGTCATGGACGGTTGAGGCTCAGACGAAATAGGGACATTTTCCTGAACCAGAAACCTGCCGCTGAAGTCGGAAACGGCTACGATGGCGTTGCCGGGATGGAGGTCTAGGATCACCACGCCCAGCTCGTTGTTGACTCCCAGCATCAGCGGTTTTCGCCCGTGTTTACTGAAGCCCGTCTCGCCCTCGCAGATCCAGCGGCTTTCCAGCAGTTCTTCTACGATCGCGGAGACCGTGCTCTTCTGCAGGCCGGAGAGGCGTGCCAGGTCGGCACGTGAGACTGCCCCGGCAAGGCGAATCAGTTCCAGGATGATGGTTCGGTTGGTATCGCGTGCGGTCTCGCTGCTTGAGGCCTGGATCGCCAATCGCGGAACGTGCGCTAACTGGCGGAGTGCGCGTTCGTTCATGGAGCCAAACTCATGATTCTGCCAAGCTTATTCTAACCCATCCGAATCCGGGACTTCTCTCGCGGAATGGAAACCACGGTCCGTGCTCCCAATAGAATTGTCATCCCGAGGAGCAATCGACTTGCCTGTGGCGAGTTAAGGATGGAGTGAACGAGAATGGAGGTTGTTTATTAGGACCGGCCCCCTAACAACATTGTCATCCCGACCGGAGCGTACCCGGATTTCCTGCCACGCAGCACTGGACAATGCAGCGTGTGCGGCTCTCCGTAAAGAGAGCCGGATGAAGTTCGTCAACGCCGCCAAACTCAACAGGAAATCCGGGGTAGCGTAGTGGAGGGACCTGCTGTGCGCCTTTACCCCAAACGAAGGCCCTACGAGTGAGCTCGCAAATCCTGCCCAGGCTGTTTGTTCATTAGGACCGGAGCGTAGCGCAGTGGAGGGACCTGCTGTTCCTTTCCCGAGAGAGCCTTTTTCAGCAGCCTCTATAGCCGAGTCGTGTGCCGCTTCCGTTCCTTCCCCTACGGCGCCTCTCGGTTGCTATATCCTTTTCTTGGCGGGAAAGCTGCACGCCGTGCTCGTTGATAAAAAGGGAGTTGCACCTCGAAAACCCAATTCTGGTTCAGCGCTTCCCCGGCGAGGATGACACGTCTCCTACCTGCGGCCCTGCTCCTGGTCTTGCTCTCCGCGGGCCCTTTCCTGCCTGCGCAGACGGCCGGGGTGCCGTTAACGCTGCAACAGGCCATCGCCCTGGCACGGGCAAAAAATCCGACTCTTCTTTCCGGCCAGCAGCACGTCATCGCCACCAAAGCCAGCGAAGTTACAGCCGGTCTGCGTCAGAATCCGAACTTGACCCTCGAGCGGCACCGATGTCACGCTCCCGGCCAACAATCCCGGCAACCCGTACTCCTATGCGGCAAACCTCTCCCGCCTCTTTGAACGCGGCCAGAAGCGGCGGTGGCGTCTTGACCTTGCCCACAGCACCACCGACGTCACCCGAAGCCAATACCAGGACATCGAACGCCAGACGATCCTTGCCGTCAAGCAGGCCTTTACCCAGATGCTGGCCGCAAAAGCGGGATTGAAGATTGCTGACGACAATCTGCAGGGTTACCGCAAGACGGTCGATTTGAGCAAGCAGCGCCTCGATGCCGGTGACATCAGTCCTACCGACTTCGATCGCATCGAACTGCAACTGGCTGAATTTGAGGCCGACTACGACAGCGCGAACCTGAATCTTGTACAGTCCGGCGACCAGCTGAAAATGCTGCTGGGGATCGACACGCCGGCGCCGGCGTTTGACATCACCGGCACCCTCGATCCTCCTCAGATCACCCTGACCGTGGCGGAGGTGGAACAGCGGGCGCTCGCCGAACGTCCTGACTATCGCGCAGCCCAGCAGTCCCTTCGTCTGGCCGAGGCCAACGTCAAGCTGGCGGAAGCCTACGGAACCACCGATCCTACTTTGGCCGGCGAATATGATCGCTCGGGCAATGACAACTCGGGCGGATTCCAGATAAATTTCCCCTTGCGGATCTTCGATCGCAACCAGGGCGAAAAGGCAACGAACCCGCTATGAGGCGCAGTCCAGCCGCTTCGCGGAGATGGCCGCACGCAACCAGGTGATCAATGACGTAGACCAGGCTTGGGCTGCATACCAGACTGCGCTCACCCAGTCGCAGCGGTACAACGGCCGCTATCTTGGCTTAGCTTCACGCGTTCGCGACAACCTGGAGTTCAGCTATCGCCATGGAGGCAGCACTCTGCTCGACTACCTCGACGCTCTGCGCGACTACCGTCAAACCAATCTCGACGCCTTGAACGCCAATGTTCAGGTCTGGCTTGGTCTCCACCAACTCAGCTATGTCGCTGCATCGGAGATGGTCCCATGAAGCGTGGCATGTCCTGCCTCTCGCTTATGCTTCTGGCCTGTGCTTGGCTGCGGTGACAAAGCCCCCAGGCCGGCCGGGGCCGATGATCCGCCCCAGAAACCTCCGATCGAGGTCGCTGCCGTCCATCCGCAATCAGTTACGGATCGCCTGGTGCTCGCCGCGCGGGTGGTGCCCGACCCGACCCGCGTGGTCCATATCTACTCTCAGATCACCGGTCGACTGGTCGAATTGTATGTGCGGCCCGGGCAGGAGGTGACCAAGGGTCAAACCATTGGTCTTATCCAAAGCAGTGAGATTGCTGCGGCACGCGGCGATTACGATAAAGCGAAAATCGAGGCAGCACGGTCCGACCGCCAGCTGGATCGCGCCAAACTTCTGCTGCAGCACGAAGTGATGGCGCAACGCGATTACGATGACCTCGAAGCCGCGGATCAGGCGGCGCACGCGGAGCTTACGCGAACCATCCAACGAATTCACATGCTGGGCTTCCCGCCCGAAGGATCATCGGATTCAGTGGCCCTGCGCGCACCCATTAGCGGCGCGGTGCTCGACATCGGATCGGCAAGCGGCGAAATGCAGCGCTCGCTGGATAACGCGAATCCTATCGCCACGGTTGCGAACCTGGACTCGGTCTGGATTCTCGGCGATGTCTTTGAGCGGGACCTGAGCACCGTCCGCGCCGCGCAGTCCGTCGAGGTCACCCTCCCCGCCTATCCGGGTGAAACGCTGCACGGCACCATTTCCAATATCTCCGATGCCCTGGACCCCACCAGTCGAACCCTGAAGGTGCGCGTGGTCCTGCCCAACCCCAGGCATCGCCTCAAACCCGAAATGTTCGCCAATCTCTCCATTGCCCGCACCACGGCGCCGGAATTTATCCTGCCCACCACCGCAGTCATTCACGAAGGTTCCTCCAGCTTTGTCTTCCTGGAGACAGCTCCGGAAAAGTATGAGCGGCGCCAGGTGACCACGGGCGCTTTGCGCGGCAAAACTGTGGTGGTCACCTCCGGTCTAAAAGACGGCGATCAGGTCGTCACTGCGGGAGCGGCGCTGCTGCGCGCCGCCCTCCGGAGACTGAGCATGAAGGCATTGATCCGAACCCTGCTGGATTACAGCTCCATCGTGCTCATCGTATTCGTCGTGTCGTTGGAGGTCGGCGTCTACGCGTTTTCCAAACTCGACATCGAGGCTTATCCGGATCCTTCACCGCCCCTGGTCGAGATCATCACCCAAAACCCCTCCTGGTCTGCCGAAGAGATGGAACAGCAGGTCACGGTTCCGGTGGAAGCCACGTTGAACGGCACCCCGCACCTCGATCAGGTGCGCTCCATCAGCATCTTCGGCCTCAGCGACGTAAAGCTCTACTTCAATTTCGACAGCGACTATTTCCGCGACAAGCAGGAAGTCCTGAATCGTCTCCAGACGCTGTCCTTACCCGGTGGATTGCAGCCTCAGCTCTCGCCCTGGTCGCCTATCGGTGAGATCTACCGCTATCAGCTCACCGGCGGCGGCTATTCGCTCAATGAGCTTAAGGCCACCCAGGACTGGCTTGTCCGCCGCGAGCTGAGGCAGGTTCCTGGCATTATCGACATCACCACCTTTGGTGGCACAACCCGTCAGTATCAGATCGAAGCCGACCCCAACAAGTTGCTGGCGATGAACGTCACCCTGCCCCAGGTTCTCAACGCCATTCAGAACAGCAATGCCAACGCCGGAGGCAACTATCTCACTCTCGGCGATCAAAGCATCAACGTGCGCGCACTGGGTCTATTGAAGAATACCGACGACATCGGCTCCGTGGTCGTCGCCGAACGCAACGGCGCCCCGGTGCTGGTGCGCGATCTGGGCGAGGTGAAAGAAGGCTTCCAGCCGCGGCTGGGAAAGGTCGGCCGCAATGGCGAGCCGGACGTCGTGCTGGGCATCGTCCTGCTGCAAAAGGAAGAGAAATCCCTTCCCGCACTCGAGGGCCTGAAAAAGAAAATTCACGAATTGAACCACGGCAGTCTGCTGCCTCCAGGCATGCACATCAGCACCGTCTATGACCGCACCAACCTCATCAACACCACCACCCGCACCGTTCGCCACGTCGTCTTCACCGGCCTCTTTCTTGTGACCCTGGTGTTGATCTCCATGCTGGGCGACTTGCGCATCAGCTTCCTCGCCGCGGCCACCATTCCGTTTGCCGTGCTTTTCGCCTTTTCCATGATGGTGCTCACCGGGCAGTCTGCCAATCTGATCTCGATTGGCGCCATCGACTTTGGCATTCTCGTGGATGCCTCGATCGTCGTGCTGGAAAGCATCTATCGCAAGCTCTCACGCCGCACAGAGGACGAAAACAACGTCGATCTCATCATTGAAGGCGCCAGCAACGCCGCCAAACCCGTGCTTTTTGCCACCTTCATCATCCTCGTGGCCTTCATTCCTCTCTTCACCATGCAGGGAGTTCCCGGCAAGATCTTTGCGCCCATGTCGGTAACCTATGGGTTTGCGCTGACCGGTGCGCTCATCTTTTCCCTCATCTTCGCTCCCGTGCTGGCCAAACTGGTCGTTCCCACCCAAATCAAGCAGGAGAAGCACGAAACCTATCTGGGAGCTTTCTCCGCCGCCGTTATGACAACGGCCTTCCCCGTGTCCTCGCCCATCCCTGGCTCGCCTGGACGGTTGCCCTGGTATGCCTGGTTGCATCCGGCATACTCTTCACCTTCGTGGGCGGAGAGTTCATGCCTCCTCTCGAAGAAGGCAACCTATGGATCCGCGCCACCCTGCCGCAGGACATTTCTTTTGACGCCGCCGCAAACATTGCCGACCAACTCCGGGCGCAGATTGCCAGGTCTCCCGAGGTCATCCAGACCGTCTCCCAAATGGGCCGCCCCGATGACGGGACCGATGTTGTCACCTTCAATGACGTTGAGCTCTCCGTCGCTCTCAAGCCGCCCGGCGAGTGGCGGCCGGGTCTGAGCAAGAACGACTTGATCGATGAGATGAACCATCGTCTCTCCCGCATCCCCGGCATGGACCTGAATTTTTCCCAGAACATTCAGGACAACGTCGAAGAAGCGATGTCTGGCGTTAAGGGGGAAAACTCGCTCAAGCTGTTTGGTGACGATTTTGACACCCTGTCGCGTCTCGCCAACCAGATCTCGCAGGTGATGCAATCCGTAAGAGGGGTCGCGGATGTAGGCGTCTTTCGCGTTGGTGGCCAGCCCAGCCTGCTCATCCGCATCGACCGCGCCAAGGCTGCGCGTTATGGCCTCGCCGCGGCTGATGTCAATGCCACCATTCAGGCTGCGGTGGGTGGCGCAGCCGTCACCCAGGTCATTGAAGGCGACCGCAGGTTCGATCTGACCGTCCGTTTTCCGGAACGATTTCGCAATGGCCCCGATGCTGTTCAGGGCATCCTGCTGCCGACCCCTGACGGTGGCCGGATTCCCATTGGCCAGATTGCCGACGTAGAGACTCACGATGGCGCATTCATGATCTATCGCGAGAACGGCCGCCGCTATATTCCCATCAAGTTCAGCGTCCGCGGTCGCGATCTTGCCACCACCATTCAGGATCTGCAGCGGCAATTGGCCAACAAAATAAAACTACCATCGGGTTACAACTACACCTGGGCCGGAGAGTTCGATAGCTTACGCAAGGAGCAGCGCCGCCTTGCCTTCATCATCCCGGTGAGCCTGGTTGCGATTCTGATCCTGCTTTACATCCAGTTCCGCACCTGGAAGGACGCGCTCATCGTGCTCGGCACATTGCCGTTCGGAGCCATCGGTGGCGTACTGACATTGTTCCTCACCCGCACCCCGTTCAGTATTTCCGCCGCGGTTGGGTTCACTTCGCTGACCGGGGTTGCCACCCTGGGGGCGGTCGTTTTCCTCTCCGGCATCCGCCGCGCCCAAAACGAAGACGGCTTTGACGCCGGGCTGCAAGAAAGGTTGCAGTGACGAAATGCGGCCGGTTGTCATGGCGTGTATGGCCGCCGGCCTGGGCCTGTGCCCCGCTGCCCTTGCCAATGGCATTGGCGCCCAGGCACAGCAACCGCTGGCCCGCGTGGTCGTCGGGGGCATGGTCACCACCGTCCTGGCCATCCTGTTTGTGATGCCCCTGCTCATCCGCGGCCTGCGCACCAAGAACGATGTCTAGCCGCACCCTTCCAATCAACCAAAAGGTTGGGAAAGGCTCCAATCCTTTGGACGATGACGACCCACTCCAAGCTCAGATACTCTCGACCCTTGCTTCCCGCGATTGAGCCACCACCCCGGGGGGCCCCATAGGTAAAGGAAAGAAACAGCAGGTCCCTCCACTTCGCTACGCTCCGGTCGGGATGACAATTCTATTGTGGAAACCACTGTCCATGCTCCCAATAGAATTGTCATCCCGACCGGAGCGTAGCGAAGTGGAGGGACCTGCTGTTTCTTTCCTTTACCTCAGCTCCACGGAAACGGGGAGTTGAGCCACATCACATCACGATGCTATGAGTGACGCACTACACTAGCGTGGGAGAGCTTCTCGCGAGCATAGGGCCATATGTGGAGTGGAAACTGTCGGACGTGGGGGACGGCCGCGCTAGCATTGTTGCTGAGCGGATGCCATTCCACCGGGCTGCCTAAGCCGGCGACCCAGGCATATCTGGACGAGGTCACCGCTTTCTACGTAGGCCTGGCTGCGCTACAGGTGGGAGACGATGTGCGCGCGGACAGCACCCTTGAACGAGCAACGCAACTAGCCACGGGAGAGCCCGCAAGCTGGGCCAATTGGGGCCTGCTCGCGTTGCGCCAGGGAAACTTCGATGCCGCCGCGCAACGGTTGGCGCGGGCCCAAAAGCTGGCGCCGCAAAATGACCAACTTCACTATCTGACCGGTGTGCTCGAAAGCAAGCGCGGCAATCCGTCGCAGGCGATCGTCGAGCTGCGCCAGGCGGTGCAGCTCAACCCCCGTAATCTGCGCGCCATGTATTTGCTGGCGCAGGAAGTTGAGCGTCAAGGCGACGCCAACGGCGAGGCGGAGTTTCAGCAATTGCTGCAGAAGATTCTCGCCGCACAACCGGACAATCCAGCGGCTCTGCTGGAGCTCGGCCGGGTGGCGGCAAAGCGGGGCGACGCCGCAGACCCTGCACTCCGTGGTGGCACGCCTGAGTGCGCGCGCGGCAACCTGGCCGCCAGAAGTGCAACAGCAGTGGATCGCCTTGCAGGCTGCGGCCGCCGGCCCCGATCCGCGAGCGGCGGCCGTGCGCATCGCATTTCTGCGCAACTCGCTCATGCGCCTGCCGGACTTCCGCCAGAGCCTGAACGTAATCCAGCCAACCGCGGGCAACGAGGCTACGCCCTTTACTCATTTCCTGCTGCTGCCCTCGCCAACGTTCACTCCGCCGCCGGCCGACACCGCGATCAATTTCCAGGCCACGCCATGTGACCGCCGCGGAAGCAACCTGGGTCGGAGCGCTCTCGCTCAGCGGCGCCGGCGCTCCGGTGATCACCGTGGCCAATAGCCACAGCGTAAAGCTGGCGACCGGGGCGGAGTTTCCTTTCCCTGGCGGATCGGCGCCGCTGCAGCCAGAGTCCATCCTGCCGGTTGACTTTAATTACGATTTCAAAACTGACCTGGTGCTGGCTGGCGAAGGTGGCGTCCGCTTCCTGCGCCAGGAGAGCCCAACCTCTTTTACCGATGTGACCGCGCAGACCAAGTTGCCGCCGGCATTGCTGAATGCCCCCTACACCGGTGCCTGGGCGATCGATGTCGAAGCCGATGGCGATATGGACATCGTGCTCGGCGCCCAGGCTGCGCCGGTCGTATTAAGAAACAACGGCGATGGCACGTTTACCGCCATTCATCCCTTTGCCCGGATCGCAGGCCTTCGCGGCTTCGCCTGGGTCGACCTGGATGGCGACGGCAATCCCGATGCGGCCATGATCGATGGCTCGGGCGGGCTCCATTTCTTTCATAACCAGAGAGGCGGTGTCTTTCAGGAGCTTGCCCTGCCCGGCAATCTGCCCCCGGTGAAGGCCGTAACGGTCGCCGATGTGAGCGGCACGGGAACGCTCGCCCTGGTGGCTGTGGAAGAGACGGGTGCCCTGGTCGCGATCACCCGTACCAGCGAAGGGTGGAACGTTGCCCAATTGGGGAACGCGCCCCGGCTGGCGGAAGAAGTACGCCTGCATGCCGCGGACCTGGACAACAACGGAGTGACGGATTTGCTGGTGACTCCAGTCGCGCTAAAACCGGGAGATCCGGCCGGCGCCTTGCTGTGGCTGGGCAATGGCGGACAGAAGTTTACTCTGCTGCCTGCGCCCGTCGGTCCCGCGCGGGTGCTCGATGTGGCCGACCTCAACGCCGATGGAAGACTCGATCTGCTGGGACTCTCCGCAGACGGGCAGGTGCAGCAGGCCCTCAATCACGGAAGCAAAAAGTATCAGTGGCAGATACTTCGTCCACGAGCACGGGTAGCGACCGGCGACCAGCGCATTAACTCCTTTGGTATCGGCGGAGAGATGGAGCTGCGCGCCGGCCTGCTGGTGCAGAAGCAGCCCATCACCTCGCCCCAGTTGCATTTCGGCCTGGGCGAACAGAGCGGCACCGATGTAGTAAGAATCCAATGGCCCAACGGCATGGAGAACGCTGAGTTCGCGTTGCAGGCCGATCAGGAAGTGCTGACAGAGCAGCGTCTGAAAGGCTCCTGTCCCTTTCTGTTTGCCTGGAACGGCAAGCAGATCGGCTTCGTGAAGGATGCGGTGCCCTGGGGTTCCGCGCTCGGTCTGCAAATCGACTCAGTAGGTTCGTCCACCATTGCGGCCACCGAAGAGTGGTACAAAATCGGCCGCGATCAACTTGTGCCCCGCGATGGCTACTATGATCTGCGGCTCACCGGAGAGCTATGGGAAACCTACTACTATGACTACCTGAAGTTGATGGTCGTCGACCATCCCGCCGGCACGGAGATTTTGACCGATGAGCGATTCGTGATTCCGCCGGTCAAGCTGGCCATCACCGCCGTCGCGCCACCCCACGCCATAGCAAAAGCGGTCGATGATCGAGGCGCCGACGTGACCGCGATCGTCAGCCAAGCTCGATGGCCGGTACCTCGATACCTTCGGGCGAGGTCAATACCAGGGCCTTACCCGCGATCACTATGTGGAGGTGGACCTGGGCAACGACGTACCGGCGAGCGGGCCGTTGTGGCTGATCGCCAAAGGATGGGTACACCCGACAGACTCCTCGGTAAACGTCGCTATCAGCCAGGGACATCACCAGAAAGCCCATGCTCTCAGCCTCGAAGTCCCGGATGGGCACGGCGGATGGCGCACCGCCCGGGCGAACCTGGGATTTCCGGCGGGCCGCAAGAAGACCTGCCTCATCAATCTGGAGAATGTCTTCCTGCCCGGCACCCCGCGCAAGCTGCGCCTGCGAACCAACCTCGAAGTCTACTGGGATTCGATCGAGTGGGCGCAGGGCCTGCCCGGTACTCAGCTCAAGGTCACGCGATTGGATCCGTCGCTGGCCGATCTTCATTACCGCGGATATTCCGCTGGTCCGGCAGGCCAATGCTTCTTCTCCCGAGCTGCCCGACTACAACCGCATCGCAGCCAGCAAGCAGATATGGCGTGATCTCGAGGGTTACTACACTCGCTATGGCGATGTCCGCGAGTTATTGGCCGCCATCGATGACCGCTATGTGATCATGAACGCCGGCGACGAAATTACCCTGCATTTTCCCGAGCAGCCTCCGCCCGCCCGCCGGCTGGGTGCGGGATTATGTGATCGCCGGCGACGGCTGGATTAAAGACGGAGACTACAACACCGTCTACTCCCGAACCGTGCAACCCTTGCCCTACCACGCAAAGCGCAGCTACAACCAGGCTCCAGGCATTCTGGAAAACGAGTGGGTGTACCGCCAACATCCGGAAGACTGGCAAAACTACCACACCCGCTACGTGACCTCCGAGCCCTTGGACCAGGCGCTGAGGAGCGCCCAACCCAATGAAGGCGAGCCGCAGCACGAGAATCGTACTTGCCATTGTGTTCTTCGGCCTGCTGGCGACCCCCCTTGCCATCAAGCAGGTTTCCGCGCGGCGGGAAGAGGCCCAGGCAAAGCTCGATGAGGGCCAGGCGTTGGCGCGATACGGCTTCCATCTGCAGGAAGTCTCGCAACAGGCCGGCGTCCACTTTGTCCACCAGGCGCCGACGTTGGACGCCAAGCTGGAGGGCATTATGCCCGAGGTCGCCTCGATGGGCGCCTCGGTGTCCATCGTTGATTTCGATCGCGATGGCTGGCCCGATATCTACGCCACCAACAGCGCCATCGGCAGCCAGAACCACCTCTACCGCAACATGCACGATGGCACCTTCCAGGATGTTGCTGCGCAGATGGGCGCTGGCCGATGTAAACCAGGCAGGGACCGGCGTCTCCATGGGGGCCGTCTGGGGTGACTATGACAATGACGGTTACGAAGACCTCTTTCTCATCAAGTGGGGAAAGCCCGAGCTATTTCACAACGACCAGGGCCACGGCTTTACGCGAGTAACCGAGCGCCGCGGGCTTACCGCCCTGGATCAACGCCAATACCGCGGTCTGGTTTGACTACGACGGCGACGGACTGCTCGACCTCTTCGTCGGCGGCTACTATCCCGAAACCCTGGATCTGTGGCATTTGCATGACCACGCGCATGATGCCGGAGAGTTTTGAGTACGCAAAAAACGGCGGCCGAAAGTTCTTGTTTCACAACCTGGGCAATGGCAGGTTTGAGGAGGTCAGCGAAAAGGCGGGAATCAAGAGCACACCGCTGGGCGCTGGCCGCTTCTGCCGCGGACTTGCGCGGCACCGGACATCCCGACCTCTTCATTGCCAATGACTACGGAGTCTCCGAGCTGTTCCTGAATGATGGCGGACATTTCCACGAGGCAGGCGCAGGCAACCGGCGTAGGATTCGCGCCCAAGAGCGGCATGAACGTCGCCTATGGAGACATTCTGAACCAGGGCAAGTACGCCATTTATGTCTCCAACATCTCCCAGGAGGGAGTGCTGATCCAGGGCAATAATCTCTGGGTACCCCGGGAGGGAGAGTCGAGCCTGAAGTATGAAAACCTGGCGCGGGACATGGGCGTGGAACTAGGCGGGTGGAGTTTCGGCGCGCAATTTGGCGACCTGAATAACGATGGCTACCTGGATCTATATCTCACCAACGGCTACATCTCCCTCAGCCGGACCAAGAGTTATTGGTACGACTTCTCCAGGGTGGCGGGCGGCAACAGCAAGATTATCGGCGACGCAGCCAGACTGGCCGGCGTTCAATGGACGCAGCCTATCGGGTTATCAGCAAAAGAAAGTCTGGATCAACGATGGCGCAGCCAAATTTGTGGATGTAGCCCAGGCGGTCGGAGCGACCGATATCTATGACGGGCGCTCGGTGGCGATGGCTGATTTGTGGAATCGCGGGGCGTCTCGACGTAGTGGTGGCCAACCAGCGCGGCCCCTTGCTGATCTACAAGAACACCGTAAGCCCAGAGAACGAGTGGCTCGAATTTTCGCTGGTTGGGACCAGGAGCAACCGGAGTGCGATCGGCGCGCAGGTCACTCTTTATTGGAACGGCCAGCAACAGGTACAGCAGGTTTCCGGCGGAAGCGGCTTTGCCGCGCAGAACGATCGCCGGCTGCATTTTGGGCTGGGGAAGAATCCGCAGATCGAGAAGGCGGTCATCCGTTGGCCATCGGGCAAAGTGCAGACCGTCGAGAACCTGGTTCCCGGAAAGCTCTACAATGTGACGGAGGCTGAATGAGTCACAGCGTTAGTATTGCGCAACCGGTGAAGCGTGAGGCGGCGTGGAAGCGATTCTTCAGCCCCTCCAACCGCTATCTCTCCCCGCTCCTGATCTCCTGCGTCCTGCTGGTAGGCCAGCTCTCCTACGGCATCCTGGAGAGTTACACCCGTACCTTGTTGGCGATTGTCACCAGCCTTGTCGCTGAGCTGATTCTGTCGCGCATTTACTTTGGCAAGTGGCCCAACCTGGCGAGTGCTTACATCAGCGGCATCAGCGTGGGCATCCTGGTCCGTTCCCCTGCCTTCTGGCCCTATGCCCTTTGCGCGCTGATTTCGATTACTTCGAAGTACGTGCTTCGCGTCCACGACCGGCACATCTGGAACCCGTCTAACTTTGGCATCGTTGCCATGTTCGTTCTTGCTTCCGGCACGGTAGCGGGATTGAGCATCCAGTGGGGCAACTTTGTCTGGCCGATGATCGTGATCTGGACGTTGGGCTCGGTCGATCATCTGGCGCCTGCGCCGTTTCCATATCAGTGCCACCTATGTGCTTTCGTTTCTGGCGTTCGCCTTGCTGCGCAGCTGGATCACGGGCGATCCGTGGCGGTCGGAAATCTCTCCCATCACCGGGCCCATGTATCAGCTATTCATCTTCTTCATGATTACCGATCCCAAGACGACGGTGCGCTCCAAGACCGGCCAGTGCCTGGTGGCGTTTGCCGTGGCCGCGGTCGAGATGGTGCTGCGCCTGCACCAGGTGGTCTATGCCCCGTTCTACGCCCTCTTCCTGGTGGGGCCGACGGCCATGCTTCTGGAAATGTGGATGGACTCGCGCCGTGCCCGCCTTCTGGTCGCGCATGCCTGAACGTACGGTACGGCGCTGTGTTATTTTCTGTCTGTTGCTGCAGCATCTCTGCTGGAGCCGCATCACCGCAGCGGCCTTCCGGCCCCATTCGTTTTGTCGATGCCACGGCTGCGTCCGGCATTTCCTTTCGCCACCATAGCGGTGCCTTTGGCAAGAAATACCTTCCCGAGACGATGGGGAGCGGCGTCTGTGTGCTGGACTACGACAACGACGGATTTCAGGACATCCTGTTTGTGAACTCGATGGATTGGCCAGGTCATGGCTCATCGAAAAACTACCCTGCCCTCTATCACAACAATGGAGATGGAACCTTCACCGACCGCACCCGGCAGGCGGGTCTGGCGGTCGAGATGTATGGCATGGGCTGCGCCGTCGGCGACTATGACAACGACGGCAAGGACGACATCTACATCACCGCAGTCGGATCGAACCACCTGTTCCGGAATCTTGGCAACGGCCGCTTCGCCGATGTGACCGCCCGGGCGAAAGTAGGCGGCGGCGGCTTTTCGAGTGGCGCGGTATGGTTCGACTACGACAACGACGGCAAGCTGGACCTGTTTGTAGCCCATTACGTGGAATGGTCGTTGGCCAAAGATCAGTTTTGCTCCCTGGACACCAAAAATAAGTCCTATTGCACGCCCCAGGTTTACAAGGGCGAGAGCGCGAGGCTTTACCACAATCGCGGAGACGGGACCTTCGAAGACGTAACCCAGCGCGCCGGCTTGCTACGATGCCGGCCAGCAAGTCACTGGGCATCGCTCTGTTGGATTACGACGATGATGGCTGGATCGATTTGCTGGTAACCAATGACACCCAGCCGAACAAGCTCTATCGCAACAACCACAACGGCACTTTCACCGACGTTGCCGTGCAGGCCGGCGTGGCCTACAGCGACGCAGGCGCCACCCGTGCGGGCATGGGGGTCGATAACGGCGACTATGACAACTCCGGCCATCCTGGCCTGGTGATTGGCAACTTCACCAACGAGGGCATGGCGCTTTACCGCACCGACGGCTCAGGTTTGTATACCTCCGCTTCCGAGGCGACGGGCATTGACCGCTGGTCCTTGCAGTCGCTCACCTTCAGTACCTTTTTCTTCGACTACGACCTGGATGGCCTGCTGGATGTACTGGCGGTGAATGGTCACGTAGCCGACGACATCAGCGTGACCCAACCGCACCTGAAGTATGCGGAGCCCGCATTGGTATTTCGCAATCGGGGAAAGGGTCTGTTTGAAAACATGTCCACGCAATTAGGTCCCGCGCTGCAGAAGCCAATTGTGGGCCGCGGCGCTGCCTATGGAGACTTCGACAACGATGGCGATCTGGACCTGGTGATTACCGAAGCCAATGGCCCGGCACGGCTGCTCCGCAACGAGAACGGCAATCAGAACGACATGCTGCGGGTCAAGCTGACCGGCACCCGCTCCAACCGCGACGGCATCGGAGCCAAGCTTACGCTCCAGGTCGATAAGAACCTACGTCTGTTACGTATGGTAAAAACTGGTTCCGGCTATTTGTCACAAAGCGAGTTACCCGTGACCTTCGGGCTAGGCAAACCCGATCCAGGAAGAAAAATGCGGTTGACCATCCTGTGGCCCAGCGGCCACAAAGGACGCTATTGAGAACATCGCGCCCAACCAGGCCATCACCGTGCAGGAAGGGAAGGGAATCGTAGCAGCGCATGCAATCGTTTTCCAAAAGGCGGTATCACCGTAGAGCTTTTAGGCCCTGCCTCTCCGCATAACACAAATCGATCCGGCTGCTGTTTGCATCTCCAACTCACCACAACATCGTCATCCCGACCGGAGCGCCTGACTGATTGATCTGCGTGACACGGCGCTTGGTGATGGCGACGCAGTTCGAAGGACCCCGAGGATGCTTATTTTGCCCATGCTGATCCTCGGAGCTTTTCAACTACCGAAGTCCGACACCTGACGGCCCCCCACGTCTTTCCGTGGAGACCGAGTAACTGAAGTAACTCCGTGACCAACAAGAGCGTACCGCAGGCAGTTCCTGTTCTCGGGCTTCGCTGGTCGAAAAGGCCCGAACAGCATGGGCAACATAAGCATCCGTGGAGATTCGACTGCGCGCCACGCAGTGCGCCGTGTCTCGCGAGTCAATCTGTCAGGCGCTCCGCTCAGGATGACGTTGTTCTGGATGACGACCTGCTGTTACCCCCCTCAACCCGAAGCCCGTCCTATCCAGCATGGCAATGATCTCCTTCTCGCTGACTCCCAACTTGGACCGCGCATCCATCAGATCCTCCGCGCGCACCGGATACCAGTTACGAAACGAGGGATCGCCGAACCGGCCCAAATTAAAGGGCTCAATCAGCCGCAGTACCTCCTCCGTGAACGCCTGCGTATCGGCAGCCCCATCCAATTCGTAAGCACGCTCGAGCAGAGCCTGCGCTGCCGGCCCGAAACCCGGATGCTCACGCAGAAGAAATCCCGGCGCCAACTCCGGCTTGCCCAGCCGCTGTAGCCGTCTCCGCAGAAGCTAACAGCAGCAAAGTATAGGAGCGACACCGCGGTAAACGCGGGAAAGTTGCCCATGGTTGCATACAACGCGCCAATCAGCCGACTAGCAGCCAGCAAATCACCTTCGGTTTCCTCAGCGTAGCTTTTGAGCTCAGCAATCTTTGTCCAAGGACCCGCGCCAGTCTTTCGATACCCATCAGCGTAAGAGGAAATCCGGTTGACAGCAGCGGGTCAACAAAACCCGCCGCTGAGGGCAACATCGCCCACCGCCGGCCCACGATGGTACGGCTGCGAAAACTAATCACCGGCATGTGCCGGAACGGCTGGCAGGCCGCCGCCCGCTTGAATTGCGACTCGCAACCCAGGCACCCGGTCCAGAAGCCGCTGCCACGCAGCCTCGCCCTCGCTCAGCGCCAACTCCTTGCGCCACATCCTGGGTAGCTGCCACCCCGGCGCTGGTAACCCCATTGTTGAATCGAAGCACCCAAACCCATCCACCCTCAAACACGTGGTGCACGGCCGCGTCATCGACGGGATAAGGAGGTGTCTCTTCGCCACACTCCGTGCGCGCTACCCCGGTGAAATGGCTGTAGAGGCTTTCCGTAGCCGGCATGCCCAGGCAACGGAGACTCCGCGAGCCGCAAAGCGCGGTGCAGCAAACCCGCGCGGGCCGGTAGCATCGATCAAAAACCTGGCACCAAGCCGGAACGGCGCATCGCCTGCACGGCCAACAAGAGTCACGCCATCCTCCGCAACATCCAACGTCTCGATCCGCACGCAGTCACGGTACTCGACTCCAAGCCTCTGCGCCTCCATAACCAGGAAGTGATCCACCTCCGCCCGGTACCAATGGGTGTCGGCGATCTCATCGTGCGGGCTTGCTGCCACCAGCAACTGCCCCGCCTCGTGGAAGAAGCTGAACCCGCGCTTCAGCCCGCAAGCCGATCTGTGGATAAGCGCGTTGCCAGCTTCCCCATTTCGCCAGCGGCGCAAGCCGCGGCAGATCATAAGTCAGCACTGAGCCTTTCCAGCAGCAGATTGCTAAGCGGCGTAGTAGATTCGCCAATCGCCATGCGCGGATGCCTGCCCTGCTCCAGCAGCACCACCGAAAGGCCGAGCTGATGAGCAATCATCGCCATCACGCTGCCGCCGAACCCGGCGCCGACGACCACGAGATCAACTTGCACCACGGCACCTGCGCACAGGAAATCCTGTCCAGCAACACCTGCTGCAGATTCATCTGCTGCAGGCGCGCGGCGCGCTGGCGTATGGCAGTCAGCGCATGACTCGCGCAATCCCCAAAGGTCAGCGAAGACTCTGCCCGCCCTGAGACCCAAGCCATACTCCATCGCCGCTTCCAAAGTCTGCAGAGCGGGAGGCGCAAATTGCCCCCTGGTCAGGAGTTCTTCCATGGCCCCGTTTCCCCCGCGCGTCGGGATCAGGACCGCGGCCGTGGCGCCATGCTCCATCGCGAAATCCAAAGACGCGCTCAGCCCACGCGAGCGCCTCGCCTGCCGACATATAAGGAGGCTGCACCAGGATAAACACTCGAAGATCGATCCCGTTGCGGCGCAGGAACTGTGCCGCCCTCGAGAACTGATCGAGTGTCATGCGCTTATTAAGCCGGGCCAGGACCTCCGGATGCGCCGTCTCCAGACCCATGGCCACCTCCAGCCTGCCGCTAAGCCGGTCGCGGAAGCGCAGGCAAGCATCCCCCACCAGCGCGGGATGATTCTCTACGATCAACCTCTCGAAGCCATTGGCCCGCTCGGCGATGGCGCCGTAGTCTTCAGGAGGAATTGCCTTGGGGTCGAAAAAACTGCCGCTGTTATAGAGCTTGAGCTGCCGTGCCGGCGGAAGCTGCCGAAGCGCGTGATCGATCTGTGCGGGGATCGCCCCCACCGGTACCGTTTCTGTGAGCGTGTTGCGCCACAGGTCGCACATCAAACAGCGAAACGGGCATTCCCGATTGGTAAGAAAAACGGTGGCAACCGGCACAACCGCTCCCCCGGCGCCGCACTCCTCTTCCACAAAATACTCATAAGGAAGATACGGATCGCGCTCTTCACGCGCCGGACGACGGCTCAGTATCCAGGCATCAACCTCAGCGCTCATGAATACAGAGACAGAAATTTCTGCCGATACTCCGCCTCGCGAAACGGAAGCCGGGAATGCAGCGTGGCTTCTGAAACCGCCCCGTGCTGAAAGCGCCGCTTGGAGAACACCGGCATATCGAACCCGGTCACCGCCTTTACTCCGCGAGACACGATATCGCCCTTCAGCTGGTACAGCCGTTCCACGTCGTAATTCGTGAGCGCAATGAAAGGAATGCCCTCCGCCACTGCGATCACCGACGGTTGCGTATACGGGCTGAAGCCGATGAAAACCGAAGTGATGAGCCGGAGCGTAGGTTCTGCTGTAGGAGCGGCTAAGTCCTCCGCTATAGGTCAAGGAGTGTTTGATCTTGCCCACCCCCCATCCTTCCTGGTACAGCATCGGATTGTGGATGACGCTGCGAATCGTAAGTTCAGGATTCTGCTCGATGGGATAGTCCTTGAGATTCTCGTCGCCGCCGTCGCCGTCGATCAGGTAGCGCCAGTCAGGATAGCGTTGGCGCAATCCCCGGCATAACGCCATCGCCATAGTTGCCGACTCCACATCGAGCGCTTTGTAATCTTCAATCACCCGGATGGTCTCATCGACATCGAGCGACGGATGCATCCGCCGCCACCGCTTCGAGGAAGAGCCCCAGGCCCAAGCGCATCGAGAAAGGCGCGCGCCTGGCCGGCATCAGGACCGTCGCCCACATCGAGCACGAAAGCTTTCAGCCGCGAGGGACTCATGCCCAGCTTGAGCATGACGTGGTAGGCGGTAAGGAAAACGCTGCCGCTGTCGATGCCGCCGGAAAAGCACACGCCGATGGGCTCATGGGCAGGCACGCCGGGGTAGCCACTGCGCCAGCTCGTCGGCCAGCGCGCCAATGTAGGCTCGCCCGATCTGGTCGAGGTCCGTGCTCAGCACGCCCTGCGAAGGGGTAAAGAAACGCGTATAGACCGGGTCCGGATCGGGGCAACCGATAAGCTGCAGTTCCACCACGTGATGCGCGGGAACCATTCTCGTATAGCTGGGGTGGAACTGGGCTTCGAGTCCCTCCGCCTTCAGCCAGTTGTAAATCGTATCGATGCGCGCAGCGACAATGAGCACCGGGCCTTCCTGGCGCTTGGCCAGAAAGTAGCGCAGGGGGCGATCGAGCGAGCGCGCCATCTTCACCGTCTTGCCTTCACGGGCAACCAGCGCAAACGAACCCGCGATGCGGCCCACCGCCTCCGCGGACCCGCGCAAAACAATCTCTCGTGCTTCCTCGATTGGGAGGCGATAGAATCTGGTTGGCTTCCGGCTCCGTAAGATCAACCACGCGCTCAATATACTGGTGCTGCATAGTTTCCTCAGCATAGCGCATCTTTCAGACGCCGGTCCTCAGCCTAAAGGTTGAGGTCGTTTCATCCCTTGGGAGGTTGACCGTTGTGCGCTACTCAAGCAACCTTACCCAGACACTATGACACGAAAATTATTTGCACTTTTGTTGCTTCTGGCGGCCACAACCAGCACCTTGTTCTCCCAGGACAACTTCTTTGCCAAATGGGAATCGCGAACCAGCGCGACCCAGGCTAGGCAGCCGTCATGGCCGCCCCCGCTGGTCTCGCCCTATCCGATGCTGATCCAGGTTTTTCGCGCTGACTTCACCCGCCAGATCACTCCAACGCTCACCTCCACCTGGAATTACGGAGCCAGTCGAGGGCTGAACCTGATCCCCGGCTTCAACAGCGAAGTCGACGTTTACTACGCGCCGTATCTACAGCACAACACGCCCAAAGTGAAAGACGGTTTTGGGGATGTCGGGTTTCTCTACAAGTACCGCATTCTCTCCAGGAACGAAAAGGATGGAAACTACATGTTGAGTGCGCAGCTCACCGCGACCATCCCCACTGGCAGCCATAGTAACGGCAGCCCCGATTCCTCGGTCTCGCCGACGCTTCTTTCGGGCAAGGGGTTCGGCAAATTCGATGTTATTTCCTGCCTGGGAGGAACCCTGCCGACGGAGGAAACCAACAAGGTGGGCCGTTCCATCGCCTGGAATACCACCGCGCAATATCATCTCACCAAATATGTGTGGCCTGAGCTCGAGTCAAACGCCACCTGGTTTTTTGCCGGAAAGAACGATGGCAAGAAGCAAAATTTTCTAACCCCGGGCATCGTCTTCAGCAAATTCAAGTTTCGTCCCAGCGATGAGCGAAGCCGCACTCGGCGTTGCCTTCGGCGCAGGCATGCAGATTGCGACCTCGCAATTTCACACCTATAACCATGAGCTCGCCTTTACCAGCAGATTTGTTTTTTAGCTGTGCACGTTGATCCCGCGATCTAACAAAGCCGTTGCCTGCGAGCGTCCTTGACCTTTGCCGCGTACACCGGCGTCCTCGTAGTGATGCACTACACCAGCTTTCTTGATTCGGCGTATAGTGATCGCAGTCGACGGTTGGGCAGGCTCGTATGGTCATAGAGCCGCCTCAGTTTAGAGTCCTTTCATTCCTGTAAACGTAACCAGGCCTTTCAGCCCCACAAAGCGGAACGCCTATCCCCCGTAAACAGCAAGCATAGCGAAAAGACTGAGGTAAGTAATATGTCGGATCACGAAGTGGTAGCGAATCAGAAAACAATCCTTGGCCATCAGGCCACCATCCTGGAAAATCAAAAGACTCTGCTTCAGAATCAGGCGGCAATCTTAAAGAACCAAGCCTCCTTGGATGAAATTCTTGCCAATCAGAAGACAATTCTGGCGAATCAGAAAACAATTCTTGCGCATCAGAAGGAAACCCACGTGGTTTCGCACTAGGTAGTTCTTCCGTACTCGGAATGACCATGCAAGACCCTCGGGTCTTGCATGGTCGTTTTGCGGCCGGCAAACATCTCCATCAAAAGATGGAGTGTGCGGTCAACCTTTAGGCCGAAGACATTCGGACCGGCACTTGTCTACAGTGCAAGGACGACCTTCGCCATTTTTGCAGAGTCGCCCGAAAAGAGAACCTTTTCAGAATGACCGCGATTGAACGAGAAAAGAGATCGAGGTCGTTGCGCCTCTCAACCCGGCTCCGCCCCATCGCGTTCATCGCGGCTCTGCTGGTTCTGTGGCAAATCGCCGTCAGCCGCCACCCGGATCAACTCTTGCCCGGCCCCTGGGCGGTCGTCAAAGCCATCGGCGAGCTTCTTGCAGCACGGGTTGCTGCTCAAGTATGTCGTTGCATCGCTCTTCCGTGTCACCTGGGGCTTTGCCCTGGCCGCGGTTCTGGCTATTCCGCTGGGGCTCACCATTGGCTGGTACCGCCGAGGCGAAATGGCCCTCTACCCCCTGGTTCAGATCTTTCGCCCCATCTCACCGTCTGGCCTGGATCCCGCTTGCCATTCTCTGGTTCGGAGTAGGAGATTTTGCCGCCATTTTTCTCATCTTTCGTGGGCTGTTTCTTCCCCCTGCTCCTGACCGCGATGAGTGCGGTGCGAAACATTCCCGCCGTTTATATCAATGTGGGCCGCAATTTCGGTCTGAGTCACGGCCCAATTCGTCTACCGCGTCTTGTATCCCGCCGTCATGCCGCAGCTGATCGTCGGCTCGCGCATCACCCTGGGCATCGCCTGGCTGGTGGTGGTGGCGGCCGAGATGATCGCGGTGAACTCCGGGCTTGGGCTTCCTGATTATCGACGCGCGCAACGCCGGCAACCGCTATGACCTGGTCGTCGCCGGCATGGTCATCATCGGCATCATCGGCCTGCTCTTGGATTTGGGAATGCGATCGCTGGAACGAGTGAAATCGTTTCGGTGGAGTTATTCGGAGGATTAAGTTGGCGACAGAAACTCTCAACACACCATCGGGTCAGCGTAACAAGCTACGCATGGAACACGTCCGCATGGTGTTCGACGCGCGACGGCAAAAGTACGCCTGTTCTCGACGATATCAATCTCGATGTCGCCGAGGGAGAATTCGTCTGCCTCGTCGGACCCTCAGGATGCGGCAAGTCGACGCTTGCTGAATTTGACCATGGCAGGCTTCCTTTCCCCGACCAGTGGAGCGATCACCATCGATGGCCAGGCCGTCCAGCGGACCCGATCCGCGCCGCATCCTTCGTTTTCCAGGAACGCGGCGTCTTTCCCTGGCTTACGGTCGAAGGCAATATCGGCGTTCGGACTGTCCAAGCTGCCGCGCGCGGAACGCGACCAGCGCATCGCCCACTACGTTCAAATGGTGCGGTCTCGCAGGGCTTCGAGAAAGCCTATCCTTCGGATCTATCCGGCGGCATGAAGCAGCGGCTGAAGTAGCCCGCGCCCTGGCCGTCAATCCTGACATGCTCTTTCTCGATGAACCTTTCGGCGCGCTGGATTCCATCACGCGGCTCATCATGCGCGGCGAATTGCTGCGCATCTGGCAGACCGAGCGGCGAACCATCATCTTCGTGACCCACGATATCGACGAAGCGGTGCAGCTTGCCGACCGGGTCGTGGTCTTGAGCTCCCGCCCGGCCAAGATTCAAGCAATTCGTCACCATCGACATCGCGCATCCGCGCGACATCAGCTCCCCGCGCTACCTGGAACTTCGCGACGGAACTTTTAAGCAGATCGGTCTGGCATCACACGATATGAATTCGCTCGCAAAACCAGCGCAGTGGGAAAAGTTCTTCTGGCCACTGCTCGCGGCCGGGCTGCTTCTGGCGGTGTGGCATTACTCCGTCGTCTGGACCGCAACCAAAGTCTTTCCCTCGCCGCTGAGTGTGGAAAAGGGTTTGGCCGAGCTGCTGCACAAGCATGTGCTGTGGGCCGACATCGCCGATTCCCTGCGCCGCGTTGCCCTTGGATTCGGCGCTGCGGCCGTCGTAGGAATCCCCCTGGGCTTGACGCTGGGCTGGTATCCGGCAGCTAACCAGGTAGTGAATCCAGTGCTGCAGATCCTTCGCCCCATCAGCCCCATCGCGTGGATTCCGGTGGCCATCGTCTTTTTCGGCGTCGGCGACCGGGCAGCCATCTTTCTGATCTTTCTCAGCGCCTTCTTTCCGATCATTGGTTGCCTGCGTCAGCGGCGTTTCCAATGTGCCCGCCATATTCCGCCGCGCCGGCCGCAACTTCGGCCTATCCCCGGCGCAGATCCTTACCAAGGTGGTCTTTCCCGCCGCTCTTCCGCAGATTCTTATCGGCTTGCGCATCGCCCTCGGGATCGCATGGCTGGTGGTGGTTGCCGCGGAAATGATTGCCGTCGATTCCGGTCTGGGCTATCTGGTCATCGATTCGCGCAACTCGGGCAAGCGCTACGACCTGGTGGTTGCCGCCATGCTGATGATCGGCCTCATCGGCCTGGCGCTCGACCTCGGCTTCCGCCGGCTGGAAAAGATCAAGTCCGTTCGGTGGGGGTTCCGCGATGAGTCTTAAAGGCAAGATCGCCTTGGGTGTGTTCGGCTGGCTGGTGCTGATCACCGGCGCTGCATGCCTGGCTGAACGTGAATTGGGCCGCTGTTCTGAATGACTATCGGCCGCTCGAGAAACGAAAAATCACCGTTGCCTACCTCCCCGCCACCTGCCAGCTCACCTGCCCGGTAACCGACTACATTTCCAAGTACTCTCTGTCGGGCGAAATGTTTCTGCCCCGAATGTTTCAGGGCTTTCCGGAGATCAAGGAAGCGCTGATCTCGAATCGGGTGCAGGCCGCCTTCATCGTGGCGCCTTTGGCCATTGCTCTCGTTGTCGCAGGGAGTTCCCATCAAGATCGTGTACCTGGGCCACCGTTACGGCAGCGCGGTCGTCGTCCGCAAGGACGGCCCCATCAAGACCTTTGCCGATATGCGCGGCCGCACCATCGCCATTCCCAGCCGCTTTTCCGACGAGCGCCTGCTCTTGTTTCGCGCCATGAAGGTGTAGGGCATCAAGCCCGGCGAAATCAAGATGGTCGAGATGGCGCCGCCCGATGTTTCCGGCGCCCTCGCCGCCCATGCCATCGATGCGTTTGTGATGGGTGAGCCCTTTCCCTCGCAAGCGGAACTTGGCGGCTTTGGCCGGGTCCTCTTTCAGGCCCGGGAATATTGGCCGGACTACATGTCGTGCATTCTGGTCGTGCGCCAGGACCTGATCGACAAGCGTCCCGAGGTCGTCCAGACCCTGGTGGATGGCATCGCCCGTTCCGGCCTCTGGCTGGATACCAGCAAGCCCCACCGCGAGGACGCTGCCGATTTCGTGGGCCGTTTCTACTACAACCAGAAACCCGCATTGCTGCGCTGGGCGCTGACCAAGCCCATGGACCGGGTCATGTACAGCCCCCTTGCTCCGCGCAAAGCGGACTTCGATATGGTGCGCGATCTGATGATGGAAACCGGTGTCTTGAACAAGAAGATCGAATTCAGCGACTACGCCGACACCCGCTTCTCTGACCAAGCCAGTATCCAGACACCCTGGAGATATGAACCCGGCACCGCAACCGCCCGGTAAGGAGACAACAAAATGTTTCGCAGACGGTTTCTTCAACTAGTGACGATGGCGAGTGTAGGTAGCCTGGCCCCCCTCGAAGCCATGGCGGCGAGCCAGCAGACCGTGACCTATTTCGTCAAGGGATTCAGCTGCATCACCTGTGCCACCGGCCTCGACACCATGCTGAGCCAACAAAAAGGCATCACTTCGAGCAAATCCACCTATCCGGAGGGCAAGGTGACGGTCGCGCTTCGATCCCAGCCAGACAACCGAGCAAGCCATCGTCACATTCATCACCGATCTGGGCTTTAAGGTGGAAGGCTGAAATGACCAGCAAATATTCACAGTTAGCCGCCATTCTCTGCCGCATCGCTTGGATCTTCAGCAGCCACCGGTAGCGATTTCCTTCACCGGCTCTGTTCCTGCCGGCGTGAAAGCGCATGCGCGGCCGTGTTCCCGCAGGCTGCAAATTCTGGGAAGACGGCGCGAACAGCTGCATTTGCCACGTCCGCCTCCGACCACAGCCTGTGTGCCATTGGTGTTTACACCCACAATCTTCAACCCTCTCCTGCGCAGCAGACCGACCTGATGGATGCTCTCAAGGTATTCGGCGAGCTTGACTATGTGAGACCAGAAGACCTGGCGCAGATTCCGGTTCTGGGGTCGCAGCCCGCGATACGTCGTCTATGCGCCTTTGGCCAGCTTCCCCTTGCCGCCGGACGTAGTGCTTCTGTTTGTAAACGCCAATCAGACACTCATCCTTTCGGAAGCCACGCAGCAGGTAGAAAACCAGAATGCTCCAGCCATGGGCCGGCCCGCCTGTGCCATCGTTCCCCAGGTCATGAACACCGGCCGGGCGGCCTTAAGTCTGGGCTGCTGCGGAGCGCGGGCCTATCTGGACGTACTCACCGACGATGTGGCTGTCTTTGCCATTCCCGGAGCCAAGCTCGATGCCTACGCCCAGCGGATCGAAGCCCTGGCCAAAGCGAATGCCATCCTTTCCAAGTTCCATCAAATCCGGCGCCACGACATAGCCGCCGGGGCACCCCCTCAATCAAGGATTCCCTGGCCGCCCTGGCCCCTCAAGTCGTTAGCCGCACTCTCCACGTCACACCACTCTGAACGGGTGCTCGTCGGACCAGCGTACATGGGACGAAAGACGTCGAGCCCATCAACCGCTTGCTTTCGCGACGAGTTAAAGCCTGCCGGGTGACCGCATCATTCGCGCTGTTTCGAGGTGGATCAACACCTGCACCCGGGACCGTACCCGGATATTCCTGCCACGCTCGCAAAGACACGCAGCGATGTGGCGCCCTCAGTGGATATCGCACGACGTCGCCAGTGCCACTGGTCCACAGTGAAACTCCTGCCCCGAAGCGAGTCGAGCGATCTGCGGAGTCAAGCTCTGTACAGCGACAAGTCCCACCACAACGACCCGAAAATTCTCCCGATTTTAATCGCCCAAACCCAACCCCACCTCCGGCGTAACCCTACTTCTGAGAGAATCCTTGCATTGGGAAAATTGCCCACGGAAGATCCAAAGTGCTGGTGGGGCATCTAACCCGCAAAGTCCCATCAGGGAAACGGAGCAAAGCAATGGCAACGGCAGTGAAAGTGCAGCCTCTCACCCAACGAGCAGCCTGGAAGGCGCTCGACGACGCATTACGAAAAAATTCGGAACATCCCTCTGCGCTCGTTGTTTTCCGACGATCCTCAACGTGCTTCCCGCTTTACCATCGAGGCGGCCGGCCTCTTTCTCGACTACTCCAAAAACCGCATCACCGAGGAAACCCGCAAGCTCCTCCTCCAGCTAGCCCAGGAATCCGGCCTGCGTGAGCGTATGCGACGCCATGTTTCGCGGGGAAAAGATCAACATCACCGAGAAACGGGCCGTCTTGCACGTCGCCTTGCGAGCCCCGAAAGGGGAAACGATCGTTGTCGATGGCGAGGATGTCGTTCCCGCCGTCCACGCAGTGCTCGACAAGATGAGCGCCTTCTCCGACCGTGTCCGCAGCGGAGACTGGAAAGGCCACACCGGCAAACGCATTCGCAACGTCATCAACATCGGCATCGGAGGCTCCGACCTGGGCCCGGTGATGGCCTACGAAGCGCTCAAATACTACAGCGACCGCGACCATGGTCTTCCGCTTTGTCTCCAATGTCGACGGCACTGACTTCGCCGAGGCAGTCATCGACCTCGACCCCGCCGAGACCCTGTTCATCATCTCCTCCAAGACCTTCACCACGCTGGAAACCATGACCAACGCCCACACCGCGCGCGACTGGGCGCTGGCTGGGTCTGAAGGACGAGTCCGCAGTCGCCAAGCATTTCGTCGCCGTTTCCACCAACGCCGCGGAAGTCACAAAATTCGGCATCGACACCGCCAACATGTTCGGCTTCTGGGACTGGGTCGGCGGCCGCTACTCCATGGATTCCGCCATCGGCCTCTCCACCATGCTGGCCATCGGCCCGGACAATTTCCGCGCCATGCTCGACGGCTTCCACCAGATGGACGAGCATTTCCGCACCGCTCCCTTCGAGAGCAATCTGCCCGTCATCCTGGGGCTGCTTACCGTCTGGTACACCGACTTCTTCGATGCGCAAACCATGGCGGTCCTGCCCTATGAGCAGTATCTGAAGCGCTTTCCCGCCTACCTGCAGCAGCTCACCATGGAAAGCAACGGAAAGCACGTCACCCTGGAAGGGGAGCGGGTCGACTACGATACCGGCCCCATCTACTGGGGCGAGCCGGGAACCAACGGGCAGCACTCGTTCTACCAGTTGATTCACCAGGGCACCAGGCTCATTCCCTGTGACTTCATCGGCTTTGAGAAGACCCTCAATCCGCTCGGGCGCCACCACGACATGCTGCTGGCCAACGTCTTTGCCCAGGCCGAAGCCTTGGCCTTCGGCAAGACGCCGGAGCAGGTCAAGGCGGAAGGAACGCCGGATTGGCTGGTGCCGCATCGCGTATTCGAGGGCAACCGCCCGTCGAACGTCCTGCTGGCGGAAAAGCTAACCCCGGAGACGCTGGGCAAGCTGGTCGCCCTCTATGAGCACTCGGTATTTACCCAGGGCACCATCTGGCAGATCGACTCCTTCGATCAGTGGGGCGTCGAATTGGGCAAGGTGCTGGCCCAGCACATCATTGCCGAGATTGAAGCCCCGGGAGACGCCGGCGCTGCAGCACGATGCTTCCACCAATAACCTTATCCGCCGCTACCGCAAGCTCAAGTAAGCCGGCACAACCGACGAAGAACACAAAACCAAAGAGGAGCAATTCGATGCAATTAGGAATGGTAGGTCTGGGCAGAATGGGCTCCAACATGGTCAAGCGTTTGCTGAACAACGGTCACACCAGCGTGGTGTTCGACAGGTCGGCGCAAAGCTGTTCAGGATCTGGAGAAGCAAAAGGCCGTGGGAGCTTCCTCGCTCGCGGACATGGTCAGCAAGCTCTCCAAACCGCGCGCCATCTGGCTGATGATTCCCGCCGCGGTGGTGGACGAAACCATTGCCGAGATCGCGCCCCACCTGGAGTCCGGCGACATTCTGATCGACGGCGGCAATTCGTATTACATCGATGACATCCGCCGCAGTCAGGAGCTCGCGCCCAAGGGCATTCAATATGTCGACGTGGGCACCAGCGGCGGTGTCTGGGGTCTGGAACGGGGCTACTGTCTGATGATCGGCGGCCCCACCGCTGCTGTCGAGCACCTGGATCCGATCTTCAAAACCATCGCACCCGGCGTCGGCGATATTCCCCGCACCCCGGGACGGGACAAAATAGGCGGCACGGCGGAAGAGGGGTACCTGCATTGCGGGCCCAGCGGCGCGCGGTCACTTTGTCAAGATGGTGCACAACGGCATCGAGTACGGCATCATGGCCGCCTATGCCGAGGGTCTCAACATCCTGCACCACGCCAATGTCGGCCACAAGACCGGGGAAATCGATGCCGAAACCACGCCGCTGCGCGATCCCGAGCACTATCAATTTGACTTCAACCTGTCGGATGTGGCCGAGGTATGGCGGCGGGGCAGCGTCATCTCCTCCTGGCTGCTGGACCTGACCGCCGCTGCTTTGACCAAGAGCCCTGCCTTGGCGGAGTTCGCCGGCCATGTTTCCGATTCCGGCGAGGGCCGTTGGACCATCAAGGCGGCGATTGACGAAGGTGTGCCGGCGCCGGTGCTCACCGCATCGCTCTATGAACGCTTCAGTTCCCGCGGCGAAGCCGATTTCGCCGATAAGCTGCTCTCCGCCATGCGCTTTGAGTTTGGCGGCCACATGGAAAAGACGGCCAAATAACCCGTCTATACGACTAGTGGTTGCCGCCATGGCCGTGGGGGACCGCTTCGAGTGTCGATCTTAAGCCGTGCGCGATTCGCTCTGCCCACCACATACACCATGCTATGAGTGACGCACTACACTAGTGCGGGCCGAGACCTCGGATGCTGCCTGAGCCCTAATTCATTGACTGCTCCGAGTACATTTCACTGCCCAGCTGGCGCACGTCTGCCGGCGCATGGGTAACGATCGCGGTGAAGATGTCTCGAGCCTTGGCGCGATCCTCATCGCCGATCATCTCCGTAGTCCCGGTTCCTCATGCAAATCGCGCCCATGGAGCGAAGGGTACAGGCTCATGGTCCGCGCGTGCTCAGCCGCGTCGGTACCGACAATCAGCATCAGGTTGTCCTGGATGTGGGGAATCACGGTGGCGGCGCTTATGTTTGCCTGGGCCATCATGATGGCGACCACGCCCAGTGGCTGGCTGGCGTGAAAGCTGATCAGCGATGTTTTTCCCGTCGCGTCGCGGTCGAAAACCAGCGCCTTCTCCTGGTGGTAATATCGCGCCAAAAGCGCGCCCAATCTCGCGTGCCCGATCGCTCGGGCAGCCGTCGATCATGCCCGAGTTTTCCGCCTGGCCCTTCCAGACACCCACCGCGCTGTCGATTTGCGGCTGCTGGCAAAGATGCTCTGCCACGTAGTGCGCGGCGGCCATATAGTGCAGCTGTTCAAAAGAGTTCAGCGAGCCCTCAGCGCAAGACATGGTCAAAAGACCCTTGGTGCTGGGGCTCACAAACACAATGCTCTGGGCAAACAGCCCATGGAACGAGGTCAGGACGACCATCCATGCAGCGAGCGCTATTCTCCTCATCGCGAGCCCTCTGGCTAAAAATCGGGGGAGTATACCGCAAATCTTAAGCTTTCCTTGCTCACCGGGGTATGAAAACTCGCAGGTCTTGAGGCGTGGGCAGCGCAAAGACTCCCAGGATTCAATTTTCCATTTCTTCGGCAGCTTTGGTCTCGGCTCCGGGCTTCAAACGCTCATAAACACTTCCCGATCGCACATGTCTGGCGATCATCTCGAAGAAATTGGATCGCAGACCAGGCTTGGCGATAAAAATATCCGTGCACGGTTCAATCGGCTCGCAATATCTTCTCAGCAACAAGGATGACCCGCCGACAAAGTTGATCAGCTTCTGCTTACGTCCAATCTCATGCTCTAACATGAAGGCGCGCATCACCGCCGAAATCGATTCCTTCTTGTAGTGCATGTCATTCATCTGCAGGTCCACATAGGTCACCCCATTGCGCCGCCAGCCACTTAGCAGGCTTAGCCATGGTCCATCCGGCAACCGCAGGCCCATGGAAAAAAAATCCGAGTTGGCGCGCAGCAAGCGGTGCCGGGCATGGAAAAACTCGGTGACGCGCTGAGGCATTGACTTGGCTTCCAGCTCCAACATCACCGCCAGGGCCTGTTCCGGTTCGAGAGCAGGAATGAATTGCACGTTCGTGCTCTTTTCCAGTTGTTGGCGCTTGCCTGCCAGGCTGCGCCGGGTGCGTGGCCCCATGCTGGCCAGCATGCCTTCGTAGGTGCTCGCCAGCGGCAGCTTGTGCTGTACCTCAGTTCCGCAAAATCGCTTGAAGTAACTCGCCGGACCCATGACCTCGATACAGCGATGCAGCGGGAGCCTTGATGGTGAGGCTTACGCCATGGATACGCCACTGTCTGCAGCAGCGCCTGGGTCGCCAAATGCACATAGTGCACGCGGAATGCTTCCCGCCCTGCCACCAGGCTCTCCCCAACGTAATCTCCTCCGCGAAAAAGTCCCAGCCCAATGCCAAACCGGCAATGTTCATAGAACAGGACACACGCTTCGAGTTCCTGATCCTGGCGAATCAGCACCGCGGCACACCTTCGGTTTGCCAGCGTATTGGCGGCGATGAAGTATTCCGGCTCCGTGGTGAGATCGTCCTCCTGGCCACACCGCCGGCGAAGCTCCAGAATCTCCGCCAGGTGAGAATGGAGTTGCCGATTGCCGATGAGCACCTGCTTGGTCTCTTGGGCCCTCAATAAACACAGAGCCGGCTCAGGTGTCGGTCAGTACTGGCAGCGGCTGTCAACTGCCGACTGTCTGCAATCAACCCGCGTGAACTCACTTTGTTTCTCCCTGACATAAGAGAATGTCGCGCCATGCTCTAAGGTGTTTCGTTCATCAGACGGGGAGGCAGCAGCAATCTTAAACAGAAACAGTAACAGTACTTCAGTTCCCTGGTACGGACTCACTTCGCGCAGTTCTTTGCGCTTTGTCGTTGAATTACCGATCAGTCCGTAACAGTGGAACCGAGTATAGCATCACGATTTACCCGCTGTGCAAAAAATTCGTAACCCTTTCAGGGTAGAAATCGCTGGCCGGCGCGGAACACGTTAAGTGCGACGTAACATTCAGTACCGAAGTTGTGCTAATTACGGACAGGTCCCATTAGTAAGAACTTAAGTTTTAGGCCGAAGCGCGGCGGTAGTAAAGAGCCGTGACCAGAACAAGACGACCAATAATCCGTCACAACCGAGACTTGTCCATGCGGCTCCGCGCCAGGAATAACGCGGCAAGATGACCAGGTTGGCACCTATGTTAACTAAAGCAACAAGTACCTGGATACCCGTGCGGACGGGCTGGTAGTCCCGCGCCTGAAAGCGAATCTGCCAGAAAGGAGTGGATGCAGCGCAGCAAGGGAATCAGCGCCAGCCAGCGCACCGCCGGAACTACGGCCTCGTATTTAGGCCCCAGAACGTGGGGCAAGACCGGAGCCAACAGCCACAGCCCGGCGGAGGCCAACGAACCATAAATAACCGTCTTTGCGATCAGTGACAGTGCGTAGGGATAGGTTGCGGCCATGCCACCCAACCCTTTGCGGAAGAATTGCGGGTAGGCGGCTGCTGCCAGCGAGCGGACGGGGGTCATGGTTACGTCGATCACCCGATAGGCTGCTGCGTACACGCCGGTCGCGGACAGGTCCGCCAGCCTGCTCAGCATGATCTTGTCGATGTCGTTATAGACCGTCGTCGCCGAGCCTGCGATGCTGAAGAACACACCCTCCGCGGCATCTTCCCGCAGCGCCCGCACATTCGTCGCCGGGCGTCCCCAAAGCTGCCAACCCTTCACCACCGCATAAGCTGTACCCAGCAGGCTGGTAAGCAGATAAACCACCACCCAGCGATCGAGGGTTACCGGATGCACCGTTACCATTAAGGTGGCGATACCGGCGAGCCGCAACAGGCTGACCACCACACTCTGGATAGAGGTTTGTGTCATCCGGTCCAGCGCGGCAAAGCCGGATGCTGCCAGTTCGGTCACTTTGAGGGAAACCAGGTCTGAAATGCCAACCATGATCACCACAAAAGGCGAGGTCTTCAGCTGCAGAATCAAGCTCAGGCCAAGCCCCAGGGCCGAAAGCAAGGTTCCGGAAACCACGATGAGCAGGATCCCGTTGCCCCAGCAGATCGCGGCTCCCCGTTTGCCCGACCGTACATTCTTGATGAAAAGATTGGCTGTGCCCAGGCCCGAGAAGGGTCCGAGAAGAGCGGCCATCGCCACCACGGTTACAAAAGCGCCATAGGCATCCGGTCCCAGCGATCGGGCGATCAGGACAAAGTAGGCAGCCTGAATGATCAGCCTGAAGCCCTGTCCGATGGAGAGGTGGGTAGTATCCCTAACCAGGCCGCGACTCTTCATATCAGCCGATACGACCCTCCCGTCTCGTCTACGTTATCTCATGGCTGGTCGGGCGTGAGTGAAGGTCAGGCTTTGAGTGTATGTACGGGCTTTAGAGTCTGCGTGAGAACCCGAGAAAAGAAAACAGCGGGTCCCTCCACTACGCTGCGCTCCGGTCGGGATGACAATTCATCTGCAAGGAAACAGCGTTTCCCGTCGAGGATCTAGGTAATTGCATAACAGAATTGTCATCCCGACCGGAGCGCAGCGTAGTGGAGGGACCTGCTGTTTTCTTTTCTCGCACTGCGCCTTTCTAAGAATTCCTTCACCTTCGTCCGCGCACACGTAGGACGATAGGACACCTCTTCGGGCAAGCCTTTGTCCCGACCACCGCTCTGGGTGCCCCATATCTCGCGTTTTTTGCGAGATGTGGGTTTTCGCTTTCGCGAGACGGCTTTTAAGCGGGGTTCAGGCAATGAACCAGTCCCGCCGGGACGGCTGAAATTCTAGATAGCCGCGTTCAGCTGCGTTGGAATCAGCATGGCCGGAGACTGACCGGATTGCTAAGCTCCACTGCCGCGGACTCTCCCATCATGGGGTTGCACCAGTCTGGTAGTCGAGTGTCGCCAATGCAAGCCGGTACTCATATTGCGCGTTGGTGTTGTCAATAGCCGCGCTGGTTTGCTGCAGCTGAGCCTGGCTGAGCTCAACGATCGAACTAAGCCCCAGCTGATAGCGCGTCTGTGCCAACTGCAGTGACAGGTTGGCCTGCTTGAGCAGTTCAGTGGTGACGGCAATCCTTTGGTAGGCGGTATTGGCCTGCAGCCAGGCGGTGCGAACGTCGCGCACGATCTGGTCGCGAAGATTCCGCGTACGCTCCGCATCCGCCTGCGCGCGGTATCTCGCTTCTTTTGCTTCTGAGCTATAGAGAAAGCCGTTGAAGATCGGGATCTCCATGTTCACCCCGATCCCACCCCACCAATTGTTGGAGTAGTACTGATCCACGCGGATGGGAATGGTTCCCACCGTGCCGGCAGCCGTGATCGAGGGCAGAAGCTGGTCCCATTGCGCGCGGGCAAACTTCTGTGCCGATTGCTCGCCAAACGTCAGCGACTGCAGGTCGGGCCGCTGCGCCAGCGCGCTCTGAATGAGCGGATGGACGTCCGGTGGGGGCGCGCTATTCTGCATCGTATCGTCGATCAGCTGGTAGGTGACTTCGTGATCCAGTCCCAGGACTGCATCGAGCGCCGCCATGGTGGCATCGGCGTTATTCTCGGCGTCCTACTGCAGCAACTGTGATTGCGATAAGTTGACATTCGCAAACGACAGGTCAAGCGTCGACCTCAAATTGTTCCTGGTCATCTGGTCGACCTGGGTTTGCGTGGCCTGCCGGCTGTTGACCGTTTGCCTGGCTACTTCAAGTACCGCCTGGGCGGTCAATGCGTCGCAGAAGGCCTGATCCGCCGCCAACACAATTTCCTCCCTGGTCGCCAGGGAATCTGCTTTCGCCGCCTGTTCCTGGAGCTTTTGCGTGAGTACTAAATTGTGCGTTCTGCCGAAGTCGGTAATGAGCTGGGTAAAGTTGCCTCCAGCTCCGGCATGTCAGAACCCCGTGACCGGGTGCTGCTATCAGGGAGGTTGTTTATCCAGTCGTAAGGCGCAACCTCTCTGGCACGGTTTCCTCCTTGTAACAATCCATCTAAATCGAAGATCAGGCTACCTTTCTGTGCCTTTTTGAGTCAAAGGGTGCAGTGTAAGTTTTTCCACCAGGGCTCGCACGGCGGCATCGAGTCTTCGGGCTGGTATGATTGAAACGAAGGTGAACGCCCCCGCGAAAAATCGTGCTAGCCTGTCCAGGTTCTCCTTTGTGTTCCTGGGATTGGCGATTTCCGTTTTTGCCTGGGGTCTGCAATATAAGCTTTCTCTCTACGATCCCCCCAAGTCCGCTTCCCACGATATTCCCGAAGCGAAGCTGCTCTCTAGAAATGAACAGGCTTCCGTCGACTTTTTATTCGTAAGCAGTACCGAAGCATGGCCTGTAACTGCTCAAGCTTTTTCTTTCGTTCTGCTCGCCTTTGTCTGGCTTGGTCTAAGCCTTGCGGGCACGCGGATCTTCAGTTACCTGCGGCTAGAAGCGAAGCGCCCCTGGCGTCTTGCTCACCAACCGGCTTTGAATGCCTTCTTTTTTCGTCCCCCTCCTTCGCTTACCTGTCTGCTCTGAATCACCCTCACAAGTATTCGGTTTAGCCCGAAACCCGGTTGACGCGTCCTTGTTCCCGCGAGGATACTCCGCCTCCCGGGCTTCGACCGGCTATCGATCTAGCGAATAGGTGCATTACCGACATGCGAAAGCGAATCGCCTTGTTTCTCGCGGTGGGATTGGCGCTGCCTCTCCTCGCCAGTGTGATTGCGTGCAATTCCAGGGGCAGGAACTCGCAGGCGGATGCCGCAGAAATTCCCTCGGCAACTGTAGCCGCAGTGAAGCGGGGAAGTATCGTCCATACGCTCAATCTCGCTGGGCAGTTCCAGCCCTATCAGGTCATTGATGTCCACGCGAAAGTCTCCGGATACATCCGGCACATTTACGTGGACATTGGCGACAAGGTCCGTCAGGGCCAGGTCCTGGCTGTCCTGGAAATGCCGGAACTGAGCGCTCAATTGAAGGGCACAGTGGCGGAAGTGGCCAGTCGGAAAGACGAGATCGCGCGCGCCCAGCAGGAAGTCCTGCGCGCCCAGTCCGAACACGCCTCCCTGCATGCCAATTACACCCGCCTGAAACAGGCCTCGGCCAGCCAACCCGGCTTGATCGCGGAGCAGGAACTGGATGATGCTCAATCGAAAGATTTGGCTTCGGAGGCGCAAATCGATGCAGCCAAGTCCGCGCTCAGCGCCGCCAGGCAAAACTTCGATGTCGCCGGCGCCGACAACGAGCGGGTCAGCGCTCTGGCCGATTACACCCGGGTCGTAGCCCCCATCGACGGCGTAATCATCTGGCGCTACGCTGATACCGGTGCCCTCATCCAGGCTGGTACCGCCTCCGATGTTCAATCCCTGCCCGTGGTTAAGCTCTCTCAGAGCAGCTTGCTCCGCCTTCGCATTCCCGTTCCCGAGGATGCGGTCGAGTTCATCCACGTTGGGGCTCAGGTCAATGTGCAGGTAGATGCTGTCCACCGCACCCTGGTGGGCAAGGTAGTTCGCTTTACCAGGGATATCAGCCTCGCTACCCGAACCATGCAAACCGAAATCGATGTCGAGAACAAAGACTTGTCGCTCACCCCCGGCATGTACGCCGACACCACGCTCGAGTTGGAGCGCAGAGACCACGTGTTGACCATTCCCGTGCAGGCCGTCATCACCAATGGCAATCAATCCTCCGTGCTCATCGTCGACGATCAGAACCACGTGCAGACGCGGAATCTGACCCTCGGCTTGCAAGGTTCCAACCTGGTGGAAGTTAAGAATGGGTTGGCTGAGGGAGACCGCGTGATCACCGGAGGGCAGTCGAACTACCAGGTGGGGGAAACCGTAAAGCCGAGACTCCAACAGTTGCCCGCCTTCGACGTGAATGAAGAAAAGTCAGGGGGCGAGTAGCCATGCCTAAGTTCGCTCTCAAGTATCCCTTCTTCATCATCATGATTTGTATGGTGATTATGGTGGTCGGAGTCACCGCCATCGTCGGTATGCCGGTGGACCTGTTTCCGAAAATCGATATTCCGGTGGTCGTGGTAGCCACCTTCTATTCCGGCATGCCCCCACAGCAAATCGAAGCCGACATCACCGGCACCTTCGAGCGCTTTTTCACCCTGGGCAACAACATCGACCACATCGAGTCGCGATCGCTGACCGGCGTCAGCCTGATCAAGATCTACTTCAAGCCGGGTACCGATGCCAACGCGGCATTGAGCAATATCGCCAACCTCGCTATGGCCGATCTGCGCCGATTACCGCCCGGCACCCTGCCTCCCGTAGTGCTCGGCATGGATGCATCGAGCCAGCCGGTCTGCCTGGTAACCTTGAAAGGGCAGGGGCTGAACGAGACCCAACTCAAGGATCTGGCCCAGTTCCAGGTACGCAACCAGATTGCCAATGTGCCCGGCGCTTCCGTCCCCCAGCCCTATGGCGGACGCTACCGCCAGATCATGGTCTACGTCGATCCGCTCAAGCTGGAGGCGCACAACCTCAGCTTGATGGACGTCGTCAGAGCGGTCAACGAATCCAACCTCATCTTGCCTGCCGGCGATGTCCGTATCGGTCCCAAGGACTACAACATCTACGCCAATAGCCAGGTCTCCACACCAGAGCTCATCAACGACCTCCCTCTGAAGTCGGTCGGCAACGCCTCCATCATGGTGGGCGACGTTGGCAAGGCGGAAGACTCGGGGACCCTTCAGACCAACATCGTTCGGATCGACGGCCAGCGTTCGGTCTATGTGCCGATCCTGAAGCAAGGCGGCGACAGCAACACCATCACCATCGTCAATGGCATGAAGACGGCGATCAAGAGCCTGGTCGACATACCATCGTCTCTCAAAACCGCCGTTGTCTTTGACCAGTCGATATTCGTCAAATCCGCCATCAAGAACCTCATGAACGAGGGTGGCATCGGCCTGGTTCTTACCGCCTTGATGATCCTGTTGTTCCTGGGCAGCGTACGCGCTACCTTCGCCGTTCTCTTATCCATTCCCCTCTCCGCGCTCGCAGCCTTTATTTGCATCAGCGCCGGGGGCGGCTCTATCAACACCATGGTCCTGGCGGGGCTAGCGCTGGCCTTTTCCCGCTTGATCGATAACTCGGTCGTGGTGCTCGAAAACATCTTCCGCCACCTGGAGATGGGAGCCACGCCGGAGGTGGCGGCAGAGGTCGGTGGCAAAGAGGTTCAATTGGCCGTGCTCGCGGCCACCTTCACTACCGCGATCGTGTTCTTTCCCGTTGCTCTCCTCTACGGGGTGAGCCGGTATCTCTTTACCGCCCTGGCACTGACCGTTGTCTTCGCGCTCTTTGCTTCCTATGCCGTAGCCATGACCGTAGTGCCGCTCTATTGCGCCCGGTTTATCAAGTCCGCTGACGTTGCACATGAACAAGTTGTGCAAACCGATGGCGCGGCCCTTCCGGCTCCAGCGCCAAAGCAATCCTTCCAAAGAATCGTCGGCAGTTTCAACCGCTGGTTCCAGCGAATGCTTGAACAGTACGTCGTGGTGGTGAATCGCTCCATACTGCGTCCAGTCGCCACCGCCTTCGGCATCCTCGGCGTTGTCCTTCTCAGTTTTGCCTTATTTCCTTTGCTCGGCCGATCCTACTTTCCCCGTACCGACCCCGGCCAATTTGTGATTAACATCCACTGCCCCAGTGGAACCCGCATCGAGCTCAGCAACCGTTACGTTGCCCAGGTGGAACAGGAGATTCGCGATGTGGTTCGTCCCCAAGATCTGGATATGATCGTCTCCAACATCGGAATTACTCCCGATCTCTCCGCCATCTATACCAGCAATTCGTCCATGGATACGGCGTTTGTGCAGGTGAGCCTGAAGCCGGGTCACGAGATCGGAAGCTACGAATACATGGCCCGCGTGCGTAGAAAGCTCGCCAATGACATGCCTGAGTTGAGCACCTACTTCCAGGCGGGAGGACTGGTCGATTCCGTCATCAACCAGGGATTGCCGGCGCCGATCGATATTCAGGTAAGCGGCAACGACATGGATCAGTCGTTTGCCATTGCCAGCCGCATCGCCACCCAGGTCAAGCGCCTCAAGGATGTCGGCGATGTGCTGATTCCCCAGAACCTGCGTTATCCCGGTGTGGCCCTCGACATAGATCGCGAACGAGCCAGCCTGATCGGGTTATCGCCCAAGGAGATCGTAGACAACGTCATTACCGCGCTCACTTCGAACGGCATGGTCGCGCCCAGTTACTGGATCGACCCCCGGACCGGGAATAACTACATGCTCACCGTGCAGTACTTCGACCAGAAGATTGCCCACATGAGCATGGACGACTTCAAGCAGATTCCCCTGCGGGGCGACAGACAGGCTTCGTACACCCCTTTGCAATCGGTCGCGGGTATTAAGGAAATCAATACTCCCACCGAAGTGGATCATTATCAGATCCGGCGGGTGATCGACGTCTATGTGATGCCGTCGACAGAAGCGCTGCAACACGTGAACCGCGAGGTTAACCAGATCATTGCCGGCGTCGAAAACCCCAAGAACATCCGCGTCACGGTCCGCGGGAGCGTGGTCAGCATGAACGAATCGTTCTTTCGCTTTGGCATTGGCCTGGTTCTTGCGATCGTGCTCGTCTATCTCATCCTCATGGCTCAGTTCGCCTCCTTCGTCGACCCTTTGATCATCTTGATGGCCATCCCCCCCGGACTCACCGGTGTGCTCATCATCCTGCTTCTCACCGGCAGCACCCTGAACGTGATGTCGCTGATGGGGGTGATCATGATGACCGGCATTGTAGTGTCCAACAGCATCCTCATCGTGGAGTTCGCCGGGCATCTGCATCAAGAGGGTTTAAGCATCTCGGATGCGGTCGTGCAATCCTGCAAGATTCGCCTGCGTCCGATTCTGATGACCTCGCTGGCCACGCTGCTGGGGATGATTCCGATGGCGTTGGGTCTGGAGGCCGGAAGCGAGCAATACGCACCGCTAGCGCGCGCGATCATCGGCGGCCTGGCGGTTTCGGTAGTTGCCACGGTCTTCCTCGTCCCCGCCGTCTACCTGATCATCCACGGCAAGGGCAAGCAAACTCAGGCCGGGCAGGCAGGCACTCATGCCTGACGACGCTCACTCGTTCACCGGGCGCGCGATCATCTACGGACTCGACGTATCCGTCGCGGTTACGTTATTCCTGTTCTCCGCCCTGTATGCAGCCGTCCATGGCCGGCGGGAGAACAAGAATGCGGTTGCACAAGAGGCATAGAGAATGTCGAGAAGAAAAACGAATCCGCGTCAGCATTTGTTAGTGACCCTGTCGTTGCTCGGCTGCGCAGCCGGCGCCGCGGCTCAGACGCCAAAACCCAATCCATCGCTGCCCGATGCTCCGCAGATCCGTCTCATCGCCCAGGCCGGCCAATCGAACGCTCCTATACAGCCGAACGCCGGCAACTCAGCGCCGACGCAGCCGGCCGGCTCCCTTCCTCCCCTGAGCCGCGCGCAAGCCGAACAGATGGCCATCAAGAATAACCCCAGGATCAGCGTTGCCCACCTGCTCGCATTAGCTCAGCACCAGGTGGTTCGCGAGTCGCGAGCCGCCGAGTTGCCCGCTGTCGCCGGCAACATCACGGCTGTGGACGCCGAAGATGGCTCGCGTCTCTCTGCGGGCACCATAACCGCGTCGCGCCTCTTCGAACACGCGGCCGCGGGCGGCAGCGGCACTCAGTTGATCACCGATTTTGGACGAACCAGAAATCTGATTGCTTCCTCGAAGCTCCAGGAAAAGGCTCAGAACGCGAACACACTGTCCACCACGGAAGACATCGTCGCCGCCACCGACCACGCATTCTACGACGCACTGCAAGCCCAGGCGCTGCTGCGTGTAGCCCAGCAGAATGTCGAAACCAGGCAGACCACGCAAACCCAGGTCAACCAGATGACAAAGAATAATCTCAAGTCAACCCTTGATCTGAGCTTCGCCGACGTTAACCTCTCGCAATCCAAATTGTTGCTTCTCGATGCCCAGAACAATCGCGATTCCACCATGGCCGCCCTGGACGCGGTGTTGGGCCTGGATCGACAGGTGGTTTATCAATTGCAGGACGAGACTACGCCTTTGCAGCCGCCGCCTCCGGACGTCGAAGCGCTGACACAGCTTGCATTGCGCCAAAGGCCCGACCTGCAGGCGTTGGATTACGACCAGCAGGCAGCGGTCAAATTCAGCCATGCCCAGCGCGATCAGATGTTCCCCACCATCAGCGCCGCGGGAACAGCCGGCAGTGTGCCCATTCGTCCCGCCCAGTACTACAACTCGAACTGGTGGGGAGGTATCGGCGTCAACATGAATATTCCCCTATTCAACGGCTTCCTCTATTCCGCCGAAGCGAAGGAGGCAGCCCTGCGCGCTCAGGCCGGGGCGGAAAGGAGCCGCGAACTGCGCGACCGGATTGTGCGCGATGTTCGTACCGCTTGGTTGGCCGCCAATACCGGATTCCAGCGCGTCAGCGTCACCGCCCAACTGTTGCAACAGGCGAACCTCGCATTGACTCTGGCTCAGACGCGCTATCAGTTAGGGTTGAGTTCTATCGTCGAACTCAGCCAGGCACAGTACCAGCAAACCGATGCCGCCATCGGCAACGCCAATGCGCAATATCAATACCGTCTTACTCTGGCGACCCTCAACTATCAGATCGGCGCCAACCCATGATCGAGAACTTCAACACCCCGGCGACGGAAAAGGCTGGTGTCTTTATCGAGGGGAGGTGCCTGCGATGCCCGTGATTGGCGAAAGGCCCGAGCTCGATTTCAACGCCGTTGTCTACGGAACGGATTTCTCCGTTTGTTCGCAGAATGCCGGCCTTTACGCAGCATTCCTAGCCCAGCATTTTGCGGCGCCATTGATGGTTGCCCACGCCTTCACTCTTTCCCAGGCCGCCATGGAGGTAGAGGTCGAGCCATCCTCGGTAAGCCAACAAAGGAGAGATCTCGAATTTCTTTTGTCGCGCGAAGCCGGTGCGCTGTCGCATGCTTCCTTCAAGGCGGCCTCCGTTCTTTTGGAAGGTGATCCGAAGCAAGTGATTCCCGATCTCGCCGCCGCCTTGGCGCCCTCCCTGGTTGTGTTGGGAACTCACGGCCGGGATTGGTTAGCCCGGGAGATTATAGGATCCGTTGCCGAAGGCATTCTCCGCTCCACCGCATGGCCCGTTCTTACCGTTGGTCCCCAGGTCGCATCCACGGCGGGTAAGCGCTGGCCTTTCCAACACATTCTCTACGCCACCGATCTCACCCCCGCGGCAGCGCGTGCGGCGGTATATGCAGTCTCCTTTGCCAAAGCATTCCGAGCCGACCTTGATGTGCTCCAGGTCGTACAACGAGAAGCGATCGATCATCCCGACCGGCTCAGCGATATCAGAAACCGCTTTTACCGCGCGCTCGACCATCTTGTACCGGACCAGGCGAAGGACTTCTGCAATCCCAGAAGCTTCGTCGAGGTCGGCAACGCACACCGCCAGATGCTGGAACATATACGAGAACGATCGGTCGATCTATTAGTGCTCGGTATCCGAAAGTCTTCCCATATGGGCATCGAGACCCGGACCTCCCGGGCCTTTCAGCTTATCGTCCACGCGACGTGCCCTGTATTAACCATCGTTGGATAGTCGCCAGCCGTCATGACTGGAAACCGGAAAATGCCCAGGCCTCGAAAGCAAACCACCATGCCGGCGTCCACGCCCGTAGCTCTCTTGGTCTCGTTGCTGATTGGAGCGGGGGCTTTCTACTGTGCTGCGGTCACGTTTGGCAATATCAAAGAGTCCGACGCGCCGGGTGTACCTCCATTCCCTGCTTGGCGCGGTCACATGGGGTCGGCTTGTGTGGGTATGCTGGGCTTTATGGCCTGCCTATTCCTTCTCGAGAGTCTCGCCAAGGGCTCGCGCCGAATTGCATTACGCTCCATAACACTGTGGGCGCCGCTGGTTGTCCTGACCGGAGCGGCAACGTTCATTCACATTCCCGCCTTCGTTGTAGTGATCACGACCCTGCTTTATAGTCCCTGGGCCTGCCTTAAAACCTGTGCCGTCCGTTGATGGGAATCACCGCGCTGATACAAGGCCTCTTGGGTGAAATGCCAACGCCTCGTTTCGAAATATGTAGAAACTCCATCCCCCGGACTAAAGTCCGGGGGATGGAGCAGCTTAAGCTGTTCGTAGCCCCAAATACGGAGAATCTCCTCCACTGATCCCCCTCTGCGGCAAATCCTTTATGCTTTGGTGTGGCCCTCAAAGGAGTACCCTGCTTGCTCTGCCGTAGTATGGTCTGGTTGTCGCTCTCGCTGCTGTTTTCTCCATTGACTATGCGGGGCCAGAACGGCGCCCAGGAATCGCAACCCCAGGCCATGGGGGTGACCACCGGCGGAACCCACGCTCCAGTCCTCGACGCCGAGAAACGTCCCATCACCGCCGGCGGGTTCGTCAAGACCGGTCCGGTCGTCTTTCAGGACATTGCCGCCAAAGCCGGCCTGACCTCCTGGCATCACACCATGGGCACCCCGCAAAAGCAGTACATCCTTGAAGCGCCGGGCTCCGGCGTAGCCCTGTTGGACTACGACAAAGACGGCTGGCTCGACATCTACATGGTGAACGGCTCCACCTACGACGCCCTTTCCGGCAAGACCACCTCGCCCCATGCGGCACTCTTCCACAACAACCACGACGGCACCTTCACCGACGTCGCGGCCAAAGCAGGAGTCACCAACGACCGCTGGGGCTTCGGCGTCGCCGTCGGCGACTACGACAACGACGGCTGGCCGGATCTGTTCGTAGCCAACTTCGGCAAGAACCGTCTCTATCACAACAACCATGATGGCACCTTCACCGACATGGCGGAAAAGGCTGGAGTGCAACTGGGCAATTGGTCCAGCGGGCCGACCTTCGGAGACTATGACGGCGATGGCCGGCTCGACCTGTTCGTCTCCGGGTATATCCATTACGACCAGGACCAGCCGCCCGGTCTCGACGGGGGCAAAGTGGCCTCAAACTTCTGCCAGTTCCGCGGCGTCAACGTGATGTGCGGTCCCCGCGGGCTCAAAGGAGAGCACGACCATCTCTTCCACAACAACGGCGACGGAACCTTCACCGATGTCAGCCAGAAATTGGGGGTGAACGACCCCAATGGCTACTACGGGTTCACCTCTATTTTCGTTGACCTGAACAACGACGGCAAAGTGGACCTGCTGGTGGCGGACGACTCTACCCCCAATTACCTCTACATCAACAAGGGCAACGGCACCTTTGAAGATGACAGCTACGCCTCTGGCTATGCCCTGAATGAGAATGGCCGGGAAACCGCGTCCATGGGGGTCGCCGTGGGAGACTACCAAAACAACGGCCGGCTGGGTCTATTCAACACCACCTTTTCCGACGACTACGATGTGCTTTATCGCAACGATGGCGATGCCAACTACACTGACGACAGTTATGCCGCCGGGGTGGCGGAGCCGACCGTGCCTTTTCTCGGCTGGGCCACCGAGTTCATCGACTATGACAACGACGGCTGGAAAGACCTGTTCATCGCCAATGGGCACGTCTACCCCATGGTGGACCAGAACAACTGGGGCACGACCTATGCTGAGCGGCCGCTGTTGTTCCACAACCAGCAAGGCAAGAAGTTCGACTTGGTGCCGGCAGTCGAAGGCACCGGCTTGGCCCTGGTCATCCCTGCGCGGGGTGCGGCCTTTGGCGATCTCTTTAACGACGGCCGGATCGACGTGGTGATTAACAATCTGGACAGCGTGCCCACGCTCCTGCGCAACGTCAACCCTGACCGGCATCACTGGGTGGAGTTGGGCCTGATCGGCGGGCCGAAGAGCCCCAGGGATGCGGTGGGCGCTACGGTGTATCTGACTGCCGGAGGGATGCGGCAGCGTGGCGACGTGCTCAGCGGCGGAAGCTTTGTCTCTTCCAACGACCCCCGGGTACACTTCGGTCTGGGCGACGCGGATAAAGTCGACGCCGTGGAGATTCACTGGCCCAGCGGTCTAAAGGAAAAGGTCAACCTCCCCGCTGTGGATAAGATCTTCACCCTGGAAGAGGGTAAGGGTGTCGTCGGGCAGCCGAGCGGAAAGTCCACCAAATGAACCAGATCATGCAGTCTCCCCATCGCCGCTTCGATCCTCTGCGTGGCCGCTGGGTTCTGGTTTCGCCCCACCGGACCCAGCGCCCCTGGCAGGGCGAGGTCAGCCGGACCGACTCCAAGCCGGCGCTGCATTATGACCCGGACTGCTATCTATGCCCTGGCAATGTGCGTGCCGGGGGCAAGCAGAACCCGCAATACACCGGCGTCTTTGCCTTTATCAACGACTACGCCGCGCTCTTGCCCGAGTCGCCCGAAGGGGGAACGGAGATTGGCCATGGCTTGCTGCGCGCGGAGAGCGAGCGCGGTGTCTGCCGCGTATTGTGCTTCCATCCCGACCACAGCCTGACCCTGGCGGGCATGGAGGTGGCCGACATTGTCCGCGTCGTGGAAGCCTGGACGGCGGAGTTCATGGAACTGGGTGCGCGCCCGGAGATTCGCCATGTGCAGATCTTCGAAAATCGCGGCGCCATGATGGGGGCCAGCAATCCTCATCCCCACGGCCAGATCTGGGCCACCGAACATATTCCCGACGAACCGGCGGCCGAGGTGGCCAATCAGCTTGCGTATCGCCAGAAGCACAACGCCTGCCTGCTGTGTGACACCCTGAAAACCGAACTCGATCAGCGCCGGCGCATCGTGGTCGAGAATCAGGAATTCGTCGTGCTGGTGCCCTTTTGGGCCGTGTGGCCGTTCGAGACCCTGGTCCTCAGCCGCCGGCATGTAGCGAGCCTGGACGCATTCAGCATCGCCCAGCAGCACGGGCTGGCGGATATTCTCAAGCAGCTGACCATGGTCTACGACCGCTTGTTCTCGGTAAGCTTTCCCTACACCATGGGATTTCACCAGCGCCCCACCGACGGCGACGCGCACCCGGAGTGCCATTTTCATGGCCATTTCTACCCTCCTCTGCTGCGTTCCGCAACCGTACGCAAGTTCATGGTGGGCTTTGAAATGTTGGGTATGCCGCAGCGGGACATTACCCCCGAGGCTGCGGCCGAACAACTGCGCGCGGCTGGGAGCCGGTAGACGTGGGCGCGCGTCGCATCCGGCTGCTGGCTTGGGTGTTGCCCTGTTTCCTGTCACTCGCCTTAGCCGCGCAGGTCATTACGGTCGAGCACGGACCGAATACCGAGGCCCAACAAGCCAAACCCTACGTGGTGCTGGTGTCGCTCGACGGCTTCCGCTACGACTACACCAAGAAATATGCCGCCAAACATTTGTTGGCGCTCGCTGCTGAGGGTGCGATCGCCGGCGAGGGAATGATCCCCGCTTATCCGTCGCTGACCTTCCCCAATCATTACACCCTGGTCACCGGACTTTATCCCGAGCACCACGGCATTGTGGCCAACAAGTTTTATGACCCGGTCCGCAAGCAGTTTTATTCCAACAGCGATCCGGCCGCCGAGCGCGACGGCAGCTGGTACGGAGGCACGCCTCTGTGGGTGCTGGCGGAGAAGCAGGGCATGCGCAGTGCCTGCTTCTTCTGGCCCGGCTCGGAGGCCGAAATTGATGGTGGCCGGCCCACCTATTACCTGCATTTCGACGATCATTTTCCCGATGAGAAGCGCATCGATCAGGTGGTTGCCTGGTTGCGCCTGCCGGTGGTGCAGCGTCCCCACCTGGTCACGCTTTACTACTCCAATGTCGATCATGCCGGCCACCAGTACGGCCCCGACAGCCCGCAGACCGCCGCCGCGGTGGCCCATGTCGACCAGTTGGTGGGCGATCTTCGCCAGCAGCTCACCCGGCTGCAACTGCCGATCGACCTGATCGTGGTTTCCGACCACGGCATGGAGCGGGAGCAGGGTCCTTGGATCGATCTTTCCCGGTACGCTGACCTGAGTAATTTCACCACCGTAGGTTGGCTCCTCTATCCCAATTCCGAAGCCGCCGCCGAAAAGGCCTACCAGGAACTAAAGATCAAGAGCGAAGCCTTTACGGTGTATCGCCGCAAGCGGGTGCCCGCGGCTTTGGACTATGACAGTAATGCCCGCGAGGGCGATCCCGTGATTGTGGCCAACGGGCCCTACGCCATTCGCGCCCATCCCCCTGCGCAGGAGCAGCCTCCGGAGCCCGGGGTACACGGCTACGACCCGCGAACGATGAAGTCCATGCGCGCGCTCTTCATCGCCGCCGGCCCCGACATTCGTCCCGGCTCCAAACTGGAACCCTTTGAAAATGTGAATGTCTATCCCCTGATAGCCAGGATCCTGGGCCTGGACGCCCCGCAGGTCGATGGCAGCCTGAACGTGCTCTCCAGCATCCTGAAAAACAACCCCGCCGACGGAACACCCTAGGCGGAGAAGCGTTCACCGGACAAGTCCCGAATCCCCCACAACGCCCGGTCATCTGACACTCATGGAAGTTGCCAACCGATCGAACCTGCTCCTGCTCGACAATCCGATCTGGAACGCCCTCTCGACCGAGCAGGCATACCTTGCCCAGGGCAACGCTCTTGCGCTGCGCTTTCCCAAAGACGTAGCTCCTTTTGCAGCCATGCTGGATCAATCACCGGCCGAATATCAGGCGCTGGAGCAAATCCTCTCCGGGGACATCGTGGCTTTATTCCTTGATGCCCCGCCTGTCCTGCCCGCCGGTTGGTCCATGCGCCTGAGGGGAGAAATGTATCAAATGGTCTTGGAGGCGCCGGTTCCTGTCCCGTCGAACCATGTCTTCCGGAAACTGACTGAAGCGGACGTGCCGGAGATGTTGGCGTTGACCAGCTTGACCGAGCCAGGTCCTTTCCTTCCCCGAACCATCGAGCTTGGGTCCTACTTCGGTATCCATGAGGCCGGATCGTTGGTAGCCATGGCCGGAGAGCGGCTTCACCTCACCGGGTTCACCGAAGTCAGCGCAGTATGCACCCATCCCGATTTCCGCGGACGAGGCTACGGAAACGCTCTTCTCGCCGTCGTGGTTTCCAAAATTCTGCGCCGCGCGGAGACGCCCTTCCTCCACGTAAAGACGGACAACGCCGCCGTCCGCCTATACGAAAACATGGGCTTCAGGATCCGCGCCCAACTGCACCTGGCGGTGATCCAACCAGGTAACCAAAAGTAACTTAACTCGCTTATAGCGCATAGGGCGCACTTTTTTGCACCTGCCACGAACCCGGGTGGGGCACCCCCCGGTTCGTAGTAGGACAAGATTCTTAACCCCCTTGCGCGATCCTGGCTGGATCCGCCACATCACCTACACGATGCCATGAGTGACGCACTACAATCGGAAATGACCATGCCCGAAGTAAAGAACCACCCCGCTGCCGGGTCCACGGAGACGGTTGCCGTCCCCGCCCCGGCCTCTCTGCCGGATCGCTATGACCCGGCGGAGATCGAAGTGCGCTGGCAGCAGCGCTGGGATGCGGATCCGGATCTCTATCGCGCCGAGCCCGAAAGCAGCGGAAAGCCAAAGTATTACGTGCTGGAGATGCTGCCCTATCCGTCCGGCCAGCTGCACATGGGCCACGTGCGCAACTACGCCATCGGCGATGCCTTGGCGCGCTACATGTGGATGCAGGGCTACAACGTGCTCCATCCCATGGGCTGGGATGCCTTCGGACTCCCGGCAGAAAATGCCGCGCTCAAGAACCAAACCCCGCCCCGGGAGTGGACCTTGCAGAACATCGCAGCCATGCGCCGCCAGATGCGGCGGCTGGGCCTGGGTTATGACTGGCAGACCGAAATCACCACCTGCCTGCCCGATTACTACCGCTGGACGCAGTGGTTTTTTCTGCGCATGCTGGAGCGCGGCCTGGCTTTCCGCAAGCAGAGCAAGGTGAACTGGTGCCCGCTTTGCGCCACCGTCCTGGCCAACGAGCAGGTCATCGACGGATGCTGCTGGCGTCACGAAGACACGGTGGTCGAACAGCGCGACCTGGAGCAGTGGTTTTTGCGCACCACCGACTATGCCCAGGAGTTGCTGGACGGCTTGGACCATCTGCCCGGCTGGCCGGAAAAGGTGCGCACCATGCAGCGCAACTGGATCGGGCGCAGCGAAGGCGCGACCATCGAGTTTGTGTTCGATCCGGCCGCTCAGGAAGCGGAGACCGGGCGTGGTCAGGCCAAGGCTTCCCTGCCGCCGCCGGCAGACTTTGTTGCCGGCGCCCCGTTCCCCCCGGACGCCATCCGGATCCCGGTATACACCACCCGGGTGGACACCATCTTCGGCGCCACCAGCCTGCAGCTCGCGCCCCAGCATCCGCTGGTGAAGCAATTTGCCCAAGCCGACGAGCGCTTGGCTGCCGAAGTAGCCTCGCTGGTCGAAGAGCAGAAGAAAGCCCGCGAGGCCGGTGACCCGGCGGAGATCGACAAGCACGGCGCCTTTACCGGGCACTATGCCATCAACCCGTTTAGCGGCGAGCGCGTGCCCATCTGGGTGGCCAACTATATCCTGCTGGAGTACGGAACCGGCGCGGTGATGTCGGTTCCGGCGCACGACCAGCGCGACTACGAGTTTGCCAAAAAATACGGGCTCGAAGTGCGCATCGTGATTTTGCCCCGGCGCGAACCGTCCCCGGACGGCCACGCCGACGAGCCGGTGTTGCCTTACTGCGAAGAAGACAGCCTGCTGATCAACTCCGGAGATTACAACGGATTGGGTTGCCAGGAGGCCCAGCACAGGCTGGCGGCGTTCGCGCAGGAACACGGCTTCGGCCGGCCCACGGTTACGTTTCGCTTGAAGGATTGGGGCATCAGCCGCCAGCGCTATTGGGGCGCGCCCATTCCCGTGCTCTATTGCCCCAAGGATGGCATCGTGCCCGTGCCCGAGGACCAGCTGCCCGTGCTCTTGCCGGAGCAGATTGAGATTACCCAGCAGGATGGTTCTCCGCTGAGCCGCGTGCCTGATTTCGTGCATGCCACCTGTCCTCGCTGTGGGGGGCCGGCGCGGCGCGAGACCGACACCATGGACACGTTTGTCGATTCGTCCTGGTACTTCTACCGCTATCCCGACGCCCACAACGCGTCCGCTCCCTTCAGCCGGCAGAAGATCGACTACTGGTTCCCCATCGACCAGTACATCGGCGGCGTGGAGCACGCCATCCTGCACCTGATCTATTCCCGCTTCTGGACCCGGGTAATGCGCGATATGGGCATGATCGGCAACGACGAACCGGCCACCCGTCTCTTCACCCAGGGAATGGTCATCAGCAATGGCGCCAAGATGTCCAAATCCAAGGGCAACGTGGTCTCGCCCGACGACATGATCTCCCGCTATGGCGCCGACGCCAGCCGCATGTACTCGCTCTTTGCCGCGCCGCCGGATCGCGACCTGGACTGGCAGGAGGATGGCGTAGCAGGAGTAAGCCGCTTCCTCGGCCGGGTCTACCGGTTGGGCATGCGCTACCGGGAATCGATCCGCAGCCAGGCGTAGCCAGCACGCCGGCCGCGCCCAACTCCCCATTGGCTCAGGCGCTGTTGCGTAAGCTGCACCAGACGATCACGCAAGATCACCCAGGATTTTGCCGGGCGCTGGCACTTCAACACCAGCATCGCGGCGGTCATGGAGTTGGTCAACGAAATCACCGCCGCCGAGCCAGGGTTAGCAGAAATGCCGGCCGAGGTTTCTGCCCAGCTGATGGCCACCATCGTGCCCTCGCTGATCCTGTTGCTGGCGCCCTTTGCTCCCCATCTTGACGGCCGAGCTGTGGAGCGAAATCGGAGGCGCCGGGGCGCTGCTTCGCCAGCCGTGGCCGGCCTTCGATCCCGAACTGGCCCGGGAAGAGGAGCTGGAAATTCCGGTACAGGTCAACGGCAAATTGCGTGCCGTGGTACGGCTATTGCCGGACGCCGGCAGCGAGGCCATGCAGCAGGCAGCGCTGGCGGAAGCCAAAGGTGCAGGCCGCCATCGCCGGCAAGCAGGTGGTCAAGGTCGTCGTCGTCCCGGGCAAGCTCATCAACATCGTGGTGAAGTAGAACCGAGGGTGCGGGGAACTCAGTCGCTGCTCTCACATTTGCGCCGCGTGCTGGAAGCGCCCCAGCCTGTTGGGATGGGAGCTGCTCTGGCGCTGGGGCTTTGGCATTCCCGCGGCGGCGATCCTCTACTACCAAGCCGTTCGGATTGCGGCCACTGTTCCTGCTGCTTTCACCGGTCTTTCGCTCACCGACCCTTTACAGGCTGGGCAGCAACTGGCGACTGCGGCGGCGGCTCTCAAACCAGAAGTGGAGCGGCTCGCCGGCTGGCTAGGGCCCTTGCTGGCCGTGGCCTGGGCCATTGCGTCCGGGCTCGGCCGCACTGCGGTCCTGAGGCGCCTCGACCCCGCATTGCGTCCGGCTCCGTTCACCCTCATCCTGCTGCAGCTGCTGCGCATGGCAGCCCTGGTCACTGTTTGTCTGGGCTGGTACCGTGCCATTCAATGGGCCGCGGACGCAACCCTGAATGCCAACCCTCCCAACCTGGTGGCCTGGAGTGCCTGGGTCATATGCCTCTCCTTAGGGATCTTCGTCCTCTGGGCGCTGCTGAGCTGGATCTTTTCCATTGCCCCTCTGCTCGCGATGCTTGAGGGCACAGGCGTATTCGGCAGCCTGGCGCGCAGTCTTCGCTTAGGCCCACTTACCGCCAAGCTGGTCGAAGTCAACCTGGTCTTAGGCATCGTCCGGCTGGCGTTGATCGTGCTGGCCATGGTGTTCTCCGCCATTCCCTTGCCGTTCGAAGCCGACATGACGGGGACCGCACTTTACCTATGGTGGGCTGGCGGTCACGCTGCTTTACCTGGTGGCCAGCGACTTCTTCCAGGTGGCGAGGCTGGCGGCCTTTGTCCAATTCTGGAAGACAGCAGTCCCTCCACTGCGTTACGCTCCGGTCGGGATGACAATTCATATTGAGAATTGGAATGTTGGTACCCAAATATGAATTGTCATCCCGACCGGAGCGTACCCGGATTTCCTGCCACGCAGCACTGGACAAGACCGCGTGTGCGGCTCTCCGTAAAGAGAGCCGCATGAAGTTCGCCAACGCCACCAAGTTCTACAGGAAATCCGGGGGAGCGCAGTGGAGGGACCTGCTGTCTTCCCCCGTATGTGGCTGCTTTGGGCCTGACTCTTGCTCCCCAACCGAAACCCTGCAAAACTGAATAGTGGATACTTCCTCGATCGTCATCCTGGATTTCGGCAGCCAATACACACAACTCATCGCGCGCCGCATACGAGAGCAGAACGTCTTCTCCGTGGTTCTTCCCTGTAGCGCGTCTATCGCCGAGATCCAGTCCCATCATCCCATCGGGCTGATCCTCTCCGGAGGCCCGTGTTCGGTGTATGACCTGGACGCGCCCGCCGCGGACCCGGGCATGCTGGCGATGGGACTGCCCGTGCTCGGCATCTGTTACGGTCTGCAGTTCCTCACCCATCATTTAGGCGGCAAGGTACGCTCCGCCGAGAAGCGCGAATACGGGCCCGCCCAGGTGTCCATCGTCCCCGGGCAGCAAACCGAAAACCCCTTGTTCGCCGGCCTGCCCCCATCGCTCGACGTCTGGATGTCCCATGGGGACGAGGCTCTGGAACTGCCTCCCGGCTTTTCCCTGACCGCGCGTACCGCCAATGCCGTGGCCGGCATTGCCGATCCCGTCGCGCAATATCTGGGCGGTGCAATTTCACCCTGAGGTTCGCCACACCCCGCGGGGAACCGACCTGCTGCGCAATTTCCTCTTCAACATCTGCCATGCGCAGCCCAACTGGACCCCGGCCCATTTCATCCAGTCGACGGTATCCGCGATCCGCGAGCAGGTGGGGGACGGCCGCGCCATCTGCGCCCTTTCCGGAGGAGTCGATTCCTCGGTTGCCGCGGTATTGGTAGAGCGCGCCATCGGCGACCGTCTCACCTGTGTCTTTGTCAACAACGGCGTGCTGCGCAAGAACGAGTTCCTGCAGGTGCAGCAAAACATGCGCGACAAGCTGGGCCTGCGGCTGGTCGCGGTGGACGCGAGCGACTCGCTTCCTCTCCAGGCTGGCGGGGGTCCTCGATCCCGGAACAAAAGCGCAAGATCATCGGCAGCGAATTCATCGCTGTCTTCGATGACGAAGCCAGGCGCATTCTCGGAGCAGCAGCAGGGAAGCGCGTCGCCTGGCTGGTGCAGGGCACGCTTTATCCCGACGTGATCGAGTCCTCGTCCGTCAAAGGCCCGTCCCAGACCATCAAGAGCCATCACAATGTCGGCGGTCTGCCGGCAAGCATGAAGCTGAAGCTGATTGAGCCCTTGCGCGATTTGTTCAAAGATGAGGTCCGGCGCATTGGCCGCGATCTGGAGATGCCGGCCGAGATCCTGGAGCGCCAGCCCTTTCCCGGCCCCGGGCTGGCGGTGCGCATCTTGGGTGAGGTCACACCCGAGCGGGTGGCGTTGCTGCAGGAGGCCGACGACATCGTGGTGAAGGAAATCAAAGCTGCCGGGCTCTACCAGCAGATCTGGCAATCCTTCGCCGTGCTGCTCCCGGTCAAAAGCGTCGGCGTCATGGGCGATCAGCGCACCTATGCCTACACCTGCGCCATCCGCGCCGTGCATTCGGAAGACGGCATGACTGCCGACTGGGTGCCGCTGCCCTACGATTTGCTCAAGAAAATCTCCAGCCGCATCGTCAACGAGATCCACGGCATCAACCGCGTGGTCTACGACATCACGTCCAAGCCGCCGGGAACCATTGAGTGGGAATAGACACCAGTCGCTTAAAATTTGGGCTCGGCTGCACAGACTGCGAAAAAGGTCTTTCTCGGGGAATTCTGGGTGCCCCATATCTCGCGCTTGGCGCGAGATGTGGGAAAAGCGGCTCGTTACCGACGGGTTCTGTTTTTAGTGGAGTTTCTTTCCCACATCTCGCAAAAAGCGCGAGATATGGGGCACCCACAATTCCATCGAGCGCGACTTTTTCCGCAGCCTGTAAAGCCGCGTAGCTCCTATGACGTTGTCGGCACGGCGGAAGCCGTGCCCTTTGTTCAGCCTGGGGAGGGCAGGGGGATGACCCATTTGGAAAACGGCGAGCGTGACCACCCCCCTCTGCTGAGGATTGCCCACGTCTATCATCGTTACGGTGACGTGGTGGCTCTCGACGACGTCTCCCTGACCGTCGAGCGGGGTGAATTCGTCAGTCTTCTGGGCCACAGCGGCTCCGGAAAAACCACCCTCTTACGGGTCATTGCCGGGCTCGAAAAGCCCACTGCCGTCGCCGCCATCGAGATCGAGGGAGAAGACGTCCGCCAACTCGGCGCCGCCTTTCGCAACTGCACCACCGTGTTCCAGCACTACGCGCTCTTTCCCCACATGAGCGTGGGTGAAAACGTGGCCTACGGCCTGCGGGTGCGCGGCGTCCCCCTGGACCAGCAGAAGCGCCGCGTCGAACAAGCCCTGGCGCTGGTCCGTCTGCCCGATCTTTCCCACCGTCGCATCGCGCAGCTGTCCGGCGGCCAGCGCCAGCGAGTCGCCCTGGCCCGCAGCCTCGTCACCAGCCCCGCCTTGCTGTTGCTCGACGAGCCGCTGGGAGCGCTCGACGAGCGTCTCCGCCAGGATATGCAGATCGAATTGCTCGCCATGCAAAAGCAGCTCGGTATCGGCTTTGTCTACGTCACCCACAGCCAGGAAGAAGCGCTCACCATGAGCAACCGCGTGGTGGTGATGCGCGCCGGCAAAATCGTGCAGGTGGGCGCGCCCAGCGAAGTCTTCGATCGCCCGGCCAGCCGCTTTGTGGCCGATTTCATGGGCATCGAGAACCTCCTGGCAGGCGAGATCGAACAGGTCGATGGCAACCTCGTCACCATGAACGTGGCCGGCGCGCGGGTGCGCGGCACCTGGTGCGCTCCTACCTTGCCCGTCCCTCGCACCCCGGCCTGCGCCGCGGTGCGCGCGGAACGGGTTCGTCTCGGTTCGCCCGGCAAACCAGGCGAGAACACCTACCCCGTCCAGGTACGCGACCGAAGCTATCGCGGCAAGTATCAGGATTGGCGGGTAGACTCCCCCCTGGGCCTGCTGTGGAGCAGAAATTTCGATGTCTCGGGCGCCCTGATCCACGCCGCGGCCGCCAGCTTCAGCGTGGCCGACTGTGCCATGAATGTCCTCGACCCGGACCTCGACCCGGACCCCGCCCCATGACCACCCTGTCCATCCGCGGCGGTCTCTCCGCCTTCACCGGCCAGCCTCTCGACCTCGATCTAGTCGCTGGCCGCATCGCAGCCGCCGGCCGCCTCGGCCCACCCCCGCCCGATGCGGCCCTGGCCGACGCCGCCGGCCAGCTGGTTTCGCCTGCCCTGGTGGAACCGCATTATCACCTCGCCTCCTGCCTGATGCCGAATGAGGTGCGCAATCTCTCCTTTGAGGATTCGCTCCAGGAATACGGCCGCGTCAAATGCGACCGATACACGGCTGAGGACGTGCACGACCGGGCGGTGGCCATGGGGCGCCTGATGGCGGCCCGCGGCGTGACCTCACTGCGCACCTTTGCCGATTTGGACCCCTACTCCGGCACCCGGGTGCTGGAAGGCATTCTTGCCGCCCGCGCGACCCTGGCTCCCCTCCTCGACCTGCGCATCGTTGCCTTCGCCCAACACGGCCTGCTGCACGACCCGGCGGTGATCCCCCTGCTTAAGCAAGGGTTGCAGGCCGGGGCGGTGGCCGTGGGCGTCAATCCCCAGCTCGAAGGTCAGGACGACCGCGCCCGCCAAGCCATTCGCGCGGCGTTCGATCTGGCCCGGGAGTTCGACGTCGATCTCGACTTCCATTGTGACGAAGGCGACCGCATCGACTCCTTCCTGCTCGAAGCGGTGGCCCGCGAGACCCTTGCCCGCGGCTACTCCAGCCGGGTCACTGTGGCCCATTGCCATTCCTTGCCCAAACAGCCCCAGCCGTACCGGCGCATGATCTACGACCTGCTGCTGGAGGCGGATATTGCCGTAGCCAGCTCGCCCTTATCCATGGCGGTGGCCGGCGCCGGGCTAGCTGACCCCCCGCGCGGCATCACCTCGGTCCGCGAAATGCTCCATGCCGGTATCAAAGTGGCCATCGCCCAGGAATGCTTCGCCTCCATGTGGGTGAAGCACCTCGCCTATCCCGACCCGGTGATGTCGCTGCAGGCCATGGCCTATGGAGCCCAGCTCTACACCGCGGAAGACCTCTGCCTGGCCTGGTCCATGATCACCACCAGCGCCGCGGCCATGCTGCGCCTGCCGGACTACGGCCTCGCACCCGGCGACCGCGCCGACCTGCTCCTGCTCCATGCCGTATCACCGGCCGATGCGGTCACCCGCCTGGCCCCCAGCCGCACCGTGATCAAGGGCGGCAACATCATCGCCCGAAGCTGCTACAACGAAACCATCCATGGCTAATTCGAGGACGACCATGCCCGCCATCTCACGCCGCCGCCTGATGCAAGGAGGCGCCGCCCTTGTCGCCACTGCGGCCGCGGCTGCGGCCCTCCGCTGGGCCATCGCACCCTCCGCCGCCCCGGGAAAAACCATCAACGTCTATGGAACCTCCGCCCAGTCCATGAAGGACTGGGCTCCCTTCACCGAAGCCACCGGTATGGGCATCTCCTATGCCCCGACCAGCGGCGATCCGGGCGACGTGGTGCGTCAGATTGCTTCCAACGACATTGGTTCAGACTTCGATATCTTCCTCTGCGATACCGGCATCGAGCAGTCGGTGGGCAAGCGGTTCCTGCTGCCCATCGACGAAACCAACCCCCGCCTGACCCTCTGGCCCCGGGTGCCCAGTCATTACCGCGGCGCCTCCATGCTGGACGGCGTCCGCTACGGCATCCCGGTCTGCGCCAACGCCGACAGCTTTGGCTTCTGGCCCCAGGCAGTGGGGGTGACTGATCCGCAAGCCGTCCTGCCCTGGGACCTGGTCTTCACCAGCGAAAAAACGAGGGGCCGTGTGGGCCTTTCCACCACCCTCGTTTACACCTTTCCGCAAATGGCCCAGTTTGTGAAAAGGAAGGGCATCGCTCCCATCCACGACGTCACTAACCTGAGCGGGGAAGAAGCCCGGGCAGTTGCTGACTTTGCCATCGAGCGCAAGCGCGCCGGGCAATTCCGTTCCTTCTTTGTCAGCTTCGACGAGCAGGTGCAACTGCTGGGAAACCGGGAAGTCGATATCTTGAACTGCTGGTCAGACACGGTCGCGGCGGTCAACGCCAAAGCGGAAAAGCCGCTGGTCTACTATGCCAACGCCGACTACTACCACAAGTGGGGAGACAGCCTCTACATTCCCCGGCAAAAGCAGGGCTCGCCCCGGCTGGACGCCATCTACACCGCGCTGAACTTCTTTCTCGGCGGAGCCTACCAGGCCGATCAGGCATTGAAGGGACTCTCCGGCCCCTGCACTGCCCTGGCCGTCGAGTACGCCCGGTCCAAGGGCTTTCCCCCCGCGGAAGTGCAGAAGATCGCGTCCGTCGGCGAGCTGGTGGCGAAAAAATATGAGCAGGATTTCACCGCCAATCCAGTCCCTGCGAACATTTCCATCATGGAGGAAGAGTGGCAGCGCTTCATGAACGCATGAGCGGCGCCGCTCTCAGCCGGCCGTCGCCTTACTGGGAACTGCTCGCCCAGCAGCCCCCGGCCATGTTCTTTGTGTTCTTTTGGGTTCTGGTGGTGTTCCTGCCGCTGGCCGTCCTGGTGGGCTTTTCCTTCTTCACCACCGAGGACTTTCACACCCGGTACGCCCTCAGCTTAGAGACCTGGCGAACCATCTTCCTCAGCGGGCGGATCGAGGTGGTGTGGCGCACCATGCGCATTGCCGTCACCGTCACCGCTATCTCGCTGCTGCTGGCGCTGCCCTTCGCCATCTGGCTGGTCAAGCGCTGCCGCTCCGCTTCGCTGCGCACCCTCCTGATCGCCCTGGTCACCCTCCCGTTTTTCCTCGACGTGGCCTCCCGCACCATCGTCTGGCGGCCCATCCTGGGCGCCGAAGGCGCGGTCAACACGGCACTGCGATGGTTGCATATCGCACCCCAATCCTGGCTGCTGTATTCAGAGTTCGCCGTCCATTTCGGGCTGGTGGTCAACAATTTCACCTCCATGCTGCTGCCCATCACCCTCATCCTGGCGCTCATCGATGACAGCCTGATCGAGGCCAGCAGCGATCTTGGTTCGACCTGGCTGGGAACGGTCTGGCGGGTGATCCTGCCCCTGGCCATGCCCGGCATCGTCGCCGGGGTGGTCTTCACCCTGGTGCCGGTGATGGCCGACGTGGTCGTGCCCCAGATGCTGGGCGGCTTCAAGGTCAATCTGCTAGGCAAGTCGATCGAGTCGGCGCTCTCCGCCCTCAAGTACCCGGTGGCCGCTGCGCTCTCGACGGTGGTGATCCTGGTCTTGCAGCTCATGCTGCTCCTGCTGGCCTGGGTGATGCGCCGGCTCAACCGGAGTGTGAATCTCTTTGCGGTGCTGGGCTCTTGAATCGTTTGCATCCGCTTGCTCCTGTCTCCCGCAGCCGCTGGGCCCGGCTGGCCGACGGACCTCTTTGGGACCGGCTGGCGGTGCTGCTCGGGGTGGGCGCGATCTCGCTCACCCTGCTGCCCATCCTGTGGATGGTGCTCATGTCCTTTAGCGCCCAGCCGCTGTCGGGCATACCGTGGCCCCTCACCTTCGCGTGGTACCGCGCTCTCGCCGCCGACCACCGCTGGCAGCAGCCGCTGCTCACCAGCCTGGTCCTCGCCATCCTGGTAGGGGTGGCCTGTACCCTTGGCGCCACTGCGGTGGCGCGCAGCATCATGCGCCTGCCTCGTCCCGGACCGGTTCTCCTCTATGCTGCGTTTCCCATGGCCCTGCCGGCGCTTGCCCTGGGCGCCGCCTACTTCATTTTCTTCCGCTCCCTGCTGGGACTCAAGCTGGGCTACTGGTCCTTGTTTCTGGCCCATTTCGTGTGGTCGCTACCCTTCGCCATTGTGCTCATCGCCGTGGTCTTGACCCGTTTCGATCATCGCCTGCTCGATGCCGCGGAGGATCTCGGCGCCAGCCCCTGGCGGCGCCTGGTGGATATTGAACTGCCGCTCATCCGACCGGCGGTGGTGGGCGCGGGCCTATTCGGCTTTCTGCTGTCTCTTTCCGAAACCCAACGGTCCATTTTCGTGCGCGGTACCCGGACCACCATGCCGGTCTTCCAATGGGCGCAGGCATCGAACCAGCAGTCCTACGTTCCCATCTCCTTCGGCCTGTCGAGCATCATCCTCGGGTTGACCCTGGCGGCCATGTTGGCCTTGTTTCTGGTGTTCAGGAGGTCTCGCCCATGAGCTCGCAGACCATCGCAGCTGAGCATATTCTGTGCGCCATCCGCCGCCAGCCGGTTTGGGGCAGCGGTGAGATCCGGCTCGCCGGGGCGGAAATACAGTCCATAGAAAATGGCGTGGCCGGCAGCGGGCGCATCGCCCTGCCTGCGCTGGTCAACGCCCACGATCATGGCCGTGGCCTCTCCACAGCTCTCGCCGGCGCCCCCGATGGCCCGCTGGAACTCTGGCTGGCCAGCCTTGTCGCCCTGCCCCAGGTTGATCCCTACACCAGCGTCGCCCTGCGTCTTGCCCATCTGGCCCGGGCCGGCATCGGAACCACGAATCTCACCTACGATCCCGCCCGGCTCGCCGATCTGCCGGCGGAAGCCCGTGCCGCCGCCCAGGCTGCCAGGGATGTTGGCCTGCGTGTTTCCCTGTGTTTGCCGGTCGCCGACCGCAACCTGGCCGGGTATGGCGACCCGGCTGCCATCGCCGGGCGCCATAGCCCGCGTGATTGGAGCCTGATCGAGCCCGCTCCGTTGCCGTCGGTTTCCACCCAAATCTCGACCGTGGACGCGATCGCCGCCGAGATCGAATCCCCTCTGGTTGTGGTGAGCTACCACGCCATCGGGCAGATCTGGTTAAGCCGGGAGGGTCTGGTGGAGGTAGCGGACGCCGCCCGCCGCCAGCGCCGCGGGGTCTACATGCACATGCTCGAGACCCGCCGCCAGCGCGCTTATCTCGATCAGGAATACCAGGGCCAGCCCCTTCGATTTCTCGACCGCATCGGCCTGCTCGGCCCTCATCTCAGCGTCGCGCACGCGGTCTGGCTGCGCCCGGATGAGATCGAGCTCCTGGCCGAACGCGGCGTCACCGTGTCCGTCAATACCGCCTCCAATCTTCGTCTTCGCTCCGGCCTGGCGCCGGTCGCGGCTTTTGTCGCCGCCGGTCTGCGCTTTGGCATCGGGCTCGACAGCCTGGGGTTGGCCGACAGCGCCGATCTGCTGGCGCTCGCCCGGCTGACCCACCTGCTGCATGCCGGGACCGGCCTGTCCGACCTGGTTTCTTTTGCCGACTGCCTGCGCGCTGTGACCTGCGAAGGTTATGGCGTGTGGCGGGCAGATCCTGGGCGGGGCCAGCTCGCCGCCGGCTCGCCCGCCGATATTGTGCTGCTCGACGTCAACTCGATGGCCCCCGGCCAAGCCGGCGAAATCCAGCCTCTGGAGCTGCTGACCCAGCGCGCCGCCGCGACTGCGGTCACCGACCTTTTCGTAGCCGGCCGTCACATTGTGGCCAGTGGCGTGGTCCAGGGCGTGGACGAACCAGCGCTGGCCCGGACACTACTGCAATCGGCGCGCGGGGATCGCGAAACGGCGGCGCGCCATCGTTTGGTCATGGACCAGTATTATCGTTCCGGAGCCTACCTGCAGCTGGCGCCGGCCTCCGAACTGCTGCTGGTGAATGGCCGTTTAGCCGACGGCAGTGCGGCCGATATTCACATCCAGGGCGAGCGCATTGCGGCCATCGTCCCTCGCGGCACCCCCTTCGCTCCCGCCATCGACCGCTTCGACGCGGCAAACAGCCTGGTGCTGCCCAGCTTCATCGACGGTCATGTGCACCTCGACAAGACGCTGCTGGGCGCGGGCTGGGTGGGCAACACCGCCAGCACCGACATCGGCGTCATGGTTGGCTACGAGCGATCGGTCGACGCCCGCGCCGGCCAGCCCATAGGCCTGCGCGCCCGGGCCTTGATCGAGCGTGCGGCGGGCAATGGAACCGGATGGTTGCGCTCCCACATCGACATCGACCCCGGCGTCGGCCTGGCCCGCCTCGAAGCCGTTCGTGCCGCGGCATCCGGCGCCAAACATCTGCTTGACACCCAATTGGTCGCATTTCCCCAACAAGGCGTGCTGGCCCGGCCGGGAACGCTGGAGCTGCTCGACCGCGCATTGTCCTGTGGCGCCTCGGTGCTGGGCGGCATGGACCCTCATGACGTGGATGGCAGCATTGCCGGGCAGCTGGATGCGCTGTTCGCGCTGGCCGAGCGCCATGATGTGCCGCTCGATATCCACCTGCACAACCCCGGGCAGGCGGGTTTGGCCGAACTGGACGCGATCGCCGCCCGCACCCTGGCTCACGGCCTGCACGGAAGGGTGGTGGTCAGCCACGCTCTGTCGTTGGGCGCCCTGCCCTGGGAGGACGTAGCCGGCACCGCCAGAGAACTGGGCCGGGCCGGCATCTCGGTGATGACCTGTGTCCCCGGCAATGCGCCCATTCCCCCCATCAAGCGGTTGCGCGACGCTGGAGTGATCGTCTTCGCCGCCAGCGACAATATCCGCGATGCCTGGTCTCCCTTTGGCGATGCGGACATGCTGCGCCGCGCCATGCTGCTGGCTTATCGGTTGGATTGGAACGCTGATGACGACCTCGAACTAGCCCTGGAACTCATCACCCACGCACCCGCCCGGGCGCTCGGCCTCGCCGCGTATGGGCTTTCCGCCGCCTACCCGGCGGACATCGTCGTGGTGCCGGCGAACAGCGTAGCCGAGGCGGTAGCCGATCCCCGGCCGCCGAGTCTGGTCCTCAAACGGGGGCAACGGCTGAACGGTTAGAGGGCGGTGCGACTAAGGCTTGCAGGATTTTGCAGGGATGTTTTTCTTCAAACTCCCACCAAACCGTCATCCTGAGCGAAGCTCAGGATGACGGTTTGGTGGTGAGTTGGAGATGCAAAAAACAGCGTCTCCTCCGATCTCTATTGTCTGCCAAACAAGTTAGCGCTTGGGGGATGGAGTCCTGGGAAGCATGCACATGACGACGAAACTCCCGACGCCATCCCTGCCTGCTAAGCCAGCGCCAGAACTTCCGCAGCCGTGACCCCAACCTTGGGAAACCAGGAGTGTGCCCCCTCCAGGCTGTGATTGACGTTCTGGATGTTTTTCACCCCCTGGTCGTTGAGCCAGTCTTCAAATGCCTTGGCGCCCCCCTTGGCGTAGATAGCGATGCCGTCCTTCCAGGTAGCGCGGCCACAAAGTACGCCGTTAAATGTGGTGCCGCTTTCCACCGCCAGCTCCAGGGTCTCGGTAAATACGTCGTTGCTGACCCCGGCCGATAGGTAGATGAAAGGCTTGTGGGTGGTGGTGGCAGCGTCCTGGAAGTGGTGCAAAGCCTCGGTCCGGGTATACGCGGCCTCGCCTTTGAACGCCTTGGTGCCCTGGACAAACTCCATTTGCACCGGCACCTCTACCTTGAGCACATCGATCTGGTATTTTTCCTTGCCGAATTCCGACATCGAACCGTAAACGATCTCCGGCTTCCTCTTGGCGTACTCGAGCGACTTCTCGCTGTTGCCGTGCACGTCGTAGCCGACAAACTCCAGGAAGAAGGCAATGTCGTGAGCCTTGCACTCGTCGCCAATACGCTCGATGAAGGCGTGCTTTTGATCGTTGATCTCGCTCTTCTCAAACGGGGTGTAATAGAGCAACACCTTGACGCAGTCCGCGCCTGCCTCCTTCAGCCGGCGCACCGACCAATGGTCCAGCAGATCGGGGAGCCTGCCCGGCTGGTCGGCATCGTAACCCGTCTTTTCGTAGGCCAGCAGCAGGCCTTTGCCATGGCGCTTCTTGGATGCCGGCAGCCCAAACTCGGGATCGAGCAGGATCGCCGAGGAATATTGAGTCAGGACGTCGGTGACCAGTTCCTTGAACTCGACCAGGGCGGAGTCCGGCAGATCGGAAACCCCCTTCTCTTTGGCCAGGGACTTCTTCAGCGATCCGCGCTGATCCATCGCGGCCGCGGCGATGACCCCGCGTGCATCCGAAACCGCCTTGAGTCCCGCCAGTTTTCCAGCTGTCAGCTTGATGGTTGCCATTGCTCATTCCTCTCCATTTTTGCCGTTGTTTCCCGCGCGCTCATTCTAATGCATTCCGCGCTACGGTGATGGGGCCAGCGCCGCCCGCTGAGCTCCACCAGTTCGATGATCCCGCGCTCTGCATGATCCATCATCTCCATTAATTTTTCCCGCGGAAATGAGTTGCGCTCCGCGGTCGCCTGGACCTCGACCAGTCCGCCGCCTTCGGTCATGACCACGTTCATGTCCACTTCGGCCTGGGAATCTTCTTCATAAGCTAGGTCGAGCAGCGTCACGCCTTCCACGATGCCCACGCTGGTCGCGGCTACCAATTGGGTGAGCGGCAGCTTCTTCAGCGTTCCCGCCTCCACCAGCCGGCGGAAGGCAATGGCCATGGCCACACAGGCGCCGGTGATGGCAGCGGTGCGGGTGCCTCCGTCGGCCTGCAGCACATCGCAATCCAGGATCACGGTGCGTTCGCCCAGGGCGTGCATGTCGACTACCGAACGCAGGGAGCGCCCGATGAGGCGTTGAATCTCGTGCGTCCGTCCGCCCACCTTGCCCCGCTCCGCTTCCCGCGGGGTGCGGGTGAGTGTGGCCCGCGGCAGCATGCCGTATTCCGCCGTAACCCATCCACGGCCGCTATTCTTCAACCAGCCCGGGACTCCGGTTTCGACGGTAGCGTTGCATAACACCCGGGTGTGGCCGACTTCAATCAGCACCGAGCCCTCGGCCATCGAGGTGTAATGCGGTGTAAGGCGCACCGGGCGCATCGCCTGCGGCGACCGGTCATTGAGGGCGGAAAAAGACCGCCCCGGATTTCTGCTGCGAGGTTCATCCCGTGATTGTATGAGCCTCGACCGCGTGCTGCCTTGACCGTTCCCATTTCGGGACAGGCCCAAAATGGAATCACTTGCTTAAACCACAGACGGGCTTCGAGTTAACGCGGTCGCGACGTTTCTGCGGTTCCCATTTAGGAATAAGCACACGAATCAGCGCCCATTGACCGCCTGCTTGCAAATGGTTGTGATGGAAGGACTTCTCTCTCTCCCCGGCGCCCGCCCCATTTTGGCCCACCAATTGCTTTTCCTGCAGTGTCAATCGAAACTCGCCGGCCGGAAGCAGCGGGCAACAAGCAGGAGGGGTGATGATGAGCGTGGCAGTCTCGAAGCGGAGTAATCTCCGTGGCAGTTGCGGTCGCGTTCCCTGGGCGGATCCTTCGCCCGCCGCAGGTTTTCCGAGCCTGTGGACGAAAGTTGCCGTGATTAATGTCGATACAGCAGGCAGGGAAGTTTCCCGGCCAGAAAGGAATCTGCGTACAATGGCGATAACTGTTCCAGTTACATTTCCGGTGGCAACTATGTCGCGACCCGTGGAGCGCACCGGCAAGCTTCATCTGCTCGTGGTTGACGAAGACGCTGCGATCCGTTCGGCGTGCTGTGAAATAGCCACCGGCCTGGGTTTTGTGCCGCAGACCGTTTCCGGCATCGAAGCGGCCCGTACTCTGTTGCGCGACCAGGGCATCGACATTCTGCTGCTTGATTTACGCACCCCGCTCGAAGAAGGCCTGGGCCTGTTGCACGAAATCAAGGCCCTGAATCCCAGCCTGGTGGTGGTGGTCATGACCGCCTTTGCGACCGTGCCTGCCGCTGTCGAGGCCATGCGCACCGGGGCCGCCGACTATCTGACCAAACCTTTCGCCACCGATGAACTGACCGCGGTGCTCGAGCGGGCCATGGAACGGCGCAACGTCGAAGGCGAAAGCCGCCGCCTGCGCGAGACCCTGCGCTCCTCCCAGGGCTTGGGCAACATGATCGGCCGCAGCCCGGAGATGGACAAGCTGTACCGCATTCTGGCCAAGGTGGCGCAAAGCTCGCATCCGGTGCTGATCTTAGGCGAAAGCGGGGTGGGCAAGGAGCTGGTGGCGCGCTCCATTCATTCCAACGGCCCCCATGCCGACCGGCCGTTTGTGCCCATCGATTGCGGTTCGCTGGTGCCCACGTTGATGGAGAGTGAGCTCTTCGGCTACGTCAAAGGGGCCTTCACGGGCGCCAATCGTTCCAAGGATGGTCTGCTGGCCTCGGCCCAGGGGGGCACCGTCTTTCTCGATGAGATTGGCGAACTGCCGCTTGATTTGCAGGCCAAACTGCTGCGCGCCTTACAGGAGAAAGAGGTTCGTCCGGTGGGCGCCACCCATCGCATTGCCATCAACGTCCGCATCCTGGCCGCCACCAACCGCAATCTCGCGGGCATGGTGGAGCAGGGGCGCTTCCGCAAGGATCTCTACTACCGGCTCAGTGTGGTCAACCTGCGGATTCCCCCGCTGCGCGAGCGCAAGCAGGATATCCCTCTGCTGGCCGCCCACTTCCTGGAGCGGATGTCGCGAGAAACCGGCACCACCCACACCCTGAGCGACGATGCTCTGCGCACCCTGGTCGAGTACGAATGGCCGGGTAACGTGCGCGAGCTGGAACATTCGCTCGATCGCGCCTGCACTCTCTCCTCCGGCCCGGTATTGCACCTGGGCGATCTGCCCACCCAGCTGCAGAACTTTCACCTGCAGAATCGCCGCCCGGTGGCAGTGTCCGCCACGGCTTTGGCAGTTCCCGGTTCTACCCGGACGCCGGTTCTGCCCCTGGCCCAGTTAGAGAAACAGGCCATCCTCGAAACTCTGCGCAAGCTCAACGGCGACAAGCTCCTGGCTGCCCGCCTGCTGGGTATCGGAAAGACCACTCTCTACCGCAAGCTTAAGGAGTACGGCATCGGCTCTCCCGACGCAGAAGATCATCCCAGAAGCGACGACTCCGCGTCCCCAGGGCTTTAAGAGCGCGGTCCGTGTGCCTATTCCCATTCAACTGCAACCTTCAAGGAGGTAGTCGTGCAATCACCTGTGCAGCATAGTGTCCTGATCATTAGTCCCATGGCCGATGCGACCCAGGTCGCCGCATCCCTGAGCAGCGCTCTGGGGTGCCCGGTGAAAGTTGCCGCCGGCCATCGTGCCGGCGTGACCGAGCTGCGCCACCGCGACTATTCCGTGGTCGTGGTCGACGACTGTATGGCCGAAGCCAATCCCGCCGCTACCGAAGTGTTGTGGCAGAGTTTGGGCATGGCGGTTCCGGTGCAGATCAATTTCGCTTTCCACGGCGGCTCGCGGCTGGCCCGCGAGGTGAAAGCGGCGATAGGGCGCCGGGAGCAACAGCAGGTTCTGGCCTTGCGCGCCGCTGCGTCGCTGCTCGAAAATGAATTGAAATCCACCGTAACCGGGCTGCTGCTGCAGTCGCAGCTGGCGCTGGCCGAACCCGCATTGACACCGAAGCTGGCCGGCAAATTAGAGTTGGTGGCCGAACTCGCCGGCAGTCTCCGCCGCAGGCTCGAGCGCGCCCAAGCCTAACCCTAACGTCTGCCCACTCGAAAAACGAGCGTAGGTCCTGACCGGATGCTGGTCAGGATCACAGATCTCTGTAACTACTGCACGATCCGGGGTTTACAGCAGCTCCCTCCACTACGCTACGCTCCGGTCGCGGATGACAATTCTGTGGCTGGTATTTGCTTTCACTGCCCGTGCCCACAAAATTGTCATCCCGACCGTGAGCGTAGCGTAGGGACCTGCTGTTCTATTTTTGGCCCCAAACAGTTCCAGCCCCGGGTCCTCCCTAAGGGATAGCACGGCACCCCTGGACCTGCCTCCAGCCAACCCGGCCTTGGCCCAACACACTCTGGCTGGGCCAGCAGACCCGGTCGGGGACGCGCCAAGCTTAAGAATCTTTCACAGTTGGTGTAAGCTTAAGTCGTTCTCAAGGCGACCGTCCCGTCATTCGACCTTCATGGTGGTTCGGAGGCTGCGTGGATCGAATTCGGGTTTCCCAAAATTGAGTGCAGGAAAAGGCTGCCCAGGGCCACAACACCGCAACTTCGGCTCTTCGCGCTGATTCAGAAACTGGACAGCCGGGACAAGCATGGCGGCGCAGAAAACTTTCGCATCAAGGGAGAGAATTATGAACAAGCACGCTTTATCGAGCGCAACCCACTCCACCCTGGAGCACGCCCCGAGGCAGGCTGCCCGTGCTCTGATCAGCATGTTCTCGTTGGCCGGGCTGCTGCTGCTGGGCGGATGCAATAAGGGCCCGGCTCCCGCCGCTCCGGCTGCGGAGCCCGCCACCACCGGCGCAGCGCGCCGCCTCCGGCCCCCGCCCCGGCCGCGGAACCCGCTCGCCGCCCCTGCACCCGCTCCGGCCGCGCCCCCGCCCGCTCCTGTGGCTGCCGCTGCCGTCGCCGCGGCTCCCGCGCCGCCGCCCCCGCCCAAGGAATACACCGTTCCCGCAGGCACTCCGCTGGTGGTCCGCATAGGGCAGACGATCAGTGCCAAGAACAGCAATGTGGGCGATAGTTTCAGTGGGACACTGGCCCAGTCCGTGGTGGTCCATGGAGTGAATATCTTCCGCGCCGGAACCCCGGTCACTGGTACGGTCTTGGCCTCCAAGGGAGCAGGGCAGGTTCAAGGGAGCCGGCGACCTGGGCATAGCGATCAACAGAGTTGGCAACTATTCGGTCACCACCAGTGAGTATGAAACGACTCAAAAAGGCAAAGGCAAACGCACCGCCGGGTTCGTGGGTGGCGGGGCAGGTGGCGGTGCGCTTGATCGGTGGTCTCGCCGGCGGCGGCAAGGGAGCACTGATCGGTGGCCTGCTGGGAGCCGGTGCGGGAACCGCGGGCGCCGCTTTTACCGGCAACAAAGATGTTACCGTGCCGGCGGAAAGCGTGGTCACCTTTAAGCTCGAGCGCCCGTCACCGTCACCGAAAGGTGCTGCGAGTAAAGCGCAAGGCTCGCATGGTTGCCGCTCCAATGGCATCAACGTAACCCGTAAGTGCTGCCGAGTAAACGCGAACAGTTCGCATTAGCTGTTGCGGAAGTGGGATTGCGCTGGCGCTCGAAGTTGCAGATACTTCAGAGCATAGTCAGGGTCATGGGATGGGGTGATAGCTGCTGATGTGCAGCCGTTCTGGAGCAACGGCTGCGCCGGCGGACTCCCTGGCCTTACAGCTCCGGAGGCAGAATGGACAGCGATCCCGCAAGCAGGGCGCCGCGTAAGCACACCAACGGTTGGATGACGGTGCTGGCGCTGGGCCTGCTGGCCGTCGGCTTGCTCGCCTGCCTGTATATCCTGGTTGGATTTCCGGCCGAGGCGCAGGCGGTCAATGGTTCCACCGTCGAACGTCCCACCCCGGCCTCTTCCTCTCCCGCACCCAGCCACTCCGCCGCCAGCCGCTGGCGAGTTACCCCGCGCCGGCTGCAACTCCGGCTACCGGCGCAGGCTCCAGTAGCCCCTTCGCCGCACCCCGACCCGACCTCCGCTGAGATGCAGGCCGAGCTGAATACGGTTCACGACCAACTGCGCCAGTCGCAGGAGAATTTAGCAGCAAGCAGTCCGGCCCAGCGCAGGATCCGCACCGCTTCGGCGCTGTTTCTGGCTGTTTTCGCGGTCATTGCCGCCCTGATCGTGATCCAGGTCTATCAACAGGCACGGGCCTGGGACAGGGATGCGTCCCGCGCCGTCGCCGAAGTGGAAGCGGTTGCCGCGCAACTGGACGTACGTGCGCGATGCCAGGGAGCGAAGCCCGGAACGCTCTGCCCGCATTGCTGCAGGAAGTGGGTGAGCAGCCCCTGAGTTTTCAGGAAGAGGGCAACGCCTTTGCTCCGCGCGCGCAGGCGATTATCGATGATATTGACCATCTGGCCTACGTCGGCCAGGGCCGGCTTGCTTTTCACGATCTGTCCTCCGAGCCGGAGGCGGCAGTTTACCTGAACGGCCTGCTGCTTTCCGCAGTCTCCCACCTGACCGCTCGGATCCATGGACAGCCTTCGCCCGCCTGGACCAGTTTTTCTCCCAGTTGACGCGCTTCCCCAATGCGGTGGAGCGGCGCCGGATTGCCCAGGCCTATTCCTACCGGGCGCTGGCCGGCTACCAGGTACTGGAGGCCCAGGATAAGGAACCGTCCTGGCTGCGCAAAGCGGAGCGGGTCCAGCTCGAGTCCTTATCCAAGCAGGCCTTTGCGGATGTTGCCCACGCCTCGTCGGTGGATCCGGAGTGGAGACACACGACCTTTGTCGAAGCCTTGCTCTGCAGCCGGTTTTATGTTCCCGAGGAGTCGCCGACAACAGCTCGCGGAGCGATCTTTTTGTCCGCGGTCTGCGCCGGGCGGTCAGCCTTTACAAGGGATTGATCGAGGAGAGATCCTATCGCGGGCCGGCGCGCCGCAATCTGGTGCGCTGCCTCAAGCGGATCGCGGAGCAGACCGGCGAGAAGAGCGATTTCTCCGATTTTGGCTATGCCTTGAATGCCTTCCCTACCGACGAGGAGCTCGCCGACGAGGCGCTGGCGGCCCGCCAGCCCACTTCCCAGGACCGCTTCTTGTGGCAATGGCTGTTGGGCGACGAGGAGCTGTTCGCCAACGTCGAGCGCCTCAACCTGGCCGAATACCGCGCCTTCTGGATCCGCATGCTGGACACCAAGGTCCATCTCCGTAACTGGAGAGCGGATCTGGCGGAGCTGCAGCAGGTCCAGGCCGGCGATGAAAGAATGGAGCATCCAGCTGCTGCAATCCGAGCCGCCCATTACCCTGTCCAATGCCATTTCCCGGCGCCAGGAGCGCTTTGACAGCCCGGCGTCCGGAGCCTGAATGCCGGTGGAAAGCGCTGGGGCGTAACCCTAAAGTTACTAGCCGAACGGCTGGCAATTCCACCCTCTCCTTCGTATCATGGAGCTGTGCCTGTTTTGACGATGGGCAGCTGAAGGAGACAATGATGACTACCAAGAGCGTAGAAGCGACGAACGGGACTGCTAAACGCCGCAAGCCGGCTGCCAAGAAGCAGACCACTGCGCCCGCCGCACCTGCAGCACCTTCGCGGGAGGAGATTGCTCGCCTGGCAGAGAAGTTTTGGGCTGAGCGTGGCTGGCCGGAAGGTTCGCCCGAGCAGGACTGGCTGCGCGCAGAACAAGAACTGAAAACCGCCTCCTAGGTGTGCGGGAAGGCTGATCCTTCCCCCGATTTCCCGTCCTCGCGTCACCTCCGCAGCAGCCAGCTCCGCAGCCATGATGTGCCGGACAGCCGGAAGAACATTCAACCCAGGCAGGCGGGATGACCACTCCGTCTGGTGGTTGGAGCCCAAAAACAAATAAATCCCCGGCGCGCCAACCAGCACCTCGTGGCGGCGCATACCCGTTTCTGCGCCTGCTTGCCGATCCGAAATTGGCAAGCCAGGGTTCATAGTTTAAGATTCTCAGCAACCAGGGTTGCCACGGGTATCCCGTGTCCTTGGTTTGGCCAGGATCGCCTGCAAGGGGCAGGATGCAGAGGGAGTACAACCCGCCCCCAGTCCGGTCACACTTCGGTGATCTTGAGTCTTTGCCGTGTTGAGCGATACTTAACACCAAGGGAAAAGCTGACTGTTTGCTTTTCCTGCTGTGGTTTTTTGAATTATTTTCTGCCGCGTCTCGTTACTCATGAAAAACGAAGTGCTCGACATTCTGATTCTCGGACTGCTCGTGGTGCTGTTTACCTCGATCTATCGCAAGCGTGCGACCGCTCGCCTGCGCTTCTGGGTCATCGCCTGGATCCTGGTCCTGCTCCATTTCGCCGCACTGCTGGTCCCGGCGGCCTCGGTCCGGGGACAGGAGCTGGTCGACAGCCTGAGCATCAGCGCATTGCTGCTTTCCGGGCTGTGCTTCCTTTTCTCCGCCTCCGTCATCTTCAAGTCCCTGGAGGGCCGCGCTCTGGCTGCGTTCGGCATCGGCGTTCCGGCGCTCTTTTACACCAACTACCTGATCTTTGACGGGCCGCGCCAGTGGCCGCTGTATGCCGCCGCCACTGCGGTTGCCGTGGCCGGCATGGTGTTGGCGTGGAGGTTGTGCCGCGGACGCAGCCGGGTGTGGGCGGCATCACCCTGGCCTTTGCCGGGGGCGGACTCTGGACCGTCGTCTCCCTCGCCCACCAGCAGCCGGATCACGGCATTCTGGCCCTGCTGTCTGAAATTTTTCTCACCTTCGCCGCCCTCTACTGGTTCGACTTCCGGCGGACTTCGACCGGCGTCCTGACCTCGATCCTGGGCTTGGTGGCCTGGGCTGCGGTCTTTCCCGTCGGGCTGCTTTGCGATCTACCTGGTCCCGGCCGGGCAGATTCCCCCGGAACTGTGGAATGTGCCTAAGTTTTTTGTCGCCTTCGGCATGATCCTGACCATGCTGGAGGACGAGTTCCTGGCTGTCGGGCCGCGCCACGGAGCATTATCGTCTGCTCTTTGCCGCCCACCCCCACCCCATGTGGGTGCACGATCCGGAGACCCTGCGCATCCTCGAAGTCAACGATGCCGCGGTGACCCACTACGGCTACTCGCGCGAAGAATTCGTGTGCATGACGCTGCCGGATCTGCGGCCGACCGAAGACGTGGGAGCGATTCTGCGCGAAAATTCCGCCGCCAACTCCACCAAGCTGACCGGGCCCTGGCGTCATCGGCGCAAGGATGGCTCCTACATCCAGGTGGACATGGCTTCCCATTTCATCGACTTCCAGGGCCGGAAGTGCAGTTTCGTCCTGGTCCAGGATGTCACCGACCGGCAGCAGCTGCATGAGCAGCTGGTTCACCAGGCGCACCACGACCTGCTCACCGGACTGCCCAATCGGCTGTTGCTGGAAGACCGCATGCAGCAGAGCCTGGCCCAGGCAGCCCGCTACGGACAACAAGCCGCGATCCTATGCCTGGACCTGGATCGCTTCAAGCAGATCAATGACAGCTTTGGCCACGCCGCCGGCGATCTATGCCTGCAGCAGGTGGTCGGCGCGGGTGTCGGCGCGGTTACGCGCCGTCGATACCTTCGCCCGTACCGGCGGAGATGAGTTCGTGATCATCCTGGGCGAACTGGCCAACAAGAACAGCGCCCTGATGGTCGCGCGCAGTGTTCTGGATAGTATCAATAAGCCCATCGAGGTCGACGATTACTACCTTCGACATCTCGGCATCGATCGGCATCTCGATTTATCCCGATGACGGGACCGATCGCGGCCAGCTGCGGCGCTTGGCCGATGCCGCCATGTATCGCGCCAAGCAGGCGGGCGGTGGCCAATATCTTCTGGTCTCTGCGCACAGCGCTGGGTCCGCCGACGAGGTAAGCGAGCTGGAGCGGTTCCTGCGCAGCGCGCTCAAAGACGATGGACTGGAGCTCTATTACCAGCCGCAATACTCCATGGCCGGCAATCTCTGCAGCCTGCAAGCGCTGCTGCGGCTGAATCATCCCCAACTGGGCACCATCGCGGCCGATCGCTTCCTGCCCATCGCCGAGGAGTGCGGCCTGATCGTTCCCTTAGGCAACTGGGTCTTGGACGAGGTGTGCCGTCAGAGCATTGAGTGGCAAAGCCAGCGGCTCACGCCGATGCGCATATCGTTTAGCTGTCTCTCCGCTGCAGTTTCTGCACGCGCGACTTTTCCGCCCGGGTGCTCAGCACTGTGGCCCAGCGCGGCCTCGACCCCAAACTGCTGGAGCTGATCGTGACCGAGAGCACGGTCATGCGCAACCGCCCTGAGGTCGCCTGCCAGATGCGCAGTCTGGCCGCCTTGGGCGTCCACTTTTCCGTCGCCGACTTTGGCAGCAGCTACTCCTGTCTGAGCCACCTGCACCAGCTTCCCGTCAGCACGCTCAAGATCGACTGCTCCTTTGTCGAGCGCATCTCCGATCCCAACGGGACCTATACCATCGTGCAGGCCATCATTGCGCTGGCCCACAGTCTGGGCTTTAAGGTGGTCGCCGAAGGCGTGGAGCGCAGCCGACCAGATGGAGTGCCTGCGCACCCTGGGCTGTGATTTTGTGCAGGGTCTCCTTCTCGCCCCTGCCCTGCCGGCCGCGAGTATTCCCAAATACCTGGCGTCTGCCACTCCCGCCGGTCGCCAGACCTTCGCGCCGACGTGTCTGAGGCCGCGATGCTACGGGGCGGTGATCACCCCGCACGCGATTCTGTCCGCCCGCGTTGCCCGTCGGGTCGGTCATCATATCGTCCGCCTTCTCGTGAATGACGAACGCCGTGCCCCCGTTGGCGAAGACCGAATTCTTCGCGTCCTTCTTCAGCGAAATGCTTTGCGTCACGAAGGAGACGTGGTCCGTTCCGTCGGCCATCACTTGCAGGTTCATGGGCATGTCGCCGGCATGAGCGACCCTTGGGGTTCTTGGTCCCGTGCTCTTTGCTGTCGGGTTGAAATGGGCGCCGGCCGACTTGAAATCCGGCCCATCGCATTTCGCATTCAGATGCACGTGGATGGCGTGCTCCCCTTCGGGAAGATTCATCAGGTTCAGCTTGACCTTAACCCCGTTGCCCGCGGGCGTAAGCATGGCCGTTCCTGCATCCTGACCCTGGCTGGTCTTGAAGTCCACCTCCAGACCTTTGTTCTTTGCATGCCGCCGAGCCGATAGCGCCAACATAGCCGGTAGCGCACCTATGCATACTTTGAGCAATCTGGTCATTCTGTTCCTCGCGTCCTGGCCGGGATTCTCCGGCCAACCGCTAGCATAACTGATCCCTGTGCCTGGACTCGGTAAAGCGTCATTATGTAACCGCCACTGAAAACATTACATTTACCGTGCGAAATGCTCTAAATATCCTGTTATCAAGGTAATGCACAGCAAGTGTTATGTACGCCCGGGGCCCGGAACCTAGAGTGAAAACAACACTTGAGAGCGGGCGCTGGCATGGTTCCTCGCATATTGATCATCGATGATGAAGCCGACATACGGGAAGTGACCGCGCTCAGCCTGGAAACCATTGCCGGCTGGCAGGTCATCCTGGCCCCTTCGGGGGCGCAAGGCATACGCCGCGCATCGCTGGAACAGCCGGATGCCATTTTGCTCGATGTCATGATGCCCGACATCGATGGCCCGACCACCTATCAGATCCTGAAGCAGAACGGAAACACCGCTCACATTCCCGTGCTTTTGCTCACGGCGAAGGTGCAGGGGCAGGATCGGCGCAAGCTCGATGAACTGGGAGCAGCCGCCATCCTTTCCAAACCCTTCGATCCCCTGACCCTGGCCGACCAGATCTCCGAAATCCTGGGCTGGGAACGAGAGACTGCCTACAAGAGCGGACCCTCAGACGCCGTTTCCCTCGCCGGAGACTAACACCAACACCAAACCCCCTCCGCAGTCCGACCGCTGTAGCACGGATCTGAATAGGGCACGACTTTCCCGCGAATCGTGGCCCTAGCATCAGTCGGCGAATCACGGTCTGCGACTTCCGCGGCGTCCTCCCACCCACGCTAAGTAGTCGGCCGCGGCTTGACTGCCAGGAATACCGGCGGCAACGGATTGCCATTGATATCGGTCAGTTTGGGGTTGATCTGCTTGGTGTCGAGCAGGGTCGTGGTGTCGATCAGGTGCAGCTGATCATCGCCGCTGGTGCCGGCAAAAAAGATGGTGTTATCAGGGGAGAAGATCCCCGCCACCGGCGCCAGCGCATTGCCGGTGAGCGTGACGCTGCTCAGCGTTCCCAGGGCACCCGCCGTGGTCGAGGGCTTGTAAACCGGCAACAACGCACCCCCGGCGGGCGGCGTGGTGGCGTTGCTCCCATAAGTAACGAAGGCCTCGAGCGAGTTGGTGGCGGCGACCACCTCGTTGATGTTGGTGATGCCGTACGCGGCCAGCGAGGTCTGATTCACCACCGGAGGAGGATTGAAGGTAATGCCCGGTGGTTTGCCCGTTCGCGTCCGACGGGCAGGCATGTCCTGATCAGGCACCGTAATCGAGAGATCCGTCAACACCGCCGGATTGGCCGAGGCGCCGATGATGTGTTTGCCGTCCGTGGTCGAGGCCACGTGGTCCGAGAGCGCCGCCACCGTGGCGGCTTCAGGATAATTCACCACCGGCTTGACCGTGGTTTCCGGGCACTCCCCGTAGGCCGAGGTCGTCGCCCCGGAGAGAAACACCGCCGCCGCGGGAATGGTCACCGCGAGATCGGGCGAGCAGAACATGTTGTACGTGTTGTTGGGGTTCGCCGTGGTGTTGGGCGGATAGCTTGTCGGGTCTGGTAGGAATGGGGCTGGTGGTGTTGGTTGCCGGGCAGATGCCGGTGGTCGGCGTGGCCTGGTTGGCAGGCAGGTTTTCGACCGACCAGCCGGTGAAGGTGTTGTGGATATAAAGCACACCGTTGCCCACCGATGTAAACCGTCTGGCCGTCGGGAGTGAAGGCGGCCTTCTGGCCGATTCCGGCGAACGAAGTATAGGCCCCGCGACGACGGCGTGTAGAGATAGAGAACCCCCCGCAACTGGTCATTGACCACCACGGCGGAGTTGGTGGGCGAGACCGCCAGCACGATACCGGGTACGTTGGGTTGCTCCGAAGCCAGGCTGTTGGTGGCTCGCGGTATAAGTCATCAGCTCGTGATAGCTGCCGAAATAAAGCGTCGTCCCGGTCGGATCGAGGACCATGGAGTTGGGCGAGTAAGGCAGCTTGATGGGTGTGCCGATGGTCCCGGTCGAGAGATCGATGGGCACGAAATAGGGCGAACCCGGGCTGGCTGTCCAGATGTAATTGCTGTTTTTGCCCGGGGACGCGATCTGCACGAAATTGCTGAGCACCGGCACACCCGTGCCCAGGGTTCCCATGTTCGTTGATCGGGGCCGGATTGCAGGTGGTCGGCTGGCAGATGGCGGTGATGGCCGAGTTGGAAGGAAAGGAGGCCGTGACCGCGCCGGTGGAGCTGACGGCGATGCTGCCCGGGTTGGTGGATACGTAGCTCAGCGCCAGCCCGTTGATCACGTTGTTATTGGTGTCCGTCACCGTAGCGGTGAGCGCCAGCGGAGTATTCAGTGTAACGTTGGCGCTGGTGGCGCCGGTCGAGGCCACGCTCAGCGCAATCTTGGCCGGCGGGCAGGTATAGAAGTAGCCGGCGTTGCTGCTGGTCTGGGCAATGGTGCCGGTGATCAGGGTAGAGCCCGGGGCTTGTGCCGTGGCGACGCCATTCTGGTCGATCGTGACCACTCCGGCGCTGGTCGCCGCGTAGGTGATGTGACCGATGACGTTGTTGCACTCGGGTGGTGGTCGAGTTCGGACTGCACAGCAGAACCTGCCTGGCCGGAGCGCTGTTGGTCCGGTGTAGGCAGTAGGCCTTGGCGTCCAGTTGCGAGGTTTGGCCCTGAGAAAGGCATATGGGCGCGCCCGTCGTGCTGTTGGTCGGGCCCACCAGCTGCAGGCTGGTGATGGGAGGATGGGAATACACCGCCACCTGGTTGCTGGTAAATCCGCCCGCGCTGGCGGTCATATACGCGATGCCGGTCTTGTTGGTGGGGATGCAGGTGGTGTAAGCCGCCACCGCGGGGGTGTGGCAGATTCCATGTGCCGCCGCAGACCGCGCCGGTGGGTGAAACGTCGGCGATGGTGCGGTCCGAGGTGCCGTACGTATAGGTGCCGACCGAAGCCGATGCGCCCTTGCAGTTCAGCGCCGAGGGCGCTTGCAGTTGCGAGGTTTGCGAGAACGCAACCGAAAGCCCCGTGGTCTGGGGCTGCAGAGAGATGGAGACTGGCTGGCTATTGCTGTAGCCGTAGCCGACCCCGTTGCAGTAATTGGAATTTTTGTTAGCACAGCCCTGGAGAGAAAGACCCACGGGAATGGTAAGAAGTATCAAAACCACAAAAGTCAAAAACCGCTGCATGAAACCTCCCCGCCGGGTGTCGCCGCTCCCGGCGGTTGATCAACTACCAAATGCTACCGAACTTGTTTCACGCAACCAGCTCTGCTCCGGCTGGACTCTCCAGTTGTGTTGGAGCGTGACTGTGCGATCTGCCCGATCGCTGGCATCTGAACCTCTCTCGATGCGCGTGCAGAGTTGTGCGTGGTCAACGTCCTAAGTGTAGAAGGGACTGGGCCCCGAGGCAACAGGCCGGTCACGAGCCTAGCTGTGCGGCGGCATGTATTGCTCGAACCACGACAAGGCGCGCGCCAGCACGTCGCGGCGATGGGCGGGGGAGTTGAAACGATGACCCTCGTCCGGGTAGACCACCAGCTGGGTGGGCACGTGCTCGGCACGCAGCGCATGCCAGAACTCGAAGGACTGGGGCGCCGGACACTCTCCGTCGCGGTCGCCCGACCACCACCAGGGTAGGCGTCTTCACGTTGCGGATGAAGTCGATGGCCGAGCTCTTGGCATAGACCGCCGGGATCGTCATAGACCGAGGCGCCGAAGAACGGCGTCATCCACTGATCGATGGAGTTCTCGCCGTAGTAGCTCTGCCAGTTGGCGATGCCGGCGCCGGCCACGGCCGCGTGAAAGCGCTGCGTCTGGGTGACGGCGAACATGGTCATGAAGCCGCCGTAGCTCCACCCGGTGATGCCCGATGCGCTGCTGATCGATGGGAAACTTCGCGCTCACCGCGTCTACCCCGGCCAGGATGTCGCGCAGATCGCCGTAGCCGAAATCCTTACGGTTGGCCTGGGTAAAAGCCTCTCCCTCGCCGTAGCTGCCGCGGGGATTGGGCATCAGCACGAAGTAATCCAGGGCGGAGAAGGCAATGGGGTTGTAGCCCAGGTCCGGCCAGCGGGGCTCACCGCGCTCGAGGGGCCGCCATGCACGCTGACAATGAGCGGATACTTCTTGCCCGGGTCGTAGTGTGCCGGGTAAAGCAGCCAGCCCTGCATGGCGAACCTGTCGCTGGTCCAATGGATCGATTCCGGCTTTCCCCACATGGGCTTGAGTGCGTCGTTGTAGTGCGTGACCGGATCGCGCCGGTCGCCTCCCAGCTGGCCCACGTAAACCTCGGGAGCCTGCTGAGAACGAGCTTCTTGATGTACGCCACTTTGCGATGCGCGGCGAGCGAGAGGCTCTGTTCCAGCCGTCCGTCGCCCGACCGAAGCGGGAATGGCTGGGTAGCTGGTCGAGTCTTTCCGCCGGCAGGATCCATGGTGCCGATCTCCACCTCTCCGGACTTGCACCCAGGACACCAACAACTGTGGGCGTGCGGTACGCCAGTGAATCCAGGCCGCGCTCTTGTCCGCATGCCGGGAGTCAGGTCTCTTCGCCTCGCCCCCGCTGGCGGGCATCAGATAGATATCCCCGCCCGTGGCTCCCTGGTCGCTCATCAGGCCGCCGATGAAGGCGATCTGTTTGCCCATCCGGCGACCAGCGGGGCACCGCGATCTGCAGGCCGTGCAGCGGGCCCGGGGTATGTTCCGGGTCGAGAATGGCGCGCGGCTGGCCGTCTGCCAGCGGCTGGGTATAGAGCTGCGCCACCCACCAGTTGTTTTCTCCCGGCGGGGGCGCGGCGACGAAGGCCAGCTGCCGGGAGTCGGGCGCCCAGTCGTATTCGTAGACATGCAGGGTGGCCGGGGTGATCTGGCGGAATTCGCCGGAGGCGGTTTCGATGGTGGCGACCCGCTGGATTTCGAGTCCCTCCACCCCGATGACGCCGGCCGGCGGCTTCATCGCCGCCAGCGCCCCAGCCGGCCGGGTAGCGCCTTCGATGTACAGGCAGGCAATATGCAGGCCGTCCGGAGAAAACGCCAGGCTGGTGACGCCGCCGTGCAGATGGGTCAGTCGCCGGGGAGAAGCGCTGGCCGCCCGCGGCGTGGCGAGATAGACGTCCGCCTGGTCGGTGGCGCCGGCGGGGCATTGCAGTCGGAGGTGAAGGCGAGCGCATTGCTGTCCGGCGACCAGGCCAGGTTCGTCTTCCGTGCAGGACGACCCGGTTCCGGCGGTCAATCGATGGGCGCGGGAAGGATCGGCGGTAGGAGCCACCTGAATTTCGATTCCCATGTCCCCATCGACTGCCCAGGCGATCATTTGCCCGTCAGGTGACAGCGCGGCCTGGTGAATGGTGCGCGTCTTCTCCAGTTCGGAGATGACACCAGCAATGCGGGGATCGAGGGGCGTAGAGATGCAGCGCGCCGCGGCGCCAGCGCCGCGAGCAAAAGCCACGAAGCACCAGCGATGCACAGGACGCAGGAGGTGCAGGTTGCAAACATGAAGCAGGGATGCGAGCACACCCCGTCGCAGACATCCCCTTAGCAGTGGATGCTAGCCACTAGCCGGATGTTAGCCTGGCGTCCAACTCGAACCGTTCAGAGCGGTTGCCCCACACGCGCTCGTAATCAGCCGCTGAGGGGACGAGCCCATCGAGCCCGCCTCGGCTTTTTTAAGCCAAATCAAGGCTCTGCGATAGGGCCACCCGATGTAGCAACCCCCTGCACATTGACGCCAGCAACGCGTCTTGATATCTTAAGAAGGTTCCGCATTAGCCAGTAAAGTGCGTGCTTGAACGATGTGCCGTGGCTGTAGGTTGATCGTTAGCCCTTACGTTCCGCGGCAAGACGCTTAAGACTGGCAGCAAGACTATGCGGCCCACTCATCGGGGTCCCTCCAAAACGCTCGCGTGATGCAGGGGAACAATCGCATCGGCCTTTGCGACACCTTCCACCTGGGAAGGCTATGCGGGCCGGAACTTCGAAACGGAACTGGCTTCTTTTCTGGTGCCCGGTTTTCCGGTGCCTGATCCGGCACGAGGCGCAACAGCGCACGAGCCTCGGAATCCAGAAAGAAACGCGCGGTCACCGTCGAAGTTCTTGTCTTGGTTGGTAAACAGGCAGAAGCAGCCGCCGCTGGCTTCGTGCACCGGTGAGCGCCGGGTTCAGGCGCTGATCCGGTGAGGTGCGGCGAAATAGTGTTGTGCGAGTTTTAAGGAGTAAGGTTTGCCTACATTCAGTCAGCTCGTGAGAAAAGGCCGCACTGCGGCGCGCTATAAGACGGCTTCCCCGGCACTGCAGGGATCGCCCCAGCGGCGCGGTGTCTGTACCCGCGTGTACACGCAAACCCCCAAGAAGCCGAACTCGGCGCTGCGCAAGGTCGCCCGTGTTCGCCTGACCAACGGCGTCGAAGTCACGACCTACATCCCCGGCATCGGCCACAACCTGCAGGAGCACTCGATCGTGCTCATCCGCGGGGGCCGTGTGAAAGATCTGCCCGGGGTGCGCTATCACGTGGTCCGGGGCACGCTCGATTCGGTGGGCGTGGCTAACCGCAAGCAGAGCCGCTCGAAGTACGGCGCCAAGCGTCCCAAGAGTGGGGCGAAGTAGAAAGGTTTTATGCCGAGAAAAGGACATATCGCGAAACGGGAAGTTGCCGCCGACCCGGTCTATAACTCGTCGCTGGTGACCAAGTTTGTCAACTCGATGATGTGGGACGGCAAGAAGTCGACCGCGCAGGGCATCTTCTACCAGGCCATGACCAACCTGGAGCAAAAGGGCGGCGACGAGGCGTTGAAGCTGTTCAAGAAGGCGGTTGAGAACTGCAAGCCGCTGCTCGAGGTAAAGACCCGCCGCGTGGGCGGCGCGAACTACCAGGTGCCGATCGAAGTCAATCCTGAGCGGCGTACTTCGCTCGCCATCCGCTGGCTGGTGACCTACGGCCGGGCGCGCGGCGAAAAGGGCATGATCGACAAGTTGACCAGCGAACTGCTGGATGCGGCCAATGGCCGCGGCGCAGCGATGAAGAAGAAGGAAGATGTTCACCGCATGGCGGAAGCCAACAAGGCGTTTGCCCACTACCGCTGGTAGTCGAACCAATCAGGCCTGATGCCCAAGGGCGCCGGGTGCAACCAGAGCAGCAAGAAGAATCGCGAGTCTAACGTCTCGCGCGAGAGTGAGAGAATACCGTGCCTCGTCTAGTACCACTCGATCGTTGCCGGAATATCGGAATCATGGCGCACATCGACGCCGGAAAGACCACAACGACGGAGCGCATTCTGTTTTACACCGGCATCACCCACCGCATCGGCGAAGTGCATGAAGGCACGGCGACCATGGACTGGATGGAGCAGGAGCAGGAGCGCGGCATCACCATCACTTCGGCTGCCACCACCTGCACCTGGCGGGATATCCGTATCAATATCATCGACACCCCGGGCCACGTGGACTTTACCGCCGAGGTCGAGCGCAGCCTGCGCGTGCTCGACGGCGCGGTCGCGGTCTTTGACGCCGTGCATGGCGTCGAGCCGCAATCGGAGACGGTGTGGCGGCAGGCCGACAAGTACGGCGTGCCCCGCATTTGCTTCATCAACAAGATGGACAAGATGGGCGCCGATTTCGAGCATGCCATCGACACCATCCGCAAGCGGCTCAACGCCCGCCCGGTAGCCATTCAAATCCCCATCGGCCAGGAGGCTGGCTTCAAGGGCGTGATCGACCTGATCGAGATGCGGGCCATTCTGTGGCACGACGAGACCATGGGCGCCAAGTACGACGTCGAAGAGATTCCCGCGCAACCTGCTCAAGAAGGCGGAAGCCTTCCGCATGCAGCTGGTCGAATCGGTAGCCGAAAACGATGACGAGATGCTGCACAAGTTTCTCGAGGGCGAGACCCCCACCGCGGCTGAGCTGCGCAAGGCGCTGCGCGGGGCGGTCATCGGGATGAAGCTCTTCCCGGTGCTGTGCGGCAGTTCGTTCAAAAACAAGGGTGTGCAGACGCTGCTCGACGCGGTGGTCGAGTACCTGCCCAGCCCGCTCGATGTTCCTCCGATCGAGGGCCACAATCCGGACAACATGGAAGAGGTCATCCTCCGCCATGCCGACGACAGTGAGCCGCTGACTGCGCTCGGATTCAAGATCATGACCGATCCTTTTGTCGGCCAGCTGATCTTTGTCCGGCTGTATTCCGGCCACCTCAAGACGGGCGACACGGTGCTCAATCCGCGCACCGGCAAGAGCGAGCGCATCGGGCGCCTGCTCAAGATGCATGCCAACAAGCGGGAAGAGATTGTCGAGATCTATGCCGGCGACATTTGCGCCTGCGTGGGGCTCAAGAACCTGGTGACGGGCGACACCATCTGCACCGACAAGTCGCCGATTGTGCTGGAATCGATCGACTTTCCAGCCCCGGTGATCCATGTCGCGGTGGAACCGAAGACCAAGGCCGACCAGGAGAAGATGGGTATGGCGCTGGCCAAGCTGGCGCAGGAAGATCCCACCTTCAAGGTGCATACCGATCCTGACTCCGGCCAGACCATCATCAGCGGCATGGGCGAACTGCATTTGGAAATCATTGTCGACCGCATGATGCGGGAGTACAAAGTCGAAGCCAACGTAGGCAAGCCCCAGGTAGCCTATCGCGAGACCATCCGCAAGCATGCTGAGGCGGAAGGCAAGTACATCCGCCAGACCGGTGGTTCGGGTAACTATGGCCACGTGAAGATCCGGGTTGAGCCCAACGAGGCCGGCAAGGGCTTCGAGTTTATCAACGACATCAAAGGCGGCGTGGTGCCCAAGGAATACATCAAGCCGACCGAGCAGGGCATTCGTGAAGCGCTGCAGGGTGGGGTGCTGGCCGGATACGAGATCGTCGATGTCAAGGCGACCCTGTTTGACGGCAGCTATCACGATGTCGACTCCAACGAAATGGCGTTCAAGATTGCCGGATCGATGGCCTTCAAGGAAGCCGCCCGCAAGGCGACTCCGGTGCTGTTGGAGCCGGTGATGGCGGTCGAAGTGGTGGTTCCGGAGGAGTACATGGGGACCATCATCGGCGACCTGAACTCCCGCCGGGGCCGCATCGAAGGCATGGAGCATCGTGCCGGATCGCAGGTCATCAAGGCCAATGTGCCGCTGAGCGAGATGTTTGGGTATGCCACCCACATGCGCTCTTCGACCCAGGGCCGGGCCAACTACTCGATGCACTTCAACCGTTATGAAGAAGCGCCCCGGTCGGTCTCGGAAGAGATCATTGGCCGCAACCAGGGCAAGTAAGTTTGGCGTTTTTGAAGGGTACGGGCTGCCTCGCCGCAGCGAGCATTAGCCCGTACAACTAAAAGCAATTGGAACCTTTGCGGCTTTAGCCGCTGAGGGAAATGTTCTCAAGAGAGGGACGAGATGGCGAAGGAAAAGTTTGACCGGTCCAAGCCGCACGTGAACGTGGGGACGATTGGACACATTGATCACGGCAAGACGACGCTTGACGGCGGCGATCACCAAGGTGTTGTCGAAGCACAATCCGAAGATTCAGTTTCGTTCGTTTGATTCGATCGACAACGCGCCTGAGGAGCGGGAGCGCGGCATCACCATTGCCACCGCGCACGTGGAGTACGAGACGGCGAACCGCCACTACGCCCACGTGGATTGTCCTGGTCACGCCGACTACATCAAGAACATGATCACCGGCGCAGCGCAGATGGATGGAGCGATCCTGGTAGTGGCGGCGACCGACGGTCCGATGCCCCAAACCAAGGAGCACGTGCTGCTGGCCCGCCAGGTAGGGGTTCCCTACATTGTAGTGTTTCTTAACAAGTGCGATGCGGTGGAAGACGAGGAGCTGACCGACCTGGTGGAGATGGAAGTACGGGAGCTGCTGTCGAAGTACAACTTCCCCGGGGACGATGTGCCGGTGATTCGCGGCTCTGCCCTGGGCGGGTTGAACGGAGAAGCGCAGTGGGAAGCCAAGATCGACGAGCTGATGGATGCGGTGGACAAGAATGTGCCCCTGCCGGCGCGTGCCATTGACCAGCCGTTCCTGATGCCGATTGAAGACATTTTCTCCATTTCCGGCCGCGGCACGGTGGTGACGGGCAGGATCGAGCGGGGCAAGGTGAAGGTAGGCGAAGAGTCGGAGATTGTCGGTTTCCGCGAGACCCGCAAGACGGTGGTCACCGGCGTGGAAATGTTCAAGAAGCAGCTGGACGAGGGCCTGGCCGGGGACAACGCGGGTCTGCTGCTGCGCGGCATTGCCAAGGAAGACGTGGAGCGCGGGATGGTGTTGGCCAAGCCCGGTTCGATCACGCCGCACACCAAGTTCAAGGGCGAGATTTACGTTCTGAGCAAGGAAGAGGGTGGCCGTCACACTCCGTTCTTCAATGGCTACCGGCCGCAGTTTTACTTCCGCACCACGGACGTGACTGGGACGGCGAAGCTGCCGGAAGGCACGGAGATGGTGATGCCGGGAGACAATGTCGCGCTGGAGATTGAGCTGCATACCCCGGTGGCGATGGAAAAGGGTCTGCGCTTTGCGATCCGCGAAGGCGGCCGCACGGTAGGCGCCGGCACCATCACCGAAATCATCAAGTAAAGCGGAAGTGGGAGGGAGGATTTGAGATGGTAGGACAGAGAATTCGCATTCGACTCAAGGCGTACGACTATCGGGTACTCGATACCTCGACCGGTGAAATTGTCGAGACGGCCAAGCGCACCGGCGCCCAGGTCGCGGGTCCCATTCCGTTGCCTACGGTGAAGAACAAGTATTGCGTGCTGCGTTCCCCGCACGTCGACAAGAAATCGCGCGAGGCCTTCGAGATCCGCACCCACAAGCGGCTGATCGATATTCTCGAGCCGACGCAGCAGACCATCGATGCGCTGATGAAGCTCGATCTTCCCGCCGGCGTCGATGTTGAGATCAAGGCATTCGAGAAGTAAGGAGAGCATGATGTCGGTAACAGGGATTCTGGGCAAGAAGATCGGGATGACGCAGTTGTTCGATGACCGGGGTGAAGTGCACCCGGTCACCGTGCTGCAGGCAGGTCCCTGCGTGGTGACCCAGCTGAAGACCATGGCGGGCGACGGCTACAGCGCGGCGCAGATCGGCCTGATCGAATTCGTCAAGGGTGGCAAGGTGAACAAGCCGATGGCCGGCCACTTCGCCAAGAACAACGTGCCTCCGGTCAAGCTGATGCGCGAAGTGCCGTTAGAAGCGGCAGCCTCCAAGGATGCGGAGATCCCGGCATTGAAGGCGGGCGACAAGGTCCTGGTAGACATTTTCGAAGACGCCAAGTACGTGGATGTGATTGGCACCAGCAAGGGTCGCGGGTTTGCCGGCGTGGTTCGCCGCCATCACTTTGGCGGGGGCCCCAAGTCGCACGGACACATGTTCCAGGTGCAAGGTTCGATTGGTGCTTCCTCGTTCCCCTCGCGAGTGTTTCCCGGGCAGCGTATGCCGGGGCACTTCGGGGCGAAACAGATCACGGTGCGCAATCTGCGCATTCGCGGCATCGATCTGGACGAGAACCTGTTGATGGTGGAGGGTGCGATTCCCGGCCCTCGCGATGGCTACGTGATGATCTCGAAGTCCAAAGCGCCGCCGCGTGAGCGTCGTGGTTTTGGCGGTGGGGGAACGGTCGATCCGTTGAAGGCCTCGAAGAAGGCTTCCGGCGGCAAGCCCTCAGGCGCCAAGAAGAAGTAATAGTTCGACCAATTTTGGGTGCCCCATATCTCGCGCTCTTTGCGAGATGTGCGGATGAGAGGTAAACGAATGGCAACCATTGATGTAATCGATCTCGGTGGAAAGACGGTAGGCTCGCTGGAGCTGGCGGACGAAATCTTCGCCCCGGACCAGATCAACGAGGCCCTGCTCTGGGAAGCGGTGAAGCACTACCGCGCTGCGCTGCGGCAAGGCACCGCCGCCACCAAGAACAAGAAGCTGGTCTCCGGATCGGGCAAGAAGTTATGGAAGCAGAAGGGCACCGGCCGCGCCCGCGTAGGCTCGGTGCGCTCGCCGATCTGGCGCCACGGCGGTACGGTTCACGGACCCCAGCCGCATAGTCACGACTATGCCTTTCCGCGCAAGAAGCTGCTCGGCGCCCTGCGCTCCGCGCTGGCCTCCAAGCTGGCCGACGGCAAGCTGACCGTGGTCGACAGCCTCGAACTCGCTGAACGCCAAAACCAAGGCCTATCGCGCGGCGCTCGACAAACTCGACGCCAAGCGGACCACCTTGCTGGTAGAAGCCGGTCAGGCGCCAGGCCGTACCCTGGAGCTCGGTGCGCGCAATCTCCACCGGGTGGAGTTGATGGTGACCAAGGAAGTCCATCCCTACGATCTGCTGCGCTACGAGCGGGCTATTTTCTCTCGCGCCGCGATCGAGCAATTGCAGGAGTCGTTGAAGAAGACCGTATCCCGGCGCAAGCATGCCGCCGGCTCGGAGGTGGCCTGATGCCGACTCTCTATAACGTAATCAAGCGCCCGCTGATCACCGAAAAAGGACTGGGCGCGAAAGAAACCGAGAGCACGCTGGTGTTCGATGTGGCTCCCGATGCGACCAAGACCGAAGTCAAGCAGGCGGTCGAGACGCTGTTCAAGGTGAAGGTACATAGCGTTCGTACCGCCAACTTTCTGGGCAAGGAACGCCGCCGGGGAAAGTTCTCCGGTTTTCGCCCCGATTGGAAGAAGGCCTACGTTCGTCTGCAGCCGGGCGAGAAGATGCCCGACTACGTCAACGCGATGTAAGTGAGCTAAAAAGATGCCGATCAAGACATACAGACCGATTACACCCACGCTGCGTTTCCAGACCACTCTGGTGAACGACGATATTACGACCAATCGCCCCCACAAGCCGCTGCTGGCAGTCAAGCAGCGTACCGGCGGCCGGCGTAATTCCGGCGATTTGACCATCCGCCACCATGGCGGTGGCCATAAGCAGAAGCTGCGCCTGATCGACTTCAAGCGGGACAAGTTCGGCGTGCCGGGCAAGGTGGCCTCGATCGAGTACGATCCCAACCGCTCCTCGCGCATCGCGCTGGTGCATTACCTGGACGGCGAAAAGCGCTACATCATCCAGCCGGTCGGCTTGAAAGTCGGGCAGACCATCATGAGCGGCCCCGAGGCCGACATCCTGGTCGGCAATGCGCTGCCGCTCAAGAACATTCCTTCCGGCACCACGGTGCACAACGTCGAGCTCCGCCCGGGCAAGGGCGCGCAGATGGTGCGTTCCGCCGGCGCTTCGGCGCAGCTGGTGGCCAAGGAAGGCGACTACGCGCTGCTGAAGCTGCCCTCCGGAGAAACCCGCCGGGTGCTGGTGGCGTGCATGGCGACCGTAGGCCAGGTGGGCAACACCGATCACGAGAATGTGTCCATCGGCAAGGCCGGGACGCAACCGCTGGAAGGGCATTCGCCCCAGCAATCGCGGCGTGTCCATGAACCCGGTCGATCACCCGCACGGCGGCGGTGAAGGCAAGACCTCCGGCGGCCGTCATCCGGTCACCCCGTGGGGACAGCCGACCCGCGGTTACAAGACGCGCAACAACAAGCGGACCGACGCGTTTATCGTCAGCCGCTACAAGAAATAGTCAGGAGCAGCGAAGCATGGCACGTTCGACGAAAAAGGGTCCGTTTATCGACACCCACCTGATGGTGAAGATCGAAGCGATGAATGCCGCGAATGACAAGAAAGTCCTTCGCACCTGGTCGCGCCGCTCGACCATTCATCCCGATATGGTGGGCCACACCATCGCGGTGCACAACGGCAGAAAGTTTATTCCGGTCTACGTGACGGAGAACATGGTCGGGCACAAGCTGGGCGAGTTTTCCGCCACGCGGACGTTTAAGGGGCACTCGGCAAAGGCCGCCGAGTCCTCGGCCAAGCCCCGCTAAGCAGAGTTTAAGGGAAGAAGCCAATGCAACTGGAAACACAGGAATTCCGGGCCGAAGCGAAGTTCCAGCGGGTATCGCCGCAGAAAGCTCGCCTGGTGCTGGAGCTGATCAAGGGCCGCCGCGTGGGCGAAGCACTGGAGACGGTGGCCTTCACCAAGAAGGGCGTTGCGCCGCTGGTCGAGAAAGTGCTGCGCGCGGCCATTCAGAACGCCAACTATCTCAGCCAGGAGCGGGACCTCGATGTGGATGTCGACAACCTCTACGTCAAGACCGCGCTGGCCAACGAAGGACCGCGCATGAAGCGCATCCGTCCGGCGCCGATGGGACGGGCCTTCCGCTATCAGCGCAGGATGGCGCACATCGTGATCTCGGTGGCGGAGCGCAAGCGGGCCGGCCTGGTCGAGACCGCGGAGCCGGAAACAGCGGCGCCCAAGAAGCGGCTGCTGAGGCAGGAAAGCCGCGCGGCCAAGAAAGCCGTAGCCAAGAAGAGCGCAGCAAAAAACTGAGAAGAAGGCCGCGAAGTAGGTTCGAGGAAATTATGGGACAAAAAGTTCATCCTTACGGCTTTCGACTGGGCGTCAACAAGCCATGGCGGTCACGCTGGTTCGTCGAGCGCGACTACGACAAGTTGCTGATTGAAGATGTGCACCTGCGCGAGGAGTTGAAAGAAAAGCTCAAGGCCGCCGGTGTCAGCTCGGTCGAGATCGAGCGTCCGGGCAACAAGCTGCGCCTCATCATCCGCACCGCGCGTCCGGGCATCGTGATCGGCCGCAAGGGCGCGGAGATCGAGAAGCTCAAGACTGGACCTGCAGAAGCGCACCAACCGCGACGTGTTCATCGACATTCTCGAGGTGAACAAGCCGGAGCTGGACGCGCAGCTGGTGGCCGAGAACATCGCCCTGCAGCTGGAAAAGCGTGTCGGCTTCCGCCGCGCCATGCGCAAGGCGGTTGATTCGGCGCTGCGCTTTGGCTGCAAGGGCATCAAGGTTCGCGTCTCCGGGCGCTTGAACGGCAACGAGATCGCGCGTTCGGAGTGGTATTTGCAGGGCCGGTTGCCGCTGCACACCCTGCGCGCCGATATCGATTATGGGTTCGCCGAAGCGCGCACCACCTACGGCGTGATCGGGGTGAAGACCTGGATCTATCGCGGTGACATTTACGAGCAGAAGCGCCGCCAGCCGCAACCGGCCGGCACCAGCGGGGTGTTTTAGTCATGTTGATGCCAAAGAAGGTCAAGTACCGCAAGCAGCAGCGCGGCCGCATGATGGGCAAGGCGTGGCGCGGCTCCGAGCTCTCCTTCGGGGACTATGGGCTCAAGGTGATGGAGTGCGGTTACATCACCGACCGGCAGATTGAAGCCAGCCGTGTCGCCATGACGCGTTTCATCAAGCGCGGCGGCAAGATCTGGCTGCGTCTGTTTCCCGACAAGCCGGTCACCAAGAAGCCGGCCGAAACCCGTATGGGCAAAGGCAAGGGCGCTCCCGATCACTGGGTAGCGGTGGTTCGTCCGGGCAAGGTGCTGTTTGAGATGGAAGGCGTCACGCCCGAGATGGCGGCCGAGGCCATGCGGCTGGCTTCGAACAAGCTGCCCCTCAAGACGCGCTTTGTCATGCGCCATGATGTCAAGGCCGACGGCAGTAGCCAAGTAGAGAGGAAGAGCGATGGAAACGGAAAAGATTCGCAATCTGAACGATGAAGAGCTGGCGCGGCAGGAAAAGCAGTCCGCCGAGCAGCTCTTCCGCCTGCGCTTCCAGATGAAGCTGGGGCAAAACGAAGGCGTGAAGAAGCTGCGCGATCTGCGCAAAGACGTAGCCCGCATCAAGACCATTGCCCGCGAGCGGGTGCTGGGTCTGCATGGCGGCAGCCGCTCAAGCCGGCCGGCGAGCCAGCCGCCAAAACCAAAGAAGGCCAGGAAAGAGGCTCGCTAAGCCATGCGCAGAAGACAGTCAAAGCCAGAGTCCAGGCGCACCGAAAAGATCGGCAATGTCGTTTCGACCAAGATGCAGAAGACCATCGTGGTCCAGGTGGAGATGCGCAAGACCCACCCCAAGTACAAGCGCGTGATCAAGCTCAACAAGAAGTTCTATGCCCACGATGAGCAAAACTCCGCCCGCGTCGGCGACGTGGTCCGGATTCGCGAGAGCCGTCCGTTGAGCAAGCTGAAGCGCTGGACGCTCGAAGAAGTCATTCGCCGCTCCTCGCTGCCGCAGGCCGAAGAGATAGCTCAACCCGCGGTCTAGCGAAGGGTGTTAGGGCACGGCTTTAGCCGTGCCGCAATGGGCTGAACCCACGAGGGCTTTAGCCCCTGAGGGCAGTGGTAAGGAGAGACGAGTATGGCAGTACAAATGAGAACCATGCTGGAGGTAGCCGATAACTCCGGCGCGCGCAGGCTGCAGATGATTCTGCCCCTGGGTGGCTCGAGCGGCAAGAAGGCCGGCCTGGGCGACGTGATTACTGCCTCCGTGAAGGAAGCTTCTCCCGACGGGCAGGTCAAGAAGGGCGTGGTCGTGAAGGCAGTCGTCGTCCGCACGCGCAAGGAATATCGCCGCCGCGACGGAACCTACATCCGCTTTGACCAGAACGCCGCGGTCTTGATCAACGACGCCGGCGAGCCGGTAGGCACCCGCGTCTTCGGTCCGGTCGCCCGCGAGCTGCGCGAAAAGAAGTTTCTGAAGATTGTGTCGCTGGCCCCGGAAGTTATCTAAGGCCGGGTTCGGAAGACGAGAGGAAGATTTATGGCATTGAAGTTACAACGCAACGATACGGTGGAAGTCATCACCGGCACCGATAAGGGCAAGCGGGGCCGCGTGCTGCGCGTATTGGCCGATAAGGACCGGGTTCTGGTCGAGCACGTCCGCATGGTCAAGAAGCATGTCCACCCCAATCCGCAGCGCAACATCAAGGGCGGCATTGCCGAGCAGGAAGCAGCCATTCAGATCTCCAACGTGATGTTGGTCTGCGGCTCCTGCGGGCCGGCGCGGGTCGGTCACAAGTTTGAAGGCGACACCAAGGTTCGGGTGTGCAAGAAGTGCGGCCAGACCCTGGCGCCGAAGAAAAAGTAATCACGCAACGGTACACGGGCAGAACTGAAGCCCACTCCGGGACCGTGAGAAGAAAGAGAAGGATATGGCAGCAAAAGTAAGACGCGAGACTTGAAGGAGAAGTACCAGAAGGAAATCAGGCCGGCTTTGCAAAAGGAGCTGGGCCTCGACAACCTGATGGCCGTTCCCCGGCTGGAAAAGATCGTTCTGAACATGGGTCTGGGCGAGGCCACGCAGAACGTGAAGATCATGGATCCGCTGGTCGCTGACCTGGCCTCCATCGCCGGGCAAAAGCCGGTGACCACGCGGGCCAAGAAGTCGATCGCCGCCTTCAAGGTGCGCGAGGGCATGCCGATCGGCGCCATGGTGACCCTGCGCGGCGACATCATGTACGAGTTTCTCGACCGCCTGATCTCCGTCGCCCTCCCCCGCGTGCGCGATTTCCGCGGCGTCTCCACCAAGAGCTTCGACGGCCGAGGCAACTACACGCTGGGCATGCGCGACCAGCTGATCTTCCCTGAAGTGGACTATGCGCGGGTGGATAAGTTGAAGGGCATGAACGTCACCATCGTGACCACGGCCAAGGACGACAACCAGGCGCGTGCCCTGCTGCGGCAGTTCGGCATACCCTTCCGCCAGACTGCGTAAGCAGAGAGGATTCAAGAGAGACGAATGTCAACTACAGCAAAACGAGTTAAAGACGCCCGCAAGCCGAAGTTTTCCAGCCGCCAGCACAATCGCTGCAAGATCTGCGGCCGGCCGCGCGCCTACCTGCGCAAGTTTGGCCTTTGCCGCTTGTGCTTCCGTCAGTTGGCGCTTAGGGGAGAAATCCCCGGCGTCGTTAAGTCCAGCTGGTAATAGGCAGCTGGCAATAACTGTCCAGGTTGTAACAAGAGCATTCCCGCTGGTTCTGCGGCTTCGCAGGCCGCAGCGAACGGGGAGTGGAGGAGAGAGAATGAGTTTGACCGATCCAGTAGCCGACTTTGTGACGCGCATCCGCAATTCCATCCGTGCGCGCCACCAAAAGCTGGATGTTCCGGCCTCGAAGCTGAAGACCGAGATTGCCCGCATCCTCAAGGAAGAAGGCTACATCGCCAACTACAAGGCGGCGGAAGAGAACGGCCGCGCCGTGCTGCGGGTCTACCTCAAGTACGGCGCCAACAACGAAGCCGCCATCCGCGACCTGTCGCGCGTTTCGCGCCCCGGCTGCCGCGTCTATGTCGGCCGCGACGAGATCAAGCGCGTGCAGAGCGGGCTCGGCATCAGCATCATGACCACCCCGCGGGGCGTCATGACCGGACGGCAGGCGCGGCGCGAAGGCGTCGGCGGCGAGATCCTCTGCGAAGTCTGGTAAGCGATTGACGAGAGATGATGTCAGCGCGTGAAGTAGTGGCAAAAGAAACCGATTCCGCTTGCCCGCCGGGCGTGAAGTACACCGTGCAGGGCAACACCGTGCTGGTCGAAGGCCCGAAGGGCAAATTGAGCGCCCTGCTCCCCACCGGCATCACGCTCGAGAAGAAGGACGGCATCCTGCTCGCGGTGCGCGAGAAGGAAGAGCTGGCCGCTCTGCACGGGCTCACCCGCGCGCTGGTCTCCAACGCGGTCGAAGGCGTGACCAAGGGCTGGACCAAGGAGCTGGATATTGTCGGCATCGGCTATCGCGCCGAGCTCAAGGGCAAGGGCATGGTGGTGTTTACCCTGGGCTTCTCCCACCCCATCGAGTTCCCCTTGCCCACCGGCATTGACGTGGCGATCGACCCCAAGCAGACGCACCTGACCATCAGCGGCATCGACCGGCAGAAGGTAGGCCAGGTGGCCGCCGACATGCGCTCGCTGCGCAAGCCCGATCCGTACAAGAACAAGGGCGTGCGCTACACGGGCGAGAGCTTGAAGAAGAAGGTCGGCAAGACCGGCGCCAAGTAAGCCATTGCGAGGTTGAGCCGAACGGAGGTCTGCAGAGGCAGCTCCGCTGTTTTAGGAAAGCGAAACGAAGTCCAGACTGGCTACGCCGATTAGGAAGGAAGAACATGATCAATCGCAGAGAATGTAATTCGCCAGCGTGTGCACTTTCGCATTCGCCAGAAGATGCAGGGCACCGCGGAGCGTCCGCGGCTGAATGTCTACCGTTCGCTGAACCACATCTATGCCCAGGTCATCGACGACGCCAAGGGGGAGACGCTGCTCTCCGCCTCCAGCCTGGCCGCCAAGATCAAGACCGGCGGCAACGTGGCTGCAGCCAAGGAAGTAGGCAAGCTGGTGGCCGAGCGGGCGATCGAAAAGGGAATCAAGAAGGTGGTCTTCGACCGCGGCGGCTACCTCTACCACGGGCGCATCAAGGCTCTGGCCGATGCAGCCCGCGAAGCAGGTTTGGAGTTCTAAGGTTAGGCGCTTGGCAGCCAGAAGGATCGGATAAGAGCATGGCAATACTGAAGCGGAAACTGGACGCCGGGCAATACAACCTGAAGGATCAGGTGGTGTCCATCAATCGTGTCACCAAGGTGGTTAAGGGCGGCAAGAACATGTCCTTCGCGGCGCTGGTGGTGGTCGGGGATCCGTCGGCCGGCGTGGTGGGCTTTGGCTCCGGCAAGGCGAAGGAAGTGCCGCAGGCCATTCGCAAGGGAATCGAGGCGGCCAAGAAGAACCTGGTGCACGTGAACCTGTCCGAGACCACCATACCTCACCAGGTACTGGGCCGCTTCGGTTCCGGGCATGTGCTCCTGAAGCCGGCCCCGGAAGGCACCGGCGTCATTGCCGGCGGAGCGGTGCGCGCGGTCATGACCTCGGTCGGGGTGCAAAACGTCCTGACCAAGAGCCTGGGCACGGCGAATCCGCACAATGTGGTCAAGGCCACCTTCGACGCCCTGGTGCAGTTGCGGGATCGTGGCGAAGTGGCCGCCGCTCGCGGCAAGCAGGTACAGGAGCTATATTGAAATGGCAGAGACTGCGAAAACCAATGATGCGCCTTCAGTACTACCGGTCCACGATTTCCACTCCGGAGAAGCACAAGCTGGTCATCAAGGGCCTGGGCTTTACCCGGCTCAACCAGTCGTGGAGCGTGAGGACACGGCATCGATCCGCGGCATGGTCAAGACCGTGCCCCACTTAGTGCGGATCGTCGAGTAAGCACAAAAGCGAGTCGGACTGGCCAAGCCAGCCGGCGTTGAGCGAGGATAGTAATGGCAAAGAATCTTTCCAATTTACGGGCGCCCAAAGCAGGCGAACACCAGCAAGAAGCGTGTCGGCCGCGGTATGGGCTCGGGCATGGGCAAGACCTCGACCCGCGGCCACAAGGGGCAGCGTTCCCGTTCCGGTTCCCACATGATGCGCGGTTTTGAAGGCGGCCAGATGCCGCTTCACCGCCGTCTGCCCAAGCGCGGCTTCACCAACATCTTCCGCACCGAATACTCGGTGGTCAACCTGAGCCGCATCGCCGAGCTCCAGGCCGAGGGCCATGCGGAGCTGACCCTCGAGGCTTTTGCCGCCAAGGGCCTGCTCAAGAAGCGGCATGGCCTGGTCAAGGTGCTGGGCGACGGCGAGCTGACCGTAGCGGTCACCGTGCACGCGCACAAGTTTTCCAAGTCGGCCCAGGAAAAGATCGAGAAAGCCGGCGGCAAGGCAGTTCTGGTCGCCTGAAGCAGGGCGATCTTAAGAAGTTAGGGTCATATCAAGGCCAAGCAACACTGGACGGGTGCCTCACGTTCACCCCAGCGTACGTGGGACGAAAACGATGGGCGAAGCCCTTCATTCGAGTTTGCTTGTGACCCACGCTCTTAAGGCAAGTACACGATCGGTGACGACACAGGAAACGTATGTTTGAGAAGATTCGCAACATCTTCCGCATTCCCGACCTGCGCAAGCGGGTTTTGTTTACGCTGGGCATCCTGGCCGTCTATCGCCTGGGCTCCCAGATACCGACCCCGGGAGTCAACCTCAAGCTACTGGCCCAGTTCTTCGATCAGCAGGCAGGCAGCGCCCTCGGCCTGGTCGACCTGTTCAGCGGCGGAAACCTTCGCCGCCTGACCATCTTCGCCCTGGGCATCATGCCCTACATCACCGCCTCGATCATCTTCCAGTTGCTGACCGTGGTGTACGAGCCGCTGGCCAAGCTGCAGAAGGAAGGCGAGCTGGGCCGGCGCAAGATCACCCAGTGGACCCGCTACGTCACCGTGGTCCTGGGAGCCGTGCAGTCGCTGGCCATCGCCCTGACCCTGTCCCACGGCTCGGGCGGCGTCTCCTACGTCTTGAACCCGGGATCGGCTTCATCCTGATGACCATGGTGACCCTGACCACCGGCACCGCCTTCATCATGTGGCTGGGCGAGCAGATTACCGACCGCGGCATCGGCAACGGCATGAGCCTGCTGATCTTCGCCGGCATCGTGGTGGGCCTGCCCCGCGGCATCCAGGACCTGATCGACAAAGCGCAAGACCCAGGCCTGGGGTTCCTTCACCATTCCGGCGCTGGTGCTGCTGGTGGTGATGATGATTGCCATCGTGGCCTTCATCGTCTTTGTGGAGCGCAGCGAACGCCGCATCCCGGTGCAGTACGCCAAGCGCATCGTCGGCCGCCGCCTGATGGGCGGCCAATCCACCCATCTGCCGCTCAAGGTCAACTCCGGCGGCGTGATGCCGGTCATCTTTGCCAGCTCGATTCTCTCCGCCCCGCTGCTCTTTGCCAGCTCCGATTTCGTGCGCAACAGCGGCTTCCTCACCCGCGATCTTCGACGGCCTGCGTCCCGGCGAACCCTGGTATGAGCTGCTGTACATCGTAGGCATCGTCTTCTTCGCCTACTTCTACATCTCCATCGTCTTCCGCCCCGACGACATTGCCGACAACATGCGCAAGTATGGCGGCTTCATCCCCGGCATTCGTCCCGGGCGGCGTACTTCCGACTTTGTCAACGACGTTCTGACCCGCATCACCCTGGTGGGCGCGCTCTACCTGATCGTCATCTCGCTGATCCCGCAGATCCTGATCAGCGGCATTCACCTCAACGACCTTTGGCTGGTCGGGCGGGTTCTTCGAAAAGCTGCCCACCTGGGTCACCCACGGTCTTGAACGTCAGCTTCTACTTCGGCGGCACCTCGCTGCTGATCGTGGTCGGCGTCGCCATGGATACGGTGAACCAGGTAGAGTCGCAGCTGATCATGCGCCACTACGATGGCTTCTCCCCGCGCAGCGGCCGGATCCGCGGAAGGCGGTCGTGGTAAGGGCGCTCCCGGTGGCGGAAGGGCTACAGGCCGAACCGGAAGACCACTGGAAGGACATCATCCCCGGCCCCATGCTGCTCATGGGGGCGCCGGGGGTAGGCAAGGGAACCCAGGCCAAGGGAATTATGGCCGCCTGGGGTATTCCCCAGATCTCGACCGGCGACCTGCTGCGCGACCACCGGGAGCGGGGGACAGCGCTGGGCGCTCAGGCCACGCAATTGATGGACGCGGGCAAGCTGGTTCCCGACGACCTGGTCAACCAGATGGTGGCGGAGCGGCTGGCAGCAGCCGGATACCGCCCGGGGCTACATTTTGGATGGATACCCCCGGACCCTGGCCCAGGCGGAATGGCTTGATCAGTCGGTTAGCGGCCATCCCCAACGGGCTCCCGCTGATTGCGGTAAGTATCCAGGTAAGTTATACTCAGTTGTTGCGTCGTATCACGGGTCGGCGCAACTGTCCAACCTGCCAGCGTATTTACAACGTTTACCTGCAGCCGCCGAAATTCGACACGGTATGCGATGTAGAAGGCACACCGTTAGTCCAGCGCGCGGATGATGTGGAAGCGGTTTTCCATGAGCGGATGCGCACGTATACGGCGCTGACGGCGCCGGTGGTGGAGCATTATCGCGCCAGCAGCCGGTTTGTGGAAGTGGATGGCGAGCAGCCGGCGGACGAGGTAATGGCGGGCATCATGGCCGCGGTAGCGCGACTCAGATCCCAGTCTTAGAAGAGAGAGTTGAAAAGGCCGATGGCCATCATGATTAAGACGCCGCAGGAAATTGAAAAAATGCGGCGCAGCGGAGCGGCGGTTCGTGCGGTGCTGGAGCATGTGAAAGCGCATGTCAAGCCCGGCGTGACCACGCTCGACCTGGAAAATGCGGCGGAAAGCAAGATGGCCGAGTTGGGAGCCACCTCCGCTTTCAAGGGCTATCGCGGCTACCCCTGTGTGTTGTGCACTTCGGTCAACGAGCAGGTGGTGCATGGCATCCCTTCGAGGGAGCGGGTGCTGCGCGAAGGAGATATTGTCTCCATCGACTTCGGCGTGGTGTTGGACGGCTACTACGGCGACTCGGCCATTACCGTTCCCGTAGGCAGCTGAGGTGGCGCCGAAAGACCAAGCGCCTGCTGGATGTGACCAGGGCTTCGCTCGAGACTGCGATCAAGGTAGTGCGGCCGGGAGCGACGCTGGGCGACATTGGCGCAGCCGTGCAGGAAGTGGTGGAAGCGGACGGCTTCAGTGTGGTCCGCGAGTTTGTGGGCCATGGCATTGGGACCCGGATGCATGAAGATCCGCAGGTTCCAAACTACGGGCAGCGGGGAGCGGGAACCAAGCTACGCGCAGGAATGGTTCTGGCCATCGAGCCCATGGTGAATGTGGGCAAGCCGGGTGTTCAGGTATTGAGCGACGGCTGGACGGCGGTAACTGAGGATGGAAGCTTGAGCGCTCACTTCGAGCACACCGTGGCGGTGACGGCCGAGGGCGCTGTGATTTTGACGCAGTAGGGTAATGAAGCCTGCGGGATGCGCATCGCGGGCAGAATCGGGATAACGTTTGTCGAAGGAAGACGCGATTGAGGTAATGGCAACTGTGGTTGAGACGTTGCCGAACGCGATGTTTAAAGTCGAGCTTGAGAACAAGCACCAGGTTCTGGCGCACGTTTCGGGACGTATGCGGAAAAACTTTATTCGCATTCTCCCTGGCGACCGGGTAGCGGTAGAGCTCAGTCCATACGATCTGACCCGGGGCCGGATCGTTTACCGCTACAAATAGAGCAGTCAGGAGCAGTCATGAAAGTCAGGGCATCAGTAAAGAAGATTTGTGACAAGTGCAAGGTCATCCATCGCCGCGGTGTGGTGCGGGTGATCTGCGAGAACTCGAAGCACAAGCAGCGCCAGGGCTAGGAGATTAACCCTCTCTCAGCTTAACAGCAGAGTGACTCTGGCAAGTACAAGAGTCGACTCCCGCCATGAGCGTCGATTCTGTGACATGTGGGAGAACTCGAACAAATCAGTGCCAACGTGAGATTGGGATAATCTTAACTGAGGGGTTTCCCTCTTAAACACGGCACCGGAGAGGCTAGTTAGCCATAAGAGGCTTGCGTTGAACCTCTCCCGTAGCTCTTTACCAGATAACCAGCTCGAAGCGGCGAAGCCGCTCCGAGCACGCAAGTAAAAAGGATTAAGTATGGCACGTATTGCTGGCGTCGATCTGCCCCGCCACAAGCAGGCAAGAATCGCGCTGACCTACATTTTCGGTATCGGCAACCCTCGTGCGCGGCGCATCCTGGAGACGGCCAATGTGGATCCGTTCAAGAAGGTTCAGGATCTGGGCGAAGACGAGGTAAACCGCATCCGCCAGGTGATCGAGAACGAAGGCGAGATCGAAGGCGATCTGCGCAAAGATGTCTCGATGCACATCAAGCGGCTGATCGACATTCAGTCCTACCGTGGTCTGCGTCACCGGCGCAACCTGCCCACCCGCGGCCAGCGCACCCACACCAACGCGCGCACCCGCAAGGGACCGCGTAAGGGCACAATCGCAGGCAAGAAGAAAGCGACGGCGAAGACCTAATGGCGAAACAGGAGCAAAAAAAGAGGGCGCCGGCAAGGCCGCCAAGAACAAGAAGTTCAAGAAGCGCGAGCGCAAGAACGTCCCTTACGGATTGGTCTACGTTCAGGCCTCGTTCAACAACACCATCGTGACCATCACCGACGGCCAGGGCAACACTCTTTCCTGGAAGAGCTCGGGTTCGCTCGGCTTTCGCGGATCGCGTAAGGGTACTCCGTTTGCCGCGCAGCAGGCAGCGATGAACGCCGCCAACCAGGCGCGCGACCATGGTCTGCGTTCGGTCGATGTGCGGGTAAGTGGTCCGGGGTCCGGCCGTGAGTCTGCGGTGCGCGCCCTGGCTGCGGCGGGACTCGACGTCCGCTCCATCCGTGACGTTACGCCCATTCCGCATAACGGTTGCCGCCCGCCCAAGCGCCGGCGCGTCTGAGCAACAATCTGCTGGACCGGGACGAAGGATTGAATCCGTAAACCGGTCGGCCTCTGAAGTAAGGAGAAATACGTGGCACGATATACCGGACCCGTCTGCCGCCTTTGCCGTCGCGAAGGCACCAAGCTTTTTCTGAAGGGCACCAAGTGCTTCTCAGAAAAATGCCCCATTGAGAAGCGCAACTTCGCTCCCGGCCAGCACGGCCGCGACCGCAAGCCCAAGATCGTAGGCTACGGTCTGCAACTGCGGGAAAAGCAAAAAGCCAAGCGCATCTATTTCACCCTGGAGAGCCAGTTCCGCGCCTATTACGAGAAGGCCTCGCGAGCCCAAGGCGTCACCGGCGAATTGCTCTTGCAGCAACTCGAGCGCCGTCTGGACAACGTAGCTTTCCGTCTCGGCTTTGCCAGCTCCCGTCGCCAGGCGCGCCAGATCGTGCGCCACGGCCATGTGGAAGTGAATGGCCGCAAGGTGAACATTCCTTCCTTCCAGGTAGGCGTGGGCGACGAGATCAAGATCCGCGAAGGCAGCAAGAAGCTCACAGTACTCGAAACCTCGACGGAGTTCGCGAGCCACCAGGTAGCGCCGCGCTGGCTGCAGGTGGATCACGCCAATCTGTCGGGCAAGGTACTGGCGCTGCCCAAGCGTGAAGACGTGAATCTGCCCGTAAACGAGCAGCTGATCGTCGAACTTTACAGTAAGTAAGAAACAGCAGAGTACAGATTCAATCAACGAGGAGAAACAAGCACGGCCGTAGCAGAATGCTTCGCGACGCCGTTGCATGGAGAGGAACACAGATATGCTTTGGAGAGGATTCCAAAAACCGAAACGTCTTGCGGTCGATACCGACACGCTCACCGAGAAATACGGCAAGTTCAGCGCCCAGCCATTTGAGCGCGGCTTCGGCACCACCATCGGCAACGCCCTGCGCCGCACCCTGCTCTCGTCGATCGAAGGCGCGGCTGTCACCGCGGTCAAGATCGAAGGCGTACTGCACGAATTTCAATCGATCACCGGCGTAGTCGAAGACGCGACCGACATCATCCTGAATCTCAAGCAGATTCCCTTCAAGCTGAACGGCGAAGGGCCGAAGGCGCTCTATCTCCGCGCCGACCAGCCGGGAGTTGTCACCTCCGGCATGATCGATGCCGACGGAGACGTCGAGATCCTGGACAAGGATGTCTATATGGCGACCGTGAGCGAAGGTGGCAAGCTGGACATGGAAATGCGCCTCAAGCGCGGCCGTGGTTACGTTTCCGCCGACAAGAATTTCGATTCCGACCTGGGCATTGGCTTTATCCCCGTGGACTCGGTTCACTCCCCCGTACGCAAGGTCAACTACACCGTCGATGCCGCCCGTCTGGGTCAGATCACCGACTACGACAAGCTGACCATTGAAGTCTGGACCAATCGTTCCGTCCTGCCTGCTGACTCGCTCGGCCTCGCGGCCAAGCTGCTCAAGGACCACATGAGCATCTTCATCAACTTCGAGGAAGAGATCGAAGCCGAGAGCGCTCACGATGAAGGCCGCATGCAGTTACGCAACGAGAACCTCAATCGCTCCGTCGAGGAGCTTGAGCTGAGCGTGCGCAGCTACAACTGCCTCAAGAACGCGAACATTCAGACCATCGGCGAGCTGGTGCAGAAGACCGAGCCGGAAATGCTCAAGACCAAGAACTTCGGCCGCAAATCCCTGAACGAGATCAAGGAAATTCTGGCTCAGATGGGCTTATCGCTAGGCATGAAGATCGACGAGCACGGCAACGCGGTGCCTGGACCGACCAGCGTACTGCCGGCTGCGACCCTGGCAGCGAGCTACAACCGTTACGACGATGAAGAGGACGACGACGAGGAAGATCTCGAGGGAGTGGACATTCCCCTCCAGTCGGAGCCGGAAAACTTCTAGTCATTCGCGGTGGCCGGTGAGGGAACTCACCGGTCACTGCAAAATTTCGCAGGAAAGAGAAACCCATGCGCCATCGCAATGCAGGATACAAACTAGGACGAAACACCAGCCATCGCCGCGCGCTGCTGCGGAACCTGGTCACGTCCATTCTTCTCGAGGACCGGGTGGAGACGACCATCACCAAGGCCAAGGCCGCGCGTCCTCACGTAGAAAAGCTGATCACCTTGGGCAAGAGAGGCGACCTGCATTCCCGCCGTCTGGCCCTGTCTTATCTGCAGACTCGGGAAGCAGTCTCCCGTCTGTTCGACACCGTAGCCCCGCGCTACGGCGATCGCGCCGGCGGCTATTTGCGGATTGTCCGCACCGGCTTCCAGAAGGGCGATGGAGCCGAGAAGGCTTTCATCGAACTCCTCGGTTCCGAGCACGAGCTGGACGAGAAGCGCCAGAAGCGCGCTGAGGCCAGGGCGAAGCGCCGCGAAGAAATCGACAAGGCCATGGCCGAGCAGCAGCCGCCGGACGGCAGCGGCAGCGACACGAACGCCTAAAGTCTGTGAGCAATTCCACGAAGCCCGCGCCGGTAGGCGCGGGCTTTTGTATCAAGTCACGCCTGTGTATCAGGGCTCAGGACCTGCTGTTTCCTTTTCTTGGGTTCCCACGCAGACTTTCTTGCAGGATGCGCCGTAGCGGGTGCTGAAGCCCAATTCTCTTCCATCCTTAACGGCTCGACTGAAGTCGGGCCCTGATACAAAACCAGAACTAACCACGAGGGAGCATCTCCCTTCTAGGCCCTGCATATTGACCTAGCAAATGAATTCGGCTTCATTTTGTCGAGTCGCGTCAAGGCGGAATGCCCCTTTGTGTCCATAGCCGATGGAGACATCCCCGACTTTCCCGGCCTGCGCTTTTAGGTTCTTGAGACCCAAAGCCACACCATCGAGGGTCTGGGCGGACCTACCTCCAAACCCAGGAAGCAGTCTCCCGCCTGTTGGACACCGTAGCCAGGCCCTACGGAGACCGCGCCGGAGGCTATCTCCGCATCACCCCCACCGCCCTCTTCTGCATTACGCTCGTTCGTTCACGGCGCCGGAACCGGGGATGAACCGGGGGGCGCGTAGAAAAGGCGCGCAAGAGCCTAAAGGTCAACGGCGATTACGGCCCGGGCGCGACTGAATCGAGCGATGCGTTTCAGAAGCAGGCGGAAGCGCTGCTCCAAGCGGCGCCCACGAACACCGTGGGCCTTACAAGAGAAGTAGGGGATGCAGCTGCCGATAACACCTGCGAAGGCTCACGCGAGTTCCATCGGCATCCTGCTGGCCGATTACGTAACCCGCAGAAGAGGCTTTAGGCGGACATCAAATCGCCGATCTTCTGGTCGTTGGAACTCCATCTCACCATCAAGTTGTATGTTCGGCGGCCGTGAAATGACGCCACACTCGACCTGGAGGCACCTCTGGAATGGATAGCATAAATACTCTCCCCAGCTTAGATTCCGACTATACTGAGGTGCTCTTCGAACATGACATGGACCAAGAACTTAAAAAGCCCTTCAAGGAAATGGCGGAGGCAATAACGGCGCTGGCGCGCCACTCGGCGGGAAACCCGCCGAAAGACGACACGGTGGGAACAAGATTATCAACGCTTGAAGAACGCTCAAATTGGCACAGAATCATCGGGTGGGGCGTTGCGGGTCTGGCTGGCGTGCTCTTCGCGGGGCTGGTTACGTGGTATCTGCCTCTCCAGCTATCGAACGTGCGTGATGGCATAAAGTCCGACACCGCCGCTCAACTGCTCCCCCTTCAAATCCAACTCGCAAAGCTAACTGCAACGGCGGCCCTGAAGGAGTCAAAGGACGTGGCCGAAGCGATTCAACGGAGTGCCGACTTCTCAGCGCCTAGATCGGCTATAGAAGCCGTAAAAACAATCGCGCGGCAAGCGAGAGCGGACAAATTGCAAACCGCGCCTTCGGTGCTGAAGGAGGCTAACGCCGAGATTCAAAACGCGATTTCCAGCGATCCGGCTTTGACCGATGAAGGATGGTCCGCTACGCTCGCGCTGGTGGACTACCGCTCCACCTTGTCACCAAAACATGACCTGAGTTCAAGCCCACCTCCAAGGCCACACAATTTTGTGCTCCCCTTGGCAGCAAGGAACCAATTCGATGGTGGTATGCAAAAGCTAGACGGCGTCCATTGGAAGGATTCGATCTTCCAGAACATGCGGATAGAGTACGGTGGCGGTCCAGTCGAATTGGAAAATGTACGATTTATAAACTGCACATTTGTTATGAAATATTCACCAACGGCAGAAACTTTTGCCGACATGGTTCTCGATCAAAATGAGGTTTCGGGTACTGTAAGCTAAGGCTGCCTTCCCGGCGCGAGAGTCAATATCTCATCTAATGAGCGCTTTCCGCGTGGAGATTAACCTCTGTGCGGCCCTCTCCGATGTGCATTTAAGCGTGATGACTTGAGCACTTGAGCATCGAGTAAACGTCCCGTCTGGAAGATGTGAAAAAATCGATTTTAAAATTTGCAGTGAACTCGGCGTTAAGAAAATCGCTCTAGGATGCCGTATAAGCGACCGATGGGCTGTCGGCAAGCATTTAGGATCAAAAATAAAATCGCGAAAACTCAAGGAAATCAATTTCTTCACATCTTCCTGTCCCGCCCGCGAGAACGGTAGAAGCTAGAGTCTAGCTAATGCTCCCGACATGACAAACTTATAAACAGCAAAGCATGATTGGTTCAGGCGGAGGAGGACAGGCGGACGAGGACAGACGGGCGGACGAGGGGCGGACGAGGACAGACGGGAAGTTCACCTGGCAAATTAACACGGAGTGGTTTGCCATTTAGGACACACAGCGGCAGTTTTAAACCGCGTTACCGTCCCGCATCTACCCCACACTTA
>CAVWRV010000014.1:0-38379 GCA_963757515.1 uncultured Acidobacteriaceae bacterium | reverse complement strand
GCCAGAGTGGCTTCATTATCCCAGAGATGGGTAGAGGAAAACCAAAAACGGAGCAGAGGACCCGTGCGGGGAACCGATTCCGTGACTACCTGAAAAACAGCAGGTCCCTCCACTCCGCTACGCTACGGTCGGGATGACAATTCTGTTAGAGCACGGGCAATGTTCAACCTGCGGCAATTCCGTAGGAATACTGGATAGTTTCTTCACAGAATTGTCATCCCGACCGGAGCGAGCGGAGTGGAGGGACCTGCTGTTCCACTCCCGCCGCGAAGCTCTAAGGCCGGGGGCCAGGCAGCGGGCTGCTTAGTTGCAGCCGCCAAACGCCGTTACGCCGAATAAGAACGTGGAGCACGTTTTCGCTGTACGCGGCCTGATTGCCAGGCTTGGTATAGACCTTGGTGTAGGTCACGCAGGCCGTATCGCCAAACAAGTGCTGCCGCATATTGGTAGCGGTGATCAGGTAAGGTTGGCGGCGGCGTTCATGCAGGCCGAGACGGCTCAGGACATCCGCCTTCGTAGAACTGGAACCATCCGGATTCAGCCCGACGTAATCGTCGGCAAGAATCGTCCCGGCGATCGCCGTGTCGTCTTCGATCTCGGCCCGCAGATACTCTTCTTCCAGCCGCCGCAGAACCTCAAGATCCCGCTGAGGAGAATTAGCTTGTGCCTGGGCAGCCAGCCCCCTGCCGGGAGGCAGAACATCAGGCCAGGAGCAGGCTATGGTCAAACTGGCTGCTTTGAGGCTACTTTTCGACTTCAACTCCGCGCCAAAAAGCTACGTGGTTCTTAACGTTGCGGGCTGCCGGCTTAGGATCCGGATAGTACCAGGCGGCATCCTGGTTTTCTTGTCCGTCGACCAAGAGACTGTAGTATCTGGCTTGTCCCTTCCAGGGGCAGGTCGAAATCGTCGAGCTGGGGCGGAAGTATTCCCGCTTGAGGGAGCTCTCCGGGAAGTAGATATTGCCCTCAACCATCTCTGTGGTGTCGCTTTCCGCGATCACTTTGCCGTTCCAGGTTGCCTTTGCCATAACTGGGGTTAAGTCCTGCATTCCTTCCTACCTCTCTCACCTTAGCAGATCGATGCCGGCTCTGGCATCTGCGCTGTAACTCGATTGAGCACACAGACATACGCCCCGCGGGAAGGCAGCGGGAAGAGGAGCCGCGGCAGTCGTAGCAAAGCCGGACCGCCGCGGGTAGCTGATAGAGATAGGACTGCTTTAGTGCATCTCCGAAGTGCTGCTCGGCGTGCCCTGGTCCTTGAGCATCGACAGCTTGGAGATGTGGATCGTCTTGGCGCTATCGTCCACTTTGCCGATAACGCGACGTGGTGCCCCTCGTGACCCTTCACCGCATCGGGATCGTCGATGGTGTAGACCTCTTTCTTGGCGTCATCCACAAAAACCGGCTTTGCTCCGCCGCCGACGCACTTTTTCACGCAGGCCGCATCCGGGGCGCTGCCGTTGTGCTTGGCTCCGCACATCGAATCACTGATATAACCGTGACCTTGCGGCGTTCGTATCCGCAGCCATTGCCGGGATAGTCGAGAGTGCTAGAACTACCAAAAACAATTTCATGTTGGCTCCATGCGATCGAATAAGGTGAAACAACCGCCATTGGAGTTGTACGCCCCGGCCCGCATGATGGCAAGACCTCGAAGCCACCCCGGTTTGACCCGATTTAAGCGACTGGAAGTGCTTCTGCCTTGGTCTGGTAGCGCATCGCCTCAACCGATTCCATCTGGGGCTCGGCAATTTTCCTGCGAGTAGGCGCAGACCACCTGCTCCGCGGGCTCGGCAGCCGCGCCCTTCTTAGCCCGCTTCTTGGGCGCCTCGTCCTCCGCGGCGGACTTGCGGTTGTTGGGGCATACCAGGTAGGTCCCGGTGGTGCGCGTCTTCTCCAGCAGGTACGGGCTGCCGCATTCCGGACACTTCTCCGGCACCGGCTTGGCGTTCGAAGTGAAGTCACACTTGGGATAATTGGTGCAGCCATAGAACAGGTTGCCGCGCCGCGCCTTCCGCTCCGCGATGTCTCCGTCGCCGCACTTGGGGCACTTCATCCCCTCGATGATGTTCTGCTTGATGTACTTGCATTTCGGGTAGCCGCTGCAGGAGACGAATTCTCCATACTGGCCATTGCGCAGCACCAGTTGCAGTCCGCACTTGGGACAGTTCTCGTCCAGCGGCTGCGGCGCCTTTTGCTGCTGTTTCTGGGTCAGCTTGCGGGTGGTCTTGCAGGGCGGATCCTCGCTGTAACCCGGGCAGGCCATGAACGCACCGAAGCGCCCCCGCTTCAGCACCATCACCCGGCCGCACGCCTCGCAGTACTCCTCCGCCTGTTCCCCGTCCTGACCTTCCTGGGCATTCATCTCAGGTTTGGCGGCGAAGTTCTCTTTGGTGAAGGTGCAGCTGCTTGGGGTCTTTCTTGTTGTAGGTACTGCAGGCGAAGAAGCTGCCGAATTTGCCCCACTTCAAGACCAGGGGAGAACCGCAGACATCGCACTTCTCGTCTGTCGGTTTTTCCATCCGCTTGATATTTTCCATGTGCTTGCCGGCGTGCGCGAGCTCTTTTTCGAAGTGCCCATAGAAACCACCCAGCAAGTCCGTCCACACTTCTTTGCCATCTTCGATATCGTCCAGCTCTTCTTCGAGCCTGGCCGTGTATTGCGGGTCGAAGATATAGGGGAAGTTGGCGACCAGCAGATCGGTGACCACAAAGCCTATCTCTGTGGGAAAGAATTTCGCCCCTCTGCCGGTGCCCGCCTTCTGCACGTATTCGCGTTCCTGAATCGTATTGATGATGGTGGCGTATGTGGAAGGCCGTCCGATGCCGCGCTCTTCCAGCTCTTTCACCAGCGATGCTTCGTTGAAGCGCGGCCGGGGCTCGGTCGCATGCTGTTCGGGCAGCAGAGCATTCAATGCCAGCGCCTGCCCGTTCTCGAGCGCAGGCAGCCGGTTCTTGAGCTCCTCGTCCTCATCGTCCTTCTTTTCTTTCGCTTCCTCGTAGACCTTGAGGAAGCCGTCGAACTTCATCACCGATCCGGTAACCCGGAAGTTATAGCTCCGGTCCGCCTTGGCGACGATATCGACCGTGGTCTGGTCGAAGACCGCCGGGCACCATCTGCGATGCGACAAAGCGCTGCCAGATAAGCCGGTATAGACGGTACTGTTCGTCACTGAGATAGCGCTTAATCTCTTCCGGATGAAGATCGACGCTGGTGGGACGAATCGCTTCATGCGCGTCCTGCGCGTCTTTCTTGCTCTTGAAAGCATTGGGCGCGGCCGGCAGATAGTCTTTGCCGTGGGTCTGCTCAATCCACTTGCGAGCTTCGATGATGGCATCGGGCGATACGCGGGTGGAATCGGTACGCATGTAGGTGATGAGGCCTACCGCCCCTTCGCTGCCCAGCTCAATGCCTTCATACAATCGTTGCGCTACACCCATGGTGCGGCGGACGCTGAAGCCTAACTGGCGCGACGCATCCTGCTGCAGTTTGCTGGTGGTGAAAGGCGCGGTGGGATTACGCCGGCGCTCCTTCTTTTCTACGTTCTGCACCGACCACTTGGCTTTTTCCAGCGCGGCCACCACGGCATCCATGCGCTCCTTGTTGGGCAGAGAGGGAGCATCCACTGTCTCCACGACAGCTTTTTCGCCATCGATGCCGGTGAAGCGCGCAGTGAACTCGGTCTTTTCGTTTGCCGGAGTGAGCTGGGCATCGAGGGTCCAATACTCCACCGGCACAAATGCCTTGATCTCACGCTCTCGTTCGACGATCAGGCGCAGAGCCACGGTCTGCACCCGGCCCGCGGAAAGGCCGCGGCGTACCTTGTCCCACAGCAAAGGCGAGATCTGGTAACCCACAATGCGATCGAGGACGCGCCGCGTCTGCTGCGCATCCACCAGGTTGCGGTCCACATCGCGGGTGTGTTCAAAGGCGTCGTGAACCGCCTTGGCAGTAATTTCGTTAAACGTGACGCGGCGAATCGAGTTGCCCTTGGAGAGACCGCGCAGCTCATCTTCAAGATGGGCCGCGATGGCTTCTCCTTCGCGGTCAGGGTCAGGCGCCAGATAAACAGTAGTCGCCGCCTTGGCCAGCTTCTTCAGCCGGTCGACGACTTTTTCTTTCCCCGGGATGACGATTAGCTCGGGCGCAAAACTGCCGTCGCTGAGATCCACGCCGATCTTGTTCTTGGGCAGATCTTTAATGTGGCCGACGGAAGCTTCGACGGTGAAGTCTTTTCCGAGATATTTGCTGATCGTCTTTGCCTTGGCAGGCGATTCGACGATCACAAGTGATTTACTCATTGCGTTCCTTAAACCCGATGACAACCATGGACAACATGGAAAAACCTCTTCCAATGGGACTGACTGTACCACCTGGAAGGTTCAAGGTTATTTACTTATCGTGATCCGCGTCTTGGCGGGAGCTTCCACCAGCGTAGACCAGAGGCGTGCTTTCTCCTGCCCTGTCTGCAACTTCCGCGTCTGCAACTTATGGTGCAGATGATGTGCGAAGCTTACATTCGTCTGACGTAGTTCTTGCCCGGAAGTTGCTTGATCCGGTTGGCCAGCTCGAGCTCGAACAAGCGCGGTGAAGATTTCAGACGAAGTCAATTTGGACTCAAGCCTTTCCATCAGCTCATCCAATTGCACGGCTTCGTCGTGACGCAGCGCGTTGAGCACAACCTTCTCCGGCTCCTGCAGCGGAAGTTCATCCACAATCGATGCAGCATGCTCCGTCCGACGATGCAAAACCTAACTCCGCCTCCAGTTGCAGCCGCACCTGGGTGGGCAGTTCCTGCCACACATCCTCCCATGTCGCCACCAGCTTGGCGCCCTGTTTAATCAACGTGTTGGGTCCCCAGGCGTTCTTGGTGGTCACGTTGCCCGGCACCGCGTAGACATCGCGATCCTGCTCCAGCGCGCAGCGCGCGGTCACCCGGGTGCCGCTGTTCTCGCCCGCTTCCACCACCAGCACGCCGATGCTGATGCCACTCAATGATGCGGTTGCGCCGGGGAAAGTTTTGCGGCGCCGGAAAAGTCCCCAACCTGTATTCCGAAACGATGGCTCCCCCGGCCACGAGAATGTTTTCGGCCAGAGATTTGTTTTCTTTAGGGTAGATTACGTCGATGCCGGTACCCCAGACTGCGACGGTGCTGCCGCCTGCGGCGAGCGCGCCGCGATGGGCGGCGGTGTCGATGCCCCGCGCCATGCCGCTGAGAATCACCATCCTGCGGCTGGCCAGGTCGCGCGCCAGGATCTCTGCCATACCCGTGCCATAGGGCGTCGGGTGACGTGTGCCCACGATCGCGATCGATGGGCGAGCCAACAGCTTCACGTCACCCAGCACCCAGAGCACCGGCGGCGGATCGAAAATTTCGCGCAGCTGCTCAGGATAATCCTCTTCCTCATAGGTGAGGATCGCGCCTTTCTGTTCGCCCACCCGCACCATTTCTCGCTCCGCCTCGGTGCGCGCTTTGCCGGTGAAAAGAAACTGAGCGGACGGCGCGCGGGAAATTGAGCGACTCGAGTTCGGTCAAGGAAAGACGAAACAGGCACGATAGATCGGGTAAGAGTCTCGCGCGGCTTTTAGGATTCGTTTCGGCCCCAGGCCGGGGGTGAGGGTGAGCGCAACCCAGGCGAGCCGGTTTTGGTCAGGCGAATTCATCGTTGATTGCCAAGGTACACTAATGAGTGACCTCGCCAACTCAAGCGCCGCATTCGTATGGCGGCCATTCACTTCCTCAATCCTGCTCCTTTAATGTGGGACTTCGAGCACGAGCCCGTGCGCAGCGAGCTGCGGCTGCGCTACCAGATCGGCTACACCACGCCTTCCGGCTGCGCCGCGGAACTGGCTGCGGGCGAGGCGGATATCGGGCTGGTTCCCGTCGCTGCGCATGCCACCACCCCTTCGCTGCTCATCGTGCCCGGCTGCACCGTGGCCGCACTCGATCGCGTGCGGTCCATTATTTTGGTGGTTCGTCCGCAGCAGGGTGTGAGCGGGGTACGAACGGTGGCGGCTGATACTTCCTCGCGCACCTCTTGCGCGTATACACGCATCCTGTTCGATATCTTCTGGAAGGTTCCGGCTGGTGTTTATTCCTCACGAGCCCGATCTTGAATCCATGCTGGCGGTTGCCGACGCGGCTTTGCTGATTGGCGACCCGGCCCTGCTGGCGCTGGAAGATAAGGATGCCCGCGAGGCCCGGACGGGGGAGCAGCTGCTCTACCTGGACCTGGCTCACGAGTGGCACAGCTTTACCGGCCTGCCCTGGGTTTCGGCCTTCTGGGCGCTTCGCGCAGGGCGCCCTGGAAGAGACCGGCGCGTGCGCCGCGGAGATGGTCGCGGATCTGCAGGCTTCGCGGGACCATGGGCTCGCGCATGTGGAAGATCTGGCGGAGGAGTGGTCGGAACGCATCGCGGTCCCGCGGGACACCATCCGCTTTTATCTGACCAACAATATCCACTACATATTGGATGAGGCCTGCCTGCGCGGGCTGGATATGTTTTACCGTCTTGCCGCCGAGTGTGGCGCGCTGCCGCCGGCGCCCCGCTTTGACCATGCTTTAGGGATTTCCATTCGGATTGCGTCGCCAGGGCGCTCTTGTGCGTCCAATGGGCAATGATTCAGGTATCCGCAAAGCATGAGGCCGTCAGGCAAGGGGTGAAGTCGGCCAGGAGGTCACGTGCGCATGGATTGCACTGGCTCATGGGATTCGGCACCGTTGGGACTTTTTGCGCGTCTCGGTGATCGATTCCTCGATCATTCCTCTGCCGGTGCCGGGCAGCACTGATCTGCTGCTGATCCTGCTGGTAGCCCATCGCGCAAATCCTGTGTTGGCGGCCGTGGCGGCCATCGTGGGCTCCATCCTGGGCGGGTATTTGACCTGGGCCACGGGCGCCAAAGGTGGAGAAGCAGCGCTCCATCGTTATCTGCCCAAGCGATTTGCGCGGCGCCTGTTCGGTTGGGTGGAGAAGCAACGGCACGCTTGCCGTCATCGCTTCGGCGTTGCTTCCGCCGCCGTTTCCGCTGATGCCCTTCCTGCTTGCCGCAGGCGCCCTGGGGGTTTCGCGGAGGAAGTTCCTGGTTTCCTTCAGTCTGGCAAGAACATTTCGTTATTCGCTGGTGGCCTGGCTGGCCGCCACCTACGGCCGCGCGATGGTCCGGGCTTTTCGCCACTACCTCTCCGGCTGGAGCACCACCCTTATGTGGATTTATCTGGGCTTGGTGGTGGCCGGTATCTTGTACGGAGTGTGGAAGTTCCGCCGGCAGCAGAGCGCCAGGCGGCTGCGCCTCAGGCTGCTGCCCTCAGCACCAAATAGACGAGAGTCGCCGCAGGTCACGCTTACTCCGCTTCGCTCCGTGGATGACAATTTTGGGATTTTGATGAAAAGACAGTCACGACAGCGTACGGCTGATCCGTCCTCTCGACAAGCCTTCAGCGGAAGGCCCTGCGGACTTCCTTCGCCACTCTTACATCTCCCAGCGAAGCAGGCAGGCGCCCACGGTGAAGCCTGCGCCCACCGAAGCCAAGAGCACCAGGCTTTCCCGCTGCAGCCGATGCTCGTCGAGCGCCGTCTGCATGGCCAGCGGGATGGTGGCCGCGGTGGTGTTTCCGAAGCGATCGATATTGATGATCACCCGCTCCAGCGGCAGCCCCAGGCGCTCCGCGGTAGATAGAATGATGCGCTTGTTGGCCTGGTGAGGGATGAAGCAGCCCAGGTCACTGGCGTCGATGTTGTTGGCCTTCAGCAGCTTGGCTGAGGTCTCGACCATCTTGCGCACGGCGTATTTGTAAACCGCCTGGCCGTCCTGGTGGACGTAGTGCAATCTGGCCGCGATGGTTTCGGGGGAAGCGGGGCAGCGACTGCCTCCGGCCGGCATATTCAGCGCCGCCGCACCGGAACCGTCAATCTCATGGCAAAAGTCGATCAGCCCGATCTCGCCCTCTTCCGTGGGTTCGACCAGGACCGCACCGGCGCCATCGCCGAAAATGACGCAGGTGGCGCGGTCGGTGTAGTCGATGATCGACGACATGGTGTCAGCGCCGATGACCAGAACCTTGGAATGAACGCCGGACTCGACCAGCTTGGCTCCCACCTGCAGGGCGTAAAGAAAACCGGAACACGCCGCGGAAAGATCGAAGCCCCAGGCACCGTGGGCGCCGAGCTTGTCCTGAACCAGGCAGGCGGTGGCGGGGAAGAACATGTCGGGAGTGACGGTGGCGACGATGACCACCTCCACTTCGCTGGCCGGGATGCCCCGCTGGGCCAGGCAGCGGCGTGCTGCTTCCACGGCCATGTCGCTGGTAGCCATGCCAGGCTCCACCAGGTGGCGTTCGCGGATGCCAAGACGCTGCATGATCCATTCGTCCGAGGTGTCGACCATTTTTGCCAGATCGGCGTTGTTGAGAATGCGTGGCGGCACATAGGTTCCCAGAGCGCTGATCTTGGCGCGGCGTGGTGCACGCGGACGCAGTTCGATACTCAATATGCTTCTCCGTAGGATTCGACTGGCTGGATCTTAGGCGAATTGGAATGATGAGGAGTCGATCAGCTGGAAGGATCACGTGGTGGTCGTCTGTACCGGGCAACCTACTGCGCACGCACTGACCCGTTACCGTTGCTTCCTTCCGGACCTGGCGGGGTTGGCGGGGTTGCGTCGCGTAGGACCCGGCACCCATTGATAATATCACCGGGATCGGGATGCGATCGACGTCGTCAGTACCCGTTGGCTATCAGGTATTCCACGGTGATTTCGAACTGTTCGCGCTGGGGTTCGAGCGAACCGCTGCTCCATGAACTTGATCAGCACATCGGCCTCGATATTGACCGGCTGGCCAACCTTCAGGCGGTGCAGATTGGTCCGCGCATAGGTGTGAGGAATGATGGCAACGCTGACCACGTCGCCCTCGGGCGTGCCCGGCTCCCATCGGGCAATGGTCAGGCTGATTCCTTCAATCGCGATGGAACCCTTTTCCACCATGTAGCGGCTTATCGTGGGCGGGAACGGCCACCCTGAGCCACCAGTCGGCGATCCCGGGCTCCGCGTGCGCATCGACTGGCTCCAGGCTTAAGAGCGTGCCCGTGCCGTCGACATGGCCCTGCACCACGTGGCCTCCCAGCGGCGCACCCGCCGGCGTCGGCAATTCCAGATTCACCGTCGCCCCTGGCGTGAGCAGCGAGAGGGAAGTGCGCGCCACCGTCTCCGCAGCCAAGTCTGCATGAAAGCGGTCGGGCTCGATATCCACCGCGGTCAGGCACACTCCGCTGACCGCGATGCTGTCGCCGGTGCGCAGCGCGATGCCATGACCGGTGGCGCGGCGATGGCAATCCGCCGCGAACCCTCGCGCTGTTCGACAGCGAGAACGGTGCCCGTGGTTTCTATCAGCCCGGTAAACATGTCACCTTAATTGAACCATGGATCGTGGAGGTAGGCTTCGAGCGCGAAATCCTGGCCAAACTGTTTCAGCGAATAGTTCTCGATCGGCGGCAGTCCGTCGATCGCAGCTGAGCATGGGGACCGCCGCCTGCCCGAGAAACGTGGGCGCATAAAACAACATGAGTTTATCCACCAGGCCCTGGTTGAGAGCCGTGGTATAGACCTCGGCGCCGCCTTCGAGCAGCACGTTGGTGATCTGCATCTCCGCCAGCCGCACCAGCGCGTCCGGCAAAGGAAATGCGTGGGCCGTGATGGGCGATCTGCTGCAGGCGAACGCCGCGCGCTTCGAGCGCCTTTTGCGTCGTCGGCGATTGGCCTGGCTGAAAAATATCAGCACGTCCTGGTGAGCGGTCTTGACCAGCTGGGAGTCCAGCGGAGTGCGCAGCGTAGAGTCCAGCACAATCCGCAGCAACGGCCGCCGCCGTGGCAGGTCGCTGCGATCCGTCAGCAAAGGATCGTCGGCGAGGATCGTTCCCACCCCCACAATCAGTGCATCCGCGGCGTGGCGCATGCGATGCACTTCGGCGCGAGCTTGCTCGCCGCTGATCCAAAAATGACCGCGGACAGAGCGTTGCGCAGGCGCGATGCGGCCATCGAGCGTAGCGGCAACTTTCATGGTGACGAAAGGCAGGAAGTTGGTGATGAATTTTGCGAAGCCGTCGTTGAGCCTGCGGGCCTGCTCCTCAAGCACGCCGGTGCGGACCTCCACCCCGGCCGCGCGAAGCCGGGCGATGCCCTTACCGTGAACCAGCGGGTTGGGGTCGGCGGTCGCCACCACCACGCGTGTGATCCCCGCGGCGATCAGTGCGTCCGCGCAGGGGCCGGTTCGTCCCTGGTGGCTGCAGGGTTCGAGGGTCACATACGCGGTCGCGCCCTGGGCCAGAGGACCTGCCTGCTTGAGGGCAACGATTTCGGCGTGGTCGCGCCGGTCATACTCATGGAAGCCTTCGCCCACCAAATCATCGCCCACGGGCCAGCACGCAGCCGACCGCCGGGTTAGGAGAGGCCAGCCCGACGGACTGCTCAGCCTGCCGTAGCGCACGTTCCATCCACTGCTGGTCTATTTCTGGCATCGTTGCTCTGTCTAGTTGTCCGAGCAAGGAATCGACGAAGGCTTTGCTGTCAAACGGCAAAAGATCTTCCAGCTTCTCTCCCACCCCAACATAGCGGACAGGAACCTTGAGTTCGCGAGCAATCGCTACGGCGATGCCGCCCTTCGCCGTGCCGTCGAGTTTGGTGAGCACGATGCCGGTGACGCCCGCCGATTCGGTAAACAGCCGCGCCTGCTGCAATCCGTTCTGTCCCGTGGTCGCATCCATCACCAGCAGAACCTCGTGCGGAGCACTGGGAATGATCCGTTCCGCGGTTCTGCGCATCTTGCTCAGCTCCGCCATCAGGTTGTCTTTGGTGTGCAATCGGCCCGCTGTGTCCACGATCAGGACATCGGTCGCCCGTGCCTGGGCCGCGCGCATGGCGTCGAACAGGACGGCGGAGGGATCGCCGCCCTGCTTGGTCTTGATCATCTCCACGCCCGTACGCTGGCCCCAGATCTCCAGCTGCTCGATGGCCGCGGCGCGGAAGGTATCGGCAGCAGCACAGCAAAACCGTCTTGCCCTGGCGGCGGAAATAAGCGGCCAATTTTCCCGTAGTCGTCGTCTTGCCGGTGCCGTTGACGCCCACCAGCATGATGACGAAAGGCGGCGCGGTATACCGGGGCTTGAAGAAGTTCTGTTCCTCCCGCGCGTCCAGGATGGATTGAATCTCCCCCTTCAATAGCTGCTTTCAACTCCGCGCCGTTGCGGATCTCGTGCCGTTTCACCCGCGCGCGCAGGGCGGTCGATGATCTCGGTCGATGTCCCAACGCCCAGATCCGAGGCCAGCAGACTCATCTCCAGCTCTTCCAGGGCGGCTTCGTCGACCTCGTGGGTCAGGGCGACGATGCCTTCGATCCGCTCGGCCAGGGTCTCTCGCGTGCGCGAGACGGCCTCCTTCATGCGGCCGAATATGCTCTTTTTCTCGGGTTCTTCCAGGCTGCCAAAAAGGGTTTGAATCATCGACACAGCACTCGATACGGCATGACCTGAGTGTACTAGAGCATTTTCACTTCTACTCTGCACAGTCAAGCGCCGCGAAGTGCGGCTTTTCTTGAGGAAAAGCCACGTCGGGAGTGGTTGCTCTGTATACACCAGAAGTGAAAATGCTAGGCTTGATCCGATGGATGGCTATTCGTCGCGGCCGGGCCTGGCCATCAGCTCGCGGATTGCGTCCTGGGGCGACTTGCCGTGCTCCAGGATGGCGGCCATCTGCTCGGTGATCGGCATTTCCACTTGATGAGCCCTGGCTAGTCCGAGCGCGGCCGAGGTAGTTCTTACGCCTTCCGCCACTTTGCCGTGCAGTTGTGCCAGGATGGCGGGAAGCTTATGCCCCCGGCCGAGTTCCACGCCGACGGATCGGTTGCGGGAAAGCGGACCGGTGCAGGTGAGCACCAGGTCGCCCAGGCCGGAAAGGCCGGCCAGCGTCTCCCGCCGCCCCCCGCAAGCCACCGCCAGGCGGGTGATCTCGGCCACGCCGCGGGTGATGATAGCCGCGGCGCTGTTGTGCCCCAGTCCCAACCCGGCGGCGATGCCGGCGGCGATCGCGATGACATTCTTGAGCGCGCCACCCAGCTCGACTCCGATCACGTCATCATTGGTATAGATCCGCAGGGCGGGCGCGCTGAGTTCCTCCTGCAGCCGGTTGGCGATCCCGCTTTCGGCGAAGGCGATGGTGATCGCGGTGGGATCGCCGGCTGCCACTTCCTGTGCGAACGATGGCCCGCTCAGCGCGCCGGCCGTGCCTCCCATACACCTGTTCGATGACTTGCGTCATGCGCAGAAAGGTCTGGTCCTCAATTCCCTTGGTGGCGCTGACGATGATTTGCCCCGGCTCGAGAAAGGGCGCCATCTTGTGGTAAATCGCGCGCACATGCTGCGACGGCACCGCGCTGATCACAATATCGGCGCCCGCCACGGCCGAGGCCAGATCCGTCACCGGGTTGACCTGCGGCAGGAATAGGAAACCCGGGAAGGTAGGTTCCCACTGGCCGAAGAATGAGACCACAGGGCGATCGAGTGATCGCCGCGGCGAGCCAGGCTCAGGGCCAGCGCAGTTCCCCAGGAACCGCTGCCCATGATGGCAATACGGCTCATGCTCCGGTTTTCCTTGACGCACCAAAGCCGTGTTCCGTGCCCTGCATCAGGCGCACGATATTCTGCCGGTGCTTCACGATGACGATCCAGCAGCAGACAAAGACCGCCGCTCCGGACACGTAACCATATCTGCCCGGCGACAGCCACAGGGTGAGGAAGGGAAGCACCACCGCCGCCAGAATCGAAGCCAGGGAAACATAGCGGGTCAAGGCCACGACAGCGAGCCATAGTACGAACGCGGAGAGCGCAGCCAGGGGGCATAGCGCCAGGAAGACGCCAAAGGCAGTGGCCACTCCTTTGCCACCCTTGAAGTGCAGCCAGACGGGAAACATATGGCCCAGGATAACGAACAGTCCGGCCATGATAGCGAGATGGGGGAGTGTTGTGGGGTCCTTGCCGCGGGCCAGAAATTCTGCCACTGCCACTGCGGCATAACCTTTGCTGCCGTCGAGGACAAAAGTCAGGATACCCAATCCCTTCGCGCCCGAGCGCAGCACGTTGGTGGCGCCGATGTTGCCGCTGCCCTTGGCGCGGATATCCTCCTTGCGCACCAGCCACACCAGCAGGAACCCGAAGGGGATGGAACCCAGCAGATACGCCACGCTAACGACGATCAGATACAGAGACATGGTTGCATCCGGTTTTGAGTGTAGCAGCGGCTGTATATCGTAATGTTATACGGCGGTCATCTGGTAAATTGGGTTCCGATGTTCATCAGGTTCATTTTGAGGTACGCAGCTGTGGGGATCACCGCACTGGCGCTCGCATTGCCGGCTCAGGCGAGCAACCCACTGGTGATTAAGACGGACCAGGGCAAGGTCCAGGGAAAGATGAGCGCAGACGGGCAGGCGCGGGACTTTCTGGGCATCCCTTTTGCTGCGCCTCCGGTGGGTCCGCTGCGCTGGAAGCCCCCGCAACCCGCGGCCAAATGGCAGGGCGTGCGTCAGGCCACCAGCTTCGGCTCGCGCTGTATGCAGCAGGAACATTTTGATGACATGGTGTTCCGCGATCCGGGGGAGAGCGAGGATTGCCTCACCCTCAACGTCTGGGCGCCGGCGCAGCAAATCCAAGGGCAAACTGCCGGTCATGGTCTGGATTTTTGGCGGCGGATTTGCCGGTGGCGGCACCTCGGAGCCGCGTCAGGACGGCGAACATCTCACCCGCAAAGGCGTGCTGGTTGTCTCCATGAATTACCGGCTGGGCATTTTTGGTTTCTTCGCCACCCAGGAGTTGGCCGCGGAAGATCCCCACCACGCAGCCGGCAACTACGGACTGATGGACGAGTTGGCTGCCATGCAGTGGGTGCGGCGCAACATCGCGGCCTTTGGCGGCGATCCGGACAATGTCACCATCTTCGGCGAGTCGGCCGGTTCCTTTGCCGTCAGCGCGCAGATGGCGTCGCCGCTGGCAAAGGGTCTGTTCGCCCATGCCATCGGAGAAAGCGGCGGAGCGTTTGCCAGCAAGGAATTGAACTTTCCGCCTCTCGAGAAGTTCGAGAAGCAGAACGAGGACTACTTTCACAGCGTTCTCAGCGACAGCAGTCTGGCTGCGCTGCGAGCGGCCAGCAGTGCGGAGATCCTCAAGCTGGCCACGCAAAAGGCTCCGGGCAAACCTCGCTTCGGGCCGGATATCGACGGCTACTTCCTGCCTGAAAGCATTCCTGCGATCTATGCCGCGGGTAAGCAGGCCCACGTGCCGCTGATTGCGGGTTGGAACCGGGATGAAGGACCAGCACATTGAAGGCGCCGGAAAAGGGAATGGACCTTGCAGAGCAACGGCGGTGAAGGAATTTGGCCCGCGGGCCGAGGAGTTCCTCAAGCTGTACCACGCCAACGATGACGCTGAGAGCACTGCGCGCCGCGGACGACTTTGCCGGCGACAACTTCCTGGTTTATTCCACCTGGGCATGGCTGGAAGCGCATGTTAAGACCGGCGGCTCGCCGGTCTACCGGTATTTATTCGCGCTGCCCTCGCCAGGAGATCGCTTACCATCCTGTCTCTGCCGGGGCTTTCCACTCCGACGAGATTGAGTACGTCTTCGGCAACCTGGACTCGCGCAAGGGAGCGGTGTTGAGGCCGGAGGACTACAAGCTTTCCGAGCTGATGCAGACCTTCTGGACTAACTTTGCCCGGACCGGAGATCCAAACGGTGCGGGAGTGCCGCACTGGCCCACCTACGATGCCGCGGGCAACTGGCAGGTCATGCGCCTGAGCCCGGATCCTGGAGCTGCTCCGGACCAGCATCGCGACCGGTATCTTTTTCTCCAGCAGGTTTGGGGAGATGAAAGGGCCCCATCCGAGTCCGCCGTAATGGTGAAGATGACTTTTCTGGCGATCTTGCTTCAGGTCAGATTTTTGTGCTCAAAGCACTGGTCATCTCACTGCTGCTCCGTAAAATGACACATGCCCAAGCGCCCCACCGGCCCTGATCCCGGAACGTTAGCTGAGGAAACGCTTCCAGTGATCTGCCTGATCACGGCCGATGAGGACTTTCAGGGAGAAATCGAAGCGGAGCTGGCGCCGTGGTACCAGGTGCGCCACCGCAACCACTACGGGGATGCAGCGATCTGGGTCCGCGAAGAGCGGGCGCAGGCGGTGCTGGTTGATATCGATACCCAGGGCGATGAGGCCCATGCCGGCGTCCGGGTGCTGCGCGAGCTGCGCATTCTGGAGCGCGGTCTGGTCCTGATCTCGCTCAGCCGATCGCGTGCCCGCGCAGTTGAGAAGCAGGCCACGGAAGCCGGCAGCGACGCCCACTTCCATAGTCCGATCGATCTTTCTGAGCTGCGCCTGGTTCTCAAGACCACGCTCGAAGCCCGCATCGAAGAGATGGAACGCGCGCGCATGCAGCAGCAGGTGCTGGAGCGCAGCAAGTTCCAGGACCTGGTGGGGGCGAGCGATGCGATGCGCCGCGTCTACGACGCGATCTCGCAAGTGGCCGACAGCCGCATCAACGTGATCGTGCGCGGGGAGAGCGGCACCGGCAAAGAACTGGTGGCCCGCGCCATCGTTGCCTTGAGCAGCCGGCGGAATAAAGCGTTCATCAGCCTGAACTGCGCCGCCTTGCCTGAGAACCTGATCGAGTCGGAGCTCTTCGGCCACGAGCGGGGCGCATTTACCGGCGCCAACGAGGCGAAACCGGGCCATATCGAGCTGGCTGACGGCGGCACACTTTTCCTGGACGAGATTGCAACCTTAACCCTGCCGCTGCAGACCAAGCTGCTGCGCGTGCTCGAAGACCGCCAGGTGCAGCGGCTGGGTGGGCGCCAGGCTCGCAAGATCGATTTCCGTTTGATCTGCGCCACCAATGAGCCGCTGGAAGAGATGGCGCGCAACGGCAAGTTCCGCGAAGACCTGTACTACCGTATCCACGTGGTGCCGATTCAGCTGCCGCCGCTGCGCGAGCGGACTGGGGATATCGCCCTACTTGCGGACTATTTTTTGCGGATACACCTGACCGCCAATGGACTGGAGCAGAAGCGCCTGACGCCCGACGCGCTGGCGGCCCTGGAAGAGCACTCCTGGCCGGGGAATGTGAGAGAGCTGGAAAATCTGATCCAAAGGTTGGTCATCATGGTTCCGGGACCAACCATCGGTCTCGAGCACCTGCCGCAGCAACTGCTGGCGCACAGCGTAACCGCGCACGAAGCGATTCTGCTTCCCGAGGCGGGCGTGCGCTTCGATGACGAAATACGGGAGCTGGAAGTTGCGCTGCTGGAAGCTGCGCTGCGGCGCTCGAACGGCAGCAAGGCGGCCGCAGCGCGGCTCCTGCACCTGGATTCCCAGCGGATGAAGTATCTCTGCCGCAAGTATTCGCTCTAAAGTTCGTACGGTGCTGGGCGGTTAATAATTAACCCCACCGGGGTTAAAATTTAACCCGCGCGCGACTCCACAGAAGATCCTGCGACGGGCAGTCCGACGACGACCCTGCGTTTTTGCTTGTTTTCAGCCATTTGAGGTCGGCGGCGAGAGGATCCATGGTTTGGTCATTTGATTTGCTCTAAGGTATTGCGTAAAGCAGTTAAATAAGCCCGGAGGCACCACAGTGGAAAAGAAATCTCTCGTCGGCAAGAAGACAGCACCCGCAACCAAGAGCAACTCCACGAAGTCAAGGTTGACACCAGCAAGCCTGCGGCCAGCAAGGTTGTTGCCGCCAAGCCTCGAACCGGCCCTAATCTTCGATGCCGCGGCGAGCAGTCATGGTTGAGGCTGCGACCTAAGGTGGTCGAGATTGCAAGAGCTCAGGACGGGGCCAGATTCTGCCCGGAATGGGTAAGCGACTATGGCTATCAAGAAAAAATCGCTCATCGGGGCCGCTGGTTCTAAGCCTAAGGAAGGCGACGCCACGGGAGCCAAAAACCGGGGGCCAAGCCGAGCAGCCAGCGAAATCGGCCGCAGCCAAGAAGCTGGCGGTAGCCAAGCTGGCCACCGCTAAGCTCTCCACGGCAAAGCTGACGACGCTCAGGAAACTAACCTAAGGGGCCAATCTGCGTGGGAAAAGGGCGACAACGGCACTGCCGTTGTCGCCCTTTTGGTTTACCAGAAGTGGGTGTGGAGCACGTTGCCGAACATGATGACAATCCGGCCGGCCAGACTACGGCGCTTGCCGAAGACTTTTGCCTGACCGCTCATCCCGGGCCGGATGCTGTCGCCCGCTCCTTCCAACGGCATTCGCGTGGTGTAGAAGGTGGGCTGAGCTATGCCCTTGTACTCCTGGCCGGCCAGCAAGCCGGGGGGCAAAGGCATCGCCGAGCCTTCCATCGTCCCCAACCGCCCGTGGACCTCGGTGAATTGTGAGGGAAGCTGCAAGGAGACGGCGTCCCCAACGCGAATGTGATCCATCTCCGAAACCGGGAGATACAACCTCGCCACCAGTTGCGACGGATCTACGATCGTCAGCAGCGTCTCACCCGTGGCGACGTCGCTGTTCAGCAGGTTCTCCGGATCCTTGGTCGCGACCACACCGCCGGAAGGCGCCACGACCGCAAGCTTTGCCCCCTCCTCGCGTGCGATGGCGCTGCTGCGGCTGTGCGGCCTGTTGCGCAGCCAACGCCGGGCCGAGCGCGGAATGCTTCAGCTCCGCGGTGAAGACCTGGGCTTGCGAGGAGGCCACCTGCGCGGCCGCGTCTTCGCTGGCGCTGGCTTCACTCAAACTCTGCAGCCTGGCCATCACTTGCCCGGGACGGACCACATCGCCCTCCTTTACGTAGACCGCCGAAACCCTTCCCGGAACGCCGGCATGCACCTGGTGGACTTCCCGGGGCTCGATGACGAAGTAGGCATTCTCGCGATCGCGCATGATGGGCACAAAGAGGATGGCGAGTAAGGCGATTGCCAGTACCGCGCGCAGAGGTGTGAGCCGAAAAGCGCCTTCCTCCGCCTTGGTGCGGTAGGAGCTCAAAAGGAAGTCCCGCAGCTCGCGCAGCCGGGAGCGAAAAATTAAGAATGCCAGCAAGGCCGCAGGGACCAGCGGCGAGCTCGGCGAACCAGTGGAAGAAGACGTTGTAACTGAAGCGGACGAACAGCCACAGCAGCAGGTAGCTGTAAGCGCCGGAAGCCAGTGCATAGAGCACGAAGAGCGGCACCCGCCGCCGGGAGACCACAGGTACGTCGACGGGCGAGGCGAAAGATATGGCGCTGAATCCAGCCGATGAGAAATGAAGTGGAGCGCTCCTTGAGGTCAGGGACGCGCAGCCATTCCGCTGAAAAAGTAATAGCCGTCCAGTTTGATGAGGGGATTGAGATTGATGACGACTACGGCAATCCCGGTAAGGAGAATGAGCTTGTAACAGAACTCGTGGATCCACTCGCCCGGCTGTGTATTCGTCCATACGATGACGGCCACACCGCAAAGCATCATCTCGATCCATATTCCGGCGATGATGGTGGCCATGCGCTGCAGCCGGCTGGCCGAGACCCAGGATTCGGTGACGTCGACATAAAATGCGGGGCGTCAGATAAAGAAACATCAGACCCATGCTGTGGACTTCGCCACCGTAGTGCTTGCAGGTGAGTCCATGCGAGCTCTCATGGATAAAACCGATCACCAGAGAGAAGCACCCAGAACTCCACCAGGTCGGAGAAGGTCTTCTTGCTGAAGTCATAGTAGACAGGTATGTCCGGACCGATGACATTCCATTTCGCGATGAAGACCACGGCTTCAAAGAGAAACAGCAGCACCGCGGCCAGGACCATCCAGCGGTTGTAGACGTATTTTCCAATCTTCTGGTCAAGCTGGGTAAGGTACCGGTCCGGATCCCAGGCCGAGAACTGTATGTGCGCCACGTTGAAGCTTGAGCCGCTCTGCACGCGGCGGCTACGCTGCGCCGCGAGCTTTTCATTCATGGCAATATTTTTTTCCTGTGGGTTCTTGTACCAGAAGCCGCCTTCGTCCATGTTTTCGGCGAAGGTCCGCGCTTCTTCCGCGGAAACCGGGATTCCCGTCTCGGCCTCGAACGCAGCCGCAATTTCATCGTAAGAACGCACTCCGTCGAAAAGCCGGGCGAGTTGCCACTGCGTCGGCTTCAGGCGCAACAGGTTGGCCGTACTTCGCTGGTAGACGGCGACGATCGCTTCGCCGTCGGCTACGTCTTCCCGAATGATGAGCTCGGGATCGATGCGCGGCGGGTTCTTGCGCGAGAGCCGGTTGCGGGGAATCTCCGGAAGGGCTGCGTCGAGTGCTTCGCTCAGGTTCATTGCGGGCTCAGCTTCACCTGCATCGACATGCCCGGCTTCAACAAGGGCGACGGTTTTTCCAGGCTGCCGATGACCTCGATACTGCCGCTTGCCGGATCGACCACCGGGCTGACCCGGAAGACGCGTGCCGCCTGCTTCAGATGGGGATAATCCGTGGTGCTGAGCTCAAGTCTTCGACCCCGGAGGGAAGTAGGCCATGGCCGACTCAGGCACGGTAAAAATGATGCGCAGAGGCGCCTGCGCCGTGATCCAGAACAGGGCATCGCCCTTTTTGACCGCCTGCGCCTCATGCACCGAGCGGCGGCCTACCACGCCGTCGAACGGGGCCACGACGCGCGATTGGCTCAGCTCGACATCTGCGGCACGCAACTCCGCCTCGGCGGCAACCTCCTCGGCCTTGTAACGGGCCACCTGGGTCGTCGTTTCGGTGAGCTTGTATTGCACATGCTCCCAATCCTCATCGTCGAGGATCTTTTCCGCGCGCATGGCATCGGCTCGACGCAGATCCGCCTCATTGCTCTTTTGCTCCGCTTCCCAGGTTTGCACCTGGGCGCGCAGGGAATCGATCCTGGCCGCCTTTTCCGCGCGCGCCGCCTGCGAGTGCACGATCGTCCAGCAGCGCCAGCACCTCTCCGCGGTGGACATGATCGCCAATCTCCACCTTGACCGCGGTTACGCGGCCGTCGCGTTCGGCCACGACGTCGGCCTGTTGCTCCACTACCAGCGGACCGACGGTGGTGAAGTTCGCGCCCTTCGCCCGTAGCCATGGGCGGCGGGACGGGACAGGCGGGTCTGCGTCCGGGGCCGCCGGCGACGAGGCCAGAACCGGCGAAGGCGCTGAGGCCGGAGGTTCCTGATTACAGCCGGCAAGACAGCACAGCTGCCGCGACCGCGATCCGCAAGTGTACGGTTACAATGCGCGGCATGATGGTTACCAACCGATCCAATCCCATAGCTTTTCCCACAGCCATAATGCCGGAGCCGCGCAGCAAAACAAACCCCGCCGGCCGGTAGCCGGCGAAGATCTTCGCCCGGCCATCCATGCCGGTGCGCAGTTCCGCATTCCCATTCGGCAGCAGCACATGGGCGTAAAAGACGCGGCCGTCCCCGTTGGGCTGGGCTTCGGGGCTGATGCTGAATACCTGGCCGTGCAGCGTCTGCGCGGGAAAGCTATCGAGCTTGATGGCGGCAGTCTGTCCGGCCTTCACCAGGTGGGCATCCTGCTGATCCACGGCGATGTTGATTCTCGCGCTGGCCAGGTTCAGCACCTGGGCGAAGGTCGCGCCGGCGTCCAGGTGTTCGCCCACCGCATTCTGCAGATCGGGGGTCATCACCACGCCGTCGATGGGCGAGCGAAGCTGGGCGTTGGCAATACGTAACCGTGTCCGCTCCATTTCCGCGCGCAGGAAGTCGGCCTGCGTCCGCTCTTCCCCGGCCTGTGCGGAGTGCCTGGCCAGGTCGCCCTGCATGGCCAGCATGGCCGCTTCGTATTTAGCCTGCGCGGCGGTCAGCTGATTACGCCACGACCAGTCGTCCATGGTTCCCAGAACTTCGCCGCGGCTTACATGCTGGCCTTCCCGGGCGTACACGTTCGCGATGGTGCCCTCGACTGGCGCGGCGAGAGTGACCACGGATTGCGGAGCCACCACCGCGGTGCCGCTGATGCGCAGCGGCAGGGGACAGAAGATGAGCAACAGGATAGCCGCCGCGATACTGCCCAGGATCACCCCTTGCCGCTTTCGTTCACTGCGCAGAAAGGCCTGCTTGCGCTGCACCAGGGGCTCGAGCAGGCTGATGAGCGGCACTTCCCGGTACAACAGGGCGTTGCGAATCGCCACCGTGGTCTGCCCCGCCAGCACCTTGATCATCTCGATATGCGCCTGCTCCAGAAAATCCGGATCGCTGCTCTCATAGAGCAGCAGGCCCACGCGTCCCTGGTCATCGGACAGAGGAAGCGCAAACAGGGCGCGATAGCCGCTGGCTTCGAAATGCTTGCCGATGGCCGCGCGCACTCGGGGATCCTCGGTTTCCGGCTCCTCCCCGTGCTGGCGGATCAGCAGCTGCCGGTCATAGCTGGAAAGCCATTGCAGCAGTTCGCGCAGGCGCTCCACCTGGAATTCGCCCACCGGGAATATTGGCCATCCCGGAAACCGCCTTCAACTGCAGCCGGCCGCGATTGTCGAGCGCGATCGAGCAGCGTTCGAAAGGCAACACCGATTGCGGGCTGTTGACGATGATCTGCAGCAGGCGTTCGAGGCGAAGGGTGGAGGTGATTTCGGAGCTGACTTGAACCAGGGCTTGCAGGATCTCCAGCTTGCGCTCGGCGTACATCAGGCTGGCGTTCTTGAGCGCGCTCGAGACCGTCTCCGACATGCTGTTCATGAAGAACAGGTCGTCCTCGCTAAACGGAGCCACCGCCCGCCTTGTTGACGGCCTCGAGCACGCCCAGCTCGCTTTCCCCGCCGCCATTTTGCTCATGCTCGATGAGCGGCACCAGCAGCGCATTGGTGATGGGCAGGCCCTCGCCGGCACGCTCATTGCGGGTCGCCAGCCTGGGGTCTTCAGGGTCGTTGATCAATAGCGGCACACCTTCTTCCGCCATATCTGCGACGATAGCCCTCGCCTGCCCCCTCCGTGGCGCCGACTTCGGCGGTTGCGTCCTCTCCCCACGCGGAGACCAGGCGCAGCCGGCCGCCATCGAACATCCACAGGTGGATGGCCTGGCAAGGCAGCATGGCCGCTACCTTTACCGGAATCAGCTCCAGCAGAGGCTCGAAATCCAGCGTTTCGTTGAGCGATTTTTCCAGGTCATAGAGCTGGGTCAAGCGGTGGATGGAATCGAGCAGATTCTGCCGCTGCTCCTCATACTGCTCGGCCGAACCCGAGGGCGATTACGGCCAGTTCCGCCAGCCCTTCCAGCGACTGCAATGCGGTCTCGGTAAGTGGGTCGCTGAAGCTGACGATTTCGAAGGTGCCCACCAGCTGCTGCTCCCGCAGCAGGGGCAGATATCCGATGGACCGGATGGTGCGCAGTACATGGATGTGGGCGTAATCCTCGCGCGCCAGCTGGCTGGCGGAGTAGACCACCGGTTGCGGCGACTGCAGGAGTGGGAACGAACAGCGGCGCATCGGCTGCGATCGCCGGGTCGACGACCGAAATCTCGTCCGACACGCCGAGGGCAACCCAGAACCCGTTATCCCCGGAGTCGGTCAGCGCAGGCTGTAGAGGGCGCAAGCGCTGCCGGGCAGCGCCTGGCGCATGGCATCGGCCAGTAACGCGGCGCGGGCGGCGACCTCGGGCGAGGCCAGCAGTGACTGGGCAAGCTCCGAGAAGTGTTGACTGTTCAGCCGGATGCCGGTTTGAATGTTCATGATGGGCTGCTTGACGTATGGGGCAGGATAGGTTGATTGTTAATCTGGTCGGAGACTAGCAAGCAGCATTTTGGGTGTAAAGAAAATTCTTGGCCGGGAGAGGACGACGTGGATCTCGATATTCGACAGAGCGGAACTATCTGTTGCCTGAAGCTGAAGGGCCCGCTCAAGTACGGAGAAGGTGTCAAGCAGCTTGACGAGGCGGTCGAAGGCGCACTCAACAGCGGACACATTCACCTGCTGCTGGATCTTTCCGCGATGCCCTACATCGATTCCAGCGGGATTGGTGCGATCGTCGACGCTCTGCGCCAGGCCAAGAAGTTGGGCGGTGATGCCAAGCTGGTCAGCCCCTCTCCCTTTGCGGCGAAGACCTTCAAGATGGTGGGTATTCTCACCCTGTTCAAGGTCTATGACACCGAGGCCGCAGCCGTGGAGGCTTGCCCCGCCTGATACCGGAGGGACGGCTGGGAGTAGCCCAGGACGCAGTCCTGGTAGCCAAGCACATAACGACGAAAAGTCCCGCAAGGGACGGCTGAACAGTTTACCAGGTTGTATCCAGGACGCAGTCCCGTAAGCGCTAACTTGTCTGGCGGACAACAGAAATCCGAGAAGACGCTGTTTTTTTCATCTCCAAGCTCACCACAAAACGTCATCCTGAGCTCCGCTCAGGATGACGTTTTTGTGGGAGTTTTGACAAAAAACATCTCAGACAAATTAGCGCTTATGGGACTACATCCCGGGTAATTTTCAGCCATCCCCCGGGACTAAATCGGTGAATGGTGGGTTCTCACACTCGCTTTAAAGCCCAATTATCTTTTTCACCGCACCTACTTCAGCCGGCGGCGAACCATGTCCAGCGCCTGCTGGCTGGTCCAGGCGCGAATGTGATCCCGGTCGCCGCCAAAGCGCCGCTCCACCACATCCGTCTGTTTGCCATCAGTAACGGCAACGTAAACCAAGCCCACCGGCTTCTCTTCCGAGCCGCCGCCGGGACCGGCGATACCGGTCACGCCCAAGCCAAAGGTCGCGGAGGTATTCCGCCGAATCCCTTCCGCCAGTGCCCCGGCAACTTCCTTGCTGACCGCACCGTGGGCTTCAATCAACGACGGAGGAACGCCGGCGAAAAGGGTTTTGAGCTGATCGCTGTAAACCACCGCTCCCCCCAGAAACGAACGCGAGCTGCCGCTGATGCTGGTCAGGCGCTGCGCCACCATGCCCCCGGTGCAACTCTCCGCCACCGCCAGCGTCGCCGCATGCATGCCCAGGTAATAGAGAACAATCTGCTCCAGCGACTCGGCCTGCGCAGAGTAGATGAATTCTTCCAGCTCTTCTTCGATTTTTCCCGCCAGCTCATCCACCCTTGCCTGGGCGGTCTCCTGGTCCCCTTTGGAGCAGATCAGGTGGAGCGTGATGTCGCCGGTGTGCGCCAGGATGGTGGTATCCACGTCCTTGTACTTGGTGTAAATCGGGGCAATGCGCGCATCGGCCTGCGATTCCCCGATCATGGCGAGTTTCAGCGTCCGCATGGCGATGGTTCGTCTGGGGACCACAGCCCGCAGCCGTTCCATGCATTGGGCGTCAAACATGGCCTTCACTTCGGTCGGCGGCCCGGGCAGCAGAATAACCAGCTTGCGATGCTCTCCATAAACTGTGTCCAGCCATTGCCCGGGCGCGGTGCCGCGGGCGTTTTCGAGAATGACTGACCCGTCCAGCACATCCGCCTGGCGGGCGTTGTTGTCCGTCATCTGTATCCGGCGGGCGGCAAAGCGAGCATAGAGTGCGCCCACGATCTCCGGATTGCGGCGCAGGCGAATGCCCAGCGCTTCCGCCACTGCCTGGCGCGTCAGATCGTCTTCCGTGGGGCCCAGTCCACCCATGGTGATCACGATGTCGGCGCGTCCCAGCGCAATGCGAATCGCGCTGGCCAGATGCGACAGCCGATCCCCAACAATGGTTTTGAAAGTGACATTCACGCCCAGCTGCAGCAGCCGGTCGGTTAGGAAAAGGGAGTTTGTGTCTTGCCGGTAAGGCGTTAGGAGTTCAGAACCAACAGCAATAATTTCACAATTCATCCGTACTTCGATCCTCTAGAACAAGCGCACGCCTTCGATGCCCAACGGTACATCATAGACCGCGCCATTGGCAGCCAGGATCGCGTTGCCGCCGGGAACGAAAGCGAGACCAACAATACCAGACCCGGCGAGAACGACGGAGGCTTCTCCCGCCGGAGTAATGCAGACGATGCCGCGGGTGCCGTGGAAAGAAGCAGAGACATACACGTTGCCGGCGACGTCGAATGCCAATCCCTGCGGGCGGCCGAGTCCCCGGTAATACACCCGCACCACGCCGGCCTGATCGATGGCATAGATCGAGTCATAGCTGGAGGTGCTGGGAGCGGTCACGAAAAGCGTTCCATCCAGGCCAAAGGCGAGATGATAAGCGGCGATACTGGGCTCCAGGGTGGCAAAGACGAAAATCTGCCGGTCCTGGGCAATCTTGAAAATGGTTCCGCTGCGGTCGCCCACATAGAGATTGCCTGCGGAATCGAACGCGATCCCGGTCGCGATCCCCATGCCCTCGGCGTAGACCGAAGACGCGCCCTGGGGAGAGACGCGGTGTACCGTGCCATCCAGGCGCGAAGAAACATAAAGGTATCCCTGGGCGTCGATCGCCAGCCCGGTGGCATTGGTAATCCCGCTCACAAAGGGCTGCATCTCTCCCGAGGGCGTGATGCGATAAACCGAGACCGCGGTCTTTTGCCCTCGTGGACCGGAATCCGTGGAAAAGATGTTGCCCTCGCTATCGACCGCCGGATTGCCGACGGGATGCAGATTGCCTGTGATCAGGCGAGCAATCTTGAGCCGGATGGTATTGCTGGACTGTCCGTTCTGCCGGATCTCCAGTCTTCCCGTTTGCACATCCTCGGGGATGCGGACGATCATCCGGTTCGAACGGCTGAGCAGAACGGGAGCCACGATCCCGTCGAGCACGGCCACCGGCAGGCGCGAGCGCACGGCGCCCAGTTGGGTTCCGCGAACCTCGATTTCACCGCCCGGAAGGGCAGCATCGGGCATCGCGGCTTCGATCCTGGGTGAGTTCGGAATGGGTGACTCCTTGGAGAATCGCATCGGCTGAGTTCCTGAACGCTTGTGGGTTTATCGGTTCGATGCAAACGGAAAGGCTCTCAGCCAATCCAGTGTTGCAGCGCCAGCATCAAGAGCAAAGCATACACGCCCGCAGCGACATCATCGAGCATGATTCCCCAGCCTGCGGGCAAGCTCTCCAGCTGCCTTGCAGGCCATGGTTTCACGATGTCAAATAAACGGAAGAACAGAAACCCGGCTAGCAAGTGACTCAAGTTTACCCGCGAATAGATCAGCGCAATCCACTGCCCGGCGACCTCATCGATTACCACGTGTCCCGGGTCCGGACGTTCGCTCTCCCGTTCCACAATGGTAGCGGCGGGAATGCCGATCGCCATGGCGCACAGGGCAGCCGCCAAGGTCAGCCAAGCCAACGGCGCGGAGGCAAGATGCAGACCCTTGGCCGCTCGCCAGCCAAAGCAGAGCCGCAGCGGCAGAACCCCAGGTGCCCGGACCAGGGCGGAGCAACCCGGCGCCCAGAAACGTCCCCACTGCCCAGGCCCAGGCCGTTTTTCTTCGCCGGGCCGGCTCATTCATCGCCGGACGAGCGAGGCCGCATCCCTTCAATCTCTTCCAGCAGCTCAGGATCGAGCACGGGAGAGGAGATGCGGTAGGCTCCGCTGGCCCATTTTCCCAGGTCGATGGTCTTGCAATGCTCGCTGCAGAAGGGGAAATCCGCATCTTTGGCGGTGACGATCTTCCTGCATGTAGGGCAGCGCAGGCTTTTGATTTTTTTCGCTCATCACAACGTTCCTTTACGAGATAATCCTGCCCACCAGGTCGTAATCCTGCGACTCGGTGATCTCGCATTGGTAAAACTGCCCCGGATTCAGCTGGTCGAACGGCCCAAAGTCGTTGATATAGACCTTGCCATCGATTTCCGGAGCCTGATGCTGGGTGCGGCCCTCCCAAAGCAGCGGAGTTTCCTCGGAAGGCCCTTCGACCAGCAAATCGAAGCGGCGGCCTACCTGGCTGGCCCTGGATTTCCGGCTGATCGATTGTTGCAGGCGCATCAGGGAGCGGCGCCGCGCCTCGATGGTCCGTGCCGGCACCTTATCGCCCAGATGGAAGGCGCCTGAGCCTTCTTCGTCGGAATAACTGAAAACGCCCAGCCAGTCGAGTTGCGCGGCGCGGACGAAGTCGCTGAGCACGGCGAAGTCGGCTTCGGTTTCGCCCGGAAAACCGGTGATGAAGGTGCTCCGAATCGCCACCTCGGGCACGGTGGAGCGCACCCGCTCAATGGTCTTGAGAAAGATGTCGGCGCTGCCCCCGCGGCGCATGCTCTTCAACACCGCGCTCGAGGCATGCTGCAGAGGCATGTCGAGGTATTTGCAGATGGTGTCGTGCCGGGCAATGGTTTCGAGCAGGCGCCCGGTGACCTTGTTGGGATAGGCGTACAGGAAGCGCAGCCACTTCAGATCGGGAATCCGGGCCAGGCTATCGAGCAATTGCGCCAGCCCATCCTTCATGCCCAGGTCCTCTCCGTAGCAGGTCGTATCCTGACCAATCAGCGTGAGCTCGCGTACACCCTGGGCGACCAGCTGCTCGGCCTCGGCGACCACCGACTCGAAACGTCGCGAGCGAAACTTGCCCCGCAGATTGGGAATCACGCAGAAACTGCAGGGATGGTCGCAGCCTTCGGCGATCTTGATGTAGGCCGAGGACTTGCGCGTCGCCAGCAGCCGCGGCGTGGTGTGGTCGTATAGATACTGCGGAAGCTTGGCGTGCGCGCCTTCCCACTGCTCCCGCGCGAAGCGGCCCTGGGATTCGCGCAGATCGCCTTCGGCCCGGGAGGTGCCGCTGGGGAGTATGGAAAAAAGCTGTGGTTGCTCCGGCGGCGGCCTCGGTCCGGCAAGCCCGGCGGCGGCCAGAATGGCCTCCAGTTCCCCTGTGCCCACCACGGCGTCCACTTCCGGCATGTTCTTGCGGATTTCGTCGCGATAGCGTTCCACCAGGCAGCCGGCCACGATCAGCTTGCTGGCCTTACCGGATAGCTTGTGTTGCGCCATCTGGAGGATGGTGTCGATCGACTCCTGCTTGGCTTTGTCGATGAAAGAGCAGGTATTTACCACCAGAATGTCTGCCGTCTCCGGGCGATTGGTAATCTCCGCGCCCGCCTGGTCCAGCAAGCCCATCATGACTTCACTGTCGACCAGATTCTTGGGGCAGCCCAGGCTCACGAAACCGATGCGCGGCCGCCGCTCGAGCACCGCACCCGCAACACTTCCCGGCAATGGTTCTGTTAGCTCTTGCTACCTCTCTATTCTAGAGCAATCATCGAGTTAGCGTTTGCGCCGTTACTGGAGCGGAACATTCATTGCGACCCCTCGCACAACCTCAGGGCTCTTCGGGCCGTCTATTAAGTAGTACGAAAGGAGGGCGCCCGTGCAAGTTCCTATGATGGCAGATGTAAAACACACGCATCATGAAGTGAGCGAGCCCATCAAGTGCGCCCTGGTGGTCAAGCCGACCGAGGCCCAAAGGCACAAACAGGAGATGCTGCGATACCTTGTCGTGGTCATCGCGCTGCTGGCGGTGCTGCTCTTGATTGCCATCGCGCTCTATTACACCGAGGGTAATTCGGTCACGGTTAAGCACGTCCTCTCGCTCGCTCCGCAATTCCCCTGCGCGCTTGAGCTAAGGTCGTTACTTGCTCTTATTCACGACCCCATTGAGGGAATCCCTGTGTGGCGGTCAACAAGCACTAAGTAAGAGTCCAGATGAAAGCCTTAGGCATAGTACTGATCGTCCTGGGTGTGCTCGCGTTGGCTTATGGCGGATTCACTTACACCCACGAGAAGAAGGTAGTTGACCTCGGACCAATTCAAGCATCAAGGAAAGAAACCAGCACGGTGCCGTTACCGCCCATCCTTGGCGTCGTTGCTATCCTCGGCGGCGGTGTTCTTCTTTTCACCGGGAAGAGGTAGCCAGGAGGCAACTTATCTATTGCGGGGAGATGATTCCGCCCGCGCGATGCCTTGCCGGCAAGATTACTCCGCGATGGTCCTTTTCCACTTCTTCTTCGCTGGCTTTCGCCGGCGAGGGCAAAGCTACGCCCATCGCAGCAGCGGTCACGTCAGCGTATTTGAGACCCGCACCGGTATTGAAAATCACGACTCGGTCCTCGGGCGAAAGCCATCCGGTGGCAATTAGATGATCGTAAGCTGCGGTGGCGGCGGCTCCTTCGGGAGAGAGAAAAAGCCCTTCATGGCGCGCCCAATCGAGCAACGACGCTAAGATCTGCTCATCGGCGAAGTCCAGGACCAGACCTCCCGACTGCCGGACGATGTCGAGGATAAGCCCGTCCCCATAAGGCTTGGGGACCCGCAGGCCGGAGGCGAACGTGGCTGCGTTCTGCCACATTTGCGAGGCAGTCTCACCCTCACGAAACGCCTTGGCCACCGGAGCACAACCCGACGCTTGCACGGCAATCATCTTCGGCCTTCTCTTCCCGGCTACCCAACCCAAAGTTTCCATCTCCTCGAATGCCTTCCACATCCCGATCAGGCCAACACCGCCGCCTGTGGGATAGAAAACCGCGTCGGGATACTGCCAGCCCGACTGCTCCACCAACTCGTATCCCATGGTCTTTTTGCCTTCCACTCGAAACGGTTCCTTCAGGCTGGAGATGTCAAACCAACCCTCTGCTTCCTTCCGCTCCGCGACCATGCGGGCGCAGTCGGAAATCAGGCCGTCCACCAGGGTCACGTTACCGCCGTAAGCCACGGCTTCGAGGTAGTTCGCCAAGGGAACGTCGCGGGGCATAAAGATGTAGGCGGCGATGCCGGCGGCTGCCGCGTAGGCGGCCAGTGCGCCGGCTGCGTTCCCGGCGGACGGCACGGCCAGCTTTTTCAGTCCATAATGGCGTGCCATGGAGACTGCCAGGGAAAGCCCACGTGCCTTGAAGGTGCCGGTGGGGTTGGCCGCCTCCTCTTTGAGAAACAGGTTGGGGTAGCGGCGGCTGCGCAGCATGGGCGTGAAGCCTTCGCCCAGCGTGACCGGTTCGACGTCCGGCAGCACCCCGGCGTAACGCCACATGCCCAGCGAGGTGTTGGCGGCGGCGGCTCTGGCCTGGATGTCGTCGCGCCTTGCCGACAGGCGCAAAGAGGCCATGTCATAACGTACAAAGAGAACCCCATCGCATTGAGGGCAAACGGTTTGCGGGGTTTCGGCAGAGACGTGGGCATGGCAGCGGGAGCACTCCAGGTAGGCAATCGAGGGCATAAACCAATGATATTTGAGGGTTTCCCATTTCGATGCACTCCCGGCAGCCGGGGGCGCGAACAGGTAAAATAGAGGGGTGAGCATCCAGCTAATTGCAATCGATATCGACGGCACCCTGATGCCCTCGACAGGCCCCAAAATCAGCCCGCGCAACTGCGCGGCCCTGCAGGCGGCCGAAGCTGCCGGCATTGAAATTGTCATCTCCACCGGCCGGCGGCAAGCCTATGCGATGCCCCTGATCGCCCAGGTGGGTCTCAGTGAGAATTCGGTGATGATCTCCTCCAATGGAGCCGTGGTGCGCAGCTTTGACGGCGAGTTGTTGGATCGCCGCTTTCTTGCCGGTTGAAACCGCGCGGGAGCTCTGTGTGGCCTTGCGCGGCTACGGCACCATGGTTTTCACCTTTGACCGCGAAGGAACGGGCTCCCTGGTGATTGAAAGCCTGCAACAGCTGCATGCGCGCATCGACCGGTGGGTGGAGGCCAATCGGCCCTACCTGGCTGAGATTCGGCCCATTGAGCGAGCTTTCGACGGGGGCGAGGAACCCATCCAGGGCATGCTCTGCGGCACCGTTGCGGAAATGGTGGCAGCGGAAAAGCAGTTGCTGTTGAGCGACGTGGCGGGGCAGATTGCCATGCACCGCACCGAGTACGCGGCGCGCAACCTGAGCATTCTCGACCTCTTGCCGCCTGGTTGCTCCAAGGGCGCGGCGCTCGATAGCCTGGCCCAGCATTCGCGGCCTGGAGCGCGAGCAGATCATGGCCATCGGCGACAACCTTAATGATTTAGAAATGCTGGAATATGCCGGGCGTGCGGTGGTGATGGCCAACGCGAGCCAGGAGATTCTGGCCCTGGCCCAGCGCCGGGGTTGGGAGCTCACCGCCTCCAATGATGACGACGGCGTAGCCCTGGCCGTTGAAGAGGTACTGCGCCGGCGGTACGACGCAAGATGCCGAAGGTAACGGGGAAGAGGAAATCGCCGCCAGCCCCGTGGTACAGTTTGCCCAATGAGCAAAATGTCCGCCTTCGCCGGCTGGATCGGGCGTCCTCGCTTTGCTGGGGACTGTGCCTGCCCTGCATGCGGCGGAAGAGATCACCCTGAGAAACGGCTTCAACCTGCTGTGCGATCACCGCGAGCAGGCCGGCGATCGGGTGCGGCTGTTTACCAGCCAGGGCAGCAGCAATTTCGTCGAAGTGGATGCGGCGGAGATCGCTTCGGTGGACATGGTTCCCGATCCACCTCCGGTCGTCCCACCCCGGCCACCGAGCCCAAGCTTACCAATGCCGATGTGCACCAGTTGATTGCCCAGGCCGGGGCCGACCATAACCTGGACGTAGATCTGCTGGCCAGTGTGGTGCGGGCAGAAAGCGGCGGCAATATCCATGCGGTGAGCCGAACCGGGGCGCAGGGCCTGATGCAGTTGATGCCCGGAACTGCGGCGCAATTAGGCGTGACCGACAGCTTCCGCGCGGATCAGAACATTAATGGCGGCACGGCCTATCTGGATGCTCTGCTGCTGAGGTATCACGATCATCTGGCCTTGGCGCTGGCGGCTTATAACGCCGGGCCGGCAGCGGTGGATAAATACCACGGCATACCCCCTTATCGCGAGACCCGGGTTTACGTGGCGCGGGTGATCCGCGAGTTCAACCGCAGAAAGCAATGGGAGAAGCAGCACCCGGCCGGGACCGCCGCTCTCTCCTCCATGCCAGCCAGCCAACTAAGAGCGGTTCGGAGTCGCAGGTGAAAAAGCATTCCTGGATCATGTACCTGGTGGGAGCGATTCTCCTGGGGGCGCTGGTGTGGCTGGTCCACACGCGGGTCCACTTTCAGTGGAGCGTCTTTCGCGATCGAGTTGCAGCATGTGGATTGGAGGCGCATCGTTCTCGGTGTAGCCCTGGTCGTGTTGTGTTACTGGCTGCGCGCGGCGCGCTGGGCGGTTCTGTTAAGCCGCAGAAGAAAGTCAGCTCGCTTTCCCTGCTGGGCGCGCAGGTGATTGGTTTTACCGCAGTCGCCCTCTTTGGCCGTCTTGCGGATCTGGTGCGTCCGTACCTGGTTGCGCGGCGAACCAAGCTGCCGCTGAGTTCGCAGATGGCGGTCTACACGGTGGAGCGCATGTTCGATCTGGGCGCGATGGCGCTGATCTTTTCGAGCGCCTTGCTGTTGGCGCCGGACCGCGCTACGCTGCCCTATCACGAGGCATTGCAGCACGCAGCGTTGGGTGGCCTGGTAGTCGCCGTTGCCCTGGCCATTTTTGCCATCAGCGTGCGTGCTTCGGGCAGAGCAGTTGCCGGCCTGGCGGAAAAGAGCCTGGGCTCGCTCTCGCCCGCGCTCGGCCATTCGGCAGGGACCAAGATTCGCGCCTTTCGCGATGGTCTGGATTCCATCGCAACCCTCGGTGACTTTTGCCGGGCCTGGGGCTTTCGCTCCTCATGTGGGGCTTAATCACGGCGGCTTATCTCGAGACCACCCGGGCTTTTGTGCTCTCGCCCGAGCTGTCTTCGATGACGCTCGCCCGCTGCATGGTGTTGATGGCCGCGAGCATGGTTGGATCCGTGGTCCAATTACCGGTGATCGGATGGTTCACCCAGATTGGCGTGACCACGGGCGTGATGCAGCAGGTGTTCCATGTGCAGTTTGAGCCTGCGCTTGCCTGCGGCACCATGCTGCTGATCGTGACCTTCATGTGCGTCATACCACTCGGCCTGATCTGGGCCCGGGTCGAGCATGTTTCGCTCAAGAAGGTATCCGAACAGTCGGAGACATCTCGCCCAGGAAGAGGCGGAGCAGACTCCCGCCGTCAGCGAAGCCTAACCGCTCAACTCGCTGCGCTGGTGGCTTCGGCAGTGCCGCTCTGCTACCCTTGTTATCGGTCACCGTTATACCTGACCAGTCGTCAACACCTCCTGCGGCTGGCCATGCGCCCGCGTTACTGAAGAAGCAGTGGCCGGAGCGTATCGGGATGGTCGGCTGACGATGGAACAGGTACGCCAACTTCTGGGGTACGGAACGCGAATGCAAGTGGATCCTTCCTTCAGCTGCATGCGATATTCGATACACTAGAGATCTTGAAAAGACATGGCCAGTCAGACCGGCTCGCAACGGATCGTGACCGCAGGCATGATCGTCATTGCCGACACCAGTCCGCTCAATTACCTCACTTTTGGCCACCCTGAAGTCTCCGAGAGATTTATGGCCGTGTGCGGTCCCCCCTGCCGTTTTGATGGAGATGAAACATGCAGAAGCGCCTCCTGACGTGCGTGAAGGGAAACCCATGAGCGCCTGCTGGAAGTTTGCCCGAGCCGCAAGACTCGTCAACGACTGCTAGAATTTAGCTACTGATGAAATGCCCTTATTGCGGATTTGCGCAGGATCGAGTGGTGGATTCGCGCGAAAGCAAAGAAGCGGACTCGATTCGCCGCCGTCGCGAATGCGAGGGTTGCAACAAGCGCTTCACTACCTACGAGCGCATCGACGAAATCCCTTACATGGTGGTGAAGAAAGACGGCCGCCGGGAAAAATTCGAGCGCCAAAAAGTGCTGAGCGGCTTGCTGCGGGCCTGCGAAAAACGCCCCGTCTCCGCCGCCAAGCTGGAAGCGATCGTGGATGAGACCGAGGCCTTCCTGGTCGATTCGCCGGAACGCGAACGAACCACCAACCAGATCGGCGAGCTGATCATGAACCATCTGCGGACCATCGATAAAGTCGCCTACATCCGCTTTGCCAGCGTTTACCGGGACTTTAAAGACGTACGCGAGTTCAAGGAAGAGCTGGAACAGCTGCTCAACACCAGGGAAGCATCCAAGACCGGCAAACGATAAGCGCCGAGGAGAGAGAATGGCAGCAGGCTCACAGGAGAGAACGCACACCATCACACTGCTCGCCGGCGACGGCATCGGGCCGGAAGTGACCGATGCGGTGGTACGCATCCTCGAAGCGGCCGTCGAGGGAACCGGTGCGAAGTTTGCCTGGGAGCCGTTTCTGGTCGGCGCCAACGCCTATGAAAAGTATGGCGAGTACATTCCGCAAGACGTGTACGACTCGATCGAGCGCAACCACCTGGCGCTGAAAGGGCCGGTGGCCACGCCGATCGCCGGCGGCTTCGCCTCGATCAACGTGCACCTGCGCAAGAAGTTCGAATTGTTTGCCAACTTCCGTCCCATCAAGAATCTGCCGGGGATGGATACGCGCTACCCGGGCGTGGACCTGATCATCGTGCGGGAGAACACCGAAGGCGAGTACGTGGGGCTGGAGCATGAAGTGGTGCCGGGAGTGGTGGAGTCGCTGAAGATCGTCACCGAGAAGGCTTCGACCCGCATCGCGAAGTTTGCCTTTGAATATGCGCGCAAGTTCAAGCGGCGCAAGATCCACGCCATCCATAAAGCAAACATCATGAAAATGTCCGACGGCCTCTTCCTGCGCTGCGCGCGCGAGGTAGCCAAGGGCTATCCCGAGATCACGTACGGCGAGCACATCGTCGATAACACCTGCATGCAGTTGGTCATGAATCCGTACCAATACGACATGCTGCTGACCGAAAACCTGTATGGCGACATCGTCAGTGACCTGTGCGCCGCGTTCGTGGGCGGCCTGGGGCTGGTGCCGGGCGCCAATTTAGGCACCGGGTGCGCGATCTTCGAAGCTGTCCATGGCTCGGCGCCCGACATTGCGGGTAAGGACATCGCCAACCCGACGGCGCTGCTCCAGTCGGCCATCCTGATGCTGCGCTATCTCGACGAAACCGGCACCGCCGATCGGGTGCAGTCGGCGCTGGAGAAGGTTTACGTCGAGAAGAAGACGCTGACCCGCGATGTGGGTGGAACCAGCGGCACCAAGGCATTTACCGGCGGCCGTCCTGGCAGCGCTGTAAGAGTCGAGTCCCGTAGGGACGGCTGAAGGTTGTCTCAGAGATTGGTGCGCGCCTGTTATCTCAGCCGTCCCTGCGAGATTGGTCGTCCTTTCAAATCCAGCCAGGACTGACGTCCTGGGTGAGTTCAGCCGTCCCTACGGGACTCGATATCGAGCATTGACCGCGCAGATGCTGCGTGATCCGGGTGCAGGCCGAATAGTCTAAAATTAACCAGAATATTTTCACAGTACCATGCAGACACGACACAAGATTGGCATTCTTGGCGCCACCGGGGTCATCGGCCAGCGCTTCATCCAGTTGCTCGAGGAGCACCCGTGGTTTGAAATCGCCTGGCTCGCGGCCAGTGACAAGTCCAGCGGCAAAACCTACGGCGAAGCCGCGCGCTGGAAGCTGGACACTCCGCTGCCCAGCCGGATTGCCGCGATGATGGTTTCGCCGGCAGCTCCCGAGGGCGCGCCCGGCGTGATCTTTGCCGCGCTCGACACCGACATTGCGCGGGAACTGGAGCCGAAGTTTGCCGCCGCCGGTTGCGCCGTGATCTCGAATTCCAGCGCGTTCCGCATGCAGGCGGATGTTCCGCTGGTCATTCCCGAAGTCAACCCGGACCACCTGAACCTGCTCGAGACGCAGAGCTGGCGCAAGCAATCCGGCGGCTACATCGTGACCAACCCCAACTGCAGCGCCATCGGGCTGGTTCTGGCGCTCAAGCCGCTGGCCGATCGCTTTGGCCTGGAGAGCGTCTTTGTCAGCACCATGCAGGCCGTCAGCGGCGCCGGTTATCCGGGTGTGGCCTCGCTCGACATCCTGGGCAATGTCGTTCCCTACATCAAGAGCGAAGAAGAAAAGCTCGAGGCCGAGACGCTGAAGCTGCTGGGCAAGCTGAGCGGGACCAGGGTGGAACCTCTGAACGCCCGGGTGAGTGCGCACTGCAACCGGGTTGCGGTCGAAGACGGCCACACCGAGAGCGTCAGCATCAAGCTGACTGCCCGGGCGACGCGGGAAGAGATCCTCGCCGCCTGGAGTGAATTTGCGCCGCTGGCCGGTTATGCGCTGCCCACCGCGCCCAGCCAGCCGGTCGAGTGGAGCGCTGCCGAAGACCGGCCGCAGCCGCGGCTGGACCGCATGCGCGGCAAGGGGATGGCCGCTACGGTGGGCCGCCTGCGGCCGTGCTCGCTGCTGGACTGGAAGTTCACCGTCCTCTCCCACAATACGATTCGCGGTGGAGCGGGTGCGGCGGTATTGAATGGGGAGTTCCTGGCCGCGCTGGGCAAGCTGGTTCCGGCTGCCGCCCGCGATCACGTGGCTGTCTCCGCATGAAGCCGGTAGTGATGAAGTTTGGCGGCACTTCGGTCGAAGATGCTCCGGCCATCAACCGCACCGCCAAGATTGTCGCAGGGCCGGCTGGCCCGGGGCCAGCGGCCGGTGGTCGTGGTCAGCGCCATGGCCAAAGTCACCGACCAGCTTCTGGCCGCAGCCAAAGCCGCCGGCCGTGGCGATCGCAACGGCGCCCTGGCCATAAGCGCGCGTCTTCGCAACCGCCATTGCGACACTTCGGCCCTGCTGCTCCCGGCGCACCGCAAGGGCGAGCTGCAGAACTGGATCCAGCAGGAATTCGAGTCCCTCGACGAGATTCTGCGCGGGCTTTCCGCGGTCGGCGAACTGACCCCCAGGACCAATGACATGGTGGTGAGTTTTGGCGAGCGCCTCTCCAGCCGCCTGGTGGCCGAGGCATTTCGCCGACCAGGGAATCAATGCGGTGCACGTCGATGCGCGCACCTGCATCGTGACCGACGCCCAGCACGGCAAAGCGACCCCCAACAGCGCCTTGATCGAGGCCCGGCTGCGGCCAGCATCTGCAGCCACTGGTCGATGCCGGGCAGGTCCCGGTCATGGGCGGCTTTATCGGTTCCACCGTCGAGGGCGTCACCACCACGCTGGGCCGCGGCGGATCGGACTATACCGCGGCGCTGATCGGCGGCGGGATGGATGCCGAGGCAATCGAGATCTGGACCGACGTGAACGGCATCATGACCGCCGATCCCAGGGTCTGTCCCGATGCGCTGCGGGTCAAGACCATCAGCTTCGAAGAGGCTGCGGAGCTGGCGTATTTCGGAGCCAAGGTGCTGCATCCGGCGACCATTCTGCCCGCGGTGCAGAAGAACATTCCGGTGCTGGTGCTGAACTCACGCAATGCAGAGAATGAGGGCACCCGCATCACCGCGCTGGCCACCCACTGCCGCAGCCCCTTCAAGTCCATCGCGGCCAAGCGGCGGCTGACCATCATCGACCTGGTCGCCAGCCGGATGCTGATGTCGCATGGATACCTGCGCGACGTCTTTGAGGTCTTCGACAAGCACAAGTGTGCCGTGGATATGGTGTCTACTTCGGAGGTGAGTGTTTCGCTGACCGTCGATTCCAACGAGCAGCTGCCGGAGCTGGCCGCCGATCTGAGCAAGCTGGCCGACGTGACCTACGAGGGCCGAAAGGCGCTGATTTGCATGGTGGGCGGCAATATCCGCGGCCAGAACGGCATTGCGGCCCAGGTTTTTCATGCCGTCCGCCACATTAACGTGCGCATGATTTCGCAGGGCGCCTCGGAAATCAACATGAGCTTCATGATTGACGAGGATGATGTAGATGAGGCGGTGCGATCCCTGCACGCGGCCTTTTTTGTCGATCCGGATCCGGAGATCTTCGACGTAACCGCAAGAAAAGCGATAGAAAGCGTGCATCTGTAACCATGATCTTCTTAGTGCTGGGGCGGGGCAAAACGGGCCAGGTGGTGGCGGATGTTGCCAGCCAGCGAGGACACAGCGTCCGGGTCATCGGCGAAGAAGAAAATGCCAATGCCTCCGCCCTCACCGCGTCCGATGCTGGCCGCAGTTCGACGTGGTCATCGATTTCACCACGCCGCAGGCGGTCATCCCCAATATGCGCGCCTGCCTGGCCAATGGGGCGCGCGTGGTCGTGGGCACCACCGGATGGTATGACAAGCTCAACGAAATTCGCGCCATCTGCGAACGGCGCAATGGCGCCCTGCTGTACGGCGCGAACTTCTCCGTTGGTATCCAGGTGATGTATCGCCTGGCCCGGCACTGGTGCCCCTGGTGCACGGATTCGAGATCAGCATCAGCGAAACCCACCACGAGAGAAAGAAGGACACGCCCTCGGGAACAGCGTTAGCCCTCAAGCAGGCTTTGCTGGAAGTGGATCCCGCGCTCAAGATAGAGATCGTTTCCCATCGTGAGGGTGACGCTGTGGGCACGCACACCATTACCGCCAGGTTGGGAGACGATGTGATTCAGATCCGGCACGAGGCACTCTCTCGCCGTAGTTTCGCCGAGGGCGCGGTTCGGGCAGCGGAGTGGCTCTGCGGCAAGACAGGCTGCTACGACTTCAAGGAGATTTATCCCCAGCTGCGGTAGTACTCCATTTGTTATGACTCT
>CAVWRV010000013.1:0-57351 GCA_963757515.1 uncultured Acidobacteriaceae bacterium | reverse complement strand
GAAGCGAAGCGCGGTAAGCCTTGCCGACACTGACGCTACTTTTGTGTCGATGAACCCGTGGCTACGAAGAAGCTCCCGCACAGCCGATTCTTTAACCCCGCTGTTCGCCCCTTTGGGATAGACGATCCATAGGGGAGAACTGCAGGTCTCGGCTGCAAGGTATTGATGCAAGTGAGATCTACTCGGATTGTGAATTGACACAGATCAGTATCAGGTCTACTTCTTTTCCGCTGGCAGCGCCCGCCTCGGCGATGGCTGCCTTTAGCTCTTCGCTTTTAACATCCCCTACGACTGAAAGTCTCGTGGTGCGCGAGATTCCCAGTTTGCTGGCGAGAGCTGGGAGGAGGAGATGTGATGGCTTTCGCCCATCGCTGGGCTGCTTCAGGACCGAGACCCAGTTCCACATGGTCCTGTCCGACGTGGAAAACCAGCTTCTGCCGCGAGCCGCAACGCCGGCCATTGCAGACAAGGGAACGCGCCGGCGGAGGCCCGAGCGCAGGATGAGTTCACTGCCTTCCAGCAGCACCTTGCAGTCACCCTCTTCGGCGCCCCACTTACAGTGGCATGTGGCTTCGCGTCCCATGTGTGACAGTCTAAGGGAAGAGCGGCGCTCGATTCTAGCGAGTGAAGCGGACCACAATTTCGGTACCGGGAGGCACCATGCTCCCGGGTGCGGGAACCTGCTCCCGGGCGATACCGCTGCCCACAATCTGCAGCGCCAGGCCGGCCGTTCCGGCCGTCTCGACAGCCACCCGCAGCGGTTCACCCAGGAAAGAAGGAACGCCGACCCGGTTCGCGGCATTGACCACGATGCCATGACCCGCAACATGAGGCTCGTGGGCGGCGGCCGCGGCCTGCGAAGCGGAGGCGGTTCTTTTTTCGCTTCCGCCGCATGCACGGGGATGGCAGGCTCATGCGCGGAGGCCGCGAGGAGGCGGCGCGAGCGTGGCGTTGCGCCGGCTGCCGCACGCCGGAGGCCAGCTCGTTGGCCGCGGAAGGCACTGGCTGCTGACCGTTCACCGTTGCCGCGAAGCGGATCATCCGCGGGCAGATTATTCACCTCGGCAAAGAGCGCGTCGAGATCGCCGGTGTGCTCCGAGGGCGCCTCGTCCATCTCCGGGTCAGCCTGTGCCTTGGCCAACTCCGTCTGCGGGGCCAGATTCGTGTCGTGGGGCACGCCCAGGTATTCGAGTACCTCCTGCGCCACCTCGCGGAAGACAGGAGCGGCGTTGACGTTGCCATAATGACTTCCCTTCGGGAGAGTCGATGATCACCGCCACGCTGATGGCCGGATTGTTGACCGGCGCGATGCCGACAAACGACGCGATGTACTTGGTCTTGGAATAGCGGTGCGTCACCGACATCGATTTTTTGCGCGGTGCCGGTCTTGCCCCCGGAGGTGTAGCCGTTGAGCTGCGCCGTTCTTGGCCGTGCCAAACAGCACCACCCCTTCCATCATCTTGCGCATCTGGGCGGCGGTCATGGTGGAGATCACGCGGTGCGCGCCGGCGGGCAGCGGATCGGGCAGTTCTCCCTGGGGATGAAAGGCAGCCGCCCGCAGCTTGCCCGGCGGCCTGATCCGCCTGCTCGCATCAGGATGTGAGGAGGCAGGTAGACGCCGCCGTTGGCGATGGTGGAAACCATGGTGACCAGTTGGATGGGCGTGACCGCCACCTCCTGTCCTATGGCGATGGAACCGATGCTCGATCCGTGACCAGCGGCGCGTGGGCCGGAGCAAGCCTCGCGTCTCGGCCGGCAACTCAACGTCGCTGCGCGCACCGAACCCGAAGTCGTGAATGTATTGGTTGAACTTTTCCGGGCCCATGCGCAGCGCCAGTTTGACCGCCGCCACGTCGCTCGACTCCTCCAGTGCCTGGGTGGACGGTCAGCACGCCATTGGGATGGCTGTCGTGAATGATTCTTCCCGCCAGCTCGATCTTGCCTCCCTGGCAATCGATCATCTGGTCGGGATTGGTGACCTTTTGCTCCAGGGCCGCGGAGTAGGTCACCAGCTTGAAGGTGGAGCCCGGCTCATACACATCGCTGACCGCGTGGTTCTTGAGCAGACTGGTGGTGGCGTGGCGAAAGTCGTTGGGATTGAAGGTGGGGCGAATGGCCAAGGCGAGAATCTGCCCGGTTTGCGGATCCTGAACCACCACGGTGCCATTCAGGGCATGGGTGCGTTGCGAGCGCGGAATCGAGAGCGCGCTCGGCCATGAACTGAATATTTTCGTCGATGGTGAGAACCAGATTTTGCCCCGGGTCAGGCTCGCGCTCCTGGCTATCCAGTACGTGCCGGCGAGCATCGAGCGCGGTGAGCATGCGGCCGGGAACGCCGTGCAGATCGCGGTCGAACTTGCGCTCCATTCCTCCCAGACCGTTGTCATCGGTGCCCACGTATCCCAGCACCTGGGCGGCGAGCTGGCTGTTGGGATAGAAGCGCTTGAATTCCTTTTGGAAATACACGCCCTTGAGATTCAGCGCTTTCACCCGCGCGATCTCCGCCGGATCAAGCTTGCGCGCGATCCAGGCGAAGTTTCTCGAGGCGTTCAGGCGGGCGGCAATCTGATGCGCGGTGGTGAAGCGATCGGTGGGGTCGGTGTGCACCACTTTGGCCAGGGCAGCGGCAACTGCCTGACGCTTTGTCCATCGGCCTCGGCGATTTCTGAAGGCACCGCGTACACCGAGTCGGCCAGCACCGTCATGGCCAGCTCATGCAGATTGCGATCGTAGAGGATGCCGCGCCGGGGCGCGACCTCGAAGGTGCGCTGTTGCTGCCTGGCGGCACGGTCTACGAAATCCTTGTGATGGACCACCTGCAGCCAGATCAGACGGCCACAGATCAAGCTGACCCAGCAGACAAAGAAAAGCGAAATATGCAGCAAGCCGAGGCGGCGAGGTACTGTGCCGGCATTCACCGGGCGCGCAGGAATCACCCGGCCTCTGGGCCGGGGGCTCAGTGCGCTTTGATTGACGAAAGAAAAGAAACTGTTTCAACTGCACCTGCCATGCTGAGTTCACATTCGCTAGTTTGCTAGAGCAGCTCGATTGCTGTGGTACTGGGCTAAAGGCCCGGTGACGCTTCCTAGCAGACCATGAAAGCCTGCGCTGATCAACCATTCGAAAGCGTTAAACCGCAGATCTCGCTCACTCGTGTACGGCTAAAGACCGTAGCTGCGAATCCGGTTGCCTTCGGCAAGTACACAGACTGCATCCTGGCATTCGCAGAGGTACAGCTGAGGGACTCTCTGAACGATTCCGGACGTTACTGCGACTTCCAGGCGAAGCCGTGCACTTCTAGCGCCCAAGCGGCATCGGCGATGCTTGTGCCATCACCGGTGCGTTGGGATCCAACTCGTTGTCGCCGCGCACTACCTGGCCGGGCCGCGGCGCGTCCAGGCCCAGCTTGCGGGCCATTTGATCAATGCGGTGGGGATCGCAAAGCTGCGCTTCGGTCAGCCGCAGCTCGCGGTTCTGCTCCTCGAGCAAGGTGCGCTGCTGCTTCTCAGCCTCGACCCGGTATCCATATTCAATGGCGCTGAAGTGCTGCAAGCCGTAAAACATTACGATCACAAACAACACCGTCATCGCCGCGGTGAAGATACGCATCTCGCGCACGCGCACCGGATCCGCCGCCTTGACCAGGCGGGAATTATCCAGCCGCTTGGCAGCAGAAAACCTCAGGGGTGGGTCCTCGCCGGGCGCGCTGCTGGGCCGCGAATAGATGAAGGTTGCGGTCCGCGACCTGCTGGTTGTACCGCCGCGATCCGTAGTTTAGTTCGTATGCCGGGATTGTCTGCGTTGCCATTTTTCCGTCCGCCCTGTGATGATCTTGCTTCCAGTTTCTATTCCTGCCGTTTTTCGGTTCTCTCTGCCGCGCGCAATTTAGCGCTGCGCGCCCGCGGGTTGCGATCCGTCTCCTCTTCGCTCGCCGTCACCGGCTTGCGGGTAAGCACTTCAAAAATTCCCTGCCGCGCGCCCTCGCGCAAGGCATCTTTTGCCAGCCGGTCTTCGAGAGAGTGAAAGCTGATCACCACCAGCCTTCCTCCGGGCTTCAGCAGCCTGGGCGCCGCCTGCAACAGCGCCTGTATCTCGTCCAGCTCGGCATTTACGTAAATTCGGAGCGCCTGAAAAATCCTGGTCGCGGGATGGATCTGATGGCGGCCTCGCTCAGATTTCATCGCCGGGGCGACGGCCGATAAGACTTTGGCCAGTTGTGCCGTGGTCTTGATCGGCCGCGCCCTGACAATGGCTCTGGCAAATCTCCGCGATCTCCTTTCCTCTCCGAATTCGTAAATCAGGTCGGCGAGAACTTTTTCGTCGGCCTGATTTACCACTTGTTCGGCGGTCACGCCCCTCCGCGGATCCATCCGCATGTCGAGTGGCCCGTCCGCCTGAAAACTAAATCCTCTGTGCGCCGCGTCCAGCTGCATGGAGCTGACCCCAAAGTCGGCCAGCAAGCCATCCAGGCTCGCTTCCGCGATGTGGCGGCTCATGGCGGAAAATTCTTCGCCGTGGAGCACCCATCTGCGGCATCTGCTCGCCCAGCTCCTCGCTCAGCGCCTGGAACCGCGCCCGCGCTAACTCCAGCGCATCGGGATCGCGGTCGAAGCCGATCAACCGGCCCTGTCCGCCCAGTTCCCGGGCGATGGCTGCGGCGTGCCCCGCAAACCCCAGGGTGGCATCCGCATAGGTGCCGCCGGCGCGCACATTCAGATATCGGATCGCATCTTGTAAAAGAACCGGCACATGCCGCTCGCTACTCGGTACCATGTGCTCCCCCTGGGGGGCCTACCTTAAAGTCCAAAGTTCGCCAAAGCCTGCTGGTCGTCCGCCGTCAACGGATCGGTGTCCATGGACTGCTTGAACTCGTCGTGGTTGGCCACTTCGAGGTACGTCTGCTACTCCAAAAACCACCACATCTCCCGCCAGCTTTGCCGTTTCCCGCAAGATCTGCGGCAGCAGCACCCGCCCCTGCGCATCCATCTCCGCCATCTGCCCGTAATAGTTCACCCGGTCCAGAAACTTCTTCTTGGCCGGGTTCAAGCTGGGTATCTGCGGCCAGCTTTTCCTCGATCTTTTCCCACTCCGGCAAGGGTAAATCTCGGCCGACCGTCCATCCTTACTAGTGATGTAAAACTGCGTTCCGTAACGCTCGTCCACCAGGCGCTTGAACTCCGCCGGCAGCTTGAGCCGGCCTTTTTCATCGACGCGAGTTGGGTGATTGCCACGAAACATCAGTTACACTCGCTTTTGTGGCTGGAACCCACTCAAAATCGCTTCTTTGCTTCCACTTTCGACCACTTTTGTCCACATCTTAGCCCAGCGGAGGAGGCTGTCAAAGGGGAAATTCCGGCAAATCCTTGAGAAAGAGGGGGTTTAGCGGGAGGTTCGCGAAAAACACAACTGTTAGCGCGGGTGCTCGAGCGAATACCACAACATGCTGTGTTGACTTGGTTGATTCAGGTTGCGCGAGATGTACTTGTCAAGTGCACGAAATTCAGGCAAGCCACATAACACTTAAGTGTTATCCGAAGGCGAAGTCCTTCTTAATCAGTACCGGCTACCGGGGTTGCTGGCGGGCTCGCACCTTTTCGTTGACCACATGGGCCAAATAGATAAAAACGGCCAGGTTCAGCAGGGTGAGCACGACCTTGAGCACGGTGACGTGGCGAATGATTTCGTACAGCTCCCAGGGCAGGAACGAGCCGGTCAGGATCAAGGTGAAGTATTCCGCCCAAACCTTTTCCAGCACCAGGCCGGTGCCTTCGATAATGTCCAGCGCGGCGTAAAGAAAAATAGCGAAGCTGATCTCTTTGAGCCGGTGGGGACTCAGCAGGGCTGACTTTTCCAACAGAACGTTGACGATGCGGTTCTCAGGATCGAATCGGAGGGCCGTCACCGCCCGCAACAGGACATCGGCGATGTCTTTGTGCAACAACCTGATGACGCCGAACCCCATGGAGACGAAGAGCACCGCCTTCAGAAGCTTCAGGACGCCAATTGCGATGAGCCAGCGATTGCGGTTTGGATGGGAATGCGTTGTCAAAGCGCCGTTATTAGTCAACCATGCATTCAAGCCGATGATACACCCTGGGGATGCGGAGCTGATGGGTGCCCTTGATTCGCGGCACCTGTACTGAGGTAATGCGGGCGTTCCGCGTTAAGAGACCGTGTAATCGTCGCAGCCAAGCCGTGATCGGATCTTCGAGCCGACTGTCCCTGTTGATTACGTCACCAGGACTGAGTCACTCTCACTGCCCCCTCAACATCCGGCATCCACACGCACCGTCTGACAGGTTAGGGTTGGAAATCCGTTGGGCACCGCAGCCCGTACTAACAGTGCAGCTAAACGCAGTTCGAGAGTGAAAGGGAATACTAATGAACAAGAGAAATATGCTCGCCGTTGCCGTAGCACTGATGTTTGGATTTTCCGCTCTTCAAGCGTCCGCACAGAAGGATCCCATGGTCGGTGGTGCAGCGATGTATCCCACCAAGAACATTGTCGAAAATGCGGTCAACTCCAAGGACCACACCACGCTGGTCGCCGCAGTCAAGGCAGCCGGCCTGGTTGACACCCTGGAAAGCCCCGGACCATTCACCGTTTTCGCGCCCACCAACGAAGCTTTTGATAAGCTTCCTGCGGGAACGGTGGATACGCTGTTGAAGCCGGAAAACCTGGCTCCACTGAAGAAGATCCTCACCTACCACGTGGTTGCCGGCAAGCTCACCTCGAAGGATATCGCCAAGCAAATCAAGGCGGGCGGGGGAAAAGCAACGCTGACCACGGTTGAGGGCGGCAGCTTGACCGCGATGATGCAGGGCGGCAAGCTGGTTCTGACCGATGAGAAGGGTGGAACTTCGACGGTTACGATTGCCAATGTGATTCAGTCGAACGGCGTGATCCACGTTGTCGATACGGTTCTGATGCCTAACTAATCCGTCGCGATGTCTTTGGTTCTCGAGAAGCAGGCGCCTAACCGGCGCCTGCTTTTGTTCTGGCACGCTTAAACGATGCGGCATAGCTTCCAAACCGAGCAGTGGCTTCCCTACCCCAGGGAACGTGTGTTTGCGTTCTTTGCCGACCCGGCAATCTCCCGCCACTGATGCCCGCCTGGCGACGCGCCCGCGTAGAGAGGGCGCACTATGTCGCACCGCCTGCACCCTCTACGGGTGGTGCCGCTGCCGGCGAGGGGTCACTGATCACCATCAGTTTTCGAGCCACTCCCTGGGTTCCTCTACGACTTGAATGGGATGCCTACATTGCGGAATTCCGCTGGAAGGATTTTTTCTGCGACGAGCAGCGGCGTGGTCCATGCTGCCTTTGCTTTTAAAATCTCCACCCTGCCACTGACAACGGGTATCCCACATCTCGCGAAAAACGAGCGAGATGTGGGGCACCCAATGATTCGTTGCAGATCCAGATCCTAACGGATGATTCGTTGCTGACCTAGAGACTAGCGGGCGACCAGGCGTTTGCGGGTTTTGAGCAGATAGGGGGCCAGCTTTTCCATGGCCGCCTCTACGCTGATGCCGTACTTGGCGCGCAACTGGTCTACCTTGCCGTGCTCGATAAAGCGGTCGGGCCAGCCAATGCGCACCACCGGCGCTTCGATCTGCATTTCGCTCAGCGCTTCGAGAACTGCGCTGCCAAATCCACCCATCAGAACATGATCTTCCAAAGTGACAATCACGCCCGCGCGGCGAGCGTACTCGGCGAGCACTTCGCGGTCCAGCGGCTTCACAAAGCGGGGGTTGATCACGGCTGCGGAAAAGCCCTGCTGCCGGAGCTCCGCGGCGAGTTGCTGCGCCATGGGCAGCAAGGCTCCCAGCCCGAAAATTGCCACCTCATCGCCGTCGCTGATAATTTCCGCCTTGCCGATGGGCAGCGCTACCGGATGAGCCTTGACGGTGGCTCCCGGCCCGGTGCCCCGGGGATAGCGCACCGCGGTCGGCCCCGGCTGCAGCAGCGCCGTGTACATCATGTCCGCCAGCTCATCCTCATCTTTGGGAACCATGTGGATGATGTTGGGAATGCCGCGCAGATAGCTGATGTCGAAGAGGCCGTGATGGGTCGGGCCGTCATCGCCGGAGAGCCCACCGCGATCCATGCAGAAGACGACGGGCAGGTTCTGCAGGCAAACATCGTGCACGATGGGATCGAAGGCGCGCTGCAGGAAAGTGGAGTAGATGGCGCAGAAGGGACGAAAGCCCATGGTAGCCAGGCCGGCGGCAAAGATGACCCCGTGCTCCTCGGCAATGCCTACATCGAAATACCTGCGCGGATGATGAGGACGGAAGAGGTCGAGCGCGGTTCCATTGGGCATGGCCGCGGTGATCGCCACTACCTTGGGGTTCTCGTCGGCCAGCTTGACCAGTGTTTCGGCAAACACTTCGGAATAGGTACGCTGCCCCGCCGGCGTGGTCTCGCCGGTATCCGGGTCGTAGGGGCCGAGTCCGTGAAATTTCTTCTGCTTGTCGAGCGCCGGCTGGAAGCCGCGTCCCTTCTGGGTGATGGCGTGGAGCAGGACAGGCCGCTCCTGGGTCTTGAGGAACTGAAATGTTTCGATCAGCAGACCGATGTTGTGGCCGTCGAGCGGACCGTAATAGGTGAGCCCAAACTCCTCAAAGAGCAAGGAGGGCCACAGCATGCCCTTGGCGGCTTCTTCCGCCTTGCGCACCATCTGCCGGGCAGTCTTGCCGCCCAGTTTCTCCAGCAGCCGGGCTGCGGAATCGTGCAGATTGGTGTACCGCTCGTTGGTGACGATCTTGTGCAGGTAGTTGGCGATCGCGCCGACATTGCGGTCGATCGACCATTCGTTGTCGTTCAGCACGACGATCAGGCGCTTGGTTTGCTGGGCGATATTGTTGAGCGCCTCAAAGCTTATGCCGTTGGTGAACGCCGCATCCCCGGCAAAGGCGATCACGTTTTCTTTGGTGCCGGCCAGATCGCGGGCCACCGCCATGCCCAGGGCAGCCGAAAGCGCGGTGCCGGCATGACCCGCGCCGTAGCAGTCGTGATCGCTTTCGGTGCGCAGCGCGAAGCCATTCAGGCCGCCCGGCTGGCGCATGGTATTAAAACGGGTGCGGCGGCCGGTGAGCAATTTGTGAATGTAGGCCTGGTGGCTCACATCAAAGACAAACCGGTCAGACGGAGTGTTGAAGACATAGTGCATAGCCAGCGTCAGCTCAACGACGCCGAGGTTCGGACCGAGATGGCCGCCGGTCTTGGACAGTACGAGGATCAGCTGCTCGCGTATCTCCTGAGCCAGTGCCTCCAGTTCCGGCACGGTAAAGCTCTTGATGTCCGCGGGCGAGTGAATCGTATCGAGTAGTTTCCCCATGGTGTCTCGTGTACGCCCTTACCGCTTGCAAGCGCTTCTGTATCGCTCCATCAAAAAAGACCCCGGGTGGGGCCTGCTGGCGCGACTGGAGCTGCTCTTAATCAACGTAGTATAGCAAGCTTGCCCCGGCGCCCCGACATTATCTTTATGGCAGGGCATCCATGGTCTCAACCGCCGGCGCTCGTCGGTGCTCAAATTCGCCCTCCCATCGGGCGACCACAACCGACGCCAGGCAATTGCCCACGACGTTGACGGTGGTGCGCGCCATGTCCATGAGGGCATCGATACCGAGGATCACAAAGATCGGCTCTTCCGGCAGATGGAACATGGCGACCGTCGCCAGCAGCACAATCAGCGTTGCGCGGGGCACGCCGGCCACGCCTTTGCTGGTGAGCATGAGCGTGCCCACCATGAAGATCTGCTGCTTCCAGCCCATGGTCACCCCGGCGGCCTGGGCCACGAAAACCGACGCCAGGGCAAGATAGAGCGTTGAACCGTCCAGATTGAAGCTATAGCCGGCGGGGATGACAAAGGCGACAATCCTGCGCGGCACGCCGAGGGCTTCCATGGCTTCCATGGCCCGAGGCAATGCCGCTTCTGAAGTGCTGGTGGCAAAGGCAATGGTGGCCGGCTCCGCAACCGCACGCAAGAACCTGCGGATGGGCACGCGCGCGATCAGCGCCACCGGCAGCAAGCCAACCAGCGCGAAGGCCAGCAGAGCAGCATAAAGCGTAAGCAGCAGGCGGCCGAGGTGAAACAGCACGCCGGGTCCCATTTGCCCCACCGTATATGCCATGGCGGCGCCCACGCCGACCGGAGCGTAATACATCACGATATTGGTGAAGGCAAACATGGTTTCGGTGAGGGATTCGATCACCCGCAGCAGCGGCGCACGATTCTCCGCACTGAGCCGGCCCATGGCCACGCCAAACAGAATGGCGAAAACCGCTACCTGCAGAATCTGGTTGTCGGCCACGGACTTGGCGATGTTCTCGGGAAAGGTGTGCAACAAGACTTCATCCCAGCGCAGCGGAGCCTGCGCCCGGGGAAGATTCGCCGCCGGGTGCTGCTGATCTACTGCCAGCCCCACGCCGGCGTGGGTGATATTGATGGCCGCCAGGCCAACCAGCATGGCGATGGTGGTAAGGACTTCGAAATAGATCAGCGCCTTCAACCCCATCCTGCCCAGGCTGCGCATCTGCCCATGGGCGGCGATGCCGGTAATCAGGGTACCCAGAATCAACGGGGCAACGATGGTCTTGATCAGGCGCAGGAAGATGTCGCTGAATACGCGCAAGCTGACGGCAAAGGCCGGTGCATCCGCCCCCAACTCAGCCGCCCGCGATCATGGCCCAGAAGATCCAGGACATCAAAGAACGCCGCCGCCAGGCTGCCCAAGCCAGCAGCACCAAGCCCGCTAACCGAAGCGGCAGTCCCGATATGCCCGGCAGCATGCATGAGCGGCGCCAATAGTCCGGCGCAATAAAAAGCCATCGCCGGCGATTAGCGAGCCGCATGCCTGGTGAGCGAACTTGTCGTCATGGCTTCGATCATTGCAGTTTCGCATCATAGCTGCAGTTACCGGCGCCATTACTTTATGGTGACGAAACGCGAATGCCACCTAAGACGCAGGTAACCTAGATCTTGCAACTTGGGTCAATTGTTGCCGCCTTCCCACATACAGGAAGACTGATCTCAGGTTAGGATGTACCAAGTCTTTGTCGCTAACCCCCAGGCGATTGCATCGTTCCCCTCGTTGAATGCCGGAGTGTTTTCCGTTCGCATTCTACCTGCCCCCGGGTAACTGGTTGATCTGAAGCGTTAAGGATGCAGAGAACCCCGATGCTTTCAAGTTCCACAACTGTGCAGCATGACGAGACCGAGCGGCTCAAGTCTCTGCTGCAATATGAAATTCTCGACACGCTTCCCGACCCCGCCTTCGATGAGATCGCGCGCATGGCGGCGTCGATCTGCAATGCACCGTATGCGTTCATTGGCTTTCTTGACTGGTCGCGGGTGTGGTTCAAGTCAACGGTTGGTTTCACGGCGCGCCAGATACGCCGCAACGGCTCGCCGTGCCAGTTTCTTCTGCTCGATGCCAAGCCACTGCTCATCACCGATGCCCTGGCAGATCACCGCTTCGCGTCCTCGGGCATCGTGCTTGACGACGGCATCCGATGCCGCTCCTACGCGGGCGCTCCTCTGTTCTCTGCTTCAGGCATGATTCTGGGCACCATTGCCGTTTGCTCGCTCGAGGCCAACGCCTTCAGTCGCAGTAACCTGGAGAGCCTGCAGGTGCTCGCCCGCCAGATCGTCACCCGCCTGGAGCTTTACGCAACGGGCCATACGCAGGAGAGCGTGGTCCGCTCGCGCCAGCGTTCCGAGCAGGCGCTTACGGTGGAACGAAACTTTGTCGCCGCCGTGCTCAACACCATCAGTGCGCTGGTGCTGGTATTCGATATCGCGGGCCGCATCGTGCGCTTCAATCGCGCCTGCGAAACCATTTCCGGCTACAGTTTTGCCGACCTCGCCGGCCGCGCCTTTCCTGAAGAGCTCTTCCCGCCCGGAGAACGCGAGACCGCCATCCGCATCTTCGAGCAGGTGCGCGCGGGCAACGCCACCGAGTCCTTTGAAATTAACTGGCGCACCAAGGCAGGAGGTATGCGGCGCATTGCCTGGACCGCCACATCGCTGACCAATGCCCAGGACGAAGTGAGCTTTGTGATCATGACCGGTGCGGACGTGACCGAGCAGCGGGAAGCCGAAACCGCTCTGCGCACCAGTGAAGAACGCTACCGGCAGCTGGTGGAAAGCAGCCTGGGCTTCATTTGCACCCACGATCTGAATGGCGTGCTGCTCTCCATCAACTCGCACGCAGCCGCCACTCTGGGCTACGAGGCCGGAGGAACTGATCGGCACTCCGCTGCGCAACTACGTCGACACCGATCACCTGGCCGATTACGACGCGTACTTCGAGGCGCTGAAGCAAGAGCCGGATCAGGATCACCAGGGGCGCTTTTATCTGCGGGGAAAAACGGGCCAGCTGTGCATCGTCGCCTATCGCAACAAGCTGTTGCAGTTCCCGGGCGCGGATCCGTTTGTGCTCAGCCACGGGATCGACATCACCGAGCAGACGCAGGCCGAAGAAGAGCTCAATGCACTGACGCGCCAGCATCAATCGATTCTGGACTCCGTCGGCGAAGGTATCTGGGGCATGGATATGGAGGGCCGGCTCACCTTCATCAATCGCAGCGGAGCGAACATGTTGGGCTACTCGCCGCAGGAATTGCTGGGACAGAACATGCATGCCCTGATCCATCACTCGCATGCCGATGGCTCACCCTACCCCGTGGAGGAGTGCCCCATCATTGGCAGCGTGCAGCGAGAAACCCCGTTGCATGTCGACGACGATGTTTTTTGGCGCAAAGACGGACAATCGCTGCCGGTGGAATATGTGGCCTGCCCGCTGCTGGAAAACGGCCGGGTGGACGGCATTGTTGTGGCCTTCACGGATGTTACGGAGCGGCGCCGCCTGGATCGGATGAAGGACGAATTTATCGCTACCGTCAGCCACGAACTGCGCACGCCACTCACTTCGCTGCGCGCGGCGCTGGGCCTGGTGGCCAGCGGGGCGCTCGAAAAGCGGCCGGAGAAGATTCCGCAAATGCTCGATATCGCCCTGGGCAACTGCGACCGGCTGGTTCGCCTGGTGAATGACATTGTCGACTTCGAGCGCATTGGCAGCGGGAGTCTGCCTCTGCACAAGACGGAATGGAATGCGATTGACTTGTTACGGCGGGCGATGGATCCGGAGCGATCGACCGCGGCCCGCGCGGGATTGACGTTCCGCATCGACGCGCAGCCGGTGGATGTATGGGTTGATGGCGATCGCATCCTGCAGGTGCTGGGTAACCTGATCCGCAATGCGATCAAGTTTTCCGAGAAGGGCGGCGAGATCCGTCTGGCGGCGAGTGCGAGCAGCGACAAGGAAGTCACCTTCGAGGTGCAGGATCATGGCGCGGGCATTCCCGCGGAGAAGCTGGATTTGATTTTCGATCGATTCCAACAGGCGGATGCCTCGGATTCACGCCTGCGGGGCGGTACCGGCCTGGGCCTGGCGCTATGCCGCGGGATCGTGAATCAGCATGGGGGCCGCATCTGGGCAACCAGCAGTCCAGGGCAGCGGCAGCACTTTCTACTTTACGGTGGAGCAGTATGTTCCTCAGGATGAGGATGCGCCCGCAGAAGGCGTCGAAGCCGGCAGCCGGTGGGGATAAGCCACCAGCATTCGATGCCGGTGGAGTGAACAGCAGGTCCCTCCACTGCGCTTCGCTCCGGTCGGGATGACAATTCATTTTGGGGGACGGGATGTGGTACGCAAGAAAAATCGTCATCCTGACCGGAGCGAAGCGCAGTGGAGGGACCTGCTGTTTCTTACTTGCTCCACTGACCCACTTGGGCACCACATCCCCGGTTCCCAAGAAAAATTGTGATTCCGGAGCGGAGGGACCTGCTGTTGCTTATTCCTCTGACCCACGCAGCTGGGCGATGACGGTGAAGTCTTCGAGGGTGGTGGTGTCGCCCTTGATTTCGCCGCTGGTCGCCAGCTCGCGCAATAAGCGGCGCATGATCTTGCCGCTGCGGGTCTTGGGCAGAGCTTGGGTGAAGCGGATGTCATCCGGACGGGCCAGGGAACCAATTTCCTTGGCTACCCATTCGCGCAGCTCCTCTTTGAGTTGCGGCGAGGGATGATGACTGCTTTCCAGCGAAACAAAGGCTGCGATGGCCTGCCCTTTCAAATCGTGCGGGCGGCCGACGACGGCGGCTTCCGCCACCTTGGGGTGCGCCACCAGCGCCGACTCCACTTCCATGGTGCCCAGCCGGTGCCCGCTCACGTTGATCACATCGTCGACCCGCCCCATCAACCAGTAGTCGCCATCCTGGTCCACCCGGGCGCCGTCCCCGGTGAAGTAGCAGCCGGGAATCTCCGACCAGTAAGTCCTGGCATAGCGATCGGGATCGTTGAAGATGGTGCGCGCCATGGAAGGCCAGGGCTTGCGGATCACCAGCAATCCGCCACTCGCCTGCGGGCACAGGTTTCGCCTTCGCGGTGACAATGGCCGGCTCGATGCCCAAGAAAGGACGCGTGGCCGAACCCGGCTTGGTGGGAATCGCGCCGGGCAACGGCGCCAGCATGATGGCCCCGGTTTCGGTCTGCCACCAGGTGTCGACAATCGGACAGCGTCCCTTGCCGATGATCTCGCGATACCAGATCCAGGCCTCGGGATTGATGGGCTCGCCCACGGTGCCCAACAACCGCAGGCTGGCCAGCGAGTGCCGCAGCGGATACTGATCGCCCCACTTGATGCAGGCGCGGATGGCCGTCGGAGCGGTGTAGAAAACAGTGACCTTGTGGTCATCGACGATCTTCCACAAACGGTCCGGCTTCAGGATAATTCGGCGCGCCCTCATACATCACCGTGGTGACGCCGTTCTGCAGGATGCCGTAGACAACGTAGGAATGACCCGTGACCCAGCCAATATCGGCGGTGCACCAGTAGACATCGTCCGGTTTGAGATCGAAGATCAGCTTGCTGGTCAGGTAGGTTTGCACCGAATAACCGCCCGTGGTGTGCACCAGGCCCTTGGGCTTGCCGGTAGTCCCCGAAGTGTAGAGGATGTACAGCGGATCTTCCGCGTCCAGCGGCTCGGCCGGGCACTCTGCCGGCGCTTGGTCTGCCAGATCGTGCCACCATTGATCGCGGCCCTCCTTCATGCTCACCGCCGATCCGGTGCGGCGATAAACAACAACCTGCTTCACCGTGGGGCAGTTGTTCAGGGCCTCGTCGACAATCGCCTTCAGGCGCACTTCCTGCCCGCGGCGGTAGGATCCATCCTGGGTGATGACGGCAACGCAGGATGCGTCGTTGATGCGGTCGACCAGGGCATTGGCCGCGAATCCTCCGAAGATGACGGAATGGACCGCGCCAATGCGCGCACAGGCCAGCAGGGCAATGGCCAACTCCGGGGTCATCCCCATGTACACCGCGACCCGGTCGCCCTTGCGGACCCCCAGGCCCTTGAGTACGTTGGCGAATTTCTGCACCTCGAGATACAGCTCGCCGTAGGTCAGTGTGCGGGTCTCGCCCGGCTCGCCTTCCCACAAAATAGCGGTTTTGTTCTTCCTGTCGCTTAAGGCGTGACGATCGACGCAGTTGTAGCACAGATTGATTTTGCCGCCCACGAACCACCGGGCCAGGGGTGGTTGCCAATCCAGCACCTGGGTCCACGGGGTAAACCAGTGGAGTTCGCTCGCGATCCCGGCCCAGAAGCTTTCCGGATCCTGGATGGAGCGGCGATAGAGGGCCTCATACTCCTCCAGACTCTTCACGTGCGCCTGCGCGGCAAACTCGGCGGGAGGGGGAAAGACTCGGTTCTCGTGCAGGATCGAACTCAAATTCGGGTTTATCGTGCCGGTTTCCATTGCTCTCTCCATCTTGTTCAATGACTGTTACGAGATATTGCTATCACCTGGTAGCGCTGCTGATGCCACTCCCAGGCGCTGCGCACGATGTCGTCGAGCCTGGTGTACTTCGGCTTCCAACCGAGTTCGGTTTCGATTTTTGCCGAGCTGGCAATCAAAACCGCAGGATCTCCTGGCCGGCGGGGCACTCTCCTCGACCGGAATCGGTTGCCCGGTCACCCGGCGGGCGGACTCCACCACTTCCCGCACGGTAAAGCCGTGGCCATTCCCCAGGTTGTAAATCATCCGGTCGCGCCCGTCGAGCGCCTGAACGCCAACAGATGTGCCTCCGCCAGATCCTGCACGTGAATGTAGTCGCGGACCGCGGTGCCGTCGGGAGTGGGATAGTCCTGGCCAAAAATTTTGATATTGTTGCGCCGCCCGAGAGCCACGTCAAGAATGAGCGGAATCAGGTGAGACTCCGGCTCATGCGCTTCTCCACGGCCTGGAATCGCACCGGCGACGTTGAAGTAGCGCAAGCTGGCATAGCGCAGTCCATGGATACGGTGCATCCAGGAAAGCATTTGCTCGACCAGCAGCTTCGATTCTCCATAGGCATTGGTGGGAACCAGGGCCGCATCCTCCGCGATGGGCGTGCTCACCGGCTCTCCGTACACGGCCGCAGTGGAAGAAAAGACAAACTTGCGTAAATTATTCCTTAGCATTGCTTCCAGCAAGCCCAGGGTCGCCGCCGTGTTGTTACGAAAGTAAACTTCCGGCTGGCGCATGCTTTCCCCGGCTTCGATGAGCGCGGCAAAGTGCATCACGCCGGCAAAGGAACCGTCGGCAAATAGCTCCCCAAGCCTTTTGCTGTCAGCTACATCGCCCTCAACAAAGGTAGCCCCCGCGGGGACCATGGAACGCCGCGCATGGCACAGGTTGTCGTACACCACGACGGTGTGTCCGCGGTCCAGCAGGAGCTGGGTTACGGTTCCGCCGATATAGCCTGCCCCGCCCGTTACCAGAATCTTCACGCCTTCTCACTTCCTTCTTGTACTCTTAATGCAGAGCCGAAATGGCCGCACGACCAAGCAACGAAAAGTATTCGCTGCGAGTCACATGGTGGGTGGTTATGGGCGACGCTGAGGAGCACGAACAAGGCGCCCGCGAAGAGGGCCTTTGCGAGCTTTGGGTCTGCCCCCGAAGCTGGGATGTAAAAGCTATGGCTCTCCTCATGCCTTATCCATACACTTCTGTTCCCAACCGCTCCACCTTTGGGTTACTGCATCCGCGCGAAATCTCGTCTATCGTGAGCTTATCCGCAAGTACTTTGGTACCGAGATTATGCACGGCGCGGAAGTCGATAATGGCTGCAGGTTTCTCGGCAGGGGCTCGGGAGTTTTGAAGCATTGGTCTCGGGCGTGCGTCTGTTTGAATGTACGAGTTTTTTCGCTGCTTTTGTAATCACCCCGGTGGCTCGCACATCACCTTACGACTAGAGAGAATTAGGGAACATTAATTATGCCGAAAGATCTTCTGAATCGCGATAACTTCGGACTCCTCCCCGAACCGGAAGGCCGTTGGGGCTCCTTTGGGGTCAGCATGGTGACCAACATCATCATTATGTCTCTGCTGATCCTGCTGACCGCGGCGATCCATAAAGTTGAGAAGCAAAAGTATAACGAGACCCTGATCTTTCCCCAGGAAGTGCCACCGCCGCCAAAGATCGTCGTGCCCAAAGTGAAGGTGTTTGCGCCGCCGCAACCTGAGGTGGTCAAGCTGACACCACCTAAGATTGTTATACCGAAGATCCAGCCGCCGCCGGAGATTCCCAAACCGGTGAAGCTCGACCAGCCTGAGCAACCCAAGCTGCCTCCGGCGCCGCCGAAGGCGGTAGCGCCTCCGCCGCAACCTAAGGTCGGCCTGTTTGCCAGCGCGAAACCTACAGAGACGGCGAACAACCAGGTGAAGCCAGACGTGAAAGCAGGCGGTTTCGGGGATCCGATTGGAGCCAAGACCAACCCCAACTCCACCAAATCGGCGCTGGTTGCGGTCGGTTCCTTCAGCAGTGCTCCCGGTGCGGCTACGGGCGCAGGCGCTGCGCGTAAAGGCGCGGTCTCAGGCACTTCCTTCGGCGCCGGAGTAGCCAACGGCGTTCCCGGCGGACACGACATGGGCAAGGTGGCTTCGGCCGGCTTTGCCAATGGCGTGGTCGGGGGCACCGGCAAACCGGGAGGCACTGGGACAGTGGCGACGGGCGCGCTTTAGCTACCGCGGGTCCCGCACCCACCCAGGTGGCCATCAAAACGACCGAACCGGCCTTCGTTCCTCCGGTCGTGATCTCGGAGCCACATCCGGAGTACACCCCGGAAGCGGCTCAATTGAGAATCCAGGGAGAGGTAACTTTACAGGTGCGGTTTCCTGGCTACTGGCCAGGTAGAGGTATTGCGCGTAGTGAATGGACTGGGGCATGGTCTGGATGAGCAGGCAAAGCGTGTTGCCGAGCAAATCCGGTTCAAGCCCGCGATCAAAGATGGGCATCCGGTAGATCACACGACCCTGATTCACGTGACCTTCCAGCTGGCTTAGCCAGGTGGTTGCCCAGGTTCTACGGATTTCAGCACGATGAAATTCGCGAAAGTTACGCAATCGTTGAAAGGTTACAGGAGCCAGGAAATGACCCTGCGTCGAGTTTGGATTACCAGTCTGCTGCTGACGCTGACCGCGTCCGTAGCACAGGCCAAAACCAAGTATCAGCCCCCAATGGCGCTGTCGCCGGAACAGAGTGCGCTGGTGCAGAAAGCGATTGCGGCCGAAAAGGTCACCATCAAGCAGATCCAGAAGCACTCTCCGCTGGTGCAGACCTACATCCAAAATATGAAGGCCCGACCAGGTTCTGTACGCAGTGCCGGAATCGGATCAGTATCTTCTTGGCCGGGTCGACTTCGGCAAGTCGATCTAGCGACACTTCGTATTCCGAGCGAAGGAAACAGCAAGGGCCTGTTCAAGGGTTCGATGAAGTATGTCTCCGGGCTGACCAAGGCGTTCAAGATGCAGTACATCTCTGCCGGCTTTATGGAGATGATGTTCCTGGATCCGATCTCGTTCGACCAGCAGCACTATGACTTCAGCTATGTCCGCCGCGATTTCCTGGGCGCCGTGCGCACGCTGGTTTTCGACGTGCACCCCAAGCCGGGAACCGGCAGCGGCCGCTTTACCGGCCGTATCTGGGTTGAAGACCAGGGCGGAAACATTGTCCGCTTCAACGGCACCTATACGGGTGGCAACCAGGACGACGACAGCTCCAGCTACTTTCACTTCGATAGCTGGCGCGAAAATCTCCAGCCTGGCCTGTGGCTGCCCGTCGGTGTCTATGTAGAAGAGACGCAGAAGAGCTCAGAGCACCCGGTCTCGTTCAAGGCCCAGACCTACATCTGGGGCTACAGCCTGAAGCTGCCCACTCATGAGTCTGACAACGAGTCGATCAAGATCGACGACGTGCAGGACCAGAGCGATCAGAGTGCTGACCTTAGCCCTCTGCAAGCTCAGCGGCAATGGATTTCGCAGGCGGAAGAGAACGTCCTCGATCGCCTGGTGCAGGCAGGTTTGCTCGCGCCTCCCAGCGAGTTTGACAAGGTCCTGGAGCAGATCGCCAACAATATCATCATCGGCAACAACATCCAGATGAGCGACGCGATTCACTGCCGGGTTCTGTTGACCGCTCCGCTCGAATCGCTGGCTGTCGGAAACACCATCATCCTGAGCAAGGGCCTGATCGACGTGGTGGCTTCTGAGCCAGATCTGGCCGCGATGTTGTCCTTCCAGTTGGCGCACATTGTTCTTGGTCACCACATTGACACGCGTTACGCATTCAACGATCGTCTTCTGTTCCCGGACGAAGCGACCTTTGAACGCATCCACATGTCTCACTCGGATGCAGACAACGAACTGGCTGCCAAAAAGGCCGTCGATCTGCTGAACCACTCGATTTATGCCAACCAGCTGGCTCAGCCAGGGCCTTTCCTGGCGCAGCTGGATGCCCGTTCAAAACAGCTCACGGCGCTCAACACGCCGAGACTAGGCGATTCGTTGCTGCGCCCCACCGGGGAACCCTGGCTGAACGCCCTGATCCCCAAAGCGCCGAAGCTGGATATTAACAAGCTGGATCAGATCGCAGCCCTGCCCCTGGGCAGCAATTTGAAGATCGATGCCTGGGATGACAAGGTCATCCGCTTGAACGCCCGGGTACCCCCCATCATGAACGCGCGGGATAAGATGCCCTTCGAAGTGACTCCGGTCTTCTTCCGCTTAATCCGCTACACGCCCCCGGTCACGGCAGCTCCCACGCCGGCGGCTGGAGCAGCAGACACTACGGCTCCAGCGGTCGATACGCAGCAGAGTGCGGCTCCGGCCCAGGCGTCAGCAACCCAACCGAGCCCCCAGTAAGCCGTTTGGTAGAGGGTTACCAACGGGATATCTTCGACGTAACGTAGTACAGAGGCGGGGTAGACTTAAGCTGCCCCGCCTCTGTTTCGTTTGCTGGGGAAATCATTTGCGTGGTGCGCATGATCAAAAGGTATTTGCTCGCAAGCCTCCTCCCCCTCGTGCTCTCCCTGTCGTCGAGTGCTCCCTTACATGCACAAGTCGTTGCTGCCGGCCAAGGTGGCGCCCACCTGGTTGCAGGCGGGTTCTTTTCCGCATTCAGCCCCGACTACGGCCCTAACCATTTGCTGGGCATCGGCGGCTTCGTAGATTTCAATTTGCGGGGACATCTTGGTGCGGAAGGGGAGGTGCGGTTTCTCCGCTTCAATCAGACGTACGACGTGCACGAAGATAATTACAACGCCGGTCTCAGATACCGGTGGCGCTTCCGCCGTTATGAGCCGTATGGGAAATTGCTGATTGGGAATGGCCAGTTCAACTTCCCTTTCAGTTACGGGCATGGCGGATATTTTCTGGTCGCGCCCGGAGGGGGACTGGATATTCATCTCCATCGCTTCACGGTCAGGGCGATCGACTATGAATACCAGCACTGGTTTAACTTCCAGAACAGTTCGCTGTCTCCGGATGGATTCAGCAGCGGGATTGCCTACCGGATTTTCTAGGTAAAAAGGAAAACAGCAGGTCCCTCCACTACGCTGCGCTCCGGTCGGGATGACAATTCATTTGCAGGAACCACTCTCCGAGTTCCCAATGAATTGTCATCCCGACCGGAGCGCAGCGTAGTGGAGGGACCTGCTGTTTTCCGGGAACTAGAAGTGGTAAGCGATGCCGATTACCGGGTTGTATACGTTGTAGAAGCGGCCGGTTTTCTGCGGTTCCAGACCGAAATTCGGGGTCTTCATGAGCAGCCCGCGGTACTCCACACGGATATCAAAGCTGGGGCTGAGCTCGTAGGCAACACCGCCGCCGTACATCGCTCCCAAGATGGTCTGCTGCTTCACATCGATCTGCGTCGTGCTGGCGTCGTCGAGCGGTGAGAATATGAAGGCCGCCGGACCCCCCTCAAGAAAAGGATTCCAGTTCTTGAAAGTCGTGTTCAGCACGTAGGCCCCGGAAAACTCCTGCATGCGGTCGTGCACTCTCACGTTGTTGAAGCTGGTGTAATACTTCTGCGCGTTCTGCGCGTATTGATAATTGAGTTCCAGTCCGCTCCTCGGAGTCAGCATGTACCGGTAGCTTACAAGGCCGCCCAATCCATTGGTCCCGGTCTGTTGAACAGCGTTGCCGGTGATAAACGGGGGAAAGATGCCGGTCACGCTAACACTAATATCCTGACGGCTTTCCTGGGCCTGACTCGCCACTGCCAGAAAAGGCAGTAGCAGAAATAACAACAGCGTTTTCTTCATTCGTTCCTGAACCTCTCGCCTGCGCGCAACCGGAATCCGTGATCCACTCCCGCAATTGTACCTATCAGGTGCGTTCCACGCGAAACTCATAAGGCGAGCCGCGCTCCAGCGATAACGAGCGGACCACCTTTAGAAACGCAGTCGCGGCATGGGAAAGGCTTGCACGCTTACGATGCACCAGGCGAAGATGGCGTTCAAAACGCAGCGCTTCCACCGGCACCTGGACCAGTTCTCCGCTCAAAAGCTCGCGGCCCACCGTCAGTCCCGGAACCAGGGCCACCCCATTGCCCATGGCGACAAACCGTTTGACCGCCTCCAGGCTGGGCAACTCCATGCCCATATTCAGCGGGGTTTTGTGCTTCTCGAAGGCCGCAACCACCTGCCGGCGCAAAGGGGAGGGCACATTGTGGGCAATAAAACTCTCCGCGCCCAGGTCTTCAATCGCAATTCCCTTCTCTCTCGCCAAAGGATGATCCGGGTTCACCACAAAGGCCAGCTCATCGGTGTAAACGGCGATCGACTTGAAGTGATCTCCTTCAGGACGGAAGGAGAGGATACCGATCTCTACCGTTCGCTCGAGCAGATCGTCAGGGATCCTGCTGGCCAGCGAGCGCTGAATGCTCACCCCGATCTGCGGGCAGAGACGGCGAAACCGATCCAGAATCGGAAGCAGGTAGAGACAGGTGTACTCATTGGCTGCGATCAGCAGCCGGCCGCGATCCAGCGACTTTAGCTCCTCCATCGCGCTCGCGGCTTCAGTCCTTAGGGTCAACATTCTCCGCGCATAATCGCGCAGCACTTCGCCGGCAGCGGTGAGGGTTCCGTCCCTGGCGCTGCGTTCGAAGAGCACCTCGCCCAGATCCGCTTCGAGCTTACGAACGACCTGGCTGACCGCGGGCTGGGTGCGGCGCAGCCGCTTGGCGGCGCGGGAGAATCCTTTCTCTTCGGCGACGGCGAGAAAGGTCTCCAATTGATGAATATCCATAAGCTTTGAATCGCGCTCCAGGTAGTCCAACCTGCACTACTATAAGTATAGTTTATGATTTTTAGAAGAATTATAAATTTGATCTATGATGCAGAATCCGCGAGAATAAGCCATAGAGTGTGAAGGGTGGCGCCTCGATGAATCAGGATCGAGTGTTCTTTTTCGATACCACGCTGCGCGACGGCGAACAGTCCCCGGGCTGCAGCATGACCACCCCGGAAAAGCTGCGCATGGCCCACGCCCTCGAAGCCCTGGGCGTCGATATCGTAGAGGCTGGCTTCGCGATCGCGTCTCCGGGCGACTTTGCCGCCATCGCCAGCATCTGCCGCGAAGTGCGCGGCCCACGCATCGCCTCCCTGGCCCGTACCCGCAAAGAAGACATTCAGGCAGCGGCGCGATCGCTCGAAGCGGCAGACCGCGCGCGCATCCATGTATTCCTGGCCAGCTCGGACATTCACCTGGAGCACAAGCTGAAGATCACGCGGGCGGAAGCGCTGGAGCAGGCCGGCACCGCAGTTCGCCTGGCGCGCACCTATGTGGACGACGTGGAGTTTTCTCCCGAAGACGCAACCCGCTCAGACCCGGATTTTCTGTGCAGTGTGGTCGCGGTGGCCATCGAGGCCGGGGCGACCACGATCAATCTGCCGGACACCGTTGGCTACTGCGTTCCTAACGAGTATGGCGCCATGTTCCGCATGCTGCGGGAACGGGTTCCGCAGGTGGCCGGGATCACGCTTTCCTCCCATTGCCACAACGATCTCGGCATGGCCGTGGCCAACAGCCTGGCGGCGGTGGAGGCGGGCGCACGGCAGATCGAGTGCACCATCAACGGCATCGGCGAACGGGCTGGGAATGCGGCGCTGGAAGAAGTGGCGGCCGCCATGCTGGTCCGCCCGGACAAGTTTCCCTACGCTCACGGCCTGAGGCTGGATCAGCTCTACCCTACCAGCCAGTTGCTTTCGGAATTGATTAGTTTTGCCCCCGCGCCGAACAAGGCAGTGGTGGGCAGCAACGCCTTCGCACACGAGGCGGGCATTCATCAGCATGGCATGCTTGCCCACCCGTTGACCTACGAGATCATGACTCCCGCTTCGGTGGGTGTACCCAGCAACCGCATGGTGCTGGGCAAGCACTCTGGCCGGCGCGCCTTGGCGCACCGCCTTAAAGAGCTTGGGTTTGCCCTCGATGCCGCCGATCTGGACGTGGTCTATCACCGCTTCAACGAACTGGCGGATCGCAGAAAAGCGATCTTCGACCAGGACCTTATCTCCCTGCTTCCGGAGCAGCATCGGCCCGGGCCGAAGCGGAGTTGACCACAGGAGGTTAGTGAACGATGAAGTTGAAAGTTCTGGTCGGCGCCGGAGATGGGATAGGCCCGGAAGTCACGCGCGAAGCGGTGCGCATTCTGATTTCTGTGGCGGAGTTCGGTGGGTACGACTTCCAGTTCACCGAGATGCCCATCGGCGGGCACGCCATTCGCCAGACGGGCACGCCGCTACCCGCGGCTACGCTCGATGCGGCTCTGGAGAGCGATGCGGTGCTGCTGGGAGCGGTGGGCGGCAACGAATTTAATGCGCTGCCCCCGGATCGCCGGCCGGAAGCAGGGTTGTTGCAGCTTCGCCAGGCGCTGGGAGGTTTCGCCAACCTGCGCCCTTCCTTTGCGTACCCGGCTTTGTCTGCCAACTCGCCGCTGCGCCCGGAAGTGACCGACGGCGCCGACATTCTCTTTGTCCGCGAGCTGCTGGGCGGCCTGTACTTTGGAGAACCGCGCGCCTGGGACCGGGAGAAGCGGGGCGGCATGGAACACCATGCGCTATACCCGCGACGAGGTCGCCCGGGTGGCCCATGTGGCCTTCCATCTGGCCGGGCAGCGGCGCAAGAAGGTGACCTCGGTCGATAAGGCAAATGTGCTGGAAGTGTCGCAGCTCTGGCGGGCGACGGTGATTGAGATCGCGCAGCAGTACCCGGAGATCGCCCTGGAGCACCATTACGTGGACGCCTGCGCCATGCACTTGATGAATACCCCGCGCAACTTCGACGTGGTGCTTACCGAGAATCTGTTTGGAGACATTCTCAGTGATGAAGCCGCGGTGATTACCGGTTCGCTGGGCATGCTGCCGTCGGCAACCATTGGTGGGGCGGTCAATCTCTATGAGCCGGTGCACGGTTCGGCGCCCGACATCGCCGGTAAAGGGATTGCCAATCCGCTGGGCGCGATTCTTACCGCGGCCATGTTGCTGCGCCACTCGGCCAACCTGGAACAGGATGCGCAGGCGGTAGAACTGGCGGTGCGCAAGGTTCTGGAGCAGGGGTACCGAACCGCCGATCTGTTGCGCGCGGAGCAGCCCGGGCAAGCATGTATCCACCCAGGAGATGGGCCGGCTGGTACACCAGACGCTGAACGAAATCATTGACCGCCGGCAGGCTTTGCACGCTGTCTAGGCTCTGCTGCGTCAGAAAGACGTTCAGGGCGAGAGCCGTGGTATCCCACATCTCGCGAAAAACGAGCGAGATGTCGGGGCTACCCGGTCGGTTCGGTGACTTAGCGTCGGGTGAGAGCCTTAGGCCGAAATCGCGGAGAAGTCTTAGGGGAAACAACTATGTCGCAAGGTCCGAGAACGCTGTTTGAAAAGGTTTGGGAATCGCATGTGGTGGTGGCTCCCGAAGGCGAGCCGGCACTGCTTTATATCGATCTGCACCTGTTGCATGAAGTCACTTCGCCGCAGGCGTTTGAAGGGCTTCGCCTGGCGGGGCGGACCGTGCGCCGCCCCGACCGCGCGGTGGCAACCGTGGATCACAACGTACCCACCACCGCCAACCGGCTCATCATCGAAGATGCGATCGCGGCCAAACAGATCGACGCCTTGCGTACCAACTGCGCCGAGTTCGGGATTCCCCTTTACGATGTGCAGTCAGCCGAACAAGGGATCGTGCATGTCATCGGTCCGGAGCTGGGCGTTTACCAAGCCGGGCATGACCATCGTTTGCGGCGATAGCCACACCAGCACCCACGGAGCCTTCGGCGCGCTGGCCTTCGGCATCGGCACTTCAGAAGTGGAACATGTTCTGGCCACGCAGTGCCTGCCGCAATCGCTGCCCAAAACCTTCCGCATTACGGTCGAAGGCGAGCTGGCACCGGCAGTGACCGCGAAAGATATCGCGCTGGGCATCATCGGCCACATAGGAACGGACGGCGCCAGCGGCTGCGTGATCGAGTACGCCGGTCCGGCGATTCGCGCGCTCTCCATGGAAGGCCGCATGACCCTGTGCAACATGAGCATCGAGGCCGGCGCCCGCGCGGGCATGATCGCTCCCGACGAGACCACCTTCCGCTACCTCAAAGGACGGCGATTCAGCCCCACCGGCGCCGACTGGGATCGCGCCGTGGCCGAATGGCAGTCGCTGGCCACCGATCCCGGCGCCCGCTTCGATCGCGAACTGGTGCTGCACGCCGAAGACCTGGCGCCTTTCGTCACCTGGGGCACCAACCCCGGGATGGTGGTACCGGTGACCGATCGCGTGCCCGATCCAGCCTCCAGCCATTCGCCGGCGGAACGCCGGGCCTGGGAACGGGCGCTCGAATACATGGCGCTCGAGCCCGGCAAGGCGATCGAAGAGCTGGCCATCGATCGCGTTTTCATCGGTTCCTGCACCAATGCGCGCATTGAAGATCTTCGCTCCGCGGCCGAGGTAGTCAGCGGATATCACGTTCATCCGCAGGTGCGTGCGATGGTCGTTCCCGGCTCGCAGCAGGTGAAGAAACAAGCCGAAGAAGAGGGTCTGGATGAAGTCTTCCGCGCCGCCGGTTTTGAGTGGCGCGAGCCGGGCTGCTCCATGTGCCTGGGCATGAATCCCGACATTCTTGCTCCCGGCGAGCGCTGCGCCTCGACCAGCAACCGCAACTTCGAAGGCCGCCAGGGCCGCGGCGGGCGCACCCACCTGGTGAGCCCCATGATGGCCGCGGCAGCCGCAGTCTCCGGCCACTTCACCGATGTCCGCAAGTGGCAGTTCAACCCGGTTCCGGCGGATGAAGTGGAGTCAGTTCGATGAAGCCATTCCGCAAACATAAGGGCTGTGGTCGCGCCCCTGGATCGGGAGAACGTCGACACCGACCAGATCATCCCCAAGCAGTTCCTCAAGCGGATTGAGCGCACCGGGTATGGCGATTTCCTGTTCTTCGATTGGCGGCGGATTCAGGAAGGACCGGACGCGGGCGCGCCCGCATCCGGATTTCGTCCTGAATCATCCGCACTACAAGGACGCGGAAATCCTGGTGGCAGGCAAGAACTTCGGCTGCGGATCCTCCCGCGAACACGCGGCCTGGGCGCTTTCCGACTACGGCTTTCGCTGTGTGATCGCGTCTTCCTTCGCCGATATTTTTCATTCCAACGCGGGCAAGAACGGCATCCTGCTCATCACCTTGCCCGAAGAACAGGTGCAGACGATGATGCAGCGCGCCGCCATCCATCCATCGCTACCAGCTTACGGTTTCCCTGGAAGACGAGATGCTGCAGGATGACCATGGCCTGTCACTCGCCTTCTCCATCGACCCCTTCCGCCGCGAGTGCCTGCTGCTGGGCCTGGACGACATCGGGTTATCGCTAAAACATGGCGGAGCCCTGGAGAAATTTGAGCAACGCCACGATCAGGAATTCTGGTTTGCGCCGCGGCCAGCAAGGAGTTTTATGACCAAGCAGGAAACGACCCGGCTCACGGGCGCGGAGATTATCTGGGCAACGCTTGAAGGGGAAGGCGTGCGCGAGGTTTTTGGCTATCCTGGCGGAGCGATTTTGCCGGCGTACGATGCGCTGCGCAAATTTCCCATCCGTCACATCCTGGTGCGCCATGAGCAGAGCGCGGTGCACATGGCCGACGGCTATGCCCGGGCCTCGGGGCGCGTGGGGGTAGCGATTGCCACCTCCGGCCCGGGCGCCACCAACATGGTTACCGGCATCGCCACCGCCATGCTGGACTCGATTCCGCTGGTCTGCATCACCGGCCAGGTGGGAAGCAAAGTACTGGGCACCGACGCCTTTCAGGAAGTGGACATCACCGGCATCACGCTCCCGGTGACCAAGCACAACTATGTCGTCACCCGCGCCGAAGACGTGGCGCCGGTGCTGCGCGATGCATTCCGCGTGGCCAAGTCCGGACGCCCCGGGCCAGTGCTGGTCGATATCACCAAGGATGCGCAGCAGGCAACGGCAGAATTCGATTTCGCAGCGGCCGCGCCGACGAAAATCGGGAGCCACCCCATGCTCAGTGTTTCCGAGCCCAGCCTTGCGGAGGCTGCGGAGCTGATCCGCACCGCGAAGCGGCCATTGATTCTTGCCGGGCACGGCATCATCCAGTCGGGCGCGATGAGCCAGGTGCGCGCGCTGGCGGAGCGGGCGCAGATTCCCGTGGCCTGCACCCTGCTTGGCCTGGGCAGCTTTCCTGCCTCCCACGAATTGAACCTGGGCATGATGGGCATGCATGGTGAGTCGTGGGTCAACCACTCCATCCAGGAAGCGGATTTGCTGATTGCCTGCGGAATGCGCTTTGACGATCGGGTCACGGGCTCGCTGGCCACCTACGCGCAGAAGGCGAAGAAGATCCATATCGACATCGATCCTTCGGAGATCAATAAAAACGTCCCCGTGCAGGTGTCGTTAATTGGCGACCTGGCTACAGTGCTGGACCAGCTCTTACCGCGGATTCGCACCCGCGACGGAGCGGCATGGCTGCATGCCATCGACCGCATGAAGGGAGATGCGGCAGTCCGCGACATCAAGAACCTGCCCGACAATGGCCACCTCTACGCCGCACACGTAATCAACGATCTGTGGCACGCAACCTCCGGGGACGCCGTGATCACGACCGATGTGGGCCAGCACCAGATGTGGGAGGCGCAATACTATAAGCATGAAGAGCCGCGCTCCCTGATCACTTCCGGCGGCCTGGGAACGATGGGTTTTGCGCTGCCCGCGGCCATCGGCGCCAAGATCGCCTGCCCGGGCAAGGAAGTCTGGGCGATTGCCGGCGACGGCGGTTTTCAGATGACCTGCCCCGAACTCGCCACCATCGTGCAGGAGAAGTTGGATATTAATATCGCCATTATCAACAACGGTTACCTGGGCATGATCCGGCAGTGGCAGGAGACGTTTTACGAGAAGAACTACGAGTGCTCGCCCATCTTCTCGCCGGACTTCGTCAAGCTGGCCGAGGCCTTCGGCATCCGGGCTGCCGCGGTCACGACCCGCGCCGAGGTGATGAGCACGGTCGAAGCGGCACGCAGTCATAAGGGCCCCTTCCTGATCAATTTCCTGGTGGAGCAGGAAGATACTGTCTACCCCATGATCGTGCCCGGAGCTGCGCTGCACGAGATGATTCGCCGGCCGTCGGCAAACCCGCTGGTCGAAACTGCGTCGGACGCCTAGACAGAAAGGTTTGCATGCAGCATACATTCGTCGCCTACGTGGAAGATAAGCCTGGGGTGCTGACCCGCGTAGCGTCGTTGTTCCGCCGGCTGAACATCAATATTTCCTCGGTCACCGTGGGTGGTTCGGAGCGCCCGAACATCTCGCGCATGACCCTGGTTTGCGATGCTCCGCCGGCTGCCGGCCATCGCATCATGGCCTCGCTGTACAAACTGGAAAACGTAGTCCAGGTGGATGACGTTGGCCGTTTTTCTTCGGTGAGCCGCGAACTGGCGTTGATCAAAGTGGCCACGACGCCCAAGACGCGTTCGCATATCTTCGAACTGGTGAACGTCTTCCGCGCCCGGGTGGTCGATCTGGCGCCCGGATCGCTGATGATTGAAATTACCGGCAGCGAGAGCAAGATCGAAGGCCTGCTCCAGGTGCTGAACGAGAATGAAGACCGGGTGCTCGAGATTTCGCGCACCGGCCGCATGGTGATGCGCCGCGGGCACCATACCAGCCGCGTGCTGGAGGCGCTGGGCGACGTCGAGTCCCAAAACGGCGCGCTTCCCCCGCCAATCGGCGAAGCGCTGCCGAGAAGAGGAAGATCAACGATAGCGATCTCTCCCAGGAAAAAACTTAACCACGATGTACACAAAGGAAAGGTGAATGACCAAGACTTATCACGACCAGGATGCCGATCTCTCGCTGATCCAGGGCAAAAAAGTAGCCATCATTGGCTATGGATCCCAGGGCCATGCCCACTCGCTGAATCTCAAAGACTCTGGCGTCGATGTGCGCGTCGGCCTGCCGGCGACCAGCCGGTCCATCAAGAAGGCCAAGAGCTGCCGGCCTGGAAGTGCTCTCCGTAGCCGATGCCGCCAAGTGGGCCGACGTCATCATGATCCTGGCCCCCGACACTTCCCAGGCAGCGATCTACCACGAACACATCGCTCCTTCCATGGGCAAAGGAAAGACGCTGATGTTCGCCCACGGCTTCAACATTCGTTACGGCACCATCGTTCCTACGCCGGAGATCGACGTCAGCATGGTTGCTCCCAAGGCTCCTGGACACCGGGTGCGCGAGGTGTTTACCGAAGGCGGCGGCGTTCCGGCCCTGATCGCGGTGCAACAGGACGCTTCCGGCAAGGCCCACGCCCTGGCGCTCTCTTATGCCAAGGCGATCGGCAGCACGCGCGCCGGGGTGATCGAGACCACCTTTACGGAAGAAACCGAAACCGACCTTTTTGGCGAGCAGACGGTATTGTGCGGAGGCGTCAGCGCGTTGGTGAAAGCCGGCTTTGAAACCCTGGTGAACGCGGGCTACCAACCCGAGGTGGCCTACTTCGAGTGCCTGCACGAGCTGAAACTGATCGTCGACCTTATGTATCGCGGCGGCCTGGCTTACATGCGCTATTCCATTTCCGACACGGCCGAGTACGGCGACTACACCGCCGGGCCGCGTCTGGTTACCGATGCGACCCGCGCCGAAATGAAGAAGATATTGGCGGAAATTCAGGACGGGACCTTTGCCAAGAACTGGATCCGGGAAAATGAAACCGGGCGCAAGCAGTTTGACCAGATGCGCAGCAAGGAAGCGGCGCACCCCATCGAGGAGGTGGGCAGCAAATTGCGGGCGGCTATGCCTTTCCTGGATCCGGTCACGGTGACGGTAGACAGCCCCGGCGCGGCGCCCCGCCTGGCGGAGCCGGTAGGCGCCTAGAGGGGCGCCGGTTCCCTCGGCCGGAAAAAGTCGCTCTCGGGGGGAATTGTGGGTGCCCCATATCTCGCGCTTGGCGCGAGATGTGGGAAAAGCGGCTCGTTACCGACGGGTTCTGTTTTAGTTGAGTTTCTTGCCCACATCTCGCAAAAAGCGCGAGATATGGGGCACCTCAATTGAGAGAGTCCCTGCGGGACTTGTTTGGAAATGGAACTCTCTGGAGTTTTTAACGCACCTCTTGCGGCTTTTTTCGAGTCTACTCTGCATGCACCTGCGGCCGGCTTTGCGCTTTTCGGTTTTCGCCCTACTCTCGAGCTTTTCGTTTGCTGCGATGAGGGGGCAAGACCGGAACCAACAGCCCAGCGATGGATGCCCAGCACAGCCGAACACCCTGCGCGCTATGCGCAACTGCTACCGGCCGCTGCTGGTCTTCGCTCCCGCCCTGGACAATCCGCAGCTGGTAGAACAGTTCAACCAGCTCAAGACCCAGGCAATCGAACTCAGGAGCCGCAGTGTGCTGTACGTTCCCATCGTCCCCGAGGGGCACAATCAACCCGTTCCGGGCTCCAGGGTTCCTACCGCCAGGCTCAGCGAAGATGAGCTGGCCGCTATGCGTCATCGCTTCAAAGTCGAACCGGATGATTTCCTGGTGATCCTGATCGGGAAGGACGGAGGAGAGAAGCTGAACAGCCGAACTCCGGTGACGGTGGATCAGCTGGAGCGACTGATTGACTCCATGCCCATGCGCAAGAGCGAGGAATCGCAGGGCGAGGAATAACGCAGCCTCGTTAACACCGCCGTAATGGAAGTCCTGTCAACAGGCGGTCACGCCATCTGACGAGATCCAGAGGCGGAACCATGCCGCATCGGCTAACATCAAAAGCAACACCGTGAGGTGCCATGACGACCCAAGCCACTGTCCCTGGTTTCACCACAGCTCCGCCACCGTACCGTGCACCCCACGACCCGGCACGAGTTCCCGAACTGGTGGAGGCGCTTAAGAAAGTAAGCCCGCTCCACGACCTGGAAGAGACGGAGTACGAGTGGCTGGCCACCCACGGTACCGAAGTTTTTGCCGAATCGGGCGCCGTCATCTTCCGCGAAGGCGATCCCGCCACGCAAGATGACCATCCTGCTCAAAGGCGAGATTTATGTGCGCCGCGAGCATGGCGGACCCGCTGCTCTCTTTATTGGCCGCTCCGGGCACGATCACCGGCCTGCTTCCCTTCTCCCGCATGAAGGCCTATGGCGGCCTGGGTTATACCTCCGCCCCAACCTGGATGGCTGGAGTTCGACAAATCCCTCTTTCCGGAGATGCTCCAAGCCATTCCCTCGCTTACCGAACGGTTCGTGGGCATTCTTCTGGATCGGGTGCGCGAAATCACGCGCATGGAGCAGCAGTCGGAAAAGCTGAATGCGCTGGGTAAACTGGCGGGCAATCTGGCTCATGAACTGAACAATCCTGCTTCGGCCGCGCAGCGCTCCGCCGCCGGGGTTCTGGAGGAATTGCGTGTCTATGGACATGAGCGGTTCAATCTGGGGCGGCTGTGCCTGAACTCCGAGAACACCGAAAAGGTGCGGCTTGGGAAGACCAGGTTCGCGCCGAAGCCAAGCGGCTGGGAAAGCCCGCCGAAACCGAGCAGACCCGCCGCGAAGATGAGATTGTTCAGCTGGCTTCAACGGCATGAGATACAAGAGTCATGGCACATCGCTCCTGAGCTGGCCGAGTTTGGCGTGGTGCCCGATCAACTGGAATCGCTCACCGGCTACCTGGACCCGGGCGCCATTGCCGTGGTGCTGTCGCAGTTTACCTCGTCGCTGCGCACGGAAAGAATCGCCGAGGCCATGCTCGACTCGACCGCGCGGATCTTCGACTTGATCCGCGCCATCAAGGATTACTCCTACATGGACCAGATGCCCATTCAGGAGGTCGACGTTCCCCAGAGCCTGGAAAATACGCTGGCCATGGTTGCCTCACGCTTGGGCAAAGTGGAAGTGGTTCGCGATTACGAACCCAACCTGCCTTGCGTGAGCGCTTATGGCCGGGAGCTGAACCAGGTCTGGACCGCATTGATCGAAAACGCTTTGGATGCGGTTCAGGATGAAGGGGAGATCAAGCTACTGGTGCGCACCGCCGGCGATATGCTGCTGATTGAGGTCTGGGACAACGGTCCGGGTATTCCGCCCGAGCTGCAGGCGCGCATCTTCGAGCCCTTCTTTACCACCAAGGCTCCAGGAAGCGGGCTGGGGCTGGGGTTGGACGTGGTCAGCCGGATCGTTCGCATGCACCGCGGTTACGTCACCGTTCAGTCAAAGCCCGGCAGTACCTGTTTTCAGGTCAGGCTGCCACTGCAGGCAGGGCAGGCTTACTGAGGGGCAGGCAGCGCGGCCACCTTCACGATTCCGCACTTCACCTGGTTGCCTGCGGGGGTTTTTCCCTCGCCCTTTTGTCCTTTGACTTTGAACTCCATCGTGGAGCCCACCACAAACTGTGTCGGCTTGAGCGAACTCCCCAGTTTGGTGCGGCAAACGTACTCGGTAGACTTGGTATCGAAGACCAGATCATATTGCTGGTGCTTCTGCTTTTTGCTGGTGGTGCCCACGGTTTGCAGGTCTTTGAGGGTTGCTGTCTGGACCAGATCGGCGGCCAGAGCGGCGGTGGATAATATTGCGCCGGCAAGACACAGACCGGATGTTTTGTATAACTTCATGGATCCTCCTTGGATTCAGGCCCCCGCAAGTTTGGCGCCGAAGGCCAGCAACAAGGAGCCCAGGATAATGCGATAAATCGCAAAGATGACAAAACCGTGGCGCCGCACCCATAGCAGAAACCACTCCACCACGCCCAGGGCAACGACAAACGAAACCACAAAGCCGATGCCCAGCACGATCCAGCCATGCGTGGTCATGACCAGGGGAACGATCGCTTCTCCGCCCGGGACCTGCTTGGGATGGATGGTGCGGACAAATTCATAGCCGGTAGCCGCGATCATGACCGGGATGGACAAGAGAAAGCTGAACTCCAGGGCGGCGGTGCGCGTCATGCCTACCGCCTGGCCCGCGGCAATGGTCGACATGGATCGCGAGACGCCGGGAAAAACCGCCGACGTGACCTCCCACAGGCCGATCCAGACCGCCTGGAAGAGGGACATCTGCTCCACATCCTTAGTCTTCAGATCGCGACGCACGCTCAGCGCATCCACCACCCACATCACGACGCCGCCAATCAGCAGCGCCAACGCCATCAGGCGGATGCTTTCCAGATGCTTACCGATTAACTTGACCAGCAACAGCGAAGGAATCGCGGTGCAGACAAAGGCAATCATGGTCAGAGAGAGAGGATGGGTGACGATGGTACGGTCACCACTTTCTCCCTGGGGAAAGGTGCGAAAGAACTCCAGAATCCGGCCTGTGAACAGCAGCACCAGGGCGAGGATGGCGCCCAATTGGATCACCACGGTGTACATCTTCCAGTAAGGGCTGGCCAGGTCGACGTGGAGCAGCGCCTCCACCAGCCTGAGATGCGCGGTTGAGCTGACGGGGAGAAACTCGGTCAGTCCTTCAACGATGCCTAGCAATACCGACAGGAAGTAATCGTTCAAGGGCCCTCCGGCGACCGCGAGCTTACTGGCGATCGGCGCCGTAGATGGGAATTGATTCCTGCAACTGGTATACCAGACTGGCGGCGCGCGCGGCATAGTCCGATTGGGGATATTTGGCAGCAATGGTACCTGCAATGGTTACGGCTCTCGCCTTGGCCTCGCCGGCTTTTTTGTCGTCTCCGTTGGCGCTGTAGATGTCGCTCAGCGCGCCCTGGCGGTAGACGGCGTTGTAGAGCGCCTCGGGGGCCCTGGGTGACTCGGGGTGCTCCTGCGCGTATTTCTCATACATCTCGGCTTCCTTCTCCGGGCATTTGGTGGAGCCCTGCCAATCGCCACAGACCTTGTTATCCATCATGTCCCAGTCGGCCAGGTCGGCCCATTTGGAATGGGGGTAGGTTTTCTTCAGCTTGCGCAATTCTTCATCGTCGATCTGCTCGCGCAGGTAGGCGTCTTTTTCGTGCGCCGAGGGCAGAGACATTACATCGGCCTTTTGCAGTTGCCAGCGGATATCGGCCGACCGCCAGGCGGCTTCGGGGGTCAGCGGGGACTGGGGGAAGAGATCGGCCATGCGTTGGTACAGCAGCCGCGCGGCCTGCGCGACGGACTGAGGAGCGCGCGGCAGGGTGGCATCGATCTCCTGGCTGGCGGCTGCGCCGAAAAGAATCAGGTCTCCCTTGGGCGTCTCCGCGCTGACTACGCCGGCAGCAGGCATCCATCCGGACACCGGGACCGCGGCCGCCTCGTGGCCAAATACGGGCGCATCCTGGGATCTGGAGATTTCCTCGTCGGTGTTGGCGAAGACCCGCAACCAGGGACCGCTTTTCTCCAGGATCACCATTTCCCTGCCCGGTGCGATCTTCAGCCAGGCGAGAGGAAGTGTTGTCCGGCGCCACGTACAGGTTGGTATTGCGAATAACGGTCGCCTTGGGACCATTGCTGGGAGCTGGGGATTTCGGCGCCGCCGTCGCTTGGACCGCGAATACCAGGAGGGCAGAAAGGGCAAGGAATCCAGTGCGCATAGAGGCGCAGAGGCTTTGACATATCTAGAATACGCCCGTTGCGGAAAGAAACAGCAGGTCCCTCCACTACGCTGCGCTCCGGTCGGGATGACAATTCATGTTCGCAGAGACCGTTCCCCGCGCTGCCACTTCTAATGACAATTCTGTTGCAGAAACCATCTCCCGTGCTCCCAAGCCTCGCTAATGACAATCCTGTTGTACGCGAACCATTTTCCCGACCGGAGCGCAGCGTAGTGGAGGGACCTGCTGTCCTCTCATTCGTCCAGGACGCTGCGCAGCACCGAGGGCTCGACGTTGCCGCCACTCATGATTGCCACCGTCTGCGCGGGCAGGCGGCAACTGCTCCCGATGGAAGAGCGCCGCTGCCAGGGCAACTGCACCGCTGGGCTCCGGAACCAGGCGGGTGGCAAAAATCATTCGCCGCATAGTCTCGCGGATCTCGGCTTCGGTCACCGTCACGATGTCGTCGACGTAAGCTTGCATGTGAGCAAAATTCAGCTCGCCCACGCTCTGCGTTCTCAACCCATCCGCCGCTGTCCGGGCGGTCTGCTCGCCGGTGAAGGACACGATGCTGCCGGTCTTCAGGCTCTGCGCCGCGTCCGAGGCCAGTTCCGGCTCGACCCCAATCACCCGCGCTCCCGGCCGGGTCAACTTCACCGCAGCCGCGACGCCGCTAAGCAGGCCACCGCCGCCCACCGGCGCCAGCACCAGATCCACCTCAGGCCGGTCGGCAACAATCTCCAAACCGCAGCTTCCCTGCCCGGCAATGATGTCGCGATCGTCGTAGGGGGGAATGACGACGTATCCGAATTCAGCCGCCAGCTCTTCAGCTTTGGCCTTACGCTCCGCGCTGGCGGGGCCGACGGTGACGATCTCCGCTCCCAACGCCTGCGTCGCCTTCACTTTCACCTGCGGCGCGTTCGACGGCATCACGATCACGGCTTTCGTGCCCAGCGCTCGCGCGGCGTAGGCCACCCCCTGAGCATGGTTGCCGCTGGAATAGGTGATCACCCCGCTGGCGCGCTCACCAGCAGACAATTGCGCGATTTTGTTGAAGGCGCCGCGTAGCTTGAAGCTGCCGATGGGCTGCAGCCCTTCGGCCTTGACCCAAAGGGGCGCAGTCTCGAAGCCAACCAGCGGCGTGTGCATGGCGACACCGCGAAGCCGCTCCTGCGCCGCGCGCAGCTCCGCCAGCGTGACCAACAATCAGATCTCCAGAATAATCGGCATGATCATCGGCCGGCGGGACGTGCTTTTCTGGATGTAGCGCTTGAGGTCGAGACGAATTTTCTCCTTCATCACCCCGTAATCGGCCTTCTCTTCGGCCGAAGACCCATCCAATGTGCGGTTGACAATTTCCCGCGCCTGGTCGCTGAGCGCGATCTCGCCGGCCACAAAGCCGCGGGTCACCACTTCGGGCGCGCTCTCCACCTTGCCGGTGCGCTTGTTGATGGTGATGATGGCCAGCACGAGGCCATCCTCGCTCAGGTGCTTGCGGTCGCGGATCACCAGGTCTTCGACCACATCCGTAGTGGAACCGGCATCGATGCAAATCCGGCCGGTCGTGACTTTGCCTGCCTTGACTGCGGTGCTTGCGTCCACTTCCAGAACGTCGCCATCTTCGAGCAGCAGTGCCTGCTGGACCACCCCGGTATTCTTCGCCAGTTGAACGTGCTTCTGCAGATGACGATAGTCGCCGTGGACGGGGATAAAGAATTTCGGCCGCAGCAGGTTGATCATCAACCGCATCTCTTCCTGGCTGCCGTGCCCGCTTACGTGGATCAGTCCGGATTCGCCATCGTCATAGATCACGTTGGCCTCGCGGCGGCAAAGGTGATCGATCACCCGGTAAATGCTCTTCTCGTTGCCGGGAATGACGCGGGAACTCAACACCACCGTGTCGCCGCGTTCGACCCGCGCGTGTTTATGGTTGTCGACCGCCGCACGGGAAAGAGCCGACATGGGCTCTCCTTGCGTGCCGCTGATCAGAATCATGAGTTCAGAAGCTGCATAATCGCGGATCTGCCCGGGATGAATCATTAACCCGGCGGGCACGGTAAGGTAACCGAGATCCTGCGCGATCTCTGAGGATTCCACCATCGACCTGCCCACGATCGCCACCTTGCGGCGATGCGTCTGCGCCAGTTCGAGGGCGATGCGGATGCGGTAAATCGAAGACGAGAAGCAGCTGAAGAACAGCTTCTGTTTGGTACGCGAGAAGACCTCGTCCAAGCGCGGCTTCACCGCCCATTCGCTGGGGGTGTATCCGGCGCGGTCGACGTTGGTCGAGTCCTGCAGCAGAGCCAGCACGCCCGCGCTTGCCGTACTCTGCGAAGGCATGCAGGTCGAAGGCCTTGCCGTCCGGAGGCGAGAGGTCGATCTTGAAGTCGCCGGTGTGCACGATGACGCCGACTGGGGTCTCGATCGCCAGCGCGACACAGTCCACCAGGCTGTGCGTTACCCGAATAGGCTCGATGGTGAAAGCGCCGAGGTGAAACTTCTGCCGCGGCGTAATCTCGATCAGCTCCGCGGTGTCGAGCAACTTGTGTTCTTCCAGCTTGCCTTCGACATAGGCCAGGGTGAACTCGGTCGCATAGACCGGCACTTTCAGTTCACTTAATATCCAGGGCAGCCCACCGATATGATCCTCGTGGCCATGGGTCAGGATGATGGCGCGGACATGCGGGCGGTTTTCGATGAGGTAGGAGATATCGGGGACGACGATGTCGACGCCTAACAATTCGGTCTCGGGAAACATGAGACCGGCATCGATGACGATGATGTCGTCTGCCCAGCGTAGCGCCAGGCAGTTCATTCCGAATTCGCCCAGTCCGCCCAGGGGGATGATTTGTAACTTGCCTGAAGACATCAAATTTTAATGCTACCACGCAGCGATCTCAGCGCAGCAGGTCCTCGAGCGTGGCGCTTAGATCTGTCTTGTCATCGCGATACTTAACGATTACCGGCGTGTACAGGCTCAAACCCCATGCGGGCCCGGCAGCCGCGCTTCAGCTCTCTCGCTCCCGGCACCACCACTGCTCCTTCTGGAATGACCAGGGGTTCAGTCCGCGGACGCCCGTGAGCACTTCGCCGCGCACAATATCGTAGACCGGCGTGCCCCGGGTGAGGATCGTGCCTGCGGCCAGGACTGCGCGCCGCCGCACCAGTGTGCCCTCGTAGACTCCGGTATTGCCGCCGATCAGCACGTCATCTTCGATGATCACCGGCGTGGCGTTGACCGGCTCCAGCACGCCACCGATCTGCGCCGCCGCGCTCAGATGAACGCGCTTGCCAATCTGGGCGCAGCTGCCTACCAGCGCGTGGGAATCGACCATGGTGCCCTCGTCCACGTAGGCGCCGGCATTCACATACATGGGCGGCATGCACACCACTCCGCGAGCCGAGGAAGGCGCCTTCACGGATAGCGGATCCGCCCGGCACCACACGCACCCCTTCATCCAGGCTGAATCTCCGCGCCGGGTAAGTGCTCTTGTCCACGAAAGAGAACTCGTCGCCGCCCATGTGCACCATCGTGCCCAGCCGGAAGCCCAGCAGAATGCCCTGCTTGACCCAGGTGTTGACTCGCCATCCCAGCGGGGTTCCAGGATCAGGCTCGGCAGCCCGCACCCGGCCTGCGCTCAGCGCTCCGCGCAGCTCGAGGAAGGCGTCCATCGCTCCCTGGTCGCCGATCGCATCGGCTCCAGCGGCAAAATATCTCTCTATGTCGGCTTGTAACGTGGTCGACTCAATCGTCATGATGATCCTTAAACTCTGGTCTCTGATGGGCCCGTTCGTTACGGCTTCGCGAGCAGACCTAATTCTTCAGCCAGCGCCTTCAGTTTTGCCCGGGTCGCCGCAGTCACAGGCACCATGGGCAAGCGATAGTTTTCCTTAAGGCGCCCCATCATCGCCATCACGCACTTCACCGGTCCAGGGCTCGATTCCCAGAAGTTCGCAGTGATCAGCCGAAAGTATCGGCGGTTGAGGGCACGAGCGGTCGCCCAGTCGCCATCCAGTGCCGCGGCAACCATGCGCGCCATCTCTCCCGGAATCTCATTGGACGCAACCGACACCAGTCCTGCTCCACCCAGGGCAATTACCGGCAGCGCCATCAAGTCGTCGCCGGCCAGAACCGCGAAGCCCGGCGGCAGCAAATAAATCAACTCGGCAATCTGCTGCAGGTTGCCGCTCGACTCCTTCACTCCCTGAATATTGGGCACATCTTCAGCCAGGCGAAGGATGGTTGCCGGCTCCAGGTTGGCGCCGGTGCGGCCGGGGATGTTGTAGAGCACCACCGGGCACGGAACCGCCTCGGCAATGGCGCGGAAGTGGCGGTACTGCCCCTCCTGGCCTGGCTTGTTGTAGAACGGGTTCGCCGTCAGCAGGCCGCTTACCCCGGGCACGGACGCGGCTTCCCCTGCTCGAGCGACCGCCTCCAGGGTGGAATTGTGGGTGCAACCAGCCAGAACCGGCACCCGGCCCGCCGCGGCTTCGGTCACGATGCCGATCACCCGCAGCCATTCCTCATGGCTCAGAGTCGGGGTTTCGGCAGTCGTTCCGCACGCGACCAGGAAATGAATGCCGCTATCGATTTGCCATTCCACCAGCTTGGTGAGGGTTTCCTCATCGACGCTGCCATCGCTGCGAAAAGGAGTCACCAGTGCTGTGCCACAGCCGCCGAGGGTCATAACAAATGGAGTCTACTAGAACTGGTCGTTGCTCGCAGGTCGATCAGATGCGATCGATGGGTTCTGGTACCGCGTCGCTGACTTTAACCAGCACAGCCTTGAGCTTTCCCACGGAGCCCCAGGCTGCCCGTTCTTTGAGCCGCGACCACTCTCCAATGCGCTGGCTGACAAGAGCCGCTATGACCTTCGCAATCGAGACATGATCCTGCTCGGCCAGCTTCGAGGCTTTAGCCGGGATTTCTCACATGGGGTAGGCGAGAAGTAAAGAGGCGAAGAAGAAAAAGTGCGGAAAGGCCGTTTTTCCTATGGCATAACTGCGGTGTCGAGTCGTAGTTGATTGCCAATGACGGCGGGCGGAGAAGAGTTCCGGCAGCTGGAACGCAGCGGAGGCAAAACCGGCGCATGTCCCGCAAGCTCCACCCGCGTCTGCGCGGAAGGTCGTGATCGTCGATAAGCCGGGTGCTCCGTCGTAGACACATTCATTTGCCTCAGATTTTGGGATTTGGCAACGTTGCCAAATAAGTCGTTTGTTTCATGAAGATGCTCAAGGTGCTCAAGTAATTAATTTGAGCATCTTGCCTCGTTGACCGGCGGGTACTAATCCTCCGGAGGGGGCAAAGTCCACCACCAGGCACCTGATTTTCCGTCTTTGGAGCTACGAACGCCGATATCGAATTTGGCGCGGCGCAGGGTGGCGATGCAGACACCATCGCGCTCGGCGGCTATCTCGATGGAGCCCTGGGTCTGGCTGCCAGGTTGCAGGCAGTCACGCAGCCATTGGGCGGCAAACTTGCGCTTGGGCAGACCGGCGCCGGTGGGACGGGCGGCGAGGAGATCCTCCGGGGTGAGGTTGCTGAGCCCCGTCCAGTGGAAATTGCCGGCTTCTCCAATCCGGTAATCGAGCGGCGGAGCCAGCGGCCCGAGGTTCGATTTGACGTGCAGCAGAGCGGTTTGCGCGGGTGCGTCGGGCGAGCTGCCGACGAGAAACTCGGTACGGAGAGCGGCGGAGCAGTCCATGGATGCCCGACCTCGATGGACAGGCCTGCCGGCGGTAGGTTTGGCGAGGTGGCGAATGAGGAGAATGCAGCAGCGGTGAAGCTCCGCCAGGCGGGCGAGACGATCGAGAAGAGGGCGCGTTTGCGAAGTGCGATCGAGGTCAACCTCCCAGAGACCGTCCCAGGGATCGAGGATCACGAGGTGGGCGCTGGGTTTTCTGGAGCGCGTGCTCGAGATCGCGGAGAGCGGAGTCAGGCGAGGACATGGAACTCGCAGAGACGGCTCTACGCAGGATGACCAGGCGCGCGGGATCTCCGTGGAGGCCGGCGAAGCGAGGTTGAATGACTTGCGCGGCAGCGTGTTCCGCCGAGGCGTAAAGGACGGTGGCTGGTTTGAGCTTTTCGCCGGTGAACGGGTCGCGGCCGCGTGTCAGTGCCGCCGCGATGGCGAGGGCGACCCAAGTCTTTCCTGATCCTGGCTCCCCGGAAAGCATCGCTAACGTACCGGCGGCGAGCCTGTGCTGCCAAAGCCATTCGACGGGTTGGGGCTGGAGGTCGGCGAGGTAAACGATATCTGTGCCGGTTACGGTTGCGTCTGCATCCGCGGGCAACGGTGATGGAGTGTGAGGCGAGAGTGCATCGTTCATCAGGGCTTGCTGTGGGATCATCGCTTGCTCCAGGCTGGAAGGCTCCGTTTGGCATAAGAATCTTGTCTTATGGCCGACATTAATACGCTCGGGAGCCGCCGTCCATGAGCCTGGAGAATAATCATGTGGAAGAGCGGGTAGTAAACTCGTGATTACTCCCTACTGTTCAAGGATAACTAAGTAGTTAGCCCCGCTTTTTGGCAACGATCCGACATATCGGTACCACTACCATTGCGCATGCTCCCAACTGTATGCGCGCGCGGGCGCAATCCTCCCCAAAATTCCTGACGACGTGATGACTCTGGTGCCGCCCGAGGAAAGCGGCGACAATCCACGCGAGACCAAGAGAATGGAGAGAAGACTACACCTCCGCCCCGCCAAAGAAGAACATGACTCTAAGGGAGGCGGCGCAATCCGCTCTGGCTGAGCGAGCGGATTCAACACCGCAACGGAGACAGTCCCGTAAGGGACCTAACAACCTGTAGCCCGGCACGTCAGTGCCGGGTAGGATTAGGTTTATGAGGCGAGTCCCGGAGGGACGGCACAATGCCCAGCCCGTACGTCAGCGGTCGCGTCATTCGTGACGGGACTGGAACTTTGCTGTCCGCGAAACTCCACCCTCGATCTTTAGCAGACTCTCCTTGCCTAAGTACCAGTCCCGTCTGACGACTAAACCCTAACGACTAAAACCCTCCTCCCGTTTGACGACTACCCCCTCCTAAGGCCGGTTTGGATGCGAGACAAAGCGAACGGGTCTTTGAATCAGTGTAGATGGCGATCCATTTGAGGTATGTAGCTGTTGTTGTGCGGGTATGGGGTACGTCCTGTCTGTCACCTGGTTGTCTACCTGGTTGTCTGTCACCTGGTTGTCTCGCCAGCAGTTCCAAAACCCGTTCTCGAATTTCTCGGCTTGACGGGTTCCCGGAATGGTATTCGGCGCTGACGTTGCCACTTCTGACGACACAACTGTCACTTTTGCCAGTTCGCAGACAGATGGGGTCCGCCTATTTTCATTTTGATAGACCGGTGCCTTTGTACGGACGCGCAAGGATGGAGACAGCAAATCAAATGCTGCTCGTCGCTATAGGACGGACCGCATGGCTAAATGCCGTTAATAGGAAGAGAGCGTTCTAAGACAAATGAATTCAATCGCCGTCAGCGCAATTGTCTTTGCTTCAATCTTTGGGTCAGGCCTCGTTGGCATGGTTATCCGGCGAGCGTTCCCGGAGGATTATCTTGGATCGAGTGAAAAAGAAGTCGCAAGGCTTGTGACTGGCCTGATCACGACCATGTCCGCAATCGTCCTCGGCATGCTGGTCTCTTCCGCAAAGTCCTCCTACGATGCCCGGACCAACGAGGTTGCAGAGATTTCGTCCGAGGTTGTTACGGTCGATCGCATGTTGGCTAGGTATGGTACGGAGACAGGGGGGATCCGCGCCCAGTTTCGTCTCCTTGTGCAGACTGGCGTCGACCGCATTTGGCCACCTCAGGCGCCCGTGCAGGTCGACCTCAGACCGCGAGATGACGGCGAATTCCTTGTAGAGCAGCTGCGGCTCCTTTCCCCGAAGGATGCCGCCCAAGCCGACGTCAAAACCCAGGCCCTTCACCTGATCATTGAGTTACGGCAGACGCAATGGTCGCTGTTCCTAAAATCGCAGCAGAGTGCTATACCCATTCCACTCCTTGTGGTCGTGGTCGCATGGCTCACGCTGATCTATTTCAGCTTTGGACTATTCACTCAGCCCAGCCGCACCATAGTTGTTACTTTATCCCTTGGCGCGCTGGCGGTTTCGACCGCAATCCTTATGATCCTGGAGCTGTATACCCCATTCAGAGGAGTGTTGAGGATTTCCTCCAATCCAATCCTTGAAGCGCTCAGCCAGATGGGACGTTGATAGCCGTTGTCGAGGCTTTGAAAATCATTCGTCTGTAGAGCAGAGACCGGTCAGACTTGGAAAGAAGAGAGGTTCGCTCGCGACAAGTGTGCGCGTCAAAGAAAAGCGGCTGAGACGAATTGGCTCAGCCGCGATTACGTCGTCGGTATTTACTGAACTTGTTTGACCGCCGGCAATACCCACGACCCGTCCAGTATTGACGGAGGCGTCGCCTTCGGCCAATACAAGCGAAGCATGGGAATAAACTTCGCCCTCGGGGCGGGTAGCCAGTTGGCTTCCTTGTCTTTCCCGGGCGCGTCGGCCTGGAGATACAGGTCAACTGAACCATCCGGATTGGTGACGAATTGGTTGCGGGCGCTCAGAGTGTAGCGGTCGAGCGCATTCGGTACAAAGAAGTAGTTCGCGTCGTACATTGTGATTGACCAGAAACCATCGACCGGTGGGAATTGTCCTCTCTCGATATGCATCACGTACTTGTTGCTCGCGCCGTCATATTCCTTGCCGGTCGCATCCCTTTCCGATGTCGGATATATCGCATCCTGCGGACGATTCGCGCCGAGCCCGATAGCTGTAATCAATGCTCGATTCAGGTACCCGGTCCCATACAGACCGGTCTCGGTAGTGAACAGCCATCCATTGACGTTCTTACCCATCACTCTGAAATGGGTCATTATTTGAAGCAGGGCCTCCTTGGGGACGGCGTTGATTGCGTCCTTGTCGAAAGCGTCAAGCTTTCCCGGGTCGAAGTCCTGTCCTGGGACGAGCCCGATCCTCGCCATCTTTGCCACGATTGGCGCGTCGGCGTCAGAGGGTGGATTTGTTTTCATCAGCTCCGCAAGATAGGTGAAATACGTCTTGGTGTCCATCTCGTCCACGAGATCGCGGACTGATTTGCTTTCGTCAGCAGCGGTGGTATCGACTAGCCCCGGCGGAGGAGTATAGGGCTTGCCATGGGAGCTTAACGGTACCAGGGTGAACTTGTCCTGCAGTGCGTGGACTGCGGCATAGTCCTCAGGAGTGCCGGTGCAATAGATGCGTCCCAAAATCCACACCATTGCTGTCGGTGATTTATATTCGGTAAGACCAGCGGGCAGCGTACCCGACCAGCCCGGACCTGTGATGGCATAGGCCTGAGCCTTGGTACCGGTGGTGCGCTTCCCCGGGACCTGGAAGACATCGGTCCAGCCGCTAAGCATAGGCATCAGGTAGTAGCGGTCGGCCATATCGGGAATTCCGAAGATCCACGGCTCATTCGAGAGGTCAAGCCACGCGGTCGTGTACAGCGTGTCAGCATTGGGAGCGGTGACCGCATGATTGTCAGCGGGCGGATAGCTCCGGAATTTGAGCAGTTGCCCCACGGGCGCATGACCTGCATCGGGGCGGGCGACGTTGGTCAATCGCTTGCGAGTCATGTCCATAGTGACTAGCGGATATCCATACACATAAGCATCGGTCGCGGTGCTGACAGCCTCTTCAACAGCACTCGGTTGCTGGATTGTCACGGATTTTGAACTCATCAAGGCTCCTCTGCATGCGGGTGTAACCCACAAGGTTCAGTTTCACACTAGCGATTTCTATTTCACGGCGATACTAGTAAAACTGCCATGAAACGCACCAAAAAAGTCGTATGGGACCACGAAGTCTTGCCCTGCCACGAATGATTCACAGCGGTTCCAGCCAGGATTGATGCCAGATTTAGCTCCGGTCAGATGCTAATTCCGCTGGCAAGCTGGAACTTTTCGACCACTCTACTGTCACATCTGCCAGTTCACATGCCGCTCGGCGTCCTCTACGATCCACCATAGCTTAGTCCCAAACTCGACCGTCAAAGCCAGGCAACAAATCGAATCGGCGTGACGTTCCTGAAAGACGAAAGCGACCGGCACCTCCGGCAACCGTAAGTGCCTAAATTGATTTCGGTTATGGCCCGTTTTGAAAGCAAAGCCTACCGACGGAGGACCCTTGGGATCGCGCCCTAAAGGACTAGGGCATTAACAACCATGACAGGCGCGCCGCCACACAAAGATGTCGGCGTATTTGTGGTCCCATCAAGACAACCAACTAAATCGAAAGGAAGTGTTAGAAATGCCGAAACACGACATTACCAAAACGAATCTTGCAATCGAGCGACTTCTCGAAGTGACGGAAAATCCAAGGCATCGGTTTCTGTTGGAGTCCTATCATCGCCACCGCTATCTGGAGATCGCCGGCCGCTATGAAGAGATCTTTGTGCCTGAAATGATGAGTGCAAACCCTGCTTATCATATGCACGCCGATGACACCAACGCCACGTTAAGAGGACAAGACCAGGTGAAGAGCCTCTATCGGATGTGGGCAGAGACCAGCCAGTGCATTTTCTACGCGGAAAACGAGGAAGTTGCCGTAGCAGATCACTACATTGCTTCGTACACTACCGTCTATCAACAGGTCTCAGGAAAGACCCTCAAGGGCAACAAGCTCTTGTCCCACCTACCCCACGCTTTTTCCGAGCGGCTGCTGAAAAAAGCCCTCTCAGCCAAGAACTTTAAAACCGATGACAACGATATGTTTTTGTACAAGACCATAGTCGAGATGATCTGGCCCTATGACGATCGGTGCAGGCTGGTCGGTGAAGACGTCTGGGAGCCGGAACCGGAGAAGGCTGAACTCATCAAGCTCGACCCGGCTGACATCCTCACGACTGCGCAAGCGGCCAAGCTGTTGGAACCCTTGATAAAACCTCTTCCCTCCTTTGACGAGGCGGTGTTGGGGGCGAAACCCGTACCTGCATGACCATGGGAAGCCCTTCTTAGGTAGTTCCAAGATGACGACGATGTGCCGCACTTCGTTCGCTGTGCATCGTCGTGATCAACCGCAATCGTAAGGCCCAACTTGGCGTTACGAGAGAATTGGAGGTTGCTATCCAGGTGTTGTATCGGATGCTATAAGGCTAACGCCTGAGTGAATCCGCCCGGTTTCATTGCTCGTGAAGGAAGAGCCCCCAATCCACAACCTACAGGAACGATCGGAGTAATTATGCATCTCAGAGGGTCACGAATATCGATACTGGGCACCTTCGCGTTGACCTGCGTCGCCATGGGTGCTTCCGCCGTGCGAGTCATCGCACAGAGCCCTCAACTTCAACAAAAGTGGAAGAGGTCAAGCAGGCTGCAGCAGCGAACAAGTTGGCACTTGCCCACTACGACAGGTCGTAACCCGGTGACAGGAAGGTGTGAAAGATTTCAGCCGGCGCATAATCCCCCCGGCTGAGTATTTCCATGGATTCAGGTCCCCCGCCTCATCGTGAACCTGATACCTGGGGTTTCACAGCGCAGGTCAGGAGTAGTGGCTTTTGATGTGTCGAGAAGCAAGGAAGCAGGAAGCAGATCTTCAGTGTCTTTGCTTAGGCGACAGCGGCAACTGGGGTAGCGATCTTGCGGCGTACGCTAAATAACCGAATGAGGTTGTAACTAAGGCAGGTCCATGTAGCTTCCATGCCTGCTTTTTGTTGCCCCCGGCAGCGAAATTGCCGGAGCCCACATCGCTCTTTAATCCAGGCGTGTGGGAACTCGGCGATCTCCGAGCGCTGGTGGTAGATTTTCTGTCCCGCCTCACTCTGCATCTTGGCTTTGAATGCGCTTGTTTGCGCAGACTCCTCGATACGTGTGATGGAGCGTCTCCACTTTGGGGTCGGCTTCTTCGAGGCGCACTGAGTGCGATAAACGCAGGAAGCGCAAGCTGCCTTTGGCGCCTTGTACACATGCGTGTGCACCCCGTGTCCACGATCGAGGACCGTCTTGTGCACTAGTTGTTGTCCGGCAGGGCAGAGGTAAACGTCATTCTTCGCATCATATGGAAAAGCACTGCTGATAAAGGCCCCGGAGCGTCCCTGAGCATCCGCTTCTGTCGGTTTCCAGCTATCTTGCCACGAGCCGTAAAAGTCGACGCCAGACTTCGCAGCAGCCTGCACGGCTGCATGGTTGGTGTAGTCTCCATCTGCAATCAACTGCTTCGGCAAACATCCCAGCGTCGCTTTACAGCGGTCAAGAGCTGGCTCCAGTTGACGATAGTCGATGGCGTCGGTGGTTGCCTCTACGTTCACCACGAAGCCATGAGTGGTATCGGTCACTAATTGCACGTTGTAGCTGGGCACCGTGCCGCCTTCGCCGTTACGCATCACATGAGCCTCGGCATCGGTGGTGGATGCCCGCGCTACAAATGTCTTCTTATCCTCTTTCTTTTTTTCCTGCAGACGCTCCACTTCACGAAGCGCGCTTTCCAGGCGGGTTACGCGTTCACGCGCCGCCCGCTCTTTCGCAGCCGCTTGGCGCGTGGCCACCTTCTCTTCCTCTGCGGCTTGTTCGTTCATCTTCTCTAGTTGTGTTTGCGCCGCAGCCAGATGGGCTTCGATCTTCTCCTTGCGTCGAAACGTGTTTCCGCTGGCGTTGGCTTTGATCTTGGTGCCATCCAGCGTCACCCGTTCCATGGTGATCAGCCCTTCGGCGCTCAGCACTCCCACCACCTGCACGAACACACTGCCGAGCGCGTCCTTATTATCAGAACGAAATCCGGACAGAGTCCGATGACTAATGGGCTGCAAACCGCACAGCCACTGAAACGCGGGCTCAAACTCACATCGCCGGGCAATCTCACGCGCTGAGCTGATCCCTCGGCTGTACGCGTACAACCATAAGCTTATGAGTAACTGCGGAGCTGTGTGGTCTCGGCCAGCCCGCCCCTCCACCGCTGCTATCTTGGCATCATACAAACTAAGATTCAGCCCGCCGATCGTCTCCCAGATCGACCGTGCGCTGTGGTCATCGTCGATCATTCTCTCTACATCCACGGTACGAAAGACAAGCTGGGAACGGTCTATCGATGAAAGGCGCGGACGGGGTCGCGGTGGATCTGGCAAGGTGCTCATGTTTGCACTGTATAGGGTAAACACATACGTAACAATAACTGTATGTGTACATTCGTCAATTTCTTCACAGCTTCCAGACGGGACGTAACCGATACCAGTCCGTATCCGGGACTTGCGTGGAGCTGCTTCGAGCAGCGGTAAACGTCCCGTCTGGAAGCTGTGAAAATTTCGATACGGGCGAGGAATCAACGGTCTATCCAGCTGTAATTGGGTCTTGCCCAACAACACGGCGCCAGCGGTAGTTGGAGCTTGTCGACGGAATACAGGCAAGACTATGCGCGTTTTCAAGCGTGAGGGACTCCGGATCGCCCGTGGGATGTAGCCAGGCAGCTGCTACGCTGCTACCCTGCTACCGCTGCGGCATTGAGTTTGCGGCGTATGCTGAACCACCGGATGATGTTGTAACTGAGGCAGGCCCAAGTAGCTTCCATGGATGCCTTTTCTTGTCCGCGGCATCGAAATTGCCGAAGTCCACATCGCTCTTTGATCCAGGCGTGCGGGAACTCAGCAATCTTTGATCGCTGACGGTAAATTTGCTTTGCTTCTTCGGTCTCCATCTTGGCTTTAAAGGCAGTCGTCGCCGTGGGCTCCTCGAGGCGAGTGATGGACCGCCGCCAGTCAGGTCGCGCTTTCTTCGAAGCGCATTGATTGCGGTATGCGCAGGGCGGCAAGCTGCCTTGGGTGCTTTGTATACATGCGTGCGCACCCCATGTTCCCCGATTCAATATGGCATGGTGAGTGAGTCGTTGTCCGGCAGGACAGAGGTAGACATCGTGCTCTGCGTCGTAGGGAAACGCATTCCCTATGAAAGCACCGCTACGCCCTTGTGCGTCGTACTCCACTGGCTTCCAGCTATCTTGCCAAGAACCATAGAAATCGACCTTAGAAGACTCAGCGACCTGCACTGAGGCATGATTGGTATTGTCACCATCGGCCACGATCTGCTTCGGTAGCCTCCACAGTTTCCTGGCAGCGATTCAGAGCCGGTTCCAATTGGCGATAATCGATGGCGTCGGTAGTCGCTTCTACATTCACAATCAATCCATGGGTGGTGTCGGTAACCAACTGTACGTTGTAGCTGGGAACGGTGCCCCCCTCACTGTTTCTCATCACATGAGCCTCGGGGCCGGTGGTAGAGGCTCTGGCTACGTATTCATCGCTATCGTGTTTCTTGCTCTTTTGCAGGCGCTCCACTTCACGAAACGCCGCCTCCAGGCGACTGACCCGTTGCCCCGCTGCGCGGCGTTCGCAGCGGATTGACGTTTGGCTGCTTTCTCTTCCTCGGCGGCCTGTTCATTCATCTTTTGTACTTGCTTCTCGCGCCAGTGCCAAATGAGCTTCGATCTTTTCCTTGCGTCGAAACGTGTTGCCGCATTCCTCGATCCAAACGACAGAACGTTACCTCGGCTCAGAGCAAGAGATTGCCGTCGCCGTGAATGACGGTTTGGGATTCTGACAGCCACTAGATGCTGCTTTTGGCGACATTAAGTACGTGCTAACCCTGCTTTGTTATTCTGTGGCGACCCCTATGAGCAACTTTACTCCCGCCTGGCACACGGGCAAGTTACCGGAACCAGACTTTCAGGCAATTCGTCGGAGTGTCCTCCCTTTTGGCAAAGCGCTGAGCAATATTGAACATCCGTATCCGTGGTTCTTATGCTCGGATGAAAGGTTGCTTCAACAGTGGAGTGAACCTTGTGGCCAGGCAAAGACGTGCTTTCAACCCTAAAACCTTCCTCTCAACCGTCGGCGCGGGGAGGGAGATGTTGTCCTTTCGGAAAGGACAGATGATCTTCGCTCACGGTGATGCAAGTGACGCGGTGTTTGTCATCCAATCAGGGAACGTAAGAATCAGCGCGAGATCCCAAGGCGGGAAGGAAGCAACGCTGGACATATTAGGCGACGGGGACTTTGTAGGCAAAGACTCGATTGCGGGTCGACCTATCCGCACGGCGTCTGCCAGCGCACTGACAGATTGCCAGCTCCTGCGAATTGAAAAGAAAGCTATGATGCTCGCACTTGCGCGAGAAGTGAGGTTGTCAAAAACGTTTTGTGTCTATGTGTTGGCGCGGAACATCCGATACCAGCAAGATTTGCTGGATCAAAGGTGCAATTCCAGCGAGAAGAGACTAGCGCGCATTCTCCTGCGGCACGCCCATCTTGATCGGCAATCCTCACCTGAGACCGTGATAGCGAGGATAAAGCATGAAATCCTAGCCGAAATGGTAGGTACTACCCGTCTCGGGTGTGTTTTTTTATGAACAGATTCAAGAACGCAGGCTACATAGAATACAACCTCAAAAAGCCGGAGCTTCGAGTGCGCCGTTCACTTCTTGCTTTCTATGCGCGATAGCTTCCACTCATTCGTTTTTCGCGAAGACTGAGTTCCCAAGAAGCACATCCCCTGAGCGCGCCAGCCTGTTCTGGCTTCGCCGCCCACTTGCTATGGTCTCAGTAGCCTATTAACCACGCTGGTTACGCCCTTCGCGCTTGAGTTCCCAGGCTCCGTTCGGGGCGCGTTTTCCGGTACAAATCAAGCATGCCGCCCCGATGTCGAGAATCACAAATACCCCAGCGCTATCGGACCATTTGCGACGGATCGGCACCGTCTTTCCTGGCGAAAAAGTGACTGCCCGCGAGAGCAAGGGCGAAGATTAGATAGGCGGCGATGAGCATCGACCAAAACCCTGCTCCGTTCTGAACCTTGTGCCCTCGCGCTGGGAACCTGCCCAGTGCCGGCCTACTAGCCAGCAAAGCACCGTCAAAATCGGAGGAGCCGTCAGCCCCACGAGGATCTTCAGACGTAAGGATAAGTCATCGAAAGGCATAGCGGCTCTCGCGGAATTCTACTCCATGCTCAACATTAACTCGATACACGCTCGTCTGCATACTTCTCGAACACCCCGCTGTAGAAACCTTGATCCTCTTCAATCCGCTACACCATGCTTGGCCAACACGAGGTGAGACCCTTTGCCGGAGTAGACCGCGCGGGAAAACTTCCATTTTGGGGACACTACACCAAACGTCGAAAATCGTACGTTTAGGTCTGTTGCGAAAACCTCTCGCCTTTAGGAATCCAATCGCAATACCTTTGGCAACGTAGATTTCGAGGCTTTAGGCAGATCGAGAAACATTGCACAAACGTTCGTTTGCCCACGAGTGGAGCAGGAAATCGTGCTACTTCCGGGTAGCCCGTGATCCGCCCAGAATCCGGAAGTTTAGGATTAGTCGGTGCAGCCAAAGTATTGATGAGTAATTCGTGATTTCGCGTTAAATGACTTGACTGGCGGTTTAAGTTAACAAGGATCTTGTTTGGCGCGTTCCCCGAGCGTGTTATCGGGGGCGCATCGATGCAGGATTTCAATTGCGAAAGGATTTCTCTAGATGAAGGGCTATCGGTGGCTTAGGCGAAAGACTGTCCCTGAATGGATCGGGTGGGCTCACCGGCGTACTCCGCGAATTGTTTCACGCCGATGTGCGCAATATAGCCGTCCGGGCGAATCAGAATCCGTGGTCCTTCGGGCGTAGCAAGTTCGGTTGCGTGAGGTCCGCGCATGTGTTCGAAAAGCCGGCTGCCGTCGGCGAGCCGGACGTCCGGCATGCGATCTCCAGGGTGCAGGCCGCCGTGCGCGTCGCCCGAGGACAGGGAGCTGGACCGGTAGTGCAAGGCGACCTGGTTGGTTGCATCACCGCGCTTGATGGATCGTGTTTGATGCAGGCGCTTGCTCAAACCGAGTACGGCTGCAGCGATGGGAAGGCGTTCGGATTCGTAGGTGTCGAGTAGAGCCTCAGGTCCGCCGCGCAGGACGTGCGCGAGCTTCCAGCCCAGATTGTAAGCATCCTGCACGCCGGTGTTGAGGCCTTGTCCACCTGCCGGCGGGTGACATGCGCCGCATCCCCTGCTAGGAACACCCGTCCGACGCGGTAACGATCGACCATGCGGACCGCGGGTTGATAAATCGAACTCCAGGCAACGCGCCCGATGCGATGCCCGGTGGCTTTGCGCACCACGCCCTCGATGTCAGCTCCAATCGTCTCCACCTTTGCGGTCAGTTGGAATAACGACGTGCTAGGCAACGGGCAAAGCCCGATCACGCCACCTTTGACGAAGCACCAAAGATGCCAGCTTGGGTCTTCGTCGTCAATCTCGCCGCACAATTCGATGAGGAGGTCTTCGCGTTCGGGTGTCCACATCGGCGCAACGAAAAGCTCCTGTTTCGGCGCATAGATGAAACCTGCGCCCCTCACGCGGGCGTAGAGCTCGCGGTCCAGGCGGGTGGAGCTGTATAGCCTGAGTTTGTTGTCTTCCGGCGAGTATGTCGCGGTGTAAGTCATGGGGTGCTTCCTCCGTTTTTGAATGGCTGTGCTCTGTTTGCTCACAAACACGCCTTGGCCCTGGCCCACGCCAGCAGGGGCGGCAAGTGCAAGAGGAGGGGTTCCCCACCCTTGGAACGGAGCGATGAGCGGAGTGGAGGGGGCGTAGCGCAGCGGAGGTCTGCACAAGCGAAGCGCGGAAGATTGGGGTGCCTCTTGTCGCGCGCCAGGGACGGAGTCCCTGAGCAGCTTTGGCTGTTGTTGTTGCTTCTGCTGTGACGGGCTGCTGCGAGGCCGGTTCTTCTCGCCGGCGTCGAGCATGGCACAGCCATCAAGGAGAGGGTCGGTGCAGGGCAGGACACGAGGTCGTTACGAAACTCAGTTCAGTAGATGGGACAGGGGTGCGGGCAGCCACCGCCCGGATGGGCGAGGAGGCGGTGAAGGGAATGGTTGCGCCCACGCCGCTTCAACCCCGTCGCGATGCGAGAAAAGAGTCGCTTCGCCCAACATGGCGTCGAGAAGCAGCCGCTCGTAGCCGTTTGCGGACGATTTGCCAAATGCAGCTTCGTAGCTGAACCGCATGGCGACCTTGGAAAGGTCCGCGGTCAGCCCCGGGGGCTTGACTCCGAACTGAAGGCAAATGCCATCATTCGGCTGAATGCGTAGCGTTATGACATTCGGCTCTCCTAAGAAGACTGATCCGCTCTTGCATGGTTCGAGCGGCTCGACCAGTTGCCCGTCAGTGATCAGGCCTCCGCCCGTGCGTTTGCAGATGCGGACTTGCTGACAAGCCCTTTACCAAGCAAGTCCGCCTCTAACTTCCGCGCAAGAGAAGCGGGCACGAGGGCGTTCATGATGCGGTTCAGCCGGCCTGGAACGACTCTGGAGCGGTTTTTGAGCAGACCGCTGAGGCCCTCAGATACGCACTGCTCGACGCTCATCGGTTTCAGCGGCATGGTCTTCGGATCGAGGCCGAACTTTTCGATCACCGCTGTGTCCGTAAACCCGGCTGCCAGTACAGTGACGTAGACACCTAGAGGTTTGAACTCATAGTGAAGCGCCTCGCCAAGGCTGTGTACATACGCCTTCGCGGCTCCGTCATTCGCCATACAAGGAACGCCGTTTTCCGCACCCATTGCCCCCGCGAGGATGATTCCGCCCCGGCGCCGCTCGCCGAGTTTCTGACCGAAATGGTGGGCGATGTCCAGATGCGCCATCGTACTAAGTCGCAAGGTCGCCTGAAGCAACTGCCGATCAAGCTTCAAGAACTCGCCGGGATTTCCGGTGCCGGCATTGGAAACGACAAGGCCGATGTCGAGATCGTCAGTGGCGTAGGCGAGTTGCCCGATGAAATCCTCCCGAGAGACATCAAGCACGACGACTCGATGCTCCACACCGTAACGCTTGCTAAATTCAACGCCTACTTCCTTAAGCAAGTCCTCCCGCCGCGCAACGAGGACAATGTTGATTCCTGAAGCTGCGATTTGCCGCGCAAATTCCTTGCCTATTCCGGACGAGGCACCCGTGACAAGTGCCCAGGGGCCGAACCTTTTTTTATCGAGTGCTGCTCTCATCTTTTTGCTCCGTTCTGCCTGCTTAGGGCTTGTTGTGCCATAAATTATTCGGCAGCCAATGGCCGTGGGTTGATCAATGTCAGTCAACTGAACATTCTTTGTCAACCCGGATTCTTGTGATGTTGCCGGGCGGTCTTCGAATAAACGCTGGGTAAGCTCAATCAACTTTGTAAACGCGGCCGGTTTGCGCCCCCAAGATAGCGCGTTTGTAGGCTTGTCCAACTTTCCATCCTTCGACCGGAATCACGCCGGGAAAGAACGAACCCATATGAGCTTCGGATTCTTTTAGGATCGTAGGACTCACCACATTGATACGCAATCCCTTGGGAAGTTCGATTGCGGCAGCCCGAACAAAACCTTCCAATGCGCCCGAGACGGTTGAAGCCGCGACACCGGCGAAGATCGGTTCGTCATTAAGAACGCCCGAAACCAAAGTGAAGGATCCTTTTTCGTTGATGAACGGGATCGCCTCCTGAACCAGATTGATCTGACCCATGAGCTTGCTTCCCAACGAGAACTGCCACTTTTCAGCGGTGAGTTCCGAAAGCGGAGCAAATGCGACTTCGCCTGCTGCAATGGCCACGGCATCAAACGAGCCGACGGCTTGATAAAGCTTCCTGACACTTTCGCGGTTCTCGATCTCGACTCGGAAATCGCCCGATTTGCGTCCGACCTTGACTATCTCATGGCCAGCACCCGCCAATGCCTTTTGAACCAGTTCCCCGATCTTTCCGTTTGCGCCAATCAAAATAATTTTCATAAAAACTCCATTCTGCCTGCTTAGGGCTTGTTGGTCATTCGATTCGCTTCGCTACTCCGATTATGTGTCAGTTGACTAACTAATTATCGATGTGCATTCTATGAGGCTCCCTTTCAGGTTTCGCCGTGTGGGCCTGCGGTTTCAGGCCGCCTGGCGTCTTACAAGCTTCGAATTAATTGTGTGTTCCGAGCATACGATCGACCGATCGGCTCATTTGTTTCAAAATAAATCCAGGCGCCACGCGACTCATCATTTTGAGCTGATTCGCCTGACCTGGACGAATTTCAAATCGATCGGTTTGCATTCCTTTGACGGCGACTTTAACCATGTCTTCCACCTTCATGATAGAAACGCCTTTCATGTCTTCAGAATTAAAGTCACCCAAGAGTTCGGTTTGTGTCGCCGGCGGTGCTAGCTCAAATACCTTCACTTTGGTGTTTTTCAGTTGCACACGAAGAGACTCGGTGAACGAATGCAGACCGGCCTTGGTGGCGCAATAAACCGGTGAAATGGGCAATGGAACAAATGCCAATCCCGATGAAACGTTCATGATTGCGGCCTCTGATTTTGTTTTCAAATGCGGCAAGAACTGTTTCACCATGCGAATCGGCCCGCTCAAATTGATTTCAATCTCTCGAGTGATGTCTTCGAGGCTTCCAGCTTTGTCGTGAACATTGATCTCACGCATGATGCCGGCGTTGTTGATCAAAATGTTGAGCTCAGGAAATTGTTTGGTGACCTTTTCGTAAAGAGTGGCGATCGCTTTCGGATCGGAAACGTCGCTTCGAAAGGTGTGAATTTTTGGAAAGGCCGCTTTCGCACGGTCCATCTTAGCTTGATCGCGGCCCGTGATAAGAATCGTGTTACCAAGTGCCGTGAGTTGTTTGGTGAGTTCGTAACCGATGCCGCTGCCACCGCCGGTGATCAAAATCGTATTGCTCGTGAGTTTCATAATTAAATACTCCGGTAAGTTTTCTCATGGCATTGTTTTCCATGCCGTTCCTCGTCGTTCGTTATGCTCTGCCGAGGCCTCGGCGGTAAAATCCGATCCGCCCTCACATCGCGCGAATCCAGTCTTTGAGCCGCCCAGTCTCTAGCGCGACCAGAGCGGGCTCCTCGAAGCTGTTCGACAGCACAGCTATGCCTTGCAAGGCCGACAACAGATGAATCGCGAGACCCCGCACGTCGTCGTTACCGCCCATCGCGCGGAACTGTACCTCGACCCACGCCAAGTACTCCGTAAAGATCACCGCGGCCAGCTTAGCGAGTCCTCCCCCCTCCTTGCGCAGTTCGGTGCAGAGCGTTCCGACCGAACAACCACCTCGCGCGAGCGCCTTTGCGTTTTCGGCTGTCGACTGGACGCAGGCACATAGCCGGTCTTTGGGAGAGTCCATTTCCTCCCACGATTGCTGCAATTTTCGCAGTTCCTTCAGACGGTGCTCGACAACGGCTGCTGCGAGTTCGTCTTTCGTTTTGAAGTAGTAGTAAACGTTGCCCAGCGGCACTTGCGCTTCTTCGGCGATATCCGCAAGAGTGGTCTTCCGGAACCCCTGCCGGTGGGTAAGCTTGGCTGCGGTCTGAATTAGCCGCGATCGCTTGTCGGTTTTGGTTTTTTGCATAAAATTAAAGTCAGTCAGCTAACTAACTATGAGTGTAGCACGATTGGAGAAGACTTGTGGACATAAGGGCGTTGGACGATCCGGTCAAGGCGGGCAAGCTGCGTTAAGTCGGCATCTCCGATATGCCGGCCTGGGTGAGTACGGGCGCAGACGACTGCTCACTTCCGCGGTTGGAATCCCCGATCGCGATACAGATTGCGTATTCGCTGATGGAGCGAACAGTGGAAGGTGAGTTGGTCGCGATGGCGCAGGACGCACACGCGACCGCAGTCAGGGAGGAAACTGCTTGTGCCTCTGCCGCCATCAACGAACAGTTCGATGCCGTGACGAAACTGGAGTCATCCGACGCCAGAAAAAGCGCAGCTTTGGCGACTTCATTGGACTCCCTCTACGGCCCATCGGGATGGTAGTGCTCGCGATGCGCGGCGCGCCCTTCCATCCCCAGACCCAAGGCAAGATCGAGCGCTGGCACCTGACACTGAAGAACCGCGTGCTGCTGGAGAACTACTTCCCTACCCGGCGCTCGAGACTTACGTATGAGTTCAACCTGCAATTGGGTAAATGCACGGTCAC